>NZ_VITA01000010.1 GCF_007827695.1 Sinorhizobium medicae | reverse complement strand
ACCAGAGCCAGCACACGGTCTTTAAAGACCAGGATTCCGACGGCCTTCCGCCCGCACCCATATAAGCACAGTTTCGACACACAGGATTCCTGTGCACAGGATTGAAGGCGTTCGGACTGCGGGAATTTGAAATGTCATCCCGACGCGTCGCGTTTTTCAAGGAGGTCCCATGCCCGACTATCAGCGGCTCCCGGTAAGACCAGTGCCAGGGGCGATGGTCGTCAAACTCTATCGCTCCGGCGACGCAGTCCGGGGCTATGTGCGAAAGGTCAGCGATCCCTCCGAGGATGACGTCATCTTCCCGGGAGAGGAGATGGAGCCGGATTCCGCCTTCCGCCTGGCAGCAAGCCATAGGGAAGGATCGCTGCCAATCTATGTAGAGCTTGTCGAGGACGTCCAATGGGACCCGTCCTGGGGAACATTGGACGGTTGAAATCCACGGAGTACCCGCGGTTCAACCCGTCGTTCCGGCATGCAGCTCGCGGAACGTGACCGAATAGCGCAGGCCGTCCAGCGGCGGAATGGAATGCTCCCACTCGGACCGCGCGGCACCGGAGAGGAGATATGCGGAGCCGGGCTCCAGAGCGACCGATGCCCGCTCCCATTTGCCGGCGCGCCTTCGGCGAAGCCTGAAGGTGCAGGGAGCGAGGAGCGAAACACCGACGACCCTGCCGAACACCGCCTTGTCCCTGTGCCACCCGATCGGTGCTCCTACGTCGTATTCGGTAATCAGAGCCTGCTCGAGTTTCTCCGCCGGCAGCCCGGCGAAATCGGCCGCCAATTGCCGTAGCGGCAAAAGAAAAGAGGGAATGTCGTCGATCTTGCGGACCGATTCGGTATCGAAGTCGTACTTCCAGCCAAACGAGACCACCCGTCGCTTACCCTCGTAGCCGTGAAAGTCGAAAGGCCTGAAGGAAAGTCCTGGCAATACCCCCAGGAGCGCTTCCTGAAGCTTCTGCGGAACGACCTCCGCTTGGTAACGAAAGCCTTCCGGCATTGTGGGGGTGTACCCGAAAAGATCTTCCTGCATCAAAATACCTCACAGCGGACGCACGCCCGAGGCGCCCTCGTCGGAGAACATCGTATAAACAAAAAAGGGGCTCGCACGTTCCCGTGCCAGTGCAATCCTCGGCTTCAACGCGAGGCTTGCGGGAGAATCTCAGCCAGGCAGACCGGCCGCAGGTTTCGGGCGTCCACGCCCACATCGAACTGACGCGGGACCGGCTTCAATCTGCCATGGGAGTGCCCGTGCAGGTTGACCGACCTCTTGCCCATCTGGTTCCAGGTCCGGAATGGATAGTGGCAGAGGACGAGCAGCCGGCCATCGACCGTCAGCTCCGCATAATGCTGGACGCTGTGCCAGCCGCTCGCTGCGGTCGTATCGATCGGATCGTTGTTGCCGATGATCAGATGTTTGCGGCCGTTCAGCCGTGACAGCATATCCTGTGCAAGACCGGCTCTCTTTGCTGCGAAGTCGCCGAGGTGCCAGACCTCATCCTGCGGAGATACGGTTTCGTTCCAATTGACGGTGAGGGCAGCATCATGCTCGGCCATGCTGGAAAATGGGCGGCGGTCGATGCGAAGTACGCGCGGGTCGCCGAAATGGGTATCACCCGTGAAATAAATCATCTCGCCGGCCGCAAACGAATAATCGAAGACGCCGCGGAACATTCATCCAATTGCCGAGACTTGGCAACCCCGCTGCCCGATCTCTGTCGAACCGGACAATGCGGCGGCGGACGTCAAGCGCCCTTTCCGTCGGCGAATTTCTCGATCGATTGCGCCAGTTCGGGGTGCTCCTTAGCATAATCCGAGAGCGGTATCCCGGCGACTGCCGCCTCCCATGCCTGACGCACGGCTCGCACGCCGGCACCGGCTCCGCCCGGGTGGCTTACGACTCCGCCACCGCAGAGATAGAGCAGATCGGTCGTACGTCCGGTGCGTACAAAGGTCTCGGGCGCCTGTCCTCCCCATTGGCCGGAGCACACGACCGGCAGCGGGCAATCCTCCCTGGAAAACAGCGGCGTGCTTACCGCCTTGAAGGACTTCACGAAACTGTCGTCCGGCTCCCAGTATTTGACGCGGATGCCGTTGATCTGGAACTGATCCACTCCGAGGAGGCGCCAGAACTGCTGCCACACCGAAAACTCCATCCCCAGGCCGCCATGGCGCGTGAGAATGTCCCAGCCGTTACGGTGGGCGTGGAGCACGAGGTTCGAGCGCTTGCGCAGGAAGGCGACACCGCCCATGCCGATCGAATTGATATTGACGACCGCCGCATTGCCACCAGCGGCGACCACGAGATCGTGGTTCCGCATCATCTCATCGGGATCGGTATGGGATATGCCGAAGGCATACATGACTTTCTTGCCGGTCTTCTGCTCATGGTCGCGTATCTTCGGCATGATGGCGGCGATGCGCGCACTCAGCGGCGAATAGGCCGGGCTCATCAGCTTCTCGTCGTCCTTGATGAAGTCGACGCCGGAAGAAAGCAGGTCGCCTACGAGCGCTGCCGTTTCGTCCGGCAGCAGGCCGAGCGCCGGCTTGACGATCGTGCCGATAATGGGGCGGCCTTCGACACCGGTCAGGCGGCGACTGCCGGCGACCCCGAATTGCGGACCCGGATGCGCCGCCGCGAACTCCGGCGGGAGTTTCATGTCGACAACACGGATTCCGGTCATGCCTTTGATGGCATAGACGCCGCCGATTGCAATGGTCATCAGGGCGGACAGGTCCGTTCCCACCGCTTCAAGAGGATATGCGATCTCCGCATCGGCCCGGTTGAAACGCGTTGCGTCTCCAGCCTCGTCCGGCAACGACGCCCGGTCGGCCGGTGGGAGGTGGCGAATGGCCACGACGCGTGCAGCTGCCCGCCGCTTCAGCTCCTCCGTTTCCCCCGGCACAGCAACGAACGTCCCCGTTGATTGGTCGCTTGCGATTTTTCTCGCCAGCGCCTCGACGTCTCCTGGTGTCTCTATCCGGTAGGTTATGTGGATCACTGCCGACGCTCTTCCTATTGATCAGGTAGCTTCTTCGCCTTAACTGGTATAATGAGTACCTAAGTTGAAGCAAGAGAAATCTCGCCTGCCGTAAAAAACCTGCCTATAGAGAATGAGCCGCAATCCGGGAGTTCACATGGCTATCCAATCCGACCCTATTGTCCGCAGGAAACTGTCCGACGAGGTTTTTGCGCGCCTGAAGGGATCGATCGAGAGCGGCGAACTGCAACCCGGAGACGAAATGCCTTCCGAGCGCATGCTGATGGAGCGCTTCCAGGTCGGTCGGCCGGCCATTCGCGAGGCGATGCAGGCACTTGCCAATATGGGTCTGATCGAGATTTCACATGGCGAGAGGGCAAAGGTGCTGCAGCCGACGGCGCGGTCTCTCCTCCGGCAGGTGGATGCCGCCGCAAAGATCATGCTTGCGGCCTCCTCGGATTCGCTCGAACATCTGAAGAGTGCGCGCATCTTTTTCGAGCGCGGCATGGCGAGGGAGGCAGCAAGCCGGGCCGACGCCCAGGACATCGCGGCACTTGAGGAGACCTTGAAGCGCCAGCGGTCGGCACTCGAAGATTCCGATGCCTTCATCGCGGCCGACATGGCGTTTCACACCCGCATTGCCCAGATTTCCGGCAATCCGATATACACCGCCGTCAGCGAGGCGATGCTCGGCTGGCTCAAGGAGTATCATACGGAGATGCTGATCTGGACCGGACGAGAGAACGTCACGCTCGGCGAACATGAGGAGATTATCGACTGTATCCGGCGCGGTGATCCAGACGAGGCCGAACAGGCGATGATACGACACCTGGAGCGCTCCCGCACACTCTATGCCCGGAAGGGCCGCTAGATCGAAATGGTTCAGAGCGGAAAAAGTGCGGTCCGTCTTCCGCATCCGCGCCTCAACTCTTTGCAGTCGATCAAGCGGTTCGCGTCCGACCGAATGCGCGCAGCAGCAAGTTCACGGAGACGGCGATCTTGTCGATATCGGGAACATCGCGGGAATAGCGGCCGGTGTAGAGCTTTACGATCATCTTGTCGCGCTCAGCTCCACGCAGGTCGTAGTGAAGATGAAGGTAGTAGCGCTGTTTGTCACCGGTGCGCGTGATATCTCCGCGCCGCTGGGTAACCTGCTTCAGATCCGCCTCAAGAGGCGCGAAGCCTTCTATATTCAGGCCGACCTTGGTCGATTTGAACCGCGTTTCCGTCGAAACGGCCACAACTGCCTTGTCCAGGGAAAGACTGACGAGACGCCCTTCGACACCGTCCACTTTCACCGCTTCGTCGAGCTTGAACGCCTGGAGCAGGCGCCGCGGTTTCTCGAAGCAGATGAGGGACGCGATGATCAGCACCACGATGTTGATGCCGGACCAAAGCGCCGCGATCGCCGAGAATGAACCCTCTATCCGCGCCGTCTCCGGAACGATGTTGATCAGAAGGCCAAGCGCGGTGACCACGATGAAGCCAGCGATCCAGGTGAAAGTATAGGCGTCGAAGCTATTTTCCTCGTTGCTGCTGCCCTTGGGTGTCACTTTGAAGGGTTTGCCGAAAGGCCTGACCAAGCTCGAAAGGACGGTCGGCAGCATGCGAAAGGTCGAGAAAGTGCCGACCGCGGTGGAGACCAGCGGAAGGTAGCGCGTCGGCGTGAGCCAGAACATCAGGAGGAAATAGGCCGCAAGCAGGGGCACCTGGTTCGAGACGTAGTCGGCGACATCGGTGAAATAGAGCGGCAGAGCGCCGAACCAAAGATAGACTATCGGAATAAGGAGGACGATGAAGCGAACGAGATACTGCACAAGCCACGACATGGGCAGGAACATGACGCGCTGAAACAGCGAGAGCCCAGGCCCGCGCAGGGGGCCGTTATGGAGGTAAAGCGTCTGGATGCCACCCTGACACCAGCGCTCGCGCTGCACGAAGTAGCCGGTGAGGTTCTCGGCCGCCAAGCCCATTGAAAGCCGCTCGTTGAGATAGCGAGTCTTGAAACCCCTGTTCAGCATCGACAGCGTCGTCAGCAGATCTTCGGTGATCGACTCGGTTGGAAACCCGCCAATGGCGTCGACCGCTTTGCGCCGGGCGATCGAACAGGAGCCGCAGCAGAAGCTGACGTCCCAGCCGTCGCGGCTCGGCGCGATTTCGTCGAAGAACAGGCGCTGCTCGTCAGGCCACAGATTCTCCAAACCGAGATTGGACTGTATCGGATCGACATTGAAGAAGTGCTGAGGCGTCTGCACGATGCCGATCGTCTCGTCGAGGAAGAAGGGCAAAGTCCGTCGTAGGAAGCTGCGATAGGGAACGAAGTCGGCATCGAAGACGGCAATGAAATCGCCTGAACTGGCGCGTAAACCGTTGTTCATGTTGCCCGCTTTGGCATGCGCGTTGTCGCTGCGCGTGACGTGGATCGCGCCTCGTCCCTCGCAGAAGGTCTTGAGCCAGTCGCGCCGGCCGTCGTCGAGCACATAAACCTTGAGCTTGTCTTTGGGATGATCGAGCGCAAGGGCTCCGACGATCGTCCGTTCGAGAACGTCGAGCGGTTCGTTATAGGTCGGTATGAAAACGTCGACCGCAGGAAGTTCCCTTTCATTCCCGGCGAAGAACTTCCGCTCTAGGTCGTCTGCCTCGGAACTGCGATCCACATAGCGGCTCATCAGGATGAGGAAGAGCACCACCTCGGAAAAAGCGAGGAACTCCGCGATGAAGACGAACCATACCCAATAGAAATTGGCGCCATCGGTCGGATAGGGCAAAACGGTTTCGGTAAAGCGCCAGATGAGGTAACGCAGCGCAATGGCAGCCACGAAAACGCATGTCACCGCACGCGCCCAGCTTTTATGGCGCGACCAGTTGAACGGGCCGAGCAGAAAAAAGGCAAGGACGAGCAATGTCGGCGCAAGCGCTAGAAGAGATTGAACCACAAGCTTTGAATCCACTGCGCCACATGAAGGCTGCGTTTTGAGAACCGTACCTGCGCCGTCCGACCGACCTGGCAGAAGTTCGCGAAATCGGCGTTGAGTGCCGAGGGCGCGAGGGTGACGCGGATGCGCGCATTCCGCTCATCCGCCTCCGGCTCGTTGGCCGCCAGAGAGTCTTTCTCGACGACGGCGGACGAGCCCTTGACTGCCTGGACCCGGCCCTTGAAGACATCGCCCCGACCGAAGAGCCGAACCTCGGCGTCGCGGCCGGGATAGATTTCGTCATAGTCGACTTCAGGAACGAGGATATCCACGAACAGATCGCGGCAATCGAGGATGCGCATCACTTCGCTGTTCAGAACGACATTTGAGCCGCTGACCACATTTCTGGTCCACACGACACCGTCCAGGGGTGACGGGATCGTTGCCGATTCGAGATTGAGGACCCGCCTTTCCTCCTCGGCAATCTGTTGGTCTGTCTGTTTTGCCCGAGTCTCGTTCTCCGCGATCCGCGTATTGAGATCGTGGATGCGGACGATGACCTCGTCCTGGCGCTGCCGGGAATAGGGCACGTCGTTCTGGCCGTCGCCGACGATGAATATGCCCTTTCGCACGGCCGAGAGGCGTTCCTGCAACAATTCAACCGTCAGGTTGCTGATCTCGAGCTCGCCGCCCGCGGCCGCACCGGCGGCTTCCGCTGATTCCACCATCTTGCGGGTAAAAATGCCCTTGGACTCGAGGTCCTGCCGCCGGTCCAGATCGACCCTTGCCACCACCTCCTGCGCGCGCGACACCTCGACCCTTTTCTGCAGAATCTGGAGCTCACGCTCCAGACTGGCGATGGTCGCGTTCCGGAAAATGTCCAGCCGCCCCGCAAGATCGTCCCGCAGCCGTACGAGTTCGTCCCGCTCCCGCCGCAACGCCGCAACGCGCTCGAGGGCGGTTCGATGATCCGTGCGCAGCGACGCCAGCACCGCCCTGTTGACCCGCTCGTTGCTGATTGTCGCGAGCGTTTCACCCTCTTTCACCGGAGTCCCGATCCGAGGCGGCGCCTTGTCGATCTCACCGTCGACGGGTGCGTTTATGACGGCAAAACGGGCGTTCACCGTACCGTCAAGGCTGCTGTATCCGGTCAATCCGGGCAGCAGGACGGCGATTGCAAGCGCCAGCAGCAGGATGCCGACGGTAATACGTGTGAGCCGATGATTGAGGATCATGTCCAATTACTCACTCAGGACGGCCGGATCGGCTGATACACTGCCATGGCCATTTGCAAGAGGCTGTCGCCGGGACCGCGCCCCGCTTCGTCTCTTTTCGTCACGATTGAATGGTATCTCGTAGCGAACAACCCTCAAATCTGCTTGCTTTGACCGTGAACCGCGTAAAACTTCAGCGAGCGAAGGGAGAACCCGCTTTACTCTAAGGTTTAAGGATAGCGCGTTGACAATGTTTTGCGATAGGTCGTGAGGCTGCATCCTCTCCCCCTCCTGGGAGGAGCGACTCCCGTCGTAGAAGAAAGACGGGGCGTCTGAGCCGCCCCCTTTCGGTGATTAACGGAGATTTCGATGGGTCAAGCCCTACGCATCCTGACGAACGAGCGCCAAAGGCTGCTCGCAGTCCGCTCGCTGAATTCCGTTGAAAGCGCTCCGACACCCGAACTCGCGACCCTCGCCGAGCTTGCTAAAGGCGTATTCGGCGTCTCCTACGCCGCCATCAACATCATCGACGAGGATTGGCAGAGGATCGCCGGTCAGGCGGGCTTGAGGATCGGCGAATGCTCGCGCGAGATGTCCATATGCACGCGGGTCGTCTTCGAAGACGAATTGCTTGTTATTCCCGATCTGACGGAAGACCAGGACCTGAGATCGAGGCCGTACGTCGTCGGAAGCCCGCATTTCCGCTTCTACGCCGGCGCGCCCGTCTATCTGGACAACCTGCCCGTCGGGAGCTTCTGTATTCTCGATGGCCGGCCCGGAAATCTCTCCGACGGACAGGCCCTGAACCTGCGCCGCTTCGCTGAAGTCGCCAGCGCTCTGTTGAGCCTCCAGAAAGCCAATCTGGTTATGGGGCTTGCCCACAACCAGCTACAGAATGCGGCAATCACCGATCCGCTCACGGGTCTCTTCAATCGCTCCGCCCTGTCCTCGATCGTCGATGGGGCACTCGACAATGCGATGACCGCGGGTCAGACTTTCGGGGCCCTTTATCTCGACATGGATGGTTTCAAGGCGATCAACGACAAGCTGGGCCATCAGGTCGGCGACGCGGTTCTGTACGAGGCCGCCAATCGAATTCGCTCGGTCATCAGAGCGGGCGACATTCCGGTTCGCATGGGCGGCGACGAATTCGCCGTTTTTGTTCCAAATCCGCCCAATGCACCGGCCCTGGCAGCGGTTTCGCAGCGACTGGTCTCGGTTTTTCGCGAGCCCGTAGAGGTCGATGGCGAGGCCATCCAGGCGCGTATCAGCATCGGCGGCGCCCTCGCCCCGGATAACGGGCGCCGGCGGGCGGATCTGCTGAACAGCTGCGACAAGGCTCTCTACGCGGCAAAGCGGGGCGGTCGCGACCGGTTCGTCGTCGTCGGCGCCTGATCTCAATCTTGAAAGGTCGTGAAATGAGAGCTGCATGGTATGAGAAGAATGGCGCCGCCCGCGAGGTTCTTAAGGTCGGCAGCCTTCCCGAGCCTCTCCCCGGCCCCGGAGAGGTCCGCGTTCGCATACATGCGTCCGGCGTTAATCCGTCCGATGTGAAAGCACGGGCGGGAAGGCCGGTCATCGCCCCGCAAATGATCCCGCATAGTGACGGCGCAGGCATTATCGACGCCGTAGGAGCCGAGGTGGCAGGGGAACGCATCGGCGAACGGGTATGGACGTGGAATGCCGCTTGGCGACGTTCGAACGGCACGGCTGCCGAGTATGTCGTTCTCCCGCAGGATCAGGCGGTCCACCTGCCCGATAACGTATCTTTCGAGGAAGGCGCCTGCCTCGGCATTCCAGCGCTGACGGCGCTGCGCGCGGTGACCATGGACGGATCCGTATTTGGAAGAACCGTTCTGGTGGCCGGAGGCGCGGGCTCGGTCGGCGCTTACGCCATTCAGTTTGCCAGGCTCTACGGTGCGGCGCGCATCGTCACGACCGTCAGTTCGGCGCAAAAAGCTGAGATCTGCTTGAGGCTGGGAGCCGACGACACGATCAACTACAAAACGGAAGATGTCGTCGACCGGATAAAGGACATCACCAACGGGCGCGGCGTCGATCGAGTCATCGAGGTGGACGCCGCCACCAATGCCAAGATGCTGCCTGAAATCATCGCGCAGGACGGGCTTTTGGTGATTTACGGCTCCAGCAAGCCTGATATCTCATTCGAGTTCTTGCCGATGATACTCGCCGGCATCGCCGCGCGGTTCTTCATCGTGTATGAGATGTCGCCGGAAGTGCGTGCCGAGACCGTCAGCGCGCTTCATTCTCAGCTCAGGTCCGGACTTCTGAGACACCACATTGCCGAGATCTATGCGCTGGACGACATCGCTGCCGCTCATGAGGCGGTCGAAAGCGGCAAGACGGTCGGCAATGTCGTCGTTTCACTAAGCCCCACCCCCTCGTAGAGCGTTCCCGTTTTTCTCTGAAACGCGGAACTGCGGTAGATCCGGCGCCCGGCAGCCCCTTCGGCAGCCAGGGCATCCGGGCTCGTCCTGAGCATTGCGGGCATTGCGCGCCTTGGTGCTTCTAACCGCTGAAAGCCTCTCGGTAACCCCGCAATGAACGTGCGCCGGTTCGGTGCGCGGCAAATTTCGACGTCGTCGCCTAGAACGAAGTTGACACGAAACAGATTTTTGTCCAACATACATATACCACGTCTTCTATGAGAAGACAACAGTTTTCGGAACTTCTGTAATGTCGGTTCGCCCTTTATCCTCGGTGCTCAAGACCCTCGCTACGTTCGAGTGCATCGGCGCTGCAGCGGAGCCGTTGCGACTTGCCGATGTTGCGCGCCAGCTCGGCGAAGCCCGGGGCGCCGTCCATCAGCGTCTCGTCACGCTGGTGGAAGCCGGCTGGATCGAGCAGACAACCGATGGCCGTTATCGCTTGACGCTTCGCATCGTCGGGCACGCGGCAATGGCTCTCGAACAATCCAACCTTGGCGCGCGCTTCGCCGGCGTCCTGGAAGAGATGGTCACCCAGAGCGGTGAGACCGCCTCGCTCGCGATTCTCGACGGAAAGTCCGCCGTCATCGTTCGCCGGGTGGAGTCACGCGGCATCCTGCGCGCGGACCTTCGGATAGGAACGCAGCTCCGTCTTGACCGCACTGCCTTCGGCCGGGTTCTCGTGTCGTTTGCGCGTTCGGAAATAGTCGACCGTCTGAGGGCGGAGGGCGTCGAACTGCCGGGTGACGAGATCATCGCCGAAGTGCGCAAGTGCGGCTACGCCATTTCCGAGGTCGAGGGGCCGCGAACCGTATCGGCCGTTGCCGCCCCGATTATCGATGCGCAGGGCGAATGCATCGGCGCACTCGCGCTTTCCGGCCCGTTCACAGGTTTCGATACTGACAAGTGCGCCCGGATCGTCGTCGCAGCCGCGGCGGCAAGCGCCGCGCGCCTGCGAGGAGAGCAATGAAATGAGCGCCCTGACGAAAACGGTGCCTGAGTCGGCGGCCCACCGCATCGCGCGGCTGATGCGTTCGCCGGCCGATATCATGAAGCCCGAAAGGCTCGCCGCCATCCAGCCGTCCCGCGTCAGCGCCTCGCGCGCACTGATGAGCCGCGCGGTCCGGCAGCGCTGGCAGATCCTGTGCAAGCGGTTCGACATCGACGCCAAGGGCAACGGCGTCGCCGAATACCGCATCGACATCGGCGGCTGGCGCTTCAGCTTTCCCGTCTATTCGTTCGAGCCCTCCCCGCACGGCCGTACGGGCCGCATCATCGGTCGGGCCTGGGATATGATGGGAGCCTTGGTCGAAGGCGATATGAGCAGGCGGGATTTCGAAACGACACGAACCGAGCTTCCGAAGCTCTACGAGGGCCGCGCCACACCCGGAACGCTGATCTGGTGCCGCTCCAACCGCAGCGGCCGCTTTTTCGAAGGCGCGAAGGCCGCGCTCCAGGCCGGCGGCCAGCCCAACGTCGCCGAGCTCGCTCACACCTGTTACCTGATGCGCAATACCGGCCTCGACGGCAACGGTACCTTCGGGACGAAATCCTTCCTCGCCTATGAGGGGGATCACCCGCTTCGCTGGTCGCTGGCCGCCCAGATGCTCTGCGCCTATATGATGCGCGTTTTCGCCCAGGATCTCCTTGCCCATCTCGTCCGGCTCGAAGCACCCGCAGCCCCGCGGATGGCAATCGAGCTTCGCCGCTTCCTCGGGGTCGGCAACGGCTCGGCGCTTGGGCTGATGCTCTTCGTCAACAACCACCCGCGCCTGATCGAGCGCTGGCTATTCATCCGCGAAGAGGCGATCGCCCGTGCAAAAGGGCTCACACCGGATGAAAACGGCTCGGAGATCGCCAAGCTGTTGAGCCTTGTCGACAAAGCGATAACCTTCCGGTCCGAGGACCGCGTGCAATACGAGAACGTCACACGCTCCGACGTCGTGGCACGAGAACTCGGCATCATCCGCAGCGCCGTCGCGAAATTGCTGGACCGTTGGCGGAGCGGCAGCCGATTCGAAAGCGAGCCCTTTGCCGAACTTACCGCCTCCCTCGAGTGCCGCGTCCATGCGGAAGCCATGGAAACCCTCCATTCGCTCCTCATAGAGCTCGTTGCCGAAGAGGCCGACCAGCTGGTGGAAGGCCTCGTCATCGATGAGGAGCTCACGGGCCGGCCGGAAATGCCGGTCGCCCGGCTGCGCGAGATTCTGAGAAACGATTACGCCTGGGCGTTCGGGCTCGATCTCGATATCGGGTCGGAAAAGCGATACGTCTGGTACAAATCGGTTTCCGCCGAGGAGCCACGCCGCGGCCCCGTTGCCGAAGTCGGCGAGAACGTCGTCAATCTTGGCCTCGACCTGCCGCGGCTCGTGGTGTCCCTTGACCGCGACCTCGCCGCCGCCGATCCGACCCTCAGCACCGCCCGCTTCCTGCTTGCTCGCCCCGAACACCGGGCAATCGCCACCCGCGTGCAGGCTCTTGCCGGCACCGGCCTCCATTCGCCGCATGCCGATATCATGAGTGAACACTTTACCCCCGCCCATATCACCCGCCTTCTCAATGTCGGCATCCACGGCATCGACAAGACCCGCGATTTCCTCGACCGCAACCTGCGCGGCGTTCTGTTCCACGGCGCGCCTGTTCCGGAAGACATTGCCGCCGGCAGCGCCGACGACCTGTGGTTCTACCCTTCGGAGCCGAGCCTATGAGTTCCTGCCAGTCCAACCTTCCTTCGACCCTCACCGTCAGTCTGCGTGAAATGCGGATGGTCTTTGAGCGACTGGTACAAGTCGCGCGTGTCGACGCGGGCCTGGTGCCCTCCCTCAGGGATTGCGCCCTTTATTCCGCGGCCCTCGGCCTCGGCGGCTTCGCCCGTCTGCTCCACAACCTTGAGGCGGTGCGATCGGCAAATCCGCATGTGCTGAGCCTGACGGCAGATGGCGAGCGTCTCATCGTCGACTGTGGCGGGCAGCACGCGTGGATTGCCGCCGATGCGGTGCTCGATCTCGCAACGGAGCGTCTGCGGACGCAGGGCGCAGGTACAATCACGGTTCGCACCGCGACCGAGGTGGACGAACTGAGAGTCGTCGAGGCTCTTGCGCAGCGTTTTGGCTTGAATGCCGAGGTCGCTATCGACGGGACCACCGGCTGTGCCGAGATCGTCGTTTCGCCCGCCGCGAAGGAAATGCATCCGACGGTTCTCGAAAGAATCCGGCGCGACGGGCTGACCGTCGATGCGGCTCTCTGGTGGCAGCTCTTTCACCAGTCCGCCGAAGCGCTGGCGCCCGATTCCTACGTATCGCGCCGCCACGCCGGTCCAATCATTGTCGAGGCGGACGGTAAGGTCATCGGCCGGCAGGACGAGGATGAGACGGACCTCTCTCTGCTCATCGCCGGCGCCGAAAAGCACGGCACGACGGCAATCAATAACTGAGATGGAACGACCATGATTATCGATGCACTTCAATGTGGTCATTTCGACCGCGGGTCCTTCGAGGCGCTAAGGCGGGGCGGCTACAGTGCGGTGACGCCGACGCTCGGCTTCTGGGAAGGGACGATGGAGTCTCTCGACTCGCTTGCCCGCTGGCGAGACATGGAGCGCGAGAACGCCGACCTGATCCTTATTGCCAGGACCGCTGCCGACATCGAGCGCGCCGAAACGGAAGGCAAGCTGGCGGTCGTGCTCGGCTACCAGAACTCGAACCTGTTCGAGGACCGCATCGCCTTCGTTGAATTCTTCGCCGAGCTCGGCGTCCGCGTGGTCCAGCTGACCTACAACAACCAGAACGAACTCGGCGGCTCCTGTTACGAGGAGAATGACAGTGGCCTTGCTCGGTTCGGCCGCGATGTCGTACGGGAAATGAACCGCGTCGGCATGCTGGTCGATCTCTCCCATGTCGGCGACCGGACGACTCTCGACGCCATCGAATGGTCGGAAAGGCCGGTTGCGATCACGCATGCCAATGCCGCTTCGCTTTTTGCCCACAAGCGCAACAAGTCGGACAAGGTGATCAAGGCTCTTGCCGAACGCGGCGGTGTCATTGGGTGCGTCGCCTACCGGAACATCACGCCCGACGCCGCCTGCGCCACCGTCGACGGCTGGTGCGAGATGGTCGCCCGCACCGTCGACATAGCCGGCATCGACCATGTCGGCATCGGCACCGACATTTCGCACAACCACACCCCGCGCGACTACGACTGGATGCGCAAGGGCCGCTGGACCCGCTCGGTTCAGTATGGTGCAGGCTCGCCGGAGCGGCCTGGCGCGGTGGCGAAGCCGGAATGGCTGCTCAAGCCGGAAAACCTGCAGGATGTCGCCGCGGCACTGCTGCGCGCCGGCTTCAATCAGGAGGAAGCGAACAAGATCCTTCGCGGCAACTGGCTCCGTCTTTACGCGGAGGTTTTCCGTCCGAACTGACCGGAACCAAAAACCGGATTCAAAGAACAAGAAGAGCCGCCGCTATAGGCGAGCGGCCGCGGGAATAGCAGTCAAACGACCATTCGACATCAAGGAGAACCACGAATGGAAATGTTCAAGAATGCATCAGCCACGCCGCTATCGCGACGTGCCGTTCTCGGCGCCGGACTTTTCGGGGCCGCAATGCTGGCTTCCCCCTCTATCCGACGCGCCAGCGCGGAGGAGAACGCCCTTTATGTCAACACCTGGGGCGGCGACTGGGAGGCATCGGTCAAGAAGTTCCTGTTCGAGCCGTTTACGGCGGATACGGGAATAGAGATCCGCACAGTCTCGCCGATTTCCTTCGCCAAGCTCGCGGCGCAGAAGACCACGGGCGTCTACGAGTTCGACGTCACCACGCTCGGCGTCGCAGACGTCGCGCGCGCCAATGGGGCGGGCCTACTCGAGACGCTGGAAGGTCACGTCGACACCTCCAAGCTTTGGGAAGGCGCCATCTACGAAAACGGGCTGGCAACGCATGGCTTTGCCACGCAGATGGCCTACAATGCCGCTAAATTCCCTGAAGGGCTGAAGAACTGGTCCGATTTCTTTAACGTCGAGAAGTTCCCAGGCAACCGCAGCCTGCAGCGTCACGCCGCCCGCGTCCTGGCGATCGCGCTGCTTGCCGACGGCGTTCCGGCCGACCAGCTCTTCCCCTACGACCTCGACCGCGCCTTCGCCTCGCTCGACCGGATCAAAGACCATGTCCGCGTCTGGTGGACCGCCGGGCCGCAGGCGCGGCAGATCCTGACCGACGGTGAAGTGGACATGGCGGGGCTCTGGGATAGCGACGCCTTCGGCGCCAAGGAGGCTTCCAAGGAGCCGATCGAAATTGTCTGGGACCAGGCCGTCGTCGACAAGGCCTGCTGGATCGTCGCCAAGGACAGCCCGCGTGCAGAAAACGGCTTCAAGCTGATCAGCCATATCGGCCAGAACGCCGAGGGGCTCGCAAAGTTCTGCATCGCGGACCAGAACGGTCCGATGAACCCGAAGTCGTTCGATTTCATTCCAGCCGAGGTCGCGGCCAGAATGCCGACCCATCCGGAGCACCTCGCCCGGGCCGTCATGCTGGACGGGGCGAAGCTGCTGCCCCAGCTGGACGAGCTGTCCACCCGTTTCGAAAGCTGGGTCGGTATCTGAGCCCACTGCCGGTTCCGGTAAGAACGGCTGGAAAGTGCAATGCATCGGATAGGGTGCCGGCAGTGGCTGCGCCGGTACCCCGCTTTCGCGGCAAAAACCCTGTCCGAGGGTAAAGGAGCAATGTCATGAAACTCCGGACGTCCCCGGTCTTCGTGGAAGGGCCTATGCCGCTGATAGCTCCGGCGGTGATGTTCCTTTCACTCTTCTTTCTCGTTCCGCTTGGCTACGTCGTGTGGATGAGCCTGTCGCAGCCGGTCATCGGACTGCAGAATTTCGGCCGGCTGCTGAATTCCAGTCTGTTCGCGTCGGTCCTTTACAGCACGTTCAAGACGGCGCTCCTGGTAACGCTGCTGAGCCTTCTCTTCGCCTATCCGCTCGCCTATGCCGCGGCGAACGGCTCGAAGCGCTTTGCAACCTTCCTGCTGACGGTCGTCGCGCTCTCTTTCTGGACCAGCTATCTGGTGCGCACCTATGCCTGGATGGTCATCCTCGGCAATCAGGGGCCGGTTACCGCGCTCCTCTCGTGGCTCGGCTGGGATCCCGCGCCGAAGATCCTGTTCACCACATTCAGCGCCACCCTCGCAATGACCCACGCGCTTATTCCTTTCATGACCATGTCGCTCTTCGCCGTGATGAAACGGATCGACCCGCTCTATGTCCGCGCTGCCGAAAATCTTGGCGCGCATCCCCTTCGAGCCTTTGTTTCCGTCTATCTGCCACTGAGCGCGCCCGGCATCGTCAACGGCTGCACGCTCGTCTTCATCACCTGTCTCGGCTTCTATGTCATGCCCGTCCTGCTCGGGAGCCCACGCGACCAGATGATCGCCGGCATCATTGGCGACCAGATTGAACAGACCCTCGACTTCGGCCTCGGCTCGGCGATATCGATCGTGCTTCTGGCGCTGACGCTCGCGGTATATGCGGTCTACAACCGCTTTTTCGGTCTCGACCGCCTTTGGGCAGGAGGTGACCGATGAACGTCTGGATTCGTTCGTTGGCGATTTTGATCGCCGCCTTTGTCGCGGCGCCGATGTTCATCGTCATTCCGATGTCTTTCAGCTCGGCCGCGTCGCTAGCCTTCCCGCCACCCGGCTATACGCTGCAGAACTACGTCAACTTCTTCTCCGACCCGAACTGGACGCAGCCGCTGACGAACAGCCTCCTGATCGGCCTCGGTACGGTCTGCATGACTATGCTCGTCGCCGTTCCGGCTTCCTTCGCGTTGGTGAGGCACGTGTTCATCGGACGCACGGTCTTCAATCTTCTGATCATGCTGCCGATGATCGTGCCTACAATCGTCATGGCGATCGGCTATTACATCTATTTCGGGCAGCTCCGTCTGGTTCAGAGCTATCTCGGCGTGATCCTCGCCCATAGCTGTATCGCCCTGCCGATGTCGACGCTGATATTGACGGCAGCGCTCAAGGGCTTCGACCGCTCGGTGGAGCGCGCCGCAATGAATCTCGGTGCTTCGCCGTTCACGACCTTCCGGCTGATCACCTTTCCGATCCTGCGGCCAGCCTTCACCGTTGCCGGGCTCTTCGCCTTCATCGCATCCTTCGATGAGGCCGTCATCGGCCTCTTTATTTCCGGCCGCGACAAGGCGACCTTGCCGCGCCAGATGTTCAACGCCGTCCGTCAGGAGGCGGATCCGACCATCTCGGCCGCTTCTTCCTTCCTGTTTCTGCTGGTTCTCGCCGGCGTCTGTATCTGGCTCGCGCCGCAACTCGTGCGCCGTCGCACGCGCCTTCTGGGCCAGACTGACGGCAACGGCGCAGCACAGCCGGCCGCTGCGACATCCTGATCTTGGAGCATAGCCATGAATGCCCGTTCCCTCACGCTCAGCAACATCACCAAGACCTATGACGGCAGGCATATGGCTGCCGACGACGTTTCGCTCGACATCAAGGCCGGGGAGTTCGTCTCCTTCCTCGGCCCGTCCGGCTCGGGCAAGACCACGACGCTGATGATGATCGCCGGCTTCCAGCACCCGACGAGCGGCGAGATCCGGCTCGGTGAGCGCGCGATCGACAACCTGCCGCCGCACAAGCGCAATATCGGCATGGTGTTCCAGAACTATGCGCTCTTCCCGCACATGACGGTTGCCGACAATGTGGGATTCCCACTGCGCATGCGCGGCGTCGCCAAGCAAGACAAGGAGCGCCGTTCCCGCGAGGCACTGGCCAAGGTCGGGCTGCAGGGTTTCGAAAAACGGGTGCCCTCCGAGCTCTCCGGCGGTCAGCAGCAGCGCGTGGCGCTTGCCCGCGCGCTCGTCTTCGAACCGGACATCATCCTGCTGGACGAGCCGCTCGGCGCCCTCGACAAGGCTCTGCGCGAGCACATGCAGGTGGAACTGAAGCGCATCCACAAGGACCTCGGCGTCACTATGGTCTATGTCACCCACGACCAGTCGGAGGCCATGACCATGTCAGACCGCATCGCCGTCTTCAATCAGGGGCGGATCGAACAGGTCGGCACCCCGAACGAGATCTATCGCGCGCCGAAAACCCGCTTCGTCGCGTGCTTCATCGGCGACAGCAACCTCATCGAGGGCTCCGCGCTCGGCGGCGGAAGATTCGACACGCCGGTCGGCATCGTCGAGGCGCGGAGCAGCCAAACGGACCGAAACCGCCGGGCCGATCTGCTGCTCAGACCGGAAATGATCCGCATCGCCGAGACCTCACAAGGCGGGCGCCAGCCGTTGAAAATCGACAGCACCATCAATTATGGCGACAACCTGCTCGTCATCGGCAAGCTCGGCTCACAGGCGATCCGCATGCGAGTTCCCGGCGCGGACGCGCGCAGGCTCGAAGGCGTTTCGGAATGCCACGTGACCTGGCGCGCCGAGGATGTCCACGTCATCGCCTGATCCGAACTCCGATTGCCGATGGAGCCGCACATGAACGACCGTCCAAACTCTCTCCATGCTCTCGACAAGCAGAGCCTCGTCCACCCCTACACGAACCTGGCCGTGCATCAGGAAACGGGACCGCACGTGATCACCGGCGGCGATGGGATCTATGTCGTCGACGACGAAGGCAAACGGTATATCGAGGGACTGGCGGGCCTGTTCTGCGCCGGTCTCGGCTTCAGCGAACAGCGCCTTGTCGAAGCTGCCATGCGACAGCTCAAGACGATGCCTTTCTATCATTCCTTCGCACACAAATCGACAGAGCCCGGCATCAGGCTGGCGGAGAAACTGCTGTCGATCGCGCCCGTCCCGATGTCGAAGGTGTTCTTTGCCGGCTCCGGTTCCGAGGCGAACGACACAGCGATCAAGCTCATTTGGTACTACAACAACGCGCTCGGGCGACCCGACAAGAAGAAGATTATTTCGCGCCGTAAGGCATATCACGGCGTCACAGTCGCGACCGCGAGCCTCACCGGCCTCCCGTTCAATCACCGGGATTTCGACCTGCCGATCGCTAACATCCTCCATACCGATTGCCCGCACTATTGGCGCTCCGCCGAGACCGGGGAGACGGAGGAAGACTTCGCCACGCGTATGGCCGACAATCTCGAAGCGACGATCCTCGAAGAGGGTCCTGAAACGATCGCTGCTTTCTTCGCCGAGCCCGTCATGGTCTCAGGCGGCGTCATCACCCCGCCGAAAACCTATTTCGAAAAGGTCCAGGCGGTCCTCCGCAAATACGATATCCTGCTTGTCGCCGACGAGGTGATCTGCGGTTTCGGTCGCACGGGCAACATGTTCGGCTCAGAGACCTACGGACTCAAGCCGGACATGATCAGCTGCGCCAAGCAGCTGTCGGCCGCCTACATGCCGATCTCCGCCCTGATGATCAACCAGAAGATCGCGGACGCACTTGTGGACCAGAGCCGGAAGATAGGCACTTTCTCGCACGGCTTCACCTATGGCGGTCATCCGGTTGCAGCCGCCGTGGCGCTGCAAGCGCTGACGATCTACGAGGAGATCGATATCGTCGGGCATGTGCGTTCCGTCGCCCCCGTCTTTCAGGATCGCGCTCGGAAGCTCGGCGAGCATCCGCTGATCGGCGAAGCCCGCGGCGTCGGTCTCGTTGCTGGCTTCGAATTCGTCAAGGACAAGGCGACCAGAGAGAATTTCCCCCCCGCCTGGCAGGTGGCAAACCAGGCCGGCAAGTTCGCGACCGCCCGCGGCGTCCTGACGCGCGGCCTCGGCGATATGGTGAGCCTCTGCCCTGCAATGATCATTGACGAGGGGCAGATCGACGATCTCATGACGCGCATGGGCCTGGCGCTTGACGATACGCTGGCTTGGGCACGCACACAGGGCCATGTCGCCTGAAGGAGAGAGCATGAACCCGGAAAGCACCGCACCCGCCTATGGGCGTCTCGGCATGCTGATCGATGGCCGCTGGGTCTACGAGGCGGAGGGGAGCAGCGACGTGGTGGATCCCGCAACGGGTCAGACGATCGCACGGCTGCCGCACGCATCCGATAGCGAGATCGCCGAAGCCGTCGCGTCCTCGCAGCGCGCCTTCGAGAGCTGGAAGGATCGCTCTCCGCTCGAGCGCAGCCACATCTTGCGCCGCTTCGCAGACCTCGCCCGCAAGCACGCCGAGGAGATCGCCGCCAATATGACCCTCGATCAGGGCAAACCGCTCGGCGAGGCGATCGGCGAGGTCCGATTTGCCGCCGATCATGCCGACTGGCACGCCGAGGAGGCCCGCCGCACCTACGGGCGGATCATTCCATCGCGCGACCCACGCGTGCAGCAGATGGTCGTTCGCGAACCGGTGGGCGTCTGCGTCGCCTTCACCCCTTGGAATTTCCCCTTCAGCCAAGCGTTGCGCAAGGTGGTGGCGGCGCTCGCGAGCGGCTGCACCATCATCCTCAAGGGACCTGGGGAATCTCCCTCTTCCACTGTGGCAATCGGGCGGCTGATGCAGGAGGCCGGTCTGCCGGACGGCTGTCTCAACATCGTCTGGGGCGACCCGGCTCACCTTTCGGAGTCATTGCTGGGGGCGCCGGAAGTCCGGAAGCTCTCCTTCACCGGCTCGGTCGGGGTCGGGAAGCATCTCGCGAGCCTTGCAGGCAAGTACATGAAACGGTCGACGATGGAGCTTGGGGGTCATGCACCGGTGATCGTCTTTGACGACGCCGACATCGAGGCGGCAGCCGACGCGCTTGCGGGCCAGAAGGTGCGCAATGCCGGCCAGGTCTGCATCTCGCCAACACGCTTCTACGTGCAGGCGAAAGAGCATGACCGTTTCCTGGCTCGCTTTACCGAGAGAATCGCTTCGACAAAGGTCGGAGACGGTTTCCAGGAGGGGGTGCAGATGGGTCCGCTCTGCCACAGTCGCCGCCTGGCTGCCATGGAGGATTTCGTTCAGGACGCTCGCGAGCAAGGTGCTACAATCGTTACCGGCGGCGAGCGCATTGGGAATGCCGGATTTTTCTATGCGCCCACCGTGGTCGCCGGCGGCACCGATGAACTGCGCCTGATGAAGGCGGAACCCTTCGGACCGATTGCCGTCGTCACGCCCTTCGGCAATTTCGACGAGGTGATCCGGCGCGCCAACAGCCTGCCCTTCGGTCTTGCTTCCTATGTGTTCACCGCTTCGAGCAACCGAGCGCAGCACGCTGCCCAAGCTCTTGCCGCCGGGATGGTAAGCATCAATCATTTCGGCCTTGCCCTGCCGGAAACCCCCTTCGGCGGGATCAACGACAGCGGCTTTGGCAGCGAGGGGGGGTCGGAGACACTCGACGGCTATCTGAACACCAAGTTCGTCACCCGATTCGACCAGATCCCGCAGTGAACCTGTCCGACCAGCGAAACGACAAGGAAGATCATGTTTGAAGTCATTGATACCGGCGCCGATCCATCGGACGTTCCCGTCAGTGAAGCGGTTCGGGCCGGCGGTCTCTTCTGGTCAGTGCACGTCTCGGAGGATCCGGTCACCGGCGAGCCGGTCTTCGGCGACATCGAAACGCAGGCACGCAGAACGCTGCAAAACCTGGAAATAGCGATCAGGGCCGCCGGCGGCTCCCTCGCAAATGTCGTGCAGATGCAGGTGTTCCTCACTGAAAGAGCCGACGCTCCCGGCATGAACAGGACCTATACGGAGTTCTTCAGGGAGCCCTATCCGGTGCGCGCGACCGTGGTCGTGAAGGAGCTCATCACCCCGGGCTTGCGCATCGAGGTGCTTGCCCATGCGGTGCTCGACAGTGCCTGATCCGAGCGCAGGTTCCGATTTGAGCAAAGCGGGAGGAGCACGAATGTTCGAGAAGGTCGAAACCGGGATTACCGCATCCCGCGCCCCCTTGAGCGGCACAGTGAAGGCGGGCCAGATCGTGAGATCGGTTCACATAGCAAAGAACCCGGAGACCGGCGAACTCGTCACCGGGGACATCGAATGTCAGGCGCGGCAGGTCTTCTCCAACCTCCGACAGGCGCTGGAAGCGGCCGGAAGCACGCTTGCCGCTGTCGCGCAGATACAGGCCTATCTGATCGATAGGGCCGACGCCGCCGGCATGAACAAGGTATACCGTGAATTCTTCACGCCTCCATATCCCGTCCGGGCAACTGTCGTCACGGAGCTCCTTTCCCCCGGTATACGCCTTGAAATCCTGGCCACGGCGGTTTGCTCCAGGGATTGAGCGTTTCAAGCCGTGGAGCGGGATGAGGAAAAGTGTGTGCGGTTTCCGCCGGCGTCCCGCTCTATCTCTTTGAAATCGATTACGTTCATGTTTTCAGATCGATCCGACCTAAAAACATTGTGATCTGGCGAAGGCTGACTGCGCTCCTTGCTGCTGCAGCGGGGATCCGTCGCCGCATCTGACACCGTTGTGAGCCAGCCACCTACCGGGCGTGGCGGATCCGCCATTTGCAACAAATCCCAAGATTTCAGACCACGCGTCTTGACCGGCAAACTCATGTGGTGCTTACTGGTATTACCAGTTGGAACCATTTGCATGAACCCTGTGCTTTCAGACAGTGCCGACGAACTTGCGGGAACCGAAAAGGTGCTCTCATTCTTCCGGGAACAGCTTCTGTCCGGTGCCCTCAAAGTGGGCGACAGGCTGTTGGGCGAGCGGGAGCTCTGCCTGGCTCTGGGCGTGTCGAGGCCGGTGCTGCGGGAGGCTCTGCGATCGCTCGCCAATCTGGGCTTTCTCGACATCCGTCACGGTAAGGGCGCCTTCGTGCGCAAGGCCGACGTGGGTGTATTCGGCGATTTTCTGACATTTTGCCTGGCTCAGCAGCCCGACATGCTCGACGACATCATGCAGGCTCGTGTCGCGATCGAATGCCAGGCCATTCGCCTTGCCTGCATCCGGGCCACGGACAGCGATCTCTCACGTATCGGCAGTCTGCTGACACGTCTGATGGAGACGCTCCACGACGCGGAAGACGGTGGTGCCGCGGACTTCGCCTTTCACATGGCGATCGTCGAGGCCAGCCGCAGTCCAGCGCTCACCACGGTTTACCGCTCGATATCCGACCTTCTGAAGCGCAGCCATGTCCAGCGGCGCGCCGAGACGAGCGATGCGCCCGGAATCACCGATTATCTCGTGGAAGCCCATCGGGAGGTCTTCCTGTCCATTCTCGCGCGTGATCCGGACAAGGCCGACAGGATGCTGCGCGAACATTTCGCCATCGGCGACGAGCTTCGGCGCAAAAGCTACATAGCTGCCTTCACCAGGAAGGATGCGCCGCAGGAAGAGGAAAAAGAAGCAGACAGCTAATTTTATCCAGGGAGGAGGAGAGCATGCTGAACTTTCTGAAACATGGCCGGATAACCGGCGCCATGCTGGGGGCCGCTTTATTGACAGGCGCCGCCTCGGCAACCGAATTGCGCTATGCGCATGTGGGCGCCGAGGGAGACATCCAGACGGTTTACGCCGCACAGGCGGCGGAGGGAATTGCGGCGGCGACCGGCGGCGAAGTCACCGTCACCGTCTATCCCGCCAGCCAGCTCGGCGGGGTCGCGGAAATGGTGGATGGCGTGCGCATGGGCTCGATCTCCATGGGCCATCATGATTTTGCTTCCCTCGCCCGACTGGTCCCGGAGGTCGCCGTCTTCAACGCGCCTTTCATCTATCGCGACGGCGCACATGCGCTCGCTGCAACGGACCCGCAGACATCGCCGGCACTCCAGGCGATCAACGAGAAGCTGGTCGCACAGGGCGTGCGGATCATCGGGCGCATCTATCGCGGCGATCGCCACATTTCCTCAAATTTTCCGGTGAAGACTCCCGCGGACCTTGCCGGAAAGCCC
This sequence comes from Sinorhizobium medicae, assembly GCF_007827695.1. Taxonomy (GTDB): domain Bacteria; phylum Pseudomonadota; class Alphaproteobacteria; order Rhizobiales; family Rhizobiaceae; genus Sinorhizobium; species Sinorhizobium medicae. The sequence continues at coordinate 192,164 of NZ_VITA01000010.1, read as the reverse complement.
TTCCGTGCCGTCCCGCTCGAATTGTGGGTTTCCATGGTCAAGGGCTTCGGCGCAATTCCTACCCCGGTCGAGGTTGCCGAACTCCCGACCGCGCTGATGACGGGCGTGGTGGTCGGTCAGGAAAACCCGCTGACCATGATCGCCTCCAACAATCTCAACGAGGTGCAATCGCATCTGTCAATGACCGGCCACATGCGCGCCGTGCTCGCCGTCTTCATCAATGAGGACGTCTGGCAGGGATTGAGTGAAGAGCAGCGCTCGGCCCTCACCAAGGTCCTCGACGAGGAGGCCCGGAAATCGCTGAAGATGGCAACGGAATCAGAGGCCGATCTGGTGAAGGAACTCAAGGGCCGCGGCATGACCGTCATAACGGAGGCCGAAGGGCTCGACGTGGCGGCGTTCCGTGAGAAGGTCAGCGCCCAGATCAGACAGGACTTCCCCGATTTCGCGCCGCTCATCGAGCAGATCGAGGCGGTGAAGTAAGCCAAGAGGCTGCAGGGACAGGCGACGCCGCTCCTGTCCCTGCAAATTCCACTTCAAGAAAGAATGGGAGGGAGAAGATGCGTTTGCCCGAACGTGTCCTGACGATCGTCGTGGTTACCGTAATGTCGGGGCTGATCATCGTTCCCACGGCTCAGGTCATAATGCGTGGCGTCTTCAGGCTGCCTTTCATCGGCGCGGAGGAATTGACGCGCTTCCTGCTGATCTGCCTGGTGTTCCTTTCCTATCCGCTTGTGGTCGGGCATGGCGAGAACATCGTCATGGGCGAGCTCAAGGCGGCCATGCCGAAGAAAGCGCGCGCAATCGTGAATGTCGCGATCTCGGTCGTCGCCATCGCGGTAACCGGCTTCATCGGCTGGGTGACCGCGTCGAACATCACCCGGAACCTGGCCAATGCCACCCCGACGCTCGGCATACCGTTCTGGATATTTCTGGGCGCGACGCTTTTCGGCTTCGCAGCAGCGGCGCTCATCCATCTGCTCCACCTGCGCAAGCCGCCGCAGGCGGACAAAAACGTCGCGGTCTGAGAGGTCATCGACATGGGTTTTCTGGTCGTCCTGGCCTTTCTCGGTCTCTTCATGATCGGCTTCCCGGTGGTTTACGCCATCCTGCTGCCGTCCATTCTCTATGTTCTTGTCGAGGGATTGCCCTTCGGGCTGCTTGCCCAGCGGATCACCTATGCACTGGACTCGTTTCCGCTGGTTGCCGTGCCGCTCTTCATCTTTGTCGGAAACCTCATGAATCTTTCCGGCATCACCGATCGCATCTTCCGCTTCGCCTATACGCTGGTCGGGCGGGTGCCGGGCGGCCTCGCCCAGGTCAATGTCTTCGGAAGCCTGATCTTTTCCGGGATGTCGGGGGCGGCTCTGGCCGACATCGGCGGATTGGGGCGGATCGAAATCGATGCCATGAAGAAGCGCGGGTTCGATCCATCCTTCGCCGGTGCGGTAACTGCTGCCTCGGCAACACTCGGGCCGATCTTCCCGCCCTCCATCCCGCTGATTGTGTACGGATCGGTCACAAGCGTGTCGATCGTTCAGCTTCTCGTTGCCGGCATAATGCCAGCCGTTCTCTGCACGGCCCTGTTGATGCTGACCGTGCTGATCGTCGCCATTCGCCACGGCCATGCGCGCGCAGAACGTTGGCCCACGGCTGGCGAGCTGGTCGCTTCGCTGGTGCCGGCGCTGCCAGCCATTCTCGCTCCGGTCCTCATGGTCGGCGGAATGACGGCAGGCGCCTTCACGCCGACGGAGGCGGCCGCCATTACGGCCGTCTACGTGATCTTCATCAGCGCCGCTCTCTATCGCGAGCTGACGCCGGCGCATCTATGGCATTCGGCGGTGCTGACCGCGCGCAGTTCAAGCGCGATCCTCATCATCGTCGCCTCCGCCGCGCTTTTCGGCTGGATTCTGGCGGTCGAGCAAGTGCCGCAGACCTTTGCTGCCACGCTTCTTGGCTGGTCGAAGGATCCGCTGATGCTGCTGATCATCGCAAATCTGATCTTCTTCATCGCCGGCATGTTCCTCGACTCGACGACCGCAACGCTGCTCCTCGTTCCGATCATCGCCCCGCCGCTCGTCATGGCCGGAGTCGATCCTGTTCAACTCGGCATTGTGACGATCTTCAACCTGATGCTCGGCCTGCTGACGCCGCCGATGGGTCTGTCGCTGTTTCTCGTGTCGGATATCGCCCAGGTTTCGATCCGACAGCTGCTGCGGGCGCTTGTGCCTTTCTACATTCCTCTGGTGTCCACACTCGTCATCCTTACCTTGGCAAAAGACCTGACGCTGTGGCTGCCCCGTCTGATCGCCCAATAATCATTTTCCCAGGAGACACTCATATGCGTATCGTCATCGGCTCCGACCATGCCGGCTTCCCCCTCAAGGCCACCATTATCGACCACATCGTCTCGCTCGGCCACGAGGTTCACGACGCAGGCTCTTACGACCCGAGCCCCGTGGATTTTCCCGACATCGCGAAGACGGTCACCTCTTCGATCATAGACGGCAAGGCGGATCGTGGGCTGATGGTCTGCGGCACTGGCGTCGGCGCCTCGATCGCGGCGAACAAGGTCAAGGGGATTCGCGCAGCGGTCTGCCATGACGTGCATTCCGCTCATCAGTCGGTAGAACACGACGATGTCAACGTCATGTGCATTGGCGCCCAGATCGTCGGCGCATGGCTCGCCAAGGACCTAGTCGCAGCCTATCTGGCTGCCGAATTCTCCACCGACGAAGACTTTCGACGCCGCGTGCGCAAGCTGGCCGAAATGGATGAGCAGCGCTGATCCGCCCCGCGCCGTTCGGCTATGAGTCGTGCAAGCTATTCTTCCTTGCTGACCTCGCCGTCCACAAGGTGGATTCTGCGGTCCATGCGCGCGGCCATGCCGAAATCATGCGTCACGGCGACGACCGTCTTGCCGCGTTCGCGGACCAGACCGTCGAGGATTGCAAACACCTGCTCCGAACTCGTGCTGTCGAGGCTTCCGGTCGGTTCGTCGGCCAGGATCAGCGGCGGATCGTTGGCAAGCGCCCGCGCGACCGCCACACGCTGGCGCTGGCCGCCCGAGAGCTGATCCGGCCGCTTGTCGAGATGATCGACGAGGCCGAGCGAGGACAGAAGCTCCGTCGCCCGCGCCCGCATTTCGTCGCGGCCGAGACGGGCGACCTTACGCATAGGGATCTCGACGTTTTCGCGGGCGGTGAACTCCGGCAGCAGGAAATGGAACTGGAAAACGAACCCCATCGTGGAAAGGCGGGTTTCCGCCCGGCTCGTCTCGCTCATAGGCTCGGTGTCCCGGCCGCGGACGCGGAGCATGCCTCGCGTCGGGCGGTCGAGTAGCCCCAGCAGGTAGAGGAGCGACGACTTTCCCGATCCGGAGAGGCCGGTAACGGCTACGAACTCGCCCTCTCCTATCGTGAGGTCGATGTCCTTCACCAGCGTTACCGGAACCGTCTCTTGCAGGATACGCGTGAGGCCATGTGCCTCGATGAGTGGGCTCATGTCGCTCCCCTTATGATGTCCACCGGATTAACACGGGCGGCGCGGCGGGCGGGCAGATAGCCTGCGACGGCTGCCGACGCAAGGGCGAAGCCTGTCGCTATGCCGTAGTGAAGAACGCTCCATGCAATCGGCAGCCTGGTCATCTCCTGCCCGGTCGCGGCGATTTCGAAACGGACCTGGGAAAGCGCTAGGTTATCGCAAATCCGAGTGTCCAGCCGAGAAGAGAACCGGCAATGCCGATCGCCAGCCCCTCGATGACGAACAGACGGCGCATGTCGGTTTCAGAAAAGCCCAGCGACTTCATGATCGCGATGTCGCGCGCCTTCTCGTGCGTAATGGTAGACACGATGTTGAAAATGCCGAAGCCCGCGACCAGCATGATCGCGGCGACAACGGTGTACATGATCACATTGCGCACGACGAGCGCCTCGAGAATGGACTCGTTTGCCTCCTGCCAGGCGACAGCCTTGTAACCAAGTTCGACCTCCACGCGATGCGCGATCGAAGGCGCGGCATTCGGGTCGTCGAGCTTGATGCGGATCTCGTTGATTGCGTTCGGCCTGTTGGACAGGATTTGAGCGTTCTTCAGCAGGACATAGCCCTCGCCTTCGTCACGTGCGGTAGTACCTGTATGAAAAAGGCCGACTATCTTGAAATTGCGGGCGCGGCCTTCCGACGATATGGCAGTGATCGTATCGCCGAGCGCGGCTCCCAGCCTCGAGGCCATGGTGTCGCCGATCACGACGTTGTTGCCGCCGGCCGCTAGGGCGGAGAAACTGCCCGACTCGAAATCCTCGACGATGGGCGAGACCCTCATTTCTTTCTCCGGCTCGATGCCGATCACCACGGCGCCGACTTCGCGGCCGGAGTAGCGGATGACGCCTTGCACGTTGAGCACCGCGGCAAGCCTGCCCGGCATCCACTCCTCCAGCCAGGAGACCGCTTTTGTCGGATTGATGATGCCGCGTCGGTCGTCCCGCGGCCTCAGCCCTGATATGGCAACGGCTTCGAAGAGGTCTTCCGCCGGCTGCCGCCGCGCCGTACGTTGTTCATCGGTCACGTCGACATGCGGCATCGTGTCGACGAGCTGGCGCACGAAATCGTCTTGCCCGCCTTGCATCAGCGCCGCCATCGCGATCGAGAAACCCACGCCGACGGCCACGCCGATCACCGCAACCAGGGTCTGGCGACCGCGGCCGGCGACATGCGTCAGGGCGATGTCGAAGATCAGCCGCATGGCACTCATTTCGCCTCTGTTCGCACCACATCCACCCGCGTGCCGTCGGCAAGATCAGGGGGCAAGGGCGAGATTATTCGCTCCGATTCCTCAAGGCCGGAGAGGACTTCGACGCCGTTCGTGCCCCGGATGCCTGTCTTGATCTCGCGCAGCATCGCCTTCCTGCTTTTGACCACCGCGACTTTCGTGCCGCTCACCGCCGCCGCAGGAATGATCAGTGCGTTGCGCGACAGCCGGACCACGATGTTCACATCGGTCGACATGCCGATTCTGAGCGGCGTGTCCTCCGGCAGACCCAGACGAACACGGTAGGTCTTCGTCACAGGATCCCCCTTCGGCGTAATGCTGTCGACAACCGCCTCAAGTGCGCGCTCCGGGAAGGCATCGGAGCGAAGATAGGCCTTCTGTCCAACCTCGACGCGGGGAATATCTTCCTCGTTGACCTCGGCTTCGACGATCAGCGGCCGCGGCTCGCCGACCCAGAAGAGAACGGTCCCGAGTTCGGCCACTTCGCCGATCTCTCCATCCTGCCGAAGCACTCGTCCGGCACTGGGCGCGCGCAGTACGTAGGCCGCGAGCCGTGCCTCCTGGCCGGCTATCAAGGCTTCCAATTGAGCAACGTCGGTGCGCGCCCGGTCCACCGTCTGCTCGCTGATCGTATTTCTTTCGGCCAAAGCGAGCTTGCGCCGATATTCTTCTTGCGCAAGAGACAAGCGTGCCTGCAGTTCGCCCAGTATCGCCTGCGCCTCCGTGTCGTCCAACCGCGCGAGCGCGTCGCCCGTCTCCACACGTTCGCCTTCGCAGTTGCACTGCTCGACGATCCGCTCGCGCACGGTCGACGTTACCTTGGCCCAGACGCGGGGCTCTACAACGCCGCTGGCATAGACTATCTCCGCGGCATCACCACGCTTTGGGGCCACGACTGAAAGGGGCACCGGCCGTAGGGCATACCAAAAAGCCGCGGCACCGACAGCGGCGGCTGCAGCAACAGCCACCACATATCGCCTCATCTGCTGCTTCGACCGCACCTGCTACTCCTGAGTTCTCACCACCTCTTCTCATGACAATAGCATTAGACCGACCGTCGGTCTATGATGGCACGGACGGGCTTCGCGCATCGTGCCGATACGTGTAGAACATACTTCTCCGCTCCAGGAAAAACTTATGCCACGTGTCAAGAAATCACCTGATGTCAGAACGAATGAGCTCATCGAGTGCGCGCAGCGGCTCTTCTTTGAGCAGGGATACGAGAACACGACCGTTAACGACGTCATCCGGGAGGCGAATGTCTCAAAGGGGGCGTTCTACCACTACTTCGTGTCGAAGGAGGCACTGCTCGAGGCGGTCGCCTCGCGCATGGCGCACCAGAGCCTGAAGGAACTGCAGGCTCTTTTCGAGGATCCCACCCTCGATGCGGTCGGCCAGTTGAACGCGCTTTTCGCCGGATCGCGGCGCCTGAAAGTGGAAATGGCGCCACAGTTGAAGAATACGTTCAACGCACTTTTCAAACCGGAGAATATCGTTCTCTACCACCGTATCGACGCGGCGGTCAGCGCGGTGACGCTCCCATATTTGACCGGGCTTCTAGAGCGGGGCCACAAAGAAGGGAGCCTCGATGCACCCGATCCGGAAGCCACCGCACTGATGCTGCTTAATTTGCGGCTCGGTGTCGCCAAGACCATGCATCGGGCTCTGCAGCAGACAGAAGCCGGAGACCTGGACGGCGCGGCGCGTATATTGGATGGCTGGATGCGCACATACGGGCTTGCCGTCGAAAGACTGTTGAAAATTCCTGAAGGAGCGATCGAGATAACCGAACCGGGCTTCGCGCGCGCGTTTTTGGAAGCCACCGTCTAGAAAACGATGATCTTCTCCATCGCTCTCTGGATTTTCCCCGATATCCACCGGCGGTAGCCCTGATGGATCAGTAGAGGCGAAGCCTTGCCTGTGCTAGTCCATGAGTAGCCGTCTCAGACGGGGGAGGACGGTTAGGGGTCGGGCGCTTCAGCGACTGGCCTCGCCGGGGCTGAGACCTCTGCCGCCGGCAAAACGGTCTGACGACCCCTTCGCAGCTCGATGCCTCGGCCAAGCCGGGGCTCGTTCAAAAAAAGGCCCTGGCCTGTGCCGGCCAGGGCCCCATTCATTTCCCACCAGCTTTGAAAGTCAGCACGGACACGGCAATACAGTCCCCCGCATAGCCCATTGCAAGCCATAGCGATGCTAGAGGATGTGTCGGTGCAGAACGGATATTACACGAACGTATTATAAGGACCAGTAACAAATTAGGGGTATTCGGCAAAGCGACTCCGTGAATACTTCGTTTACTGGCGATGATGACGCCTTCCGCCTCGACGATCTATCCACGGAAGTTGGACTTACCCTCCCCGAACGGATGAGCGCCAGACCAGATTCGGTTGGAAGCGGACCGAGTCGTCGCCCGCCGCCTGGCCGCTCTCGTTTACAAGCCAAGCCACGGCCTCCCGGGCGATCATCTCGACCGGTTGCGCGAACGTCGTCAGGTCATACGAGGACCAGGCTGCCTGCTCTATGTCGTCGAAGCCCACGACACAGAGCTGGTCCGGAATGGCGACCCGGAACTGGTGGCGAGCGGCATCCATGAAGCCGCAGGCCAGAAGATCCGTGGCACAGAAGACCGCATCGGGACGTTCGCTCAGCGTCAGCAGGCGCTGCGCCAGAACGCGGCCGCTTTCGTAATCCGTCGGTCCGTGGCGCTCGACCCGAACCGGGAGTCCCATCGTTTTCGCCGCCGCCACGAAGCCGTGCTCGCGCGCCATCAGGCTCGGGGTGCCCGCCTGCGAATTCGCAAAAGCGAGCCGCCGGCAGCCGGCACGCACGAAAGCGGTGACGACCCGGCCGGCCGCTTCCGCGTCATCGAGATTGATGCGAAGCGGCCCCTGCTGGTCGTCGTCGCGATTGATGAGCACGAGGCGCTGGCCGTTCTTGAGGCAAAGCTGCGTAATCGACCTGTCGGGCATGCCGGACAGGATGATCGATGCATCGGCGCGGTACCGGATCGCCTGGCGCAGCGCGAGATCGACGCTGCCGTCGGAACGGTCGGTATTGATCAGCATCGCGATCTTACCGGCGTTCTGCAATTGCTGCGTCATTGCGCGGATCAGGTTGGCGCGGTAGGGGGTACTCATCTCCGAAACGATAAGGCAGACGATGCCGCTCTCGTTGCGCATCAGCCCGCGCGCGAGATGATTGACATGATAGCCGAGCGCTTCCGCAGCCTCTACCACCCTCCTTCGGGTTTCCGGCGAGACGCTCGCGCCGGGCGTGAATGTGCGGGAGACGGCTGAGCGTGACACGCCCGCACGCTCTGCGACTTCCTGTGCGCTGACAAACGGCTTCTGCGGCATCGCGACCTCGCTTCCATCCTGCACGCAGGTTTGCACCATTTTGCAATTGCGTGCAACGCGGTCGCGGCGTTCGATACCTTACAAATTTGTTGACACCCTCGTCATCCTCGTGCAGCATTTGCACGCGCTTGCAACAACGGCGCCCGGCAAGGAGGCGCCGGCACAATCTGGGAGGAAACCAATGGGTTTGGTTAAACTGGCCGCGGCAGCGCTCGCCGCGGGCGCGACGTTTTTTGCCTATTCGGCGAAGGCCGATGGAAATCTCAATCTGATCTGTTCGGCCGATGTGGTGATCTGCGAACAGATGAAGGGCGCCTTCGAAAAGAAGTCCGGCGTCTCCGTCAACATGGTGCGCCTCTCTTCGGGCGAAACCTACGCGAAGATCCGGGCCGAGGCGCGCAACCCCAAGACTGACATCTGGTGGGCCGGGACGGGTGATCCCCATCTGCAGGCCGCTTCGGAGGGGCTGACGGTCGAGTACAAGTCGCCGATGCTCGGCGAATTACACGAATGGGCGGTGAAGCAGGCCGAGAGCGCCGGCTATCGCACGGTCGGCGTATATGCCGGCGCACTCGGCTGGGGATACAACACCGAGATCCTCAAGCAGAAGAACCTGAAGGAGCCGAAATGCTGGGCGGATCTGCTCGATCCCTCCTTCAAGGGCGAAGTGCAAATCGCCAATCCCAACTCTTCCGGAACCGCCTATACCGCGCTCGCGACTCTCGTCCAGATCATGGGTGAGGAAGAGGCTTTCGATTACCTGAAGAAGCTGAACGCGAACGTCTCGCAATATACGAAATCCGGCTCCGCACCGGTGAAAGCCGCAGCACGGGGAGAGACCGCAATCGGCATCGTATTCATGCATGATGCTGTGGCGCAGACGGTCGAAGGGTTTCCGGTAAAGTCGGTGGCGCCGTGCGAAGGCACCGGCTACGAAATCGGCTCGATGTCGATCATCAAGGGCGCAAAAAACCTCGACAATGCCAAGAAATGGTATGACTGGGCTCTCTCCGCCGACGTGCAGTCCAGCATGAAGGAGGCGAAATCGTTCCAGCTTCCTTCGAACAAGACGGCCAAGGTGCCCGAGGAGGCCCCGAAGTTCGAAGACATCAAGCTGATTGACTACGACTTCAAGACCTATGGCGATCCGGCCAAGCGCAAGGAGCTCCTGGAGCGGTGGGACCGGGAGATCGGCGCGGCCGCGAACTGATCCGCGCCTTTCAGCCGCGGCACGGTCGAGCTGGCGGAAATCCGCCGGCTCGACGCCCGCAAAATTCAGCGCTGTGCAGGTCCGATCGCATCGCGCCCCCTCCGACGGCAGCAATCATCCGTTCGCCTGCATGCCGGGCGAGCTCATCGTGACACTGCGGCACCGGACGAAGTTTTCATGAAAACGCACAATCGTAGACTGGATATCGTGCTGGCTCTCGGGCTCGCAGCCTTCACCATCTTTCCCTGGTACAGGATCGACGGCGGATTCTTCGGATTCGGTTGGCTATCCGGCTTCCCCGTCGAACCGGCGGTCGCGCCGGGTTTCCTTCAGATTGCCGCCTTTGGCAAATGGTGGCTGGTGCTTCCGGCTCTTGCCGTTCTCGCCGCCCTCTCCGTTCGTTTCATTGGCGATGCGGCGCGACGAGGAAGCCTCCTCGCCTGGGCGGGCGCCGCCGGTATCGTGATCATGGCTCTTCAGGGCCTCGCCATCGGTTTATCCGGCTGGAACTGGACGATCAGCGAGGCGATGTTGGGCACGCTTGCGGACGGTCAGCCCCCGATGGGCGCCGGAGCCGTGCTTGCCGCGCTCGTCTTCGTCTTTATTTTCGCCTTCGGACTCGCCGAGCGGGGCGTGATGAAGGGCGACGCCTTCGCGGTTGCGTCCATCTCGCTGCTTGTCTTTCTCGTCGCCGTCTTCGTCTTCTACCCTGTCGGCAGCATGCTGGTCGGCGCCTTCCAGGATTTTGACGGGTCCTTCAACCCCGAGGGCTTCAGCCGCAATATAGTCGACCCGTCGATCTGGAGCCTTGACTGCGTGATCGGCGGCCGGCGCTGCGGCATTGCCTGGCGGACGTTCTGGCTGGCGGTGATGACCGCCGGCGGCTCGACCATCCTCGGGCTCGCCTTCGCGCTGCTCGCGACCCGCACGGCATTCCCCTACAAGCGGAGCCTCAGGCTTCTCACGGTGCTGCCGATCATCACGCCCCCCTTCGTGGTCGGTCTAGCGCTCACGCTGCTCTTCGGCCGCTCCGGCGTCATCACCGAAGCCATGTCGACGCTGATCGGGGTCGAGCCCGGCCGCTGGCTCTATGGGCTGACCGGCATCTGGATTGCACAGGTTCTGTCCTTCACCCCCATCTCCTTCCTGGTGCTGATCGGCGTCGTCGAGGGCGTCAGCCCCTCGATGGAAGAAGCCTCGCAAACGTTGAGGGCGAACCGCTGGCGGACCTTCTGGCGCATTTCGCTGCCGCTGATGAAACCGGGGCTGGCCAATGCATTCCTCATCGGCTTCATCGAAAGCATGGCCGATTTCGGCAACCCGCTTGTCCTTGGCGGCAGCCACGGCGTGCTTTCGACGGAGATCTTCTTCGCTGTCGTGGGCTCGCAGAACGATCCCTCCCGTGCCGCGGTGCTCGCCATCATCCTCCTGTGTTTCACGCTCACGGCCTTCCTGGCACAGCGCTTCTGGCTTTCGGGAAAGAGCTACGCCACGGTCACCGGCAAGGGCGACAGCGGCGCTCACGCTGCCCTGCCTCGCACGGTTTCGATCGCGGTGCATGTCCTGGTCATCCCGTGGGCGCTCTTCACCCTCGTCGTTTACGGCATGATTCTCGTCGGCGGCTTCGTCAAGACCTGGGGGCTGGACAACTCGCTTACGCTCGCACATTACGCCAAGGCATTCTCCGTCGAGCTTCGCGACGGCGGCATCGCCTGGACGGGGGTTGCCTGGAATTCCTTTTGGACGACCATGGAGATCGCCCTGATTTCGGCCCCGCTGACGGCAGCCGTCGGCCTTCTTACCGCCTATCTGATCGTGCGTCAGAAGTTTGCCGGAAGGGAACTGTTCGAATTCGCCCTGATGATGAGCTTCGCCATTCCCGGGACCGTCATCGGCATCAGTTATATAATGGCTTTCAACCTGCCGCCCCTTGAAATGACCGGCAGCGCGCTGATCCTTGTCGCCTGCTTCGTCTTCCGCAACATGCCGGTCGGCGTCCGCGGCGGGGTGGCTGCGATGAGCCAGCTCGACCGAAGCCTCGACGAGGCGTCGCTGACGCTCAGGGCCGATAGCTTCCGCACCATCCGCAAGGTCATACTGCCGCTGCTGCGGCCGGCGATCACGGCAGCCCTCGTCTACTCGTTCGTGCGCGCGATCACTTCGATAAGCGCGGTGATTTTCCTGGTCAGCGCCGAGTACAACATGGCGACGGCTTACATCGTCGGGCTGGTCGAGAACGGCGAATACGGTGTGGCGATCGCCTATTCCTCCATGCTGATCGTAGTGATGATTGCGGTCATTGCCGGCTTCCAGCTTATCGTCGGCGAACGGAGGCTTCGGCGCGAAAACCGGATCCAGGCCGTTGCCGGCGTACCCGTTCCTCTTCCCCAGGAGAAAACCGCATGACCATCGTGGCTCCCGGTTCCGTCGTCTTCCGGAACGTGCGAAAGCAATTCGGTGTCTTTACCGCCATTCCCGATCTGTCGCTGACCATCGAACCGGGTACGCTCGTGACGCTGCTCGGACCATCCGGCTGCGGCAAGACGACGACGCTCCGTATGCTCGCGGGCCTCGAGCATCCGACATCGGGGCGCATTCTGATCGGCGGCAAGGATGTCACGATGCTGCCCGCAAACGAACGCGACGTGTCGATGGTCTTCCAGTCCTACGCGCTCTTCCCGCATATGAATGCCCTCGACAACGTCGCCTACGGCCTCGAGTCCTCCGGAATTAAGCGCAATGAGGCGCGGCAGAGAGCCGAAGAGGGACTGGCGCTCGTTGGCCTTCCCGGCATGGGTCAGCGCCTGCCGGCGGAGCTCTCCGGCGGACAGCAGCAGCGCGTCGCCGTTGCGCGTGCGCTGGTACTGGAGCCTCAGGTTCTGCTCCTTGACGAGCCGCTATCAAATCTCGATGCGAGGCTGAGGCGCCGCGTCCGAACCGAAATCCGCGAGCTGCAGCAGCGACTGGGTTTCACGGCCGTCTACGTCACGCACGACCAGGACGAAGCGCTTGCCGTCTCAGACCGCATCATCGTCATGAAGGACGGGAACATCGCCCAGGAGGGTGCGCCGCGCGAACTTTACGAGACGCCTGCCTCGGCCTTCATCGCCGATTTTATGGGGGAGGCGAATGTCGTCGCCTGCGACGTCATCCACGTGGACGGCCACGAGGCCACGGTCCGCGTGGAGCAGCTGACGCATCGCGTGCGCGGCCGCGGCATGCGTCCCGGTCCGGCGAAGCTCGCGGTCCGCCCGAACGCGATCGCGCTCGAGGCGGCAACCGGCGGCAGCTTCTCAGGCGAGATCACCCACACGGCCTATCTCGGCGACCATGTCGAGTACGAGGTCAAGACCGCCGCAGGCACGCTTTTCGTCGTCGATACAGCAGTGGAGCGCGCACTTGCGCCGCAAACGAACGTGGCAATCGCCTTCAAGGAGCGCGGCATCGCCGTCATCAGCGGCTGACCCGAGATCATGACAGAGCGATCCCTCAACATTTCGCAACCAAGGAATTCCTGATGACATCTCACGTCGTTCCCGGGCTGGAAGCCCGCCTGGCATTGGCCGAAACCATCGCGCGCGAGGCAGGCGCCGTGGCGCTCGAATATTTCACGCGCCGCGAGACGCTGATCATAGAAACGAAGCGCGATCCCCAGGACCTGGTTTCCATCGCCGACCGGGAGGTCGAAACACTGATCCGCGACCGGATCGCGGAAGCCTACCCGGAAGATGGCGTGCTCGGCGAGGAGTATGGCCTTGTTCCCGGCAGTTCGGGCTTCACATGGGCGGTCGATCCGATCGACGGCACCAGCCCGTTCGTCAACGGCATGCCCAACTGGTGCGTCTCCATCGCCCTTGTCCATGCCGGCGTAGCGGTGGTGGGAGTCATCGCCGCACCGTGCTACGGTGAACTCTATGCGGCGGCACTCGGGCTTGGCGCACGCCTAAACGGCAAGACGCTCGCGATCGATGGCTCCCGGACCATTCGCAACCACGTGACCGGGCTTGGCGCCAACAACTACGTAAAACCCGCCTTCGTCGGAAAGATGGTCGAAAATCTTCTGGAAGCCGGCGGCACCTTCATTCGCAACGGTTCCGGCGCACTCATGCTGGCCTATGTCGCGGCCGGCCGCCTTGTAGGCTACTACGAGCCCTATATGCACGCGTGGGATTGCCTCGCCGGCTATTGCCTGGTCAAGGAAGCGGGAGGCTGGTACCTGCCCTTCCCCACCGATGGCGAAGGGCTGACCAAGGGTGCAGCGGTGCTTGCCGCGGCACCCGGCGCAGTCGAGGACCTGAGAAAGCTTGCAGGCATCTGACACGCGCTTCTGGTTCTGGGGCATCTGCCCGCCGGCGTTCGGGGAGCGCTCGCGCAGAGCAGGACGAGGAAAAGCGTGCGCGGTTTTCCTCATCCCGCTCCAGGTCGAGCCTACCTACAGCAATCGTGCTTCAGCACCCTATTCCCGCGCCCCCGTTGCCCAAGGCGGCCGGCACGAAATCTTGTGCCGATTTCCGCAAAACAAACATGATTGAAGAGACAACTTTATACGTCTGTGCTAGTGACGCCGCATCCGAATGATGTCAATTGGGAGAATAAGATGCGTGAAGGGGCAACACTTTTCTGACGGAGACCGGTGGAAAATACCTCCTTCAGTTGTGCAAGCATTTTGCGCATAAGATCGCCGTAGAGCAGGTCGATGACTGCGCCGAACTGCGTTTTTCCTGCGGAACGGGTTATCTCAAGTCAGCCCCGGACGGCTTGCACATCCGTGTCGTGTCGGCCGACGACGCCGACCTCGCGCAAGTCCAAGCACGTCATCGAAGGCCACCTCCTGCGTTTCGCGAGAACGCGGGACCGCTTCACTGGACCGATTTCTAGGACGACGGGAAGAACACAATAATGGCCGCCGATCGCTTGACGGTGCTGTCGCTCGGCCGCGATGTCAGTATCGGGCTGGGGCCCAATTATCAGCGCACCCTGCAGCTCGGCCTGGTCATCGTATCGGTTATCTCGGCACTGACCGTCGTTGTGGTCGGCATCATTCCGTTCGGGAGACAATCTGCGGGCACATTTCCTGGGTGGCGCTTAGCGGCGGCCTGAGGTGCCGTGTCCCGAGCGGCTACGGTGTCGGCACGGTTGGATGCCGCCGTGCGAGAACTCTGGAACAGAGGGCCGGCGGGACGGTTGGGATGCAAGGCGTCGCTACCAAGCGCGCATCTCAATGGACGCGCAAAAATTGAGTAGCCCTCAATCATGAAAGGACCGTGTCATGGCGCGGCAAGACTTGAGCGGCAAAGTAGTCGTAATCACAGGCGCTTCAAGTGGCTTCGGAAAGGGCGCAGCGCGGCGCTTTGCCCGGGAGGGCTGCTCGCTGGTGCTCGCCGCCCGACGAGGAAATCTCCTGGATGAGCTTGCGCGGGAATGCCGTTCACTCGGCGCTCCGGCGCTGGCGATCGAGGCCGATGTCAGCGACAGAGAGAGGGTCGCCAGGCTTGCCTCCGCCGCACTCGCCGAGTACGGCCGCATAGACATATGGGTGAACAATGCCGGCGTCGGTGCTATCGGCCCATTTGAGGACATCCCGCTCGAAGATCAGGCCAAAGTCGTCGAAACCAACCTGCTCGGCACGCTTTACGGCAGCTTTCATGCCTACCGCCAGTTTCGACAGCAAGGATCAGGCATCCTGATCAACATAGCCTCCGAACTCGGCAGAGAAACCGTGCCATATTACGCCGCCTACACCGCGTCCAAGCACGGGGTGATCGGCCTCTGCGATTCGCTGCGGCAGGAGGTTAAGCAGGCGGGGCAGGAGAACATCCACATATGCGCGATCATGCCGACGGCCCATGACACGCCTTTCTTCGATCACGTGGCAAACTATAGCGGGCACGAGGTCCGGCCGCCGACGCCGTTGCACGATCCCGAGAACGTAGCCGATGCGATCCTGGCCGCGGCACGCGATCCGAGCAACGAGGATATCGTCGGATGGGACGGGGCGATCAAGATTGCGGCGAAGCGGTTCCTACCAGGCGCTGCCGATGCGGTGATGGCACGCATGATGCACAAGACGCAGATGGGCGCCCCACCGGCTACAAACTCTCCCGGTGCAGTGCATAGCCCGGTTCAGGATGGAACCGAGGTCAGTGGAGGACGCCGGGCCAAGGGTTGACGCCTTTAGGCCGAGCGGCTGCGCCCTTGACCGGGGATTCGGCGTCCCCTATCTCAACTCTCATGGACATGACCGACCAGCCGCGCGCGCATTCGAAGTTGAACTCGATAAGGCTGGCGCTGCAAAGGCTGGAACGCGGGCGGGATCCCTGGGCGCTGCGGTGGCAGGCGCTGCTGGCCATCATCGACCTCAGTATCCTCGCGTTTTTCATCCTCGGTCCCTATCTGAGGGCGGGTCCCTCCTATCTCATCATCGACTATATCATCGCTGCATGGATCGGCTGCGAGCTCATCGCAAGAGCGTTTGCTGCTCCTTCGGTCAAGCGTTTCCTGCGTCGGCCGATGACCTGGGTGGACGTGGTCATTCTAGGGACGCTGCTCTTCCCCGATCTCCTCTTCAACTTCGCATTCCTCAGGGTCATGCGCATATGGGCGATAGGCAAGAGTCCGCTGCTGCTCGAGGGTCTCCGCCGCGCGGGCTGGTCGCACCTGCAGGAAGTCGTCCGTGCGTGCCTGAATTTTCTCGCATTCCTCTTCGTCGTAACGGGTTTCGTCTACACGACGTTTTTCTATCACCGGGAAGGCGGAGAGGGCTTCGTCGACGCCCTCTATTTCACGGTGGCCACGATCACGACGACGGGCTTTGGGGACATCACCTTGCCGGGCACGCTCGGCAAGCTCACTTCCGTGGTGACGATGATCGTCGGGATATCGCTTTTCGTAAGGCTGGCCCAGGCCGTGGTCAGACCCTACAAGGTCAACTTTCCCTGCCCTCAATGCGGGTTGCAGAGGCATGACACGGACGCCGTCCATTGCAAGGCGTGCGGCTACATGCTCAACATACCCGATGAAGGCGATTGAGCCATACGTCAGACATGGTCCGCGTTCTGCAGGAGAGATCATTCTTTCTTCTTGGCTGTCTCGACCGGCTCGGTGATCAGATGGAACTCGGCCATCTCCTTGGCGGTCAGATAGTAAAGCCGGTCGGGTGGCGTTTCGAGAGCATTGATCCAGAGCCCGGCGCCGATGCCCATCGTGTCGAGATGGCGAGCAACACGGGCGGTGGTGGATTGTGCAAACGACATGGCTTGCGCCGGCGTCGGCCGGTCGTCGCCGCCGCCGCTGAAGACCTGATGCACGCCGATCAGCGCATCGCTGGCCGCGACACGCGCCACACCCCCGGCGAAAACGATCGGACAGGACGAGGCACAGAGTGCCCTCGAGGCTATTCTTGTATCGAGCTTCTTTTCACGGATCAGTTTGGACATGGCGAGCGCATCGTCGACAGATCCACCGGGCGAGTTGAGGGCCACGGTCTTCACATACTCCCCGCGCGCTTCGATCTCTTGCGCGAAGCGCTCACCGGCTCCGAGATCGATCGTACCCTCGGCAAGCAGGACACCGCCGGACCCTAGTTCGAACCTCATCGGCTGACGCAGGACTTCATCGGAGCTTGCGGGATGAACCGGCGGCCCCTTGGGCGCAGCCTCCGTCACCGCCGGAGGCAGAACCGGACTATCCTCCAGCATCGGATCAAAACCCGGCAACCCTGCATTCATGGCCGCGATCTCGCGCATGTCGATCAGCAGGAAGATCCCGGCAGCCGAGAGCATCACGAAAAAGGCGCCGCGCATCAGCACACCGTCGTCGAGCCGCATCAGCGCCCTGAAAGCGTCATCGATCCTCATGCGACCGGTCCTTTACGCGCACCCTCGGGTCGAGGCTGGTGATGTTGTTCGGCTCATCGCCCTCCATTTCCACCAAATCGCCTGCCTCGCCGTTCTGGCCCCCATTCGCCATCACCGCGCGCTGGACTTCCAGGGCCTGCAGAAGCTCGGCGGCCGTGATGCGCTCGGCAAAGGGCAGTTTCTCCTCCTGCCTGCGGATCGCCCCGTGCACGGTCGCGAGGATGAAGACCAACACGCCCGGCAGCAGGTCGATGGAAATGGCACCGGCCCAGGCGGGAATAAAATCGGCCGCGTAGCGCAGAACCGCCTCGGCGGATGAAAGCGGAACGAAGCGTCGCTCCGCCACCGGCGTCCGACCCAGTATTTCGTCTGCCGCATCCGAGAGAACCTTGGACTGCGCTGCCACCGAAGCCCGCACCGTCTCCATCACCTGGTCCTGGCGGGTGACGAGGTCGGCATCGCCGCCATCGGCCACCGGCGCGATGAAGCCGAGGGACAGGTCGTCTGCGGCGCGGCGGATCGAAGGCGCGATCGAAGTCTGTCCGAGCGATGTTATCACCCCCGTAAGCGCCACCACTTCGGAGGAGAACTGATCGGCACGCGGCGTGACCGCACCAGGCGCAGATACCAGCGTCCGCATGGTCTCGAGCCGCTTCTGTCCCTGATTGAACAGCATCGCGACCTGTTCCCGAGAAGCATTGATGCCGTTTTCCAGATCCTTCATCTGGGCCGACATCTGCGACAGAAGCTGCACCACGCTTCCCGAACCCGTGGTGCCGGTGAGCGCGCCCGATTGCCGCTCCGAGGCGGCAAGCTGGGCAAAGCGTTCTGATGCGCGTTGGATATCGGGCAGCAGGCTCTGGGCTGCAAGTGCGTTCTGATGCGCCTGGTCGAGGTCGGCAGTATAGTCTTCCACCGTCTCCGCGAGGTGCTGTTCGAGTGCGGCCGACCCCGCCAGCGCCGCTGCGTTGAGCCAGCTGGACATGGCGATGATCATGGCAGCACCGAGAGCCATCACGCCCAGCATGGCGACCCGGCCGGCATGGGTGGTCACATGCGGATAGAAGCGCGCCATGTAGGACCAGAAGGCGTAGATGCCGACGGAGACCGAGGCCGAGTAGATGATCGCTGCGAAGAACACTGCCGTCGGCGAACCATCAAGGATACTGCGGACGCCGAGATAGGTGTAGACGCCGGAGGCAAGCGCCAGCACTGCGAGCGCGAAACGCGTCATGGTTTCCACGGCCGCAACGCCGTCATTCAAACGTTGGGATGCGCCGAGGGCCATGAGCTCGTTCTCCGCAGAGGAAAGTATTCCTTAACAGAGAATGAAGAAACGGGCGGAATAAAGGCTGATGGTGCGGCCAAGAGCCGGATGCCGGAAGAACCTCTCCCGCGCTGGGCAGAGCCGTCACCGAACAAGAAAGGTCTCGACTGCGCCGATGCCTCGCAGGTTCTGGGCAGAGCGCCGTTCGAGCGTCCACTGCCCCTGAAGCGCGCGCCGCGTCGCGTCCGATATCTGTATGCCGTCGGGCACACCCTGGGATTCGAGCCGGCTCGCGATGTTCACCGTTTCACCCCAAACGTCGTAAACGAACCGGAGCCGTCCGATCAGCCCGGCAACGACCGGCCCTGAATGGATCCCGATCCGAATCCGGAAGCGCTCCTTCTCGGGCTCCATGTCGCGCAACGATCTCAGCATGGACTTTCCGAGAGCCACGATCCTGTCGGCGTGATCCGTTGCAGGCTCGGGGATCCCGCAGGCGGCCATATAGGAGTCTCCGATGGTCTTGATCTTCTCCACACCGTGCTGCTCGGTCAGCAAATCGAACTGTCTGAACATACGATCCAGGCGCCTGACCAGATCGGACGGAGTCAGCCTCGCCGCAATGGGCGAAAAGCCCACAATATCCGCGAACAGAATGGAAACTTCTTCGAAGCGGTCGGCGATGATCTCTTCCCCGTTCTGCAGCCGCGAAACGATCTGGTCCGGCAGAATCGCGCGAATGAGCGAATCCGCCCGCGACTTTTCCGCTTTTATCTGCTGAAGATAGCGGTGCTCTCGGTCTAGCCAGCGCTTCTTCTCGAGGGTCGAATTGATCCGTGCGCGCAGAAGTATCGGGTTGAAGGGCTTGGTCAGATAATCGTCGGCGCCGGCCTCGATGCATCGGGCTACCGCGGTGACCTCGCTCAGGCCCGATATCATGATCACCGGGATGTGCTGCCATCGCTCCTCTGACTTCAATCGCGAAAGCATCTGGATGCCGTTCATATCGGGCATGAGAATGTCGAGCAGGATGAGATCGAACTCGTCTTCGGCCAGTCTTGCAAGCGCGGATCGTCCGGATTCGGCGGTGACCACCCGATGGCCCTCCCGTCGAAGCCGTCGGGAAAGAAGATCACGATTGCTTGCCACGTCGTCGACGACGAGAATTCTGCCGACCCTGTCCGGCAATGGCGTCTGTTCGGCCGTCGACAGGAGCCGTTCGAGCCCGGCCGCGTCAATGTCGACCCGCTCCTCCGGTTGAAGCACCTCTGCGACCTCCCCACGCGAAAGACTGGCGATCGCGTCGACCTGCTTCAGAAGCTCGGCGGCCGCCGAGAGTATGACCTGGAGATCCTCTGTCAGCGCATGCTGCTGCGAATCCCTTGCTTCTTCGAGAATCATTTCGGAATAGCCGATTATGGCGTTGAGCGGCGTCCGCAGATCGTGACGGAACCTTGCCTCCGCCTCCGCTGCTCCTTCCTCCAGAGCGCAGGCAGTTCCATCGAGAAGGCTATCGATCAGATTGTTCAGTTGCCTTGCTGCGGCGCCGATCCGGTCGATGTCGCTCTTGGTGTGGAGCAAGCCGAGATCCCGCGCCTGCTCGATCAGCAGTTCCTGGAAGCTCAGTATTGCCCGAGCCGGGCCGGCCAGTCGCTGGGCCACGTGAGCGGCGATCGCCTGACGCTGGAAGTCGTTGATGGCGGTCATGTTCGCCCTATGTCGCGAGCAACTGCTCGATCTTGCGGACAAGCTGGGGCAAGTCGACGGGCTTGCTGTCGTAGTCGTCGCAACCGGCCTTGAGCGCCATCTCCCGATCGCTTGCCATGGCATGTGCAGTCAGCGCTATGACCGGTATTGCGGATGTAAGCGGATCGGCCTTGATCCGCCGCGTCGCTTCCCAGCCGTCCATGACAGGGAGGCTCATATCCATGAGGATCAGGTCCGGCTTTTCCGATGCGGCAAGCTCGACGCCGGCTTGTCCGTTCTCTGCGATCAGCACCTGGAAGCCGCGGCGCGACAACCGCCGCGAAAGCATGTCGCGATTCATTTCATTGTCCTCCACCAGAAGGATTCTCGTCATTTGCGGCTCTCCTCCTTCCCTGTCCTTAGCCTTCGGCCAGTTCTTTACCGATCGAAGCGACCGATCCGATCTGGCGTTCGAGTGCCTCCACCAGCTGAGCCCGGCTGTTTGCGCCCTTGTTCACGACGGCGACCGCCCGATCGCGCAACCATTTCAGCTCGTTTGCGGAAAGGTCTTTCGAAGTGACCACGACGACGGGGATGTTCTGCAATTCCGGGATACTCTGCATTTCGCTCAGCGTTTGGAATCCGTCCATTTCCGGCATCAGCAGGTCCAGCAGGACGAGACGCGGCACAAGCCGCTTCATCATCTCCAGCCCGCGGACGCCGTCGCCCGCCTCGTGTACGGTCCATTTCCTCTTGACCAGAATGCGCCGAAGGAACTCGCGTGAGCCCTGGTCGTCGTCGATGACGAGAACGTCGTGTTTGCCGCCCCCGAATGTCTCGATCGTGCGGACAAGTTTGTCAGTATCGATGGGCTTCGTCAGATATTCGACCGCGCCGAGCGAAAGCCCCAGCTCGCGATCCGCCAGGATCGTCGCCAGGATCACCGGGATCGTGCACAATTCGGGATCGTTCTTCAACGCGCGCAGGACCGACCATCCGTCCTGATGCGGCATGATGATGTCGAGAATGATGGCGTCGGGTCGATGCTCTCGGGCGGCGGCCAGACCTTCCTGTCCGTTTGATGCCTCGATCGAGGCAAGGCCTGCTTCTGCCAGCGCCTTTGCGATGAGATTGCGCGCAGCCGGTTCGTCGTCGATGATGAGTGCGGTGCGTCCGGACCGAACCTGCGCTGTCTGCTCGGGTGGTGGGCTATCCACCTCGCTCTCGCACTGCGCGGGCACTTCCATCGTGAATACCGAGCCTTTTCCCGCTTCGCTCTCCACCGTGACAACACCGCCTATCAAGCGACAGAAGCTGCGCGTGATGCTCAGACCCAGCCCGGTGCCGCCATAGTTTCGGGTGGTCGAGGCATCGGCCTGGGTGAAGGCGTTGAAGAGCCTGTCCTGCTGCTCCGGCGTCATGCCTATGCCGGTATCGGAGACTTGGAACACGAGCCAGTCGCGATCGGCTCTTTGTTCCCGCCGTACCCTCAGAGTCACCCGCCCGCCTTTCGTGAACTTGGCCGCATTGCTGAGCAGGTTGAAGAGGTTCTGGCGCAATTTGGTCTGATCGGAATGCATCTCGCCGAGATCGTCCTCAAAATCCTGCGTGAACGCGTTTCCATTCCTGGCCATCAGCGGCGCGACTGTTGCGGCAACATCACGGAGCAACTCGGCAAGGCTGAAGGTCTCGAGGAAAACCTCCATCTTGTTCGCCTCGATCTTCGACAGATCGAGGATGTCGTTGATAAGCGAGAGGAGGTGCCGTCCCGCTGAGGCTATTTTGTCGAGGTCCGGCACGAGCTCCTCTTCCTTGTGATCGCGTGCCTCCTCGATCAGCATTTCGCTGTAGCCGATGATCGCGTTGAGAGGCGTGCGCAACTCGTGGCTCATGGAGGCGAGAAACTGGCTCTTGGCCTCGTTGGCCGATTCCGCATGGCTCTTTGCGCGTTCCAGTTCGACCTGCCGCTGCTTGAGTTCCGTGATGTCGGTGTAGACGGCCACCGTTCCACCATCCGGAATTTTGCGTTTGCTGATACGAACCCATCTTTCGCCAAACCGCTTCTCGTCGACGAGGCCCGCGGGATCCCTATGAAGCCTTACGCGCTCGTCGACCCACTCCTGCGGCGACTTTCCTTCGAGGTCCACCTGCCCCGTCTCCAGGTTCTGCTCCACGATTTCGCGGAAGCTCCTGCCGCGAAGCGCATTGGGCTTGTGGCTCGGGAAAATTTCGCAATATTTGCTGTTGGCGACCAGGATCCTGTCATCGGAATCATAAAGGACGAAGCCATCCGAAATCACCTCGAGCGCGGCCGCGATCGTCCGCCGTTGCCGCTCCGCCTCGTCTTCGAGCTTCTTCTTTTCGATCGCGCTTTCCTGGAAAAGCGATAACGTCCTTGCCATCGCCCCAAATTCGTCACCGCCCTCCTGAGGTATCTCGACGTCGTAGCGCCCTTGCGTCAGATCGCCGATCACGCGATTGAGACGCCGCAGAGGGCCCACGATCGAACGCAGGACGAGGAGCGTTAGCAGCGAGCCGATCAGCACCACGCCGCCCACCAGGATGGCCGCGGTCGTGGCCGTCTTCTCGGTTCGAACGACAACCTCGTTGCGGGCGGCCTCCGCCTCTGCCTTTACCTGTTCGACCAGCCTGTTGAGGTCTGTGTCCACCTTGCCGCTGTGGGTGCGCGCCTTTGCCAGCAGGGCATTGCCGACGATGCGGTTATCCTGCGTGTAGCTGTCGGCTGCCTGCAGCGCCGTTTCCACATAAGCGTCGACCTCGGCGCCGATTTGCCGGACCTCCACGGGCGCATGCTTTGCAAGTCGCTCCAACTGCACCTGTAGTCGCGCGCGTGCCTCGTCGGCGTTGCGCTGGGAATTCATCAGCAAGCTGACGGATAGGTCGGTCAGCCAATATCTGAGATCGCCGAACGCCACATGGGCCGAGGCTGCCGACGCCGCCCTGTCGAAGAGCTCTCTCGTTTCGGCCATGCGCTCGGCACTGCGATAAAGTGCCTGAGTGAGAAAAAGAGATGAAAGAACAAGGCTGACCAGTCCGGCCGCCGTAAGCGCGGCCACGCGGGCAGAGATCGGCAGATCGATGATCCGGCTGTCGAGCCTTTTCGTGGGCCGACCGGCCTCTGTCGATCGCAGCCCGTGTTCTAACGCGCTCACTTGAACAAGACGATGCTGATCGCACCGCCCAGGTCGCCCGCCTTGCCGCCTTCTTTCGGATAGCCGGTGACGTCGATTTCACCTTTTGGCGACCCATGACAGGAGAGGCATGATTCCGTGTAATATTCCGGCAGCAGCATCCGGAAAGCGGGCCGGCCGTTCACCTGCGTCACTTCTGTGTAGAGTTCGCCCTTCGGCCGCTTCGGATCCGAAAATATCTCGTTGATGACCCTCGCTTCCCAGGCATCGGGCAGCGACTTGCGGTTGCGCACGAGGACTTCCGGCGCCGTAACGCGGACCAGCGCCTCATTGCCGGCCTTCACGGCGAATTTCTCGTTCATCAGGCGGGCAAAAATAGCAGGAACGAAACCCTTGAAGCCTATGCCGGGCCGGTTGATGTCGTCCTGCTCTTCATCCACGACCTCGCGCATCGCCTCCACCTGTGCCTGCAGGAGCTTGCGGTCGCGGTCGCCGAGATCATCCGAGATCAGCGGATGGCCGGTACGCTCGCCGTAAAGGGCAATCGCTTCGGTTGTGAACCGCTCGCCGTTAAGCTTCTTGTCTCCGATTGCCGGATCGTTGATGAGCGACTGGTAATTCGAAAGCACGTTCCGGGCAGCACGCAATAGTTCGGCAAGCCGCGTTCCGGTGGCGACATCGGCGGCCTCCTCGGCCGCGATCGAAGGTGCGAAAAGCGCGCAACCCAATAGAGCCGTTACGATGCAGTTTCGCGCCAAGGCTGTGAGAGCTCCCATTTGTCTTTCCCCCCAGGAGGAAGCGCAAGCAAAGAGGATATCACAGGAGGGCGTGCGGAAGGAGTCACCTGGAGAACTGACTTGGGCGCCTTCCAATGACCTCCGCCAATGAAACGGTCCTGCCTTCGGCGGCGCTGAGATACGACGCCTCCACCAAAGCGAAGGTCTCCAGATTATCCAGGCCGGACGTATCCGGCTCGCGCCCGGCACGCAAGGCTTCCACCCAATGCTGCTGGATGCGTGAGACGCTTTCCTGAATGTTGTGCCAAGGAGGCGCCGCCCAGGAAAGAACCGGCGGCTCCACATTCGTGACTTTCGTGCCGTCCTTCGAATGCATGGTGAGGTGATAGCCCTGCGAAAGCCGCAGGGTGCCCTTGCTTCCGTCAACCTCGATCAGGGTTTCCGGAAAGGGCTCGATCGGCAACCTGGTCGCATAGCTGCAGTCCACGATGGAGGTGATCGCCCCTTCATGATCCAGGAGCATCGTCGCGACATCCTCGCCGGCGATCGCCGGATTGACCCGCCGCGTGCGCGCCGTCACCGCTGTCGCATCGCCGAAGATGTAGCGCGCGACATCGAGTGCATGGATCCCAAGGTCCTCGATAATGAAACGCTTGCCCGTTGCTAGATAGGGCTGGCCGGAAAAGACGTCATAGCCCGATCGAAAGCTCACCCGCCCCCAGAACACCTCCCCGACCGTGCCGCTGTCGATCGCCGCCTTAACCGCCCGTATCGGCGACTGCCATCGGAAGTTCTCATGTACCATGAATGGGACCCCTGCCTTCGCGCAGGCTTCGACCATTGCCTCGGCGTCCTCCATGGTTGGCGCGATCGGCTTCTGGCAGATTGTCGCGATCCCGTGTCGTGCGGCCAGTTCCACCAGCGACCGGTGGCTTCCCACGGTCGTGGCAATGTCGACGAAATCGAAGCCGCCATCGGCAAAGAGGTCGTCTACGGATAGATAGCGGCGGGTGATGGCGAACTCGTCACCGACGGCCCTAAGTCTCTCGGGATCGCGATCGCAGATGGCGACGATCCGCGCCCCTTCGGCGTCACGCCAGCCATGCATCTGGTTCACGGCGAAGAAGCCGCAGCCGATCAGCGCGCCTTTAAGATCTGCCATGCCATCACCCTTTTTTCGCAAGCTGCATCAGCGTGACCTGTTGCTGCAGCCGACGCTGCGCCTGATCCACCACGACGGCCACGATGATCACGATCCCCTTTATGACCATCTGCCAGAAGGACGAAATGCCCATCATGACGAGGCCGTCGGAAAGAATGCCTATGACGAAGGCTCCGATGATCGTGCCGCCGATCGTACCGCGGCCGCCGGACATCGAGGTGCCGCCGAGAACCGCTGCGGCGATTGCATTGAGCTCGAAGGAGTTGCCCGTCGCAGGGTGCGAAGCCATAAGCTCCGACGATATGACCAGCCCAACGATCGCGGCACAGAAGCCGGAGAACATGTAGACGAACATCTTCACCCTGTTGACCCGGATGCCGGACATGCGGGCAGCACGCTCGTTTCCTCCGACGGCGAAGATGTGCCGGCCGATCGGCGTGTAGCGGGCGAGGTAGGCGGCGGCGAGCGCCACAACGATAAGGATCCAGATCGAAACCGGCAGGCCGAGCAGCCGGCCGGAGCCGAGGAAGGCAAAGCCCGTCGTCGAGAGCTCAGGCTTGCCGACGAGATTGGGGAAGGTCTGGCCGCCCGACGAGAGCAGCGCAAAGCCGCGCGCCACATAGAGCGTTCCGAGCGTGGCGATGAAGGGTGCGACGTTGAGCTTTGTGATCAGCAACCCGTTGACCGCACCAATGACGATACCGACCGCCAGCGTGATGAGGCAGACCTCGACGACGTTGAAATAGATCGTATAGCCGAACTGCAGATCGATGCCGTTGAGGATGAGCCCGCCCGCGACCATTCCGCAGAGCCCGACGATCGAACCGACGGAAAGATCGATGCCGCCGGTGATGATGACGAAGGTCATGCCCATGGCGAGGAAGGCGTTGAGCGCCACATGCTTCGACATGAGAATGAGATTGGCGGTTGAAAGAAAGTTCGGCGCGAAAATCGAAAAGAAGGCGATCACCGCGAAGAGGGCGATGAACGTCCTGAGCTTCATCAAAGTGAGCAGCACCGAGCCGCTCGCGGCGTCCGTTGCGGTGGTCGTCGTCGTTGCCGTCGTCATCAGGCGTGTTCCCTTGTCGTTTTATGCCCTTCGGCCGAAGCCTTCACGATCATCTCTTCCGTCGCATCGGCCCGGCCGACGACCGTGACCAGCCGTCCGTTGCTCATGACGGCGATGCGGTCGGAGAGCGCCATGACCTCTTCGAGGTCCGAGGTGGAAAAGAGGATTGCGAGCCCTTCGCCGGCAAGCCGCCGCATGGTGCGGAAGACATCCGCTTTGGCGCCGACATCGATGCCACGGCTGGGTTCGTCCATCAGCAGCACCTTCGGCTTCGTCATCAACGCCTTGCCGATAACGACCTTCTGCTGGTTGCCGCCCGACATCGAGGTTACCTCGAAGTCCGGGTTCGGCGCTTTGATGGAAAGATCGCGGATGGCCGCCTCGATCGAGGCCTGCTCCCGTGCGCCGACGATATGGAAGCCGAAGCGGACGAAGCGATCCAGGCTCGCAAGCGTCAGATTGCTGGCGATCGATAGGGCCTGAACCAGGCCCTCGCGCTGGCGATCTTCCGGGATCAGCGCCAAACCCGCGCTTATCCGGCCGGCGGTGTCGGTGGCGTCGACCTCGGTCCCGTCGACAAACACCCGGCCCGAAGAATGCCGGTGCTGGCCCATGACGCATTCGAAGAACTCGCTGCGACCCGCTCCCATCAATCCGTAGATGCCCAGCACCTCGCCGGCGCGAAGCGAGATCGAGACATGATCGACCGCGAGCCCGCCGGTTCGGCGCGGCAGGCAGATATCCTCGGCGCGGAAGGCCTCCTCGCCAAGGCGGTGCGCAATCGATTTGGCGAAATCCTTTGCGTCCGAGCCGATCATCGACCGGACGATCCACTTGGTATCGATGTCCTTGACCATGGCGTGGCCAGTGATCTGCCCGTCCCTCAGAACCGTGATGTAGTCGCCGATCCGCATCAGCTCTTCGAGCCGGTGAGAAATGTACACGATCGCCACCCCTTGAGCCTTCAACTCCCTGATGACCTTGAAAAGAACGTCGACCTCCGCCGCCGAAAGGGCCGATGTCGGCTCGTCCAGAATAAGGATGCGCGTGTCGAGCGAGATCGCCTTGGCGATCTCCACCAGCTGCTGCTGGCCGATCGGCAGGTCTTCGACGAGCGTCTCGGCATCGATCCCGGCATCGAGCCTGTCGAGAAACCCGGTCGCCCTCTCGACCTGCGCGCCGTGATCTATGCCGCGAAAGCCCCTGGTCAGCTCCCGGGTCGCGAAGATGTTCTCGGCAACCGAGAGATTGCCGAAAAGATTGAGCTCCTGGAAGACCATGCCGATACCGTGGCGCTGCGCGTCGGCCGGCGAGTGAAATTCCACCTCCTTGCCGTCGAGCAGGATGCGGCCGAGTGACGGCTTCTCGACGCCCGCGATGATCCGCATCAGCGTGGACTTGCCGGCACCATTTTCGCCGACGAGCACGTTGACGGCGCCGCGCCGGAGAGAAAGATCCGCATGGCGTACAGCAACAATGCCCGAATAGACCTTCGTCACGTCTTCGAGGCGCAGGATGCAATCATCGTCGTCACGGGCTTGCATGATCATCCACCCACCGTCAATCGAGCCGGAACGAACAGCGGCAGCTGGCCCTTGGCCGGCAAGGGATAGGCCCCGACAGCGTCGAGCTTCTTGCCGACAAGTCCGTCGCGGGGAAGCTTTTCCAGCACCAGCCCGTTGACATGCGTGTTGAAGGCCTTGCCGAATTGCGCCCACTCGATCTGGTTCTTGAATTCGTTGAAATTGACGAAGTCGAGGGTGTCGCGGATGGCCGTGCCCCTTATCGCCGGACCTATCTGCACGCGTGCATCCGCCTTGCCGTCGGAATCCGCATCGACCTCGACATAGGCCGAACGCGATTTTGTCTCGGCTTTGACGATCGTGCCGGAAAGACGCGCCGCGAAGGTCCAGGGAGCACTCCCCTGCTTTTCCTTATGGCCGTATTTCGCGCCGGCCGCCTGCGGATCGCTTCCGGCAAGTGCGGCAACCTCGGTGAATGGACCGGCTTTCCGGTCGAGATAGGAAAGCACCTTCGTGTCCCAGATCTCGGCGACCATGCGGTTGGGATTGAAGCCCCCGGAGGCCGCTTCCGCAGCCTCTTCGGCGGTCGGCGTCTTGATGATCTTGCAGCCCGAGAGTGCCATCACGCCCGCAACCGCAAACGCGGCCGCGACTTTGAAGTTCGGCATCGAAATTCACTCCATCACAGGACAGGCACGCAGCTTAGTTCTGCCGCGTGCCTGAGCGGGCGGCGCGGACGGTTCTTCGTCCGCTCCCGCTCCAACTCTTTGAAACCGATCAATCGGTCAGCGCAAAGGTCTCGAGCTGGCCGGCGTTTTCGCTGTTGATCAGCACGCAGTCCATGAGCTGCTTTTCCTCAGCCGGGGTCTTGCCGGTGGTGATGTATTCGTGCGCCTGCTGCACTGCCATCTGCGCCTGGGCGTAAGCGGGCTGTAGCACGGTTGCCTTGATCCCGCCGGACTTGATCGAATCGCGAACATCGTTCGAACCGTCGAAACCGACGACGATGACGTCCTTGCGGCCGGCAGCATGCAATGCGGCGATCGCGCCCATGGCCATGGTGTCGTTCCCGGAGATCACGCCTTTGATGTCGGGGTTGGCCTGAAGGATCGTCTCCATTTTGCTGTAGCCCTCGGTCTGGCTCCAGTTCGCCGATTGCTGCGCAACCATCTTCATTTCCGGATATTCGTCGATAACGTCGTGGTAGCCCTTCGAGCGGATGCCGGCATTGAGATCGGCCTCGCGGCCCAGGAGCTCGACATAATTGCCGGATTCGCCCATCAGCTTCACGAATTCCTCGGCACCAAGCTGCGCGCCCTGATAATTGTTGGACACGATCTGCGAGACGGCAACGCCGGTCGCGTTGATCTCACGGTCGATCAGGAAGGACGGGACGCCGGCGTCTTTCGCCTTCTGGACTGCAGCAATGGATGCCTCCGAACCGGCATTGTCGAGAATGATCGCCTTCGCGCCGCGGCCGATGGCGGTGTCGATCAGCTGCGATTGCTTATTGGCGTCGTCGTCATGCACCAGCACCAGCGTTTCGTAGCCGAGCTCCTTCGCCTTGGCTTCGGCACCCACCGCTTCGGCCTTGAAGAAGGGATTGTCGTGCGACGGCGTGATGATCGTGATGAGATCGGCCGCATAGGCCGGAATGGCGGAGCTCGCCGCCAATACGGCCGCAAAAGCCGCAATGGTCATTCTGCGTGTCAGTTTCATCTGCATTTCCTCCCAGGTTGAAAAATGCCGGAGCCAGCCTCACAGGCTCCGTATTCCGTTCGCAAAATCAGGTGATGCGCCGGATGCTGTCGGCGATCTCCTGCGGCTCGAAGACGCGTTTCCAGTCCTCGCGCATGAGCATCGGCTTGCCGAATTCGATTGCCTTGTTGCAGGCGTCGGAGAAGACGCCGGGCGTCTCTTCGAAGATCACCGCGCCAAGCACGTTCATGTGGCCGAGCAGAAAGTCGCGCGCTGCCTCTTTCGGCACGCCGCGCCTGACGCATTCCTCCATGGCCTCGCGCATGACGACCAGCAGCGAGGCGCAGACCGTTTCGGAAAGCCCGGGTTCGAGCAGCGCGATCTGCTCGACCGTCACCCGGTGCGAACGCATGACCGGCGCCCAGATGATCTTGGCGATCTCCTCGCCGAGCGCATAGGCTTCTTCCGGCCCCTGCATCAGCGCCGAGACGATGTGCTGCTTGGCAGCGACGCCGCCGAAGAAATCGCGCTTGGCCGCAGGATCCGTCTCGTCGTTGAAGATCGGCGGGTGGCAGGGATGGGTGACGAAATAGGTAAGATCGCTACGCTCCGGCAGATGACCGGCATAGGGCGCCGCCGCGTCGAGGACGATGACCATCGTGCCGGGCTTCAGCCGATCTGCAATCGCGGAAGCGACCTTGCCGATCGCCGTATCCGGCACGGCCAGAACGACCACCTCGGCGCCATCCAGAGCCGCATCGGCGTCAACCGTCGAAAGCCCGAGCTCCGCCAGCCGCACCTTGCCCGCTTCGCTCACTTCGACATGGCGCACGTCGAAACGCGAGCCTTTGAGGTTCTTGGCCAGGCGGCAGCCCATCTTCCCGCCGGCGCCGAACAGGGCAATCGATGTCATTTGCATCTCCTCAGCTATCTTGCTCATCCGCATAGCGGAACTGGTATAATGAGTCAATGAGCATATCACCGAGATTGGCATTCACGCTCAAATAGATTGACAACTCACGATTATCGGATTACGACTGACGAAATTCAAAATTCGTCACTCATCATCAGGAGACAGGATGAGCGATCTAACTGACAGCATCGATGCAACCAGACAGGAAAACGTCACGCGGATTCTCGACGCCGCCGAGCGACTGTTCCGCCATTACGGCTATGCCAAAACAAACGTCGCCGACATCGCGCGCGAGCTCGATATGTCGCCGGCGAACATCTACCGCTTCTTCGCGTCGAAAACGGAGATCCATCAGGCGCTCTGCTCGCGCATGCTCGGAGCAAGCTATCAGCAGGCCCATGACATCGCGCACCTGCCTCTCAGCGCTTCAGAGCGGCTGAGGCGTTATGCGCAGGGTCAGCACAAACTCACCGTCGAGACGATGCTCGACGAAAAGAAAGTGCATGAGATGGTCGTCGTCGCGATCGAACACAACTGGCACGTCATCGAAAAGCATATCAGCCGTCTCGACGACCTCCTCGCAGGCATTATTCGCGAAGGGATCGAAGCCGGAGAGTTCGTGGATACGGACCCAGCGGTGGCAGCCAGATGCTTCGGCGCCAGCCTCGTGACCCTCTGTCATCCGCAGATCGTCGCCCAGTGTCTTGCCAAGGAAAACCGCGCCACTCCGGAGGAGCTGATCGAGTTCGCCATCCGGGCGCTGAGGAAATAGCGCAAGTCACCCGGACATGCGGAGCGGTTTTGGCGCGACTTCATGCACAGAAAGAACGTCCAGCCGCCGCAGAGCGGCCAGAGAGAGTAAGAGCGATGTTTTCACGAAGTGCCCTCAACCGACCGTCTGTCTCCAGTCTCCTGAGCCTGATCCTGCTTGGCGCCGTTCTCTCCGGCTGCACGGAAGAAAAGGCCGAGACGAAGGAAGTGATACGGCCGGTCAAGGTCGTGGAGATAGCCGCGGCGGGCAAGCCAAGGGAGCTCCACTATTCCGGCTCGGTAAGAGCGCGCACGGAAATGAATCTGGGCTTCCGTGTGGGCGGCAAGATCACCGAGCGCCTCGTCAATATCGGCGATAGGGTTGAACCAGGTGATGTTCTCGCCCGCGTCGACGCCACCGACTATCAGCTTGCGGTGCGGAGCGCCGAGGCAAGTCTGCTCGCGGCCGAAAAGCAGGTGCAGACGACGGGGCTTGCGAAGCTCAGAGCCGAACAGCTTTTCAACAAATCCTTCTCCTCACAGGCCCAGCTCGATCAGGCAACCCTACTTTACGATCAGGCGGTCTCAACGCGCGACGCCGCGGCATCGTCGCTCAGCCAGGCGAAGAACCAGGTAAACTATACGGACCTCAAGGCCGACCAGAACGGCATCGTCACGGCCGTAAACGCCGATATAGGCCAGGTCGTCGGCACCGGAACGCCCGTCGTGACTGTCGCAGTCGACGGGGAGAAGGAAGTCGAAGTCGCGGTGCCCGAAATCGACATCGCCGAATTCAGGCCGGGCAAACCGGTGCAGGCGCGTTTCTGGTCGGACGACATGCTCGTGCTCGACGGCCATGTGCGCGAAGTTTCCGGCAGCGCCGACCCGCGCTCACGCACCTTTTCGGTGCGCGTCGGCCTGCCGAAAGACGAGCGCGTGCTCCTCGGCATGACGGCGACGGTCGAGGCGACTGCAGGAAGCTCGGCGCCGCTCTTTTCCATCCCGCTGAGTGCGCTGTCGAAGAAGGATGGCCAGAATATCGTCTGGATCGTTGATCGTGACTTCTCGACCGTCCATGCACGCCCGGTCAAGCTTGCCGACTTCGCCGATAACGGCGTGCGCGTCGTCGAGGGCCTCGGCGCCGGCGACCTCGTTGTTGCCGCGGGCACACAATTCATGGCCGAGGATCTGAAAGTGAGGCTGCAGGCGGACGAACAGCAATCGGCCGAGCAACAGTCCGCCCGGGCCGAAACGCCCGAACTCCTCCGCTAACCTCCACCGATAGAACGGGACTACGGCCATGCAAGCCTCCACAGAGGACAGGAAACCGTTCAATCTTTCGCGCTGGGCGATCGGGCATCCGAGCATCGCGCGCTTCCTCCTGGCGCTGATCATCATCACAGGCGCCCTCGGGCTCCTGCGCATGGGACAACGCGAGGATCCGGAATTCACGTTCCGCGTCATGGTGGTGCAAGCCGTATGGCCAGGAGCATCCATCCAGGAAATGGAAGACCAGGTCGTCAACAAGATAGAGCGCAAGCTGCAGGAAACGCCGCACCTCGATTTCGTCCGCTCCTATACGCGCGCCGGCAGCGCCATCATCACCGTCCAGATCGAGGGCGACACCAACGCAGACGAGGTCGCCGACGCGTTCTATCAGGTGCGCAAGAAGGTGGGCGACATAGCCAACGAGCTGCCCGAAGGCGTGCTCGGCCCCTATTTCAACGACGAATTCGGTGACACCTTCATCACCTTGCATTCGATCAGCGGCGACGGCTTCAGCTATCCGGAGCTGAGGCGCTTCGCGATCGAAGGCCGTGACATGCTGCTGACGACGCCAGGTGTCGAGAAGGTGGTGATCCTCGGCGACCAGCCGGAGAAGATTTTCATCGACGTCTCCTCCAAGGCGCTCGCCGAACGCGGCCTGACGCTCAACGACCTGCGCGATGCCATTGCCGGCCAGAACAATGTCGATCACGCGGGTTCCGTCGATACGGGCACGCGCTCGGTTCGCATCTCGGTTGAAGGCGGCGTCACCGAGGCCGAAGACATCCGTGAGCTTCGGCTAAGGGCGGGAGACAGGACCATTCGGCTCGGCGACATCGCGACGGTTACTTCCGGTCTGGAAGACCCCTATTCCCGGAAATTCCGTTTCAACGGCCACGACAGCGTCCAGATCGGCGTCGTTATGGCGAAGGGTTTCAACGTCACGGACGTCGGCAACGCGGTCGAGGCTACCTACGATCGATTCGAGTCCGCCCTTCCTTATGGCGTGTCGGTCGATCAGGTCTCCAATCAGCCGGAGGTCGTCACCGAAGCGATAAGCGAATTCAGCCACGCGCTTGTCGAAGCGCTGATCATCGTCCTCGTAGTCTCCTTCCTGTCGATCGGCTGGCGCTCCGGTCTGGTGATCGCGATCGCCATTCCGCTCGTGCTCGCAGCCACTTTTGCGATCATGTACGAACTCGGCATCGACCTGCAGCGCATCTCGCTCGGAGCTCTGATCATCGCTCTCGGCCTGCTCGTCGACGACGCCATGATCGTGATCGAGATGATGGAGCGAAAACTCGAAGAAGGGCTGGAAAAGATTGATGCGGCGAGCTTCGCCTATTCCTCGACCGCTTTTCCCATGCTGACCGGCACCCTGATCACCACCGCCGGCTTTATCCCTGTCGGCTTCGCGCAATCGACCGCCGGCGAATATGTCCGTTCGCTCTTCTATGTCGTCGGTATTGCCCTTGTGGTCTCCTGGTTTGTGGCCGTCTACTTCACCCCCTGGCTCGGCTACATGATCCTGAAGCAGCGCCACCACGCCGGCACCCATCACGACGTCTTCGATACGCGCTTCTATCGTCGCCTGAGGTCAACCGTCGGCTGGGCAGTGCGCCACCGCATCACTGTTCTCCTGATGACGCTCGCCATTTTCATGACGAGCCTCTGGGGGTTCCAGTTCATTCCGAAGAACTTCTTCCCGCAATCCTCGCGACCCGAAATCCTGGTCGACCTCTGGCTGCCAGAAGGAACGAGCATCAAGGAAGTGGAAAAGCAGGCAAAGGCGCTCGAGCAACGATTGATGGACGATAAGGACAAGCGCTTCATCGCCACCTATATCGGAGAAGGCGCGCCGCGCTTCTTCCTGCCCCTCGACCAGCAGCTTCGCAACCCGAACTTCGCGCAGCTCCTCGTCATGGCGAAGGACGAACCAGCCCGCGAGAGGCTGATCGGCAAGTTGCGAACGGTGCTTGCCGAGGAATTCCCTTCGATCCGTACCAAAGTCGACCGATTGTTCCTGGGACCGCCGACCGGCTGGCCGGTGCAGATGCGGGTGATGGGGCCCGACCGCGAAGAAGTGCGCCGCATCGCCAACGAAGTGAAGGCGAAATTTCGGGAAAATCCATTGCTCGGCGCCATTCATGATGACTGGCTGGAGCCTGTGCCGGCGATGAAGCTTGTGATCGACCAGGACCGCGCCCGTGCCCTCGGCATCACCTCGCAACGTATCCGCCAGATGCTGCAAGCGGCAATGTCCGGCGTTCCGCTGGACAGCTTCCGGGACGGAGAAGAGGCGGTCTCGATCGTGGCGCGAGAGCCCGGCGGCAATCGCCATCTGCTCTCCGCGGTCCAGTCGGTGTATGTGCCCACCGACTTCGGTGGCTTCGTCCCCGTATCGCAGGTCGCCAAGGTCGTGCCCGTGATGGAACAGGGGGTCGAGTGGCGGCGCGACCGGCTCCCCACAATCACCGTGCGCGCAACGCTCCCCGACGGCGTGCAGTCGAACGACGTCGCGATGAAGCTCTTCGACGAACTCAGGGGACTGAGAGACAGTCTCCCGCCGGCCTACAAGGTGGAGATCCAGGGTGGCGCCGAGGACAGTGCCGAAAGCCAGGCCTCGATCGCGGCCAAGGCGCCGATCATGCTGGTGGTCATCGTCATCCTTCTGATGGTGCAGCTCCAGCACTTCGGCAAGGCGATGCTGGTGCTCGCGACCGGTCCGCTCGGGATCATCGGCGCCGCAGCTGCGCTGCTCATCAGCGGAGCGCCCTTCGGCTTCGTCGCCATCCTCGGCGTTATCGCGCTGCTCGGCATCATCATCCGCAACTCGATCATTCTCGTGGACCAGATCGACCAGGATATCGCGGCCGGGATGGAGCGTTACGAGGCGATCATCGGTGCGGCGGTGCGCCGCTTCCGGCCTATCACGCTCACCGCGCTCACCGCGGTGCTGGCATTGATCCCGATCTCTCGCGGCGTGTTCTGGGGACCGCTCGCCTATGCGATGATGGGCGGTATCCTGGTGGCAACCGTTTTGACGATCGTCGTGCTGCCGGCCGCCTATGCGCTCTTCTTCGGAAAGGAACCGAAAGCGCGCAAGACGGCCCCGGGGCCGGCGGCCGCGCAAGGAGATGCCGACGAAGACTCCACGCCCTATCCGGCGCCGCTGGCGGCGGAATGACTTCTGCCGGGGCGTGGCACGCCGAGGTCTTGCCTATTTCTGTCGGAATCAAAAAAATGTGATAATGTAATTTCAGATTCAATCTGCGATCATAGGTGAAGGCCAAAGCAAGGAGCGAGGAGCAGGGAATGAGCACCATCATGTTCCCGCAGCGGAATCTGCGCGAAGAAACGGCGCCGCTCCGCGCGCAGATTCTCGACAGATTGTCGAAGTTGCCCTGGGACGGACTTTCTTTCGAGCACCCCATCCCGGGTCTCTCGCTCTATCGCATCATCCAGCCCGCCGGTCCCTTTTCGAGCGTTTACGAGCCAAGCCTCTCCTTCATCATCAAGGGAAGCAAGAATGTCCGCGTCGGCAACGAGACGATGGTCTACGATGAAGGCTGTTTCTTCCTGACGGCTATCGGCCTGCCCGTGACCGGGCAGATCTGCGCGGCGAGCGAAAGGGAGCCCTATGTCGCAGCGGCGCTACGCCTGGACATGGAGAAAGTCCGGCGCATCATAGCCGATCACGACATACATCCGACCGACCTTCCCGAGCGCGACCTGGGCGTGGCTGTAGGCACTGCGACTTGCGAGCTTTTCGATGCGCTGTTCCGGCTGATCTCGCTTGCCGGCGCGCCCGCAGACATACCTTTCCTGGCTGGCCACATCCAGAACGAGATCATCTACCGGCTCCTCACCGGCGAACAGGGAGCGAGGCTTCGTCGCTTCGCGCTTGCGGGCACGAACAGCAATCGCGTGGCCAAGGCGGTCGCATGGCTGAAGGAAAACTACACCAAACAGCTGCGCGTGGAAGAACTCGCCGAAATCGCCAATATGGGCGTCTCCACGCTGCATCATCACTTCCGCGCAATGACTGCAATGAGCCCGCTGCAGTTTCAAAAGCACCTCAGACTGCATCATGCCCGGGAACTGATGCTTTCCCAGTCGCTCGATGCGGCGACGGCGGCACTGCGCGTCGGCTACGAGAGCCCGACCCAGTTCAACCGCGAGTACCGCCGCGCCTTCGGCCATCCGCCGCTGCGCGACATAAGGGCGATCCTGAATTCTAACGATTCGACCAGGCGGAGCCCTGCAGGTTAGAGCAATTCCACCGCCCACGACGCCGACGTCCTGATCACGATCCCGTTAACCTGGCAGGAATGGGCAATAATTCGGCAGGATCGAATCTATCAGCCTGCGAGATGGTCTTCTAAGCTCCGGATCTCGCTCATGATCTTAGGCCATCATCCTGAATTATGAACGTGATCTATCCCAAAGTTCGAGCGGGGTGCGGGCGAAAACCGCAGTCATCTTCTCATCCCGCTCCAGCGGCAGTCCGGCGAATGTTCGCGGCATTCCGCATTAACGCGCCGCAACGCGAGGAAAAACACCATGGTGAATATCAAGATCAACGGCGTCGAACACGCGATCGAAGCAGAGGCGGACATGCCGCTCCTGTGGGCGATCCGCGACCTCGTCGGTTTAACGGGCACGAAGTTCGGCTGCGGCATGGCGCAATGCGGCGCCTGCACTGTCTATGTCGACGGCTCGCCGACGCGGTCCTGTCAAACCTTCATCGGCGACATCGACGGAGCTGAAGTGACGACGATCGAGGGCCTGAAGGGGAAGGTCGCCGAAACGGTGCAATCCGTTTGGGCCGAACTGGACGTGCCCCAATGTGGCTACTGTCAGTCCGGCCAGATCATGTCCGCAACGGACCTTTTGGCCAGCAATCCGAAGCCGACCGACACGGACATCGATGCCGCTATGTCCGGCAATCTCTGTCGGTGCGCCACCTATCACCGTATCCGCGCGGGTATTCACGAAGCCGCGAAGCGTCTGGAGGCCTGATATGATACCGAAACTAATGCAATCGATGGCCCTTCCCGCTCGCGTCGAAGCCTCGCGCCGCCAATTCCTGCTCGGTGCGCTTGCCGCCGGCACCGGCATCGCCGTTGGGTACCGGCTCCTATCCGCTTCGCCGGCCCTTGCGGGCGAAGCGCAAGCGGGGAATGATTCACATGCGTTTTCCCCATATCTGACGATCGGCGGGGATGGGAAGGTCACCATTCTCTCGTCGCAGTTCGAGATGGGCCAGGGCTCATATAACGGCATTGCCACGCTGGTGGCGGAGGAGTTGGACGCCGACTGGTCCACGATCGACGTCAAGGGAGCCGCCGGCAACATCCCGGCCTACGGCAATATCGCCTTTGGAGGTACCATGCAGGGTACCGGGGGCTCGACATCCATGTCGACCTCATGGGAGCGCTACCGCAAGGCTGGTGCCGCCGCCCGAGCCATGCTCATTGCCGCTGCTGCAGCGGAATGGAAGGTGGACGCCGCGGAGATCACCGTCGAGAACGGCGTTCTTTCCCATCCGTCGGGCAAGAGCGGTGGTTTCGGCGCGTACGCCGCCAAGGCGACGACGATGCCGGTGCCGGCCGACGTGAAGCTCAAGGAACCGAGCGCCTGGAAATTTATCGGCAATGCCGAACTGAAGCGCTTCGACAGTGCCCGCAAGGCAAACGGGACCGAGCAATACACCATCGATGTCAAGCTGCCGGGAATGCTGACGGCAGTGATGATTCACCCGCCCCTCTTCGGCGCCAAAGCCAAGTCCTTCGATGCTTCGGCCGCCCGCGCCATCAAGGGCGTGGTGGACGTGGTGGAAACGCCACGCGGCATTGCGGTGGTCGGCGAGCATATGTGGGCGGCAATCAAGGGCCGTGAAGCGGTAACCGTCGAATGGGACGAGTCCGGCGCCGAAAAGCGGGGGACGGCGGAGCTGATGTCCACCTACCGCGACCTCGCGGGCAAGACGCCGGCGGCCTTCGCGCGCAAGGACGGCGACGCCGAGGCTGCCTTCGCAGCAGCCGCCAAGGTCATCGAGGCGACCTTCGAGTTCCCCTATCTGGCCCATGCCGCTCTTGAGCCCCTGAATGCGGTTGCACGCAGGAACGAGGACGGCACGATCGAGATCTGGGGCGGACACCAGCTCCCCGACGTGTACCAGAAGCTCGCCAGCGAGATTGCCGGAGTGCCGGTCGAAAATGTCCGACTGAACGTCATGAAGACCGGCGGCAGCTTCGGGCGGCGTGCCGTGTTCGACGGCGACGTCGTGGTGGAAGCCGTACATGTGGCCAAGGCCCTCGGCTTCCGTGCACCGGTCAAGGTGCAATGGACGCGGGAGGAAGACACGCGCGCCGGCCGCTATCGGCCCGCCTATGTACATCGCCTGAAAGCCGGGATCGATGCAGACGGCAAACTCGTCGCCTGGAGCGATCACATCGTCGGCCAGTCAATCGTGGCGAAAACGGCTTGGGATGGCATGGTTCAGAACGGCGTCGACCCGACGTCTGTGGAGGGGGCGAACAATCTGCCATATGCCATTCAGAACCAGACGGTCGGGCTCACGACCACCGATGTTCGCGTTCCGGTTCTCTGGTGGCGCTCCGTCGGCTCGACACACACCGCCTTCGCGGCCGAAGCCTTTCTGGACGAAGTTGCCCAGGCTGCGGGACGTGACCCACTGGAGTTTCGCCTTTCGATGCTGGAGCCGCAGTCGCGCCACGCAACCGTTCTCAAGCTGGCGGCGGAAAAGGCGGAATGGCAGAAACCGCTGCCTGAAGGGCGCTTCCGCGGCGTTGCGGTCGCCGAGAGCTTCGGTTCGGTCGTGGCACAGATCGCCGAGGTTTCCACAGATGGGAACGGCATTAAGGTCGAGCGCGTTGTCGCTGCGGTCGATTGCGGTCTCGCGATCAATCCGGATCAGGTGCGCGCTCAGGTCGAAGGCGGAATAGGCTTTGGCCTCAGCGCCATCCTGGGCGAGGAGATCACGCTGACGGATGGCAAGGTCGACCAGGGCAATTTCGACATGTACACGCCGCTCAGGATCGATGCGATGCCGAAGGTCGAGGTTCATATCGTCGCCTCGTCCAATCCTCCTTCGGGGATCGGCGAGCCCGGCGTTCCGCCGATCGGCCCCGCAGTTGCCAATGCCGCCTTCAAAGCTCTCGGCAAACGGATACGTGTCATGCCGTTCGCGAAGTCGCTTAACGCCTGAGCGCCCATCCTCCCCATCGCATACGCCCGGAACTCGACCTCGAGTTCCGGGTGGTTCCTTGGGGATGCGACAAGGAGAGGCTTCTTTATGTACGTCCACTTGGACGCACAGATGCGGTGCTGCGTTCCGAATCAGCGTATTCAAAGCTCCCGCTTGAGAATTTATCGAAATCGTCCGTTTTCTCGGAACCTTCCGAGGGGCTGAGTGTTAGGCGCCGTCGCTTTGACCAAGGCGACGTGCACACAAGAACGGGTCGGCTCTTGTCCCTCCGCTAAGCCGGGGTCGACCCGGGCGGCGTCCTCCCGCCTCCCCCCTCCCGGGGCGCCGTCGGTCGCTGCGGAACGTGCCTCCTCCGCAGCACGCCGGCGTGAGAACGATCATTCGAGCGGCGAGATTGAGCGCTTCCGGATGTGAACCCGCCACGCAGGTTTTCCTGAAGCGCGGGAGAGCGGGTTGAGGAAAACTGTGTGCGGTTTCCCGCCCGCTCCCGCTCCATCTCTGGAAGCGATGACGTCCATGTTTCCAGGCCGACCCGACCTGAAAACATCGTGATCTAGCCGAAGAACAGTGAAGCGATCATGATCGCCGAAACCAGTCCGACGGCAGCGATGAACACGATCAGGTCGACCGTGGGGTGATGGTGCAAACCGCGTCGCATGGCGAACTCCTCCACCCGTTGCGGGTCAAGCAGAACGCCCATGCGCCGGATTTGTTCATCCGTGATCATTCATGCAGTGGCAGCCGAGCCGATTCGCCCAATCAGTGCCCGCCTTTGCGCCTCGCATCGTGACTGTGGTGGCGATCAGGCTCGCCTCCGCCGCCGGAAACCTTGCTGCGCGTGCGCCGCTCGGAATCGGCCGGCGGCTTTGGTATCTCCAGCGGAGCCTTCGCGTTTTCGTGCGAGGCTCCGGGACCGCCCTGACGGATGCTTGCCGGTGTCTTCTTGGAAGTGGACATGCGCTCTGCCTCATCTGTCCTGTTGATAACCCTGATGGGTCGTATTGACCTTGGTGTTGCCTTGCTGGCCTTTCTTCTCGGGGTTCTCTGCCGTATCCGGCTTCTTCGCGTCGGTGGATACGGTTCCGGGTTCTCCCGTTCCCTTGTCGCTGCGATTTTCCGCAGGAATCGGCGGCGGACGGCTACTCATTGAAACCTCCTCACTCACATATCGTTTTAGAGCCGATGTCTTGTTTGACCTAACCGATCAGGCCGCGCGATGTTCCTGGCCGCGTGGCGATCGCCGCCGAGTGCAAGGTGGCGCCAAACGCCAATCCTAAGCCCATGGCGATATAGGTCATCGCCAGGTCGGATTTCGGCAGAGCGAGTTCCCAGCCAGGCGTGAGGCGTTTCGGCACCAGACCGTAATCGACGACGGCTGCCAGCACGGTGGTGCCTGCCGCAGCGGCAATCGCCCGAGGTGGCGAGGGTCTGGCATTTCGTCCCAGCATGGCCGCGAAGGGGAGAGCCCACCAGAACGAGGCAAGCATATGGGTCGCAAAGCCGGTGCCGGTGTGGGCAAGGTCGAGCCGCGATACCGAGCCGGCACGACGGCCGTATATCCAATGGCTCGTCGCGTTGATCGGCCGCCAGGGACTTCTGTTCCGGCGCTCGGCCGAGACCGTCAGCACCGCTACCGCGGCAAGGCCAGCGCATATCCCGCTTATAGCTATGAGTGACCCGCGTGGCATTGATCTCTCCCTTGGCGGCGACCGGCCGACGGATGAACCGGCGGCCAGCCTGTTTGTTCCGACTTCCTGAAGATCGTCGCT
Source organism: Sinorhizobium medicae (assembly GCF_007827695.1). Lineage (GTDB taxonomy): Bacteria > Pseudomonadota > Alphaproteobacteria > Rhizobiales > Rhizobiaceae > Sinorhizobium > Sinorhizobium medicae. Next base: position 150,748 of record NZ_VITA01000010.1, on the reverse strand, counting down.
GGCGCGACTACTCGGCGGGAAGCGGAACCGCTGCCGGCATCGCTTTGCTGCCGGCAAGGCTGCGCTGACCCGCCGCCACCGTGACGACGGTCGCCGCCCCGGCCGCCACGGATACCCAGAAACCCTTCTGCGCGCCGTAATTGTCGACAACCCAGCCTGACACGAATGCGCCGAGCGCCATGCCTATACCAATTCCCGTCATGACCCAGGTGACGCCTTCCGTCAGCATCGATTCCGGTACACGGCGCTCAATCAAACCGAAAGCTGTGATGAAGGTCGGTGAGATGGCTATGCCGCTGACAAAGACAGCAAATGCAAGGAACGGAACCGTATCGGCCACGAGGAGAGGGAGGGACGTGATGGCGATTACACTGACGGCGATCAGAAGCTGCCTCTGCAGCGGCATGGTCGGGTTCAGCGCGCCAAGTGCCAGCCCCACCAGGAACGAGCCGACGGCGTAGACGCCGATGACCAGGCTGGCTGCCTGCGGCTGCCCGAGCTCTTTCGTGATCGCCACGACACTGACCTCCGCTGTCGCGAAGATCGAGCCGACGAAGATAAGCGCAAGGGTGATGATCTGTACCGGTCTTTGACGGATCGCCGACGCTTGCGAGGCGCTGGCCTCGATGGGATGCACCTTCGGCTCGGTCGAACGCTGCAGAATGAATGCGGCCGTCCCAAGGGCGAGAAAGATAGTGCTTGTCAGCATGCCGGCTTCGGGGAACAGCGCAACCGCCAGGCCAACCGACAGCGAAGCCCCGGAAATGTAGACAAGCTCGTCTGCCGAAGACTCGAATGCGAAGGCGGTGTTCAGCTCGGGCCGATTGCGGAATATTTCCGTCCAGCGGGCGCGAACGAGCGCGGGCATGCTCGGCATCGCGGCGGCGAGGAAAGCCAAAACGAACAGCGTCCACGCCGCCCAGTCGCGGTTGGCCGCAATGATCAGCGCCAGGAAGGCTGCGACCGAGACGATCGTCGTCGGAACGACAACGGCCGTCTGGCCGACGCGGTCGACCAGACGCGATATCTGCGGGGCGACGAGCGCGTTGGTGAGGGCGAAGGTCGCGGAGACCGCGCCCGCCAGCCAGTATTCGCCGTGGGTCTGAGACACCATTGCGACGATGCCGATCGGGGCCATCGCTATCGGAAGTCGCGCGAAGAAGCCGGCTGCCGAGAAGCCCTTGGCCCCCGGCGCCCTAAATATTTCTCCGTAAGGATTGGACATAAGACGCTCCTTAAAAAGGGATGCTGATGACATACGCGGCGTATGTCATCTAGTTAGTTGCATACGTCGCGTATGTCAAATAAAATACGGAGCGTATGTGAATAGGAGACGTGATGAACAAGCAGCGCAAGGAGATGATCGCAGAGACCCGCGCGAAACTGATCGCAGCCGCCCGGCATGCCTTCGGCACTGTCGGCTATGCGGACTCGTCTATGGACGATTTCACCGGTGAAGCCGGGTTGACCCGCGGGGCCCTGTACCATCACTTCGGTGACAAAAAGGGTCTGCTGCAGGCCGTCATAAGGGAGATCGACGCCGAGATGACGGCGCGCCTGAACAAGGTCTCATCAGAGGCGCCGACGCGCTGGCAAGGCTTCGTCGACGAGTGCGTTGCCTACATCCGCATGGCTCTCGAGCCGGAGATCCAGCGCATCATGTTCCGTGACGGCCCCGCCGTGCTCGGGGACATATCCCAATGGCCCATGACCCAGGGCTGCATCACCGCGCTGGCCGGGAGCCTCGATCGGCTCAAGGCCGAAGGCGTGGTCATCGACATCGACACCGAAGCCGCAGCCCGCCTGATCAATGGCGCAAGCAGCCAAGCAGCCCTGTGGATCGCCAATTCCGACGACCCGCAGGAGACATCCCAAAAAGCCGTGGATGGGTTTCAGGCCCTGCTGGAGGGCCTGAGGGTGAAAAGGGACTGACGCGGCTACGCCCGATACAGCGGAATCGGGCGGACCGGCTTCCTGTGACACGCACAGGAAAGTCAGCCTGAACGGTTTCGTATAATCTAGAACCGCACGACCAGACCGAGGATCGGCCCCTGCTCGACGACGTCGAAGACGAATCCGTCATTGCTGTAGTCGACACCGAGCGCACGATAACCGGCAAGCGCCGAAATCGTATCGCTGAAGCGGTAGCCGATCGCTGCGGCGACATCCCAGTCGAGATCGGCTCCGCCGGCACCGACCAGCCCCCAACCCGTCAGATAGACTTCGGGCGTAAACGAATATGTCCCGCGAAAGCCTGCAATGCCATCCACCCAGGTCGCATCATCGGATCTCGAAACACCGCCGGGGGGGAGAATGCCGCCGCTGAAGGACAATTCGCTTTCGACGGACCAGACACGCAGGCCTCCCACGATATCGAGCCGCGCGGCACTGTCCTCATAAATTGCATAACCGGCGCCGAGCGTGCCGGTGAATGTCTCCGTGGAGAGCTTGACATCGTCTGCGATAATTCCCCTGGGCGTACCGCCTTCGCCGGAAAGCTTGATATAGATCGCGTCGCCGAAAATGCTGTATGGCCCGTTGCGTGCCTCTGCGGTGGCCATCAAGGCAAAATCCAGATGATCGAAGACATCGCTGAAACTCGCATCAACATCGACAGCGGGCAGACCGAACTGCTCGATATCCCCTGACAGCCCTGCCGCCCAGAAGTACGGAGAGAAGGAAAACGTCCAGCCGCTCTCCGTCGTGACCTGCTGGGTTTCCGGAGCCACCGGAGAATAGATGTCTGCCGCCGTGGCACCGCCGGCAAGCAGGCAGGTTCCGGCCAAAGCCAAGGTTCGTATGAAACCAGACGTCATCACATATCTCCCAGAAAATGCCCGCCGTCGCGATCGGCCGGGGCACGACAAAATCAATACTGCGTATTCCCGGATGACAGTCCGCGGGGCTTCTCCGGAACGGTTCGAACTCAACGGGCCGTGTTTCCCGCATTCTCGCTGCTCGTCAGCGTCTCCTCCAGATTGACCTTCTTGCGCGGCGTTCCACGCTGCTCGATGATGGTGACCGGCGCGGTGATCGTGGCCGCCGCAACGGTACCGACATTCTTGGCCGTGCCTGCGACGACGGCAGTGATGCCTTCGCCGAGCGAGATGTCGGAATCGGTCAGCGTCTGCCCTTTGATGATCCGCTGCCCGATCAGTTGCACGATCTCCGGGCTTTCGGCGAATTTTCCATGATGCAGGCCGTCATCCGTCTGGACCTTGGTGAGATCGATCGCCGTGATGCCGGCAGTCTCCAACTGTGTACGGTAGGGCTCGGCGGTCGGATCGATCGCGCCGAGTCGAGACACGTCGCCGGAGATCAGCCGCGATACCGCGAGCGCCCGGTCGTCCTGTGAGACGAAGATCGTAAACTTCGGGCGTGCCTTGCCCATATCGACCCATTGCTTGGCGAAGACGTCGAGATCGATGTCGGGCGAAGCGAGAATCACGTTCTCGATCTTTGGCGCGATGCCGCCGTCGCGGATCCCCATCTGGCGCAGCGACTCCATCGTCAGCCAGGTTCCCATAGAATGGGCAAGGATGGTGATGTCCTTGACGCGCGGCGCGGACGCCAGCGTGCGCAGCGTATCCTCGAGTGCAGTGCGCGAGTAATTGGTGCTCTCCTTGTCGTAATTATAGTCGAACAGCCGTGCCCGCGATGGCCAGGTGAACAGGATCGGGGTCGCCTGGGCGCCCGAATCGTGAACAATCTGCGCCAGCCGGAAAACAGCATCCTCATAGCGGTTGTTGAAACCATGCACGAAGAGCAACACGTGGCCGCCCTCATTGTGAACCTGGAACCAGTCGCGCGCTTCGTCATTCGATGCCAGCTTGCGCACCCGCGTGACAGCGAAGTCGGTTTCCGGATTCGGAGGAAGCTTCCGCGGCCACTGCACCGTACCGGGCTTGCGGCGCGAGTCCGGCGGAATCGAAACCGCAACATCGGTCATAGACAGTGTCGGGCTGCGCTCTCCCGAGAACAATGTCGCCGCGTCTCCCGAGGGTTCACGGGTCGTCGCAACCAGCATGTCGACCTGCGAGGTGGCCGACGGCTGCGCCAGAGCCACAGGAGCCATCACGCCTTTCGCGTGGCCTCCGCAGCCCGCCAGAAGAACGAGGGCGACAAGCGCCGACACGGTCGTGCTTCCGGTTTTCGCGACACGGAGCCTGCCTCCGCACGAGTTTACATTACCCACCAACGCCACGCCTCACAAACTCGGGGACGCTGCCGCGCCACCTCTCATATCGACCGATCGCCCGCCGGCCTTGGCTAATTCCCGTACCGAACGCACGCACACAAATCCCCGATTCGCATAAGGGCTGCAAACCTGAACCATCACACGGTTTCATTGAGGCCATGCGATCGTCTGCCTTCGAACCAGTTACTTCCGGTGAGAAGAGCACCACACGGTTCCCCCGAAGTGCTCCAGAGCTACCGCTTTCAGCCGGACTCCGATAGTCCTGAGCATGCTTAGAAGCTCCAGGACACGTGAAGTTTGCCCTCCCATACGTCGAGATCATCCTGACCGAGGCTTAGATAACCTCCCGTCGCTTCGATCTGGAGGTTTTCGTTGAGCAGCATTCTCAATCCCGAGCGCAGTGAAAACGCCCAGGGCGAGGGAGAGACTTCCGACAGGTCGCCCGTCAGAATCTTCCCGTCGTTCGGCCGCTCGAATTCATATTGCGCGCCAAGCTCCGCGAAGACCAGGAACGGCTGCCCGTCCGGCAGGCGGAAGAACCTGCTGACTTCGGTCGACATGTCGAGCACGCCATAATTGTAGCTGTCGCCCGGAAGCGAAACACTCACCGGGAAATTGAAAAGACTTCCGGAGAGGCCGTATGCATCGCTTTTGACATGGGACAGGGTTACGGATGCTTTCGGACGGACGTAGTAGGCGTCGAATTTGTATTGGCCGTTGAGCGAGATCTCACCGGCAAAACGCTCGGAATCATACTTGCCGCTGAGCACGCTCAGTTCGACATCGTTGTTGTAGCGTCCATAGGTCAGGGAAGCGTCGATGGCCCAGTGCTTCGACAGGCGATAGGCCGCGTAAGGACCGAAGCTGAACCCGTCCGAATCGATGTCGAGCGAGTCGTGGAACGCATGCGTCGAACTGTCCTGCAGAGAAAATGACATGCCGACCACAAGGTCGTCGGTGATCCGGCGATCGAGGCCCATGTCAAGTGTGCGGGCGAAGGTGTCGCTGTCTCGGTCGTAACGTTCGTCTGATATATCCGTGAACCGAATGTCGGACCAGAAATTCCAGAGCGAGGGCGCGGGCAGATCGCGGCCGGGCGTCAGCGGCACACCGCGGGACTGGCCGGCGCCTTGCGTCGCTGCCTCTTCCGCAACGAACTCAGGGCAGATCGGCACGTCGCGCCTTTGATCGGAGCCCACGGAACGGGGGTCGATGCAGTTCTGCGCTGTCCGAGCCCCGACCACACGCCCGCCCCGAACCGCCGTGGGATTCGGTGAGGGTGAAGGTGGGTCGAACCCGGGAAACACACGCGGCAGGTCATTGTCGGGCCGCCCATCGGGACGGTCCGGCGGAATGCGCGGAAGATCGTTGTCGGGTCGTTCGTCCGGCCGATCGAAACCGGGGAAGACCCGAACCGGTTCGGTGTCGGGCCGCCCGTCAGGCCGATCGAAGCCCGGGAAAACGCGAATGGGGCCGGTGTCGGGCCGTCCGGCCGGCCGATCGAAATCGGGGAAGACACGGATCGGGCCGGTGTCAGGGCGCCCCTCGGGCAAGTCGAAATCGAAGAACCGAATCGGACCGATGTCGGGCCGCCCCTGGGGCCAGGTGAAGTCCGGCGGAATGAAATCGCGCACCTGGTTCTGCGTGTCGAGCAGGCAGGGCTTCCCTCCCGATAGGTCAAGAAGCTTGTGCGTACCGCCGTTCCCGTTCGAAACGACCGGTGAGAGCGACAGATGGAGGCCACGTTTGCTTTTGCTCCACGTATCGACCATCTGATTGCCCTGGGCAGCCTCAAGTCCGAACGATCCGGCGCTGGTCCCGGAAAGCCAGACCGAGCGGGCTGCCCCTCGGGTGTTCCCGAGATAGGCCAAACCGCCGCCTGCACTGCAGTTCGCGGCAGATGCCTCCCCGCTCCCCACAATGCAAAAGAGCCCCGCAAGCAGTGCCCCGCTCAGCACCGTGCTGAAGCACTTCCGAACCTTGGCGACCACCATGCAACCGACCCCGCCCATCAACTGACGCGTCTGATACAACGGAAACCGACATGGCTCGTCGTCGTATCGATTTCCTGGGCATGCCGTGCCGCGGGGCGATACCGGCGGCAATAATTTGGTGCGCAGAGATGAGAGCCCCCCTTAAGCACCCGGCGCGGCACCTTCACTCCGGCCGCGGGGTCGACGCTCGCTTCGACATCCGCATTGCGCGGATTGCTTGGAATGCAGCAAGGCTTCGCCGCCGCTTCCGGGTGGCGTACGGACCAGTAGTCCGTGGTCCACTCCCAGACGTTGCCGATCATGTCGTAGAGGCCATATCCGTTCGGCGGGTAGAACCGCACCGGTGACGTCCGCGCGAATCCGTCCTCCATCGCATTCTCGATCGGGAATCTGCCCTGCCAGGTGTTGGCCATGTGCTTCCCGTCGGGGACAAGTTCGTCGCCCCAGGCAAACTCAGCCTCGTCAAGGTCGCCGCGCGCCGCAAGCTCCCACTCGGCCTCGGTCGGGAGCTCCTTGCCCGCCCATTCCGCATAGGCCTTTGCGTCGTCATAGGCGATATGGACGACCGGATGATCCAGGATGGCTCCGATGCTGCTCTTGCGTCCGAGGGGGTGCCGCCAGTTGGCGCCCAGGGTGAAGATCCACCACTGCGATATGTCATTCCCCTGCAGCGGGCGTTTCGGCGGCGTGAATACGAGCGAGCCGGCTCTCAGATTGGATGGCGGGGCGCCCGGATAGTCTTCGGCACGCGGCTTTTTTTCCGCGAATGTCACATGGCCCGTCGCATTCACGAATTCCAGGAACTGCCGGTTCGTTACCGGTGCCTCATCAATCCAGAATCCGTCCACGGTTACCGGGTGGGCCGGTGCTTCCTCCGGATAATGGTCGTTCGATCCCATCATGAAGGTCGCACCGGGAACCCAGACCATCTCCGCCGCGGGTTCAAGCTCAACCACGCTGTTCAAAGAAGCCTTCATCGGTCATCTCCCCTGCAACCAATTCCTGCGTCTGCCGTGACGGCAGCGCCATACCGTTTCAAGCCTGCGCATCTTGTCCCAGGGTCGCCGCCTTGTCCGCATGCACCTGCCCGGAACGCGGGCCGCAGCCCACATAATATCTACCGGTGTTGCCGACCTACTGCACGTTAGACGCACCTTACGATTGCAGCGGCCCTTCTCACCCCGGCCGAGCCGGTGATCCGGTTCCAGTTCCCCCCTCAGTCCGGGACGACCATCCACTGGTCGCCGGGGTTGAACGTGCGGATGTCGACGGCAGTCTTTTCGGTATCCCCGCCGAGATCCGCCTCGTATACAATTCCGTTGCGATTGACCACGAAGGTCTTCACTCCCGTGACGCCGTATCTCACCGGCCAAGCAACCAGACCGAAACCGGCGATCATGTTGCCGTTGATGATATAGTCGAATTTTCCGCCCGCAATATTGTCGCCCTGGCCTGTTAGAATACGGTAGCGGTAACCCTGGAAGCCTTCGCCGGCCTTCGCCCGTTCTAAGGCATCACCCTCTGCAAGCGCCGCAGCAGCGGGGCTCTCCTCTCCGCCGAACTCCTCAGCGGGCCAGTAGAGGCCATCCTGCGCGCCCTTTTCGCTGATCAGCTTTTGGGCGTATTCCAGAACTCCATCGCCGTCATGGTCGCCGCGCGCATATTCTTCCTGCGCGCCAACATAGGCGCGCATCGTGGCAATCGTGGCAAGCTCATTATCGCCGACCCGGCGGTTGGCGATCTCTTCTAGGCCGACATAGGTGTCGAACGCCCACTTGCCGTCCTCCCCTTTCGAGACCGGGAAGGGAAACGGCCACCGCTCGTCGCCGATCTCGATCACCTTGCGGCCTTCCACATCTTCGACGGCGACCTTTTCGTTTACGCCTTCCTGTATGTCGGCATAGGTCTCCATTACGCCCTCGCTCGACTTTGTCTTGGCCGGGTCCAGACCCAAAAGCACCGCCAATTTGTCAAAATCGCCGCCATTGACGGTCTCTTTGAACGCCTCCACCGCCTTCTCAGGCGTATCGAAGACAGGCGGATCCTCTGCCGCGGCGTATTCGGCAAGCGGCGCATAGTCGCCTGCTTCCTGCGCCAGGGCGGCAGGTACCAGCACAGCAGGTGCCAAGGCGGCACTGCCAAGAAGGAGCATCCCGAAGAAGGAGAGTGCGATCTCTTCACGAATGATCTTGGTCATCGTAGTCTCCCGATCTGATTACCGCCGACGTCCACCGCCACGCTTCACCGCCTTGTGTCCGCCCCCGCCTCGATGGCCGCCGCCCATGGAATGGTGTCCCCGACTGGAAGAGATATGCGTTTGCCGCTTGTTGCCGACCTTGCCGAGGGCCGAATGCTTTCCGCCGGAGGAGTGCCGTACATGCGCTCCAGGTCTCGGAGCATGCGCCTTGGGGTGTACCTTCGGCCGGGCGCCGGTGGCTTTGCCGGTGCTTGCGCGTGCCCGGTTCACAGCCGCTCCACCATCGCGGCGCGGCGCCTCTACACGCCGCTGGGTATTTTGCGGCCGGTTGCGTTCAGCCCGAACGCGGCTCGCATCGACTTTGCTCTTGCGGATGTCGTCGACGGAAACCTTGCCGGGTCTGCGGGCAATGTCCCCATGGTCGCGGCGCACATCCCTCGCACGATTGGCGATGTTGTTGCCTCGGTTGGCCTTGAAGTCGTTTTTGAACTTATCCCGATCGATGTTCGCCAACTGATTCTTGTCGAACTTGATCTTGGACCGGTCGACGTTCTTCCAGTCGACGTCGTTCATCTTGAATTTATCTCGATCGACATCGATGTTGTTGAAACAATTGTCGCAATCGATGTCGACGTCGCTGTCCCAGTGCCCGCCCCAGACGCCCCAGTCGTCCCAGTCGACCGCCGCCGCCCAGATCGCAGCGCCGGTGATCGCGGCGGCAAAATAAGGCGCGGACGGATAGTAGTAGCTCGGATAGGGGTCGGGATAATAGGCGACTGGCGCCGGCGCATAGCCCGGCTCGTACAGCATTTCCGGCTCGTATCTCGGAACATAAATCTTTTCCGGATCCGCCGCCTGGATTACGATATTGTCGCCCTCGTTGACGACCTTCAGCTTGTCGTCGGTCTTAATCACGCCATCCGCCACAGCCTTGTCGCGCAGGGTCTGAACCGCGATGAGAACGTCTTTCTGCTGGTAGGCGAGCGCGCTTCCGAGTGCCTGCGTCCAATCGAGGTCGTCGCTCATCATCTTGACGATCTCGGGATAGTTGAGAAGCGATATCACGCTGTCGTCCCAGCTGTCCTTCGGCTGCAGATCCTTGTTGGTCTTCTTCTCTTCGAGAAAGCGTGCGGCTTCGACGATCTGCAACGGATAGAGCGACGCGGAGCTGACGAGCGCCACGAGTTCATCCGGGTAGAGCGCGATGCGCGCAACCATAGTCTCGAGCTCTTCCTCGGTCAGGAGGTCGGCCTGTTCATCGCCGGTCGCACCCGTCTGACCTTGGGCCGCCTGCTGGGCAAGACCTCGGGGAACCAAGGTCGGGCCGGCAGCCATCAAGATTGCGAGCCCCGCAACGCCGATCGGACGGGCGATCAGTCTGAGCAACTCAGTCGGCATAGCCTCACTCCCTGCGCTTTGCACTTCAGATTACTGTCTCGAGCGACCGCTCGATCTGGCCTCATGCATTGCTCTGCGGCGTCCCCGTCAGGAGCGCCGGTGCAGAGCGGATCGCAACTTTCCACGAAGCTCCCGCAGCGTTCGCCGCGGACGCCAATCATTTCGGAAACAGGAACGTGACTGCAAGGCGCGCTCCCCAGCCCTGCGGTCCATTATCCGGTGCCGCCGCCCAATAGCGGGCGCCGGCTGTGATGCTCACCGGCTGTTCGCCGAATTTGACGAGCTTCGACACCTGGAAGTTCACCGGCACGGACCATTCGTCGCTCTCCCAGTCATAGGTGCTTTCGGTATTGACGGCGAATGTCCACGCATCCGGCGTCGTGTAGGAAATGAAGGGCTGCAGGAAGGTCGAGTTGACATCGGCCCTGTCTTCGTTGCCCGCAAAGGACCAGATGTGATTTACCAGCGCACCATAGGTCCATGGACCGTCCTGCTTCAAAGCGACGGCGGTCGGCCCGACGCCCCATTTTTTGCTGCCAAGCAGATCGTCCGTTCCCGTCGGGAGGAGAAAGACCGGGCCAAACCCCCAGATAATTCCGCCGGCTGTCGGATCCTTGGGCGAGAAGAAGAAGCTCTGCACGGTATCGCCAAGGCCGAACTGATCGCCCGAGGGGCCTGCGACGTCGCTCTGGGAGATGACCGGCAGGATCGTTCGCGAGATCAGGTTCCAGTCTTCGTTGAGCGAGATTGGTATGACTGGCTGAATGTTCAACGTGACCCGATGACCATCATCTGGACCAAAGCCGCGATCGTAGTTGAGCTGAAATGGAACGCTGATCAGCGAAGCGACTGGATTGGACAGTTGCTTCGCGAGGTTCTCACCCGAGGCATCCTGCGCTTCGGCAGCACCGCAAGCCGCGGCAGTCGCAACGACAAACGCCGCTGCATAGCGCCAACCAAGGCCCGGCGTGACTGCCTTGCGTCCAGACCCGGGTAAACCGGATCGTAGACAGCCAGGATAATCCATGGTCTCTCCTTGCCTGAACTGCGCACCACGGCACCCGTCCGGGTGCGGCACCCTAACCTTACCCCGGTGCTGCCTGTACCGCTTTGCCCGTTTCAAAAGGACGTGAAAACCGGAAAACGGTCGGACTCAACACTCGAGAACTTAAAGGCCGAAGGCTCGCAACAATCGCCGATTACGCGGCGAAACGGGAGCCGGCAAGTTGGCCTTTGGTCCAACTACCGCTCCTCTGAAAAGCCCGGATGATATTGGTGCCGGCAGCGCCGACGTGGCTTCCGATCGAGCCCGCCTCCCAGTGCGTCTTATAGAGAATGGAGTGATCCCAATGAAAAAAGAACCGATTGCGGACCAGCGTGATCCACGCGAGCGCGCCAATATCACGCGGCGCAGCATTCTGCTTGGCGGGACTGCCATTGCCGCGGCATCGACCGTACTGACAACCGGCGGCGCGCAGACCGCCCAGGCGCAGACGCAAACGCAAGCGCCAGATGCCGGCGGGTCCGCCAAGCAGCCGAACATCCTGGTCATCTGGGGCGATGACATCGGCACCTGGAATATCAGCCATAATAATCGTGGCATGATGGGCTATAAGACGCCGAACATCGACCGGATCGCTCAGGAAGGCTTGTCCTTCACGGATTATTACGGACAGCAGAGCTGCACGGCCGGGCGCGCCGCTTTCATTGGCGGTAATGTACCGGTGCGCACCGGCATGACCAAGGTCGGCCTCCCCGGCGCGAAGGAAGGCTGGCAGGAGACGGATGTCACGATGGCAACCGTTCTCAAGAGCCAGGGCTACGCGACGGGCCAGTTCGGCAAGAACCACCAGGGGGACAGGGACGAGCACCTGCCGACCAATCACGGCTTCGACGAGTTTTTCGGCAACCTGTATCACCTCAATGCGGAGGAGGAGCCGGAGAACCGCGACTATCCGAAGGACCCGGAATTCCGCCGTCGATTTGGCCCGCGCGGCGTGATCCATTCCTTCGCCGACGGCAAGATCGAGGATACCGGCGCGCTCACCAAAAAGCGGATGGAAACGATTGACGAGGAGTCCCTTGCTGCGGCCAAGGATTTCATTACGCGCCAGAACCAGGCAGGCACGCCCTTCTTCGTCTGGTGGAACGGCACGCGCATGCATTTCAGAACACATGTCAAGGCGGAACATGCCGGCATATCGGGGCCAAGCGGCGACGAGTATCACGATGGTATGGTCGAACATGACATGCATGTCGGCGAGTTGCTCAAGCTCCTCGACGAACTCGGTATCGCCGAAAATACTGTGGTCATGTATTCGACCGACAATGGACCTCATTTCAACACATGGCCGGATGCCGCCACGACGCCGTTCAGGAGCGAAAAGAACTCGAACTGGGAAGGCGCCTATCGCGTTCCGGCTTTCGTGCGCTGGCCGGCCCGGTTCCCGGCAGGCAAGACTCTCAACGGTATCGTTGCTCATGAGGATTGGCTGCCTACGTTTGGCGCGATTGCCGGTGCACCGGACGTCAAGGAAAAGCTCCTGGAGGGTGTCGAACTCAACGGCCGCCGCTATCGCAACTATATCGACGGCTACAATCAGCTCGAATATCTGGAAGGCAAGACCGACCAGTCGCCGCGTCACGAGTTCTGGTACGTGAATGACGACGGGCAGGTCGTCGCCGCGCGCTACGACGACTGGAAAGTGGTATTCCTCGAGAATCGCGGCGAAGCCTTCGGCGTCTGGCGCGAACCCTTTACCGAATTGCGCGTGCCGCTCTTGTTCAACCTGCGACGCGACCCCTTCGAGAAGGCGCAGCACAACGCCAACACCTATGATGACTGGTTCCTTGAACGGGCCTTCGTCGTGGTGCCGATCCAGGGTCTGGCGGCGAAGTTCCTGCAGACGATGAAGGAATATCCGCCAAGCCAGTCACCCGGTTCCTTCAATCTCACCAAAATCGAAGAGAGCCTGAAGGCCGGGATGAGAAACTAACGGACTTAGCTCTGAATGGTGTGGGGCCGGCGCCAAATGGTGTCGGCCCCATTTTCTGGGGTGACGCGCCAGGTTCGCGCCGGATAGCTCATCATGCGGGGTCGCTTAAGATAAGCCTATTCGCTGCAAATTGCCCCAAGGTCCAACTTCCATGCCGTCGAGGTAAGTCGGACAATCAGTGATCCGGATTGAACCAAGGCAATGCCGCTGTGGTGATGCGGCGGTTCCGATTCGCAAAGAATACGGCCAGGAGTGAGATCATGTTCCAAGTGACCCGCCGCTCGGCGATGAAAATCGCCGCGCTCGCCGCTGCAGCTTCGTCCATGGGCCAGGCTGCGTTTGCCGCCGAGCCTTCGATCCTGCCCTCTTGGGTCGATGGCGACGCTAAGGCTCGCATCATCGACTTCGTGTCGGCGACGACCACAGAGGGCGGCCCCGATTTCGTCGAGCCGGCCGATCGCGTGGCGGTATTCGACAATGACGGAACACTATGGGGCGAGCAGCCCATGTATGTACAGCTGGCCTTTGCACTCGACCGCGTCAAGCAACTGGCGCCGCAGCATTCCGAATGGCAGACGACGGAACCGTTCAAATCGGTGCTGGCTGGCGACATGGCGGGTGTCGCGGCCAGCGGCGAACGGGGACTGATCGAGCTTGTCGCCGCTACCCATGCCGGCATGTCCACGGAGGAATTCGAGAGGATCGTTTCCGACTGGATGGAAAGCGCCCGCCACCCGGCGTCGGGAAAACCCTATACCGCGCACATCTTCAAGCCGATGGTCGAATTGATCGACTATTTGAAGTCCAACCAGTTCGAGGTCTTTATCGTCTCGGGGGGCGGCGTGGAGTTCATGCGTCCGTGGACCGAGCGCGTATACGGCATCCCGCCGCAGAACGTCGTCGGATCCAGCATAAAAACGAGGTACGAGCTGCGCGACGGTGTTCCGGCGATCATGCGTCTGCCGGAAATCGACTTCATCGACGACGGTCTGGGCAAGCCCGTCGGCATCAACAAATTCATCGGCAGACGTCCGATCGCCGCCTTTGGCAATTCCGACGGCGATTTCGAGATGCTGGAATGGACGACTGCAGGCCCCGGACGCCGGTTCGGGCTGATCGTCCATCACGACGACGCAGAGCGCGAGAAGGCTTACGACCGCGACTCGCATTTTGGCCGGCTCGCGCGCGGCCTCGACGAGGCGCCCGCACGCGGTTGGACCGTCGTCAGTATCAAGGACGACTGGAAGCTCGTTTACCCGGAGTGAGACAGGATAGGGCGCGTCCAGATGAGCGGGATGGCGAAAACTTTGCGCGGCTTTCCGCGCGTACCCCGCTCTGGCCTAACCATTAGATTTGATCACGTTCGTGATGTGCTCCGGGCCCGCGGCTCATTGGGAGCGTGGCGCCTTTGCGGGGCGCTGATCACCTCGCAGGGCCTCGATAGCCGATGAAAGCGTGTCGCGGGAAAGCGGCTTGTTGAGGAAGCCCGAGGCGCCGGCTCGCATGCAGCTTTCGCGCACTCCCTCTTCATCCGCGCCGGTTATGACGATGACGGCCAACCTCGCCCGTCGTGCGCTGAGCTCGTGCAATACGTCGAGCCCATTCATGTTCGGCATGTGAAAGTCCAGGAGCACGCAGGACGGGCTGGTCTGTTCAAGCTCCTTCAGAAACAATTCGCCGGAGGCATACGCGACTGGTTTCAACGACAATGACTGAACGAGACGGCAAAGCGCGCGACGAACCAGTTCGTCATCATCCACAATCGCAATAATGCGCTGGCTCTCGCTCATATGTCAGTAATATATCAAGGCCTCCCCTAATCGTAGTTGGACTTGGGCCCAATGCCGCCATGCATCGTTTCTGCGCCGGACACGAGGCGCACGAGGTCGGCAACCGTCCGCACGCCCAGTTTCGACATCATGCGGCCACGGTGAACCTTGATCGTCTTTTCCACCGTCCCGAGATCGGCGGCTATCTGCTTGTTCAGGAGGCCCGAGACGACGAGATGCATGACCTGCGTCTCACGGGCCGTCAGCCGGTCGATCCGCATCGCCACATTCGCCTTCTTCTCTTCGGTCTCCCGACGCGAACGTGCACGCTGGAGCGCCACGTCCACGGCTTCGAGCAGAGCGGCGGCCTCGACTGGTTTCGTCAGGAAGTCCACGGCACCTGCCTTCATCGCCCTGACGCTCGCCGGAATATCCCCCTTACCCGTAAGAAAGACGATCGATTGGCTCCCGCCTGCTGCAGCGAGTGCCTCCTGCACGTGGAAACCGTCGGAGTCCGGCAGCCCGAGGTCCAGAATGATGCAATCGGCTGTGTCGAGATCGTCGCAAGCAAGCAGCTCGCTGGCGCTCTGATACGTACCTACCAAGTATCCCGAAGCCGAGAGCAGTCTCTTCAGAGACCGCAGCACGAGCTCGTCATCATCCAGCAGCAATACTCTACCAACGCTTTCCCGCATCACGCACCTCTAGGCTGACGGCAGAATAATGATGGCCCGCGCTCCCCGCTTCACACCATCGTCAAAGAACAATTTCCCTCCCTGCGCCTCAACAATGCTTCGGCAGATTGCAAGGCCCAGACCAAGACCGCCCTTCTTCGAGCTCACAAAAGGCTTGAACACCTCGCCCTGCATTCCCGCCGGTATACCAGGCCCCATGTCCGCAACCGACAATTCACAATATCCATTGTTGCTTCTGTCGACCGCGATTTCAACCTTTCGTTGCTTGGGCGGGATGTCTGCCATGGCGTCGGCCGCATTCACGAGCAAATTCAGGATCACCTGCTGGAGCTGCACGAGGTTCGCCTTGACGCGGACGCTCGCCAATTCGTTTTTGACTTCCACCTCGGTGCGGCGCGCCAACATCTCTGCGTGAGCCAGGGCAACGGTCTGGCGCACGGCGTCGTTCAGGTCGAGGATTTCCTGCGAGGCTTCGCCCTTCAGCATCATGCTGCGCAGTTGCGAAATGACCGACGACGCCCGCCGGTCGTCCGCCACGATGTCATCGAAGATCGCGCGGATTTCGTTCATGTCCGGAGCGGTCTCGGTGGCGAGCCTCTGCCCTGCCTCGGCATTGGCGAGAATAGAAGTCAGCGGCTGCGTCAGTTCATGCGCAAAAGCCCCGGAAAGCTCTCCCAGTTGCGATCTCCTCGAGAGGTGGGCAAGCTCCACACGTTCGGAGGCGAGGGTCGCTTCGAGCCTGCGGCCCCGCCGGTTCTGATAGACGAGCGCGGCAATGGTGAGCATTTGCGCTGCGATCACCAGGAGTGCCGCGCTGATGGGCAGTCGGTAACGCTCCCAAACGCTTGGCGCATAACTCAGGATTTCTGCATCTTCGGGTATCAATACGTCGTCAATTCCCAGGCGCTGGACTTCGCGCCAGTCGACAAGCGCCGTCTCCTGCGCGGGCGTGGTCCGGGGAGCCGAAAGGTCGCCTCGCATGACATCCAGGGAAAGAGCGGCCATTTGAGCGCCGATGGATGGAAACGTGCCCACATAGCCGCCCAGTACTCTGAAGCCTAAATAGGAACTGTACACACCATAGACAGGCGCGCCAGACGCTGCCGCGATCGCCCTTGCCGCGTCCCGCGGCACAAATTTCATTCCCTCCGCATCTTCAAAGACGGTCAGAACCACGAGCGCCGCATCGGAGGGCAGTTCCGCGGCCGTCTTGCGGAAACCATCGAGCGAAAGGCCGGAAACATATTCGACGTCAAGGCCGGCGTAGCGCTCCCCCAGGACGGCGGTCGCTGTGTCGCCCCATTTGCGGTCGAAGGGCGCCGAGCCGTACATGACGACCACCTTGCGCGCCCTCGGTTGAAGCCGGCTGGCAAGCTGGACTGTCTTGCCCACGTCAAAACGGCTGACGACGCCCTTGACGTCGGGCGGCAGGTTGCCGGTAACGGAACTTTCGGTGACTGCACCGAAGACAACGGGAACATCGTTGGCAAAACGCTCACGCGTCTCCAGAACGAAACGCAGCGCGCCGGGGCCGGCCGCCACCACGACATCCAGATTCAACTGCCGGTATTTGGCCTCCAGAAAGCCTGCGAGACGGAGCGAGTGCTCCGGCGATGAGAAACGAAGGGTGTCGAGATACTCCGTATAATATTCGACATGCCCGGGGTCGTTCGCTTCCATGTATTCCTGGAAACCGGACGCCAATTGCATGGCGGCAACCAGGGTGCTTTCGCTTTCATAGATCAGAAGTACGCGTCTTGGCTCGGTGGCATGGCAGACCAATGTTCCCGCTATCAGCGCGAACATTGTAACGATGACCGTTTGCGGTCGAATTCGCAGCACCATGCCCCTCCGGCCGAGTTCATGCAGCCAACCGGCACACCGAAATACAATGGGCACCATGTCGAGCCGGTGACAATTCATCGTTGTGCGACGTGATCGACTCAATTGCAAGCCATGAAGTCTTAGGGGTTTTGCGGACTGCCGCGCCTGCGTCCGCGATTGGCCCTTGGTCCATCTATCGCTTATGCCGAAAATCGCCGAAGGATAAACCATAAGCGCCCGGCGCATAAAGGTGCCGACTGAATTCCTGAGCAATGGTGATCATGAGCGTGAACGGTGCTTCACATCCGTCGACGGACAATGACGCGGTAGAAAACGCCCCCTCTTCCGGTCTTGCCAACTTTCGCGCGTCGCACGGCGGACCGTTTTTCGAGCTGCAGGCGCAGTTGAAACTCCTTCGGGAAAACACGCTTCGGTCGGGCGCAAGGGCTATCCTTTTCGTGGCGCTGGCCTGGGGCGTGCCGTTTCTGCTTGGCATTCCCCGCAGCTTCTCACTCGATCACAGTCAAAATGCTTATCTCGCGGATCCCGGAGTATGGGCGAAGTTCTTCATCGGGATCGGCGCCTTCATCCTGGCGGAGCAGCAGGTCGAGCGCGGCCTCAGGACACGCCTTTCGCAATTCATCCGCGCGCCGATTATCGCGCCGGGCGCGGTCGAGGAAGCAGGGCGCCAATTGTCGGTGGCGTTGCGACAGAGGGATTCGCGCGGAGCGGAACTCATCTGCCTCGCGCTTGCGGTATTCGCAGCAGCCCTGTCCTACTTCAACTTTCACACGGTCGACGTATCCTCCTGGGCGGTCGAACATCGGCCCGAGGGCAACAGGATCACTGCGGCTGGGTGGTGGTCAATCTGCATCAGCCTGCCCCTCTTCGTTTTTCTTTTTCTGCGGGGCATGTGGCGACACTTCGTCTGGGCGAACCTGCTGCGCCGCATCGCGAAAATGGACCTGCGGCTCGTCGCCACCCATCCCGACGGCAAGGGCGGGCTCGCCTTCCTGGCGCAGTACCCGAACGCATATGTCTTCTTCGTCTTCGGCATGAGTTCGGCAATCGCCGCCGCAATTGCTAAGAATATTCTGCAGGAAAGCCTTTCGATGACGACGTTCAGCATGGTCATGACCGCCTGGCTGGCGATCGTCGTCGCTTTTTTCGCCTACCCGCTTTCTGCGTTCACTCCGCCGCTCGCCCGCCTGAAAGAAAACGGGCTGGCCCTGCTCGGAGCGCAGGCGACGCGCTATCACCGGGCAGCGGAGCGCAAGGCTGTCGGCCGAAACATCTTCGAAGATCCGACGCCTGAGCCGGCCGACGAAATTGCCGATCCGAGCAAGCTTTTCGAGGCGACGCGGAAGCTCAAGACAGTACTCGTCAGCCGCGAGGCGGTCGTGCCGGTGGCCGCTGCCGCACTCATACCCTTCGCCGTCGCCGGCGCGACCAGACTGCCATACAAGGAGGTCTTTTCCGTCATGAAGAAGCTGCTCCTTCTGTGAGGGCGGCCATCCAGGTCCGACAGAGGGAGTCCCAGTAGCGAGAGCCGGATCTCGACCCGGAATTTTCGAGTGTACCCATAGTCTTCCCCAACGACGGTCAAAAATGGACAGACATGTTTTTCACATCGGATTCCAGCGGGGGCATCAGTGACATTCATTCAGTCTCTTCTGCACCAGTCTCCCGAAATCGCGCTGTTCCTGGCGCTCGCGGGCGGCTATTGGATCGGCAAGTTCCAGTTCGGCAAGTTCCAGCTCGGCAAGTTCCAGCTCGGCGGCGTTGCCGGTTCGCTCCTCGTTGCAGTTTTGATCAGCCAGATCGGCGTGACTATCGGCAACGGGATCAAGGCCGTCCTGTTCGCGCTCTTCATATACGCCGTCGGCTTCGAGAGCGGCCCGCAATTCTTCCGCTCGCTCGGCCGCCAATCCATACGCGAGATCATCATGGCCGCGGTGCTGGCGATCACCGGCCTCGTCACCGTCGAATGGTTCACGGGCCGCAGCATCCGCGACGACGCGATCAAGGCGGAAGCAGAGATGCTAGCGGGTGCCAGCGTCTACGGCGTCGGCGAACAGCCTGCGCTGCCCATGCTGGTCGGTCGTCTTTTCAGCGTCGAGAGGGCGGCCGGCAGAATCATCTCCGAACTCGAAAGAAAAGGGCCGGCTGCGACGATCTCGATCGAACGCGTCAAACGCGGCGGCAAGCTCATCGGCAACGACCCGGGACTGGTGCTTGAAAAAGGCGACATCCTGCTTGTCGTCGGCCTTCTGATAGGCCTCGTGATCCGCCTTGGATCGGTACCCCTGACGCTCGGTGGCGGTGGCGGTGCGCTTCTCTCGCGTCTCGTCTTCGGCTGGTTCCGGACCCGGAACATGGCGATCGCAGGTTGAAAGTTGAAGGGGTCCGAATGACCTTGGCGCGAAATTTTTTCTTGATGTAGCCTAGACGTGCACGGCGCCGTGCGCCTCGCCGAATAGCTCGAATGCGAACATGCATATGGGAAGGACAGAGGGAAGCACTATGGGAAACCGGGAAGACATCCAGGCACTCGGCAAAAGAATCGGCCAATCGATCATCGGTCAGGAGGCGATGATCGAGCGTCTCCTGCTTGGTCTGCTCGGGAACGGTCACCTTCTTGTCGAGGGTCTGCCAGGGCTTGCCAAAACCAGGGCGATCAAGAGCCTGGCCAAGAACCTCGAAGCCAGCCTGTCGCGCATTCAGTTCACCCCCGACCTGCTGCCTTCCGACATCACCGGATCCGAAGTCTATTTCAGCGAAGGCGGCAAGGGCGAGTTCAAGTTTCAGCAGGGGCCGGTCTTCGCCAATCTGATCCTTGCCGATGAGATCAACCGTGCGCCGGCGAAGGTGCAATCGGCTCTTCTCGAGGCGATGGAGGAACGTCAGGTCACCGTCGGCGGCCAGAGCCACCCGCTGCCGGCTCTCTTCCTTGTCATGGCGACGCAGAACCCGATCGAGCAGGAAGGCACCTACCCCCTACCGGAGGCTCAGCTCGACCGTTTCCTGATGCATGTCCGTGTCGACTATCCGGACGCGAATTCGGAAGTTGCGATCATGGAGCTCGTGCGCTCCGAGGAACGGGAGCCTCACGCCAAGGGCGCCGAGGCGCAGAAGCTTGCGGCCGAGGTGGTGC
The DNA here is from genome assembly GCF_007827695.1 of Sinorhizobium medicae. Taxonomy (GTDB): domain Bacteria; phylum Pseudomonadota; class Alphaproteobacteria; order Rhizobiales; family Rhizobiaceae; genus Sinorhizobium; species Sinorhizobium medicae. The sequence goes on along the minus strand of NZ_VITA01000010.1, from coordinate 130,523 downwards.
TCGCCGCACGCCGGGAAATATCGGAGATCGCAGTCTCCAGGCCGGTCGAGGACTATATCGTCGCGCTCGTCATGGCGACGCGCTATCCTGACAAGATCGATACGGAACTTGCCAAATGGATCCAGGTCGGCGCCAGCCCGCGTGGCGTGATCGGGCTCGACAAGGTCTCGCGCGCTCACGCCTGGTTGAAAGGCCGCGATTTCGTGACGCCAGATGACGTACAGGCTATCGTGCACGACGTATTCCGCCACCGGCTCGTGCTCTCCTACGAGGCCCACGCCGGCGGGGTCACAGCGGACCAGGCGGTCGACCGGATCGTGGAGAAGGTGGCAACTGCCTGATTGGGAGGACTTGCGATGGCAATTTCTCTGCCCGCATTCGGAAGAACGAAGGAAATCCTACGTCGGGCCGCCGGCGCTTCAGACGGTGCCTACGTTTCCGTCGACAATCTCGTGGCGCTCGAATCGATGGCCGCCGACCTGACATTCCTGCGCAAGGCCCCCGTCCGCCGCTTCCTTGCCGGGCGCCATGAATCGCGCATGCGCGGCCGTGGGCTGAGCTTCGAGGAGCTTCGGACCTACATGCCGGGCGACGATATCCGCACGATCGACTGGCGCGTCACCGCCCGAACGGGTCAACCTTTCGTGCGCGTCTATAACGAAGAGAAGGACCGACCCGCCCTCGTCATCGTCGACCAGCGCACCAATATGTTCTTCGGCAGCCGCCGGTCGATGAAATCGGTGGCCGCCGCTGAAGCGGCGGCGCTCTGCGCCTGGCGCGTTATGGCGCTTGGCGATCGCGTCGGCGGCGTGGTCTTCAACGACCTGAAGCAGGAGTCCATCCGGCCGCACCGCAGCCGCGGATCCGTCATCCGCTTCGCCGAAACGATTTCGCTCCAGAACAAGGCACTTAGCGCGGGCTCGGATATCGAGAGGGCGCCCGGTCAACTCAATGCCGTCCTGGGCAACGTCGCAGCCGTCGCGCAGCACGACCATCTGATTATCGTCATCAGCGATTTCGATGGGCACGGGCCGGAGACACGCGATCTTCTCTTGCGGATGTCCGTCTCAAACGACGTCATTGCCATCCTCATCTACGATCCATTCCTCCTGGACCTGCCGCGCCAGGGCGACATGGTGGTGAGCGGCGGCGCTCTGCAGGCCGAACTGCAGTTCGGCCGTAGCAATGTTCGCGATGCGGTCGACAGCTTTGCGCGCAACAGAGGCCGAGAGCTGCTTTCTTGGCAGGAGGAGATGGGCCTGCCCATGCTGCCCGTTTCCGCTGCCGAGGAGGTCGCCCCGCAATTGCGCACGCTTCTCGCTCAACTCGCCTGGCGGCAAAGGAGGCGATAGATGGATCCGACCCCAGCGCCCGATCCTATGCTCGCCGCTACTCTGCGGCAGATGGCAGACATCGCCTTGCCTCCGCGAGTCTCGATGCTGCCGGCCACCTGGGGCTGGGCGGCACTCTTCGGATTGGTCGCGATCGTCCTTGCAGCCGTCCTCTGGCACCGACTGCGCCAGTACAAGCGCAACCGCTATCGCCGCGAGGCGCTCGCCGAGCTTTCGCGGTTCGAGAAGGAAGTCGATCAGCCGTCGGGACGCCGGCACGCCATGCAGAGCCTCCCTGCCCTCGTCAAGCGCACGGCCCTTGCGGCCTGGCAGCGGGAAACAGTCGCTTCCCTAAGCGGAAAGGAATGGTCCGATTTCCTCGAGGCTCATGCCGGAAGGGCGAGGATCGACGGCGAGGCCTACCGTTTCTTCGCTGAAAGCGAATACCGCCCGGCGACGCTCGCCGCAATGGACGAAGCCACTGCGCGCCAGAGGCTCGCGTCCGCACGCCAATGGATCGAGGGTCACAATGTACGTCCTTGATCATCCCTGGCTCCTGCTGCTTCTGCCGGCACCCCTGTTCGTCTGGTGGCTGCTGCCGCCCTATCGGGAACAGACGCCGGCAGTGCGCATTCCCTTTTTCGAGGACATCACCCGGGCCGCTGGCATCGGCCCGACGGAAGGCTCGGTCGTGCCGCGTGCCAACCTCCTGCAGAAGATCATCGCGCCGATCTGCTGGCTCCTGGTGTTGACGGCGCTTGCCCGGCCGCAATTCGTAGAGCCGCCGATCGAGAAGACCGAGCCCCAGCGCGATCTGATGCTCGCGCTCGACCTCTCGCAATCGATGGACACGCGCGACTTCAGCGACCCGCAGGGCAATCTTCAGGCGCGGGTAGATGCGGTGAAGACCGTGGTGGCAGACTTTGTCGATCGCCGTCCGTATGATCGCCTCGGTCTCGTCGCTTTCGGTGACGCCCCCTATCCGCTCGTTCCCTTCACCATGGATCATGCCACCGTCCGGTCCATGCTGACCGGCGCCTTACCGGGCATGGCCGGCCCAAAAACGGCTCTCGGCGATGCGCTGGGGCTTTCGATAAAACTGTTCCAGCAGAGCCAGGCTCCTGACAAGGTGCTGGTCGTTCTGACCGACGGCAACGACACCGCCAGCAAGATGCCGCCGGACAAGGCCGCCGAGATTGCGAGCCAGAACCACATCCGTATTCATACGGTCGGCATCGGCAATCCCGACGCCCAGGGAGAGGAAAAGCTCGATACCGAGACGCTGCAAAAGATCGCCACGGCTACCGGAGGACGCTATTTCTTCGGTCAGGACCAGCAAGCGCTCGCCGAGATATACACGCTGCTCGACAGCATCACACCGGCGAACCAGAAAACGCTGAGCTGGCGCCCGCGCATCGAGCTGTTCCACTACCCACTCGGCGCTGCCGTCCTCCTCGTACTCGGCTATCATGCCCTAATGTGGCTTCTCTCGGTTAGTGCCGCCCGCAGGCGAAACAACGAGGCTGAAGCATGATTGCCGATTTCCATTTTCTCCGCCCCTGGTGGCTGCTCGCGGTCCTGGCAGCGGGACTGCTCGTATGGCTGATGCGGCGGCAATCGGACATGCGGTCCCGCTGGAAGCACCTGATCGCTCCGAACCTGCTCGATCATCTCCTCATTGACCGTGGCCGGCAGAGCGGATTTCGACCCGTCTACCTGGTCGCCGGCCTGATCGCCCTTTCCGGTCTTGCCGCGGCCGGACCCACATGGGAGCGGGAACGTCCGCCCTTCGTCGAAGACACCGCCCCGCTCGTCATCGCGGTCGACCTCGGCCCAACGATGAACGCCACCGACATCTCGCCGACGCGGCTGGAGCGCGCCAAGCTCAAGGTACGCGACATCATGGCAAAACGGAAAGGTGCCCGAACCGCATTGTTCGCCTATGCAGGCTCGGCTCACATGGTCTTGCCCCTGACCGAAGATGCGTCACTCATCTCCACGTACCTTGCGGCGCTGTCGCCCGCACTTATGCCTGTCGAGGGCAAGAATACCGCCAAGGCGCTCGAAGCCGCCGAGGCAGCTCTTGCGGACGAGCCGGCGCCAGGCACGATCCTCTTTTTGACCGACGGGATCGAGCAAAGCGCCTTCACCGCCTTTTCGCAGTATGAGGGCCGCAACGACCTGATGGTGCTGGGTATCGGCACGGAAGCAGGCGGACCCGTGAAGACCGAAAGCGGCGCCTATCTGACAGACGGCACCGGTGCCCGCGTTCTGGCGCGGCTCGATGTCGACGCACTGCAAGAACTCAGGTCTTCCTCTTCTGCGCAGGTGGCGACGGTCACCCTGGACGACGGCGACGTCGACTGGATCGTCCGGCGCATTCAGACGTCCTTCGCACAAAGAACGGAGGAAGGTCTGACCCGCTGGCGCGATATGGGATGGTATCTGACCATAGTGGTCGCGATCCTCGTCGCGCTCACCTTCCGCCGGGGTCATCACGTCCGCTGGCTCGGGACCGTCGTGCTCATCCTGTCGTTCCACATGCCCGGACGGGCGGAGGCGGCGGACTTCATGGACCTGTGGCTGACGCCCGACCAACAAGGGCAGCGCGCCTTCTCACGCGGCGACTATGCTGCCGCGGCCGAACATTTTTCCGACCCGGAATGGCGAGGCGTCTCACTCTATCGCGCCGGCCGCTATCAGGACGCAATCGACGCATTTGCCCAGTCGACGGCACCCGAGAGCTATTTTAACCAGGGCAATTCGCTGATGCATCTCGACAAGCCGGAAGAGGCGATCGGCGCCTATCAGCAGGCGCTCAAGCAGCGCACCGGCTGGGCCGAGGCAAAGACCAATCTTGCGCTGGCGGAACGCCGCAAAGAGGAAAAGGACAAGCAGGAAGACGACAAGCAGCAGGAGGCAGCGGGGCTCGATCCCGACGAAGTCCAATTTGACGACAAGGCCAAGCACGGCAAGGAGGGCGAGGTCCAGACGGGCGCACAGACGGCCGAGATGTGGATGCGCAACATTCAGGTTTCCCCTGCCGCCCTTCTGGCGCGCAAGTTCGCGATCGAAGCATCGCAGGAGGACCGCCAATGACGATCGCGGCCCCCCGTTTGTACCGTCTTCTTGCAGTCCTGTTCTGCTGGCTTTCGACCCAAGGCCCGGCACTCTCCGCCGATCCGCTCGCCCGGGCAGCGCTGCAGTCGCAGGGAACGCTCTATGCCGGCCAGCAAATCCTTGTAGACGTCGACGTCCTCGTCCCGAACTACTTCCTGCAATCGCCTCAATTCCCCGCAATCGATATTCCAGGCGCGATAGTGACGCTTGACGACGGAAGGGCACTGAACCTCAACGAAACGATCGACGGAACGCCCTATTCCGGCATTCGGCGCACCTACATAATAGTACCGCAGGCGGCCGGCGATTTTACCTTGCCCCCCGTCCCGATCACCTTCGGCTATGCAGCGGTCCCCCCTCAGGCCACCCGGGGCGAGGTCACGTTTCCGCCGCTTCGCTTCACAGTTCGAAGCGCGCCGGGCACCGCCGGCGATAGTCCCGGTATCGTTGCGGCAAAAGTCAGCGTCAGCCAGGAACTGGATCAGGATCCGGCGCAGTTGAAGGCTGGCGATACGATGGTTCGCACGGTCACGGTGCGGGCCGAAGGGCTTCGCGCCATGATGATCCCCGAACCGGACTTTACGGCTCCTCAGGGTGTCCGCCTCTACCGGCAGGATCCTTCACTTTCGGAAGAGACGGACCGCAACGGCCAGTCGATCGCGGGCCTCCGCAAGGACGTTGCAAGCTATCTCTTCCAAGACGCCGGCAATTATGTTCTGCCTGCCGTGACCGTTAGCTGGTTCGACCCGGCTTCGGCGAAGACCCAGTCGGCCACGGCTCCCGCGGTCAGCGTGACGGTTTCAGCGGCGGCCGCCCTCTCCCCTGCTCTTGCGCCCCCCGCGCCGGAGCCGCAACGCGATGCCTTCGACTGGCTGCACCTGGCTCTGATCGGGGGGATCGTGCTTCTCACCGCCTCCTCGCTTTGGGTTGCCGCCAACGGATTGTCCCGGCTGGAAGCCTGGTGGCAAGAGCGCCGCTCGAGAGAGCGGCAGTCGGAGCCGGCTTTTTTCCGGCAAGTGGAGCAGGCGTGCAAAAGCGGCCGAGACGACGCGATCGCGCGCGCGCTCGACGCTTGGTCGCGCAAAGCGGGAGCGATGCCGCTCGAACTTTGGCTTGGGCGCTTCGCGGATGCCGAGACCAAGCAGGTTTACCAGGCCTGGCAGAGAACGCGTTACGCTTCTCAGCAAGCATCCCAGCCGTTAGGAGCAGGCTTGCTTCTGCCCGGCCTGAAGAAGGCTCGGGAAGCCTGGTTGATGCAGGAAACGGAAGCGCCCGGCCGCAAGCCGGCCTTGCTTCCCCTCAACCCGACTATGCCGTGACGCGAAGGATGAAAGCCGACTTGTGAGCCCGTGTTATGATACCGGGCCGGGAATCGGCCGTGATCGGGCGTTCTTTTCCCAATCCCGTTTTCACGCGCAGACCTTGTCGGGAGGTGGCATTTGGCCCAGCGTTTCACAGTGAATTTTCCGGTATTCGCCGGGTCGGTGACCGTCATCGCCCTTTTCGGCGCAATCGGGGTGGTTGCGCCCAAGAGAGCTGAATCCATTTTCAGCGGGATCCAGGCGACGATCCTCTCCGGTTTCGGCTGGCTCTATCTGCTCGCAGTGGCCATCTTCCTGTTTTCGATGATTTTCATGGCATTTAGCCGCTATAACGAATTGAAGCTCGGGCCGGAGGATTCCGAACCCGAGTTCCGCTACCTGTCCTGGATCGCCATGCTGTTCGCCGCCGGCATGGGCATCGGGCTCATGTACTTTGCCGTCGGCGAGCCGATGACGCATTTCGCCTCTCCACCCGAGGCCGAACCCTTGACCATCGCTGCCCAGCGTGAGGCGATGAGCGTAACCTTCTTCCATTGGGGCGTACACGCCTGGGCAATATATTCAGTGGTCGGACTGTCCCTGGCCTATTTCGGTTACCGCTACAATCTACCCCTCACGGTCCGATCGGGGCTTTAGCCGCTGCTCAAGGAGCGCATTCACGGGCCTATCCGGCATATCGTGGATGTCTTTGCGATCTGCGGGACCTTGTTCGGGCTTGCGACCTCGCTCTGATCCGGTGTCCTTCAGATAACTTCGGGCCCGAACTACCTGCTGGGCGTCCCCCAATCGATATATGTCCAGCTTCTGCTCGTCACCACCGTCACGGCAATAGCGACTATCTCGGTCGTTACCGGCGTCGACAAGGGCGTCCGCATTCTCAGCGAGGTGAACCTCTTTCTCGCGGTGATGCTGATGATTTTCGTGCTCGTGGTCGGGCCGACCGCTACGCTGATGCGAGATCTCGTCCAGAATATCGGCCTCTATCTCGACAGCCTGCTCTTGCGGACGTTCAACATCTATGCCTACGAACCGCGCCCGTGGATCGATACTACTGGGCCTGGTGGATTTCCTGGTCGCCCTTCGTCGGCATGTTCATCGCGCGGATATCCCGCGGACGTACTGTGAGAGAGTTCGTCACCGCCGTTCTCTTCGTACCGGCCATTTTCACGTTCCTGTGGATGACCGTTTTCGGAAACACGGCGATTTACGTCGACACGACGATCGCCAACGGCGAGCTGGCATGTGCCGTGAAGGCGGACCTATCGATCGCCCTTTTTCAGTTCTTCGAATATCTGCCATTGTCGGCGGTGACCTCGACACTCGCGGTTCTGCTCGTCAGCATATTCTTCGTCACCTCCTGCGATTCCGGCGCCTTGGTGATCGATACGATAGCGGCGGGCGGCAAAACGGCCACTCCCGCCCTTCAGCGGGTTTTCTGGTGTGCCCTCAGCGGCATCGTGGCCGCCGTTCTGTTGTCCACCGGAGGGCTTACGGCCCTGCAATCCGCCACCATCTCCACGGCACTGCCATTCAGCCTGGTGATGCTCGTACTTGTACGGTCGCTGTTCGTCGGGATGAGGGCCGATCTTGCCCGCACACGCTCGCCCGGTTCAGTCGGGCACGGGCCTATCCCGCGTCCGGCGTAACATGGCAACGCCGCCTGGCGATGACGCTCAGCACCCCGGACAAGCCGGCCGTGGAGTCGTTCATGCAGGCTTCCGTCCTTCCGCCCCTCGAAGCGGTGGCCAGGGAGCTGACGTACCGCTCGCGGCCGGCTTCCGTTGCCCGCGATGCCCGAACGGGAACACTGACGCTCACGGCGCCTGCAGAAAGCCACCGCGATTTCGTCTATGGGGTTCAGATGTCCGAACACAAGCTTCCCGCCTTCACCGCATTGGAGGCGACCAACGCCGATGTGCGTTACGAGGCGCGAACCTTCTTTTCGGATGGCAGTCGCGGCTATGACATCATGGGAATGACGGACGGCCAGATCATCAACGACGTTCTGTTCCAGTTCGAACGATACACAGGCTTCGTGCGGTCTCCCGAGGCCTCGCTGTTGGCGGCCTCACCCGAACAGCAATAGCTCCGCACGAAAGTTGACCGCCTTCAGAACCGGATGCGGAAACCGTATCGGCTTTCCGCCTGCGCCCGCGCCTACGTGCAAATGCACAGATCAGAAAGGCGGGACTTCCCCCGCCTTTCGTCAGAACGATATCTGATTGCGTTCCAACGAAATCGGAACTTGCAACCAGCATCAGCGCGGCGCGAGACGCTCCAGGTCGCCGAGCCGCTTCAGCGCAGCCTGCTGCTGCAACAGGTTGTAGTTTATGCCGCTGGCGTTGAGCGTGCTGCCGGGCTGGTAGGGGTACTGGTCAAAATCCTGGAAGAACTCCTTGATCTTGCTCTGGATCGGCACCAGGAGCCACATGTTTCGGGCTATGAACTCCATGGCCCCTCCGCCTTCTTTCGTCCCCCGTTCATAAGGGTCCATTCTCAGATTGGCGATATTGGCCCAACTCGGCGTCTCGCGCGTGGCGGTGGCGATGTTGCCTTCGCTGTTGACTGCGAAGCTGAGCTTCCAGTCATTCCACCTTATGGCATTCAGATTGCCGCCCTGGTCGAAGTAGTAGACTGCTTCGCGAGGCGGCTCCTCGGCCTCACCCTTAAGGAGCGCGGTCAAGTCATAACCGTCGAGATGGACCTTGAAGGTCTTGTCGCCGGACTTGAAGCCCGTCTTCATCTCCTCCTTGACATCAGGGATTCCGGCGGCGGTGGCGAAGGTCGGCATCCAGTCCATCAGCGTCACGGGGTCGTTGATTTGCGTGCCCGGCTTCACCACGCCGGGCCAGCGCACCATCATGGGAATGCGGAAGCCACCTTCCCACGTCGTTCCCTTTTCGCCATGGAACATGGTCATCGCGCCATCCGGCCACAAAGCGAGCTCGGCACCGTTGTCGGTCGTGTAGAGCACGATCGTGTTTTCCGTGATGCCGAGGTCGTCGAGCTGCTGCAGCAGCTGACCGACATGGCCGTCATGCTCCACCATGCCGTCGGCGTGGATGCCCTTACCGGTCTTGCCCATGGATTCCGGCTTCAGGTGGGTAAACACGTGCATGCGTGTCGAGTTGAACCAGCAGAAGAACGGCTTGTCGGCCTTCGCTTGGCGATCGATAAAATCCTTCGCTGCCGCGAGGAACTCTTCGTCGACCGTCTCCATCCGTTTGGTGTTGAGCGCTCCGGTATCCTCGATCTTTCCGTCCGCGCTGGACTTGATCACGCCGCGCGGCCCGAAATTCTTCCGGAATTCCTCGTCCTTCGGATAGAAGTAGCCTTCCGGCTCCTCTTCGGCATTCAGGTGGTAGAGGTTGCCGAAGAACTCGTCGAAGCCATGGTTCGTCGGCAGGTGCTCGTCGCGGTCGCCCAGGTGATTCTTGCCGAACTGGCCGGTTGCATATCCCTTCGACTTCATGACGTCGGCGATGGTCGGCATCCAGTCCTGAATGCCGTGCGGATCGCCGGGCATGCCGATCGTCAGCAGCCCCGTGCGGAACGGCTCCTGGCCGAGTATGAAGGAAGCGCGCCCTGCGGTGCAGCTCTGCTGGCCATAGGCATCGGTGAAGATCGCGCCCTCGGCGGCGATACGATCGATGTTCGGCGTGCGATAGCCCATCAGGCCCATGGTGTAGGCGCTGATTTGCGGAATGCCGATGTCGTCGCCGAAGATGACCAGGATGTTCGGAGTCTTGCCGCTACCTGCCGAAGATTGCTCCTGAGCCTTCGCGCTGCCGACGGCCACGGCTCCGTTCGCTGCAGCGGCAGCCGCAAGGATGGTGCCTCCCAGCAAAAGGCTTCGGCGGTCTATGGAGATTGAACCCTGCGCATTTTTGCGCTTGTCAGCATCTGGAAAGCTCATGCCTTGCTCCTCTTATACGTTCCAACTCGCGCGGCTTCTGCCGGTTTGGAGTTCTGAGATTTCATAGAAGCAGCGCTTCTGCAGACCGGTTCCAAACTCGCGTTTCGCAGCCGGCTCCTGCCCCATCGGGTTGATTGAGAGAAGCACCCGCCCTGATGAGAGCCCCTCGGATTATCCGCCGAAGTGCGGGTCGAGAGAAGTTGGACCAAGGGGAAACATAACCAGGCGACGGCCGCTGGCAGAGAGCTGCCGGTCTTGGGCGCAATTACGGCGCGTTTCGCGTTTCCTTGAAACCCGTTCGATTCAGGAGTAAAATTTCGGCAGCAATTCAAAGCGTTACAGACACGTGCGATCTGAAGCGGACGGAATTGCGTAAGCTGCACGCGGGTAATGACGCTTTGTCAGGCTTCATAGGTGGAGGTTGTCATGCCCAACACTCTGATGGCAGGAAAAAGAAGCCAGGATTGGGCGAATCTGGTCCTGGCGGCGTGCCTGTTCGTTTCTCCCTGGGTCATCGGCTTTGCGGCCGATTCAGTGCCGACCTGGAATGCATGGATCGCCGGCATCGTGCTCGGCGCCCTTGCGGTCGCGACCCTTTCGGCTTTCGCCGAATGGGAGGAATGGGCCAATATGGTGATCGGCCTGTGGCTCATCGTTTCTCCCTGGCTGCTTGGCTTCACGGGAAATGTGAATGCGATGTGGACCCATGTCATTCTCGGCGTGCTCGTTGCCGCAATCGCGGCCTGGGCGGTCTGGGATTTCCGGCACCACTCGCACGCCTGATGCATTTTCCCGAAGGCCGAGCGCTTCGGAATAGAGGACTCGGAAACAGGAAACGCGCCGTATCTCTCAGATGCGGCGCGCCTTGGAGCGGGATGAGTGCGCGGTTTCGCGCCCGCATCCCGCCCTACTGCATGTTTCCTTAATCGGATCCGATTGAAGGACAAAAACATGCAGCAGATCAAAGTGCTACAGCGATCTTTGTGGGTCTGATAAGACGCGCGGCGCGCTGTAATGTATGCCGCGTCGCATTATCCCACCGCGCGCTCCTGCACGACCGCGTCGATGTCAGGAACACCGAGTTCGCGGCGTTCACGTTCGGTCTCTATGGCGAGATCCAGCACCTTCTGCAGGTCAGCGGCATGGCGGAAACCCGGCTCGACGGTTCGGCCGGCCTTCACCGCCTCGACGAAGCGCTGGTAGTTGGTCGGCACGGTGCCGGCATCGACTGTCCTCCACACTGCCTTTTCAACGTCGGCGCCCAGGCAGGCGCGCAGGCTCGAACCGTCCGGCGTATGGATGACCTCCAGCGCACCTTTGTCCCCGTGCAACCTGAGCCTCAGCTCGTTCAGATGGCCTGTCGCCCAACGGCTCGCGTGGATCACCGCCATCGCACCGTTTTCAAATTCGGCCGTCATGGCAAAGCTGTCATTGGCATCGAGATCGTATTCGCCTAACCGGTTGCCCGGGGCTTTGTCGAAGGCCTTCAGGCGCGCAAAGACCCTTTCGACCGAGCTGTTTGCCCCATAGCCGGCAAAGTCGAGAATGTGTATGCCGACATCGCCGAGCACGCCATTCGAGCCATGTTTCGTGGAGAGGCGCCACAGCCATTTGGACTCGCTCGCCCAGTCGCCCCAAGCCTTCGACACCAGCCAGCTTTGGAGATAGGAGGCTTCGAGATGGCGCACCAGGCCGATTTCGCCGGCGACGACCAGTTCGCGCGCCTTCTGCAGCGGTGCGACATTGCGGTAGGTGAGATTGACCATGGTGACGAGGCCGGCGCGCTCGGCCGCGGCCGCCATCTCGGCGGCCTTCTCGTAATTTTCGGCCAGCGGCTTTTCGCAAAGCACATGCTTGCCGGCTGCGATGAGGGCAAGCGTCGTGGGGTGATGGGCCTTGTCGGGCGTCACGTTCGTCGCCGCATCGAACTCTCCCCAGGCAATCGCCTCGTCGAGGGATGTGAAAGTACGTTCGATGCCGTGCGTGGAAGCGAAGGCCCGGGCACGGGACGGGTCGACGTCGACTGCGCCGACCATTTCGACGCCTTCGATCTCAGCAAAGGCTTTCGCATGACTGTTGGCCATGCCGCCGGTTCCGAGAATAAGCAAACGCATGGGAGACCCCTTTACCGATATCCGGCTTCGCCGGCCTTGTGCAGTCTCGGGCCGCGCTCGACGATCGGCTCCAGCGCCTTCTCCACCGGGACGTTGGGTGCGTCGTGGATGGCCTTATACGTGCCCTGCGGGTTGTATGCCCATTTCACCGCGTTCCGCAGCACCTTGTGCACGGTCGCATCGTGATAGGTGGGATAGGTTTCATGTCCGGGGCGGAAATAGAAGATATTGCCCGCGCCGCGCCGCCAGGTCAGCCCTGAGCGAAATACCTCGCCGCCGGCAAACCAGGAGATGAAGACCGTCTCCAACGGCTCCGGCACCGAGAATTGCTCGCCATACATTTCTTCATTCTCGATCACGAAGTTTTCGCCCAGGCCCTCGGCAATCGGGTGTCGCGGGTTGACGACCCAGACGCGCTCGCGCTCTCCCGCCTCACGCCATTTCAGCGCGCATGGCGTGCCCATCAGCCGCTTGAAAACCTTGGAGAAGTGGCCGGAATGAAGAACGATGAGGCCCATTCCCTCCCAAACGCGTTTGGCTACGCGCTCGACGATAGCGTCGTCGACCGCCCCATGATCCTTGTGGCCCCACCACAGGAGAACATCGGCTGCGGCAAGCCGCGCCTCGCTCAGCCCGTGCTCGGGCTCCTGCAATGTCGCCGTCGTCGCATTGATCCCCGGGTCGGAATTGAGCGCGGCGGCGATCGTGTTGTGCATGCCCTCGGGATAGATCTCCCGAACCACCGCATTCGTCTGCTCGTGGATATTCTCACCCCACACGATGGCATTGATAGACAAGTTCATTCTCCTCGTGGTTTGGGGCACCCGCTGCCGGATGCCAGCTGTCCGTGATTTGAGTCTGCGGGCACGGAGCCGGGCCGGGTAAACCCCACGGGGACCCGCCATTTCCTGCCCTAACGTTTGAGGCTTGGGAATGATCCGAAATCCTCCGGACCAGACATAGCTTCTAGGCTTTCGCGGGCCGATCAATCTGCGGCCCGAGTGTATTCACATGGCTCCAATCTGAAGCGTGCTGCACTCAATCGAACTCATACGACGCGCTTTAGGTCTTCCATGCATGTCTTTATCCCAAAACCGTGCGCAGTTTTGGGCGACACGCAATTATGAAACTCGTCAGGCCGCACCCCGCATTTCGATCCGTCCGGTCGCCCGGCCGCCTGCATCGAAGCGATGAACCTGCCCGGCGGCAGGGGATATCGTGATCCGCTCTCCGGGCTGGTGCTTCGCAATCCCGCTCTCGCGGACGATCACCGGTTCGCCAGCGCCTATGTCGAGATAGATATAGCTGTCGGAGCCGAGCATTTCCGAATGGATCACGGTGCCGCTCCACTCACCTCTCTCTCCATCGATTTCAAGATGCTCCGCGCGGACGCCGATCGTGTCTGCCTTGTACGGCTCCGCGAAGGCACCCGACAGGAAGTTCATTTTCGGCGAACCGATAAAACCGGCGACGAAGACCGAGTTCGGCGTCTCGTAGAGCTCCAGCGGCGTGCCTATCTGCTCTACGAGACCGTCCCTCAGGACACAGATCCGGTCGGCGAGCGTCATTGCTTCGACCTGGTCGTGGGTAACATAGATCATCGTCGTCTTGTGCATGCTGCGGTGAAGCTTGGCGATTTCGAGTCGGGTGGCGACACGCAGCGCCGCGTCGAGATTTGAAAGCGGCTCGTCGAAAAGAAAGACCTTCGGGTCTCGTACGATCGCCCGGCCGATCGCCACGCGCTGCCTCTGCCCACCCGAGAGCTGCCGCGGCAGTCGCTCGAGATAGGGCGTCAGCTGCAGCATTTCCGCCGCGGTCTCGACCCGTTTGCGGCACTGCTGCTTATCTTTGCCGGCAAGCTGCATGCCAAATGCCATGTTCTCGTAAACCGTCATATGCGGGTAGAGCGCATAGGACTGGAACACCATGGCAATGCCGCGGCGCGATGGCGTCAGTTGGTTGACGATCTGACCATCGAAAGAGAGAGTTCCGGAGGTGATTTCCTCAAGCCCCGCGATCAGTCTCAAGAGCGTGGACTTGCCGCAGCCGGAAGGGCCGACGAAGACCATGAACTCGCCCGACTTGATGTCCATGCTGACGCCCTTGATCACATCGAAGGCGCCGAAGGACTTGCGGATATCGCGCAATTGAAGCTCTGCCATCTTATTCTCCTATCCTTTGACGCCGCCTGCGGTGAGGCCGGAAATGATCCGCCGCTGAAAGATGAGCACGAGCACCACGAGGGGCACCGTGACGATCACGGACGCTGCCATGATGTTGCCCCAGGGAATCTCGAACTGGCTGCCCCCGGAGAGCAGCGCAATCGCAACCGGCACGGTGCGCTGCGTGTTGGACGACGTGAATGTCAGCGCAAAGAGGAACTCGTTCCACGCCGCAATGAAGGCGAGAAGGCCGGTCGTCACCAGCGCCGGCCACATCAGTGGCATGAAGACGCGCGTGATCACCACCCAGGGAGAAGCGCCGTCGACGATTGCCGCCTCCTCGATCTCGATCGGCAGGTCCCGCATGAAGGTAGTCAGCACCCAGACCGTGAAGGGCAGTGTGAAGATCATGTAGGAAAATATGAGCGCAAGCGGCGTGTTGAAGATCCCGACGAAGCGGATGAGTTCGAAGAGGCCTGCAAGCACGGCGATCTGCGGGAACATGGAAACGGACAGGATCGTCAGCAAAAGCAGCCCCCGGCCGCGGAAGCGCACCCGGGCAAGCGCATAGGCCGCGGTAACGGCGAGAAGGAGCGATATGGCGACCACGAGCGTGGCGACGAGGAGCGAATTGCCGAGATTGCGCACGAATGTGCCGTGCGAAAAGATGTCGGCATAGTTCGCGAGCGAGAAATCGGTCGGCCAGTAGTCGATGCGAAACAGCGCCGTGCCGGACTTCAAGCTCGTCAGGATCGCGTAGTAGAATGGAAAGACGGCAATCAGGATGATGACGGCAACGAGCGCGTAGAACGCGGTCCGTTTTACAAGCGTAACGACCATCAGCGTTCTCCTCCGCTCAGATTGAGGCGGCCGAGCCACATGTACAGGATCGTGATCGTGGCGATGATCAGGAACAACATGGTCGAGGCCGCCGCGCCGTAGGCGAACTTGTCGAAATCGAAGAGGTTTTCGCGGGCCATGACCGACATGGTCTTCGTCTGCGCGTTGTTCGGCGTCAGAACGTAGATAAGGTCGAAAATGCGCAGCGCGTCGAGCATGCGGAAGATGACCGCAACCATCAGCGCCGGGCGGATCAGCGGCAGGGTAACCCGCCAGAACACGCGCACTGGATGCACGCCATCGATTTTCGCGGCCTCGTAGATATCGCCCGGCACCATTTGCAGCCCGGCCAGGATCAGGAGCGCCATAAAGGGGGTCGTCTTCCAGACGTCCACGATCAGCACGGCGATCATGGCGGTATCGGGGCTTGCGGTCCAGGCGATCTTCTCGCCGATCAGGCCGAGACCGAGCAGCATGTCGTTGAGGATGCCGAACTGATCGTTGAGCATCCATGCCCACATTTTGGCTGACACGATCGTCGGGATAGCCCAGGGAATAAGAATCGCCGCCCGGACAAGTCCGCGGCCTGGGAACTGTGCGTTGAGAACCAGGGCAACGATGAGACCCAGCGCCGTTTCGATGCTGACGGAAAGAACCGTGAACTTGAGCGTGTTCCAGACCGCATTCCACCAGGCGGGATCCGCGAGCAGACCCCTGTAAATGGTGCGACCGCTCTTCAGGGTGATCCATGAGAAATAATTGGCGAAACCGACGAATTCGGCATCCGACAGGTTGGTCAGCGAGGCATTCGTGAAACTGAAGTAGATGGTTCTGATGAGCGGCCAGCCGGCCACGAGCGCCAGAACGAGAAAAGTAGGCGCGAGAAACAGCCAGGCCGAACGGACACGTTGCGCCTGCAGGTCCGAGCCTATCCTGGCGCCATGCGCAAGCGCAGCCGGCCGATCGGCGAGCGAGAGATCAGTCATGACGTGAACCTACCGATTGGCGCAGGCCCTCGCCCGCGCCGTTGACCTTGGCCCGGATGGCAGGGTGCCATCCGGGCGCTGCGGATTCTTACCAGGAGTCACCCTTGAGTTCGGTCAGTTCGACTTCGAGAAGTTCCAGGTTCTCCGCGGCCGTTCCGTTGCCCGAAAGCGTGTTGTGCACGGCGCTCCAGAACTTGGACGAAACCTCGTTATACTTCACCTTGGCCACTGCCGAGGGGCGCGGCACGGCGCTCTCGAAGATAGGCTTCCAGTGCGGCATGAACGGCTGAGCGGCCGCGATTTCCGGATCATCGTAAAGTGCAGCGATCGTCGGCAGGTTCGAGAGCTCGATCGCGCGCACCTTCTGCGTCTCGGCTGACCCGAGGAATTTGACAAACGCAATCGCCGCCTCCTGCTCGTCGGAATATTTCGAGACCGCGAGATTCCATCCACCGAGGGTGGAAGATGGCTTCTCGCCATCGGCGGCGGCCGGCAACGGGGCCACTTCGAATTTGCCCTTGACGGCACTGTCGTCGCCGTTACCGAGCGCATAGGCATAGGGCCAGTTACGCATGAAGACCGCATTGCCGGTCTGCCAGACCCCGCGCGATTCCTCTTCCTGATAGGCAAGCACGCCCTTGGGCGCGATCGTGCCGATCCATTCCTTGACACGTTCCACGGCCGCGGCCGCCTTCTCATTATTGACGGAGATCGTGCCATCGGGCTCGACGATCTGGCCACCGCCCGAGGACTTGATCCACTCGAGTGCGTTGCAGGTGAGCCCTTCATAGGCATTGCCCTGGAAAACGAAGCCCCAGATATCGGCATTGCCGGCAGCACGCTCCTTTTCCTGAATTTCCTTGGCCGTCGCTGCCATTTCATCCCAGGTCTTCGGCGGCGCCTTGCCGTATTTGTCGAGCAGGTCCTTGCGGTAATAGAGCGCCGGCGCATCGGTATAGAAGGGCAAGGCCACCAACTTGCCGTTGACGGTCTGTGACTGAATGATCGAGGGGAAATGGTCGGCGACGACGTCCTTCGTGGCCTCGGTCAGGTCTACGAACTGCTCGGCGAGCTGTGGAGCCCAGATGACATCCGTCTGGTAGACGTCGACGTCCTTGTTGCCGGCCGCGAGCCAGAGCCGGTATTGGCTGAACTGCTCGCTGCTCGACGCCGGCATCGTCACCAGATTGACCTTATGGCCCGTCTCCTTCTCGAACCTGGCGATCTGCTCGCGCAGAAAGCTCAGATTCTTACCGGTCGAATTGGCCGCCATCGACAATTCGGCGGCGGCAGCAACATCGATTGCACCGACGATAGCGGCACAGGAAATCAGCGTCCTGATAAAAGGCTTCACGTCCATTGGTCCCTCCAAAACTCCCCTCCGGTTTCGCATGCTCCTCGAAAAAATCGAAAACGGTTTGGGTGCGCAGAAGCTGTCAGAACCCAAATGGACTGTCAAGATACGGTTGCATCGGAAGTAATCGGAATAGCCATCTCGAACTTTTCTATTTATATTCCAGTAGTTATACTCAAAGCCGTCGCACTTGATCGGCAACCGGTTTCGCTCGGCAAGGCGACTTGGAAAAAGTCATCCACAGGAATTTAAAACGATTTGGTTCATGATGCCAGCTATCTCGATCGCGCCCGCCCGTCCGCCGAAGCGATGCATGGATTGTGGCCGTCGGCGAACCCGCTATAGTTCCGCGCTGGTGTCCGCAGCGCTGCGCATCGACTCGATGCCAAAGGAAGGGCGTATGCGGCATCTCGGATTGCTGCGTGACTTGCTTCGGAAGCAACGCCGGGCGACGCGCAGAAGGGGCCCAGGGAAAGAACAGTGAAGCTCAAGGAATTCGCCAAACAGTTGGGGCTCTCTCCAACGACGGTAAGCCGTGCTCTGAGCGGCTATCCGGAAGTCAGCGAGAAGACCCGTAAGCGCGTTGCCGAGGAGGCCGTGCGGCTGGGATACCGGCCGAATATCAACGCGGTGCGCCTCGTCACGGGCCGCGCCGGGGCGATCGGCGTCGTGATGGGCCGCAACGAATTCCAGTTCTGCGAATTCATGAGCGGCATGGCCGAACGGCTGGACAGCGAGGATATCGACATTCTCGTGAGCCCCGTTGCGGTTCAGGACACGAAAGCCGAGATCCAGCTCTATAGCCGCCTGGCGACCAGCGGACGGGTTGACGCCGTCATCGTCCATTCGCCGAAACCGAACGACGAGCGAATCCTGCTGCTCCACAAGCTCGGCATTCCCTTTCTGGTGCATGGCCGTTCGGAGACCAATGTGCCGCATGCCTGGCTCGATATCGATAATGAAGGCGCCATACGCCGCGCCACCTCGCATCTGCTCGATCTCGGACACAGACGCATCGCACTGATCAACGGCCGCGACGGTCTCACCTTCACGCTTCACCGGGATAAGGGCTACCGTGAGGCGTTGGAGCAGCGTGGGATTCCCTTCGATCCACGCCTTGTCGCACACGGCCAGTTCACCGACGAGATCGGCTTCCGCTTCGCCCGTTCGCTCCTCGAGCAATCCCCCCGTCCGACAGCCTTCGTCGCCGGCTCGATGATGACGGCACTCGGTGTCTACCGGGCCGTACGTTCCTTAGACCTCGTCGTCGGGCGCGACATCTCGGTAATCGCCCATGACGACGTCTTTCCCTACCTCACGGCCGACAACATGGCCCCGTCTCTCTCGACCAGCCGTTCGTCCCTGCGCGCTGCCGGCGCTCGCCTCGCCGACCTAACCCTTCAGCTGCTCGCCGGCCGGCCGGCCTCGGAAATTCACGAACTCTGGCCTGTCGAACTCATTTTACGCGAATCGACAGGCCCGGCGGCCGAGGCCGCGCAGTAGACCGGAGCTATGGGTCACAGTGGTCGAGAGGCGGAAGCGGCCGGAAAATCGTGCACACTTTTCCTCATCCTGCTCCACCCTCCATCGCCGGGGCATCCTCGCGACCGTTCAGCCGGAACAGCAGGTCTTCGTGGACTGCCTTGAGGTGGAAAACCAGGAAAGCGGACGCCTCTTCGAAGGCGCCTGCCCGGCAAAGGCGGATCAGCTCGGCATGTTCTTCCATCGCCCGGGTCATCGCTGCGACGCTCGATAGCTGGACGCGCGTGTAACGGTCGCTCGTCTGTAGCAGCGAGGCGACGATCTGCTGCGTTCGCGGCATGTCGGCACGCCGGTACAGTACCATGTGCAGTTCGGCATTGAGCTGACCGTATGAATCAATTTCGCCCGCCGTCGTGGCTTTAAGAAAGCGGTTCTGAGCCTCGTCCAGGCGCGCAAAATCGTCGCCGTCGAGAAGAGGCGCCGATTTTCGCAGGAGCCGCGGTTCGAGGAGAGCGCGCAGTTCGAAGACGTCGTCGATTTCGGCAAGCGACAGTTCGGAGACGATGGCTCCCTTCTGCGGCACGATCCTGACCAGACCTTCAGCCTCGAGTTGAAAGAGAACCTCGCGCACGGGAATGCGGCTGACGCCATAGGTTTCAGCCAGCGCATCCTGGCGCAATTGACTGCCGGCCGGGTATCGGCCCGACAGGATCGCCTGCCGTATTTCCTCGATGAGTGCGCCTGAGAGGGTGCGATGTTTCAGATGTGAGGCCATGAACGCTCGCTACAGGAAGACCGTCAGAAATGATATTGACTCGCAGAATGTATAAAATCTACTTTATACAGAAACCAGGGAGCAGTCCATGAACCAGTCAGTTGAGCCGCCGCTTTATGCGCGCGCCATCATCGCACTCTCCGAAGCTTTGCTCTCGCTCGAGAAGCTCGTAGTCGCCGGCCTGATGGGCGTGCTTCTCGCACTCATCCTGCTCAATGTCGTGACCCGCTACAGCGGACACCCGCTCTACTGGGTCGATGAATCGGCCGTATATGCCATGGTTTGGCTCGCCTTCATCGGAGGCTCGGCGCTGACGCGCCTCAGGCTCGATTTTTCCGTGACGCTGCTGACGGATTACCTGCCGCCTGCTGCTGCGCGCTGGATGAGGGCGGGTTCGACACTGCTCGTCCTCCTGTTTGCACTGGCGCTCGCAGCCTTCTGCTGGCTGTGGATGGACCCGGTCGGAATTTTCCGCGCCGGCTTCGATACGAAAGCTTTCGCCGCCGAGAGCTTCAATTTCCTCTATACCGAGCGCAGCCAGACGCTGAACTGGCCTATCTGGGCGATCAGCCTCGTCATCCCCCTCTTCGCCGTCACCATGACGGTTCACTGCGCCGCCAATCTCGTCGAAGACCTCGGTCTGTCGCCGCAGCAAAAGCGACGCGAACTCTCCAGCGCCGAGGGAGTGAACTGATGCTCACCACCGCCGCCTTCCTTGCCTTCATGCTCGTCGGCGTTCCGATAGGGGTCTGCCTTTGCCTCGGCAGCATCGTCTACATTTTGGCATCTGGGAATCCCCTGCTCTTCCAGAGCTTTCCGACGCAACTTTTCGGCGGCGTCGACAATTACGGCCTGATTTCCATTCCGCTCTTCGTGCTGATCGGCGAGATCATGAACGGTGGCGGAATCACGCGCCGTATAATCGACATGACCATGGCTTTTGTCGGCGCCATGCGCGGCGGCCTCGCCTATGTCAACCTGCTGGCGAACATGTTCGTTGCCTCCATTCTCGGTTCGGCGACGGCGCAGGTCGCGGTCATGGCGCAGATGATGGTGCCGGAGATGGAAAAGAAGGGCTATGACAAGACCTTCGCCGCCGGAATTACGGCCTATGCGGGCATGCTCGGCCCCATCATTCCCCCGTCCATCATGTTCGTCGTCTACAGCGTGCTGGCGCAGGTTCCGGTCAGCGATATGCTGGCCGCCGGAATTGTGCCCGGCGTCCTGCTGACGGTAGCATTCTGCCTCGTCATCGCGGCGATGGGACTCGTCTACAACTATCCGCGCGGCGAACGTATGAAGCTCAAGGATCGTGTCCGGATCGTGCTGGACGCGTTGCCGACGCTTCTCATACCCTTCGTCATCGTCGGCTCCGTTCTGTCCGGCCTTGCCAATGCGACGGAGGCCGCTGCGGTCGGAGCGGTCGCAGCAGTGCTCGTCGGCCGCTTCTGGATCGGCGAACTCAGATTCGCCGACCTTCCGCGGATGATGCTGCGGGCCGGCATCTACTCGGCGGTGGTCCTCTTCCTCGTGGCGGCGGCCGCGGTCTTTTCCTGGGTACTCGTCTACGGAATGGTGCCGCAGCAGGTAGCCGGCTGGGTCCAGACCGTCGCATCGGATCCGGTCACCTTCATGCTGCTCGTCAATATCATCCTGCTCATCATCGGCACGGTGATCGACGGCGCGCCCGGTCTCATCATGACGGTGCCCATCCTCCTGCCGATCGCCACCGAGGTTTACGGCATCGACCCCATCCATTTCGGCGTCGTCGTCGTCGTCAACCTCGTTCTCGGCTTCCTCTCGCCGCCCGTCGGACTTTGCTTCTTCGTCGCCGCAGCGGTCACCGGTGCCAAGCCCGGCAAGATGTTCCTGGTCACACTGCCGTTCTTCTTCGTTTCCTGCCTAATGCTCGTGCTTCTCTCGCTCATTCCGTCACTTTCCACCTTCTTCGTCCGGTAAATCAAAACGAACCAACCAGAGGATCTTCCATGACAGTTTCCCGCAGAACTTTCCTTGGCGGCATCGCCGCCGGCACAGCACTCTCGCTCGCTACGCCATCGCTCGTTCGCGCACAGGAAACGCGTACGCTTCGCCTTGGTATCGTCACGCCGCCCGGGCACCCGTGGAACAACGCCGCTCTCAAGGTGGGTGAAGGTCTCAAGGCTGAAACGAACGGCCGCCTTTCGCTCTCGGTCTTCCCCGCCGGCCAGCTCGGAAACGAAGCGGCCATGCTGCAGCAGATGCAGAGCGGCGCGCTCGATCTCGGCTGGATCATGACCGCCGAACTCGGCTCGCGCATTCCGGCGATCGCCGCGATCAACGCGCCCTGGGTGGTGGATTCGACCGCCAAGGTCGCAAAACTCGTACGCGAGCCGCTCGCTATGAAGCTCCTCGATGTTCTGCCGGCCGAGACCGGCACGGTCGGCCTTGCATGGGGCATAACCACCATGCGCGTCGTCTTCTCGGCCAGGGAGATCGCCGGCCTTGACGACATCAACGGTATGAAGTTGCGCATCAATACGACGCCGGCCTACCGGGATTTCTACCAGCTCCTCGGCGCCGCACCGACGCCCATCCCGACACCTGCGGTTTTCGACGCTATGTCGAACGGCCAGGTGGACGGTCTGGAGGCGGACCTCGACTTCTCCTGGAACCAGCGCTTCGACAAGGTTTCGAAGACCATGCTGAAGATGAATGCCATCTTCATGCCCTGCGTCGCGCTTGCCTCGGGCCGCGCCTGGCAGACCCTTTCCGCCGCCGACCGCGAAATCATCACGCGTCTCACCAAGGCAGCCCTTGATGAACAGATCGATGCAACGGTCGCCAACGAGCCGGCGCTCCTCGAAAAATTTGCCGGGGCAGGCATTCCGATCAAGGATATCACCGTCGCCGACGCCAGCCGCATCATCGCTGAATACGACAAGATCTGGCTGCCGAAGGCACCGGTTCTCGCCGAGTTGCGCAAAGTCGGCGCAACCCTCTGACTTTTCGATCAGTTCAGCGCCAGCCGGCTACGGCTCTCCGTGGCCGGCTGTATTTTATCTGCTTGCACCTTATCGTCGCACGCGCCAAGAGTGCCCGTGATCAAGAGTGCCCGTGATCATTGGACGTAGCGGATGCAGAGTAGTGAAATTGCGATTATCGGCGGCGGCCCCGCCGGCCTGATGGCGGCGGAAATCCTGTCACGCTCCGGCCACGCGGTGACGATCTACGAGGCGATGCCGAGCGCGGCGCGCAAATTCCTGCTCGCGGGCAAGTCCGGCCTCAACATCACGCACTCCGAACACAGCAAGGCTTTTATGCAGCGGTTCGCCGATGCGTCCGCAAGGCTGCAACCGGCGCTCGACGCTTTTGCTCCGAAAGACGTTCGCGCCTGGGCGGATGAACTTGGCGCGGAAACGTTTGTCGGCTCCTCCGGGCGCGTCTTTCCGAGAGCCATGAAGGCTTCGCCGCTGCTGCGCGCATGGCTTCGGCGGCTGGAGGCGCAAGGCGTCCGGCTCCTCACCCGCCATCGCTGGTCGGGCTTTGCCGAGGACGGTTATGTTTTCGACACGCCGGAGGGCAGGACGCTCGTGCGTTGCGACGCGGCTCTCATGGCGCTCGGCGGCGCGAGTTGGCCCCGGCTCGGATCCGACGCTGCCTGGGTGCCCCTGCTGCGGGCAAGAGGCGTACCGATCAGGGATCTCCGCCCCGCCAATTGCGGGTTCGACGTCGCATGGAGCGGGGCCTTCCGTGAGCGTTTTGCCGGTCAGGCGCTGAAAGCAGTTACCGCCACATCCGGCGCCGGGACCATCCCGGGTGAATTCGTGATGAGCCGCCACGGCATCGAAGGCAGCCTCGTCTATGCCCACGCGGCTTGCCTGCGCGACCGGCTGGAGCAGGACGGAAAAGCCTCCCTCATGCTCGACCTTGCGCCAGGCAGAACGGCCGAAAGGCTCGCGCGGGATCTCGCCCGGCAGGATCGCAAGGCGAGCCTCTCCAACCGCCTGCGTAAGGGCGCCGGGCTCGACGGTGTGAAGGCGGCATTGCTGCGCGAGCTCTCGCAGGAGGCAACCAGGATAGCTCCGGAGCAACTTGCTGCACTTATCAAGGCCTTGCCCGTTCCAGTGCTTGCGGCGCGGCCGATCGCGGAGGCGATCTCGTCGGCCGGCGGTGTCCGCCTGGACGGCGTCGATGAACGCTATATGGTGAAGGCCGTACCCGGCCTCTTCGTCGCCGGCGAGATGCTCGACTGGGAAGCGCCAACGGGCGGCTATCTCCTTACAGCTTGCTTTGCCACGGGTCGCGCGGCCGCGCGGGGCGTGAAGGCATGGCTGGACGCCCGTCCGTGACGCTGCCGGTCAGTTCTCAGCTTTTCGGCCTGATGGAGAACATGGCACCGGCTGCCAAAATGAAGAGCCCTATGATCGCGAGTTGAAGGGTGCTTGGGATGCCGACGAGGATCAGCACGTTGTTGACGAGCGTGATTAGCAACACGCCGAGCAACGTTCCAAGCACCGTACCCGAGCCCCCGGTTATGCGCGCGCCACCGAGGATGACCGCAGCGATGACGTCCAGTTCCGACCCCGCCAGATCGAACGGATTTGCGAGGCGATTGCTCGAAACGTGCATGATGCCAGCAATTCCAGCCAGTAGGCCTGCATAGGCGAAGACGAACACATGCACGGTGCGCAGATTGTATCCGAGCCGCGAGGCGATGCCGGCGTTTCCCCCCACCGCATAGAGCGCCCGACCGATCAGGGTGCGGTTGAGGATGTACCAGGTGACGGATGCGGCGACGACCAGAACGAGGAAATAGGCCGGCAATGTCGCAACCGCACCATTCGCTCCTTCATATCGCAGAAGCGCAAGCTTCCCGAACGCGTCCATGGACTCGGGAATGTTCATGAACAGCGCGGTTCCGATGAACGTCAGCAGGAAGCCGCGGATCGCATATTGCGTGCCGATCGTCACGATCAGCGAAGGCGCCTGCAATGCGTGGACCAGCAAGCCGTTGCAGATGCCGAGGATGGCGCCGCTGGCGGCGGCGATGCCGAGAATGGGCCAGATGGACAGATCCGGCGCGTAATTCGTGACCAGCATGGTGATCACATACATCACGAGTGCGGCAATGGCGGTAAAGGACACATCGAGCCCGCCGGATGCCAGAACCACGAGAACGCCAAGCGCGAAAAGGCCGCGCACCACGGTGGAGCGCGCCATATCGAACAGGTTGGACACCTGCCAGAACCCGGGATTGATCGTGCCCACGACGATGCAGAGGATGACGACCAGAAGGAAGGTGACGGCCGGAGGATGGCGGATGAACCAGCGCATGATCCGGATTGCGGCGGGGACATCCCGCATTCCCGCGACGGTCGCTGCGGCATTGGCCATGTTATTGAACTCCTTGGCCGGCTTCGGCCATCATCGATTTGTAGATTACGTCTTCCTCAAGCCCTTCAGCCGTGAAGACATCGGCGACCCGGCCCTTGCGCATGACCATGACGCGATCGCAGTTCTGTAGGAGCTCGGGCAGGTCGTCGCTGATGATAATGACGCTCATCCCATCTCCGGCAAGACGCTGGATGATGCGAAAAATCGTGTCCTTCGACCCGACATCGACACCGACGGTCGGGCCGTGCAGGATGAGCAGGCTCGGCTCGATGGTCAGCCAGCGGCCGATCAGAACCCTCTGCTGGTTGCCCCCCGAGAGAGACGTGACGGGATTGTCGATATCCGGCGTCGCGACCTGCAGATCGTCGACGGTCTTCTGCGCCAGTGCCCTCGCCCGGCGGCTGTCCAGCAGACCGAATGCGCCCCGGAGCCGGTCGAGGACCGCCATGACGATGTTTTCGCGGATGGATTTTCCAAGAAAAAGCCCTTCCGACAGGCGATCCTCCGGGACATAGCCGATGCCGGCCGCAATTGCCGAGGCCGGAGAAGACAGGTCTGCCGCTTTGCCGCCCATCAGGACGGAGCCGCGCCGCGCCGGTTCTACGCCGGCCAGCGAAAGCGCAAGCTCGTTCCGCCCGGAATCCAGCAGTCCCGTGATCCCGAATATCTCGCCCTTGGCAACCGCGAAGCTGACATTGTCGAAGCCGCTCCCCCCGAGTTGCTCGACCGAAAGCAGCGTCTCGTCCCCGTGCGCGTCGACGCGATAACGCGTCTCGTCCAACTTCTTGCCCGTCATCCAGAAGCCAAGTTCGCTCTTCGATTGGGTGGAAACGTCGCATTCGGCGACCTTGAGGCCGTCGCGCATGATGATTGCCTGCCCACCGATGGCCTTGCACTCGTCGAGCTTGTGCGTCACGAAAAGGACCGACACGCCTTTGGCATGCAGGCCGTGAACGACGCGAATGAGGTTATCAACTTCGCGCCGCGTCAATGCGGTCGTCGGCTCATCCATAATGACCAGACCGGCATCGGAAGCGATAGCGCGAGCAATGGCAATGAGCTGACGCGTCGCGATGGGTAGTTCTTCGACCGGCGTCGAAAGAAAGGCGGGCTCCGTCGGCAGGCCGACCTCCTTCAGCGCACGGATCGACGTTTCCCGCAGAACCTTGAGATCGAGACGACGCGCAAGCCTGCCGTTGGAGGCGACCAGCTGCTGAGTCAGCGCGACGTTTTCCTCTACACTCAGATTGGGAAGAAGCGACAAATCCTGATAAACCGTCTCGATTCCTGCCGCCAAGGCGCCGATCGGCGTCAGGCCTTCGGTTTTCTTGCCATTGATCGCAAGCTCACCGCCATCGGCCGGCTGGGCGCCCGAGATGATCTTGATGAGCGTGCTCTTTCCGCATCCATTCTCGCCCATGAGATGGTAGGTACGGCCGCGTTCTATCGTGAAGCTCACGCCCTTGAGAGCGCGAACGCCGCCGAAGCGCTTCTCGAGGTTGCGAACTTCCAGGAAGGGCGTCCCACCGCCCTGCGCCTCGACAGAGGGCATCTTTTGCTCGGCAATGATAGTCGACTGCATTGGCATGATCCGGAGTTACGGTCTGTCGCCGGCAGGGCCATCCCTGCCGGCGGAAGCGGCTGCAGCCGCGGATCCGTTCGACGTGTGATCAGAACGGATACTGGCTGTAGTTGGACTTATCGACGTCAACCCAGGCTTCGCCGACGACGATGATGCCTTCGCCGGGACCCTGCTTCACGGACACCTTGTTGTAGCCCGGGACTCCGAGATCCATACCATCGGTGATTTCCTTGCCCTCGATCACGAGCTGAGCAACCTTGTTCATCACATAACCCGCATCCTTCGGGTCCCAGAAGGAAATGCTCTGGACCGCACCGGATTCGAGGTACTTGGCGGTGTCCTTCGGCAGCCCGAGGCCGACGACGCAAACCTTCCCCACAAGGCCGGCTTCCTCGACGGCGCGGCCGATTCCGATGACGTCAATGGCCGAACCGCCCTGGAAGCCTTTGATGTCAGGATACTTGCGAAGGATCTCGCGCGCCTTTTCGTAGGCCTTGTTGGCGTCGTTGAAGGACTCGTTCTTCTCGGAGACGAGTTCCATTTCCGGATATTTCTTGGCGTTCTCCGCGCCGCCGTCAGCCCATTGTACGTGCGTCAGGCTGCCGAGCGACCCGACGAATGACGTCCACTTGCCGGACTTGCCCATGCACTCGGCCAGTTTCTCGTTGAAGCGCGCGCCGAAGACCTTGTTGTCGAAGGCTTCGATATCGACCTGCGTATTCTTCAAGCTGTCGGCTTCGTGCGTGACGATCTTGATGCCGCGGTTCATCGCGCGCTTGAAGACGCCTTCGAGAGCAGAGGGGTCCATCGGCACGACAGCGATGGCGCTGACATTCTTCGCGACGAGGTCTTCTATGAGGCGCAGCTGCTGGGCGGCGTCCGCCTTGGCGGGACCGATCTGGCTCGTCGAAACGCCCGTATTGTCCTTGCCGTAGGCAACAACGCCTTCCTCCATGCGCGTGAACCAGTTTTCGCCGGTCACCTTGACGACCGTCACGACCGGGGGCGCATCCTGCGCGACGGCAATCTGGGCAGCGCAAAGCGCACCCAAAGCGACCGTGCAGGTAGCAATCTTCTTGTAGACAGACATGAGTGTCTCCTCATCACTTGTTGTTTGCCCGACCAAAAACTGACGGCGGGGGGCATTGCGCCGATCTTGGGACCTCGCGATCAACGACGAGGCGAAATAAATGCGCGCAGATCGACACGCGACGTCGCCAGGAACACGATCAGGAGCAGGCCCCAGGCGCAGTCGCGGAAGAAATTCGAGATATCGAGGAAATTGAACAGGCTCGACAGCATCTGGAGTGCCGTAGCGGAAAGGACGACGCAGACCGTCCGCCCGTATCCGCCATCGGGGCGCACACCTGCCATGACGACGATCAGAATGGCGATGAGGACGTAGGAGCTGCCATAGTCCCATTTCACGCTTGATGTGCGCGCGGCGATGATGATCCCGGCGACGGAAGCAAGCACCCCGCAGACGGTATAGGTCAGAAGAAGTATCCGGCGCTGGGGGATGCCGGCGTAACGTGCAGCCTTGGCATTGCTGCCCATCAGATAGAGCTTGAAACCGAAGGGCGTGTAACGCAGCACCACGCCGATCAGAACCGCGATGGCGACGAAGAGCGTGAAGCACATCGGCAAGCCGAGCACCGGGGTGTTGCCGAAATTGTCGAGCGGCTCGATGTAACCGAGCGTGATCGCCGAGCCGTTTGTGAACGCGACGGCGAGTCCCGTGAAAAACAGCTGTGTGCCAAGCGTGGCGATAATCGGCGTAAGCCCTGCAAACGCGATCAATGCGCCATTCAGCATGCCGCCGGCGAGACCGATCAGCAGTGCAATCAACGCAAATAGCCACGAAAAGGCGAGAGGGACTTCGTCGACTGAAACCCAGTCGCGCATCAGCAGGTAGGAACCCACGCCGGCGAGGTTGGCGAGAGCAATGCCCGAAAGATCGATGCCGCCGTTTCCCGCAATCATGGCGAGCATCACGCCGAGAGCCAGCAGGGCAAGCTCCGGCACCTGCGCGGACATCGACTGGAAATTGTAGAGGCTGAGAAAGGTGTCACCGGCGAAAACGACCGCCAGCGCGACCACCAGGACATTGGTCGCCACAAGGAAGTTGAATTGCCGGTCGGCGAACACGCTCTTCATATCAGCCTCTCCAAACCCATTACCGGGACACTCAGCGCCCCACCGGCTTAAGCCGCTCCTGACCGCACGCTTTCACCCGCCCAAAGGAGCACGGCCGACAAGCCCCGGAAAACATAGAGGAATCGCGGTCAGTAACCGCCTTCTCCCTCCGAAATTTTTGGGCAATCTATCGTGAATGTTGACATTTGTCGAGCCATGTTTGAATTATGTAGAAAATTGACGCTCTGGAGTGAGCGAATGCGCACCGGGGGGACGTTTTTGAGTAAGGGGCCGCCAGCCGCAGATCCGGGTCTGCACCGGAGACGTCGTTAGATTCAACGTGCTGTTGCGCTGGCGCAAATCGCCAGCCACGGACAAAAGAGGACTTCCATGCAAAGGTTCATCAACAATCCGGACGAGGTCGTCGAAGACACCGTCAAGGGCTTCGTCAAGGCGCATGCCGATATCGTCCGCCTCGGCGAAAATCCCCGCGTCATCGTTGCCAAGAATGCACCGGTCGCCGGCAAGGTGGGCGTCGTGACGGGCGGCGGCTCCGGCCACGAGCCTGCCTTCATCGGCTATACCGGGAGAAACATGCTGGACGCAGTCGCCGTAGGCGAGCTCTTCTCTTCGCCTACGGCCAAGAGCTTCCACGACGCCATGCGCGAAGCGAACGGCGGCGAGGGCGTCGTCTGCCTCTACGGCAATTACGCCGGCGACAACATGAATGTGAAGATGGCCGTGAAGCTCGCGGCCAAGGAGGGCATCGAAATCGCGACGGTGGTCGCCAATGACGACGTCTGCTCTGCGCCGCCCGAAGAGCGCGAAAAACGCCGCGGCGTTGCAGGGGAAATCTTCATGTGGAAAATCGGCGGGGCCAAGGCAGCGGCGGGAGCACCCCTCGAAGAGGTCCGTGCGACTGCCCAGAAGGCGATCGACAATTGCCGCTCGATCGGCGTCGGGCTTGGTCCCTGCACCCTTCCCGCCGTCGGCCATCCCAACTTCCGGATCGAACCGGGCACGATGGAGGTCGGCATCGGCCATCACGGCGAGCCTGGCCTGCGCGTCGAGGCGCTGAAGACCGCGGACGAGGTCGCCAAGGACATGTGCAAGATCGTGTTGGATGATCATGGCCTGCCGGACGGCACGGAGGTGGCGGTGCTCGTCTCCGGCCTTGGGGCAACGCCGCTCAACGAGCTCTACATTCTCAACGATACGATCGAGCGCGAGATCAGAGCCCGTGGCCTAAAAATTTACCGGACCTATGTCGGCAACTACTTCACCTCGCTCGAAATGGTCGGGGCGACACTGACGGTGATGGCGCTCGACGACGAACTCAAGGCGCTCCTCGATGTCGAGGTCCGCTGCACCGCTGTTTTCTGAGGAAGTGCCATGCAGACGTTTGAAAATGCAAAAGCCGGCGATATCGTCCAGGCCCTCGCCGAACGGATCATCGAAAACCGTGCTTATCTGAGTGAGATCGACGGCAAGATCGGTGACGGCGATCACGGCGTAAACATGGCCAAGGGCTTCGGCCTTGCCGCGGAACGACTGAAGGACAAGGACGCCTCGCTTGCAGAGGCGCTCGAAACGCTCGGCACCGTGCTGATGACGGAGATCGGCGGCTCGATGGGCCCGCTCTACGGCGTGATGTTCACCGAGTTCGCCGAGAAGATCGAGGCGGTCGACGCGATCGATGCGACCGCCTATAGCCGCATGCTTCACGCCGGACTGGAAGGCATCCAATCCATCGGCTCCGCGAAAGTCGGCGACAAGACACTGCTCGACAGTTTCGTGCCGGCCGTCGAAGCTTTCGACGCGGCGATCGCCGCCGGCAGGTCTTTCGCCGAAGCGCTCGAAGCGCTCACAGCGGCAGCGGAAGCCGGGCGTGATTCGACCCGCGATCTGGTTGCAAAGATAGGCAGGGCGAGCCGCCTGGGCGAACGCTCCCTCGGCGTGCTCGACGCGGGCGCGACCTCCTGTGCGATTATCCTGAGGGAGTTGTCGGGAGGGGCCCGCGCCCGGCTCCGCTGACGCCCCCAGGGCGAATTCCCCTACAGGGCAGCATCGGCGCAATTCCCGCCCCATTGCAAAAGCACGGCGTTGCTTCCATCCTCGCGGCCGAAACAAGGGGAAGTACACGACTGCATGACGATGAAGACACCCTCACCGCGCAAAGGCGGAGCCAACCGAGGCGGCACGATGGACGGCTCGGACGCGATCCCCTTGCGTTACGGTGACGATCCTTATGTCTGGGCCTGCTGGCTTTATTACGAAGACGGCATGACGCAAAGCGAGATCGCGGAGGCGATGGGTGTGTCGCGCGCGACGGTCAACAGCTATCTGGCCGACGCCCGTGAAAAGGGCATCGTCAACATTTCGATCGAGCCGGCGCGCCTGGCGTCGCTCACGGTCGCACAGGAACTGAAGCGGCATTTCGGCCTGACCGATTGCCTCGTGGTTCCGAGCGACGACAATGCGCGTCCGCTGATCGATCGCCTCGGGGCGGCAGGAGCGCAGGCGCTGCCGAAGCTCCTGAAATCCGGCGACACGCTTGCCGTCGCCTGGGGCCGCACCGTTCTTTCGGTTGGCGAACACGCCGGAATCACGTCTCTTCAGGACATGACCGTGGTTCAGGCGACAGGAGGCACCACGGCGTCCTTTCCGTATACGCCGGAACTTTGCGCCTCTGCCGTGGCGCGGGCAATCGCCGCCCGCTGCGTCAATATCACCGCGCCGGCTGTGGTCAGGTCGCCCGAGCTCCTGCAGATGCTTCTGGACGAACCCCTTGTGCGGGAACAGTTTGCGACCTTGGCGCGGTCAAACCGGGTGCTCTTCGGCATATCGTCGCTTAGGCCGAATTCCACCATCCACACCAGCGGCTTCTTCGAATCGGTTTCGTTACAGGACTATCTCGCGGCCGGCGCGGTCGGCGTCGTCGCCGGCCGCTTCATCGACGAGCGCGGCCGCCCGGTTGCGGGGCCGCTCGACCACCGGACGGTGGGCATCTCCCTTGACCTGCTTCGCAGGATCGGCACGCGCATCGCAGTGGCCGGCGGCTTTGACAAGGTTCCGGCGCTGCTGGCGGCGTTGCGCGGTGGCTATGTCAACGTGCTGATCACGGACGCTGCGACAGGTCACGGTATCTTGCGCGCAGACGGCGGCACGGCACTCGACAGCAGGCTTTCGCACCGTCCAAAACTCGTGCAGACGCTGAGCACCTACCGCAGCCATGTCAAGAAATTCCTCAACAATCCGAACGAGGTTGTCGAAGAGATGCTCGACGGCGTCGTCAAAGCGCACGAGAAATATCTTAAGCCGATCAACGGATCGCATCGAGCGCTCGCCGCTCGCAGCGGGCCGCGGCCGGAAAAGGTCGGCCTCGTCATCGGCGGAGGCACGGGTCACGAACCGTGCTTCCTCGGCTATGTAGGCAAGGGTCTTGCCGATGCGGTTGCCGTCGGTAACATCTTTTCCTCGCCGCCGCCCGATCCGATCGTACAATGCGCCGAAGCAGCGTCCGGTGGAGCAGGTGTGCTCTTCGTCTACGGCAATTACGCCGGCGACGTGATGAATTTCGAGATGGCCGCCGAGATCGCCGAAGAAAAAGGCATTCGCGTGCAGACCGTCCTGACGACCGACGACATTGCATCCTCGCCGATCGAGGACCGCGAAGGCCGACGCGGCGTCGCCGGCAACTTCTTCATCTTCAAGATCGCCGGCGCGGCTTGCGACCGTGGTCTTTCGCTGGAAGCCTGCGCGGCGGTTACGCGCAAGGCGAACCTGCGCACCTACACGATGGGGGTCGCGCTCGAGCCCGGCGCAATGCCGCAGACGCGCCGGCACAATTTCGAGATAGGCCCGGAAGACATGGAGGTCGGTATGGGAATCCACGGCGAGCCGGGCGTGACACGCGAGCGCATCAGATCGGCGGACGAGATAACCGACAGCGTCATGGACCGCGTCTTCAACGAGATGAAGGCAGCACCCGGCGACCGCGTTGCCGTGCTCGTCAATTCCTTTGGAGCGACGCCCCTGATGGAACTCTACATCCTGTTTCGGCGGGTTCAGCAGCGCCTGGCGGCAAAAGACATTCTGATCGAAGCCAATTGGATCGGACACTACTGCACCTCGCTGGATATGGTCGGTGCTTCGATCACCATCCTCCATCTCGATCAGGAGCTGTCAGAACTGCTTCATCACCCTTGCGAAACGGCATTCCTGAAGATCAACTAGGGCGTTTCCGGAGAAAATGTGTAACGGTCCCCCGTGCAAGTCATAAAGGGCTGGAGCGCTGCAGATGGTAGAGTTTCTAGGCGCCAAGGGCCGCGGGAGGAAATGATGTCGGAAATCGCGGTGCGCCGCCTGATCGAAATGTTTGACGCGATCTCCAGTGACATCGGGGCGGAGAGAGATCGCCTGTCTGAGCTTGACGGCGCGATCGGCGACGCCGATCACGGGATCACCATGGCGATCGGCTTTTCTGCCGTGACCAGCGAACTTGCGAGAACGGATGCAAGCAGCGCCGAGCTGAGCAGCGTCATGACGGCGGCCGCAAGCGCATTCCTGAATGCCGTTGGCGCTTCCACGGGTCCGCTTTACGCCACGGCCTTCCGCCGGGCGGCGCAGGCTCTGGAAGGATGCGATGCGCTGGATCTCGGGACTTGCGCCCTTCTTGTCCAGTCGATCGCATCCGGCATCCGCGAGCGGGGCAAAGGCCAGCGAGGCGACAAGACCATGCTCGACGTCTGGCTTCCGGCCGCCGACGCTGCTGCGCAGGCGATCGCTGCCGGCAAGCCCGCCGATGCGTTCTGGGCGGACGTCACAGCGGCTGCCCAAAACGGCGCCAACGCGACACGTTCCATGGTTGCGACAAAAGGCCGTGCGGCCCGGCTTGGAGAACGCTCGCTCGGCCACATGGACCCCGGCGCCGCCTCGGCCGTCCTGATCATCGGCGCCATGGCGCGAACTCTGCGGTAGAGCGAAAGCCTCGCGGGAATACTCTTCCCGCGGCCAGGGACTCGCCTCTGCCGCACCTCGCGGCCACAGCGGCCGGTAAATCTGACGCGCTACCCCGCCTCGGGCGCAGCCGGCCCATCACCCGCTGTCAGCATCTGCATCAGCGCAAGTTCGCTCCTTACGCCTTTCTGGTAGAGGTGAAACAGCATTTTACCAACTTCCGCACCGTGTTCGCTGTCCGGCTCCAATTCCCTGAAGGAGCAGGCATAGGCATGAACGCGTCGCAACATCGAGATTTCGTCGTCGCCCATGGCGATATCCGAGAAGCGCAACCACATTTCCTTTGACCCTCCGATCAAAGCAGGTTTGTTGATGATCTGACATCATATTGGTGCGGATGTCGCGCAAATCCAGAGGCCGCGACATTCTTCTGAGGAGGCATTCATGTCACGGCGCACCAACCGTTTCAAGGATGCTGAAGCGCCCTCTGCTTTTCACAGAGCCAGAGCAAGTCCTTGGGCTGAAAAGACCCCTTCGCGCCGCAGACGCGGCGCTGCTTCATCCTGTGACGAACACAGAGATGCCCCCGATACGCGACCTAAAGCTCGAAAGGGTCGTTGGCGCTCTTTTTGTCCGGCGCGGCCTCGAATGGGTCCTTGGGCGATTGGGGCGTGCTGCGTGCCGAGGCGGCAGCATTGACTGACTCCTGACAATTGATCATTTCAGTGACTGCACGTGCCGAACCCTTAAGGCCAAGGGCCGCTACCTCGCGACCGTTGAAGGTCGCGCGCATTCCTAGCTTCCGGCTGAACTCCTCGGCGAAGTTCGTGTCGGTGGTAGAAACCGACAGGAAGTTGATGCCGCCAAAATCGATCCCCTGGGCAGTGGCGTTCCAGACGGGATTTCTGTCGAACTGGATTTGGACCGGGTAATCCTTGCCCACCTCGAGAGACTTCCAGTCGCTGTTTCCGAGTGCCAGGTAGATCTTCGTCTGGCTTTGGAAGAAATTGAAGCCCAGGCGGAGGATGGTGCCGTCCTCATACATCGTCGAGATGAAACAACCATTGCCAGTGGAAGGATCTATCAGGACGCTCCACCCGCTGACATCTTTCCAGGGAATGGTTTGCGCAGCACAAACCGGTGCCGTCAACAACAGACCGCCGAATATTAACGCCGATGCGCCCCTCATGCATCTCTCCCTCTGGTTGCAGAGGTTACGATAGGCAACGAGAGGAAAAAGGCAACCGTCCTAAGACCACGACAAGGCTACGTTTTTTTCGCCTTCCACTTGTCTTTTGACCTGCCTCCTATAGTTGAAGTGCAGACAACGCCTCCGCGAAAGGACAAAAGACATGTCGGTATTGATCAGCATCCTGATCACCTTCCTCGTCGTCATTCTGGTTCTCTATCTCGTCAACCGCCTTTCCCTCGATGCGCGCACCAAGCAGATCGTTCAGGCGATCGTGATCATCATCGGCATATTGTCGCTGCTGCGGTATCTCGCGGTGTTCTGACGCGTGCGACAGCAAAAACGCGGACGCCGGAGCAAGTGTTACAGACTGTTGGCCGTCTGAATGCGTGCTTGAGGGGGCGGCTGAACGAAGCCACTGGTAACGTCCGGAGCGTTTGCCTCGGAAAGCTGCGACAGGAATTGCTCCATGAGCGCGGTGTCGCCGAACCGGCGCAGGGCGCGCTCGCTGGCCAGGGAAAATTCGGGATCTGCTTCGGTCAGCCGCGCCATGGTGCGCTGCGCCCCCTGGGCGTCTCCACGCTGGCTCAGGACGGCCGTCTGGATCAGCAGGCAATCCGGTTCGCGCGGCGCCCGGATCAGGCATTCGCGCAAGACCTCATCGGCTTCATCGAGGCGGCCGGCAGCATAAAGCGCCTGGCCGTACACATAGGTATAGTATTCCGGCGCCATCGGATGCAGCCGCCGGGCCCGCTCGGCGTTTTGCACAGCCTCGTCATAGCTGCCGAATCTGACCTGCGCCTTGGCCAGTGCCATGAGGCTGTCCGGATCGTTGGGATTGAGCTCGACCGCGCGTTGTGCCGCCTGCATGGCGCCGGGATAGTCCCCGGTGGCCGAGAGGCCGAAGCTGAGCACCTGGTACCCGACTGCGAGGTTCGGATCGAGGCGGACGGCCTGCCGCGACTCGCTAAGCCCTGTTTCCACATCGGTCACGGTCGCCCGGCCGGTGAGGTTCTGCACGAAGTCTACGATGTAGGTCATTCCGAGACTGGCGCGCGCTGCGGCATAGCCAGGATCGAGTTCGAGTGCCCTATGAAGCAACGCACGAGAAGCGATCAGCGCCTCGGCGTCTTTCGAACCATGCTTGTAACGGTTACGCGCCTGCAGGACGAGATCGTAGGCTTGAAGGTTCTCGGTGGGCTGTTCCGCCGCGTTCGATACTTCCGACTCGCGCACATAGGAAACGAGATGCGACACGATCTCGGCCGTCAGCTCGGTCTGGACCGAGAAAATGTCCTCGACCCGGCGGTCGTAACTGCGCGACCACAGATGCGCACCGCTGCGCGCATCGATCAACTGCGCCACGACGCGGAGCTGGTCTCCGGCGCGCCGGGCACTGCCTTCCACCACATAGCCGGCGCCAAGCCTTTCGCCGATCCGGCGAATGTCCTCGGCCTGGCCGCGAAGGGCGAAGGTGGAATTGCGGGCGATCACCTGAAGCTCGCGATTTCTCGCGAGATTGGCGATTATGTCTTCCGTAAGCCCATCGGCGAAATAGGCCTGATCGGCGCCGCCGCTCATATCATCGAACGGCAGAACCGCGACCGTCGGCCTTGCATCGGCAAGCTCCGCACCGGTCAGACGTCCGAAGCTATCGACCATGTCCGCGCCGATCGCTCTCACCGCAGGCGCCTGGGTGGCAGCGGCGATAAGGACAAATGCTGCGGCTCCGATAGCATAGGGCAAGGCGGCGCGGCGCCCGCGAGCCGTCCGTCCAAACCAGCCGCTGGGGCTTTCCTCATCCGCCCCAAGCCGCACGGCATAGACGGCGAGCGGCTCGGGAATGTTCTTCGCCTGCCTTCGCCCGATGCTGTAGAAGAGCTTGCTTCGGTTCCGGTCAGCGCTGCGAACCACGGCTTCGCTCACAAAAATGCCGCCGGGCTCGGCCATGGCTTCTAGCCGCGACGCGACATTCACGCCGTCGCCGAACATGTCGCCATCGACTTCAATGACGTCACCGAGATTGATGCCGAGGCGCATGTCGAAGGGCCGATCCGCAAATCCGTTCTGGATCTCGATTGCGGCGTCAAGGGCCTCGTTGACGCTCGGAAACGTCGCGAGAAAACCATCGCCCGTGGTCTTGAATGTTCGGCCGCCGTGCTTCTCGACCGCAGGTGTGATCAGCGCGCTGAAAACCTCCCGCAATGCGGAATAGGTCGAGGACTCGTCCTCGGACATCAGCCGGGTATAGCCGACGATGTCGCCTGCTACGATTGCTGCGAGTTTGCGTTCCATCACGAGCCTCGACAGTCTTCACGCGCATCTTTATGGGACCGAACCCGCCCGTCCACTCAAAACTCCGTGTCCGAACGTCGCCTGAGCCCATCCTGGAGATCGACGCGTGCGCTCCCGATTGCCGCTGACGAAAAACTGTACGAAGGCCGTGAGAGGAATGCGAAGAAGGCAGGATGCGAACGGACTGACCCATGCTGCACATGGATTGCGGCCTTTGGGTGGCACAGTTCACATCAGCCGGTCAGCCCGCTCGCAGCCCTGCCGCTTTCACGCCAGGCGAGGACAGGCGCCAAGGCTTCGCGAAGTGCTGCGAGATCCGCCTCTTCGACCTTGCGGAAGGGGCGCCGCGATCGACCGGACGCAATGCCCATAATGCCGAGCAACGCCTTCGACCCCGGCATGACACCGACCTTGATCAGCACCTGGATCACGCGGTTCGCCATGGCCTGCAGCTGCCGCGCCTCCACTATCCGCCCCGCCGCTGCACAGGCCCTGAGCGAGACAAACACATCGCCCATGAAGTTATAGGTTGTGCCGATCGCGCCCTGTGCGCCCATAGCGAAGCCGGCGAGGCACATTTCGTCGTAACCGTTATAGACGATTGCATCAGGGGCAGCATTCCGGAGACGTTCGAGCTGGAACATGTCGCTCGACGTGTGCTTGATTCCGATGATGTTGGGATGCGAGAGAAGCTCGACCAGTTCGGGCAAAGTGAAGCCGCTCGTGCGGGCCGGGAAATTATAGACGATGAGAGGCAAGGCGGAAGCGTCTGCCAGCTCGCGGTAATGCGCCATGACCTCGGGGCGGGAAAAATCGTAATAGAAGGGCGGGATTGCCGAGATCGCCTGATAGCCGGATTTGGCCGCGTGCTGCGATAGGCTGAGCGCATCTTTCGTCGCGATCGTGCCTATGTGAGCGATCAGCTTCAGACGGCCGGCGCCCGCGGCCGCGACGTCGGAAAGATAGTCGGCCCGCTCGTCGAGCGACTGCAGCATCGCTTCGCCCGAGCTGCCGCCGACATAGACCCCATCTATGCCCAGGCCGACCTGGAAATCGACGAGTGCTCCGACGGCCTGCCGGTCGATGGCTTCGTCTTCAGAGAACGGGGTGAGGAGGGCTGAAAAGATCCCTTCGAGTTGCATCGTTTTGTCGCTTTCACTGGTTCATGGAAAAAAGTTCGGGCAATTGCCGGCGGGCGGCGCCGCCAAGCTCGGCAACCGCTTCCTCGGGGGCGCAACTGTAGGGCCAGAGCAGGTGTGGCCCCATGGAACACCAGCGGCCGGCTGCAGCCAGCGCCTTGTCGAGCGCGGCATTCGACAGGCCATAGCGTACTGCAAGCGGCAGGACCTGCTCGTTCATGAAGGCGATGACGCGCGACTCGAACGCCAGGGCGCCCGCCGGGTCTTCGCGAAGCTGACGCCACCAGCCGACAGCGCCGGCGGGGCTCAGACAGGCGACATTCGAATAGGAGCCCCGGCCGCCGGCGAGGCAGCCGCTGGCCATGAAATGCCCGGGAATAAAGACGGAAAAGTCCGGAAGTTTGCGCCGAAGTTCCTCGTACCAGAATTCATCACCGCCCGGCAGCTTGGCGCCGATGAGCGTAGGGATCGCAGTCCTGAGCTTTGCGATCTCGCCGTGGCTCAGCCGGCGCTTGGCATGGGGCGGATTATAGAGGACCAGCGGAACCTCGGGCGCCGTTGCCGCCATTCCGGCCAGAAAGGCCTCCGCCTCTTCGTAGCTCGGCGCCCACCAGTCGGGCAAAGTGACCTGAGCGGCGTCGGGACGCAGAGACGCGATGCGGGCCAGCCGTTCGCGCGCAACTCGGGCATTCGAATGCGAAACGCCGATCTGGAAGGGCAGAGCGACGAGACGGCAGAACTCGGCGACCAATTGGCTCAGCCGATCGAATTCCTGCTCGGTCTGGCTGTGGAACTCGCCGGCGGTGCCGTTTGTGTATATGCCCTCGAGCCCGCTTTCATGAAGTGTGGATAGCTGCTCGTGCAAGGCGGACCATTCAATCTCCCCGCGTCGGTCGATCGGCAGGAGCACCGCTCCCCAGATGCCTTCAGGCCGTTTGGCGCAGATGCTCATCGGGCAGCTCCGAGCATCTGGTCGGGTATGAAGGTGACGAGCGCGGGGAACAGGGTGATCAGTACCAGGACGAGGACGAGCGGAACGAGCAGAGGCAGGATGCCGCGTGCAAGCAGGCCGAAGGGAATATCGGCGACCTTGGACACGACGAAAAGCGCCACACCCATAGGCGGCGTCAGAATGCCGATCATCAGGTTGAACACGACCATGACACCGAAATGGACGGGATCCACCCCGAACTGAAGCGCGGTCGGCACCAGTACCGGCACGATGAGAAGCAGGATGGCGAGCGCCTCTATGAAGGTTCCGAGCGCGAGAAGCATGAGATTGACCAGGATCAGAAAGGTCAACGGGTCATCGGCATACGCAAGGAAGAACGCGGCGACGTGCTGAGGCACCTGCTCCCGTGCGATCACATAGCCGAACAGCGACACCCCCATGATGAGGAGGCCGACGGCGGCCGTATGGCTGACGGTCTCACGCAAGACAATCACCAGTTTGGCGAAGGTAATTTCACGGTAGACCACGACCCCGAGGAAGAGAGCATAGCTGGCTGCAACCACCGCGGCCTCGGTCGGCGAGAATATCCCCGCAAAGATGCCGCCGATAATGATGAACGGGGTAATGAGCGGAAGCAGCGCACGCCAGAAGGTGGACCAGATCCGGCGAAGGCTGGAGCGCTCTTCGGTCGGGTAGTTCCGGCGCCAGGCGATCACATAAACCATGACCATCAGCGAGATTGCGCAGAGGAGGCCCGGCACGATGCCGCCCAGGAAAAGGCCGCCTATCGAGGTATTGGCGATCACCCCATAAACCACGAGGGGAATGGAGGGTGGAATCAGCGGACCTATGATCGCCGATGCGGCGGTCACCGAACCGGAAAACTGCTCGTCATAGCCGGCGTCACGCATCGCCTTGATCTCAAGCTGGCCGAGGCCCGCCGCATCGGCGACTGCCGAACCGGACATGCCGGAGAACATTACGCTCGCCATGATGTTTACATGGCCGAGCCCGCCCCTGACATGCCCGACCAGAGCCTTGG
Source organism: Sinorhizobium medicae (assembly GCF_007827695.1). Taxonomy (GTDB): domain Bacteria; phylum Pseudomonadota; class Alphaproteobacteria; order Rhizobiales; family Rhizobiaceae; genus Sinorhizobium; species Sinorhizobium medicae. The sequence goes on along the minus strand of NZ_VITA01000010.1, from coordinate 90,451 downwards.
CGAAGGCGAATATGCGCTCGGTCACGCCCGAAAGATTCATCAATTGCGCGGTGAGAATGAAGAAGGGAACGGCAAGCAGCGGAAAACTGTTGAGGCCGGCAATCATGCGCTGGCCGGCAAAGTTCAGGCCCGTTCCCTGCCAGAGCATATAGGCAAGCGCCGCCACGATCAGCGTAAAGCCGACCGGCATACCGGCGACCAGAAGGGCAAACCAGCCCCCAAAGAGCGTCGTCATCAGAGATACCTTTCGGATGGGGCATCGACGGCCGGGCGGCCGCTGTCGAATAGCAGCCGCACATCCCGCGCCATGACAAGCAGTATCCGGATAGCAGCCAGCAGCCCGAAGACTGGCAAGGCGCCGTAAAGCCACGATTCCGGCACGCCGATGGCGATCGACATGACCTTGTGGGCACGCATGGCGCCGAAGATGCCGTAGTAAACGAGGACGAGCAGCGCGGCGAGCACCACGAGATCCAGAACGAGCCGCAGAAGCAGTTGTACGCGCTCCGGGAGCATACGCGGCACGATATCCATGGTGATGTGCGTCCGTGAGGTGACGCCCTCGGCGGCCCCGAGCGCCACGAGCCACACGAAGGCATAACGCGCAGCTTCCTCCGTCCAGAACATCGGATCACGGAAGACGAAGCGGGTGACGATCTGCAGCGCAATCACAACGAAGGCGAAGACCAGAAGGATCGCAGCCAATGTCTCTTCGATGTGGGCAAGGCTCCGCCGGCGGCTTGAAGCAGCCATTGTTGAACTCCCTGGAATGGAGAAGGCGTGGCGACCAGCCGCGCCTGCGGGGTGGCTGGCTACAGGTCGGCCCCGACCTGTAGCCGTCGCTATTTATCGGAGATCGAGCAGCGTCTGTACCGTGCCCGCGCCGAACCTCGCATCGAGATCGGCATAGACGGGCTTCATCGCCTCCTGGAAAGCTGCCTTGTCGGGTTCGACCACGGTGATTCCGCGCTCACGAAAATCGCTGACGAGACTCGTTTCCTTATTGGCAACCAGCTTGTCGTTGAGGGCCCCGCCAGCCTCGAATGCCTCCATGACGAGTTTCTGATCGGAGGGATCAAGCGCATTCCACGTATCCTCCGACATGAGGACGACCTGGTCCTGCACCAGATGCCCGGTCAACGAAACATGGGTCTGCACCTCGGTGAATTTCATCGAGTCGATGATCGGCAGCGGGTTTTCCTGACCATCCACCTGATTGGTCTGGAGCGCCAGATAGACTTCGGCGAACGCGACCGGGGTCGGGCTCGCGCCCATTGCCTTCGCCCAGGTCAGAAGCGGCGCGGAATTCGGTACGCGCAGCTTCATGCCGTTGAAATCCGCAGGCTTTTCGATGGGCTTCTTTGCCGTCGTGTGCCGCGTTCCGAAATACCAGGAGTCGACCATGCGCCACTTGTGCTCGGTTCGCAATTCGTCGACGATCCCCTTGCCCCAGTCCGAGGCGATGATCTTTTGAAGATGCTCGAAGTCGCCGACGACATAGGCAGTACTCGCCAACACGGCCCGGGGAACCCAGGCATCCATGCCCCCGAATGGATTGAGCGTGAAGTCGAGTTCGCCGAGTGTCACCTGCTCCATCATCTCGGTAAAGGTGCCGAGTTGCGAATTGGGGAAGATTTCCAGCGTCAGCCGACCGCCGGACTTTTCCTTGATGATGCGCGCGGCCTCGGTGACACCCTCGAATTGCGGGTCCCCGGCCGTGCCTTGCATCCCCAGGCGCAGCGTGCGCGCCTCTTGAGCCATGGCTTGCGAAGCCATGAGCAGCCCCGCAAGCGCGAGCGAAATCAATCCTTTTTTCATCGACTACTCCTCCCTTTATAGGCCTCCCGCATCGGCCCGAAATCGGTTTCGATTTTCGCGAAGCACGATGCGTCGGTTCAAATGGATTAAAGCGCCTGCCGCACGTCCATTCGCAGGCACGGCGCTCTAAGGGTTCGTTTGCCTGTATTTGCGCGCGGCACTCTCCAGGTGCTCACGCATGACACGTCCGGCATGCTCCGGATCGCGTGCTCGGATCGCCTCCACGATCGCCACGTGCTCGTCGAAACTCTCTCTGTTCGAAATCTCCGGTTTGGTCGGCAGCGGCCTTTGGCCGATCAGCCAGTCGACAAACGCGTCGTGTACCGCGACGAAAATCGGGTTCGAAACCATCTGGGTCAGCGTGCGGTGGAAGGCGACGTCGGTTGCGGCAAAGGCGCGAGCCTTGCCGATCGCAGCCTCGTTGCGAGCAAGCGCCGCGTCGATCGCCGCAATCTGCTCCGCCGTGGCATACGCCGCCAGATGCCGCGCGCAGCCCTCCTCGAGAAACAAGCGCGCCTGTTCGAAGTTCGCCACACCCTCCGGGCGTCCGAGAAGCATGCGCGCAGCACCCGCAAGCGAAGTCAGGAAATGGTCCGGCGTCGGGCGCGTGACTTTGGCGCGCTCGCCGGTGCTGATCTTCACGAGCCCCATGCGCTCCAGCGCATACAGCGCTTCGCGGATCGAGGGGCGCCCGACGCCGAACAGCTCCATCAGATCCCGCTCGGAGGGAAGGGTGGAATCGAGAGGATAGATCTCGTCGCGGATCATCTCCTCCAGCTTCAACCGGACTTCATCAGAAAGCTTCTTGCGGACTGCGAGTGTGCTCATGGTATAATTGTTAAGCTGTTATACCAGCGAGAGTCAAGAGGGCATCGGGCCGCGCTTATTGACCGAGCACGCGGAGAGTGGCGCTCGGCATCAACGGCGCACGTCTTCCACTCAGCGGCTCGCGAATAGCTCCTTGGGCAAGGCGCCGCGAGCTTCAATGCCGACGAACAAAATATCCGATCGCGAGGCCGAGGCCGGCGAGTAACAAAAAAGTCTGGAGGGAGCTGCGAGGTTCGGCGGCGCTTGGGCGCTCCCCGACATTCCTCTCTTCCGGCGTATCAACGACCTTGGTGTGCGGACGATCGAAGCCGGACGCAACCTGCTCATGCCACCGGCCGTCGGTATCCTGAAACTCGATCTCCTCGGTCGAGCCGGGAAGCTCATGATGGCGCGCGGCGATCTCGGCTGCAGCCAGAGCATCGGCGTGAGTGGCGAAAGCTTCGGAAAAGACGTCGTCCACTTTGTAAGCCCAGCCCCCGTCGTGCTCTACAATTTCATATCGTATTGTTGCCATGGCGGTGCTCCCGTTAGATGGGAGGAAACATCCTGACATGGCCTTGGTTCCCCCAACGCCGCATTCCGGCGGACCGATTATGGGAGATTGCCCCGGAAATTCGCCACGGCTATCGAGAGAATGCCACCGATCGGCTGACATCCGGCAACACGCCGATTTACGCAAATACCCCCCTTGCTTGATAAAGCGCAACGATCGTAACATGCGCGCACGTGCCCTTCTGCGTGTAATGCAAACTGCCGCTGCGACCTTTACGCGTCCGATAAGGCGCGTGGCACTGCAAACACAAAATTCGGAACGGCTGCAGCGGCACGCGAGATACCAAGGGAGAAATAGATGAGACATGAACGGATTACGTTGCGAGGAGCGCAGATCGCCGCCCTCTCGGCTGCGATGTTTTTTTCGGGCAGCGCGGTGGCGCAGCAGAAATTCGTGACGATCGGCACTGGCGGCGTCACCGGCGTCTATTATGCAGCGGGCGGCGCCATCTGCCGGCTCCTGAACAAGGACCGCAAGACGCACGGAATTCGCTGTTCGGTCGAATCCACCGGTGGATCGGCGTTCAACGTGAATACGATCAAGGAAGGCGAGCTCGATTTCGGCACGACACAGTCCGACGTCCAGTACAACGCCATGAAGGGCGAGGAATCGTTCAAGGAAGGCGGCGCGCATACCGACCTCAGAGCGGTATTCTCGATCCATCCCGAACCATTCACCGTACTGGCTCATCCGAATGCCGGCGTGACCAGGTTCGAGGATTTCAAGGGCAAGCGCTTCAATGTGGGCAATCCGGGCTCCGGCACGCGCGCTTCGATGGAACGTCTGCTCGGCGCGATGGGCTGGACGCTGGCCGACTTCTCCCTCGCATCCGAGCTCAAGGCCGATGAGCACGGGCCGGCGCTTTGCGACGGCAAGATCGACGGCTTTTTCTACGGCGTCGGACATCCCTCGGCCAATATCCAGGATCCGACGACCACATGCGGCGCAAAGCTGGTGCCGCTGACCGGCGAAGTCGTCGACAAACTGGTCGCCGAAAACCCCTATTATGCAAAGGCGACCATTCCCGGCGGCCTCTACAACGGCAATCCGGAAGACACGGAAACGTTTGGCGTTCTTGCCACGCTGGTCACATCGGCCAATGTACCGGAAGAGAGCGTTTACGAACTCACGAAAGCGGTTTTCGAGAACTTCGACGAGTTCAAGTCGCTGCACCCGGCCTTCGCCAATCTCGATCCCGCCAAGATGATCAAGGATGGCCTCTCGGCGCCGCTGCACCCCGGCGCGGAAAGATACTACAAGGAAAAGGGCTGGCTGAAGTGAGCCTCGCCAGCTAATGGCTTAAGCCACACCCGTCCGGGCGAAAACCGGTAAACAGGTCCCTGGACGTTATTCTACCGGCGGGCAGAGCGCTGTCCGCCGGCAACATTCAATGTGGGGAGGGTGCCACGAGCGAGCTTCAAGAACGAAAGGTCGATGTCGACCTCGAGCAGCTGGTTGCCGAAGCGGATACCGGCGGACGCAACGCCAAGGGGTTGACGGGGCTGATATTGCTCTGCACCGCTGTCGCCTGGTCGCTGTTCCAGCTCTGGTACGCGTCCCCACTGCCCTTCGTCTTCGGTTTCGGCATCCTGAACGATACCGAAGCCCGCGCCATCCATCTCGGTTTTGCGCTGTTCCTGACCTTTCTTGCCTACCCCGCACTGAGAAGCTCGCCGCGTGACCGGGTGCCGCTCGCCGACTGGGTGCTGGCGGCACTCGGCGCCTTTGCGGGCGCCTACCTGTTCATCTTCTACGGCGATCTGGCCGGACGACCGGGCCAACCTTCGACACTCGATCTCGTCACCGGCACCATCGGCATCCTGCTCCTGCTGGAGGCCACGCGTCGCGCGCTCGGCCTGCCAATGGTGATCGTCGCCGGCGTCTTCATCTTCTACACCTTTGCCGGCCAGTACATGCCGGACGTTATCCAGCATCGCGGCGCCTCCCTGGTGAAATTCATCAATCACCAATGGCTGACGACGGAGGGCGTGTTCGGCATTGCGCTCGGCGTTTCGACGAGCTTCGTCTTCCTCTTTGTCCTGTTCGGAACGCTGCTCGAGAAGGCGGGGGCCGGCAACTGGATGATGCAGATTTCCATCGCATTGCTCGGACACCTGCGCGGCGGCCCCGCCAAGGTGGCCGTTGTCTCCTCGGCCCTGAACGGCGTCGTCTCCGGCTCGTCGGTGTCCAATGTCGTCTCTGGCGGCATCTTTACCATTCCACTGATGAAACGCACCGGGCTTTCCGGCGTAAAGGCCGGCGCGATCGAGGCCAGCGCCTCGATAAACGGTCAGATCATGCCGCCGGTCATGGGCGCCGCCGCATTTCTCATGGTCGAATATGTTGGAATCCCCTATTCGGAGATCGTCAAGCACGCGTTGCTGCCGGCCGTCTTCTCCTACATCGCGCTTCTCTACATGGTGCATCTGGAGTCCGTTAAGCTCGACATGCAACCGATCCCCCAGCGTCCGACTCCGGCGCGCGAGCGGTGGATCCGCATGGGCCTAGGGCTCACCGGCAGCGTCCTTGCAGTCTGCCTTCTCTATTACGGGATCCTCGGCATACGGGCGGCCTTCGGGGCAAACGCACCCTTGCTGCTCGCAATCGGAGGCGCGGCGCTTTACATCGCAACGATCTGGTATTCGTCGCGCTATCCCGATCTGGAGCTCGACGACCCCAACGCGCCGATACTGGAGCTGCCGCGGGCATGGGACGTAACGCGAACCGGCCTCGACTTCCTCATTCCGATCGCCGTCCTGCTCTGGTGCCTCATGGTCGAGCAGCTCTCGCCCGGGCTTTCCGCCTTTTGGGCCACCGTGACGATCCTCGCCATCGTCGCCACCCGCAAGCCGCTGATGGCGATCTTCCGCAAGGAGGATTTCGCAAGCTCCGTCGGCGCCGCTGCATGGGACCTCGTAGACGGCCTGGCGCTTGGCGCGCGCAACATGATCGGCATCGCCGTCGCCACGGCGACTGCCGGCATCGTCGTCGGGACGATCACGCTGACAGGCCTCGGCCTGATGATGACCGAGCTGGTCGAATTCATCTCCGGCGGCAACGTCATCATGATGCTTATTCTCATCGCCGCAATCAGCCTTGTGCTGGGCATGGGGATTCCCACCACCGCCAACTACATTCTGGTAGCCACCCTGATGGCGCCGGTCGTCGTCGAGCTCGGCTCGCAGGCGGGCCTCGCCATTCCGCTGATCGCGGTGCATCTCTTCGTCTTCTATTTCGGCATCATGGCCGATATCACGCCGCCGGTGGGGCTGGCCTCATTTGCCGCAGCTGCAATTTCCAAGGAAGACCCCATCGCGACCGGTTTCCAGGGCGCGCTCTATTCGCTGCGCACCGCGATCCTGCCGTTCGTCTTCATATTCAATCCGGCGATCCTGCTGATCGGCGTCGATACCTGGGCGCACACGATCTGGGTTGCCGCCATCTCGCTCGCCGCTATCCTGCTCTTCTCGGCCGCGACGATGAACTGGTTCGTGACGAAGAGCCGCTTGTGGGAGAGCGCGGTCCTGCTTCTCGCCTGCTTCTCGCTGTTCCGGCCGGACTGGTGGGTCAATCAGATCTCGCCGCCTTACGAGGAATTGCCGGCTTCCGAGTTCCTGAGGACGGTGCAGGAGGCTCCCGCAAAAGCTCGAATCAACTTCGTGGTTCAAGGCATCGACCTTATGGGTGACGACGTTCGCAAGACCGTCAACGTGCCGCTCGGCGAACCCGGCGAACCGCTGCAGCGTCTGCGGGCGATCGGCCTCACGGTCACACCGGCGGGCGACAGTTTGATGATCAGCAATGTCGCCTTCGGATCCTATGCCAAGCGCATCGGTCTCGATGTCGGCTATGACGTCGTCGCAGTGCTGAAGAAGGCCGATCAACCCTCGACCGCTATCCCGGTGAGCATCGCGCTGATTCTGACTGCAGGCATTGCCGGCCTGCAGTTCGCACGCAAGAGGGCCGATCGCAGCGGAGCCAGCCTGCGGGGAACCGCACGCAAATAAACGGCAGTCATGTCGCCGAGGATTCGCGCACGACCAGTAGCGGCGGTGCGATCGGGCGCCGCTCGGGATCCTTGCCTTCCATCACGGCGATCAGCAGGTCGATTGCCGCTTCCGCGACCTGATCAAGATGCAGGTTGACGGCAGTCATTTGCGGCACTGAGAGCTTTGCCCGCATTCCGTCATATCGGGTCGCGAGACGCAGCCCGAGAGGAACGGAACGGTTGAGCGACCGGGCAGCAGTGAGAACGCCCGTTGCGAATGCGTCGACCGGGACACACAGCGCATCGATATCCGGATTGCCTCGCAGGAGCGTTTCGGCAATGGCTGCCGCCTCACCTTCGCCACCGCTTTCGTTGACGCGCAACGCGACGGGCGTATAGCCGTTCTCCGCCGCGAAAGCCGCGTAGACGGCTTCGGTTTCGATGTAGGAATTTCGCCGTTGTTCGCCGGTGATCAGGCCGACGCGACGGTTATTCGCACCAAGATGCTCCAGCATCAGCCGGGCCGTCGCCGTGCTTTGGATATCGACTGACGGGATGTCGTCCCGCCCCGGCGCTCTGCCGATCGAGACAACGGGAACGCCGCGGGCGGAGAAGAATTCCAGCAGCCTGTCGTCGGACGTGGGTTCGACTATAATGGCACCATCGACCTCCAGCGCGTCAAGGTTGGAGTCCGGCTCCAGAGGCGGCACCAGGCAGAGGGCGAGATGCCGCGAAAGGGCCGTCACGGCGGCCGCGGCGGCGATCTCCATCAGGAAGCCCAGCCTGGCAGGACCGGCCGCGATCGCAAAGGGCATCGACGATGCAAGGGCGATGATCCCTGCCCCGCCGGTTCTGAGCCTGCGGGCCCGCGGATTGGCCCGGTAACCCATTTTGTCCGCCAGCGCCACGATCCTGGCTTTCGTCTCCGGGTCGACATAGCGCCGTCCGCTGAAGGCGTGGGAAACCGTGGTCGGCGATACGCCTGCCGCCCGCGCCAGCTCAACGATTGTGGATCTTGCCATCATTCACCTCGACTCTGCACCGCCCGGATCGTGGCACCCGCGCGCGAATATAGCAAATCGATTTGCCAAACGCGACAAATGTGCTATTGCTTACTATGCAAAACGATTTGCATAGCCGGCGGGAGAGAGGCTGGCGTGGAGGAGATCAATCAAATGACCGGGAAAAAAATCGATTCTATCGACCCGACAGACCAAGCGCTGCCACCACGCAGCCTGATCCTGTTCGGTCTGCAGCATGTGCTGGTAATGGCGGCGTCACCGATAACCGCCGTGTTTCTCGTAAGCAAGGCGCTCGGGTTTTCCGATGCGCTTACGGTATCGCTGATCAGCGCGACATTTCTGATCTGTGGTTTGGGGACAATCCTGCAGAGCTTCGGCCCGGCGGGTTTCGGTGCGCGACTGCCCTTTATCATGGTGCCGGGCGGGGCGCCGATTGCGATCTTTCTCGCTATCGCCCAGCAAACCGACATACAGACGGCAGTCGGCGCGGTGATCCTCACGGCCGGCTTCTATTTCCTGGCGCTGCCGGTATTCCGGCGGCTGCTGCGCTATTTTCCGCCCATCGTGGTCGGCACAATGCTCCTGCTCGTGTCGGTGAACCTCGTTCGCATCTACGGCGGTACGATCACCGGGAAACAGGGGAGCGAGGGTTTTGCCGATCCGATGAATGTCGGGCTTGCCCTTGCGACGATCGCCCTGACGGTGATCTTCGCCAGGATTTTTACAGGCACGTTTCAGCGGATTTCGGTGATGCTCGGGCTCATAGCAGGTTCGATGATCGCCTTTGGAGCCGGCTATATGGACCTCTCCGGCATCTTCGACGGACCGGTCATTGCCGTGCCCGCGCTTCTTCCGTTCGGGATGCCGAAGTTCGACATCTTTGCCGCCCTCCCGCTCATCGTGTTTTCCATCATATCGATGGCCGAAGCGACGGGCCAGACCATCGCCACTGCCGAGATCGTCGGGCGTCGCGGCGATGCGCACGCAATCGTGCCAGCGACCATCCGCGGCGATGCCGTCGCCTCGCTTGTGGGCGGCCTGTTCGGAACATCGCTGATCATCACCAGCGGCGAAAACGTCGGCATTGTCCGGGCGACCAACGTGAAGTCGCGTTACGTCACCGCAATGGCTGGCGTGATCCTGGTCCTCATTGCCCTGCTTGCGCCGGTCGGTCGGCTGGCCAATGCCCTGCCCGGCCCTGTCGTCGGCGGAACCGCGGTGATCGTGTTCTCGATCATCGGCGTCATCGGGATCGATCTCCTGCGTCGCGTGGACCTGCGCGAGCATGGCCCGATGTTCACACTGGCGGCGGCACTATCCATGGGCCTGCTGCCTATCCTTGTTCCTGGCGTCTACAGCCAGTTTCCGCAGTGGAGCCAGATGATCCTCGCCAATGGCCTTGCCGCCGGCACGATCACGGCCGTGATCGTCAACGCTTTCTTCCAACACATGCCCTCCGGCTCGGCTCAAAAGGCCGCCGCCGGCGTCGAGGCTGAAATTTAAGGGAATGCAGAAGTGACGGATTTGCGCGACAGGTTTCTGGGCAACGGTGATTTCCTGCTTCACCCCGGCAAGGTCCTCTTGCCGGAAGGCCCTCGATCCGGAATCGGGATAGTGGTCCGCAAGGGGCGCTTCTCGGAAATCGGTGCCGCAGGACTTGTCGGCAGCCGGAATCCCGACCTGAGGCCGATAGAGTTGCCGCATCATCTTGTGATGCCAGGCTTCATCGACACCCATACCCATCTGACCCAGTCCCTGGGGAAGTCGCTCGTCTTCGGCGAGCCGTCCGAGATCTTTCGCCGTATCTGGGTGCCGCTCGAAGGCAGTCTGGATGAACGGATGGTCTATCTTTCGGCAAAGCTGGCGGCGCTTGAATGCCTGCGCGGCGGCTTTACCGCCGCAGTCGATGCGGGCACGCGTTCCGCGGGCCACATGGACGCGCTGATACGGGCGGCGCGTGAAACCGGCTTGCGTAGCGTCATAGGACTTATCTGCAACGATCTCGGCGGAGCCGCGGTGGTCCCCGACCGCACGACGATCCTCAGGAATGCGGCCGGACATCTGGCCGCATTCGAGGGCGATTCGCTCGTACATCCCTCACTCGCCATTTCCATTCCCGAGGCGGCCAGCGACCACATGCTGGCTGACGTCTCCAGCATGGCGCGGGAAGCGGGTGTCATATTCCAGACCCATGTCAACGAACACCTCGTCGCAGTCGAGCGCTCGCTGGTTGCAAACGGCCGCCGTCCGCTGGAGCATCTCGCTCATCTCGGGTCACTCGGCCCGCATGTGCTGATCGCCCATTCCACGCTGGTGACACCGCACGAACTGAACCTGTTGCGCCACAGCGATACGGCGGTCGCATACAATCCGGTGGCGAGCTTGTGGAAAGGCAATGCCATCGCACCCGCGCTGCAAATGGCCGCACTCGGGATCCGCTTCGGACTGGGAACCGACGGCACCCGCGCAGACGGTTTCCGCCTCATGGATGCCGCCGAGGGCCTGCAGCGCGCCGGCTTCGGGCTTGCGACGGGCGACTCTTCCTGTGGAGGCGGCTGGCTCTGGATCGACCGGGCAACAGCCCAGGCGGCGGATGCCGCAGGTCTTGGCTGCGTGACCGGCGCGATCCGCGAGGGGCTTGCGGCCGATTTCCTCCTGGTGGATCTCGACCGTCCCGAATTCACGCCCTCCCACGATCTCATGTGGGAACTCGTGCGCTACGGCAACCGCGACCAGATCGACGCCGTCTTCACCGCCGGAATGCTTCGCCTCTGGCAAGGCTGGCCGGTCCAATGGGATGCACGCGCGCTTCTTGCCGAGGTGCGCGAGGTCACGGCCGATGCCATAGCAAGGGCGCCGATCCAGCGCGTACACAAGCCATCGGCGGAGCACCGGGCGCTGGGGCATTTCGCATGACACTCAGCCTTTTTGCGATTTTGAGCGCGGTCACATTGGTCTCGGCATTTATCCAGGGTGCTCTCGGCATCGGCTTCGCGCTCATCGTGGCGCCGGTCGTCGGCATCCTGCAGCCCGATCTCCTGCCGGTGACGCTGCTTCTCTTGATGCTGCCTCTCAATCTCCACGTCGCCTGGCGCGAGCGGTCGGCCGTCGATTGGTCCGGCGCGAAATGGATCAGCCTCGGCAGGTTCGCCGGCACCTTTGCCGGCGTGTGGCTGCTCGCCGCCTTGTCGAGCCAGCAGCTCGACCTTGCCGTCGGCTGGTTTACGGTCATTGCCGCCGCCGCAGCGCTTTTCGCCCCCCCCTTTGCGCCCGGTCGACCGAGCGCGCTCGGTGTCGGCTTGTTCACCGGCGTAACCGAAACGGCGACCGGCATCGGCGGGCCACCGCTCGCTCTCCTCTACCAGCACGCCAAGGGCCCGATACTCCGGGCGACCGTGGCGGTGTGTTTCTTCGTGGGGGAAATCATGTCGCTGGTCATACTCGCCATTGCCGGCCGCATCGGAGCGGACCAGCTTCTGGCCGCTCTCTACCTCGCACCGGCGGTCCTCCTCGGAAGCGCCCTGTCACGCCTGACGCACGACCATATTCGCGGCCGCGGCCTGCGCTTGGGCGTGCTTATCTTCGCGCTGGCCAGCGGAGCGTTTCTGATCGTGCGGTAGACGGAGCAGGACTCTTGCGGTCAGGCCGTGAAGCCGCGGTCGCAAAGTTCCCTGAGCGCGCCGGGAGACAGTCTTTCGAGCGCCAGATCCGGCAACAGATTGTTGTCGGCGGCAAGGTCGCGGCTCATCGCGGCCGAAAACAGGCTCGTTCCCGCCTCATGGAGAATTGCCGGATGGCCGGCGATCCGCCCGAGCAGACTGGTAGGAACGAGCCCGAAAGGCACGTCCTCATAGATGTATCGGCTGTCGGCCGTAGCCGGGCCGAAGCCGCCCCGGCCTTCGAGGTGCATCTGCTGGTTCATCTCCGAGACCGAACCGATCGGCACATGGAAGGACAAGGAGAAGTGCTCGCGCACGGTCCGTACCGACAGTCCGAAGCTTTCGGCGATTTTGAGCCGCTCCGCGTCGAGCGCTTCGATCAGCTGCCCGACGGCCGGGGTCACGTGCTCGCCCTGCCCCCATTTCTCGCCCTTCTCCATCCGCGTCAGGTTGAGTAGCGCGATGCCAAGATGGTTTTGCGGGTTGAGATTGGAAAGCGCGATCGCCAGAAGCCCGTCGCGCTCGACGAATCGGTCGCCGAAAAGCTCGCTGCAGAGCGCCTCGCCCTCGGCCGCAGCAGCTTTCGGCAGGGTGGCGACATCGACCTTCTGACGGACCGTGTTGACGGATACGCTTACGCCATCCGGCTGCTGGCGGCCGGTCAGAAGCGTTGTACCCCAGACGATGATCGGCAGCGAAACGCCGCGCTCGGCGAGCCTCTTTGAGAGATAAAGCGCGCCGAATGAGCTGTGCGAACTGACGATGACGGGCTGGCCCGGCTTCAGGTGCGGCAGCGCCGCATCGAATGCCATTCGATGGCCGTTCGCCGGCAGAGCAATGACGACCGCATCGACATCGGCGACCGCCTCGCGGCCATCGCGAGCTATCGCAACCGGGCCGGAAAACTCGACGGCGCCCGTCGCGGTCAGCGGCTCTCCCTCGGCCAGTTTACGCGTGCGCGCACCCGAGGGAGACCAAAGGACCGGGTGATGACCCGCTTCCGCGAGGAAAGCCGCCATGCCGAAGGCGATCGCCCCGGCGCCGAGAATACCAATACGCATCGTTGTCGTTCTTCCTTTCGTCCATCGGGCCAGAATCCGGGCGCCTCAAACCACATATTTTTCAATGCCTATCACCGAAAAGAAAAATTGTCCTTTGTCACTGGCGCTCAAGATACGTTTTATGCAGTATGACAGAGTTATGATGCAATGGGCGCATGATCATCATGGAGATACGGGAGCTCGAGGCGTTTCTTGCAGTGATGTCGGCAGGCAGCATCACTGGCGCCGCCCGGCTGCTCGATCGTTCCCAGTCCCAGGTCACGCGCCTCATCCAGGATCTTGAGACTTCCGTCGGATTCGCGCTCTTCGATCGCAACGGCCCGAAGATCGCTCCCAGCGAAAAAGGGATAGCATTCCACGCGGAAGCCGAACGCTTCCTCAGCGGCATCGGCCATTTGCGGGAGCGGGCAAGGACGATCGCCGAAAAGGAGCCGCAGCCGATCGAGATCGTAGCGATCGCGGCTTTCGCGAGCGGCATCATCCCCATGGCGCTGGCGGCGTTGCCGGAAAGGCTCTTGCCGCGAAAGGTCCATCTGCGCAGCCTGCCGGCAGAGGCAGCGGTTCAATCTGTTCTGGCCCGCACGGCGGATTTCTGCGTCACGTCGCTGCCGGCCGACCAGCCAGGGCTGGAGGTACACGGTGTATTTCAGGCACCTTGCGTCGCCGCGGTGGCGCCGGACGACCCCCTCACTGCCCGCGAGGTGATTTCGATCGCCGACCTTGCCGGACGCAATATCATTACGATGGCCAATCCGTTCCGGCTGCGAAGCCGCGTAGACAAGGCTCTGGAGGCGGCCAACATCCGCCCGGCCAGGATCATCGCGACCAGCGTTTCGGTCAATGCGGTAAGGATTGCGTCGACGGGGCTCGGCGTTGCGATCGTCGAGCCCGCGACGGCCTATGGCTTGAAGCTGACCGACGTCACGATCCGGCCGCTCGACGTCGACATCCCCTTCCTTTGGGCGATCCTTTCCGCCGCTGCACGCCCGTTGTCCGACAGCTCGCGCGAACTGATTCAGGCGATCATCCGGGTCTCTTCAGCCTGCATACCGGGATTTACAGCTCACGACCCGCGCCACGCCAATCGCGCTGCTGAAATGATGTTGGGAGAAGACCAGACAGATCGAGACGCGCGCTGGCGCGACTATCCGTTGCATAACAACAAAACGCAGAACCAAAAGAGGAGAATGACATGAAAGACTTCATCGCAAGCCGCCGTTCCACGCTGAAGCTTCTGGCTGCCGGGACCGGCGTACTGGCAGCGCCGGCGATCATCCGCCCGGCATTCGCCCAGTCCAAGGTCGTGAACATCACCACCTATGACAAGTTCGTTCCGCAGTCCTTCATCGACGCGTTCCAGAAGGAGACGGGGATCGAAGTGCGCATTCGCCTCACCGACGACCAGGGCAAGCAGTATAACGTGCTCTCCGCCGAAGGCGCGACGCCTTCATCGGACATCGTCACGGTCACCGGTCACCGCCTGTCGCAGTTCATCGGCTCCAACCTGCTTTCGCCGCTCGACACCGGCCGGCTGAAGAACTGGGGCAATCTCGCTCCCGCATACAAGGGCGCACCGCAGCTGACCGTCGACGGTTCGGTCTACGGGGTGCCGCTGCTTGCCGGTTTCGAAGGCCTTGCCCGCAATACGGACTATACCAAGGCCTCCGACAGCTGGGCCATCATGTTCGACAAGGAATACAAGGGCCTGACGTCTTATATCATTTCCGATTTCCTCCAGATCACCATGCGCTATCAGGGTAATGACGGCGACTTCGTCACATATGAAGGCAAGCCGGAGGAGGCGCAGGCCGCAACCAACAAGGCACGCGACTACCTGATCCAGAACAAGGACATGGTCCGCAAGTACTACGACGCCGGCTCCGAGGTGCAGCAGATGTTCGTCAACGAGGACATCTATGTCGCCCACAGCTGGTCCGGCCCCGCGGCAAAGCTGATCATGGACGGACATCCGATCGAGATATCGGTTCCGAAGGAGGGGACCTATGGCTTCCTCTACTCCTTCAACGTGGTGAAGAACGGACCGAATACGGATGCGGCTTATACATTCCTCGACGCCATCCTCTCCTCTCCGGAAATCGGGGCAGCGATGAGCCGTCAGTCGGGCTTCGCCTCCGCATTCGGCGGCGTGGACAAGGTGCTGAACGACAAGGAGCGTGCTGCCATGGCCCTGCCGCAGGAACAGACCGAGCGCATCCAGTTCTTCAGCTCCGTCAACCGCGACATGAAAAACGAGATGGTCGACAAGGCAGTCGCCGAGATCAAGGCAGCCTGACCCATCGTCTCGGACCCGAAGGACACGGCCGGCGCCACTGCATGTTTCCTTGCGTCGAATCCGATGCAGGAACAAAGACATGCGGCAGGCGACGGCCGTGAAAAGGAGCTTCTTTTGAGCCTGGAACCACAATGGTAGATACGACGACAATACGCACCCGAACCGCCGAACCCCTGCGGGTGCCCCGATATGCCGGCTGGATCGGCAAGACCGTCGGTTCGGGTCTCTATCGCCATACCATCGGCCGGCTTGCCGACAGCCGCCCTGTTCGCCTGGCGCTGCTTGCCGGCGTCCCCCTCTTCTGGATCGCAGCGCTGCACATCGGCCCAATCTTCCAGATGGGGCGGATCAGCTTCATGGCAGACTATCCGCCATCGCCGGATGGAGGCTCCGCCTACACGCTGGCCAATTACAAGCTGTTCTTCTCCGACCAGCTATACTTCGTGCCCTTCCTCCGCAGCCTCGTCTTCGCGGCAGTCGTCACGCTCTCGACGCTGGTGGTCGTCTATCCGGTCGCATATTATGTCGCGAAGATCGTCCAGCCGAAGAACCGTGTGCGTGCCCTGCTGCTTCTCTTGATTCCGTTCTGGGCGGGAGAGCTCATCCGCACCTTTTCGGTCATCATGCTCCTGGCCAATCGCGGCGCGGTCAACGTCGCGCTGCGCGAACTCGGCTTCATCGATCGGCCCATCCCGATGCTCTACACCTCCTTCTCTCTGAGCTTCGGCGTCATCTATCTGCTGGCACTCTATATGCTGCTGCCGCTCTATTCGGCGATCGAGAAGATACCGACGCAGCTCGTTCACGCGGCGGCCGACCTCGGGGCCAGCCCCTTTCAGCGCTTCCGCCGCGTGATCCTGCCGCTGTCGAAGGACGGCATCGTCTCTGGCTGCAGTCTCGTATACCTGACCTCGGTCGGCGTTTTTGCGGCACCGCTCCTGCTTGGCGGCCCGAATACCGTCATTTTCCCCGAGGTGATCGCGACCCTCTTTCACTCCTCGAACGACAAATGGCCCGAAGGCGCCGCCTTCTCCATGCTGCTGCTCGCGGTTTCGCTAACCACCGTCGGCCTGTTCATGCGGGTGATCGGCGGCCGGTCCGTCCGGCTGATGTGAGGAGGTAATGATGCGACCCTATTTCGCCGATCTCCCCAAGACCGCGCTCGGCGCTGCCTACTGGCTGTTTGCGGTCTATCTCCTGCTACCTTTGGCGCTGATGACCGCCATGAGCTTCAAGGATGCGAGCTTCATCGCCTTTCCGATCACGGACTGGACGCTCAACTGGTATGCCCAGGTGCTTCAGGACAAGCAGTTCATCGAGGCCTCGCTCTATTCGATCGGGATCGCGCTGGCCACGACCGCTGCGGCAACCGTCATAGGCGTCTGGATTGCGCTTCTGGTCACGACAGAAGGCATATGGGGCAAGGCGATCATCTTCGCGCTCGCATGCCTGCCCGCAGTCGTTCCTGGCCTCATCAACGCCATCTCCATGCGGATCTTCATCCGCACCGTTGACATCCCGACCGGCACGACGGCGATCATCCTGTCGCATTCCGTCCACGCGGTGCCTTTCGTGGTCATCATGGTGCTCACGCGACTGCGGTCCATGCCGGCCAATCTGGTCGACGCCGCTCGCGACCTCGGTGCCGATCCCTTCGTGGCCTTTCTCAGGGTCACGATCCCCTACCTGATGCCGGCGCTCCTCGGCGGCATGATCTTCTGTGTGCTCACCAGCATAGACGATTTCGTCCGTACCTTCTTTCTCGGCGGCTACAAGCCCACGCTGCCTATGCTCATCTTCGCAAAGGTACAGGGCGGCATGTCGCCGGAAATCAATGCCATGGCAACGATCGTGCTGATCGTGACCGCCGCTGTCGGCCTCTATGCCGAGCGCCTCACCCGCCGTTCAAGGAACTGACGATGCAGCCTGTGGTCCAATTCGAAAACGTCAACAAATATTATGGCGCCCTGCCCGCGGTCGATGGGCTGAACCTCGCCATAGAACCCGGCCAGTTCGTGACGCTGCTCGGCCCTTCCGGGTGCGGTAAGTCGACCACGCTCAGGATGCTCGGCGGTTTCGAGCAGCCCTCCTCAGGCGAGATCTATCTCGAGGGCAAGGCAATCTCGCATCTGCCGCCGAACAGGCGCAACGTCAACATCGTCTTCCAGGACTATGCTCTCTTTCCGCATCTCAATGTCGGCCGCAACATCGCCTTCGGACTGGAACTGAAGGGACTGTCTTCCGACGCCATCCACAAGCGGACGATGGAACTGCTCGCCCTCGTCAAGCTCGAGGATTTCGCCGGCCGCATGCCCGACCAGCTTTCGGGCGGTCAAAGGCAGCGTGTTGCTCTGATGCGCGCTCTTGCTCCCGACCCGAACGTGCTTCTGCTAGACGAACCCCTGTCGGCGCTCGACGCCAAGCTGCGCCAGCAGATGCAGATCGAACTGAAGACCATTCAGCGAACCACCGGCAAGACCTTCATCTTCGTGACTCATGATCAGGAGGAAGCGCTGACCATGTCCGACGTCATCGTGGTGATGAATAAAGGCCGGATCGAGCAGATGGGGGACCCCAACGAGCTCTACTCGCGGCCACGCAGCCGCTTCGTCGCCAATTTCATCGGCCAGAGCAATTTCCTCGAAGGCAAGGCACTCTCGGTAGATGGTACGGTCGCAACGATCGACTGGAACGGAACCGCTATCCGCGCCGATGTCAACGGAACGCAGCCTGCCAAGGATAGCCCGACGACCGTCGCGCTGCGTCCAGAGGCACTCTACTGCCTGGCGGAGCAGCCGCAGGACCGATTCGCCTTGAAAGGCCGTATCGTCCAGCGCGTCTTCAAGGGCGCCCATACCGCGCTCACCGTCGATCTCGAAAACGGAGCGCAGCTCCACCTGCAGCTCGACCCCGTGGCGCTGTCGCACATCGGGACGGACGAGATTTGGGTGGGCTGGCGCGAGCGTGATGCGGTGGTTCTGGCCGACTGACACCTGATTAGAGCGGATCATTTTGAGGGGCGGCGGCGAAGGCGGCCCCAAAACGGAATTTCTGGAGCAAAGACTATTATGGCGAACGAACGGAACGTGCGGCTCGCGGAACTGAATGCGAGGGTCAAACAGGACCTCGACTATCTGAATTATCCTGCCGCCAACTGGTCGAAGCCGGTCACGATGGCTGATGGCCAGCCCGTAAGCGACGTCGTCATTATCGGCGGCGGAATGTGCGGTATGGTCGCATGGCTGGCCCTGACCCGCGCCGGCATTGCCAACCTCCGGATTGTCGACCGGGCCCGAAAGGGCCAGGAAGGCCCCTGGGTCACCTTTGCCCGCATGGAAACCCTGCGCTCGCCGAAGAACCTCCTTGGTCCCGCGCTCGGCATCGCCTCGCTCACCTTCCGGGCCTGGTATACGGCGCTCCATGGCGAAGCGGCGTGGGAAACGCTGTTCCGCATTCCCCGACCGATGTGGATGGATTACCTGAACTGGTACCGCGAGGTCCTTTCCATTCCCGTCGAGAACGACACGGATGTCACCCGTATCCGCCCACGCGATGACGGGCTCGTCGAATTGGAGATCGCCGGCGGCAACCAGCCTTCCATCATCACCCGCAAGCTGGTCATGGCGACCGGCCGCGAGGGCCTGGGCGAGCCGGTCATTCCGGATTTCGTCAAGGGCATGAAACGCCACACGTCCTGGGCGCATTCCGCCGACCCCATCGATTTCGACGCGCTCAAGGGCAAACGCGTCGTCGTCATCGGCGTCGGCGCTTCCGCCGTCGACAACGCGGCCGAAGCGCTTGAGTCCGGTGCAGGCGAGGTACGCCTGCTCGCGCGCCGCAAGGAGATGCCGACTATCAACAAGCTGATGGGCATCGGGTCATACGGGGTGACAGCCGGCTTCGCCAGGATCGACCCGGAGTGGCGCTGGCGGATCATGGACTATTCGGTAAAGCAGCAGACGCCGGCTCCCCACAATTCGACCCTGCGCGTCAGCCGCCACCCCAACGCTTTCTTTCATTTCGACTGCTCGATCCGTTCGATGCGCGAGGAAGGCGGCGAGGTGGTGCTCACCACGACCAAGGGCCGCGTCTTCCGGACCGACTTCGTCATCCTCGGAACCGGCTTCACGGTCGACCCGCTCAGCCGCGATGAGCTCGCGCCCTATCAGGACAGGATCGCCTGCTGGGAAGACCGCTACACGCCCCCGGCGGGCGAGGAGAATGCCGGCCTCGGACGCTTCCCCTGGCT
This sequence comes from Sinorhizobium medicae, assembly GCF_007827695.1. Classification (GTDB taxonomy): domain Bacteria; phylum Pseudomonadota; class Alphaproteobacteria; order Rhizobiales; family Rhizobiaceae; genus Sinorhizobium; species Sinorhizobium medicae. The sequence goes on along the minus strand of NZ_VITA01000010.1, from coordinate 70,980 downwards.
CGATGACGATTTCTCCTTCACGGAGAAGGAGCCCGGCACCGCGCCCTGGCTCAAGGACATTCACTGCTTCAACTACGGCGCCTCGATCAGCATCGGCAAGGTGAGCGGCGATATTCCGGCGATCAGCGAGGGCGCGCTCTGGCTTGCGCGCGGGATCGCCGCCTCGCTCTTCATCCGCGACGTCGATTACCACTGGGAAGCGCTGCTCGCCTACGAAAAGCCGGAACTCGATGGTTCGGAGTGGACGGATGCTGATGCCCCGCAGCCCACGCACCGAACCGCCTGATTTTTTCGTCGAGTATTGCCAAACGGAAGGATTGCCATGACCGTTTCCACGAAAGTCGATGTGATCGACGCAGTTCTCGGCCTGGATTCGTCCTCGCCCGTTCATGCGCTGCGCGAGCGGCGCGCCAAGCTCAAGCATTTCACGCAGACGAGCTATGAAGCCGCCTTTACCCCCTCGGATCCGGGAAACTTTTCTTTTGCCATGCGGGCGGCCCTGGCGGCGCGCATGGCTGGCCTTTGGAGATCGGCTGAGCTCCAGGCGCACTACAAGGAGCTGCTGGAAGAGAGGGGATCGACACCCGGCCTCCAGGCGATTGCCGATCCGGGTGTAGTACCCGAGGGCGACGAACGGCTCGCAACGATCCTTGCACATGTGGACCTGGTGACGCTCAAGCCCAGGGAAGCGACGCGCGCGAACATCGAAGCGCTCTACGCCGTCGGGCTCGACGACCGCGATATCGTGACCCTCGCAGGTCTCATCGCCTTCGTGAACTATCAGGTGCTGGTCGTGGCCGGTGTTAAAATGCTGAGGGACAACTGACATGTCGGAGGCCGTACACGAATTCACCCTCGAACCGCTCGACTGGCAACCCTATGTCAGGCCCGTGAAGCTCGACGAGGCAACGACCGAACAGCTCGAAGCCCTGAAGGTGACACCCTCCAACACCAAGGTTTCGAATTATGTCCTGGTGCTGGCCAATGAAGCGGAGATGCTCGCCGAGCGCACGCCGCTTTTCAACGACATCATGTACAGCGAAGGCGGCCTGTCGCGTGGGGGCCGCGAAATTGGCGCCCTGGCGGCCTCCTTCGTCAACCGCTGCATCTACTGCGCCTCGGTGCATGCCAACCGCTATATCCAGCTCGAAAAGCGCCCGGAAGTGGTCGACGAGATCTACAGGCGCGGACTAGACGCGGATCTGCCGGATTTCGAGCAGGCACTGTTCAATTTCGGCGCCGACCTGACCGCGCATCCGGACAATGTCGGCGTCTACCAGTTCTACCATCTTCGCGAAATCGGCCTCGACGATCTGGAGATCCTCGACCTGATCCATTCGATCGCGATTTTCGGCTGGGCGAACCGCCTGATGCATACGCTGGGCGAACCCCACCTGAAGGCGTGAGATCACGCCTTCAATCGCCCGGCGACAGACCGGGCCGAGGCCGGAACGCGCGCACTTCATCCCGCTCTAACCGGCGGCTCGTGAGAGTGAGGCTATGGCTGCATCCACGGCATCGCCGAGGCGCTCGACGATCTGGTCGACATCTTCACGGGTAAGGATAAAGGGCGGGGCCAGGAGAACGTGGTCCCCCCGCTGCCCGTCGATCGTGCCGCCCATCGGATAAACCATCAGACCTCGTGCCATGGCTTCCTTCTTGATCCGTCCATTGAGCTTCAGTCCGGGGTCGAATGGAAATTTCACCGCCCTGTCGGCGACAAGCTCGATGGCACGGAAGAGACCTCGGCCTCGGATGTCGCCGACATGGTGGTGGTTGCCGAGCCGCTCGACGAGGCATGTCTCAAGATAGTCGCCCATCGTGACGACGTTCTGGAGCAACCCGTCCCGGCGGATGATCTCCTGGACGGCGAGGCCTGCCGCCGCAGCCATCGGATGCGCCATATAGGTGTGCCCATGCTGGAAGAAGCCGGATCCTTCGGCGAAAGCCTGGAAAATTGCGGACGACAGCAACACAGCGCCGACGGGCTGATAACCGCCGCCGAGGCCCTTGGCGATGGTCATGAGATCCGGAACGACGCCGTCCTGCTCGCAGGCATGCAGCGTGCCGGTGCGCCCCATGCCGCACATGACCTCGTCAAGGATCAGCAGGACGCCGTATTTGTCGCAGATCGCCCGGACGCGCTTCAGATAGTCGGCGACCGGCGGCACTGCTCCTGCGGTCGCGCCCACGACGGTTTCGGCGACGAACGCGATCACCTGATCGGCACCGAGCTCCAGGATCTTCGCTTCCAGCTGTCCCGCCGCACGCGCGGCATAATCCGCGTCGCTTTCGCCGCTTTGCTGCAGCCTGTAGGCAAAGCACGGATCGATATGGTGGGTTTCGACGAGCAGCGGCCGGAATTGAGCACGCCGCCATTCGTTGCCCCCGGCGGCCAATGCGCCAAGAGTATTGCCGTGATAGCTCTGACGTCGGGCAATGATATGCCGGCGCTGCGGCTCGCCCTTCTCCACGAAATACTGCCGCGCCATCTTCAATGCCGCTTCGATGGCTTCCGATCCGCCGCTCACCAGATAGACATGATCGAGCCCATCGGGCGCATCGGCGACGAGCCGGTCGGCAAGCCGTTCCGCGGCCTCCGTGGTAAAGAAGCCGGTATGCGCATAGGCCATGCGGTCGAGCTGCGCATGGAGCGCTGCAAGCACATCGGGATGGGCGTGGCCGAGGCAGGAGACGGCCGCTCCGCCGGACGCATCGATATAGGCCCTGCCTTCGGCGTCGAAGAGCCGGACGCCTTCGCCACGGACGGCGACGGGCAGCTTCGCATGAATGGCACGGTGTAGAAGATGGGTCATGACGCTCTCTTGGAGTTGCGGGTTTGGAGGTGGGTATCGAGTGCGGCCAGTTGCCCGTCGAAGCGTTTCAGCGCTTGGAGCGCCGCTTCGCCGCCCCGCCCGGCGACGAGGGCGCCGAGCACTTCGGCGATCGCGAAGGCAGGCGTCATGGCGTGCAGGAAGGAGGGGCTTTCGGTCGGCACGATGATTATCGCTTCGGCGATCTGCGCAAGCGGGGCCACTTCGCTGTCCGTCACTGCGACGATGGGAACGCCGCTGGCCCGGGCGTATTCGGCAAGTTCGATCGTCGCCCGTGTATAGGGCAGAACGCTGGCAACGAGCAGAACGTCTGCGGCCCCCGCACGCCCGATGGCATCTGCGCCGGTTCCGGCGATGCCGTCGAGGATCACCGACTTTTCTCCGACCAGCGAGAGAATATAGTGGACCTGCCAGGCGACCGCATGGCTGGAGCGTAACCCGAGGCAGTAGACCCGCCGGGCTCCCGCAAGCCGCGTTGCAGCCTCCACGATACGGTCGAGCGACGCCGGCTCCGAAAGCCGTGAAATCTGCTTTCCGATCGAGCCCAGCATATCGGCCGCAAGCGCATGATCACCCTTGAGCTTTTGGCTCCGTGCCTGCTCGCCGGCCCTTTCGGCGAAGCCGCTGTCGCCCTCCCGGAGGGCTTCGGCATAGCGGTCACGGAGTTCGTCATAGCCGTCGAAGCCGAGATGTTTGGCAAGGCGCGTCATCGACGCGGGCTGCACCCCCGCCCGGCGCGCCTGTTCGCGCATGGAGAGAAGAGCCACCTCGCGGGGATGGTCGACGACATAGCGCGCCGCCGTCTGCAACTGCGTGGAAAGGCCGTCAAAGGCGGTGATGATCCTGTCGCTGAGCGGTCCCTTGTCCATGCCTCATTCTACAACGCGACATGGCGATTGCAACATATGTTTCAGTATGCAAGATTATGAATCATCTAAATCAAATCCTCGGGGTATGCGATGTCCGTCGACGCTTTGCAAGGGGTCTCGATCACGGTCGCGCCCAACGGGGGGCGCCGGACGAAGGCCGATCATCCCGCCATTCCGCTGACACCGGAGGAGCTTGCGCGGACTGCGCGCGACTGCCTGGAAGCCGGCGCCGCGATGATTCATGTGCATGTGCGTAAGGCGGACGGAAGCCATCTTCTCGATGCGGAGGCCTATCGTGCCGCCATAACCGCGATCCGCAAGGCTGTAGGCAAGCGGTTGGTGATCCAGATGACCAGCGAGGCGCTGGGCATCTATTCGCCGGCCGAACAGATTGCAGTCGTGAGGTCGGTTCGCCCCCAGGCCGCTTCGCTTGCGCTCAGGGAGCTGGTGCCGGACGAGGCGCACGAGGCGGCTTTTGCCGATCTCCTGTCCTGGGCGGCGCGGCAGGAGGTCATGCCGCAGATCATTCTCTACAGTCCTGAGGAAGCGGTACGTCTGGCCGACATGCGCCGCCGGGGCCTGCTCTCCCGCGACGACATTCCGGTGCTCTATGTGCTTGGCCGCTACACGCCGGGACAGACGTCCCTTCCTCGTGACCTGCTGACCTTTCTGGCGCCGGAGATGCCCGTTTTCGCCCACTGGAGTGTATGCGCGTTCGGCCGCCATGAAGCGGCCTGCGTAACCGCCGCGGCGCTCGCCGGCGGACATGTCCGCGTCGGTTTCGAGAACAATCTCCGGCTTCCGGACGGCACGCCCTCCGGTTCGAACGCGGATCTCGTTCGCGCCGTTACGGCAGTACTTCGCCCCCTTTCGATTCCGTTGATCGACGGGCCGGCGCTTGCGGACATGCTCTCCCGCATCGGCGCCGCGGGCATGCACAGAGACTGATTCCTTCATTCCGTGGCCCGTAGCCGGAACCGGTTAACGCCGGTTTCGTTCTCCCATTATCAGAGCAATTCCAGGAAGTCTGTGTAGCGGTTTCCCTCCGGGATTGCGGAAGCAAGAACATTTCCGCTGTTCGGAGAAAAGGCGGGAATGTCCGGGAGAGCATCATGGTGACCCATGACAACAGCAACATGCCCGAAAGGCGCGCCACCGCCGCATTTCCGATAGGCCTCATACTGCTGGCGATCTGCGCCATCTTCGCCTACCTGGCGATTGGCGGAGCACTGCTGGAAAGCGAAACGGAAACGGTCGTCTACACGCCACCGGCCGCAGACGCGCCTGAGCCTCGTTGAAGGGAGACCCTCAATGATACCCGACCCAATCGGCCCCGGCCCCGGGCCGGGGATAATTCCGCCGAATCCGGTTCCTCCGCTCGGCATTCCAGACCCGCCACCGAACGAGCCGCAACCCGACAAAGGCCCCGACGACGAGCCGCAGAAGCCGCCGGACGAGGAGGAGGAACAGGCGGCGGCACGCGTTCTGCGCGAAGCTTGACTCTTGCCGATCGGAATGAGAACATACAGTGAACATTCTGGAGATTCTCTCATGACGCATGCAGAGGAAGTCATCGAACGAGCCATGGCCGCGGTCGCTCAAGCGCGACGTCGCCGGGAGCGCGAGCAGGAATGGCGCAGGCAGACTTTCGGACGAATTCAGGTCGGCATGCCGCTCCCGCCCTTGAAGCGCGGTGGCGTGCAGCTTTCGCTGCAGCTCGAGCGTCCGAATGCACGATGACACCGGCGACCGGGACGGTCCGGCCGAGGCGGACGAGGAAATCCGTGGCACGGTTTCCCTCTGGCCGGTTCAAGCGGCCGCCGCTGCCGGCCGTCGTTTGGGGAAAGGCTTGAAGGTCAGCGCGATCAGGAAAGCACCGATGCCGATGCCCCAGGCGCCGATATAGAGCCAACCGTAGCTGGCGAAAACATCGTAGATCACGCCTCCGGCAACCGGGCCGATCGCCATGCCGAGGCTGCCGGCCATTGCCGTGCCGCCGATTACGGTGCCCATCATACGCAGCGGGAAGTTTTCTCGGGCGATCACCGCGTAAAGCGGCATGACGCCTGCATAGATAAAGCCGAACAAGGCAGCCACTGCATAAAAAGCGCCGAGGTCGCGCACGAAGAAATAGGCGAGCGCGCCGAAAGCCTGCAGCAGCAGACCCGATACGAGAATACGCTTCGCGCCGTAGCGGTCTCCGAGGATGCCGAAGGCAACACGGCCGCCCATCCCCGCCAGCCCCTCGAGGCTGTAGATGGAAACCGCGGCCATCATCGGGATACCGCAGCTCACGGCATAGCTCACGGTGTGGAAAATCGGGCCCGAATGGGTGGCGCAGCAGAAGAAGTTCGTCAGCAGCAAGATGACGAATTGCGGCGATCGCAAGGCCTGGCCAAGCGACATGTCCGGTTGTCCCTCGCTTGCAGGGCCGGCATTCGGATCTTCCAGGACCGGCGGGCGACGCAGCAGCATCGCGGCTGGAATCATCGTGACGGCGGCAATGGCGGCTATGATCTGCAGCGATGTGCGCCAGTCGTAGATCGTTATCAGCCAGCCGGCCAGCGGAGACATGGTCATGGGCGCCATCCCCATGCCGGCCGATACCAGCGATACGGCAAGGCTCCGATGCGTATCGAACCAGCCCGTAACGCAAGCCATCATCGGCGCGAATATCGCCGCGCAGGCACCGCCGACGAAAACGCCGAAGATGAGCTGAAATGCGATGAGCGAGGTCACGAAACTCGAAAGAGCCAGGCTGGAAGCAAGGAGCGCCGATCCGATGAGCACGACCGGGCGCGGCCCCCAGCGATCCGAGGCGCTACCCCAGACCATGCTTGCGAGCGCCATGGCAAGGAAACCCACGGTCATGGCGCTCGAGATGCCGGTCACCGACCATCCGGTATCGCGCGAGATGGGGACGAGGAAAACCGGCAAGGAAAACATGGCACCGATTGCAATACACCCCAGCAGGCCGCCTGCAGCAACGATCACCCAGCGATAATGCGAACTGATCATTTTCATGTCTCCGCTCTGGCGATCCGGCGTGGCATCTTTCAGCCCAACGCCAGGCTTGCCGGGTCAAAACAAGGCATTCTCCCGTCTGCGGCTATGCCGCGCCTACAATAGGACGAGCGGCGTCTCGGTACGCCGACATGGGGGTGAAAAGATTTCTGCAGGATATAGCGCGTCGTGTGCAATCGAGTTCAGGCGGATGAGAGGCCGGTGCGCCCTCTCAGCCCGCCATGATCGATGTATCGACGACCTCGAAATCATGCGTGATGGTCGCCGTCTTTGCGAGCATAGCCGACGCCGAGCAGTATTTTTCGATGGACAGGGCAACCGCGCGCTCGACCTTCTTGGCGGCAAGGCCACGGCCTTTGACGATGAAATGCATGTGAATGCGGGTGAAAACGCGCGGGTCCTGCTCCGCGCGGTCTGCGTCCAACTCGACGACGCAATCCTCGATTGCCTCGCGGCCCTTTTCGAGGATGTGGACCACGTCGAAAGCCGAGCAACCGCCGGTGCCGATCAGCACCATTTCCATGGGGCTCGGCCCCGGTGTGGGGCCGTCCGGGCCGGTGGCCGTGCCGAGCACGACCTTGTGCCCGCTGCCGGATTCGCCGACGAAGGTCCTGCCTTCGACCCATTTGATGCGTGCCTTCATCCGATTCTCCCTCCTGAACCGCATTCATCATAATGCGTGTGAGACAAAACGCGCACATTTTCCGCAGAGCCGTCCGCTCAGCGCGCACCCCATGTATCGCTCAGCCGATAGCCCTCCGGCCATGGGTCCGAGGGGTCTAGCATGTGCTGATGGGTGCCGGTGATCCAGCCGCGCCCCGAGATTTCCGGCAGCACCGCGGGGCGGCCGCCGACCTCTGTCGTGCCCAGGATCCGGCCGGAGAAGGTCGACCCTATCAGGGATACCGCCGTCAGACGGTCCGAGAGCCCCATTTCGCCGCGCGCATGCAGGACGGCCATGCGCGCCGAGAGCGCCGTGCCGGTCGGCGAACGGTCGACCTTTCCAGGCTGGATCGCGACCGCCGCGCCTGCCCGCAGACCTTCCGCCGTCCGTTCGACTGGACCGGCGAAGAGGCAGAAGGAAAAATGCCGCCAGTCGGGGTTTTCAGGGTGGTGAAAGCCAAGCTGGGCGTTGGCCGCGTTGGTGATCCTCACGCCAAGCCGGGCGATGTCATGCGCCTCGTCGGGCTTCAGAGAGAAGCCCATCGCGGCAGCATCCAGGACGACGAAGCTGTCGCCACCATAGGCGGCGTCTACGGTGAGCGTACCCAGACCTTCGACCTCCAGCTTCGCGTCCAGCCGGTCGGCAAAGCTCGGCAGGTTCTGCACGAAGATGCGCTCGGCCTTGCCGTCGCGGCACTCCGCACGCACACGGACGAGGCCGCCGGGTGCCTCTAGCGTGATCTCCGTCACCGGCTCCTTCATCGGCAGGATGCCGCTGTCGAGCAGCACGGTGGAAACGCAGATCGAATTCGATCCCGACATGGGTGGCGTATCTTCCGGCTCCATGATGATGAAGGCCGCATCGGCCTCCGGGTTCTTCGGCGGCACCAGCAGATTGACGTGGCGGAAGACGCCGCCGCGCGGCTCGTTCAGGACGAAATTGCGCAGGGTCTGGTCGCCCGCGATCCAGCGGCTCTGTTCCCAGATCGTATCGCCCGGCGGCGGCGTGACGCCGCCAACGATCACGTCGCCCACCTCTCCCTCGGCATGGGCGGAGATGACATGAATGGTCTTGGTACTACGCATCGAAAACTCCTCGAATCGATAAGCGAGCGCGGCTGCGGGTGAAAACCCGCTTATTATCCGCCCTATGAAAGCCAATCCGGCAAACGCGGCGCAACGCGCCCGGTCAAGGCCACCGCGACGCAATCGGCAAGGCTGCCGAAACGCACCGCACGGCCGGACAGCCCGGGGCCATAATGGGCGTATTTGCCGGAATTGGTCATCACGGCACGGGTACGCGCGGGGAAAACCGGCTCTGAAATGGAGCACCAGCAGAGATCGGGCAGCACCTGCACGCCGCTTTCTTCGAGCCGCGTCAGCGTGCCTTCGTGTTGCGCCTTTGCGATAACTTCGTGTCCCGCCGTGACGATCACGGCGACATCCGGGTGCCGTCTGCGGCCGTCCAGCGCATCGGCGAGCGCCCGACATTCGGTAAGGGAGGCGTGCGGGCTGCCGATGGCCACCAGTTCCACCTCCTCCGGCCCCCCATTCAGGGCCGACCAGGCCGCTATCATCTCGGCACGCTTTATGGCCAGGCGGTCGGCGCCCTCGGCTGCCGCACCGTCCGCTTCCGGCGTCACGCCTTCGACATGCAGCATAGGTGCTGCCGAAGTGGTGCCGAAGGCGGCACAAAGCGCCTTGAGGTCGTCACGCGAGGGCCGCGCCGGAGCAAGCCCGCACAGGAGTGGAATGCGGTCGGGCGCCGCGCGCCCGGCAAGATAGCCGATCAGCGGCCAGAAGGCATCGTCCACACCATCGGGCAGTTCCACGTCGATGACCCGCCGGGCCCTGCGATGTGCGTCGAGATAGACGCCGGAGAGCGGCGCGCGCCCGGTGAGCGCGATGCAGAGATCGAGGAAATCGGGATGCTTCGCCGTTCGCGCACCGAGAACGCTGTTGGCGAAGATCACCGCATTGGATTCCGCCCAGGCGATCGCTTCGCCCGGTACCGGCGCGCTGTCGAGCAGATAGGGGGAACAGGTGAAGGTCGGTCGGCAGCCCATGCGGACATAGGCATCGGCGAGCCGCGCCGCGGGACCTCCGAACGACTCCGGCACGCCCTGCGTCCGCCAATTATCGCGATCGACCGAAATGGCATTCATCGTCGTCGGCACCCGGACCTTAGCTCCCATATCGGCCATCTTCTCGGCAAAGGTCAGATTGGCGGGGCTCGCATAGATGCAGCCGTCGATATGGGCCTGCACCACGTCCACAAGGCCTTGCGCCCCCTGCTGCGCCGCCATGGCCGTTATGATGCGCATGGCCTGTTGCACCACGACCCCGTCTTCCCCGTCCAGCATGGAACGATCGGCCTCGGTAAGGCCGAGCGCCGCCGTCGCCGGTGGAACGACGGGGAGTGTCAGCCCCTCTGCCTCTATCGCCGTGCTGCCGATCCGCGCCGTCTTCGCTCCGGCAAGCGCCGCAAAAGCCTCCGGTCCAAGGCGCAGCACCGGCAGCGGCTTGCCGAACATCTCGAAGGCGACCAGCGCGCCGAGCGTCAGCACGTCCTCCGGTTGGGAAAATACGAGGGCAGCGGGACCGCGGCCGGTCAGCAGGAGGTCGAGCAGCACGCCCGAACCCGTGCAGGAGCCGCGGCTCGAGGGCATCATCAGGATGGCACCGGTGAGCGAGACGCCATGCTGCGGGTGGTGCACGTCGATCACGCAGCCGGTATCGGGATCGACCCCGCCCCAGAAGCTCAGGGCCTCCGCCATATGGATGACGGGACCTTCGGCCGAACCCTGAAGGATGCTGCGGGCGCGCTCGAGGGCGCTCATTTTACGACGAAGCCATGGGCGAAGGGGTCGCGGTCATCGATAAAAATGGTGTTGATGCCGGTCATCCTTGCCCAGCCGGCAATCGATGGGATGATCGCATCGCGATCCGCGACCTTCGCGGCCGCCTCGACGCGTCCCTTGAAGAGCGATCCGATGATCGACTCGTGAACGAATTCGTCGCCCACCTTCAGCTTTCCCTTGGCGGCGAGCTGCGCCATGCGGGCCGAGGTGCCCGTTCCGCAGGGCGAGCGATCGATGGCCTTCTCGCCGTAGAACACCGCGTTGCGGGCGTGTGCCTCGGATTGCGTCGGCTTTCCGGTCCACTGGATATGGCTCAAGCCCCGGATCTCCGGGTGCTCGGGATGGACGAACTCGTATTTTTCGTTCAGCGCGGCACGCAGCTTCGGGCTCCAGCCCACCAGTTCCCCCGCCGTATGATCGGCCATGTCGCGGAAGTTTTTCTGCGGCTCGACGATGGCGTAGAAATTGCCGCCATAGGCAACGTCCACCACGATTTCGCCCAGGCCCTCGACCTCGGCCGTCAGCCCTTCGGCATAAAGGAAGCCGGGAACATTGGTGAGGCGCACTTCCTCGACGAAGCGGCCTTCCTGGCGGTAGGTGATGTCCACCTTGCCGGCGGGGGCATCGATGGAGAGCCTGCCGGGCTCACGCGGTGTGATCAGGCCGTTCTCGATCCCCATGGTGATGGTGCCGATGGTACCATGGCCGCACATGGGCAGGCAGCCGGAGGTCTCGATGAAGAGCACCGCGACGTCGCAATCGGGCCGCGTCGGCGGATAGAGAATGGAGCCCGACATCATGTCGTGACCGCGCGGCTCAAACATGAGGCCGGTGCGGATCCAGTCGAATTCCTTGAGGAAATGCGCGCGCTTTTCCAGCATGTTCGCGCCTTCCAGGCGCGGCCCCCCGCCAGAGACGAGGCGGACGGGATTTCCGCAGGTGTGGCCGTCTATGCAGGAGAAGGTGTGGGTGGCCATGATCGAAACCTCTGTCAGAAGCGTTGCGGCGAAAAGGATGCAATGTCGATGGCCGGTTGCCGGCCGGTCAGGAGATCGGCGACGATCCTTGCGGTGCCCGCCGATTGGGTCAATCCGAGATGGCCGTGGCCGAAAGCGTAGACAACCCGAGGCGTAGCGACGGCGCGGCCGATCGCGGGCAGGCTGTCGGGCAGCGAGGGGCGGAAGCCCATCCACTGTACCCCGCCTTCCGGCTTCAGCCCCGGCAGGAAGCCCTGCGCTTTCTTCAGCATCGCTTCCGATCGGTGGAAGTTCGGCGGTAGATCGAGCCCCCCGAGTTCGACCGCGCCACCGACGCGAATGCCGGTCGACAGCCGGGTCACCACGAAACCATGGCCCCCGAAGGTGATCTGAGTACGCAGGTCGAAAGCGCCGGCGGGGAGCGTCGTATTGTAGCCGCGTTCGGTTTCGAGCGGAATGCTCTCGCCGATAGTCCGGGCGATCCGGTGCGAGAAAGCGCCGGCCGATAGCACCACCTGTGCCGCCCGCTGAATCTCGCCGTCGGTGGTCAGGACGTCCACTCCGCCGTCTACCGGCCTCAGGGCCGTAACCTCCGCTCGCTGGACTTTCCCGCCGATCGTCCGGAAGTGATCGGCCAGCGCAAGCGTATAGAGCTTCGGATCGGCGATCGAGTACCAGCCGGGTGTGAAGGTGCCATGGGTGAAGCGGGCGGCAAGGCCCGGCTGGATCCCGCTCATCGCAGCAGCGTCGAGATGATGGAACTCGATACCGTGATCCTCCCGCGCCTTCCACCCGGCAAGCGAGGCCTTGAATTCCGCCTCGCCCTCATAGACCTGGAGGTTGCCCTCCTTGCGCAGCATGGACGCCGTTCCGGTTTCCTTGAGAAAGGGTTCGAGTTCCGCCTTCGAAAGGTCCATCAGCGCTGTCTGCGCCGCGGTCGAATGCGCCACGCGTCCCGGCTGACACGCGCGCCAGAAGCGGAACATCCATGGCGCGATCTTCAGCGCGTAGGCGGGCGGCACTGTCAGGGGCCCAAGCGGATCCAGGAGCCATTTCGGCGCTTTTCTCAGGATGCCCGGCGAAGCGAGCGGCAATATATCGGTGAAGGCGAAGGCCCCGGCATTGCCCGCGGAGGCCCCGGCCGCCGGACCCTCGCGGTCCAGCACGGTGACGGACAGGCCGCGGCCAACGGCGGCAATTGCAGCCGAAAGGCCTACGACCCCGGCACCGATAACAATGACGTCCGGTTCGGCCATCTAACGCACGCTCGCCAGAAACTTTTGCGTCTCGGCGTTTTGCGGCATCGCGAAGATCTGGTCAGGCGTGCCGATCTCGGCCATGACCCCCTGATGGAAAAACGCCACGCGATCCGACACATCGCGGGCGAAGGCCATTTCATGCGTGACGCAGATCATCGTCATTCCCTCTTCCGCGAGCATCTTCAGCGTGTCGAGCACCTCGCCGACCAGCATCGGGTCGAGAGCCGAGGTCACTTCGTCGAACAGCATATATTCCGGCGACATGGCGAGCGCCCGGGCAATCGCCATGCGCTGCTGCTGGCCGCCCGACATGCGGTTCGGATAGACCTTGAGTTTCTCGGCCAAGCCCACATGGGTCAACTGCTTTACCGCGATCTCCTCGGCCTTGTCCTTCGCCAGGCCAAGCACCTTTCTCGGGGCGAGCATGACGTTTTCGAGCACCGTCAGATGCGGGAATGCGTTCCACTGCTGAAACACGATCCCCACTTTGCGGCGCAGCTTGTTGAGATCGGTGCCCTTGGCGTGGACATCGGTTCCGTCGATCCGGATCCTGCCGGAGTCGATCGGCTCCAGGCCGTTGATGCAGGTGAGCAGTGTCGATTTCCCAGAACCGGAGCCGCCGATGATGGTGACCACTTCGCCCTTGTCGACAGTGAGGTTGATGCCCTTGAGAACCTCCAGCGAACTGAACGATTTACGGACGTTTTCGATCTCAATCATTGGGGGACCACCGTTTTTCGAGATACCCGCCAAACCGGGCGACGGGGAAGCTGAGGAGGAAGTAGATGGCGCCGCAGATCAGCAGGATGAAGAGCGGCTCCTGCAGCCGGGTGACGAGAATCTGCGAAGCGCGCAGAAGCTCGACCAGACCGAGCCAGAGCACCAAAGCGGAATCCTTCATCACGCCCAGCGTCAGGCCGATCCACGACGGAAGCGATACCCGGGTTGCAAGCGGCGCCACGATATAGCGCATATCCTGCCACCAGGTCATGCCGAGGGAGCGCGCCGCACGGCGGGTCGTCACCGGCACGGAGGAAATGCCGCCGCGCACGATCTCAGCACAAAATGCCGCCGTATAGAGCGACAACACCACGCCGGAGGTGGTGAAGGCACCCCAGCCAAGCTTTACGATGGACTGAAACGCACTGCCGAGCACGAGCTGGATCAGCAGCGGCACCGAGCGGAACACGTCGAGCAGCAAAGTCAGCGGCGCGGCCCAGTAGGGCCCGAGCTGGAATCGTATCACTCCAAAAAGAATGCCGAGCAGGGTGCCGGCGGTAACGGCCACGGCGGTTACCGCAAGCGTCATCCCTGCGCCTTGCGCAAGGAAGGCGAGATCGTTCCAGGTGAGCGCAGTATTAAACATCTCTCACCTCTCAGTAACGGAACATGCGCCAGGCGAAAGCCCGGGCAGCGAGCGTGACGGCCTTGGCGATCAGGTAATAGATCACCGCGGCGAGCGCGAAGAATTCGAAGGTTCGGAAGGAGCGGGCATTCAGCTCCTGCGTGATTCCGGCGAGATCGGTGTTCATGCCGACGGTGACGCCGAGCGACGTCATCAGGATCGCCCAGACCATCTGGTTGGTCGCAGGCAGGAAAGCGACGCGCAGCATCTGCGGCAGAACGATCAGTCGGAATGCCTGCAGGGAGGTCATGCCGAGCGACCGGCCGGCGCGGGCCTGCGTGTCCGGAATGGCCTTCAACGCACCACGGAAATTCTCGGCCAGATAGCCGGCATTGTTGAAAGCGATCCCGACCAGGAGTGCCGTGTAGGGGCTCAGGTGAATGCCGAAATTGCCAAGGCCGAAATGGGCCATGTAGATCTGGAACAGCGCCGGCGTGTTCCGCGCGACCTCGACCCAGGTCGTGGCGATGCCGCCTAGGATACGGCTGCCGGACAGGCGGAACACCGTGAGCGCGATTGCGCAGGCGACGCCGATGACCATCGACAGCACCGCGACCTGCAGCGTCACCACCGCGCCGTCGAGCATCTGCGGCAGTGCCCTCAGCGCCTGGTTCCAATGGAAGGTGTAATTGAACATTCCCGTCTCACCCCTCGGAATGCAGCGACGGTGCGGGTTGCCCCGCACCGTCAGACGATCCTCGGATCAGCGGTAAACGCCGTTCACCGCGAGCGACGGAGCCTCGCCACCGACCCACTTCTCGTAGAGTTCGGCATAGCGGCCGGTGCGGACCTGCTGATTAACGAACAGGTTGAGGTAATTGATGAAGCCGTATTCCTCACGATTGGTGAAGAGGGCCACGTAATCGATATCGAAGGGCGCCTTGTCGACCACGGAGATACCGGGAAACTTGCCGCCCTTGACGTTGGACTGCGCGACGGTCGAAGTGGAGACGGTGGCGTCGAGCTGGCCCTGGCTCAGCGCCAGGAAGACGTCGGCCTGCGTCTGATAGGGGCGGAACTCGCCCTCGCCCCAGGCCTTGACCTGGTTTTCAAGTGCGATGGCTTCATAGGTGCCGGCGGTGGCGCCGACGACCTTGCCCTTCATGTCTTCGAAGGACTTGATCCCGGACTTCTCGTTGGCGGTTACCGCCATTTCGAAGGCGAAGTAGGGAACGGTCATGCCTACGGTCTTGGCACGCTCAAGCGTATCGGAGGTGGAAGCGACACCGACGTCGACACGGCCGGACATCAGCGCCGGGATACGCTCGGGAAACGGCGTCTCGACGATCTCGGCAGTGACGCCGAGCGCCTTGGCCAGATCGTTGCAATAATCCACGTCGAAGCCGATCGGCTCGTTGTTCTCGTCGCGCGAGCCCATCGGCGGGAAATCGAGCACCACGGCGCAACGCAGCGTTCCGGAAGCGATGATGTCGTCCAGCTTGTCGGCATGAGCGGGGCTCGTCAGAGCGGTGGCGGCAACGAGGCCGAAGGCGAGGATCGAGGTCTTCATTATTGTTCTCTCCCTGAGTTGTCAGCCGGTGTGACGGCGCGCGCACTATTCCGCGTCGGAGAGCACAAATCAATTCAAAAATACAACTAGTATACAAAACGTATATAACGGGCCGCCTTTCGCAATGGAAAGGGGCTTTCCCTTGTGGAAAAGCCCCTTTTATTGCGCGAACGGCAAGCTGAATCAGGCGAGGAAGTCCTCGGGCAGCAGGTCTTCCGGCATGTTCTGGTAAGCCACAGGGCGCAGGAAACGTCGAATCGACATCGTCCCGACGCTGGTTGCGCCAAAATTGGTCGAGGCCGGATACGGGCCTCCATGCACCATGGAGTCGACGACTTCGACGCCTGTCGGGAAGCCGTTGACCAGGACCCGGCCGGCTTTCCGTTCGAGCACGGGGCGCAACCGGCGCGCGGTTTCCAGATCGCCCGCATCCATATGAATGGTCGCGGTCAGCTGGCCGGCGAAGCCACGTGCGAGCTCTTCCATCTCGGCCGGCGATCCGACCCGGACCACCAGGCCGAGCGGGCCGAACACTTCTTCGCCGAGCGCGTGGTCGGAGAGGAACTGCTCACCCGTCGTCTCGAAGAGATTGGGGGACGCATCACGGCCGGACGACTCGGTTGCAAGCAGCGGCTTTACGGCGTTGCGCGTCGCGAACCGTTCCTGACCGTCGCGGTAGGCCTTGGCGATCCCGTCGGTCAGCATGGTTTGCGGCGCCACCTTGGCAAGCGCCTCGGCGGCGGTGGTGGTGAAGCGGTCCGCGTCGGTTCCTTCGATGACGACAGCTATTCCCGGATTGGTGCAGAACTGCCCGGCTCCCATGGTGAGCGACCCGGCCCATCCCTGCCCCAAAGCTTCGGCCCGCGCCTTCAAGGCTTCCGGAAGCAGGAACATCGGATTGACCGAGCCGAGCTCGCCGAAGAACGGGATCGGCTCGGGACGCGCGGCGCAAAGATCGAACAGTGCACGTCCGCCGGCGAGCGAGCCGGTGAAGCCGACGGCCTTGATATTCGGATGCTGAACCAGAGCGTGACCGACATCGCGGCTGCCGCCCTGGATTAGCGAGAACACGCCGGGATGAACCCCCGTCTTGCGAATTGCGGCGTCGATCGCCTCAGCCACGATCTCACCGGTGCCGGGATGCGCCGAATGACCCTTTACCACGACGGGGCAACCCGCTGCGAGCGCCGCCGCGGTATCGCCGCCGGCGGTCGAAAAAGCCAGCGGGAAATTCGAGGCACCGAAGACGGCAACCGGGCCGACCGGGCGCTGGATCAACCGGATCTCCTGACGTGGCGCCGGCTGGCGGTCAGGCAGCGCGGCATCGACGCGGCGATCGAGATAATCACCCTTTTCGATATGATCGGCGAAAAGCCGGAGTTGTCCGGTGGTGCGGCCCCTTTCGCCATTGAGCCTTGCCTCCGGCAGCCCTGTTTCCTGGCTGCCGATGTCGGTTATAGCTTCCGCACGGGCCTCGATCTCGTCGGCGATGGCGCGCAGGAAGGCGGCGCGCTCTTTGCGCGAGGAATAGCCATAGCTCCAGAAAGCCTCTTCGGCAGCGTCACAGGCCCGGTTTACCAGCTCCACGGTGCCTACGGCAAAATCATGCGCCGGGCCGTGCGCCGGAGCTGAAGCGAAGGTGCCGGCTCCGTCGAGCCATTCGCCCGCGACGAGGTGTTTTCCTTTGGGGGTGAAAACCATCTGAACTTCCTTTCTCTGAAACGCGGCGATCTCGTTCGATTCGGTACAAGATCAGAAGACGCGTCGAATCTGCTGCCCAGCGCCTCTTATCAGATGCGCAAAGATCGCTCTATGTTTTAAAGGCGTTGCATGCCTTGCCCTTCGGTCGGGTACGATCAAAGGAAACATGCAGACCCGGCAGAAAATCGCATACACTCGCATTTCCGCAACCGGATGCTTCGGAACGCGAATTGCACTTGCCGGAGCTTTGTATACTCTATGTATGCAGAACATCAACCGCCTGCCCTGCGTAAGGCATACCACGAGAGAGACGACATGAGCGAGACAACCACCCTGACGACCACCGCGCTTCACGAGCGCGTCGAGGCGATCTTCCGGAAGGGCGGCCTTAACGTGGTACAGGCGGGCGCTCTCGCCCGGGTGATCGTTGCCGGCGAGCGGGATGCCTGCAAGTCGCACGGTATCTACCGGATCGAAGGCGCGCTGCGCACGGTGAAGGCCGGCAAGGTTAAGCCGGACGCGATACCGGAAATCATCGCGCAGGAGGCCTCGGCGATCGTCAAGGTGAACGCCGGAGGCGGCTTCGCCAATCCCGCCTTCGAGCTCGGCCTGCCGGTACTCGCCGAGCGCGCTCGTACGCAGGGCATCGCGGCGCTCGCCATCAACGACTGCACGCATTTTTCCGCGCTTTGGCCGGAAGCGGAGGCGCTCACGGGAGAAGGGCTTGCCGGCCTCGTCATGTGCCCGAGCTATGCGACGGTCGCGCCGACCGGCGGCAACAAGCCGCTTCTTGGCACCAATCCTTTCGCCTTCGGCTGGCCCCGCGCCGGCAGACCACCCTACGTCTTCGACTTTGCAACCTCCGTCGCGGCGCGCGGCGAGATCGAGCTGCACCGCCGCGCCGGCAAGGCTCTGCCCGACGGCTGGGCGATCGATGCTAAGGGCAATCCCACGACCGACCCCGAGGCCGCGCTCGCGGGTGCCATGCTGCCCTTCGGCGGACACAAGGGCTCGGCTATCGGTACGATGATCGAACTCCTGGCGGGAATCATGATCGGCGACCTGACGAGCCCCGAAGTGCTCGACTATCTCGGAACCACCACGCTCGCGCCGTTCCACGGCGAATTGATCATCGCCTTCTCGCCGGAGGCTTTCGCCGCAGGCCGACCAGGAGACCCCTTTGCCCGCGCCGAGATGTTGTTCGAGGCGATTGTCGGCCAGGGCGCCCGCCTGCCTTCGCAACGCCGCTTCGCTGCGCGCGCGAAGTCGGAGGCCGAAGGCATCACCCTGACCGCAGCCGAAGTCGAGCAACTCGATCGGCTCCTTACGCTCGGGCTCGACGCCGTGGCGTAATGCAGGCACGATGAAACTCCTTCCTCCCTCGTCACTGTGCCTGTAACGGGGACGAGGGAGGGCCGCGTCTGCGGTGCGGAAATCTATCTCCAGCCCAATGACCTGGCCGACTGAATTCCTGTGAAAAGCGCGGAAACGCAGGACAACAGACATGAACCGGCTGGATCGGGCACGCCGATGGGCAAGAGACATCAAGCGGGACGTTATCGTGCTGTGGCTGGCGGCGCGTGACAGCCGTGTACCATGGTATGCGAAACTGGCGGCTGGGGCGATTGCTGCCTATGCACTGTCCCCGGTCGATCTGATCCCGGACTTCATCCCGATCCTCGGATATCTCGACGATCTCGTCATCGTCCCCTTGGGCATCATCGCGGTGCTCAGGCTCATCCCGACCGACGTTCTCGCGGAGCTGCGCATCGAAGCGCTGAAACAGGTCGAGCGCCCGGTCAGCAGAGCCGGGATGGCTGCGGTGATATCGATCTGGCTTATCTTTGTAGCGCTGATCTCCTGGATGGCGCTTGCACCCTGAAGGGGAAAGGCACCTTGGAGGCAGAACGGCCAAAGGGTGGCGATCGACAGTGTCGGCGTTGCCACGCAAGCGGTTCCGTTCTTATACTCCTCGTGTCATGTACAAGACATTCGTCGCAGCGCGAGAGGACCGGCCCGGAGAAGCTTGGCTCTCCAGGTTTGCGGCCGGGCGAGCCGAGGCGGAGAGGTGGTATTTCGGGCAGGCGCCAATGGCGGCGAGCCCAAGTGCCAAGGAGTGTCGTGCCGCTTTGATGCAGCACATGCCTGAGCTCGTCCCTCACTACGAAAGCGCCTGTGATCTCGTCGGAGATGATGAGATCGCTCATCGGCTGCTCAGCCACTACCGTCCCGCGCCGGAGCGCTATGGCTGCAGTCAGTCTGTCTGGCTCGGAAAGGAAGGCCCGGCGCTGATCCGCAACTTCGACTACCCACCGGATATCGTCTCTGACCGCTTCGAGATGACCGATTGGTCTGGCGTGAAGGTGATCGCGAAGATGCAGCGGCCCTGGGGAGGTTGCGTGGACGGGCTGAATGAGGAGGGACTGGCCGCAAGCGTGACTCTCGGGGGTGGCCGCTCTCAGGGTCTCGGCTTCTCGATCATTCTTGTGATGCGCTATTTGCTTGAAAATTTTCGTGAGGTCGGCGAGGCGGTGAAGGCGCTTTGCCGAATACCCGTGGCGCTCGCACAGAATGTCACGGTGCTGGATCGTGCTGGCAGCTACGCAACGCTGTTTCTTGGTCCGGGGCAGCGGCCGGTCATCACGCGCCTGAAGGCATGCACGAACCATCAGCGGGGCGGAAGACCCTCATCGTCTTCTTTGGCGCGACAGCAATTTGTTCTGCAAGCACTGGAAGACCCATCGATGTCGCTCGAGAAGCTGACCGACCGCTTTCTCCAGCCGCCGCTCTATTCCATGCGTCTTCCCCAACCGACCCTGTACACGGCTGTCTACCGACCTGCGGAAGGGCGGGTGGATTACATCTGGCCAGGGAACCACTGGTCGCAAGGTTTCGACGGCTTTGAGACAGGCGAGTACACCCATCGCTATGGATCATCGGGCGGCCCGCTGGCCGAAAGTCCGGCATCTTAGAGCATTTCCGCTTTCTCCGATCCGGAAACTCTCCAACCCCTTGTTTTGTGCAATTCCGGACGAAAAACCGCTGCGCACTTTTCTGGAATTGCTCGAGATCGCGATGCGTGAGACGCGGTATCATCCCGCTCCACGGAGAAAGGCACGCCCGACCGGGGTGCCCTTCTCCATTCTTTATCGCCTGATCATGCGCGGTATTTCTCGACGGCGCCCGGAAGCTTGCACCATTCGGCATACCAGGTGTTGAAGAGCCTGAACTGCGCCTCGACGTAGCCACGCTGGCTTTCGGTCAGGGCATCGGTCTCGTTGAAATGGAGCGTGTACTCCTTGTCTCCCTTCAGCACCATCATGTGCTTGAAGTAGAGAACGAGGTCCGGCCCTTCGTCGAAGGAGGAAAGCACGGCAAGCGCCTGCTCCAGCTCCTGCGCCCGCTGGCGCGCATCCACATCGCCCGCAGCTGCCGCCTGCGAGAGATTGCAGAGATGGATCACTTCCTTCGGCAGGACGTTGCCGATGCCGGTGATGGCACCGGTCGCGCCGCAGTTCACGAACCCATGGAAGACGGCCGTATCGACGCCGATCATCAGCGAGACGCCGTCGTCGCGGCTGGTAATGTTCTCGGCGGCATAACGCATGTCGGCGTTGCCGCCGAACTCCTTGAACCCGACCAGGTTCGGATGCTCTGCGCGCAGCGCGAAGAACAGGTCGGCGCGGGTCGCGAATCCGTAATAGGGGCTGTTGTAGATAACCGCCGGCAGGTCCGGCGCGGCAGTCAGGATCGCCTTGAAGTGTGCCTTCTGGGCGACGATCGAAGGGCCGCGCGAAAGCACCCGTGGGATCACCATCAGCCCCTGCGCGCCGACCTTCTGGGC
This sequence comes from Sinorhizobium medicae, assembly GCF_007827695.1. Lineage (GTDB taxonomy): Bacteria > Pseudomonadota > Alphaproteobacteria > Rhizobiales > Rhizobiaceae > Sinorhizobium > Sinorhizobium medicae. The sequence goes on along the minus strand of NZ_VITA01000010.1, from coordinate 50,033 downwards.
ATGCGCCGCATGCGCGACCGCCGCGGCGGTGTTGACGGCCCCGGTGCCAACGATGACGGGGATGCCGGCCTTGGTCAGACGCTCCACGCCTTCCATGCGCTGCGCGTCGGTCAGGAGCGGCCAGTCGCCCATCGAACCGCAATAGACGACTGCCGACATGCCGTCGGCAATCAACGCTTTGCCCTTGCGGACCAGAGCGTCGAAATCGGGCGTGCGGTCTTCCTTGCAAGGTGTCATCAGGGCGGGGATTACGCCCGAGAATATCTTGGCCTTCATTTCAAACTCCTATTGGCCTGACGGATGGCAGAGACGTGAGCCGAGATCGGCGCCTTCGTCCGTGCTTCGACAATGAAAATACCACTTGTATTTTATTTGTCGACAAAAATCGCTCTAAGCTCACAGGGCAATTTCCAGCCGGTCTTTGCGGGCGAAAAGCTTCTGAATCTGCTCGACGATCTGCTCGGCGTGGGTTCGCGCCAGCCGATCCGCGGCCTCGACATCCCGCGCTGCGATGACCGCGATCATGTCCTCATGCTCGTCGACGAAACGCTGCGGCAGCCGATCGTCGTAGGACTGGTAATAGAGCCTGAGGATTCGCCGTCCCTCGTCGAGGAGCCTGTTGAACAGGCCAGTGAAATAGGGGTTGCGGCCGGCCTCGGCGATGGCGGAATGGAAGGCGGCGTTGGTGGCGATCATTGCCAGCGCATCCTGCGCCTGAACGGCTGCAGCAAATTCCGCCTGACGGGCACGGATCACCTCCAGATCCTCCTGACGGTGGTGTTCGGCCGCCAGACGCGTCGTCACACGGTACATCAGCACCAGTGCGTCGAAGAAGGTATGCAGGTTCAGGAAATCGATGTTCGACACCATGGTCGACCTGTTGGGCAGCGTAGCGATCAGCCCCTCGCCGGCCAGCCGCACCAGCGCTTCGCGGATCGGCGTCCGCGACATCTTGAACCTCTCGGCAAGCTGTACCTCGTCAATCGGGCTGCCGGGCGGCAGAACCAGATCGAGGATTTCGTCACGCAGCAGGTCATAGACCATCTTCACGCCGGAACCGCGCTTGCGCTCGGGAGCTGAACTGGCGTCTGAATCCTTGTCGGTCATGCGGCCTCCTTCTTGTCGACAAAAGAAATACTTGTACGAACCGACCAGATCAACCGACTCTCCCATGTTTCGCGGATTCGAATAGGTTTTACCGATAAAAACTCAGAATCCGGCTTCTCCGAGGACATGGGCTGAGAATCCAGCAGCTGGCGTTTCCTCAGGCATCCGGCAGGGTAAAAACGGTGCAGGGCGCTGCGATGCCGCGAAGCGCGTGTTTCCCGAGAGACACCAAGGGCGTCTCGGTTTCTGCGGCAATTGCGCCGGAAATCAGCACCGAGCGCCCGAGCGGCCGGCACAGTCCTTCCAGCCGGCTCACCAGGTTTACAGCCGGTCCTATGGCGGTGAAGTCCAGCCGGTCGATCGACCCGACATTACCCCACAATATCTCGCCGAGATGCAGCGCCGCACCGAAGCGAAGTGGCGGCAGTTCCTGCTCCTGACGCAAGCTGCCGAGATGCGCCATGCCCGCACGGGCGGCAACGACCGCGCGCAGCGCCTGCTCGCATGCCTCCGCCGGCGCACCCGTAACCGGAAAGATTGCCAGCACGCCATCGCCGATAAACTTGAGCACCTCGCCGCCGAACGCATGAACCGCTCCTGCAACGCGGTCGAACCAGGCATTGAGCGCCGCGATCACGCGCGCCGGTTCGTTCTCCTCGGAAAGGGCGGTGAAGTTGCGCAAATCGGCATAGAGGAGGGCAGCGCGAATGCTCTCACCAGTGCCCCGGCTGAGCGCGCCGGCCTGCACGCGGGCGGCACTGCGGCGGCCGAGATAGGCCTCGAGCAGGGCTGCGCGCGTCGCCCGCTCCCCGAGGACAGCCAAGGGCGCGGCGGCAAAGCGCGCAATCTGACGCAGCCGCGCGACTTCGGCGGGATCGAACGGCCGCATCCCGGCCCAGCCGATGATCACCTTCTCCGACCGACCGACGATATCCTCCTGCACCGGACCAAGCCCAGCCAGCCAATCGGCGGCACTGTCGACCGGCCCTTCGGCAAAGCCGAGCGCCTCGATGACCGCCCCGTTCTCCGCCCGCCAGAGCCAGGTGCGCTGCGCGATAATGGGATGCCGCACCGCCAGCGTCAGAGCACCGCCTGCCAGCGGCAGTCCGTCGGCAAGCAGCCGATTTCCAAGCTCTGCCAGGAACGCGTCGGGGCCGGACGAGGTGCCTGCCTCATCCAGAAGCCATTCGAGAGGTGCGGGCAGGTCCATGCTGCGATCATAGTGCAGTTTCTGAAAAAGTGCGAAACGGTTTCCCTGCAAAAGCGCGTCCTTTCGAAGGACGGATCGTTCGGTGCCACAGCCCGGCTTGACAGGCAGTGGCGCAGCGGACCTGGCCGGGATATCATCGACCCGTTCTGATCAGGCGTCCGGGACCTTCACAGCCGGTGCGCCATGGCAAGCCGAAGGGGAGTCCGATGCAAGAAACCCTCGTCGTCCGCCGCGAGACGCATGTCTCGGCGCCGCCCGCCGCGGTTTTCGCCCTGCTCACGGATCCGGAAAAGATCCTGCGATGGATGGGAACGGAGGCCGAGGTCGAGCCGAAGTCGGGCGGGCTCTATCTCGTCAATGTGACCGGAGCTCGATTCGCCCGAGGCTCCTTTCGCGAGGTGGTCCCGGTACATCGCCTGGCTTACAGCTTCGGCTGGGACGGCAGCGATGTCGTGCCGCCGGGTTCGAGCCTGGTGGAGATCGACCTGGTCGAAGAGGCGGACGGAACGCTGGTGCGCTTGACCCATTCGGGTCTTCCCGATGCGGAGCAATGTGCCGGCCACGCGGAAGGCTGGGCCCATTACCTCGATCGCTTGTCAGCGGCGGCGGCCGGACGTGATCCCGGGCCCGATCCGTGGCACGGCCGTACAGGATAAGGCTCGCGAACCGCTGCCTCTTCACTTCTTCGCGCGGAACTTTGCAGAGCCTGATGTGTTTGCCGGTTGCCGTTCGTGCAAGGGCGGCTCACAAGGCGTCGCGAGTGATGATATCGACAGGGAAAAGCGCTGAGCAACGGTCCGCCGCTCGAACCATGCCGAGACTCGAGCGCAACATAAGCGCCATCCTGAAGCGGCGCGAGGAGGAAGAGCGCGGGCGCCACGCGCATGACAGGCTCGCTCAGGCGATCACGACGTTTGCGGGATCCATGACTTTCGTCTGCCTGCACGTCCTGGTGTTCGGCGCCTGGATCGCAGCAAATCTCGGGCTGGTTCCAAACGTACCGGTGTTCGATCCGACCTTTGCAATCCTCGCCATGATCGCTTCGGTCGAGGCGATCTTCATCTCCACCTTCGTTCTGATCAGCCAGAACCGGATGGCCGAAAAGGACGACGAGCGTTCCGATCTCAATCTGCAGATATCACTCCTTGCAGAGCAGGAGGCGACCCAGTTGCTCACGCTGCTTCGCGAGATTGCCGGTCGGCTGGGCGTGAAGGTGGACGGCGAGGAGGATATCCGTGAACTCTCAAAGGAAGTCACGCCCGAAGAGATCCTCAATCGGCTGGAAGACCAGAAGGTCCGGTCGGGCGAATAGCTTGTCGCCGCGTCAAGGAAAGCTGCGGAAGCCCGCCCCCGAGGAACAATTGCCGCCTGCACGCTATTAGATCACGATGCCGACAGCGAAGGAGACCGAGATGGAGGAGTCACAAGCTATTTCCCGTCCGCAACGCCCGTCCGACTATTCTGGCCGCCAAATGGACTGCGTCGCCGCTTTGCGGCCGGCCGTTTCAGATCTTGCGGCGACGTCCCAGGAGAGCATCGTGGCGGCGATGAGCGGGGAACTGACCGACGAGCTGCTTGCGCTCGCCAAACGGGCGGAACGGGCCGGCTGGACGTTCGATGAGGCATCGGCTGCAATCCAGGAACTTGCGCGCGAATATGAGGGCGCCAAAGGAACGATCTTCGACTGAACCCGGTTGATCTGCCGACCTGCTTCCCATGACCAGGAGATAAGGGCCTTTGGCGAAACTCGGCGTTTTGACCTTTCACCGATGTATCAACTACGGATCGTTCTGGCAGACGCGATGTCTCGTGCATGGCCTTCGGTCGCTTGGCACGGACCCCGTCATCCTGGATCATCAGTCCACCCGTGTGACACGGGCCGAGTGGCGCTGCGCGATGCAGCCGCTCCTGCCCGCGAGAACCGCACGCCCGGATATTCCACTCTACGCTTCGAAGATCAGAAAGTTTCAAAGCGCGCTGGCCTCATTGCCGACCAGCGCGTCCTTCGCGCTTGACGATCCAGCCGGCGCCGAAGAATGCGATATCCTGGTCGTCGGCAGCGACGAGGTCTGGAACTTCCGGCATCCCTGGTACGGCGGCTGTTCACTTTTTTATGGGGAAGGTCTCGCCGCTAAGAAGAAAGTTTCCTACGCCGCGACCTTTGGAAATCACCCGGCAGCGAACGGCCTTGAACCCTACTGGGCCGAACGGCTGCGGAACTTCGATGGGATCTCCGTGCGCGACGAGAATTCAAGGGCGATCATCGAAAAGGAAGTGGGGCGCGAGGCGATACTCGTCCTCGATCCGTGCCTGCAATTCCCCGAAACGATTTCCTTTGGCCCGAATGCTTCCGCTCCGCGTCCCTATATGGCCGTCTACGGCCATTCGTTTCCCTCATGGTTCCAGAACGCGGTACGCCTATGGGCCGGGGCGCGCTCGCTACCGCTGGTCAGCGTAGGATATCGCAATGAATGGGCGGACGAACAGTGGCTCGATGCCGGCCCCTACGAGTTTGCGGCCTGGATGGCCGGTGCGGAGGCCGTCGCGACGAATTTCTTTCATGGCTGCGTATTCTCCCTGCTGAATTCCAAGCCCTTCGTCACGGCTCTCTCCGACTATCGCTCCAACAAGATCGCCGATCTTGCACGCACGGCCGGCGCCGAACGGCACGTGATGTCGCAGGAGACGCGACCGGCCGAATACGAGGCGGTCCTGGCAGAAGGCCTGGATCCGGCCATCATTCACCGGCTTGCCGAACTTCGTCGCCAATCACGGATCTATCTCACAGATGTCCTCGCCTGAACGCACAGCATCGGCCTCGGTCAGCCCAATGCTCTCGCCCCAGCGAATGGTGAAATCGGGCCTTTGCATCGGCTGCGGCACGTGCATGGCGGAGTCGGGCGACGGCGCTGCGATGCATCTGGACCGGTACGGCCAGCTCAAGCCGGACAGATCAAATAATCCGGCAGGATTTGCCGAATTGTGCCCCTTTTCGCCCCACGCCCGAAGCGAAGATCAAATCGCTCTGGCTCGTTTCGGATCGGCGCGATTTTACGATTCCCGGATCGGGCGCTTCGAGGCTGCCTATGTCGGGCATGTCCTCGAGGGCAGCTTCCGAGTGGACGGCAGTTCAGGCGGCATGGCCAGTTGGACGGCCGCGGAGCTTTTGAGAAGAAAGCTTGTCGACGCCGTTGCGCATGTCGTTCCGCGCGAGGGAGACGGTGAACGTCTGTTCCGATATCAGCTCTCGCGGACCGCGGAAGACCTGCGCAAGGGCGCCAAGTCGCGCTACCATCCGGTGGAGCTATCCGGAGTCGTCGCCGAGATGAAGCGCCACCCGGGCCGCTATGCGGTCGTCGGCATCCCCTGCTTCATCAAGGCGCTCCATCTCCTGAGCCTTCAGGACCCGGCGCTCAGGGAGCGACTTGCTTTCACGCTCGGTCTCTTCTGCGGGCACATGAAAAGCACGCGCTTCGTGGAGAGTTTCGCCTGGCAGATGGGCACGGACATGAACGCCGTCGCGGGCGTCGACTACCGGCTGAAGGACCCCCGGAGACCGGCCAACTGGTACACCGCCCATCTGCGGCTCAAGGATGGAAGCACCAGAAGCAAGGACTGGTGGCATCTGGTCGACGGCGACTGGGGAGCCGGGTTCTTCCAGAATTCCGCATGCAATTTCTGCGACGACGTGGTTGCCGAAACTGCCGATATTTCCTTCGGCGACGCCTGGGTAGAACCTTATTCCTCCGATGGACTCGGAACGAATGTCGTCATCGTTCGCTCACCGCTCCTGCAGGCGCTCGTTGCCGATGCGGTCAAAGAGGGAAGGCTCGAGCTTCGCGAGGTCGACAGCGACTTCATCGTCGAGACGCAGGCAGCCGGCTTCCGGCAACGCCGCGAGGGGCTTGCCTTCCGGCTTGCCTGGCCGCGTTCCGGCGTACAGCCTAGAAAGCGCGTTGCGCCGGCGTGGAAGGGTTTGCCCGCACGGCGGATGCTTGTCTACGGATTGCGCAGCGCGATCAGCGCTGCCAGCCACCGCGTCTTCTGGTTCGCCAGGACCATGAAAATACCTGCCGCCTATATTCACTGGGCATCGGCGATGCTCGCGCTCTACCAGGGTGTGACCTATTCACGCGGCTGGATCGGCAAGCTCGTCGATGGCGTCTCGATGCGCGGGCGCAAGCGTTCGAAGGACGAGGGTTCGAAGGACGAGGGGGCGGGCGCATAGCGCGCGGTCATCTCGGCGCAGAATTCCGCGAATTCATCCGGAACGAGCGGCGCACTCGTATGGTGGGGTGCAAGTCCCCGGTGCTCCGGCGTAAAGCAGAAAGTGACGGTCACATCGAAGTCTTCGAGAGCCTCCATCTGCCGATCGAACCAGTCGAGCGCGTTCGGACGGAAGCGGTCGGCCCAGGAGAGCCCGGTCCGCAGATAAGTTACTCCGAGGCGCTTCATCCAGGCGACCGCGTCGTCAAGGCGCGGGTCCTCGAAATGGAACCACTGCACGAGCCCGATATCCGGCGTGTGCCGGGCAAACTCATCGAGCGCCAATTTTGGCGAGCCGTCCTCGCGCAGCAGACCCATGTAAAAGTGCCGGTAGTAAGATGAGCCTTCGGCCTCCCTGTGTCGCGTTGTCGCCGGCCAGGCCCGCGGCAGGTCATAGAGACTGTACCATTGGATCCGCTCCGCGCGGCCCTTGAGCAGTTCCGCGGTTTTCTTAAGCCCCCAAAGCTGCACTTCCTCCGCGCCGAAGGTAGAGACGCCGACCTCGCTGACCCAGACCGGCAGCTCGGTAACGCTGCGCAGCTCCTCGAGCTTCTGCGGCCATTCGTGGATTTGCCAGAGGTTCCAGTCGAGCGGGAAACCGTGGGCGGCAACGGCATCGAGATGGTCGAGCACGCCCTGGGACTTCATCAGGGCGAGGAAATTCGGATCGATCGGCGAAATCCCGCCCAGCACCCGCGTTAGCCCGGGATTGACCTCCCGGATCGCATTTGCCGCCAGCTTCGCCATATGGGCAAAGCGGCTCCAGTCCGGATCGATTTCCGGATCCCAATGCGACTTGTTGTTCGGCTCATTCCAGATCATGGCGGCTTCGATCATCAGTACCTCCGATTTGCCGAGAAGATGCGCCGGAAGGCCGGCTACACGTATTCGTTCAGCGTCAGGATTTTTGCGCCCCAGTCGCCCATCGCGACTACCGAAATCGAGGCCGGCGCAATGTCGAAGCGCGGCCAGGCGTCAGCCGAGAGGCCGAGGACATGACAAACCACGGTCTTGATGACGTCCGCGTGGCTCACGAGGACGATCTTCTCCTGCCCGTGCCGCTGTGCCAGGGCAGCGACAAGTCCCACTGCCCTGCTTTGCACGTCGAGCATCGTCTCCCCGCCGGGCGCGCGAACGAGGCTTCGCACGGCGTTCCAACGTCGCCAATGCGGATCCTCGTCGAGAACGTCGAAGGTCTTGCCAGACCATTCTCCGAAATCCACCTCGTCGAGCGCCTCTGTCGTCAGGACCTCCGAGACGTCGGATACGGCGGCGATCGCCTCGGCCGTTTGCTGCGTGCGCTTGCGCGGGCTCGCGTAAATCGCCCTTATGCCTTGGCCGGAAAGGCGCGCCGAAAGCCGCTGGGCCTGCTCCCTCCCGGCGGCACCGAGCGGCACGTCGCCGGTCCGACCGGCGAGGTAGCAGCCGACGTTATCATGGGCGGCATGCCGCACCAGAAGGAAAGTCGTCGTCACTCGGCCGCCCCCAGGAGTGCGCCGGTCTCGCCTGCGATGAATTCCTCCAGCCGCCTGCGCGCCTCCGCATCGGTAAATTGCTGCGGTGGCGACTTCATGAAATAGCTCGAAGGAGCAATGAGCGGCCCGGCAATGCCGCGGTCGATTGCGAGCTTGGCGCAGCGAACAGCATCGATCACGACACCCGCCGAGTTCGGCGAATCCCACACTTCGAGCTTCAGCTCGACATTGAGGGGAACGTTGCCGAATGTCGTGCCCTCGACGCGAATATAGGCGAACTTGCGGTCGGCGAGCCACGGAACGTGATCACTCGGACCCACATGAATGTCTCCGGCCGCGAGCGGAATGTCCATCTGGCTGACCACAGATTGGGTCTTGGATATTTTCTTCGATTCGAGCCGTTCCCGCTCGAGCATATTGAGAAAGTCGGTATTGCCGCCAAAGTTGAGCTGGTACGTCCTGTCGATACGCACCCCCCGATCGCGGAAGAGATTGGCAAGCAGCCGGTGCACGATGGTCGCACCGACCTGGCTCTTTATATCGTCACCGATGAGCGGCAGCCCGCGCTCGGCAAATTTCCGCTGCCACGATTTGTCCGAGGCAATGAAAACGGGAATGCAGTTGACGAAACCGCAGCCGGCCGCGAGCGCCTGCTCCGCATACCAGCGCGTGGCGACTTCGGAACCGACGGGAAGATAGGAGACGAGAACGTCCGTTTCGGTCTGCCGCAGTACGTCCGCGACATCAGCGGCAGGCACGTCGGATTCTTCGATCTCCTCGCGCAGATAGCGGCCGATACCGTCGAGCGTTCTGCCACGCTGAACGACCACGCCCGTCGACGGTGCATTCGCGAAACGAAACGTGTTGTTGGGAGCGGCGTAGATCGCTTCCGCGACATCGCGCCCGACCTTCGACGCGGCAACGTCGAAGGCGGCGGAGATCTCGATATCGCCGACGTGGTACCCGCCGAGATTGGCATGCATCAGTCCCGGAACCGGCTCGTCCTCCTTCGCGTCGCGATAGAATGTCAGCCCTTGAACGAGCGAGGATGCGCAATTCCCGATACCGACCAAGCCGACGCGAATGGATTTCGATCCCATCTTTCCACTACTCCTGCGCAGTATCTACAATGCTCGCCAAACCCGCGCGCGACCGTTTGGTTCCTTCTTCTTTCTCCCGTTTCTCGGGTGAAGCGGATCGAATTCAGCTTCAGCGCGTTGAAGGGCGGACAGGAAGAGAGCGAAACTCCATGCTCGTATACGGTGATGCAAAGCGCCTCGAGCGCGCCGACGAATTGTCAGCCTCGATCGCGTCGCGGCTGCGCAGGATCGAAGATCAGCCCCCAGGTATCGAGCGGCACACCGAACTCGTTGCGATCCTGCTCAAAGCCGGAGAACTGGTGCAGGGGCTTTCGGATGCGGAGTTCAAACAGGCGAGAGCCGACGAGATCTCCGCCTCCCGTGAGGCTGGCGAGCGTCTCCTCCTCGACCTTGCGATGCTCGTCGCCCGTTCCTGGCAACGGGGGTTCACGGAGCGGGTTAGCGTACCGGCCCATGTCGCGAACCTGCTCGCGACCATCAGCGCGCCGATCTCCCTCGGTATCCGGGAACCGGAAGGCTATGCCTTTTACGCTCTCTACCCCGAGAGCTATCTGGAGGCCGCGCGAGAGTCCGGTCTGGGCTCCGATGCCGTGGTAATCGGTCTGCGGAGCATCGGAACCACTCTTTCCGCCATTGTCGCCGCCGCCCTGCATGCAGCGCCGCCGCTGACGCTGCGTCCCAAGGGAGATCCGTTTCGAAGGCAGCTTGCAATCGCCCCGCAGCTTGCCGGACGGCTGCTGCGCAACCCGGCAGCGGGTTTCGCTATTGTCGACGAAGGGCCCGGCCTTTCCGGCAGCTCGTTCGGATGCGTAGCCGATTGGCTCGAGGATCATGGCGTCGCCGCCACGCGCATTCACTTCTTCCCAAGCCACAAGGGCGACCTTGGACCGCAATCCTGCGGCCGCCATCGCAGACGCTGGGCGACGAGCCCCCGCCATGTCGTGGACGTCGACGATCTCCTGATCAAGCCGGCCGGCTCTCCGCGCCACCTCGCCGAGTGGGTCGGCCGCCTCGTTGGACCGCTTGAGCGGCCGCTCGAGGATATCTCCGCGGGCGGATGGCGAAAGGCGCTCCCCGGTGATTGCAGGCCTCCAGTCGATATCAGGTTCGAACGAAAGAAGTTCCTCGCGCGCACCGCCGACGGAGCGTGGCTCGTCAAGTTCGCCGGGCTCGCCGACGTCGGACAGCGCAAACTCGTCAGGGCGCGCCTTCTCGCCGACGCAGGCTTCGCACCCCCGGTCGCCGGACTGTGCCACGGCTTCCTGGTTCAGAAATGGGTCGCAGCGAGACCTATGGCCCCTTCGGAATTGCGCCACCCGGCCTTCATAGCGCATCTCGGTCGCTATCTGGCCTTCCGGGCACGAAGCCTGCCGCCGCCAAAGACGCAAGGGGCGTCCATCGCCCAGCTTTGCGAAATAGCTTCGGTCAACACCGAAGAGGGACTGGGGTCAGCGGCCGCGTCACGCCTCAAAAGCCGGCTCCGAAATGCGGAGCGCTTTCATGCGGCGATCCTGCCGGTCGATACCGACAATCGGCTCCATAGCTGGGAATGGCTGGGCGAAGGAGCACGGCAGTTCCTCAAGGCGGACGCACTCGATCACAGCGGCGGCCATGATCTCGTCGGCAGTCAGGACATCGGCTGGGACATCGCGGGGGCGCGCATCGAACTCGGCCTCACGCGAGACGAGCAGGCCGAACTGAGAGCGGCCGTATCCGAAAACGGCTGGCGCCCTCCCGACGCTGAGCTGCAGGAGATTTTCGACCTCTGCTATGCCGCTTTCCAGTTCGGCCTGTGGGCTTCCGCAAAGTCCGCTGCAGCCCCGGAGGAAGTTCACCGGCTGGAGACAGCCGCTGCGCGTTACGGCAGCCTCCTTAGGAACGCGACCGAGGGCTTTTAGGGCCGCGACCCGCCAGTCAAGTACCGGCAACCGCCTCTGCCCGGGCCCGGGGAGGTGCCGGGCTCACAGGCGTTTCGCCCAACATTGCGGTCACGCTGCATCGCTATCGGTCGTATATCCTGTCCAGCACGTCCGCCACTGCAACGAGGTAGTCGTTTTCGGGGTCGAAGCGCTCTCCTGCCGCGAGGCGTTCCGCCCAGGCGGCGGCCGCTCGTCCGCCCCAGTTGTCGGGAGGAAGCGCCAGCACCTCCCGTTGCGTGCTGCGATAGCGTTCGGCGGAAAAATCGAGATAGGATCCGTTGATGTTCCTCAGGCTGGCACCGCCTTCCGTGCCGTAGAAATCGGCGCTGATCACCGCATCGCACCCCGCCTGCAGATGCCATGAGCATGCCATTCGGGCGACGACGCCGTTTGCGAGCTCAAGCGTGGCAATGGCGTAGTCCTCGACTTCGTCGCCGTCACGGCGAATGGGAAGGCCCTTGGCAAAGAGCCTGCTTTGCACCCCCACGACGTCCGGGAACCCGAGGACCCAAAGAAGCAGATCCACGAGGTGAACGCCGAGGTCTATGACGCAGCCGCCGCCGGAAAGCGCCTTGTCGTAGAACCAGGGCTTGCTCGGGCCGTAGGCGTTGTGAAAGGTGAGATCGACGGCGAAGACGGTCCCGAGTTCACCCGATGCGATCAGATCACGGATTTGTCGCATGCCCTCGGTGTAGCGATAGGAAAGATCGACGTTCAACAGCCTGTCGACGTGCCGGGCGGTTTCGACCACGGCCGCGGTCTCGTCGCGCGTTCGTCCGAGCGGCTTTTGGCAGAAAACCGCCACGCCCTGCTCCAGAGCCACGATCGACTGAGCGGCGTGGAGAGCGCTCGGCGAGGCGATGACGATGCCGTCGAGCGCTTGGTCGAGCAGCGCCTCGAGCGAGTTCACGATCGAGGCTTCCGGCGTCAGCTCGCGCGCCGCCGCAGCCATTTCCGGCGACGGATCGAAGATCGCGACGGTTTCGACGGATCCGGTTTCGACGACCGCTTTCATTCGGTGGAAGCCTATTCTTCCCACGCCGAGAAAGCCCACGCGGGGGCGGGTGGCCATCTTCGGTTTCGTTGAAAGCTGCATTGCGTCACTCATGGCAGATCACCAGTGCTTTGATGAAACCTTCCGGCCGGTCGCGAGTCATGTCGAGCGCTGCACCGAGCTCTTCGAGCGGGAACCGATGGGTGTAGAGCCGCGCGGGAGAAATGCGCCCGGCTGCCGTCGCCTCGATCGCCTCTCTCATGCCGCGCATATAGACTGCAGGATCGCGCTCATGCGCGTTGATCACGTCGAGCCCGCGCCAGTTCCAGAGCTGCATGTTCACCTGTCGCGGGCTGTCCTGATGATAACCTGCAATCACAAGCCTGCCGCGCTCCCTCGTCAGTTCGCCGGCAAGATCGAGCGGCCACTGCTTTCCGACCGCCTCGATGACGCAATCGCAGAAGCGCCCGTCGGTCAGCTGCTTCACCTCTTCGATGATCCGCCAATGATCGTCCATGGGGATCACGTCGCTCGCACCCGCCTGCTTGGCCGCGGCGAGTGATGACGGCCTGCGCGATATTGCGATCACCCGCGCCCCGGCAGCGCTCACGAGCTCGGTCAGAAGAACTCCGAGAAAGCCTATGCCGATGATCGCCACGGTTTCTCCCGGCGTTATCGCGCTTCGGCGTAAGATGTTGAAGGCACATCCGAGCGGCTCGCCGGGAAAGGGCTGATCCGCAAGGGACGCCGGCAGGCGCGCAATCGCGCTCTGATCGGCGATGTCATGCGTGGCATAGGCGTTGTAGGAGAGTGCCGCGACGCGGTCGCCCGGCGAGAAACCATGCACGCCCTCGCCAACGGCGTCGATAACACCCCAGCCTTCATGTCCGAGCGCCCCCGGCTCCGTCGGAAACCGCATCCATTCCGGGCCTGCCCAGGGAACGAGATTGGAGGCGCAGACGCCGCAGCCTTCAAGCCGGATGCGGACCTGGCCGCGCCCGGGCTGCGGCAAGGGCAACCTCTCGATGCGCACCGTGCCCGGCCCGGTGACGATGGCGGCGGACATCGTGTCCGTCCGCTGAGACATCCTGATATTCATGTGAATTCCCTCCTCGGTGGAGACCTGTCCTGCAGCTCGAAAACGGTGTCACTTTGCCCGGCGGACCCGCCCCTGCCCGCCCAAAGCAAAGCTTTGAGCAATGTTCATGAGCCTTCGCCCTTAACTTGATGTTGCAGCTTTTGTTCCTGATGCGCGCAGTTCGCGTGGAACACTCCCGCGAAAGAGAGGTTTGTACCTTGGCATGGGTGACGCTCGGCGGGGGATCAAAGAAGAACATCAAAGAAGAAGAAGTCAAAGAAGAAGGAACATTTGCGACGCAGGTTTGTTGGAGGTTTGTCTCTATCTCTGATTGGTCATCATCAGGTGCAATATGACAAAAGTACTTGTTACCGGCGGCTGCGGTTTCATTGGCCGGCATGTGGTCGAAGAGCTTCTCTCTGGGAACTACGAGTTGCGCATCCTCGATGCGCTGAACGAACAGGTCCATGCGGACGCCCAGATCACCCTGCCACCGGAAGTAGATATGCGGCGCGCCGATATATGCGACGCTGACGCGGTGAAGAGCGCACTGAAGGACGTCGATCACGTCATTCATCTCGCTGCGGAGGTCGGCGTCGGCCAATCCATGTACGAGATCTCCCGCTATGTGGGCGTGAACGACCTGGGCACCGCCGTCCTGCTCGAGGCGATGATCGGCATGCCGATCCGGCGGATCGTCGTCGCCTCTTCCATGAGCGTTTACGGCGAGGGCTTGTACGAGACTGCGGCCGGGGAACGCCGCGCGCATATCCGGCGGTCTCCCGCCGAGATCAAGACGGGTGCGTGGAACCCGTCCGGCCCCGATGGCGAGAGCCTGAAGCCGATCGCGACGGACGAGAACAAGCCGGTCGATCTTGCCTCCATCTACGCACTCACGAAATATGCGCAGGAGCGTCAGGTCCTTATATTCGGTGAAGCCTATGGCATGGACGCGGTGGCGCTTCGGCTTTTCAACGTCTACGGCGCCGGTCAGGCACTCTCCAATCCCTATACCGGAGTGCTTGCCAACTTCGCCTCTCGACTTGCCAACGGGCAGGCGCCGATGGTCTTTGAGGACGGCCGTCAGAAGCGCGACTTCGTCCATGTTCGCGACGTCGCGCGCGCTTTCCGGCTTGCGCTCGAACAGCCGCACGCCGCGGGCCACGTCATCAATATCGGCAGCGGGCACGCTTACGCGATCGCTGACATCGCCTCGCTGCTTGCCGATGCGATGGGCGTGCCGGAGATCGGGCCGGAGATCATGCACAAGGCTCGTTCAGGAGATATCCGCAATTGCTTCGCGGATATTTCCAAGGCGCGCGACCTCCTCGGCTTCGAGCCGGCGCACCGGCTTGAAGATTCGCTCGCGGATTTCGCCCAATGGGTCCGCAGTGCCGGCGCGATCGACCGCGGCGCCGAGATGAAGCGCCACTTGGAAGCACGGGGGCTGGTTCTATGAGCGGCCGGACCGTCGAAAAAAGTCGGCATCTGGCGACGCCTGCGCTCTCCGGAAAGGCGGGGCCGATCCTTGTCGTTGGAGGCAGCGGCTTCGTCGGGAGCAATCTCGCCGACAGCTTTCTCCGTGACGGCGAGCACGTGATCGTTCTCGACAATCTCAGCCGCCCGGGCGTCGAGAGAAACCTCGAATGGCTGGTGGAGAGCCACGGGCGCGCCGTCGAGGCCGTCACCGCCGACATCCGCGATCTCGCCGCAATCCAACCTGCCTTCAGGAATGCCAAGGCCGTATTCCATTTTGCGGCTCAGACGGCGGTGACCACAAGTCTCCAGCAGCCGACCGAGGATTTCGAGACGAATGCGCGTGGCACGCTCAACGTGCTCGAAGCCGCACGTCTGGCTGGGCGCAGCTCGCCCGTGATCTTCGCCAGCACCAACAAGGTCTATGGCGCGCTCGAGCACATGGAAATGAGAGACGTGCAGGGCCGCTACATGCCGGTCGACGAGGCGACGCGCGCGCATGGCGTCGGCGAGGCGCAACCGCTCGATTTCTGCACGCCCTATGGCTGTTCGAAGGGCGTTGCCGATCAGTATGTGCTGGACTATGCCCGCTCCTTTGGCTTGCCGACCGCCGTTCTCAGAATGAGTTGCGTCTATGGCCCGAGGCAGTTCGGCACAGAGGATCAGGGCTGGGTAGCGCACTTCCTCATACGGGCGCTCGCCGGCGAGCCGATCTCGATCTATGGCGACGGCAAGCAGGTCCGCGACATCCTCCATGTCACCGATGCGGTCGCCGCTTATAGAGCGGTTCTTAAAGCGATCGACGGTCTGAAGGGTCGCGCTTTCAATTTGGGAGGCGGACCCGACAATGCCGTCAGCATTGTCGAGGTGCTGAACGAGATCGAGATCTTGACGGGCCGTCGGCTCTCTACCGGGAAAAGCGACTGGCGCGCCGGCGACCAGCTGTATTTTGTGGCCGATACGCGCGCGATCGCCGATGCGGTCGGCTGGAGGGCGGGAATGGCTTGGCGCGAGGGGCTGCGCAATCTTTACGCCTGGCTTGTCGAAGATCGGGTCGGCGTCGGAAATATCCGGCGTCAACAGCGGAGGGTCCCTGCATGAGCGTCCATGCCCTTTCCGGCTCAAGACAAGAGGTCCGCCACGACGCCCCGAGCCCGTTGCCGCGGCGGATATTGATGACCGTCGATGCGGTGGGCGGTGTCTGGCGCTATGCGGTGGATCTCGCCGAAGCCATGCGCCGTTCCGGCGTCGAGACGCTGATCGTCGGCTTCGGCCCGGCCCCTTCCCCCGAGCAACGGCGCGAGGCGGAGAGCATCGGCCGGCTCGAATGGTCGGATCAGCCGCTCGACTGGATGGTGGAAGATGAAAGTGAACTCTGCGGCGTTCCGGACCTCTTGTCCGAACTGGCGCTCAAGCACTCCGTCGATCTCATGCACCTCAACCTGCCTTCCCAGGCTTCGGGAATAACGGCTGAGATTCCCGTCGTCACCGTTTCGCATTCCTGCGTAGCCACCTGGTTCGAGGCGGTGCGCGGATCCGGCTTGCCAACCGGCTGGTGCTGGCAGAAGCGATTGAACCGAATTGGATTCGACCGCGCCGACCTGGTGCTTGCCCCGAGCCGGAGTCATGCCATGGCGGTGACGCGTTGTTACGGTCCGGTTCGCGATCTCGCGGTCGTCTACAATGCGAGCCGGAACGCATCCTCCATCTCCGCCAAGGAGAACTTTGCTTTTGCGGCCGGGCGCTGGTGGGACGAAGGCAAGAATGGAGCCGTACTGGACAGGGCGGCCGCCGATATAGGCTGGCCGGTCGTCATGGCCGGTGCCTGTGACGGCCCCAACGGGCAACGCCTGGCGATTGCGCATGCCGATCACAAGGGCGAACTCAGTCACGACAGGGCGATTTCGCTGATGTCGAGGGCGGCGATCGTCGTTTCCCCTTCGGTCTACGAACCATTCGGTCTGGTGGCGCTGGAGGCAGCACGCGCCGGTGCGGCATTGGTTCTCGCCGACATCGAAACCTATCGCGAGCTCTGGGAGGGCAGCGCTCTTTTCGCCGATGCCGAGGATCCCGCCGCCTTCGCCGGGGCCGTCAACCGGCTTGCGGAGGATGCGGGGTTCAGGGCCGAGCTCGGCCGGCGAGCGCAGTCGCGCGCGGCCGACTTCACCCTTGAGGCCCAGCGCGAGGCGATATTCGCCGCCTATAGGCGCGTGATGCGCGGGGAAAATCGACTGACGGCAGCGGAGTGAGCGGATGCGATTTCTTTTCTACACCCACTCATTGATTTCCGATTGGAACCACGGCAATGCGCATTTTCTGCGCGGTGTCATGCGTGAAATCACACGCCGCGGCCATCTGGCCGTGGCGCTTGAGCCGGGCGATTCCTGGAGCCGCCGCAATCTGATTGCCGATCAGGGCATCGGACCGATCGCCGCCTTTCGCAAACACTTTCCCGATTTGCAGGTCGCGATCTACGAGTCCGATTTCGACCATGAAGCGGCAGTCGCCGAGGCTGACATCGTCATTGTCCATGAGTGGACCGATCCCGCTCTGATCGCCGAACTCGGCCGCATCCGCCTGAAGGGTGGACGCTTCACGCTGGCGTTCCACGACACACATCACCGCGCCGTCAGCGCCAAACGGGACATCGCCAGGCTGGACCTTTCCGGTTACGACTTCGTTCTGGCTTTCGGTGAGGCGCTGCGCGAGCGCTATCTGCAGGCGGGATGGGGAAGGCACGTCCATACCTGGCATGAGGCTGCCGACACTTCGCTGTTCCATCCGATGCCGGAGGTGGAAAAGCGTGGCGAGCTCATCTGGATCGGCAATTGGGGCGATGACGAACGCAGCAGCGAAATCATGTCCTTCCTCGTCGAACCGGCAAAAAAGCTGAAACTGAGGGCGACGGTCCGAGGCGTAAGATATCCCGACACGGCGCTCAGGGCCTTGCGCGCCGCCGAAATCGACTATGGCGGCTGGCTCGCGAACGCAGCCGTCCCGCGGGCCTTCGCGGAGCACCGGGTCACCATGCACATTCCGCGCCGACCCTACGTGGAGGCACTCCCGGGCATACCCACGATCCGCGTTTTCGAGGCTCTTTCCTGCGGGATTCCGCTGGTCTCGGCACCATGGACGGATGCCGAAGGGCTATTCCGGCCCGGCAAGGATTTCTGCATCGCCAGGGACGGCAAAGAGATGGCGCGACTTCTGCGTCAACTTCTCGCGGAACCAGCCTTCGCAACGGAGATGGCCGCTTCCGGACTGGAGACCGTCCGAGCACGCCACACATGCGGCCATCGCGTCGACGAGCTTCTCTCCATTCTGGCCGCCTACATGCCGCACAGCAACGTGGAACGCACAGTCACCGAGGAGGTCCAGCTATGAAACTGGCATTTTACGGATCGAGCCTCGTTTCGGCCTACTGGAACGGCGCGGCCACCTACTATCGCGGCCTGCTCCGTGCTCTCGCGCAACGGGGCTATCAGATCACCTTCTATGAGCCTGATGTCTACGACCGGCAAATGCACCGCGACATCGATCCGCCCTTCTGGTGCAAGGTCGTCGTCTACGAAGGGACCATTGAAGGTCTGAAAAGCGTCGCCGGGAAAGCCGGTGAGGCCGACATCGTCGTCAAGGCGAGCGGAGTGGGCTTTGAGGACGAGTTACTGCTCGCCGAGGTCATGGCGGCGGCGGATCCAGCGGCATTGAAGATCTTCTGGGACGTCGATGCACCTGCCACGCTGGCCGATCTCAGGGCCGCGCCCGACCACCCGCTTCGTCGCGCGCTTCCCTCTCTGGATCTCGTTCTGACCTATGGCGGCGGCGATCCCGTGGTCGGCGCCTATCGGGCTCTCGGTGCCCGCGAATGCGTTCCGATCTACAATGCCGTCGATCCCGAGACGCATTATCCGGTTTCGCCGGACCCGCGCTTTAACGCGGATCTCGCCTTCCTCGGCAATCGCCTGCCGGACCGGGAGGAGCGGGTGGAAGCCTTCTTCCTCGAGCCGGCGCAAAAGCTCTGGCAGCGGCGTTTCCTGCTTGGCGGAGCGGGTTGGCATGACAAATCCCTGTCCCCGAACGTCGCCTATATCGGTCATGTCCCGACGGCGGACCACAATGCCTTCAACACGACACCGACTGCCGTATTGAACATTTCGCGCTCCAGCATGGCCGATAACGGCTTTTCGCCGGCAACCCGCGTATTCGAGGCGGCCGGCGCCGGTGCCTGCCTGATCACCGACTACTGGGAGGGGATCGAACTTTTCCTGAAGCCCGGAGAAGAAGTGCTGGTCGCCAGAGACGGCCGCGACGTCGCCGAGCTGATGCAGAAACTGACCAGCGCTAACGCCAGGGAGATCGGCGAGCGCGCGCTGCGCCGCGTGCTGGCCGAGCACACCTATGCGCATCGTGCCGCAGAAGTGGACCGCATCTTGCGCCAGGCGCGCCGGATGGAGGCTGCCGAATGAAGCGCCCACTCGACATCGTCATCCTCGGTCTCTCGCTGTCCTCGTCGTGGGGCAACGGCCACGCGACGACATACCGGGCTTTGCTTCGTGCCGTTAACGCCGCCGGCCACAAGGTGACGTTTCTCGAACGGGACGTGCCGTGGTATGCGGACAATCGCGATCTCGCCGTGCCGGACTTCTGCGATCTGGTGCTCTATGACGACACGGACGAACTCACACAGCGGCATGCGCGAAAGCTCGCCGATGCGGATGCCGTCGTCGTCGGCTCCTACGTGCCGGATGGCGTGGACGTCATCGACGCTGTCGCGGATCTGGTACCGAAGCGCCTGTGCTTCTACGACATCGACACGCCCGTGACGCTCGCCAAGCTCGAACGCGGCGACGAGGAATATCTCGCCCGAAGGCAGGTGGCGTTCTTCGACATCTACTTTTCCTTCTCAGGCGGCAAGACGCTCGACAGGCTGCGTGACGAGTTCGCGGCACGGCGGCCGGTGCCTCTTTATTGTGCCGTCGACCTCGAAGCCTACCGCAACACAGGCGCACCGACGAAGTGGGATCTCGGCTACCTCGGCACCTTCAGCCCCGACAGGCAGCCGGTGCTCGAACGCCTGTTGATCGAGCCGGCGCGCCGCCTGCCGCACATGCGCTTCGCCGTCGCCGGGCCGAGCTACCCTTCCGACATCCACTGGCCGCCGAACGTGGAGCGCATAGAGCATCTGCCGCCCGGCGAACATGCTGAATTCTACAGCCGCCAGCGCTTTACGCTGAACGTGACGCGCGCCGACATGGTCGCGGCCGGCTGGTCGCCGAGCGTCCGCCTCTTCGAGGCCGCAGCATGCCGCACGCC
Source organism: Sinorhizobium medicae (assembly GCF_007827695.1). Lineage (GTDB taxonomy): Bacteria > Pseudomonadota > Alphaproteobacteria > Rhizobiales > Rhizobiaceae > Sinorhizobium > Sinorhizobium medicae. The sequence goes on along the minus strand of NZ_VITA01000010.1, from coordinate 30,095 downwards.
GATCGTCAGCGACTGGTGGGAGGGCATCGAGAATTTCTTCCCGCCTGGCGAAGCCGTGGTCATTGCACAGAGCAGCAGCGATGTCGTCACGGCATTGACGAGCCCCGATGAAGCCCAACGCGAAGCACTTGCCGATTGCGCTTATCGACGCGTCGCCGCCGAGCACAGTTCCGCCGCGCGCGCACGCAGCTTCGTCGAGGCACTCGAAAGCGTCGCCGCCAGAACGGATCTCGCAACCCAGCGTGTCGAGCGGCGGCTTCCGGTTTAACCCAAAAGGAGAACGGCCGATGGCTAAAAGAAACAAAGCAAGCCGAGGAAAGATCATCCTGGTTGCCGGCGGCGCCGGCTTTGTCGGATCGCACCTTTGTTCCGCACTTCTCGGCGCCGGCAACCGGGTGATCTGCCTCGACAGCTATCTAACCGGCTCCCCTGCCAACCTCACCGGTCTGCAGAACGACCCCTATTTCGCGATGGTTGAACAGGACGTCTGCGACGAAATCGACATCGATGAACCGGTCGATCAGATCTATAATCTTGCCTGCCCCGCATCGCCGCCCGCCTATCAGGCCGATCCCATCCACACGATGATGACCAGCGTGACCGGGACAGGGAACCTCCTGCGGCTTGCGGAAAGGCACGGAGCCACGCTTCTCCAGGCCTCCACAAGCGAGATCTACGGCGATCCCGAGGAGCACCCGCAGCAGGAGAATTATTGGGGCCACGTCAACTGCACGGGTCCGCGGGCCTGCTACGACGAGGGCAAGCGCGCGGCAGAGGCTCTGTGCTTCGACAGTCTGAGAGGGGGAAGCGTCGATGCGCGGGTCGCCCGCATCTTCAACACCTACGGCCCGCATATGCGCCCCAATGACGGCCGGATCGTTTCGAACTTCATCGTCCAGGCGCTGAAGAACGAGCCGCTCACGGTCTATGGCAGCGGTGAGCAGACGCGCTCCTTTTGCTACGTATCCGATCTCGTGGACGGGCTGATCCGGCTGATGAACCGTGAGGAGAACCCTGCGGTGCCGGTAAACCTCGGCAATCCGGGCGAATTCACCGTCATCGAACTGGCGGAGCTGGTCCTCTCCAGAATCGAGACAACCTCGACGATCGTCCATGAGCCGCTGCCGGCGGACGATCCGCAGCGTCGCCGGCCGGATATCGCGCGCGCCAGGAAGCTTCTCGGCTGGGAGCCCAAAGTCCCCCTGGAGGAAGGGCTGACGCATACGATCGCCTGGTTCCAGAGCGCCCTTGGCAGCAGCCGCCCCGAACGCAGGACCGGCCGCACCCGTCGCCAGCCGCAACTTGCCGCCGTCACGCAGGATCTGTGATCATGGTTCAGCAGATGAGAGACCGGACGAACATCGCGCACGAAATCGCGGCGCTCGGTCCGTGGTTCCACAATATGCGGATCGGGGGCATCGAGACGGCGCCCGATCATTTCCTCGGCGACTATCCCGCGGTAAAGTGGAAAGCCTTCAGACATGTCGTGCCGGAGGACCTCGAAGGAAGGAGCGTCCTCGATATCGGCTGCAATGCGGGGTTCTACGCGCAGGAGATGAAACGCCGCAATGCAGGGCGTGTGCTCGGCATCGACTCGGATCCCCATTATCTGCGGCAGGCGAAATTCGCCGCAGAGCAGGCCGGGGTCGAAATCGAATTCAGGCTGATGTCGGTCTATGATGCCGCGCGGCTGCGGGAGAAGTTCGATCTCGTCATTTTCATGGGCGTCCTGTACCACCTTCGCCACCCGCTGCTGGCGCTCGACCTTCTCTACGAGCACGTCGTCGGAGACCAGATGCTTTTCCAGTGCATGCAGCGTGGCTCGGACGCCGTGGCAAGCCTCGAAGGCGATTATGAGTTCGGCGAATGGGGGATTTTCGACCGGCCCGACTATCCGAAGCTGTTCTTCGTCGAACATCGTTTCGCCGATGATCCCACCAACTGGTTCATTCCGAACCGGGCCGGCGTCGAGGCAATGCTTCGAAGCGCGGGCTTCGTCATCGAAGCCAATCCCGAGCGGGAGGTCTATCTCCTGCGGCGCGGAAAGCGTCCCTATCTGGACGAGCCCACTCTCAGTGTTCTCGGGGGGCCGGCAGGTCTCTAAATCGGAGCACTTTGCCATACGGGCCTGGGAGATCAGGGCTGAAGACCGAAAAACTCCCGGATTGCACCCACTTGGTAGTCGAGCATGTGTCGACCCTCCTGAATGGGATGGCCCAGTTTCTCCGCCTCCATCAGCAGACGGGTTCTCGCAGGTTTCATAATCGCCTCGCACACCAGTGCACCTCGCGAAAGGCTGGCCAGATCGAAGGGAAGACCGTCGGAGGGCGACATGCCCGCTGAGGTGGCATTGATCGCGAGATCATCGCCGATGGATGGCGGGCTCACAATGATGGGGATAGCGGCATAGGCCGCCGCCAGACGCTCCCGCAAGCGCTCAGCGCGCGCTTTATCGACATCCCAGACCTGTCATCCTTCGTCGGCGGCAGGCTGCTGGACGACGATGCTAATGTTCTGATGCGTTTCGGCGGCGGCGTTAAGGGCATGCTTTGGGTGTCGCAAGTCGCACCCGGGAACGAGAATGCTCTTCTAATACGCATTTTCGGCAGCGAGGGCGGCGTCGAATGGGCGCAAGAGGAAACCAATCACTTGCGCTTCTCGCGCTCGGCGAGCCTGAGCGAATCATTACGCGGGCAAGCGGGGCCGTCGGACGCGACGGGCATTACGCGACACGGGTTCCGCCCGGCCATCCTGAGGGTTGGATCGAAGGCTTCGCGCAAATTTACAGCGATGCGGCTGAGGTGATTGCAGCTCACAATGAACGCCGCGCGCCAGACCCCGGGGCGTGCCTCTTGCCGACTGTTCACGATGGCATTGATGGAATGCGCTTTATCCTCGCGTCCGTGCAATCCCATCAAACCGGACGATGGCTGCGGACGGAAGGGCGCGCGCTCACCACCTGCCCGCCGGCCTTATCCGAAGCGGCGAAGCTGGGCCGCTTCCTTCTCGAGCAGGTCGGCCACCTCCTGAAGCGTCATATGCGTAACGCAGAGATGAATCGCGCATTCGAGAAAGCGCGTCGATGAGCGCCGTAAATACAAGGCTTCCTCCCTGGCGGCCAATTCCGATAAAGGATCTTTCGGTGGGCGTCGACGTTCGGGCATCTGGAGGCTCCTTCGATTCGCTAGTTCGAGAACTCGGTCGGCTGCTGAACACGCATTCACGGCGAGAACAGGCCGCCGGCGTAGATAAGGGCGCCCAACAGGATGGCCCCACCTATGATCGCCAGGCTCATTCCGAGCCTTTGCTTGTTCGCCTCGGCGGTCTCCGCCGCTGAAAGCGGTCGCATCGCATCATTGTACTCGGTTGCGGTGTCGGCCGGCCTCCCTTCCGCTTGCCCCACCCGGGCCGTTCGGATCGCGTCCTCGCCGGGAGGAGTTCCCGCAGCCTCGGCGTCGGTTTCCAGTGGCGCCGCAGCGGGGTCGAATCCGCGCCTTTTGTCTCCCGTTCTCCCATGCTGGATATCGCCACGCACCTGTGCGGGATTGCTTGCCGGATTCGCCATGATCGCTCCTTTCCGCTCCGCGACTCAACCGGCGTTCGCGGTATTTGTTCCAAGCTCCTCCGCAGTGTCAGGATGCGGCCAATCTCCGCCAGGCGTGCGCTGGAGACCCCCCGAGATCCCTCGGGTGGCGGGGGTCCTTCTCTCCATACCTGTGCTTGTCACAAGTCGCCGCGACGGCCCGCGGCGCATCGTGATTCCGCAAGGCGGGCGGTCAATTACTCTTGAACTGGCCGCTGCAGCCGGTCCTTGGCGGCGTCATGGGCTTCCAGGACCGCTTCGCCGGCCTTGTCCAGAATTTCCTGCCCGGCTTCCATCGCTTGCGCGACGCCGGCATTCGCTCTTGCCGAGATGTTTGACCGCATATCTTCCGCCATGCCGCCCATGGCCGCGTCTTCGGCTTCGCTATGGGGCAATGCGGCGCCTATGGCCGCGCCAGCAGCGAAGGCAAGCGCACCTCCGACGAGCGGCTGGTCGCGGAAGTGCCTGAGTATGGCCGCGTTCAGCTGCGCACCCTGTTCTTCCAGCGACCGCCCGGCACCTTGCATGCTATCGGCGAAAGATCTGCCGGCTCCTGTTACGGAGGCGGACATCCGACCCGCCGCAGCGCTCACCTGTCTCCATGTCCTGGACGCCCAGCCGGATGCCTCATCGAACAAGGCGCCCGTCTCGTCCCGTATATCTTCGATCTGCTTGCCCGCCGCGTCGGCAAAGCCGCGATAGACCTTTCCGGCGGGATCGATGAAATGGCCGGCGCGCCGGCCCGCATCGTCGGTCAAGGCACGAAATCGGCTGCCGCTCTCATCCGTGAAGTGGCTGTACCTTTCGCCGAAGCTCGACTCCACCGGACCCACGCGCCTCACGGAGCCTCTCACCGGTGCAAGCGGATAATCGTCGTCCTGCTCTTCGTGTCGTGGCGCACGGGATGCCGGGTTGGCGATCAGCCAAGCCAGGCTGACGCCCATCAAGGCAACCGGGATCGGGTTCGACTTGAGCGCCACCCCGAGATTGCTGAGATATTCGGACCCGCCGCTCGTTTTGGCATATTCGAGCAGCTCATCCATCAACTCTCCCGGCGACATGCGCTCCTGAATTTCATGGAGTTTTTCTTCAATTCGCTGGCGATCGGCCTCAATCTCGCGCTGCAGTTCGGCAGCGGAGTGCGTATGTGCGGAATCGTTCATTGCAGTCTCTCCTTCACCACGTTGGCGTCGCGCTGCAGGGAGGCGGCCGTCCTGTCGAATTTGATGCTGCCTCCCTTGAGTGCCGAGAGGCCGCGTGAAATCATAATCCAGGCAAGCAAGGCGACAACCACGCCGACGATCGCCGCCGACAAGGCATCGGCATTCGCTTCGCTCATGCCTTGGGCCACGAGAAACGCGCCCAAGCCTTGAACAACGGCACTAAGCAGGACGCCGACCGCGCCGATGGCAAAGATCAAGCCCACGAGCAATGTCTCGAAGCTGCCGACGGCACGATTCAAATTCTCGGACGCCTCGGCCTTTGCGAGGTCGATTTCCTTCCGGAAAAGTCCGGATATGTCCGCCACCAGGCCGGTCATCAGCTCCGACAGGGGGCGCTCGTCCCGATGATTAGCCATTATAGGGTTCCTTTTCGCTGGTTTGACGGTTTCCTCCCGAAGCATCCTGTCCGTTCCGGCGCGGAGGTGACGCGGTGAGGAACCGACTTGCGGCCAGTCCTGCGATTGCAGCCATGCCGAGGAAGGCAAGCGGCTGCTTGCGGCCGAAATCTTCGACCATCCCGGCGATCTCGCCGAGGTTGCGGCCCTCAGCCTTGCGCGCGAAGCCGTGGAGCGACGTGCCGATCTGCTTGGCATAGCGGCCGATGGCCCGCTGATCCGACTGTTCGAGTTCGCTTCCGACCTTCTCGAGGGCTGCCGCAACGCCTTCCAACTGGCGTGCAGCGACGTTTTTTTCGTCCTCAACAGCGCGGCTGATGGCTGCCTTTGCCTGCTCAGTCTGTTCGCCCGCGAACTGCTTAAACTCGTTGACATCTTCGCGGACGGCATTTTGAAGATTGCGGTCTGCCGAATCCCGGCCGATATCGCCGGTCTGCACGCCGCTTACGCGCTCGATGCCCTGCGCGGCCGTCAGAGGCCTGCCCAGTGGATCGCCCGACCCGCGGCCTGTTGTGTCATTGGTCATGTTAGGTTCCTCCCAAGATTAACGGGAATCGTTATTGTGTACGCAATCAAACGAGCTATTTAGAACCTTGTTCCCTGCAATGACGCAGGCGGGCCGTTGCCGAGCCGACAGCCGTCGGATTAGCGGGTCCGGTTCTCCGGGGACTGCTCGTAAAGTTCTTCGACCTTTCGCTTTTGCGCTTGTCTTTCAGCCCGCGAGAGCGGCCTCTGCCTCAAAATGGCATAGGCGACGGCAGCACCGAGGATGAAGGCACCGCCGCCTGTGACAAAAAGCCAGAAATAGTTCGTCAGCATCGTCGTATCTCCTTGCCAGAGCCAACCGGCTCGGCCGCCGAAGGTTCCAGACGAGCCCGTTTCTCACCTTTCCTTCGTCTTGGGCGAAGCTTGCATTGCACCGGAACCGAGCGTCTGCTCGCCGGTTTGACCGATGTCAGCCACCGAGCAAAGGAGAACCTCATGGCCGGAAAAAAGAGCTGGAGCCGCGACGTCTATGAACACTATCCGGAATCGGATCGGCGCTGGCGTGCCCGCTCGTACGAGGACGAGAGGCGTCGCGATCCTGCCGAGGGTTCGCGGCTCGTGGGGGACGAGAACTCAGAGTATTTCCCAGGTGCCGAACCCGGTCGCGCCGGCGCGTTTCGCGGCACAGGAAAAACCCATAGCCGTTGGAACGGAGAACGCGACTATGGCCCGGATACCTTCGGCGGCGGGGGCTACCACGGCGACGACGATTACGGCCACCGATATCGCCATGGCGGCAGGGGCATCGAGGGGCGCGGCTTTCTCGAACGCGCCAGTGACGAAGTCTCGTCCTGGTTTGGCGACGAGGACGCCGAACGCAGACGCATGCAGGACCAGCATCGTGGCAAGGGCCCCAAAGGCTACACCCGTTCCGACACCCGCATTCAGGAAGATGTCAGTGATCGGTTGAGCGACGAGGGGATGCTCGATGCTTCCGGCATAGCCGTCTCGGTCGCAAATGGAGAAGTTCAATTGAGCGGGTTGGTCGATTCGAAGTGGGCCAAACGCCGCGCCGAGAACTGCGCCGACGCCGTCTCCGGCGTGAAACATGTTCAGAACAATCTCCGCGTCCGACCGTCGGGAGGCGCCCCCGGCTGGAATGCCGGGAACACCGACCGCAACATTGCTTGAACGCACAAGATCGTGGGCCGTCGCCTTGGTCACATCCCTGCAAGCTTCCCGGTTACGGAGATGTAATCGACTGAACCTGGAGCAAATGCGTTCTGACGGTCGGATATGCGGATTCGGCAAACGTTTTCAGGGCCCCGGCCTCGCCTCGCTCAGCATAGGTCTTGAGAAGTTCCAGCGCATCCTCATGCGCAGTAACCTGCGACGACAGATAAGCCGGATCGAAGGTCGCGCCGTTTAGCGCCTGCAAGGCAGCAAGCCTCTCCTGCCCGGCCTTGTCGAGCGACTGAGAAAGCTCCACGCCGTCCTTCCGTGCTGCTTCGGCCAGTTCCTTGCCGGCACGCGCATGATCAGCGAGCATCCGCTCGGCGAACTCCAGCACCTGGCGTCCCTCGCCCCGCTGCCGCGCCAGTTCCGCCGATTTCAGCTCGAAAAGGTTCGACATCGACATTTTCCGCGCGAACTCCTGAGGCTCCGTTGGCTTTGTCTGAGCGCTGACCGCCTGAATCGAGACGAAGCACAGCATAATTGCTGCAAGGGTGATGTTGACTGTTCTCATTGGGGCACCTCCGGAACCGCTCTAACCTCCGGGCTCGCTCATCGTTCCGCAGTTCCGGTGGAGCACGGACGGCCGCAGGCCGGTCTAAGGAACTTTCTTGGGGCCGGTCTGGTTGTATCAACCGAGAGGCCGCGCAACGGCCTATGGGAGCGGTCACCCCGCGTGACCGACTAAGCTTATGCAAACGGCACTGTTCATCGCGATCCCGGCCCTGCCGCTCGGAACGGCGCTCCTGCTTCTCTGGTTCGGTCCGCTCTGGCGCCAGCAAGCGGCCCCATGGAACCGCTCGTCGATCTGGTGCCACGGATCACCCGTTCTGGACCGGCAAGGCCCTTGGCGAACACTCGATCCTACCTGAGCACGCGTCGGGACGAAAAGGGCGAGCGCTTCATGGTGCATTCGGCTTGATGGACGCCCCTTGACCAGCTCGCGCCAACGCTGCCCTGACACAGGCCGTTACAAAAATCCCATCCAGCGCACACATCGCCAATACATGCCGGCGGTTCAATGGTCGCACTGGCAACGAGGACGAGCCTCAGCCGATCGTGGAAAGGGATACCTCAATGAAAACGTCTCGGATCTTGGCAGCCGCGCTGCTGGCCGTTGGAAGCGGATTAGCGCTGCATGCGGCCAATGCGCAACAGGCGGGATTGCATCGCACCGATCTCCTGCAGCAGGATATCGGCCTGCCCGGGCGAGAGGCAATTCAGGTGCGCGTCGACTTCGACGGCGGTGCGGTTTCCATCAAGCACTCCCATCCGGGCGAAGAGGTGGCCTATGTGCTGGAAGGCTCGCTGGAATATCAGCTCGAGGGGAGAGCCCCGGTCACGCTAAACGCCGGCGAGGCCCTGTTCATTCCGGCCGGTGTGGCTCATGTCGCCAGAAATGTCGGTAGCGGTAAGGCGTCGGAACTGGCGACCTATATCGTGGAAAAGGGATCTCCGCTCGTGGTTCCAGCTGAGTGAGCGTCAGAGATTTACCCCTTGGCTTTAGTTTCGACATCGCGCTCTGTTGAATTGCGAACATGGTCCGGCGGCGGTGCCGCATGGTAGCGCCGGGCCTGTTGACCGCCGACTTGCGGCCGCGTTCCGGTTCTTGCTCGTGCACGATCCGGCGAGTACAGCTACCAAGGCATTTTCGTTTCGATTTAAAATGGCAGTCACAGGGGTTGGAGATCGCGCGTGGAGCATATCGATCACATCTTGATCGTTGATGACGATCGGGAGATCCGGGAACTTGTATCGGCTTACCTGAAGAAGAACGGCCTGCGGGCGACCGCCGTGGCCGACGGGCGTCAGATGCGGACGTTCCTCGAGGCAAATACGGTCGATCTGATCGTGCTCGACATCATGATGCCGGGCGATGACGGCCTCGTGTTGAGCCGCGAACTGCGTGTCGGCCGGCACAAGGCGACGCCGATCGTCATGCTGACCGCCCGCTCCGACGAGATGGATCGCATCATCGGGCTGGAAATGGGCGCCGACGACTATCTCGTCAAACCATTCTCGGCGCGCGAACTGCTGGCCCGCATAAAGGCAGTCCTGCGGCGCGCGCGCATGCTGCCTGCAAATCTGCAGGTCTCGGAGGCAGGTCAGCTGTTGCGTTTCGGCCAATGGAGGCTTGATACGACGGCGCGGCATCTTGTCGACGAAGACGGTACCGCAATAGCGCTCAGCGGCGCGGAATACCGGCTGCTGCGCGTCTTCGTCGATCACCCGCAGCGCGTCCTCAACCGCGATCAGCTCCTCAACCTCACGCAGGGGCGCGAGGCCGAACTCTTCGACCGCTCCATCGATCTCCTGGTGAGCCGGGTGCGTCAGCGGCTCGGCGACGATGCCCGCGAGCCGACCTATATCAAGACGGTCCGGAGCGAGGGTTACGTTCTTTCTATGCCGGTCGAGATCGTGGAACCTCGCTGATGGTGCGCCGAACGGGCCTTGGAGTTAACCTGTGGCCGCACACGCTCAGGGCGCGGCTTTTCGTCATCCTCCTCGCCGGGCTGACGATTGCACATGCGATGTCGTTTGCTGTGCTGTTTTCGGAACGCTACATTGCCGCCAGATCGGTGATGTTCAACACGCTTGAGACCGACATTGCGACGTCGATCGCCATCCTCGACCGGCTCCCCGCGGCCGAACGCGCCAGCTGGCTGGACCGGCTCGCTCGCGGATCATACCGGTTCGTTCTGGGGCCGGGCATTCCCGGTGATCCGGTGCTCACCCGGGCCGACGCCGAAGTCGCCGACAAGGTTCGGGCTGCGATAGGCGCGCAATACCCCATTGAGCTTGAATCGGTTCCCGGCGGCATTCGCCGCCTTCAGGCGCATCTTCGCCTGAGCGACGGCGAGCCCCTGACGATCGACGTGACGCCAAGAGGGGTCATGCCGGTTGCCGACTGGTTGCCTTTCGTTCTCGTCGCTCAGCTTTCCCTCCTGGTCCTGTGCAGCTGGCTTGCTGTGCGCCAGGCGACCCGTCCTCTTGCCGACCTCGCTAGGGCCGCCGACACGCTCGACCCGAACAGCAAGACGCCGCGTCTCAGCGAGACCGGCCCGAGGGAAGTCGCCTATGCGGCGACGGCGTTCAATGCGATGCGGGATCGGATAGCGCAGTATCTGGAGGAGCGGGTCCAGATACTGGCCGCGATTTCGCACGATCTGCAGACACCGATCACGCGCATGAAACTGCGCGCGGAAATGGCGGACGATTCCATCGAAAGGGACAAGCTGATCAGGGATCTCGAAGAGGTTGAACGTCTCGTGAAGGAAGGTGTCGCCTATGCGCGCAGCGCCCACGGCAAGGACGAAAAAGCATCGCGCATCGATCTCGCCTCCTTCGTCCAGAGTCTTGCCTATGATTATCAGGATACAGGCAAAGCGGTCACCGTGGGGGAATTGGGAGATGGCACAATCGTGACGAGGCCGCACGCCTTGAGACGCATTCTCACCAACCTGGTCGACAATGCGCTGAAGTTCGGCGGCAGTGCCGAGATTGAACTTCAGCGCCGCGCCGACGGCACTGTGCTCATAAAGGTGTCAGATCGAGGTCCCGGCATTCCGGAAGACCAGCTGGATGCGGTATTGCAGCCCTTCTTTCGCTTGGAGCAATCACGCAACCGCGATACGGGCGGGACCGGGCTCGGTCTTGCCATTGCCCAACAGCTGGCGATCGTCATCGGTGCTTCCTTGACCTTGCGCAATCGCGACGGCGGCGGCCTTGCGGCGGAGCTCGCCATCGGAGCTGCCTGAGGAATGGTCGACGGCGCCATACAGAGAAGCGGGGCGGCGCCTGCCGCCCCGCTTTGTTGCGTCGATCCGGGCTGCATGGCTCAGGATGGCCGGGGCTCCCCGGATTGCTCCCGGACAATGTAATCTGCGTACCAGACGGGCCAGTCCTCGTCCCTGTGTCCGAGTTGCTTTTCATACTCGCCGTGAGCCGCCTCCGCACGGCGGAATGCGCTTGCCAGATCAGCGGCGGAGCTGAACGTCGTGGCACTGGCGTCGACGCGGCCTGGTAGTCGCGTGGTGACCTCCTGAAGCAGCCAGCCGTTACCGTCAGGATCGCGGAAGGAAGCGTAGGAACGATAGCTGCGGCGTTCTGGGTCAGGGCCGCCAACCCTGAGCCGTCCGAACAGGTAAGGCTCGTCCTTGCCGGCATGCACATCGCCGGCGTGGAACACTTCGCTGATATCGACACCGCGACCCCGCAACGCCTCGCGGGCGGCCTCGATGTCGGAAACGATCAGGTACAGTCCCTGCGCGGAACCCGGTTCCGCATCGGTCACATGCTTCCCGAAGATGACCGAGGCTCCGGATCCAGGCGGAGTGAACTGGATCACGCGGTAGTCATCGGGTCCGGCGAAGTCGGCGTCGAGCCGCCAGCCGAGGCTCGTATAGAATTCCTTTGCGCGGTCGATATCCGACACGGGCACGACGACAATTTCGAGCTTCATATCGACGGGCGCGTTTCTGGTGCTGTCAGCGGTCATTTTTCTCTCCTTGTATCAGGAGGCGCAGGGCGCCTTTTGTCTCTCGATTGACGATGAAGGACGGGCACGTTTCCCGTTTCGTCCGACTGTCGAGAGACATATGCCGTCCCGCACATGTATGGGATATTTCGCAACAGGGCGAAATTGTAAGCCAATGCTCACAGACCACGGGACGAATACGGTCTGATACAAAGGCATTGCTCCGCGGGCGGTCAGAGTCGATCGGCGTCCACGACCGCCTGGGCGAAAGCCTGTGGCGCTTCCTGTGGCAGGTTGTGACCGATGCCGCCGGTGATCAAACGATGCTCGTACTTGCCGGAGAACTTTTTGGCATAGGCCGCCGGATCCGGATGCGGCGCTCCATTGGCATCGCCCTCGAGCGTGATCGTCGGCACGGTTATCACCGGCAAGCTGGCGAGCCGATCCTCCAGCTCGTCAAATTCGCGCTCGCCATCGGCAAGACTGATCCGCCAGCGGTAATTGTGGATCGTGATATCGACATGGTCCGGGTTCTCAAGGGCCGCCGCGCTGCGCGCGAAGGTCGCGTCGTCGAACTCCCACTTTGGGGAAGCAAGCTGCCAGATGAGCCGCGCGAAGTCATTCCGGTGCTGTTCGTACCCGGCCCGGCCGCGTTCCGTGGCGAAGTAGAACTGATACCACCAGGCGAGCTCTGCTTTGGGCGGCAGCGGCATCCTGTTGGCCTCGCGGCTGCCGATCAGATAACCGCTCACGGAAACCATCGCCTTGCAGCGCTCCGGCCAGAGTGCGGCGATGATGTTCGCGGTTCGCGCACCCCAATCGCAGCCGGCGACGACGGCCTTGTCGAGACCAAGCGCGTCCATGAGGGCCACGATATCCGCGGCTATCGCCGCCTGCTGGCCGTTGCGGGGCGTGTCTGCCGAAAGAAAGCGCGTCGTGCCGTAGCCGCGCAGATAGGGAACAATGACCCGATAGCCCGCCTTTGCAAGCAGAGGCGCCACATCGACATAGGTGTGAATGTCATAGGGCCATCCGTGGAGCAGGATGACGACGGGTGCGTCGCGCCTGCCCGCCTCGGCATATCCAATGTTGAGGACACCCGCATTGACCTGTTTGATCTCCGCGAAGGATGTATTCGTCCCCGGCGCTGTCGCCGGAATGGACGTCCCCCTCGCCGATTCTGCGAGGGCAGCGCGCCCCATGCCTAACTGTGCTGCAGCGACTGCCAATGCCGCCACTCGCATGAACCGCCGCCGCGGCAGATTGAATTCGCCTGTCATCGATCTTCTCCGGATTGTGTGAACCACAGTCGCGGACATGCGATGCTCATGTATCCCGATTGTGAAGCCGTCGAACCGCAATTGAATGCGCGTGTAAGGTTCACAGCGGCAGATACAATAGGTTACGTTTCGCTTGCCTGGCCGCACGGCACGGGCGCACTCCCGGGAGCATACCCGGCGGATGGTTCGAGGTGTTTCCGGAGCGCATGCGACCGGGATCGGCAAACCGGTTTTCTCAGGTCACTTATGTCGCAGGGCTCAAGGCCGCGGCAAGGCCTACTGCAGGAGCTTCAGCAACTCCATGGCAGCCGACGTAGACGAAGACGGGTTCTGGCCGGTGACCAGCTTGCCGTCCACGATCGTGAAGTCCGCCCAATCCTCCGCCTTCTCGTAGCGCCCACCGAGGCGCTTCAATTCGTCCTCGACGAGGAACGGCACGACATCCGTCAGTTGAACGGCCTCCTCCTCGGAATTGGTGAAGCCGGTGACGCGCCTTCCCTTGACGATGGGCTCGCCGTGATGCGTGACCCGCGTCAGGACGGCCGGGCCATGGCAGACGGCCGCGACCGGTTTGCCCGCATCGTAGAAGCCTTCGATGAGGGCGATCGAATTCCTGTCTTCGACGAGGTCCCACATAGGCCCGTGTCCGCCCGGATAGAACACCGCGTCGTAGCCCTCCTGTCTGACGTCACCGAGCTTCAGTGTGTTTGCCAATCTGTCCCGCGCGGCGGGGTCGTCCCTGAAGCGCTCCATCGCCGCAGTCTGGCTCGCTGGCTCGTCGCTTTTCGGATCGATCGGCGGCTGCCCGCCCTTCGGTGATGCCAGCGTGACCTCTGCCCCCGCGTCCTTGAACACGTAATAGGGTGCAGCGAATTCCTCCAGCCAGAATCCGGTCGGCTTGCCTGTATCGCCGAGCCGGTCATGCGAAGTCAGAACCATCAGGATTTTCATGGTCATTCTCCTCCGTTGCGGCGTTTCCAGATGCAGGATCGCCGGGGTTGCCAGCCTATTCTCCGGCCGTGGCCGGATATTGGCGAGGCTCCCGTGGGATTACCTTCGCTTCGGCCATGCGCCATTATTGCGAGCTGCCGTCTTCGGGTGAATACTCGTTCAAAGGCAATCACTATCCCGAGGAGCGGCAGAATAAATGGACCGCATTGATGCAATGAAAGTCTTCGTCGCTGCGATCGACGAGGGTAGCCTCGCCGGCGCGGCCCGCCGCCTCAAACGATCGCCGACGGCGGTGAGCCGTGCCCTGAGCTTCCTGGAGGCGCATGTAGGGGTTGAACTCCTGCACCGTACGACCCGCACCCTCAAGCTGAGCGAAGCAGGCCAGCGCTATGCGGCCGCCTGCCGCCGGGTGCTGACTGACCTGGAAGAAGCGGACATGCTTGCAGGGGGCGAGAGTTCCGCCCCCCGCGGAATTTTGACGATCTCTGCACCACCGATCCTCGGAGAGGAAATACTCAGGCCGATGCTTGACGACTTCCTCGATCTCTACCCGACCGTCTCTGCCCGGCTTCTTCTGCTCGACCGATTCGTAAACCTGGTGGACGAAGGTGTGGATGTTGCACTCCGCATCGGCCATCTGGCGGATTCGTCGCTCATTTCCACCCGGCTCGGGGGAGATGTCAGGCGCGTCGTTGTCGCCTCGCCTGGCTATCTTGCCAATCACCCCCGCATCGAAGAACCGGCGGACCTGGCCAAACATCAGATCCTGGCATTTACCAATTTCGGTCTTGAGTCCTGGAGCTTTACACCGGCAATGGGCTCGTCCATTCCGAGGACGGTACAGTTCACGCCGAGATGCATCGTCAACAGCGTGCGCGCCGCCGCCGCTTCGGCAGCTGCCGGACGCGGTCTGACCCGGCTTTATTCCTATCATGTCGCGGAATATGTGAGGGACGGGCGCCTCGAGATCGTGCTTGCCGGCGCGGAACACCCGCCCCTGCCGGCACATCTTCTGGCACCGCAGGGCCGAATGTCAGTGCCGAAGGTCCGCGCCTTTGTCGACTTCGCCGCGCCGCGCCTACGCTCTGAATTCGCGCGCATGGCAGCGGAGGCGGGCAAGCCGATTATACCGCAGGTCGGATGAGTGTCCGTCAATCTGCGGCAATTCTCCCACAGTCTGCACTGATCTAATTTCGAATGCACCGACGCCGAGGGCGGAGGGCGGACGCAGAAAGCGGCCGCTGCGATTGAGAGAGGATCATTCCAATGAGTAACGAACAGAAAGTCGTCATCGTCACCGGCGCCTCGCAAGGGATCGGCGCCGGATTGGTCCGCGCCTATCGAGACCGGAACTACCGCGTCGTCGCGACCTCGAGATCCATCAAGCCGAGCGGCGACCCGGATATCCATACGGTCGCTGGCGACATCAGCAAGCCGGAAACCGCCGAGCGGATCGTGCGCGAGGGGATCGAGCACTTCGGCCGCATCGACTCTCTGGTGAACAATGCCGGCGTTTTCCTCGCCAAGCCGTTCATCGAGATGACTCAGGAGGACTACGAGCATAATCTCGGGGTGAACGTGGCCGGGTTCTTCCACATCACCCAGCGCGCAGCCGTGGAAATGCTGAAGCAGGGCTCAGGTCATATCGTCAGCATCACCACCAGTCTGGTCGACCAGCCGATGGTCGGTATGCCCTCCGCACTTGCCTCTCTGACGAAGGGTGGCCTGAACGCGGTAACCCGTTCGCTGGCGATGGAATTTTCCAGGAGTGGTGTTCGCGTCAATGCCGTTTCTCCGGGTGTAATCAAGACGCCCATGCATCCGATCGAGACGCATTCGGCTTTGGCCGCACTGCACCCGGTTGGCAGGATGGGCGATATCAGCGACGTCGTGGGTGCCGTCCTCTATCTCGAAAATGCAGGATTCATCACCGGCGAGATCCTCCACGTCGACGGCGGCCAGAACGCCGGACGCTGGTAACCGGCATATCCGCAACACACGAACGAGACTCGCAAAGGAAACTGTAATGCCTATCGTCACCGTACAAGTTACCCGTGAAGGAAGCGCGCCCGGCCGCAATTCGGTCACCGCCGAGGAAAAGGCAGCCATCATCAAGGGCGTCAGCGAAGTGCTTCTGGATGTCCTGAAAAAGCCGTTGGAATCCACCTATGTGGTGATCGAAGAGGTCGATCTCGACAACTGGGGCTGGGGAGGCCTTCCGACAGTGCAATACCGCCGGCAACGTGTCGAGGCGGCTAAATCCTGAAGCCTGATCGCTTCACCGCCCGGTGGAGCGATCCAGCTGTTTTCGGCTACGCCCGACCACGATAATTTGTGGTGGTGGTCGATGGAGCCGCGAGCTGCTCGACTTCCCGCGTCAGGCGATCACGAAGCGGCGATCGGATGCAAACCGGGTCTGTCGCACTGGCATTGCCGGCAAGCGTCATCGCCTGACAGCGACAGCCGCCGAAATCCACCTTCTTGCGGTCGCAGTTCCGACAGAGCTCCGGCATCCAGTCCTCGCCCCGATAGGCGTTGAATGCGTCGCTATCGTACCAGATCTTCGAAAGGGCGCTGTCGCGCACGTTTTCGAAGGAGAGGCTCGGAATGGTTTCCGCGGCATGGCATGGCAGCACCCGCCCGGATGGCGTGATGTTCAGGCCCACCCTTCCCCATCCGCCCATGCAGGCTTTCGGATACTTGGAATAATAATCGGCCGGCACATAGTCGATCACCAGAATGCCCTGATAGGCTTCGCGCGCTTCGGCGACGGTTCGGGTGGCGCGTTCGACCTGCTCACGCGTCGGCATGAGGAGTTCCTTGTTCCGCTCGGCCCAGCCGTGGAACTGTACGGTCGCGATCTCGACCCGCCGCGCCTTCAGCAGAAACGCAAGCTCGATGATTTCGTCGATTTCGCCCATGTTCTGCCTGTGACAGACGGCGTTCAACGTCAGCGGAATAGCAGCATTCGTTGCCCAGCCGGCAACAGCCATCTTCCGTTCATAACCGCCCCGGTACCCACCGATCCGATCGGCGCTTTCGGGCGAGACCCCCTGAATGGAAAGCTGGATGTGGTCGAGCCCCGCCTCGGCGAGGCTGTTCATCCTTGCCTCTGTCAATCCCACGCCAGAGGTGATCAGATTGGTGTAAAGACCAAGCGACCCCGCCGCCTGCGTCAAGTCCACGAGATCTCTGCGCGATGCCGGCTCCCCGCCGGACAAATGCAGATGCAGGACCCCGAGATCGGCGGCTTGCGCGAAGACGTCTACCCATTCGTCGGTCGACAATTCTTCCTTGGCTTGCGTCAGTGCGATGGGATTGGAGCAATAGGGGCAGGCGAGCGGACAACGATGGGTCAGTTCCGCCAGCATGGCCATCGGCGGAGGCACGCGTGGTGCCGCGACAACGGCGTCGGCTGGGCGGGCGATTGTGTCGCTCATTGGACGATCTCCAGCATGCGGCGGACGGAAAGCTCCTGCACGAACGCCGTGACGTCTCCGGCGATCTCTGCGACCGGGGCGTCGAACTTCTCGGCAAAGCCGGCGGCGATATCATCAAGGGTCCTCTCGCCGTCAAGCGCCTGGACGATTGCGACGGCTATATCGTCCACCGCCATTGCCCGTTCCGGGGCAAGGAGCACCGTCTGGCCGCGAACCGTATCCTCGTGCAGCCTAACCCCTCGCGCCAGCTTGACGACGCTCGATCCTGAAATCATAGGCTGATCGGCCGTCATTCCGCTGCCTCCCGCGCTCTCGGCTCCCGCACGACCCCTTCCGTGCCATCCCAGCCTCCCGGTGGAATGCGCCCCGGCGAGACGTAAGCCGAATAAAGCGCGTCGAGCTGGGACCAAAGAACATCCGTCTTGAACGCAAGCGCCGCAGCGGCGGCATCCTGTTTTTCGCGCGTGTCGGCACGGTCGAGGACAAAAGCCAGTCCGAATTCGACGTCCCGGGGCGCCTCAGCCAGTCTCTGGCGGAAATAGGCCAGTGCCGACTCGTCGGCGAAGGCGTAATGCTCCAGCAGACCGGCAATGCGCTCCGAGTGGATCCTGGGCGCGAAAAGCTCCGTCAGGGAGGATGCAACCGCCTCGAGAAGCGGCTTCTCACGCACGAAGGACACATAGGCATCCACGGCAAACCGGGTCGACGGCAGGACGCCTTTGGTCGATGCGACGTAAGTCGGATCTAGCCCGACCGCCTCGGCAAGACGCAGCCAGCGACGGATGCCGCCGCCCTCTTCGACGTCGCCGTCGTGATCTTCGATGCGGGAGCGCCAGGCGCGGCGCAGATCGGGATCATCGCAACGCGACATGAAGGCCGCATCTTTCATGGGAATGCGGCTTTGATAATAGTAACGGTTGATCACCCAGGCGCGGACCTGTGTCGTCGTGCAGCCGCCGCTATGAAGCATGGCATGAAACGGATGCTTGTCGTGGTAGCGCTGCTTGCCGATCTCCAGCAGACGGGCATGGAAAGCTTGTCTGTCATCTGCCGTCGTCACAGCCGGACCTCCATTCCGTCGTAGCCGATCTCGAAGCCCTGTGCCTCGACGCGCTCGCGCTCGCTGCCGGCCCGCCAGATCGGGTTGGTGTTGTTGATATGGACATAGATCTTTCTGCGGATGTTCAAGGTACCGAGTGCATCGAGGCTGCCGCCTTCGCCGTCGATGGGCATGTGGCCCATGCGACGGCCGGTCTTGCGGCCCATACCGGTTTGAATCATCTCGTCGTCACTGTAGAGCGTACCATCGAAGAACACTGCATCGGCATTTCGCAGGCGCGCGGCGAGCGCATCCGTCATCACGGCGCAACCGGGAACGTAGTAAACGCGCTTGCCTGCAGCGGCCAATTCGACGCCGACCGTATGCTCGCCCTCAAGGCCCAGGTCCGGCTCGCCATTCTCGAGAAAGAGCGGCACTTTCCCAGGGACGGCGAAGAGCCGTGCTCCGAGCCCTTGGAGCGGCGAGAACGTCTCCTCGATCTCGATGGTCCTTTTCGAAACCAGTTCCGGGTCGAGGACCTGAAAGACCGGATTGTCGGCGACGATTCTGCCGACTGCGCCGGTCGAAAACAAGGCGAATGCCTGCTTCTCCCGCAGGACGAGAAGTCCTGCCAGATGATCGATGTCGCCATTCGTCAACACTACGCTTTCGATAGGGCTGTGGCGCAGACGGCGCGGCTGCAGCGGGCGATTGGCGTGAATTTGCTGGCGGATGTCCGGGGAGGCATTGAACACGGCCCAGGCCTCGCCATCGAGGCTCACTGCAAGCGAGGACTGGGTCTGTGGTTTGAGACCGGAGCCCGGGTCGCGCGCCATCGCGCAGTTGGGACAGCCGCAATTCCATTGAGGGAGACCGCCGCCGGCGGCGGCCCCCAAGACAAGTATTCGAAGATCGGGCGTTTTGTTCACCGGAATACCTGATGCTTTACCGATCCTCGTCGCGCTGGCCGTTAGAAGAGGATCGGTTCATCCCCGTCCGCAGGAGCGTAGCGGGTAATTTCCATAGCGCAGCTGACTTCGATAAATTTTGGTTTATGCCAGGCCATAATTCCTCCATTCGCCCTTGGGGGTCGTTGTGCTCGCTCCCGTTCCAGCAGGCGCCCTTACCGTCGGGGGCGGGCATGAACCAAACAGGGCTTTTGTCGGCCCATGCTTGGGTGACACGTCCGGACCGGCATTTCGCTGTTCCGGCAGAGCCCGGCGGCGCCGTAGCCGGGCTTTCAGGCATCGTGCAATCTCCTCTTGGGGTCCATGGTAGCAAGCCGGGCAGCACCCCACAATTACGACCTAGGTGTTGGTCGCGGTCCTCCCGGCCGCACCCCGTCCAACTCCTGAATACCGATCGGGTTCACACGCTCGAGCGGATACGCGCTGACATCATCGTGATCGGGAGCCTTCCCCGTCCAAATGGAAGGCGCTAGCCGAACGCGTTGGCCGGGTATGGCTTGCTGACAACGGGCAGATAGCGAGCGCCCGACGACAGCACGAATTGTTCGAAAGCCTGCATTGCCGGTGTGGCCGCACGGTCCAGGCGTGAAACCGTGAACCATTGCCGGCGTATAGGCGTGTCGATGACGTCGAGTATTACCAGCCGTCCGAGCTTCACCTCCTGCTCGATCGTGTGGGCCGAGATGAAGGCAATCCCAAGACCGGCAATGACCGCTTGCTTGATCGTCTCGTTCGAAGCGATCTCGGTTCCGAGTTCCTCCAGTTCGTGCGGGGTATCGCTCAGAAAGATCTCGAGCGAAATACGTGTCCCCGATCCTTTTTCACGCACCAGGAACTGCTCCCGCGCGATCCGCTCCCGCGAAATCTCCAGCACGCCTGCGAGCGGGTGTCCGGCGGGTGCTATGAAGACCAGAGGATGATCGCCGAATACCTGCGCGCGCACCTCGAAATCACGCGGCGGCCGCCCCATCAGCGCGATGTCGATCTCGTGGTCCCGCAGCTTGGCTATGATCTCGGCGCGGTTGCCGATGAATAGATTTATCTCGACGGCTGGAACCTGGTCGCGGAAAGCGGCGATCAGTTGCGGCGCGAAATACTTGCCGGTCGACACGACCCCGAGGCGCAAACGTCCGGTTCTGAGCCCACTGATGGCACCGATCGAATCCTCAAGGGCGGCCAGGCTGTCCTCAACCGCGCGTGCCGCCTCAAGAAAGGCAAGGCCATAGGCCGTCGGCACCATGCCGCCGCGCGTCCGGTCGAAGAGTGCAACGCCGGTGTCCCGTTCGAGATGCTGAATCTGCAGGGTGAGCGCCGGTCCGGTCAATCCAAGTGCTTCGGCGGCAAGGTTGATCTTTCCCAACCGGCAGACGGCTTCAACGGTACGGAGCTGGCGGAGGGACACGTTGCGCATGAAGTCACAAGTAAATAAAAATTACTTATGAAGTCAAATGAATAAATTTTACAAACTCGCCTTTTGCGCCATCCTTTCCCGGACATCGTGGAGGAGACATCATGTCAGGCGCAACTTTAGAGGCATACCTTGCTTCATGCACGACCCATGGCGACGAGCTCTCACGGGACGTCGCCGCCGTGATCCAGAGACTGGCAAAGGCTGCCCTCGACATTCGCAAACTCGTTAATCAGGGAGCGCTCGGCACCGTCTTCAATGGAATGCATAGCGGCAGCAACACGGATGGCGATGTTCAGAAGGACCTGGACATCCTGTGCGACGACCAGTTCCTCTCGTGTCTGCAAGGCGCCCCGGTCGCATGCTACGCCTCGGAAGAACTCGAAAATCCAGTTCTGCTCGATCCGGCTGCACGCCTCGCTGTTGCCATCGATCCGCTCGACGGCTCATCGAACATCGACAACAACATCTCCATCGGAACGATATTTTCCGTGCTTCCCGCCGCCAAGGGGCCGGACGTTGACCCCTCCCAGTCCTTCCTGCAACCCGGAAACCGGCAACTGGCGGCGGGCTTCTTCGTTTACGGGCCGCAAACCGCTCTTGTGCTTTCGCTCGGTAGAGGCACGGAGATTTTCATCTTCTCCAGTCGGCTCGGATGTTTTGTCGATGCGTACAAATCGGTCGGCATTCCGGATCGCGCGAACGAATTCGCCATTAACATGTCCAACTACCGCCATTGGGAAGAAGCGATCCGGCTCTATGTCGACGACTGCCTGGCCGGCTCCGAGGGGCCGCGGGAGCGGGACTTCAACATGCGCTGGATTGCCTCGCTCGTCGCCGAAGCCTATCGGATCCTCGTCCGCGGCGGGATCTTCCTCTACCCCGCCGACAGCCGCAAGGGCTACAGCCATGGCCGGATACGGCTGGTCTACGAGGCCAACCCGATCGCCTTCATCGTAGAGAATGCGGGCGGCTCGGCCACGACATCCGTCGACCGCATACTCGATCTCGTTCCAGAAAGCCTGCACCAGCGCGTGCCGCTGGTTTTCGGTTCACGCCGCGAGGTGGCGCGCATCACCCGTTATCACGTCGATCCGAACATGATCGGCGAACGCGCTCCGCTCTTCGGCAAGCGCGGTTTGTTCCGGGCCTGAGGAGGGCAATATGTCGGCCAAATACCCAATCATCTCCATCACAGGTTCGTCCGGCGCCGGCACCACGACCGTCAAGGACACGTTCGAGAAGATATTCAAGCGCGAAAACATCTCGGCATCCTTTATCGAGGGCGATGCCTTCCACCGCTACGACCGAGAAACCATGCGCAGCAAGATCGCGGAGGAAAAAGCCCGAGGCGTCGACTTCACGCATTTCTCCGCCGAGGCGAACGAACTGGAGATCCTCGAAAGCGTCTTTGCCGAGTACGGCAGGCGTGGCGTCGGGCGCACCCGTCACTATGTGCACGACGATGCCGAGGCAGTGAAATTCGGTTCGGACCCCGGCACGTTCACGGATTGGGAAGAGTTCAGAGACAGCGATCTCCTCTTCTATGAAGGCCTGCATGGCTGCGCCGTCACCGACACCATCAACCTCGCCCAGCATTGCGATCTGAAGATCGGAGTGGTCCCCGTGATCAATCTCGAATGGATCCAGAAGATCCATAGAGACAAGGCTACCCGCGGTTATTCCACCGAGGCCGTGACCGACACCATCCTGCGGCGCATGCCCGACTATGTGCACTACATCTGCCCGCAGTTCTCCCTGACGGACATCAACTTCCAACGCGTACCGATCGTCGACACATCCAATCCCTTCATCGCCCGCTGGATCCCGACGCCGGCCGAATCCATCCTGGTCATCCGTTTTGCCAAGCCGCAAAGCATCGATTTCCCCTACCTGCTGTCGATGCTGCACAACAGCTACATGTCGCGCGCCAATTCCATCGTGGTGCCGGGCGACAAGCTCGATCTAGCCATGCAGCTGATCTTCACCCCGCTCATTCACAAGCTGCTCGAGCGCAAGCACCGCATGTCGTGAGGAGGACATCATGAATGTTTCGCAGCAGATCGAACCCCGCGCCGCCGCCTCGGAGCGCAACATGGCCGACGCCATCCGGTTTCTTTCCATGGATGCCGTCGAGAAGGCCAATTCCGGTCATCCGGGCATGCCGATGGGCATGGCGGACGCGGTTACCGTGCTCTTCAACCGCTTCATCAGAATCGATCCGTCGCTCCCCGACTGGCCCGACCGCGACCGTTTCGTGCTTTCGGCCGGCCATGGCTCGATGCTGCTCTATTCCCTCCATCACCTCATCGGCTTTGCGGACATGCCGATGGCCGAGCTTTCGTCCTTCCGGCAACTCGGCTCGAAAACGGCCGGCCATCCCGAATACGGCCATGCCCTCGGCATCGAGACCACCACCGGCCCGCTGGGCCAGGGGATCTCGACCGCTGTCGGGATGGCGATGGCCGAACAGATGATGGCCTCCCGGTTCGGCAGTGCTCTGTGCAACCACTTCACCTATGTCGTAGCCGGCGACGGCTGCCTTCAGGAAGGCATCAGCCACGAGGCTATCGACCTTGCCGGACATTTAAAGCTGCGCAAGCTGGTCGTGCTGTGGGACGACAACCGAATATCGATCGACGGATCGACGGATCTCTCTACCTCGATGAACCAGCTCGCGCGTTTCCGCGCCGCCAGCTGGGACGCCCAAGCCGTCGATGGCCACGACCCGGAAGCGGTTGCGAAAGCCCTGGAAAGAGCACGCCGGACCCGCAAGCCGTCGCTGATCGCCTGCCGCACCCGGATCGGCAAGGGTGCAGCCAGCATGGAAGGCTCGCACAAAACCCACGGCGCGGCGCTCGGCGACAAGGAAATCGCAGCCACACGCGAAAAACTTGGCTGGCCGCATCCGCCCTTCTTCGTTCCGCCTGAGATAAGGGCTGCCTGGGCAAAGGTGGCGGCTCGAGGTCGCACGGCTCGCGAGGCCTGGGATATCCGCCTCGACGCCTCGCGCTCGAAAAAGCGCTACGAGCAGACCATAAGGCGGCAGTTTGACGGCGAACTCGGCGATCTGCTTGCAAAATTCCGGAGCGCGCATCGCACAAGGGCTACGAAAGTTGCGACGCGTCAGGCCTCGCAGATGGCGCTGGAGGTCATAAACGGCGCGACCGCTTTGACGATCGGCGGCTCGGCCGACCTGACCGGCTCCAACCTGACGATGACCTCGCAGACCCAGCCCATCTCGCCGGGCAATTTCAAGGGCCGTTATCTGCATTACGGCATCCGCGAGCACGGCATGGCGGCCGCTATGAACGGCATCGCGCTTCATGGCGGCTTCATCCCCTATGGCGGCACTTTCCTGGTCTTCTCCGACTATGCCCGCGGTGCGATGCGCCTCTCGGCCCTGATGGGCCTGCCCGTCATTTACGTGCTGACGCATGATTCCATCGGGCTCGGCGAGGACGGACCGACCCACCAGCCGGTCGAGCATCTGGCCATGCTGCGCGCCACGCCCAACCTCAACGTTTTCCGGCCGGCCGACATCATCGAGACGGCAGAATGCTGGGAGATCGCGCTTGGCGAGAAGAATACGCCGAGCGTCCTCGCCCTTTCGCGTCAGGCCCTGCCGATGCTGCGCCGGACGGAAGGCAACGAGAACCAGTCGGCGCTCGGGGCGTATGTTCTGAGGGAAGCGCGCGGCAACCGGGACATCACGATCCTTGCCACGGGATCCGAAGTCGAGATCGCCGTCGCTGCCGCCGAGCGCCTGCAGGCCGAGGAAGGCATCGCGGCGGCAGTGGTCTCCATGCCCTGCTGGGAGAAGTTCGAGGTTCAGGACCTTGCCTATCGGAGGAAGGTCCTCGGCGACGCGCCCCGCATCGCCATCGAGGCGGCGGGCCGGCTCGGCTGGGACCGATGGATGGGGCCGGACGGTGCCTTCGTCGGCATGACCGGCTTTGGTGCCTCGGCACCGGCAGGCGACCTCTACCGGCATTTCGGCATTACCGCCGACCATGTCGTCGCAGAAGCCCTGGAGCTTCTCCGCCGCGCATACTCGGAAACTCTGCCCATAGGTGCCCGGATCGGTCCGCACCCATCCGCACACACCGTCAGATCATCGCAGGAGGCATGACAATGGCCCGCATCACGCTCCGCCAATTGCTCGATCACGCCGCCGAACGCAGCTATGGCGTGCCGGCATTCAACATCAACAACATGGAACAGGGGCTGGCGATCATGGAGGCGGCACGCGCCTGCGATGCGCCTGTGATCCTTCAGGTCTCGCGCGGCGCCCGTTCCTACGCCAACGACATCATGCTTGCCAAGATGATGGAAGCGCTCGAAGTGATGTATCCGGACATCCCGCTCTGCATCCATCAGGATCACGGCAACAATGTCGCGACCTGCCTCACCGCGATCCAGCACGGCTTCACCTCCGTGATGATGGACGGTTCGCTGAAGGAGGATGCGAAGACGCCTGCAGACTACGCCTATAACGCCATGATCACGACGGAAGTGAGCCGCCTCGCGCACATGGTCGGCGCCTCGGTCGAAGGCGAACTCGGCTGCCTCGGATCGCTTGAGACCGGCCATGGCGAGGCGGAGGACGGTCACGGCTTCGAAGGCGCGCTCGACCGTTCGCAACTCCTGACCGATCCGGACGAAGCCGCTCGCTTCGTCGCCGAAACCGGGGTCGATGCGCTGGCGGTCGCAATCGGCACCTCGCACGGCGCCTATAAGTTCACCCGCAAGCCGACCGGCGAAGTTCTCGCCATGGACGTGATCGAAAAGATTCATGAGCGCCTGCCGGATACGCATATCGTCATGCACGGCTCCTCCTCCGTGCCGCAGGAATGGCAGGACGTCTTCAATGCTCATGGCGGTGAAATGCGGGAGACATACGGCGTGCCGGTCGAAGAGATCGTACGGGGCATTCGCTTCGGCGTGCGAAAGGTCAATATCGACACGGATCTGCGCCTGGCGGCGGCCGCCGCCTTTCGCCGCGTCGCCGACACGAGCCGCACCGAATTCGACCCGCGCAAGTTTTTGAAACCCGCCATGGACGCAATGTCGGCGGTCTGCAAGGCCCGGTTCGAGGCCTTCGGCACGGCCGGAAACGCGTCCCGCATCAAGGTCGTGCCTATGGCGGAGATGGCTCGCCGCTATGCAAGCGGCTCCCTGAAACCCCAGGCGAAGCGGGCTGAAGCCGCCTGACCACTTCCATTCAGAGAAAGGAACCCTGTTATGAACGCTGATGCAAAGACAGAGATCAAGGGCCGGGAACGCTATAAGGCCGGCGTGCTTAAATACGCGCAGATGGGCTACTGGAACGGAGACTACGAACCGAAGGACACCGATCTGATCGCACTCTTCCGGATCACGCCGCAGGATGGCGTCGATCCGATCGAAGCGGCCGCCGCCGTTGCCGGCGAAAGTTCGACAGCCACCTGGACCGTCGTCTGGACGGATCGCCTCACGGCTTGCGATCAATATCGCGCCAAGGCTTACCGGGTGGATCCGGTACCGGGAACGCCAGGCCAATATTTCTGCTACGTCGCCTACGATCTGATCCTGTTCGAGGAAGGGTCGATCGCCAACCTGACCGCGTCCATCATCGGCAACGTCTTCTCGTTCAAGCCGCTGAAGGCGGCAAGACTCGAGGACATGCGCCTGCCCGTCGCCTATGTGAAGACCTTCAAGGGTCCACCGACGGGCATCGTGGTCGAGCGTGAGCGGCTGGACAAGTTCGGCAAACCGTTGCTCGGCGCCACGACCAAGCCGAAGCTCGGGCTTTCGGGAAAGAATTACGGCCGCGTCGTCTATGAGGGCCTGAAGGGCGGTCTCGACTTCATGAAGGACGACGAGAACATCAATTCGCAGCCCTTCATGCATTGGCGCGACCGGTACCTTTACTGCATGGAGGCCGTCAACCACGCCTCGGCCGTCACCGGCGAGGTCAAGGGGCACTACCTCAACGTCACCGCCGGCACCATGGAGGAAATGTACCGGCGTGCCGAATTCGCAAAGGAGCTCGGCTCCGTCATCGTTATGGTCGATCTCATCATCGGCTGGACTGCAATTCAGTCGATGTCGGAATGGTGCCGGCAGAATGACATGATCCTGCACATGCACCGGGCCGGTCACGGCACCTATACGCGGCAGAAGAACCACGGCATTTCGTTCCGCGTCATCGCCAAATGGCTGCGGCTCGCCGGCGTCGATCACCTTCATGCGGGCACGGCCGTCGGCAAGCTCGAAGGCGACCCGTTGACTGTGCAGGGTTACTACAATGTCTGCCGCGAAATGAAGAACGCGGTCGATCTTCCGCGCGGCCTCTTCTTCGAGCAGGACTGGGCCGATCTCAAGAAGGTCTTGCCGGTGGCGTCGGGCGGTATCCATGCTGGCCAGATGCACCAGCTGCTGGACCTTTTCGGCGACGACGTCGTGCTGCAGTTCGGCGGCGGCACGATCGGGCATCCCATGGGCATCCAGGCAGGGGCCACCGCTAACCGGGTTGCGCTGGAAGCCATGGTGCTAGCTCGAAACGAGGGCCGCGACATAGCCCATGAAGGCCCTGAGATCCTGCGGGCGGCAGCCAAATGGTGCAAGCCGCTGGAAGCGGCCCTCGATACCTGGGGCAATATCAGCTTCAACTACACCCCGACCGACACGTCGGATTTCGTGCCGAGCGTAACCGCGGCCTGACGGTAAAGAAGAGGAGAGACGACATGCGTATCACCCAGGGATGCTTCTCGTTCCTGCCGGACCTGACGGACGAGCAGATAACGGCTCAGGTGGAATATTGCCTCGGAAGGGGCTGGGCTATCGGCGTCGAATACACCGACGACCCGCATCCCCGTAACACCTATTGGGAAATGTGGGGCAATCCGATGTTCGACCTGAGGGACGCAAAAGGCGTGATGATGGAGGTGGAGGATTGCCGCAAGGCTCATCCCCAGGACTATATCCGACTGAACGCCTTCGATTCCAGCCGCGGCCTTGAGACGGTGACGATGTCCTTCATCGTCAACCGTCCCGAGAACGAACCGAGCCTCAGGATGACCCGAACGGAGAGCGACGGCCGCAGCCAGCACTATACGTGGGAAACACAGCGATAGGAGGCACGACATGCTGATGCCGGATGCTCCAACAACTACCGAAAGCCTGCCGACTTCGGTCGACCTCGCTGAGGAATACCAAGCCTCCGGCGTCGCCGAGATCCTCGACGAACTGGACCGGGAACTCGTAGGATTGAAACCCGTCAAGCAGCGCATCCGCGAGACGGCTGCCCTGCTTCTGGTCGAGCGGGCTCGCCGGGCAATGGGCCTCAGCCATGAGCCGCCATCGCTGCATATGAGCTTCACGGGCAATCCCGGAACCGGCAAGACCACCGTGGCGCTGCGCATGGCCAACCTGCTGCACAGGCTCGGCTACATCCGCAAGGGCCATCTGGTTTCGGTGACCCGGGATGATCTGGTCGGCCAGTATATCGGCCACACCGCACCCAAGACCAAGGAGATCCTCAAGAAGGCGATGGGGGGCGTGCTGTTCATCGACGAGGCCTATTACCTCTACCGCCCGGACAATGAACGCGACTACGGGCAGGAAGCGATCGAGATCCTTCTGCAGGTCATGGAGAACAATCGCGACGACCTGGTCGTCATTCTTGCCGGCTACGCCGATCGCATGGATCGGTTCTTCGAGAGCAATCCGGGTTTCCGCTCGCGCATCGCGCACCACATCGATTTCCCCGACTATGATAACGGCGAACTGCTTTCCATCGCCGAAAGCATGCTCAGCCGTCAGGGATATCGTTTCGATGCCAAGGCGTCGGCGGTGATGGGCGATTACATCGAACGCCGCCGGTGCCAGCCGCATTTCGCCAATGCGCGCTCCATCCGCAACGCGCTCGACCGCGCCCGGCTGCGACAGGCAAACCGCCTCTTCGAGGAAAGCGCCGGACCCGTCGACGCCGAGCAACTTTCGACCATCACCGCTCGGGACATTTCGGCAAGCCGCGTGTTCGCCGCCGGGGAGCCCAGCCATAAGGAGACAACGCCATGAATGAGACGACCATCATAGCCCCTTCGGTTCTGTCGGCCGACTTCTCGCGGCTCGGCGAAGAGGTCGAAGCGGTGTGCCGGGCCGGTGCGGACTGGATTCATCTCGACGTCATGGACGGGCATTTCGTGCCCAACATCACCTTCGGCCCGCCGGTCATCAAGGCACTGCGGGACCGCACGGACAAGGTGTTCGACTGCCATCTGATGATCGCACCGCCCACACCCTATCTCGGTGCTTTCGCCTGCGCCGGATGCGATATCATCACCGTGCACGCGGAAGCGACCACGCATCTCGATCGAACGCTGCAGGCCATCCGCGATGTCGGCTGCAAGGCGGGCGTATCCCTCAACCCTTCGACGCCCGAAAGCGTGATCGAATACGTGCTGGACCGGCTGGACCTCGTCCTCCTGATGACGGTCAATCCGGGTTTCGGGGGTCAGGATTTCATTCCGGCCGTAATCGAGAAGGTGCGGCGCGTGAAGTCGCTGATCGGCAATCGTCCGATCCACATCGAGATCGACGGAGGCGTGACGCCGGAAACCGCGCCGCTGGTTGCCGCGGCCGGTGCGGATGTGCTCGTTGCCGGCTCGGCGGTTTTCAAGGGAGGCAGCGAGGAGCACTACGCCAGGAACATCACAGCCATTCGCGCCGCCTCGGACGGCGCCATCAGGAAAGCAGCCTAAGCCATGGCCGCTACACCACCCCTTTGCGAATTCGGCCGGCCGGCGATCGATGCCAGGCTTCCGGGCGTCGATGGCTCCTCGCACTCCATATTCGATCAGGCCGGCCCGAAGGGGCTCGTGCTTGCCTTCATCTGCAATCACTGCCCCTACGTCAAAGCAGTCATTGCCCGGATCGTCCGGGACGCGAGCGACCTTAGGGCTCATGGCGTCGGCTTTGTGGCGATCAACTCCAACGACTCCGGCAACTATCCGCAGGACTCGTTCGAGAACATGAAGCGTTTCGCTTCGCAGAACGCCCTCCCCTTTCCCTATCTCCACGACGAAGACCAATCCGTCGCCAAAGCCTACGGCGCCGTCTGCACACCCGACTTCTTCGGTTTCAACAAGGATATGAGATTGCAATATCGCGGTCGGCTGGACGCTTCGCGCAAGGAAATCGGCCCTGCCGATCTGAGACGCGACCTGTACGAAGCCATGGTCATGGTGGCGATGTTCGGCAAGGGACCGGCGGAGCAGCAGCCCTCCATAGGCTGTACCATCAAGTGGAAGGTTTCGGCGTTTCAGGTTTGACCTGATTCGTTCGCCGTTGCGCCGTAAGACGACGTTCGCTTGCAGACATGCGGGGCGCGCGCCATCTTTCACCCACTGCACGGCTCTTGAGACGTCTCAAGGGACTGCAGGTTCTCCTCCGTCCCTCATTTCTGTGCTCGTCACGGAAATCCAGCAGCGCCGCATCTGCGGTGCGGGGAGAGTGTGCCCAAGGACTTGGCCTGGCTGGCAACTGTGTTTGTCAGGTGGTTCGTCGGAAGGTTGTTTTGTCCCTGATGATGGCGTTTGCGATGGCGAGCAATTTGCGGGCAAGCGC
>NZ_VITA01000009.1 GCF_007827695.1 Sinorhizobium medicae | reverse complement strand
GCTTTTAAGTCCCATGCTGACCAAATGAAGGAGGCAGGCAAGCCCTTCAAGGTCGTCATCATTGCGCTTGCCCGCAAATTGCTCGCCATCGCAAAGCGCCATCATCAGGGACAAAACAACCTTCCGACGAACCACCTGACAAACACAGTTGCCAGCCGGGCCACGCCATTGGGCCGCCGAGGAGTCATCCGCTAAAGCATTTCACCGTCAGAAATCCATGCCCGGCGCGGGCGGCATCTGCGGCTGCCCGTCCTTCTTCGGTTTCTCGGCGATCATCGCTTCCGTCGTCACAAGAAGACCGGCGACGGAGGCGGCGTCCTGCAAGGCGGCGCGCACGACCTTTGCTGGGTCGATGACGCCCATTTGAAAGAGATCGCCGAATTCACCAGTCTGGGCATTCCAGCCAAAGGCAAAATCCTCTTTCTCCCGCAACTTCCCGACGATAATGGATCCCTCGGCGCCGGCGTTCTCGGCGATCTGGCGGACGGGTGCCTCGATAGCGCGGCGGACGATCTCGATACCCACGCGCTGATCGTCGTTGGCCGTCGCAAGACCGTTGAGCACGCTGACGACCCGTAGCAGCGCCACGCCGCCGCCCGGCAGGATGCCTTCTTCGACCGCCGCCCGCGTCGCATGAAGGGCATCGTCGACGCGATCCTTCTTCTCCTTGACTTCGATCTCTGTCGAGCCGCCGACGCGGATCACGGCGACACCGCCCGCGAGCTTGGCGAGCCGCTCCTGCAGCTTCTCCCGATCGTAGTCGGAAGTGGTGTCCTCGATCTGCGCCTTGATCTGGGCGACGCGGCCACCGATGTCCGCCTTCGACCCGGCGCCGTCGACGATCGTCGTCGTCTCCTTTTCGACCATCACGCGTTTCGCGCGGCCGAGGATGTCGATCGTCGCGCTCTCGAGCTTAGTCCCGAGTTCCTCGGAGATGACGGTTCCGCCGGTCAGGATCGCGATGTCCTCGAGCATGGACTTGCGGCGGTCGCCGAAGCCGGGCGCCTTGACCGCGGCGATCTTCAGGCCGCCGCGCAGCTTGTTGACCACCAGCGTCGCGAGTGCCTCGCCCTCGACGTCCTCGGCAATGATCAGCAGGGGCTTTCCGGACTGGATGACCGATTCGAGAATTGGGATCATCGCCTGCAGGTTGGAGAGCTTCTTCTCGTGCAGCAGTATGTAGGCGTCTTCCAGTTCCACCCTCATCTTCTCCTGGTTGGTGATGAAATAGGGTGAGAGATAGCCGCGGTCGAACTGCATTCCCTCCACGACTTCAAGCTCGATCTCGGCGGTCTTGGCCTCTTCGACGGTGATTACGCCCTCGTTGCCGACCTTTTCCATGGCTTCGGCAAGGTAGCGACCGATTTCTGCGTCGCCATTGGCCGAAATCGTGGCTACCTGAGCGATCTCGGCGTTCTTGGAGACCTTGCGGGCGTTGGTCCTGAGTTCCCGTACGATCGCCTCGACGGCCAGATCGATGCCACGCTTCAGGTCCATCGGGTTCATGCCTGCCGCCACGGCCTTCGCGCCTTCCCTGACGATTGCTTGCGCGAGTACGGTGGCCGTGGTGGTGCCATCGCCGGCGATGTCGCTGGTGCGCGACGCCACCTCGCGCAGCATCTGCGCCCCCATGTTCTCGAACTTGTCCTCGAGCTCGATTTCCTTGGCGACGGAAACGCCGTCCTTGGTTATCCGCGGCGCTCCAAAGGACTTGTCGATGACGACGTTCCGCCCCTTCGGTCCCAAAGTCACGCGCACGGCGTTGGCCATGATATCCACGCCGCGCAGCATGCGATCGCGGGCATCGCTGGTGAATCTGACTTCCTTGACAGCCATTTATGCCTCCCTCCACACGGAATTATGGAATGTCTCCTGCTTGCACACTGCATATCGGCCGGCAGCGACGGGAAGCAGCGGATACGCGTCCCCGTCGCGTCGATCGCATTCACTCTTCGTCGACGTCGGGTGTCAGTATATCGATCAGCGCCGCAACCCGGCCGGCCGGAAGATGGCGGCCCTCGCCGATCAGGGCCTCATCGTTGTTGACCCAGGCGATTGCTTCGGCAAGTTCGCTCGCGGTGGCGCCTGTCGCGAGAAGCTCGGCCATCAGTGTTTCATCAACAGGGCCGAGGATGGCGGTGATATCCGAATGCTTCAGTCCCATGGCGTCCTCCTTCCGCTTGGTCGGTCGGGAATGCGCATATGTCGGCACGCTGCAAATAGATAGGCGGCCGCTTTCCAGCATCAAGCATCGCATCATAGCATTGATCGCGCGAACGAAGAAAAGCCTGGCGGTGGGGGCCGCCAGGCTCGGTCAGTTCTCGGAAATGGCGCCGCGCTCCTGGCGGGGGTCAGTCGTTCGCCGTGACCTTGACCCCGAGCACGGACGGGATCGTGTTGGGAGCACCCATTGCCGCACCCATGATCATCGGGAAGGGGACCGGTTTCTCCGGCTTGGCGCTGATGGTCAGGCTCTTCGGTTCGTCGAGGAAGGCGTTGACGGCGCTGGTGACCTGGTTCTGAAGTTCCGGCACGTTAAGCTGCGCCATCATGATCGGAACGAGACCCTTCAACGATTGCGCCAGCTGCTCGCCGGTGACGCCCTGCTGGCTGCCGGCGTAGTCGAGCGCCTTTTTCGTGATCGATGCATCATCGAAACGGATCGAGGCGCTGTTGAAGGTCAGCTGCTGCATCAGCCCGAGCATGGCCAGCCCCATCGCCTGGTTGGCTTCTTCCTTGTTCGGGTTGGCTTCTGCCGCTTTCGCGGCCTCCTGCAGCGATCTCATGAATTGCGGTGTGTAGCCGGAGAAGTCCATGGCGATGTTCAGCCGCCCGACATTCGTGAAGTCCAGGGCGTATTCGTCGAGAGCGAGGTTTCCGCTTTCCAGCTCCCAACTGCCCTTCATCGTGACTTCGCCGTCGAGCGTCGTCAGCCCGAGCTGCTCGACCGCATCCTTGGCTTTGGCATCCTCGATTCCAGACAGATCCGCCTTGATGCCGGCGAGCCTCGCGTCGAAGTCGAGGCCCGCATTGTCTTCCTGTCGCGTCAGATTGGTCTCCGTGCGCTCGGCGGTGAAGACGTCCTTGCCTTTGACGCTCACGGTCATCGGGCCCGTGCCGGCCGTTTCGTAAAGCAGAATGTCCTCGATGGTGGTGCCGGACGCCTTGCCCGGAATGGACAGGCCCCCGATCGCGATGTCCTTGACCGAGAAGCTTGCATCCTTCTCGCTGACGGCGATGTCCGGGAAAGAGACGGTTTCGGCATAATAGCCGCCGCCTTCGGTTTCCTCTACGCCCTCGAACGTCACGTCGCCGATGTCGATGGATTTGCCGGGTTCTGCCGCCACCTGCAGCTTCATGCCGGTGACCGTCACCACGTCGCCGTCGGCCTCTGCCGTGTCGTAGCTTACCGAAGAGCCGTTGGGCGTTGTTGCCGCATTGAGCTTCTTCATCATATCCGCACCGTCCAGTGCCATGGCCGGTCCGGCGAGGGAAAAGAGGGCGACGCTGGCCAGCATCAGGCGGACTTTACGCGTATGTATCATTGGAGTTCCCTATGAAAATGCTTTGATTGCGAAAACGTGTGTGGGAGCGCACTCGCCGAGTTGAGTGACCTTACCCGAATGCGTCGACCATGCCGGGACGATACGCAAGCGTAGTTCTGCCGCCAAGTGCAAAACGCGCGGACGCAGGCAGGGGTCAGCCGCCGATGACGTTCTCCACAGTGCGGTCGCCGGGGATTCTTGCCGATGCGCGCCTGTTGAGGTAGCAAGGACACATGGGACAAAGCCTTTTGCCGCCGTCTGGCGGGGACGACAACATTCAACCGGTTGACCTGAAGGCGGCGCTGGAAGAGCGCTATCTCGCCTATGCGCTGTCGACCATCATGCATCGCGCCTTGCCGGATGTCCGCGACGGCCTGAAACCGGTCCATCGTCGGATCATTCACGCCATGAGCGAGATGGGTTTGCGGCCCAATTCCTCGTTCAAGAAATGCGCCCGTATCGTCGGCGACGTCATCGGTAAATTCCATCCGCATGGCGACCAGTCCGTTTATGACGCACTGGTGCGCCTCGCGCAGGACTTCTCTCAGCGCTATCCGGTCGTCGACGGTCAGGGCAACTTCGGTAATATCGATGGCGACAATGCCGCCGCCTATCGTTACACCGAAGCCAAGATGACAGAGGTTGCAGCCCTCCTCCTGGAGGGCATCGATCAGGACGCGGTGGATTTCCGCCCGACCTACAATGAAGAGGACCAGGAGCCCACCGTGCTCCCGGGTGCCTTCCCGAACTTGCTGGCCAATGGCGCTTCCGGCATCGCCGTCGGCATGGCGACGTCGATCCCGCCGCACAATGCGCATGAACTGTGCGATGCGGCGCTCTACCTCATCCGTCATCCCGACGCGCCACTGGAGGCGTTGCTGTTCGATCCGGCCAACCCGCAGCGCGGCGGCATCGAAGGGCCGGATTTCCCGACCGGCGGCGTTATCGTCGAGAGCCGCACCAGCATGATGGAGTCCTATCGGACCGGTCGAGGCGGATTTCGCGTCCGGGCACGCTGGACAGTTGAGGATCTGGGCCGCGGCGGCTTCCAGATTGTCGTGACTGAAATCCCTTACCAGGTCCAGAAGTCGCGCCTGATCGAAAAGATTGCCGAGCTGCTCATCGCGCGCAAGCTGCCGCTCCTCGAGGATATCAGAGACGAATCGGCCGAGGACGTCCGCGTCGTTCTCGTGCCGAAGAGCCGCTCGGTCGATGCCAATATCCTGATGGAATCGCTCTTCAAGCTCACCGAGCTGGAGAGCCGCATTCCACTCAATATGAACGTGCTTTCCATGGGCCGCGTGCCGCGTGTCATGGCCCTCAACGAGGTCCTCAGCGAATGGCTGGCACATCGCCGGGAGGTCCTGCAGCGCCGCTCGCGCCATCGGCTCGCCGCGATCGACAGGCGGCTGGAGATTCTCGGCGGCTATCTCATCGCCTATCTCAACATCGACGAGGTCATCCGGATCATCCGCGAGGAGGACGAGCCGAAGGCGGTGATGATCGAGCGATTCGGGCTCACCGACGTCCAGGCCGAAGCGATCCTCAACATGCGGCTGCGCTCGCTGCGCAAGCTCGAAGAGTTCGAGATCCGCACCGAGTTCGATGCGTTGTCGAAGGAGAAGGCGGAAATCGAAGCGCTGCTCGCCTCCGACGACAAGCAATGGCAGGCGGTTGCCTGGGAAATCGGCGAGGTCAAGAAGAAATTCGCCAAGGCGACCGAACTCGGCAAGCGCCGCAGCACCTTTGCCGATGCGCCCGAGGCGGATGTCGAAGCCATTCAGCAGGCGATGATCGAAAAAGAGCCGATCACCGTGGTCATATCCGAAAAGGGCTGGATCCGCGCCTTGAAAGGACATATCGCGGACACGACTTCGCTCCAGTTCAAGGACGGCGATGCACTAAAGGTCTCGTTCCCGGCACAGACTACGGACAAGATCCTCATCTTCACGACGGGCGGGAAGGTCTACACGCTTGGCAGCGACAAATTGCCGGGCGGGCGAGGCCACGGAGAACCGCTGCGCATCATGGTCGATATGGAAAACGACCAGGACGTGCTGACCGCTTTCGTGCACGATCCGGCGCGCAAGCTCGTCGTCTCGTCCACGGCCGGCAACGGCTTCGTCGTCACCGAGAGCGATATCGTCGCCAATACGCGCAAGGGCAAGCAGGTGATGAACGTCAGCATGCCCGACGAGGCCAAGCTGGTGGTTCCGGTCAAGGGCGATCATCTCGCCGTCGTGGGCGAAAACCGCAAGATGCTCGTCTTTCCGCTGGCACAGGTTCCGGAAATGGCGCGCGGCAAGGGCGTGCGGCTTCAGCGCTACAAGGATGGCGGCATTTCCGACATCCGTTGCTTCTCGATCGCGGAAGGGCTCACCTGGGAAGACAGTGCGGGGCGGGTCTTCACCAAGACGAAGGATGAACTGTTAGAGTGGATGGGTGATCGCGCGGGCGCGGGCAGGGTCGTCCCCAAGGGATTCCCGCGGAGCGGCAAGTTCAACGGATGATCCGCAAAACTATGCGCTTGCAAGCGGAGAGCGTTCGTGGATCAATATTGTTGTAAGCGGATGGTCCCCTCCGTCCCGGAAGCCGCTCTAATGTCCTGCTTGTTCCTTATATCGGCCCCGATTTGAGGGACCATGCGGCGAGATGAACGTAATGACCTCGGCTCTTGACGATACGCTGCTCGCGCTGGCCGATCCGATGCGGCGCCGCATTTTCGAAGTCCTGTTGTCGGGGGAAACGCCCGCGGCGGATATCGCCGCTGCTGTCGGCGTCGAGCAGGATGTCCTTGCGAAGCATCTTGCCGTTCTGGAGACGGCGGGCCTGGTTGCCCGCCGGTGGAAGGGCGGGAAAGAACTCGTCAAGGCCGATCCAGCGCCGCTGGAGATCGCGGCCAAATGGATCGACACCAATCGCGAGCTCTGGGCGATGCAGTCACAGATGCAGCAACCTGCCAGGGATGACGGATCGGCCGAGCAGCGATAGTGGGATTGTGCCTTTGTGTTCGCGTCATCGGTGCAGGTCCCCTCATCCGGACTTCCGCCACCATCGTCCCGCAAGTGGCGAGATCCCGGCAGGGGGGATGAGGAGCAGTCTTATCCCGCAACTTCACAGGCGAGGCGTGCCCTCGCAGCCCTCATCCGTATCTGCCACAGCGAATGGCCGACGAGGGCAAGGATGAGGATCGTGCCGCCGAGAAGGGTTGGGCTCGACGGAGTTTCGGAAAAGACGATCCATACCCAGATCGGTGCCAGAATGGTCTCCAGCAGGTAGAACATGCCGACCTCAGGGGCGGAAAGGTAGCGCGGTCCCGTCGCGAGACAGAAGAAGGCGAGCGGGATCATGACCAGGCCGTTGAAAAGGATATAGGCGGGTTCGGCGATCGTCAGGCCGCCAGCCGGCAAAAGCATGAAGCCGGCAATGGCGGGAAAGATTGCGGTCGTCAGCGGCACGAGGGACATGTCGCGGCCGCTCGCGCGGCTGATGGTGATCGCGGCCGCGAGCAGAAAGGCTGAGCAAGCGGCCATGGCGTCGCCGAAGAGATGCCCGCTTTCGAGCCCGTCGCTGACGATCACGCCAACGCCGACGAGCATGACGCCCATCGTCAGGAAGGTGGCGTTGGAAGGGCGCTCCTTCAGGAAGATCCAGGAGAGGATCGCTGCGAACATGGACGTGAACGCCAGGATGAAGACGACGTTGGCGGTCGAGGTATTGAACACGGCGAGAAGGAAAGTGAAGGAGTTGATGCCGTAGAGAAGGCCGGCGATCAGGCCGGCCTTGCCCGGTATCAGGGCGACGCGGCGGCCGAGCAGATGGTTGATCACCACCCATGTCGCCAGCGCAGCGAGAAAGGTGGAGAGGCTGCGCACGGCAAGGATGGACCACACCTCGCCATCTGCCGACCGGATCAGCGGAATGTCAAAGGAGAGCGCAAGGCCGCCGAGGCCGGTAATGGCAAGGCCGCGCCGGTGCCGGTCGGCGTCAGTGGAGGGGGTCAATTTTCAATCCGTGGCGGGTTTGATGGAATCGTGGTCGACAGAATAGCGCTCCCAGCCACGGGCCATAAGGTGCTCCTGCGGCAAAAACTTTGTCTTGTACCCCATTTTGCGCGATCCCTTCACCCAATAGCCGAGATAGACATGCGGGAGGCCGCGTTCCTTTGCCCGGCGGATATGATCCAAAATCATGTAGGTGCCAAGGGAACGTTCGGAGAGAGCCGGATCGAAGAAGGAATAGACCATTGACAGACCGTCGCTCATCCGGTCCGTCAGGGCAGTCGCGATCAGGGGACCTCGCGCCTTGTCATTGATGCCGTCGCCTTCGACCCGCAACCGGTACTCGATGATCTTCGTGTGCACATGGGTATCCTCCACCATCATTGCATAGTCGAGCACCGACATGTCGGACATGCCGCCTTTCTGATGGCGACAGTCGAGGTAGCGCCGGAAGAGATTGTACTGCTCGCTCGATGGCTCGGCCGGATACTCCGCCGATACGATGTCGCCATTGGCGGCAAGCACGCGACGCATAGACTTCGTCGGCGCGAATTCGTTGGCCAGAATGCGCACGGAAATGCAGGCCCGGCAGGTTTCGCATGCCGGGCGGTAGGCGATGTTCTGAGAGCGACGGAAGCCGCCCTGCGTCAGCAGGTCATTGAGCTCCGGCGCCCGCTCTCCCACCATGTGCGTAAATACCTTCCGTTCCATCTGACCTGGCAGATAGGGGCAAGCTGCCGGTGCGGTCAGGTAGAACTGAGGGGACGGTGCGGTCTGCGTGTTCATCGAGCGCGGGGGTCACTCTTCGTGCGGTTGCTCATTGTAATAGCATGGCCGAAGAATGGAAAACGTCAACACACTCGTTCGGCGTAACGGCGCCGTCAATACATATCGCGTCGTACGGCCACCGTGCCGATCAGCAGGTCGTGCAACAGACGGCCGCGGTCGGTGAAGAGGCCTATCAACAGGATCAGCGGCGTCAAAAGCGCATTGGCGATCCAGAATATCGCCAGATGGACGATTGCGGTCAGGAAATCCATGGGCCGGCCATCCGTCCGGGCGATTGCCACGCCCATAATCCTCATTCCCGGGGAAGCCTGTTCGCGGCCGCCGACGGTCATCCCGAAATAGAGCATGGCGACCAGGACGAAGAGCACCGGATAGAGCAAAAAGCCGAGCCCGAGCGTCAGGATGCCGAGGAAGAACACCACGACCGCCGCCGGTATCCACAGCAGCGCGACGATCAGATAGTCGATGATGAAGGCGAATATCCTGCGAGACAGAACGCCCTGGTAGGCGCGCCAATCCTCGCTCGGAAGCCTCAGTTCTTCGTTATGCATGCTCATGCCCGTGCCTCAAATTGTGATCCACCCAAAATATGGGGAGCCAATGCGATAAAACAATGCATATAGGCTCGCAGTCCCGCTGCGCCATCGTTGGGCGGGCGACTGCCGACCTTCATCATCATCTAGCGCTTGGCGAGGATGCGCGCCGTTTCGAGGGCGAAATAGCTGAGGATCCCGTCGCAGCCGGCCCGCTTGAAGGCCAGCAGCGTCTCCACCATCACCCGCTCGCCGTCGATCCAGCCATTGGCTGCCGCCGCCTTGATCTGGGCGTACTCACCGGAAACCTGATAGGCGAAGACCGGCAGGCCGAAGGCTTCCTTCATTCGCCAACAGATGTCGAGATAGGGCAGGCCGGGCTTCACCATCAGCATGTCCGCGCCTTCCTCCACATCGAGTGCTGCGTCGCGTATCGCCTCGGTCCCATTCGCCGGATCGATGTAATAGGTCTTCTTGTCGCCCTTGAGCAGGCCCCCGGTGCCGATCGCCTCGCGATAAGGTCCATAGAAAGCGGACGCGAATTTCGTTGCATAGGACATAATGCCGACATTCTGGTGCCCGGCCGCGTCGAGCACCTCGCGGATCGCGCCGATCCGCCCATCCATCATATCGGAGGGCGCGATGATATCGGAACCTGCCTCCGCCTGAATGACCGCCGCCCTGGCGATTGATTCCACCGTTTCGTCATTGACGATCTGGCCATCGCGCAGGATGCCGTCATGGCCGTGGCTGGTGAACGGATCGAGCGCAACGTCGGTGATGATGCCGATGTCTGGAACGGCTTTCTTGATCGCCCGCGTCGCCTGGTTGATCAGGTTGTCGGCCTTGAGACTGTTCGATCCGGTCTCATCGCGGAGCGCCATGTCGATACTGGGAAAGGTTGCGATCGCCGGAATGCCGAGATCGGCTGCCTCCTTCGCCGCCTCGACCGCCTTGTCGACGCTCATCCGGTTAACCCCCGGCATTGCATCTATCGGCTCCACGATGCCGCTGCCGGGCACGACGAAGATCGGCCAGATCAGGTCGTCAACCGTCAAACGGTTCTCCTGGACCAGCCGGCGCGTCCAGTCCGCCTTGCGATTGCGGCGCATGCGGCGGTGCCCGGTGATCCTGTCCACAAGATTTGTCCTGTCGTTCATCGCGCCGCGTCCTCTGTCCTGTTCGTGCGTCGAGGCGGTTTATCACGTGCCTTCAGGGGTTGAAAACCCGCCTTGCCCGGAGTCGGCCTGCGTCATTTTCTTCCGCTCGTCAGTGCATCGCAGCGCTTTCCCGTCCTTGGCGCTGGTGGATCGGCGGCGGCCGGCCTATCTTGCCGCCATGCTTCATGATTCTGTTCATGTGCCGAAGCCGTCGCTGACCGAGGTGCTCTTCGCCTGGTTCCTGCGTCTGGTTGCCGTGTCCTGCTTCTGGTTCGCATTGAACTATTGGGCCATGCTCATCGGCTTTTCCCATGGCGGCGCCGGCCGTTTCGATCTTCTGTCGCCGCAGTGGCGCGCGGCCGCCACCACCCTTGCGGTCGTCTATCCGGTTGCCGCCATAGGGCTCTGGCTTCTGGTCTCCTGGGGTCCGGTGGTCTGGGTGGTTGCAGCCGCGGCGGAGATCGCCATGGATAAGTTCTATCCAGGCTTATTTGGCCATCGCCCGCTGCTGATCGTTCTCCACGCATCCGTCGCCATCACCTTCATCCTTTTCCGTGCCGCGCTGCTCTATCAGCGGATGCGCCAGGCGAGGAAGGTAAGGGTTGATTCACCCTGAGACAGGCTCGGCCCGCGGTAAGTACATGTTAAGCCTGCGGTTTAAGTAGAATTTTATACGTATTCGATAGGGTCTCACTCAAGGCGGGAAGACAAACAGACACCGCCAAGCGAAACAGTGAGGCACGAAAATGAACACCAAGATGAAGCCGCAGTTTGTTGCCCCCAGAGACCCGCAGGAAGACACGATCCGTGGTCTCTACATGGAATCCCTCCACCTCGTCGAGCGTCTGCATCGCCGCCTGCTCGACGTCATCAAGGATGAGTTCGACCG
This sequence comes from Sinorhizobium medicae, assembly GCF_007827695.1. GTDB lineage: Bacteria > Pseudomonadota > Alphaproteobacteria > Rhizobiales > Rhizobiaceae > Sinorhizobium > Sinorhizobium medicae. The sequence goes on along the minus strand of NZ_VITA01000009.1, from coordinate 221,629 downwards.
TCAGGGTCGCAGCGACGTCAATGCCGTTCAGGCACTCCTGCTGTTCAATATCGGGAATTCCGAACTGACCGCCGGCGAACTTCGCTCCCGCGGCTACTATCTCGGCTCCAACGTTTCCTACAACGTCAAGAAACTGGTCGATCTCGGCCTGATCAACCACCAGCGCTCCCGCGTCGACCGCCGTTCGGTTCGCATCAGCCTTACGGAAGATGGGCAGGAGATCGCGGAAACGGTCGCCAAACTCTATGAGCGCCATATCGGCTCGATCCAGAAGGTTGGCGGCATCGGCAGCGATGAGTTCACCCAGATGAACAAGCTCCTGCAGCGTCTCGACCGCTTCTGGAACGACCAGATTCTGTATCGCCTCTAAGCACAGTTAATGACCTCCAGCCTCGAGGGTCGGGCGCAATCCCTGCGTGTCCGACCCTTGCTGCATTTGCGCGACCTGGTTGCTCCGGCAATGGGTAGGACCGGGGCGACGAGACACGAATTGGCCATATTGCTGTGACAGCGACGCTTGTGTGCGGCAGGTGCGCGATTGTGTCCGGGTGGCGGAAGTCCGCTTCGGGGCTTGCCTGCCGGGGCGGCTCTCGTTGCGGCAACGTGATGCGATCTGAAGGCCGGGGTGGTGCGCAGGTTTGCCTTTGTTAACTATGACCGTGCTAAGGCATGTCGCCCGGAAGCGCACATCGGCTTTCGGGATGCGACTTGCAATGAATGCGAAGACGTAAGGCGCATCACATGATGCGCTTTAGGGCTAGGGCAGCGCGCTTCTGGCGCAATGATACGGTGGGACTATGTCGAAAAAAAACGGAATTGATGCTTTCTCGCGCCGCGCATTTCTGCGTTCGGCCGCAACCTTCGGTGCCGCCGCATGGGCGGGCGCCGCCAGCGCCCAGGATGCGCTGAACGAAATCATCAATTCGCCGCGCCGCGGCTCCTGGGACGACCAGTTCGACGCAAAGGCTTCGCGTACGGCTACGGCGGTACTGTCGAACACGCCAGTCTTCGGCCCCGAAACGATTGCGCTTCTGCAGCAGGCGATCCTGGATTACCAGCAGATCGCAGCCGCCGGAGGCTGGCCTATGGTCAATCCCGCGAGCACCCAAAGGCTCGAACTCGGCGTTAACGATCCTGCCGTTCAGCAATTGCGCCAGCGTCTGATGATCTCGGGCGATCTGCCGCAATCGGCGGGTATTTCCCCTTCCTTCGATTCCTATGTCGATGGTGCTGTCAAGCGCTTCCAGGCACGTCATGGCCTGCCGGCGGACGGCGTCATCGGCGAATACAGCCTGAAGGCTCTGAACGTCGACGCCTCGACCCGGCTTGCCCAGCTCGAGACCAACCTGGTGCGGCTTCAGTCGATGTCGGGCGATCTCGGCCGGCGCTACGTCATGGTCAACATTCCGGCAGCCTATATCGAGGCGGTGGAGAACGGCCGGGTGGCGCTGCGCCATACGGCTATCGTCGGCAAGATCGATCGCCAGTCGCCGATTCTCAATTCAAAGATTTACGAGGTCATCCTCAACCCCTATTGGACGGCGCCGCGCTCGATCATCCAGAAAGATATCATGCCGCTGATGCGTAAGGATCCGACTTATCTCGAGCGCAATGCGATCCGTCTCCTCGACGGCAATGGCAACGAAGTGTCGCCGGAAACCATCGACTGGCAGGCCGAGAAGGCGCCGAACCTTATGTTCCGCCAGGATCCCGGCAAGATCAACGCGATGTCTTCGACGAAGATCAATTTCCATAACGAGCATGCCGTCTATATGCACGACACCCCGCAGCAGGGCCTGTTCAACAAGCTGATGCGCTTCGAATCCTCCGGTTGCGTCCGTGTGCAGAACGTTCGCGATCTATCCACCTGGCTGCTCAAGGAAACGCCCGGCTGGTCGCGCCAGCAGATCGAGGGTACGATCAAGTCCGGCGTCAACACGCCGATCAAGCTTGCCGAAGAGGTCCCGGTCTATTTCACCTATATAACCGCCTGGTCGGCGAAGGACCGCGTCGTCCAGTTCCGCGACGATATCTACCAGCGCGACGGCGCGGCGGAGCTTGCGCTGCAGACGACGACGGGCATCGAGCAATCGGCTGGTCCGATCGACGCGGACGCCTTGCCGCAATAAGCAAAACTTGCATTCTGCCATCGAAAACCGCGCCTTCGTCGAAGGCGCGGTTTTCGTTTTCATGGGGCTGCACCAACCCGGCGCGGCGGATGGCGGAAATGACGCAATCCGCACAGCGGATATTGCTCTCGGCGTGCGAGGAAGCTAAAGAACAGCCACCCTTCAGAGGAGCCTCGAGCCGATGCCTTCACAGCCAAACGACGCTTTCTTCGCCCGCTCTCTCGCTGACAGCGACCCGGACATCTTCGGTGCGATCGAGAAGGAGCTGGGTCGCCAGCGCCATGAGATCGAGCTGATTGCCTCCGAGAACATCGTCTCACGGGCCGTGCTCGAGGCGCAAGGCTCCATCATGACCAACAAATACGCCGAAGGTTACCCGGGAAAGCGCTATTACGGCGGCTGCCAATATGTCGACATCGCCGAGGAACTGGCGATCGAGCGCGCCAAGAAGCTCTTCGGCGTCGGCTTTGCCAACGTCCAGCCGAATTCGGGCTCGCAGATGAACCAGGCGGTTTTCCTGGCGCTCCTGCAGCCGGGCGATACCTTCATGGGCCTCGACCTCAATTCCGGCGGCCACCTCACGCACGGATCCCCGGTGAACATGTCGGGCAAATGGTTCAACGTCGTTTCCTACGGCGTGCGCGAAGACGATCACCTCCTCGACATGGATGACGTTGCCAAGAAGGCGCGCGAGCATAAGCCGAAGCTGATCATCGCGGGCGGAACGGCCTATTCCCGGATCTGGGACTGGAAGCGCTTCCGCGAGATCGCCGACGAGGTTGGCGCCTGGCTGATGGTCGACATGGCTCATATTGCCGGGCTCGTCGCCGGTGATCAGCACCCGTCGCCGTTTCCTCATTGCCACGTCGCGACGACGACCACCCACAAGTCTTTGCGCGGGCCCCGCGGCGGCATGATCCTCACCAATGACGAGGAAATTGCAAAGAAGATCAATTCCGCGGTTTTCCCCGGCCTTCAGGGCGGACCGCTGATGCACGTGATCGCAGCCAAGGCCGTCGCGTTCGGCGAAGCGCTGCAGCCTTCCTTCAAGGACTACGCGGCTCAGGTTGTGAAGAATGCGCGCACGCTTGCCGACACGCTCAAGGCCAATGGGCTGGACATCGTCTCGGGCGGCACCGACAACCATCTGATGCTGGTGGATCTGCGCAAGAAGAACGCCACCGGCAAGCGTGCCGAAGCTGCGCTTGGCCGCGCCTATGTCACCTGCAACAAGAACGGCATTCCCTTTGACCCGGAAAAACCCTTCGTCACATCAGGCGTTCGCCTGGGCACACCGGCCGGGACGACGCGCGGTTTCAAGGAAGCGGAATTCAAGGAGATCGGCGAATTGATCGTCGAGGTCCTCGACGGCCTCAAGGCTGCCAATTCCGATGAAGGCAATGCTGCCGTCGAGGCCGGCGTGCGCGAGAAGGTGATGAAGCTCACCGGCCGTTTCCCAATGTATGGCTATATGTGATCGGACGGCTGCATGCGCTGCCCCTATTGCGGTTCCGAAGACAGTCAGGTGAAGGATTCCCGTCCGGCGGAGGACGGGAACGCCATTCGCCGCCGCCGCATCTGCCCGGATTGCGGCGGCCGCTTCACGACCTTCGAGCGGGTGCAACTGCGGGAGCTGATGATCATCAAGAAAACCGGCCGGAAGGTTCCTTTCGACCGGGACAAACTGTTGCGCTCCTTTGAGATCGCGCTTCGAAAGCGCCCGGTCGATCGTGACCGGATCGAGCGGGCGGTCTCAGGCATCGTCCGCCGGCTGGAAAGCTCCGGCGAAACCGAAATTCCGTCGGAAGAAATAGGCCTTCAGGTTCTCGAGGCGCTGAAGAGCCTCGACGACGTCGCCTTCGTACGCTACGCGTCGGTCTATCGCGATTTCTCCCACGCGGAGGATTTCGAGAAGGTCATCGCGGAAATCAGCGCAAAGATCGCACGCGATCCTGGCGAGTAGGCCGGAGGCGAAAGGCATGGTTAAGCCGGCGCACGAAGACGAGCGGTTCATGGCGGCGGCGCTGCGCCTTTCGAGGCGCAATCTTGGTCGGACTGGCACCAATCCCTCTGTCGGCTGCGTGATCGTAAACGAGGGAATGATTGTTGGCCGCGCGGTGACGGCGTCCGGCGGGCGACCGCATGCCGAGACGCAGGCGCTTGCCGAGGCGGGCGAGAAGGCGAGGGGAGCGACGGCATATGTCACGCTCGAACCCTGTTCGCATCACGGCAAGACCCCGCCCTGCACGGATGCGCTGATTGCTTCCGGAGTCGCTCGTGTCGTGGTCGCCATCCTCGACCCCGACGAACGCGTTGCCGGTCGCGGCATTGTGCTGCTTCGCGAAGCGGGAATAGCGGTCGATATCGGCGTCCTCCGCGAGGAGGGCGAGCGTGCGCTCCAGGCATACCTTATGCGGCAGTGCAAGAAGCGCCCGCATGTGACTCTGAAGCTTGCGGTTTCCAACGATGGCATGATCGGTCGAAGGGGCGAAGGGCAGGTAAGGATTACCGGCGCGGTTTCCCGCGCTCAGGTACAGATATTGCGTGCCGAAACCGACGCGATCCTCGTCGGCATCGGCACGGCGAGCGCTGACGATCCGGAACTTACGGTGCGCATGCAGGGGCTTGAAGACCGATCGCCCGTGCGGATCGTGCTTGACCGCCGGCTTGAGTTGCCGATCGAGTCGAAACTGGTGCGGTCGGCTGGCGAAGTTTCGTTGATCGTCGTTGCGGGTGATGCAGGCTCACCTTCTCCGCGCATGCGGGTAGAAGGTGAGCGAAGGGCGGATGAGGGGCAGGTAAGCGGCGTGTCATTGCCCCTCACCCCGACCCTCTCTCCGGTTGCCGGGAGAGGGGGCGACTACGAAGCCCGCCGGGATGTGCTCGTATCGGCCGGTGTGGAAATCCTGAACGCTGACAACATCCCGGATCTGCTGGCTGCGCTTGCCTCGCGCGGCATCTCCTCTCTTCTCGTCGAAGGTGGGAGCAGCGCGGCGCGCGCCTTTCTCGATGTGGAGCTGGTCGATCGTATCTTGCTCTTCACCGGCCCGTCTCCCATTGGCAAAGGTGGCATACCATCCCCATTTCAGCGAAGGTCCGTACCGGCGGGCTTCACGCTCCAGCGTACCGCACGTTACGGCGACGATATTTTTGAAGAGTATGAGAGAGATATCTGATGTTCACAGGCATTATTACCGACATCGGCACCGTCGAGAAGGTCACGCCGCTCAGGGAGGGCGCGAAGCTCCGCGTTGCCACGAATTACGATCCGAAGACCATTGATATGGGCGCCTCGATCGCACATGCCGGCGTGTGCCTGACCGTCACGGCTTTGCCGGAGGCCGGCAGCAACGAGCGTTGGTTCGAGGTCGAGGCATGGGAGGAGGCGCTGAGGCTGACGACTATCGCCGCGTGGCGTGAGGGGACGCGCATCAATCTCGAGCGCTCGCTGAAGATCGGGGACGAACTGGGAGGCCACATCGTCTCCGGCCATGTTGACGGCAAGGCGGAAATCCTCGCCGTCGAACCGGAGGGAGACGCGGTGCGCTTCCGCCTGCGGGCGCCGGAACACCTCGCGAAATTCGTTGCACCGAAAGGATCGGTGGCCCTCGACGGCACGTCGCTTACAGTGAACAAAGTGGATGGAGTCGAGTTCGACGTGCTGCTGATCCGGCACTCGCTCGACGTGACGACCTGGGGCGAACGCAAGGCCGGCGATCTGGTGAATTTCGAAGTCGACACGATGGCGCGCTACGCGGCGCGGCTGGCCGAATTTCCGGCTGCCGGATCACAATGAATTCAGGTCGGGTCAACTTGGGATCATGATCTGATCGAGTCCAATGAGTTGAGACGCGGGATGCGGGCGGAGAACCGCGTCCACTTTTTCTCAATCCCGCTTAAGCGGGCGTGCAAGGCTCCTTATAGGCCTGCCGGCGCCTTCGAGCGCCTCTCGAACATCAACATCGACCGGCCGTTATAAGTCGTGCGCCAGAACTCCTTGAAGCCGTGCTTGAGCGCGACGTTGATGGAAGCCTGGTTGCCCGGTTCGATGATGCAGGTCTTCCTCAGCGTGGGGAATTCGCGGTCGGCCCAGGCGAGGGCCGCGGTCACGGCTTCGGTCGCGAGGCCGCGGCCATGGTTCTTCGGGGAAATCGCCCAGCCGGTCTCCATCGTTCCCTCGAGCGAGGGTGTAATCTGGCGATGTGCCTCGTGGAAGCCTGCCTCGCCGATGAATGCACCGCTTTGCTTGTCCTGGATGGCGAAGAAGCCGAAGCCGAAATAGTGCCACATGCCGACCTGACGCAGGAAACGTGTCCAGGCTTGCTCGCGCGTGTAGGGCATGCCGCCGGCGTAGCGGGTTACGTCCTCGTTTCCGAAGAGTGCGCAATAGGAGGAGAAATCATCGCGCCGGTAGGGGCGCAGAAGGAGCCGCTCTGTCTCGATAGTAGGCACGCTGTGCATTGTCGCTCGCTTGTTGAAATCATCGTGTTCGATTCTGGTAGGTCAGAGCGGATGTTAGATACAGTTCGCACCGTTACAAGCGAGTTTACTACTCGCTGACGTGGACGACGTTCGCACGGCAAATGCCGTTTCGTTAACCGAATTTACTTGCCATTCCGTGCCGGGCATGGTTTGACCGCCGCCTGCACCGGCCAAGTCCGGGCCGAATTTTTCAAGACAGGTGATCCATGGCGAAGATCAAGCCCGTCCACATCCTGATTGTGGAAGCGCGTTTCTATGACGATATGGCCGACGCGATGCTCGACGGAGCGAAACATGCACTCGATGCAGCCGGCGCCACTTATGATATTGTGACGGTGCCGGGGGCGCTGGAAATTCCCGCGGCGATCGCCATGGCGCTCGACGGCGTAGACGAAGGCGGGACGGAATATGACGGCTTCGTTGCACTCGGCATGGTGATCCGCGGCGAAACCTACCATTTCGACATCGTCGCCAACGAGTCCGCACGCGCGCTGATGGATTTGGCGGTCAGCGAGAGCCTGGCGCTGGGCAATGGCATCCTGACGGTCGAGAACGACGATCAGGCCTGGGCAAGGGCCCGCCGGTCGGAGGGCGACAAGGGTGGGTTCGCCGCCCGCGCGGCCCTTACCATGATCGAACTGAAGCAAAGATTGGGCGCAGACAAGTGACGAACACCCCTTCGGATCAGCCACTGAAACAGGTCAATCAGCGTGGGGCCGCCCGCCTCGCAGCCGTTCAGGCACTTTATCAGATGGATGTCGGCGGGACCGGCGTCCTGGAGATCGTCGCCGAATATGAGGAACATCGTCTCGGCAAGGAACTGGATGGCGACACCTATCTCAGGGCGGACGCCTCCTGGTTCCGATCGATCGTTGCTGGCGTTGTGCGCGACCAGCGCAAGCTCGATCCGTTGATCGGCTCGGCGCTTCAGGACGATTGGGCGCTTTCCCGTCTCGACTCGACCGTGCGTGCGATCCTGCGCGCCGGTACCTTCGAGATTCTCGAACGAAAAGACGTGCCGGTCCCGGTGATCGTGACCGAATATGTCGAGATCGCCAAGGCCTTCTTCCAGGATGAGGAGCCGAAGCTCGTCAACGCCGTCCTCGACCGGATCGCCAAGCAGGTTCGCGGCGAACAGAGAAAGTAAACGCGGATGGTCGCCGAGACGGCAGGCACGGGGACGGTTCTGGGCGAGGCGCGCCGCAACGTCCAGTTGCTCACGGTGGCTCAGGCGCTGCTCGGGGTTGTCGGACCAATCAGTTTTGCCGTCGGCGGCGTTGCCGGGCACCAGTTGCTCGGCGAAGACAAGTCGCTCGCGACGGCGCCGCTCACCGCCTACAATCTCGGGATGGCCCTCGGCGTCGTGCTCGTTGCCGTTTTGTCGCGACTGATTGGACGGCGCTTCGCCTTCATGGCGGGAGCGTCGATCGCCGCGCTTGGCGGCTTGCTCGCAACGGCCGCGCTTTTCCGCGAGAGTTTCTGGTTCTTCGCCTGCGGTCTCGCGGTTCTCGGAGCTTCCAACGGCTTCACCCAGAAACTTCGCTTTGCCGCTGCCGACGCCTCGCCTCCCTTCTATAAGGCAAAGGCGATTTCCTGGATTCTGGGCGGCGGCATCGTCTCGGCTGTCCTAGGTCCGCAGATCGTGATTTTCGCGGGCGACTACTTCGCGCCCGTATGGTTTGCCGGTGCTTTCGTCGCTCTCGTGCCGGTCTGCATCGTCGCCCTCTTCTTCTTCATGCCGCTCCGGTTGCCGGACCACACAAAGGCGTCCGCCCCGCGTGACCTGCCGCCAGCGCGCCCGCTGCGCGAGATTGCCGGCAGCCAACGTTTCCTGACGGGAATGATCTGCGGGATCTCCAGCTATGTCCTGATGACTTTCATGATGACGGGTGCGCCTGTCGCCATGGTCGTCGGTTGCGGCTTCTCGAGCGACCTCGCCACTCTCGGAATCCAGTGGCACGTGCTCGCGATGTTCGCTCCGAGTTTCGTGACGGGCTGGCTGATCAGCCGCTTCGGTGCCGAACGCATCGTCGCCTGTGGTCTCCTTCTGCTGATGGCCTGTGCTGCCGTGGCACACCTCGGTGTGGCACTCTGGAATTTCTGGGGTGCACTGTCGTTGCTCGGCCTCGGCTGGAATTTCGGCTTCATCGGTTCGACGGCGATCGTCGCGCAGAGCTACCGGTCACATGAGGCCGACAAGGTCCAGGCCTTTCACGACATCGTTCTCTTCTCGGCCGTCGCCGGTTCCTCCTTCGCCTCCGGTAAGGTTCTCTCCGCCTATGGTTGGGACATGCTGAGCGCGGCTGTGTGGCCGGTTGCAGGCTTTTGCCTGCTTCTCCTTCTACCGTTGATGCGCACGCGCAAGCGAGCCGCTGCCTGAAGGCTGTTTTCTCCAAAGTTTCTCGAACCCTGAAAAGGCCGGCATGCGGGCAATTTCAGGGGCTTGACGAATCCACGTCGGCAACAGCACTCTGGCCGCGCCGCGAAAATGCGCCGCTCGAGGAGGCGGCGCGTGATTCGTGGAGAGGGGCCGGCGGGAGGGAGTGAACCCGCGGGTTGTAACGGAGGAAAGTGCGAAATGACCATACTATTGGGCGTGATCGCATGCGGGTTGCTTTCGGTGGTCTATGCCATCTGGGCGACACGGTCGGTGCTTGCCGCCGACCAGGGGAATGCCCGCATGCAGGAAATCGCAGGCTTTATCAGAGAGGGGGCGCAAGCCTACCTCGCGCGTCAGTACACAACCATCGCCTTCGTCGGTGTCGTCGTTTTCATAGCCGCATGGGTTCTGCTCTCGGGTGCGGCCGCCATCGGCTTCCTGATCGGTGCGGTGCTCTCGGGTGCCGCGGGCTTCATCGGCATGCATGTTTCGGTCAGAGCCAACGTCCGCACGGCCCAGGCCGCTTCGGTCAGTCTTGCCTCCGGTCTGGACATCGCTTTCAAATCCGGCGCCATCACCGGCATGCTGGTTGCGGGCCTCGCTCTCCTGGGCGTCTCGGTCTATTACCTCATCCTCACGGCAGGGCTTGGGCATGAGCCGGCCTCGCGCGAAGTCATCGATGCGCTTGTCGCGCTGGGTTTCGGGGCGTCGTTGATCTCGATCTTCGCCCGTCTGGGCGGCGGCATCTTCACGAAAGGCGCCGATGTCGGCGGCGACCTCGTCGGCAAGGTCGAAGCAGGGATCCCCGAGGATGATCCGCGCAACCCGGCGACGATCGCCGACAATGTCGGCGACAATGTCGGCGACTGCGCAGGCATGGCAGCGGACCTCTTCGAGACCTATGCGGTCTCTGTCGTGGCGACCATGGTACTTGCGTCGATCTTCTTCGCAGGTGCCCCTGTGCTGGCAACCGTCATGACCTATCCGCTGGCGATTTGCGCGGCCTGCATCATCACCTCGATCATCGGCACCTTCTTCGTCAAGCTCGGCACCAATGGTTCCATCATGGGGGCGCTCTATCGCGGGCTGATCGTGACGGGCGCGCTTTCGATCCTTGGTCTTGGCGCAGCGACGTCGCTGACGATCGGATGGGGCTCGATCGGAACGGTCGCGGGCATGGATATCACCGGCTGGAACCTGTTTCTCTGCGGTATCATCGGTCTGATCGTCACGGCACTGATCGTCGTGATCACCGAATATTATACGGGAACGAACAAGCGACCGGTGAACTCGATCGCGCAAGCCTCGGTCACCGGCCACGGCACCAATGTGATCCAGGGTCTTGCCGTATCGCTCGAGTCGACCGCCTTGCCGGCCATCGTCATCGTGGCCGGCATCATCTCGACATACCAGTTTGCCGGCCTCTTCGGGACGGCCATCGCGGTGACCGCGATGCTCGGCCTTGCCGGCATGATCGTAGCGCTCGACGCCTTCGGGCCCGTGACGGACAATGCCGGCGGTATCGCCGAGATGTCGCATCTGCCACCAGAGGTGCGCAAGGCGACCGACGCATTGGACGCCGTCGGCAACACCACCAAGGCCGTGACGAAAGGTTATGCGATCGGCTCCGCGGGTCTCGGCGCCCTGGTGCTCTTCGCCGCCTATTCCAACGATCTTGCCTATTTTGCCGCCAATGGTGACAAGCATCCCTATTTCGCCGACGTCGGGACGATTTCCTTCGACCTGTCGAATCCTTACGTTGTCGCCGGGCTGATCTTCGGCGGCCTCATCCCCTATCTGTTCGGCGGTATAGCCATGACCGCCGTCGGAAGGGCAGGGAGCGCCGTCGTCGAGGAGGTTCGTCGTCAGTTCAAGGAGAAGCCGGGCATCATGGAAGGCAAGGACCGGCCGGATTATGGCCGCGCCGTCGACATGCTGACCAAGGCGGCGATCCGTGAAATGATCATTCCGTCGCTGCTCCCGGTGCTTGCGCCTATCGTCGTTTACTTCGGCGTGCTGCTGATCTCCGGCTCGAAGGCTTCTGCCTTCGCGGCGCTTGGTGCCTCGCTCCTCGGCGTTATCGTCAACGGCCTTTTCGTAGCCATATCGATGACATCGGGTGGCGGTGCCTGGGACAATGCGAAGAAGAGCTTCGAGGATGGCTTTGTCGATCGCAACGGTACCCGCCACATGAAGGGGTCTGACGCGCACATGGCCTCGGTGACGGGCGACACCGTTGGCGATCCCTACAAGGACACGGCCGGTCCAGCCGTCAATCCCGCGATCAAGATCACCAACATTGTCGCGCTCCTGCTGCTCGCCGTGCTCGCTTGACGGAAGCTTCGGAGCGGGATGAGGAAACTGTGCCGGGTTTTCTGCCCTCATTCCAGCGCAAATAGAAGAAAGCCCGCGAGATCCGGTCTCGCGGGCTTTCTTCGTTCGTTCCGGTTCGGTGCGGCTACTTGCCGAAATCCTTGAACAGGTTGCGCGCAGCAGCCTGTCCGGCGCCGGGCCCGCTCAGGAGCTGGCCGAGGAAGCTGGTTTCCTTGCCGCCGGTCGGGGTCGTGCGCGACAGCATGTCGAAGACCTTTCCGTCCTTCATCGTATAATGCGCGAGCTGGCTGACAGTGCCTTCCTTGTCGAAATAGACCGCCAGAATGGACTGGTCGACGATCTTTGGCTTCATGAAGGCGACCGGACGCTTGCGCGTCTGGGAGATGTAATAGAACACCTCATTGTCGAATGTCGCAGTCGTCGAGGGCGTGCCGAGCGAGAGCAGAACCTGCTCTCGGCTGGATCCGACCGGGACGAGGGCCAGCGTTTCCTGGTCGACGACATAGCCCTGATGCAGGACTTCACCCACATTCGCGGACATGCAGGCGGAAAGCGCAGTCGTGCAAAGAGAAGCCACGAGCACGGCCCGGCCGAGAACTTTAAGGTTTGTCGTCAAATACCGCTTCGTCAAGGACTGCTCCCCTGGAGTAACGATTGGCAGATCGGCCATTGCAATTCGTGCCTGCTTCGGTAAACCAGCTTCGGCTATCATGCAACATGGTCATGGGCGCTTGCCCCTGATTTCGAGAAAGCCCCCCTGATTTCGAGAAACCTGGCCGGCCTCAGTGATGATTTTTGGACTGTTCAAGAAAAAAAGCGGCAATATTGCGATTGTGAAGCGCCAATATGAGGCACTGACCGCAGCGGCGCGCCAACCGTTTCTCTATACCGACCTCGATGTGCCCGACACGGTCATGGGTCGCTTCGAGATGTTGTCGGCGGTTCTGATCCTCTATTTCCGCCGCACGCGCAGCTCGGCGCGTGCCGGTCAGGAGATTGCGCAGGAGATCGTTGATGCCTTCTTCGAGGATGTGGACCATTCCATCCGTGAGCTCGGCGTGGGTGATGTGAGCGTACCGAAGAAGATGAAGAAACTCGCCGGCATGTTCTATGGCCGCCTCGAATCCTATGCGGCGGCGCTCGAAGGACGGGATGCCGGCGCGCTGGCGGCTGCACTGCGGCGCAATTTTCATGCCGATGTGGAAGACGCCCCGTCGATGCGGGGGTTGGCATCCTACCTTCTTGCGGTCGAATCCGTGCTCTCGGACACCGCCGAAGAGGACGTGGAAACGGGCCGTTTGCGAATCCCCACGGCCGGAACGTAAAAGCGCCGGGATCGTTCGTCGATTGGAATGTCAGCGTGCTGGCGCCTTCTTGCCCTGGCGCCGGCGCGAGGAAGGATCTGAATATGAAGCAAGAGAGCGATTCGGCATTTTCCTACCCGGTGAAGGTGGGGCACATTTCTGCAAATCCTGTAACCGTGCATTTATCGGCGAACGCGGCAGAGCTGAGGGCACTTGCGACGCTCTGGCGCGTCGACGGCGTCACGTCGTTTGCCGCCGATCTGCAGATCGGACGCTGGAAAAAGGATGGTGTGAAGATCAAGGGCGAGGTCCGCGCGCACATCGTGCAGACTTGCGTCGTGACGCTGGAGCCGGTCGAGTCCGATATTCAGGAGCTGGTGGAGGCGATCTTCGTTCCCGAGGGCTCGCGCCTGGCCCGGCAGGCCGATATCGATGGCGGTGAGATGATCGTCGATCCGGACGGGCCCGACCTGCCCGACACCTTCACCGGTGATATGATCGATGCCGGTGCGGTCGTCAGCGAGCACGCGGCGCTTGCGATTGATCCCTATCCGCGAAAGCCGGGTGCCGCTTTCGGCGACCGCATCGAGAGCTCCGCAGCGCAAGACGAACGACCGAACCCGTTCGCGGTGCTGAAGGACTGGAAAAAGGATTGAAACGGCTGAGGCCCAGCTTACAATTCGGTTGTCACGCCGACGAAAAGCAGTATTTTGGCCCGACTCCAGCCAAGGGGGCCGCTGCGCCGGACATTCGCGTGCGGGGCCCACTATCAGAAGGAACATGGATCGCTGCCGCTTTGAAGCTTGAGGGGCGAGATATGTTGCGTGGCGGGAAAAAAGGATAAGACACGCGTGGTCAGAATTTCACTTGACGTGATGGGAGGCGACTATGGTCCCGAGGTCGTCATCCCGGGCGCAGCGAGAGCGCTCGAACGTCACCCGGACATAAAGTTCGTTCTTTTTGGCCAGGAAGCGCGATGCACCGAATTGCTCGCGAAACACCCGAAGCTCCAGGCGAGCAGCACCTTCCACGATTGTGAGATCGCCGTCGGCATGGACGAGAAGCCGAGTCAGGCGCTTCGGCGCGGCCGCGGCAAATCGAGCATGTGGAAGGCGATCGACGCGATCAATGCCCACGAAGCAGACGTGGTCGTCTCGGCCGGAAATACAGGCGCCCTGATGGCGATGTCGGTGTTCTGTTTGAGGACCATGCAAGGCATCCAGCGGCCGGCGATCGCGGCGATCTGGCCGACGCTGAAGGGCGAGAGCATCGTGCTCGACGTCGGCGCGACGATCGGCGCGGACGCGCAGCAACTGATGGATTTCGCTCTGATGGGCGGCGCGATGGCCCGGGCGCTCTTCGAGGTGGAGCGTCCTTCTGTGGGCCTTCTGAACGTCGGCGTCGAGGAGATCAAAGGCCAGGAAGAGGTGAAGGAGGCCGGACGCCTCATTCGCGAGGCCGACATCGAGGGGATAGAATATTACGGTTTCGTCGAGGGCGACGATATCGGCCGTGGCACCGTCGACGTCGTGGTCACCGAGGGATTCTCCGGAAATATCGCGCTGAAGGCTGCCGAAGGTACGGCGCGCCAGATCGCGGAATATCTGCGTGCCGCAATGTCGCGCACGCTTCTTGCAAAAATAGGCTACATCTTCGCCAAGAGCGCCTTCGACCGCCTGCGCGAGAAGATGGACCCGCGAAAGGTCAATGGCGGCGTCTTTCTTGGTCTCAACGGCATCGTTATCAAGAGCCATGGAGGAGCGGACGCCGAGGGTTTCGCTGCGGCGATCGACGTCGGGTACGATATGGTGAAGAACGGCCTCAAGGCCAAGATCGAGGCCGATCTTGCGCGCTATCACGGCGCCCAGGCGTCCGAAGCCCTTCCGCGGGCGTGAATGATGAGGTTTGATTAGATGATCCGTTCTGTCGTGCGCGGCTTCGGGGCAGCACTGCCGAAGCGAGTGATGACCAATAAGGAAATGGAATCCAAGGTCGACACGTCCGACGAATGGATTGTGCAGCGGACCGGCATCCGGCAGCGCTATATCGCAGGCGACGGCGAGACGACTGCCTCCCTCGGGGAGGCGGCGGCACGCGCGGCGCTCGAGAGAGCCGGACTGACGCCTGATGACATCGATCTGATCATCGTCGCGACGTCGACTCCGGACAACACCTTTCCTGCAACGGCGGTCAACATTCAGAATCGCCTCGGCATGCGTCACGGTGCGGCATTCGATATGCAGGCCGTCTGTTCCGGCTTCGTCTATGCCGTCACGACTGGCGACGCCTATATTCGCGGCGGCCTCGCCACACGCGTGCTGGTCATCGGCGCCGAGACTTTTTCGCGTATTCTCGACTGGACGGACCGGACCACCTGCGTTCTCTTCGGCGACGGCGCCGGCGCCATCGTCCTCGAAGCGCAGGAGGGTGCCGGGACGAAAGCCGACCGCGGCGTTCTGACGGCGCAACTGCGCTCCGACGGCGCCCATGGCGACAAGCTTTATGTCGATGGCGGGCCGTCCACGACCGGTACAGTCGGCCATCTCCGGATGGAAGGGCGCGAGGTCTTCAAGCACGCGGTGGGCATGATCACCGACGTAATCGAAGCGGCTTTCGAAGCCACAGGCACCACGGCGGACGACATCGACTGGCTCGTTCCGCACCAGGCGAACCGCCGCATCATCGAGGGATCGGCCAAAAAACTCGGGATCCCTCTCGAAAAGGTTGTGGTTACCGTCGACCTTCATGGAAATACCTCTGCGGCGTCGATTCCGCTCGCGCTTGACGCCGCCGCTACCGACGGCCGTATCAAGAGGGGCGACCTTGTAATGCTCGAAGCCATGGGCGGAGGCTTCACCTGGGGCTCCGTTTTACTGCGCTGGTAAGAAAATAATGAAGTACGGCAGGCGCTTGACCGGAATAGACAAGGGCAATAGTCTTCAATCGCTGATCGGCAGGCCAGACATCGGTGGGGGAAGATGAGCGGGAAAACAGTAACGCGAGCAGACTTGGCTGAATCGGTTTTTCGCAAAGTGGGTCTGTCCCGGACAGAGTCCGCCGAGCTTGTGGAAACGGTTATCGACGAGATCTGCAACGCAATCGTGCGTGGCGAGAGCGTGAAGCTATCTTCGTTCGCGACGTTCCAGGTGCGCGACAAGAACGAGCGCATCGGCCGAAATCCGAAAACTGGCGAGGAAGTGCCGATCTCTCCGCGCCGCGTGATGACCTTCAAGGCTTCCAATGTCCTGAAACAGAGGGTTCTGAAGGCGCATCTGAGCCGTAAGTCCAAGCTGAAGCCGTCCAACCCGGCTGGCTGAGTTACTGCCGGCAACCACAAATGTGGTTGAAAACCCTTGCATAAGCCATTGAAGCGGGCCTGACTCGTGTAATCATGAGATGACGGAATCGGTTCAGATTCCGACGCGGCTATGGAGATGGGGGATCACATGGAAAAAAGTCCGGATGCTTTCCGCACCATCAGTGAGGTCGCGGACGAACTCGATCTCCCCCAGCACGTGCTTCGTTTCTGGGAAACCAGGTTTCAGCAGATCAAGCCGATGAAGCGCGGTGGCGGGCGGCGGTACTATCGCCCCGAAGACGTAGACCTGCTCAAAGGCATCCGCCATCTCCTTTACGATCATGGCTATACAATCAAAGGCGTACAAAAGCTTTTGAAGGCCAATGGGAACAAGTTCGTCGCCGCGATCGCCAGCGGCGATCTTGCAACCGTCGAGGCGCTTGCCGCCTCCAGCAACGAAGAACCGCTTCCGCCCAAAGCGGGCGTCGTGGAGGAGGATCAGATCGTCGGTCGCCCCAAGGCACCGGCGAGCCGGCGCTTCTTTTCTTTTACTGGCGGTGGCGACGATTCCGAGATTTCGATCGGCGGCAAGACATCGGTAGGCAAGGAGGACAGGGCGCTGCTACAGGAGGCGCTTTACGACCTCCTTGAATGCAAGCGCCTGCTCGATCAGGTGCGGTGATCGCAGCCGGAATGCAAGGAAGGCGGGCCTCGAAAGCGCCGTTCCGAGGCCCCACCCACCCGTAAGGTCATTCGGCCGCTTCTTCAGTCGACCGCTGCTCTTTCTGCTGCTGCAGAAGGAGCTTGCTCGACGTCGACTGTTCGGTGTTCTTCACGCTCGCGGTCGTGAACTCCTTGTCCACCGCGTCCGTCGATGCCGTCGTGTTGGAATGCCCAACGCAGTCGGCAAATGCTGCGGTCGCCGACAAGGCGAAGGCGGCTGCAAGTACGAGGATGCTCTTCATCGGGCTTCTCCTGTTGTTGCGGGCGCAGTGTACCCAGCGCGAGGCATTGCTCCAAATCACAAAACTGTTCTCATGCCGCCCCGGCCCCGCAGCGGCCCACAATCCGTGGGGAGGCGGACGGAATGTCTCCATTTTCCCCTTGCGCAGTGCGTGTGTTCCGACTAATGAGAGCGGGCTTGTAACCAAGCAGGTCGGAGCGTAGCGCAGCCCGGTAGCGCACTTGACTGGGGGTCAAGGGGTCGTGGGTTCGAATCCCGCCGCTCCGACCATTTTCCCCTTTATTTTCAACGTACTATCCCCAGTGCTTTTGTAAGCCATACCGGATGAATGGGAACAAAACGCACTCAGATTCACTCTTCGGGAACGAATAGTCCCGAAAAAGTCCCGGACGACTCCCGTCATTTGTTCTTCCTTTGTGCTCGCTTGGAGCGGGAAAGCGATTCGAGCGCTTCCGCGACCTCTTCATCGAGGACGTGCGCATAGCGCGTCGTCGTTTTGATATCGGCGTGGCTCAATGCCTTCTGGACGGTTTTCAGGTTCCCGGTCTTTCGAAGGAGCTTGGTCGCCAGATCATGGCGGAAGTCGTGGAAACGGAAATCTTCGACCTTGGCCTTTGCTCTGATTCGCTTCCACTGCGTCTTGAGGCCGCTATAGGTGATCGGGTACCGGTCGCCCTTCTTTCTTCCTTCCCCATCTCCTTTGTATGACGCTTTCCCGGTTCGGGTCCGCGCCGCCTGGTATGTGAAGACAAATTCCGGGTGGTGCCCGCGGAGCGGAAGCAGGATATCGCGCACGGTGCTGGTGATGGCGGTCTTCACCATGCGCCCGCCTTTACCGGTCTTGGTGATCCATCCCGTCTGCCAATCAACCTCCGACCAGCGCAGAATGCATTCTTCGAGGCGGAGCCCCGTCGCGCGCACGAAATCGAAGATCGGCTGATAATCGGACCTGGTCGCAAGCTCGATGGCTGCGCCCTCCGTCGCCTTCAACTCGCGGACACGTTCTTTCGGCTCCTGAAGCCAATGGTCGCGCCAGCTGGGCTCGATCGGAAATTCGTATTTCCACGTGCGCTTTGCCCGGGTGAAAATCTTCTTCAAGACGAGAGTCGTGGAGCGGTTGACCGTCGCGGCCGACACAAGCCACATCGGCTGGTCGTCCTTCGTCTTCTCTCGGCCCCAGGCATTCTGAGACCGGCGCCACTGGACGAGCTTGGCAACATCATCGTCTGAGATGTCGGAGAGCAGCTTTGTCGGGCCGAAATAATCGACGAGACGGTTGATATCGGTCCAGGTCGTCTCGCTGTTCGCGTGCCGCTCGCCGACCTCGGACCAGTAGCGGCCGGTCGCCACGGCAATCGTGAGCGGTCCGCCCGAGGCATTTTTCGAGGCCTTGGCCGCAGCCTTGGCCTTGTCGCGCTCTATCTTTTCCCGGGCTTCTGCTTCTCGGCGGTTCGCTGTCTCCGCAGAGCCATGATATCGTACACCGGCGACTTGGAAGTCGAAGTGGTAATACGGGCTGTTCTTTGGCTTGTAGACGGACACGCGCGCGTTCTCCGGCTCTTTATGAAGTCGTTGATGTCGTCGATGTGGAAGCCGAGGCGGGGCTTTGCCTGCCCTTTTCCCAGCCGGATATAGGCTATATCGCCAGCCCTGACGAATTCGCGCAAGGTCTTGATGGAGACGTTGAGCATTTCAGCGGTCTGCTCGCTGGTGAGGAGGAGGTAGGCGCTATCGCTCATTCTTCATCGTCTCCTGGTAATTCGGCGCAGGGCTGGCGCTCTCCGGCAATCGCCTGCCCGATAGCCAGCATGATCTCCATCGTGCTCATCGGCCTAGGAGGGTTTCCTACGATGGCAGATACGGTGGAACGAATGTCCTCCGGGAGGGCGTAGTATTCGCGCGTAGCATCGCTGGCGTAGGTCAGGTCGGGGATCATCGCTTGTCCTCGGCGCGCTGGCGGATGGCGGCATCGGCAAGGTCTTGGACCGTGCGATAGAATGCAGATTGGGCTTCCGACATCGCGGCATATTCGGGATCGACATTGAGCCAGTTGCCACGCTCCCGTTCCGCGCGAACGAATTCAAGGCGAGCGTTGTAAGCAGCTACCGCATCAACGTAGGCTTTGCGGGCGGCAACGATCGTGTCGAATGCCTCGGATTCGCTCATTGCTGCATGCCTTTCTTCGCGCGAAGGACGGACGGGCTGAGGACATCGCCGCCCATGGAACGATATGTGAGGCAGCCGTTTTCGGCGTTGAAAGTGCCGTCCAGGAAGAGTTCGGCGCCTTCACTCATGAAGCGCTCGATGTGCTCGGGATTCGCGGCGAGGACAGAAACGATCTGGCCGGCGAGTTCCATGGCCGGCTCACCGGCTTGCCAGCCGACGGCGTTGGCTACCTGGGCGATCTTCTCGACTAGTTCCCTCATACCTCGTCCCTCGACCGGAGCGCGCCAGCGTCGGCCAGCGTCTGATTGATGATGGCTGTTGCGAATGGCGCCGCATCCTCGCCCATGTCCGACCAGAGGCCGTGAAGGGTGAGTGCCAGGACGTGCGGGTTGATCCGGGCGGCGCGCCAGAAGCGATCCTCGTTCATGGTGTGCTGGCGGCGGTGCTCGTCGGGATGCAGCGGAAGAACCCAGCGGTCCGAAACCTTGCTGCCCTTGCCACGGCCGTAATGACCATAGCGCGGCGCCGCGCAAGACAGGTGCGCAGCCTCGACGCCGTACCGGCCCGAAACGCAGCAGGGCAGTTCATGGATGAATGCCAGGTAGTTCTTGCTCTTCGCCGGCTTGCGCTTGGGCGTCGGATACGGGCGGATGGAATTGGCGATACGGTAGGCCATCAGTGCTTGCTCTCCATGCGTGCTTCCAGCTTGTCGAGCCGCTGACAAAGAATGTCGATCTTGCTTTCCAGCCGCTCGGCGG
Organism: Sinorhizobium medicae; assembly: GCF_007827695.1. Classification (GTDB taxonomy): domain Bacteria; phylum Pseudomonadota; class Alphaproteobacteria; order Rhizobiales; family Rhizobiaceae; genus Sinorhizobium; species Sinorhizobium medicae. Next base: position 201,814 of record NZ_VITA01000009.1, on the reverse strand, counting down.
CCGTTTCTGTGCCGTGGACGCAATGGCATTCGGCGTTGTCGCCATAGATGGTTCGGTTCCAGCAGCCCGGGACAAGGAACTTTCCGCCAGGCACTTCTGGATCGCGTACCCATTTGCAGCGCGAGATCATGCCGCCCTCGCGATCTGGTCGATATTCTGCCTGATGACCGAGAAGGTGTAGGCGGCAACCCACGGGTTCGCTTCCCATGAGCCGGGGCCGTTGATGGCGTTCCAAAGCTCGGCGTAGCCTTGCCGGTAAATGCCCTTCCAATCAGGATTGAACGCCCGCGATAGTTTCGTGGAGCTGGAATACTGCTTGGCACCTTCAGCGATGGCCTCGGCCTCGCTGATGTCCTGCAGCCGTTCTACGTGAACATCGGTGACGATCAGAGTGACGCGAGAGGCCCAGCGCGGCATGTGGATGGAAGGAACCCGCTTGCCGCCATCGATATCGGGATTGTCGGTTCGGTAAGCGTTAAGCAGCCACCACTTCTCGCCTACATCCTCTGATACAGAGTGACGGTCACCAAGCGAGACTTTAAGCTCGTCTGCCTCATAGATGAGCGCTAAGGAGTCTGCCTCTACGTCATCGTAAGCGCTGACGTTCTCGCGAACCCAAAGCCGGTCGCCCGCATTTATGCGAGGCTCGAATACTTCCTCGAGGATGGCGCCGCCTCCGACTGCATTGGCGTTAAAGCGGAACGCTTTCGGGTACTGGTCATTCGCTGGAATGACGTTGATCTCGATTTCCCCGTCATAGTATCCGCTCGCGAAAGGCTGCGGCTTGATGATCCGCCGCGTCTGCGTCTTGCGCCCGTCGAGCAGCGCGCGGACCATCGGGCCGGAGAAGAGGATAGGGCGATCGGTCATGCTGCGCCGCCTTTCGATGGCCAAATAGTTACGGTCTCGCCATGCTCAAGCGCTTCGCGCACCAGCCAGACTATGTCCTCGTCGGTCTCCAACGGCGCATGAGTTCGGCAAAGGTGGCCGTCAGCATCGCGGGTTTCCGCCTGCCATCCAGCCTTTCGCACATTTTCTGACGTCTGAAGGTTGATTGGGTTCGGGTTCTTCATGCTGCGATCCTCCGACGATCAACGAGGGCGTCGATCCACTTCAGAAAGCCGGTGATGATCGGCACGACGTTCTTGTCGTCAGCCCAGCCGCCGAAGCCAATGAAGCCGTCAGGGCCGAAGGTCACGGCCTCACGTTTCTCGAAATAGTAGGTGCTGCAAGTGATCGCGGCCCAACCCGTGGGCCATTTGACCATCCGGATTGCCAGGTCGGAGCGGTAGCCCTCGATGAGGCCAGAGGCCTTCAATTCCTTGTCGATCGAATTGCGGAGTGCTCTCAGGTCATCCCGCGTCAGATCGGCGTAAGCCAGGCCGGTCGCTGCGAACGCGGCGCGTGCGTCGTTCCGGGTCATGCCGCACCGCCTTTCGCCGGATCGTCCTTGCGATGGCGGAAGTAATCGAGCGTCGCCTCCTCGATCGAGCATTCGGCAAGTTCTTCGACGAGCCGTCCTGTCTCGGCGGAGATCCGGGCAAGGCGCTTGGCAGCCTCTTCGCTGATGTAAACGCTGATTGAACGGCTGATGGTCATGCTGCGGCTCCCACGTTTCGTTGTGTGGTGCCGCGCTCGACGCCAATCAGGTCGTCGAGGTAGTCGAGGACGGCCGTTTTGCTTTCCTGAAATTCCTGCTTGTCCATCGCCTTCATTGACTGGCTTTTGGCCACGTAGCGGGTAACGGTCGCTTCCTTCACGTCGACAACGGAGAAAGCGTCAATCGGGCGGATGAAGGCTGCGAGCCTCTTTGCCTCCGCTTTGCTAGAGCAGACGATAGTATGCGTGTCGCAATAGCCCTTCTTGATCAGGGCATAGGCCCTCAGGTGCTCAGCGGATTCGGCGAAAGGCAGGCCGGAATATTGCTCGGGCAGGTTCCGCCAGGCATCGGCGACCGCGGCGAAATAGTGCCGGTGCGAATTCATGCTGCGGTCGTTGTGCTCGGCGAGCGTATAGAACTCGCCGACCACGAAGCGTTTGTCGCATTCGCGGGCCCAGTGCCGGTTCGCCGGCTGGAAGGCCTCGCCATTCCATTGCAAGAGGACCGGGCCGCTCATGTCAGCCCGCCGCCAAAACGTGGCTGCGAAGCTCGGCGTCGGTCACGGCACTCTTTGCCGGGGCACGCGCGATTGCGGCTTCGAGCCTCTTTTTCAGTTCCAGAGCGTCGCCGGGATGCTTTGACCAAAAGAGTTTAAGCGGTTCCCGATTTGCGTCGCGCCACTTCGCTACCTTTGCCGGCGGTTCGTTTTTGATGAACTCGCAGGCGCGGTCGAAGAACTCACCGACAGGCACATTCTCAAGCGCCCAATTGTCTCCCCAGGTAATGGTGATCGAATTCGAGGCGCCGACGGCCTTGAGGCGGTTTTCCTCGCGCTCGTGCTCGACGATCTCGGACGCGGTCAGATCGATGATCTTGGCGCGGTCCATTTCGGCTTCGTCATAGAGACCGGTGAACTGCTCGGGCCAGCCGGCGCGCAATGCCTGCATCTCGGCGCACTTGGCGATCATGAGGCGGGGCATCCGGCACCAGTTACCGGAATCGTCGAGTGAAGGAACGGCGCCGTCCTTCAACTTCTTCATCTTCTTGGGCTTCCCGTCTGGCCAGGTATCGCCGGTTTCAACGTAGTTGTACTGATCGGGAGAGTGAGAGATTGGCGCGAATTCCTCCCAATAGGCCTGACCGGCAACCTCGTACCATTCGCCCGATTTCGGATCCTGCTTCCAGAGATAGACGGTGGCGGACACGATGCCCTGAGGGTTGAGCGGGCTCTTGAGGGAGGCGTCGATCTCATACGTCGCTGGCTTGCTGGCCGGCCGATAGTCGCCACAGCGTTGCGCAATCACGCGCTGACCGTCGCGGCTGATGATGATCGTCATCTTCCGCTTCTTGGCATTGTCCTTCGAGAAGACCATTGGAATGATCTGTCCAAGGAAGGGATCGAGGCCCTTCGCCCGGGCGACTTCCATGAACAGGTTGAACTCGTCGGCGTTGCAGTCTTTGGCCACGGTCTGCTGGACCAGCGCAATCTGGCGTGGCGACAGGTCAAATTTCGTGATTGCGTGCATGGGTTACTTCCTCCGGACGGAAAGAGAGATGCTGCCGTTGTCGAGGTTGGCGCCGGGCACTTGCTCGCCGGCTTTGATCGCGGCGGCCAAAGCCTTCTTGTCCAGCTTCGGCGCGGGGCGCTCTTGCTCGACGAAGAAGCGGGAAGGGATGTCCGCTTCGCTGTTGACGATCAGGCCTGGCGCGCGCTTCGTGAGCGACAGGGTGGCTGTCGGCAGCTTTAGCGACGTTTGATCGGTAGCTAACATCGCCTGTTCGATCAGGGCTCGGACGCGCTCGGCTCGGCGCTCAATCGACTTGCGGCGGGTCTCGAATTCCTCTTCCTTGGCTTTCAAACCGGTGATGAGGACGTCGCATTCGTCGATCTGCGCAAGGGCGGCTTCGATAGCCTCGAGGAGGTTGGTTTCGCCCTCGATCGCGTCGGCGACCAGATCGGCGTCATCGTCAACGCCTTGGTCGCGAAGGCTGGACAGAAGCGACTTTGCCGCTTCGGTCTGGCGATGAAGGTTGTAGTCAAGGTCGGGCATGGCCATTAGACATTCCTTTCGGCGACGATTGCTTTGTGCACCTGCTCCGTCCGCCAAAGGCCTACGGCGAAAACGCTGAGGACGAGGGCGATCAGGATCAGGCACATGGCGGTTGCGGTGGTGGCGCGGTTCAGCTTGGCGACCGCGTCCAGATCGATGTTGGGCGCTGGCGGGAGGGCGCAGCGGCCGCATTCGCAGTAGCGCTGCGCCGGGTCGCATGCGTAGGAGACGGGGCGGTTCATGGGGCCGCCCCCAGCGCTTTTGCCTCTTCCGGCGTTGCGACCTCGAAGTGAGGATGACCCTCTCCATCGGGGGTCTGGACTTCCAGCTTGTGAAGTCGGAGCAGACCGCCGAGCGTCCAATTGCACGGCTTGCCGTCTGGCTTCTTGCGCGGTCCTTCCGCGCCATTGAAACGGCCGACGCAAGAGAAACCGATGTACTTCTCGACGCTCTCCTCGTCCGGCCCGGCGCCAGCGTCAATGAGAGACTGCATGGATTGAACGGTCGCACACATCGGGCACTTGAAAGCGAGATGACGGCGTGACACGCCCTGCGCGTCAAGTCGGGCGCGAAACTCGTCGAGGCTGATCTTTTCTACCGCTCTCATCAGGCGACCCACGCCATTGCAGCATGATCCCGGCGCTCGTCGTAAGCACTGTCCGGATCAGGCGAGGAGCCTTCCTCAAGAGCGTTCTGGAAGAAGTCCTGCGCATGGCTGTCGTTCTCGATCAGGGTGGCAATGGCCTCGAAGAGAGCCTTGTTGACGAGGCTCGGGAAGCCCCAGGCACCGGTGCCCTTCCGGTCCAACCGCTTGCCGCCGATCAGAACGATCTCATCGACATAGAACTCACCGTCCCCGTCGTGGACCAGCGTTGCGGTACCGTTGGCCATCAGGCCCTCGTCGCAGAGCTGAAGCTCTTCGAATTCATAGTCTACTGAAAAGCTGATCATCATCGTTTTTCGTCTCCGGCAAGACCGTGTGTTGATGTCTTGATAGGGACTATAGGAAAATGCCTATTGCGGTGTCAATAGGGAAAATAGGAACTAGCCTATTAGGATTGGCGAATGTGATTTAGGGGGAGGCCTGAGGTGGCCGTCGTGAACGTTTCCGACCGCAACTGTGACTGGGCCGCCGGAATAACGAAGTATTATCCACGTGGGGAAAAAGTGACTGGGGCGCCCAGCGCCCAAAAGTGCGCCAAGTTGAACCAGGCGTCTTTGATGTCGGTAACTTTCGTAAACCACGCTTCGGGAGAACCCCAAAGAAGTGAGTGTATGATTGCTGTGGATTGTCAGAAAACTGTCTTAAAGGTTGAGCAACTTAGTGAATGGTTGCGAATAGTATGACAGTTTTCTGACAATCCCCATATATTTGCTCTTGCAAATATTGCTGTCGAAGTGTGCAACTGCCGCGCTAACGTGCACCGGTACTCCAATGTGGGAGACGGTTGCAGCGAGGCTTCAAATGCATGATCTCTTTAGTCCGAACCTTCCGCCCGAAGGGCTCCTTACAGGTCGTTTCCGCATCCATGCGGTTAAATCCGACACGATGGAGCCGGCGCTCCGCGGAGGGCGCGATTATGCGCTTCTTGCACCAGTAACTGCATATCAAGGCGAAGGTATTTACCTCCTCGACGATGGACTCGCCCTCGACCTTTACCGTGTCACCAACACACTGGAAAAAGGTGGTGCCCTTTCCCTGTCGCGAGAAAACCCGCGATACGGAACAAAGACGATCGACAGGGAGGAATTCAACGAAAGAGTTGTGGGCATTGTCGTGGCCGACATCCGGGTGCGGAGCGAGCGCTTTCTCGGAGGCCTATGATGGCCATTCAGACGGTAAATCTCCCGATGTAGCGGCCCACGATCTGTATCTCATCAAGAGTAAACTCGCGCTCTGAATGGCGCGGGTTATCTGAAATTATCTTCACAGTGATGGTTTCGGCGCCAGGACGTGACGTCACCTCGAGTCGCTTCACGACTACCCCGCCAAACTCATCAGCCAGTGCATAGATACCATCGGGTGATGGAACCCGATGACGGGTATCGATGAAAACCACGTCGCCGTCGCTAATGGTCGGCGACATGGAATCCCCCTGAGCGGGGAAGGCGGCTACGTGGGACGCCTTGACGCCCATCCTTGAAAGCATCCACTCTGGAAGGCGCCAATGATCGCGAACGACTTCCTTGGAGAAGGTTATGCCGTTCTTGGTCGTGTGCTCCAGCGCAACGAACCCCCCGGCGCCGAGGCCGGCGACAAGATCGATCTCCGGGATTTCGTCGCTCTTACTATCGCTGCTGGTAAGCGCCCTCGAAGGGGCCCCCAAATCCTCTTCCGGTAAGTCAAGGATCTCCGCCAGGCGAGAGCGCACATCCTCTTTCAGCTTGTTCGGCACATTCCTCTCCATGAACTGCTGGAGGTATGCCTGGTTCTTCCCGAGCTCTAGCGAGACCTCTTTGTAATTGAGGCCTCGTTCCTGCATCCGCTTCAGAATCGTTCGTCTTACCTGGTCCATGAAAAAATCACTGGCATAGGAATTGACAGGAAGCGAATAGGAATGTACCTATCTTAATAGTGATAGTCCTATTAGGAATGGTGAACGTGTCCGAGATCGACGCTTTCAAGACCACTGTGGAAACCTTCATGGTGGAGCGGAACATGACGCCGACGAACTTCGGCAAGCAGTTCGCCGGAGATCCGCTTTTTGTTTTCCAGCTGAGGGAAGGGCGCGAGCCGAGGATGCAGACGCGGCAGCGCATCCTGGAAGCGATGAACGCTGCAGAGGCGAGCGCAGCATGACGCACTCAGCCCTCCAGCTCTCTCAAGCCACGGCGGAATTGCCACGCAATGTTCTTCGGCATCCTGAGCCGAACAGAGATCACGGCTTTGATCTGCCCGTCGCCGTTCTTGGACATGGCTCCGAACGAGATACGGACGATGTCGTTCTCGTCGACTTCGAGCTCCGTGATCAGGTCGACGTAGAGGGCCGGTGCGCCCTCATCGAAGATGAAGACGGGCTCTTCCGGGGTTCCGAGCTTTCCGACGCTGGGCATGCGGGCTCCTACGGGTTTGGGGAATGGCGTGATCGTCGGTCCGTGATCGACGAGTGGAACAGGAGGGCAGGGCTATGAGCTCCGGCGCCCAGACCATCCCCCAAGACGTCATGAAGGCGGTCCAATCCGCTTGGGAACAGGCGTGGGGCAAGACCGGCAGCACGAACGCGGAAAGCATTCGCGACGCGATAGCCATCGGCATCCTCGCCGAGCGCGAGCGCTGCGCGTCCGTGGCGGACTATTTCAGTCAAGCCTGCGTCTGTTCCGAGTGGACAGAAGAAGCACGGGGCGCCGGCTACTACGCTTGCGCTGACGTGGCCTCCTCCATCCGCAACCCATCCCCGCCGAAACAGCCGTCGCCGCCGCCTACCAGCGATGACGACCTTCCGTTCTGAGGAGCCACCATGTCCAACGCACACGGCATTGCCCGCGACCAACTCCGCGCTTTCATAGAGCGCATAGAGCGCCTCGAGGAGGAAAAGAAGACGATCGCCGAGGACATCAAGGATGTCTATGGCGAGGCGAAATCGATGGGCTTCGACGCCAAGATCCTGCGCAAGGTGATTTCCATCCGCAAGCAGGATGCCGACGAGCGCGCGGAGCAAGAGGCAATCCTCGACACCTATCTGCAAGCCCTTGGCATGATCCAGTTCGACATGTTCGAAGAGCCCGAGGCGGAGACCAGCGCAAAGCTCGTCGCCCAGGTCGCTACCGGCTTGCAGACGCAAGCGGGCAGGGCGGCACTGCTCACCGTAGTAGACATCATGATCGAGCGCGAAGAGCGCTTCGACGCCGAGACCGGCGAGATCCTCGACGATCAAACTGAAATCGCCACTGCCTCTCATGGCGAGATCGAATCCCCCAGCGCTACGGCGGAAGCCAGCGGCGCCAAAGCAGGAGGCGAAGATGTAGACCGCAGCGCGGAGCGCGCAAACATAAACGCCGTCGCAAGCGCGTCTGGCCCGGACGAAAAGCGGGCAACCCATTCGCCTGAAGAGGCAACCGAGATGGACCGCGACGTGCTTCGAGGCGACGAGATCGCCCAAGCCGTGCCAGCGGAAAACGCCCGTAAGGCAGTCCCGGAAACGGAAGACGGTAGCGTGAGCCATGCTGGAGCCGGTGAAAGCCCGGCAACCAATTCCATTGCCAAGCCGAAATGGCCGCTCCGGCCGAACTGCCGGAACCCGGAAGCTTGCGGCGGCTACAGCGATAAGCATTGCCACGGATGCACCGTCGCCATGCGCGAGAAGGCGGAGGAATTGGCATGATCGGGATTGGGTCATCGTCTTCCATCGCTGCGGCCCGTCACCTTCAGAGCCGCGACTTTCAGAGGTTGCCGCATCACGCCTGCGATCGATGCGACCGCGTACTTTCCATCAATGAGACGATCGAGCGGTTTTGTGAGCGCTGCGATCATTCGACCAACCCCTCCTACAAGAAGGATGCAGCAGCATGACTTGGCCCGTTTTCCTTGGCTGTCTCGGCGTCGTTCTCTGGATGGCAGCGCTCACCCTGATCCTTCCTAGCTTCGTCGAGCGCGAATTTCGCCGAAACGGCTTCAAGGCAAGAATTAAGCGCTGACCTCCTCCCGAGGCGCTTAACGCGGCTGGTCCTGGTCCTCCTCCCTCGGGACCAGCCGCAAGACATGCACCCTGATCCGCTTGTTCGCCAAGTTCATCACCACGGCTCGAACAGCGTCACCCAGGGGAATAGGGGCCAGCGACGACGAGGTCACGTCGCCGGCAGTAGGGGCAGCTGCGGCGGAGCCCCTACGAAACGGAAAGACTTGGGAGGGACCGGCAGCCGTTGCAGCGGCGCCGTCCTCTCCATCGGTAATGCCTGTGCGCATCCGCGTCTCCTTCAACGGGACCAGAATTCGCACAAGGAAACCGTCATGCGTGACAAAATTTCTGACAAGGAAAGCAAGACGATGAGTACCGCATACATCAGTTCAGCGAAGGGCATGGCGCAGTTCCTACTTGCCCAAGAGCACCGCGGGCCTGGCGATACGATCGAAGCTGCTGCCGCGCGTCTGCAGCGCAAATTGAAGGTTCCATCGTCTATCCTCATGCGGCTTCGCCATCGCGAAGTTAAAGATATGCTGATGTCGAACTTCTTTGCGCTTGCGAATGCTTACAGCAAAGCATGCGAGAAAATAGACGATGCGTATGAGAAGGAGCGGAAGATTGCGGTTGATCCGAACATTCTTCGCCTGGCTGCTCTTGTGGCTGGCAAGGAAGAAGCGACGACGAAGAAAGGACGAGTGAAGTGATCGGCGGCGGAGCAACCATAACGCCCGCCGCCATCATCGATTGGGCTGATGGCCAGATCCTGCAGAAACGCGTCTGGCTCGACGACCACGGCCCGCGCTCCAAGCGCCCGCGTCCTGAGACCGAAACCGAAAACAAGCTTCGCGACATCGCCATGCTCGACGCCGTCATTGCTCTTTGCAAGGCGAGGGCGGCGGTATGATCGAAACCCGCTCCATCCTCGAGGGCCGCTGCACCATCCACGTTGGTGACTGCATCCAGGCCATGCGCCGCATGCCCTCCGGTTCGGTCGACTGTGTCGTCACCAGCCCGCCGTACTGGGGCCTACGCGATTACGGCGTCGAAGGGCAGATTGGCCTCGAGCGCACACTCGGCGAGCACCTGGACGTCATGGTGTGCGTCTTCCGCGAAATCCGCCGTGTCCTGAAAGCCCATGGCACTGTCTGGATGAATTACGGCGATTGCTATGCGGCCCAGCCAAATGGCAAGTCCGCTAAGGCCTACAAGGCAGATGGCAGCGATGATCGCACGTTCCGCGATAAGCCGTTCTCAACCATCGGCCCGATCTTGCAGCCAGACACACGCGGGCCACAGCGCGCAGGAGCGAAGGAAGGCTACCCCGCCGATAGCGGGTTCACCGTTCGACCAGGTGGGTACCTGAAGCCCAAGGATCTCTGCATGATCCCGAACCGTCTTGCGATCGCTCTGCAGGATGATGGTTGGTGGGTCCGGTCCGAGATCATCTGGAACAAGACGAACCCGAAGCCCGAATCCGTCGACGACCGACCCGCCGCCGTGCACGAGAAGGTCTGGCTCCTTACTAAGAGCGAGAAGTACTTCTTCGACCCGGAGGCGCTGAAAGAGCCGACGACAGGCAATGCGCACGCTCGCCGGAAGGATGGCCGGTACAAGCCCGCTAAGGGTAGTACGCCAGGCCAGAACCGCTCTGGCACTTGGGTCGAAACCTATACCCCCGATATGCGGAATGGCCGCAACGTCTGGACCTTCAACATTGAGGGCTGCCGCGATGCGCACTTTGCCACGTTCCCGCGCGAATTGGCGCGACGGTGCCTGTCTGCTGGATCTCCCAAGACCGTTTGCGGTTGCTGCGGGGCGGTGAGCGGCTGCGGCCCCGTCTGCGAGACCTTCGAACGGACCTCTGGTCTGGTCTTCGACCCGTTTGGAGGTTCCGGCACGGTCGCCCTCGTCGCCGAGCAGCTCGGCCTGCGCAGCGTCCTCGTCGAACTCAACCCCGAATATGCGGACATCGCCGTCCGGCGCATCGAGGGCGCTCAGAAACCGAAGGACGAGGCTGCATGACAAGCTTAGTTGCTCATTCTCTGCGGGATCTCCTCGCCAGGCACCTCGTCCGGGCCTACGTCGGGCTCTGGCTCTTCGATCGGTGGCTCCGGCAGATCTGGCGGCACATCCGGCGGCATGTCTGGCGGGAATTCAGGGTCATTGGGTCTCGGGATCGGCTTGGTAGGCATTCAGACCTCCTCTTTGATCGCGCAACCGATGCTGAGCTGTGTTTGTTCCACGAGCTGGGAGGTGTGGCATGACCTTCCTGGAAGCCTACGCCCGCTTCGGCCCTGACACCATTGCCATCAGCGAAGCTATGGGCATCCCAGAGCATGAGGCAGACCGTTTCATCAATGCGCGATTGAACTGTAGCTACGCAGAGCGCCTTCACGCGCGCCGGGTCAAGAAGATCGCCTACGCCGGCAAAGAACCTTTCGTGTCGGAGTGGGCGAGATGATTTCTGATCGTATGTCAGCCGTCGAGTTCCGCGCTATCCAGAAGGCAGATCAGTCTGAGACGCCATCGAAGTACCGCAACAAGAAGACGACCGTCGACGGCATCAAGTTCGACAGCAAACGCGAGGCGCAATTCTATTCCTCTCTGAAGCAGTTGGAGCGCGCTGGCCAGGTCTACGAGGTCGAGCTTCAGAAGCCCTATGCGCTCACGGTCAATGGGCAGCTGGTCTGCACCTACAAGGCGGATTTCGCCTTCTATGACGCCATCCAGAAGCGAAACCGTGTCGTCGACGTCAAGGGCGTTGCCACCAAGGACTTCAACATCAAGCGCAAGCTCATGCGGGCCATCTACGGAATCGACGTGGAGGTCATCCGCTGATGAGCATCAGTGCCGCCATCCGCCGCATGTTGGAGGCTGGTCTCACGATCGAACAAGCCCTTGTGGCTGCCGAGGCTTTCGAAGCCGAGGCTGAAACTGTTCCGGCCGTCGATCGTGCCGCTGAGAAGCGGCGGGAGTGGGATCGCGAACGGAAGCGTAAACAGCGGAATTCCGCCTTGTCCGGTGGAAGTCCGGTGGAAACACGTGGACAGCAGGTGGACGCCGAGTCCCTTTCCTCCCCGGAGGTTTCCCCCCACACCCCCCTTCCTAACCCCTCCAATCCTATACCCCCTTCGCCCCCTAAAGGGGGCTCTTCCCCCGCGGATCGGGCCATCCAGGTCTTTTCGGATCAGGCCTCCAAAGCCGGCCTTCCGGTGCCTCGCAAGGTCACCGCCGATCGTCGCCGCAAGGTCGAAGCCCGAATTCGTGAGCACGGCGAAGAGCTCTGGGCCGAAGCCTGCCGGCGGATGGCGAACAGCGCCTTTTGCCGCGGCGACAACGACCGTGGCTGGCGGGCCGATCTGGATTTCCTTTGCCAGCCGAAGAGCTTCAACGGGCTTATCGAAGGCAAATACGACGACAGACCGCACCGACAATCGCAAGCGCCGCCGCAGAAAACCGCCTTCCAGCTCCACCAGGAAGCATTCGCCAAAGAACTCGACAAGACCATCAACGGGAATGACCGATATGACGACCGCCCTGACAACGTTGTCGACCTTGCAGCAACAGATTACCGCTACAGCGGAACGCCTTCGCCCGTGCGGCGATGACGGCGTCGCCAAGGCGCTGAGGACCTTGCAGACGGCGGGGCTCGCCCTGTCCTCGACTATCGCTCCTGGCGACGCGCAGACGGTCTACAGCTATGCACTTGCTGGCCTGTCCCACGAAGCGCTGACAACAGCCTGCAAGAAGCTCATCCGGGGCGAATACAACATCGATCGCAAAGCCTTTATTCCGATCCCGTCGGAGCTGGCCGCGATGGTTAGGGCAGAGCAGCGGCTCGTCAGCGAAGAGCATGCGCGCCTTAGGGATACCATCGCCTCTATCGAACTGTCGCGGCCAGAGAACGGGACCACAGAGGACCCGGAAGCACGTGCTCGCGTTCGCAAGATGCTCGAGGGATTCCGATCCTGGCACCAAGGCGAAAAAGAGAAGGAGACGGGCGGCTACGTTCCTGAAATGCCGCCGTCGCCGGAAGAAATCGAGCGTTGGAAGAAGATCATGGATCTCCCCGACGCGCGATCGGTGAGCGCCGAGCAGATGGCTTACCGCCGGAAGATTGGGATGGACATCGACGCCGCGGAGCCAGTCGAAGAGGAGCGCGCGGCATGACCATCCAGCACCGTACCGTCGACATCGAGGCTGCTGCGAAGCTCTGGAGGGATGATCATTCGGCCTCCCAGATCGCCAAGCGCTTTGGCGTCAGCCGAAACGTCATTGTCGGGCTGGCCTTCCGCAACCGCGGTCTGTTCCCGTGGCGCGGTGACGCTGGGAAGAAGTCTCGCGCTCCCGGCCAAGCGAAGACGATGCGGCCTCGCAACCAGGCGCCGGAACTGAAGCGGGAACCGGAGATACCGGCGACCGCTTACGACGCTCAGCGGCTCCAATCCGCAAAGCTCCTCCACCACCTCACGGCCGGCGAATGCTGCTGGCCCCTGAACACCGGCGGCCCGTACCTGTTCTGTGCGGCGGAAACGACGGGCCGCTACTGCCGAAACCACCATGCTCGGTCATTGCCGAAGAAGAACGAGGGAAAAGCATGAACAGGTCACGCTGGTACGCAATCAGGACGGCACCGGGCTATCAGCGCATGGCAGCCGTCGACGAGCGCCTCCCGGAAAGTCGGCGGATGGAATCCATCATCGAGCGGAACTGCCGCAAGGACGGCTTCGACATCTTCATGCCGTCGTTCTACAAGGAGTTGAAGCACCACCGGACGAACGAAATTATCGAGAAGCGGTTTCCGTTCCTTGTCGGGTATGCCTTCGTCAATCTGCCCAGGCTGAACTTCGAGGATCTTCGCAGGGTTGACGGCGTGATCGGCCTGCTGCGGGGAAGCATCGGCTATGGACCGCTTGAGTTTCCGGACGGCATGATTGAGGATCTGTACTTCGCAGAGCACGAGCGTCGGCAAGCCTTCCTCTACGAACAGCATTGCCGGAGAGAGAACTGGCGGCAGGAGCGCGTCCAGCATCTGCGCGGACAGCTTCGCAAGATACTGCCGAAGGGCCGGAAAGCTCGCGTCTCGATGGTCGATCAAGCCGAGATGGCTATAGATTCACTGAGCCCTCAGATCAAAGAGCGGGTACAGAAAATTATCAGCGAATTGAACGGCCTCACGAGCGATGTAGAGGTTGAAAATCTCCGCCAAGCTGTATAGATTTTCTGCAGTGATTTGCGGTTGTCACAGTTGCGGACCTCACAGAGGGAATACTCGCCGGACCGCTGCCGAAAGTTCACACTCGGCGCATAGGAGAAATGCGGCCAAAATCTACTGGCCCATTTTACCTCTGCTGCGGCTAGCTCTCGGTTTTCGACATAACCACGTAAATTACATCTCCGACCGTGATAACGGCTTCGGCCACGTCATCTGAAATTTGGATGTTGAACTCGTCCTCAATCATCATGACGATTTGAGCGACTTCGAGATAGTCGGCGCCGAGGTCATCTACGATGGACGCTTCGTCCACAGCCCGGGCAGGGTCGATGCCCAACTGCTCGATGATTATTGCTCTTGCACGGCTAGCGGCGTCCGCGCTGGAGTTTTCCACCGATGCGCTCCCTCAAACGGCTCTCACTGGTTAGGCGACCGTCACGCAATCATAATCATCGCTTTTCCTTATTCCAATACTCTCGCACCGTCGCAGGCAGGGCAACTGGTAAACCGCGTGGCTAGCCACGAAAGACCGGGTTCAATTCCCGGCGAGCTACATTAAATAACTGTAATGGTTGAGAAAAGCCTTCAATCAAGGTGGCCAGCGCGAGTGGCGTATTGTACAAGGCGATTAGAGGTTAGCGCTCAGACAGCGCCCGCCGCCACCCCATCGGTGGCGGTTTTTTCGTCTTCAGGAGCGTCAAAATGAAGTCCCCTTCCCAAATCGCAGACAGCGAGAGCGACCAGCACACCGCCGAGGTCCCATACCGTATCCACTTCTATGAGAACTGCAGCCAATCACCAGCGTCGTGGCTGGTGCCGCAGGCAATGATTGAGATCGAAGTGATCGAAAAGAGAGGGCTCCACGGCCGGATGCGCACTCCGCCGATTTTCGCGGAGCCCTGCGTGGCAGCCATCGGTAAAGACGGCAAGGCAATCGCTATGATCAACTACCGCGGCGAGGAGATCTGGAATATCTTTCTCTCCTACGTGGTTCCCGAGCATCGACGGAAACATATCCACACCGATCTTTTCGAAGCTCTTCGCGACAAGGGCCTCCAGCAAGGGAATATGTTTCAATCAACTCCATGACGCACGTCAACAACCTGGCCGCCCAAGCAGCGTTCGAAGCGCAAGGTAGGACAAAAGAATACATCATGTATACCTATCCGCTGAAGGACAGGAGCGACGGCAAAGAGCCCACTGAGAGCGCAGTGAGGATGCCCGAATACCTCGTCGAGCCCTTCGATACCGGCCCAGGCGGCCTCAAGAGCATGCAGGCCTTCATCAACGAGAAGACAGCAGAAAAATATGAGCTCCAACAGGTAATCGAGCGCAGCACGTACCAGTGGGTGCTGATCTTCAAGCGCGAGGCCGATCGGGCCTGACAGCCGCGCATGCCTGAATAGGGAACCGGGCCAAAGGTCCGGCTTCCCGATGTCTCAATTTGTGCCCTCAGGATAGGGTAGAGGTTGGAACATCAGCGAGACGCTGGATTCTCTTTTATCCAGTTGTTCGTCCCGGCCTTTGCGCCAGAGTAATGCCGGTTCTTGACCATCTCACTGACCCAGAGCGAATCGTCCTTGTCCATGAGCTTTTTCAGATGGTCGTGCAGCTCTTCGGCAGTGTTGCTCACGTTGATGAGCCACGCTGAGAACTGGTACTTGTGACCACCGAGACGTTTGATCTCGTTGATCAGCGGCTTGTAAGCCGAAGAATCCTCGTCGCCGTTTAGGTCGTAAGTAACCACGTATGAAGTCATTACTGTTCCTTTCTGGTTGCATAAGAAGGAAACGATGAATGTGGGCGATTCGCAACCTCAAGGAGACATGCCAGGAACTTACACCCGAAAATCACAGGGGCTTGGGGATAACCATGAGACCGCAGCCTCCATCCTCGCTTTTCGACGACATCAGCTCCCCAGCCTTCGTCCCGGCCGAAGATATGCTGGAATGGATAGAGGCGACCTTCCTCGATCCGTCATCGCCGCTCCACAATCCGGAGCACGCGCACCTGGCGCACGCTGAGATCGGCTTCCTCTGGACCTTCGTCGAGAACAGCCGCAAAGGGCGCCGCATCATCGGTCAGTGCGAAGAGGGAAAGCCTCAGGGCGCCATGGGCCAGCGCTCGGGCAGAGATGCAGATCAAGCAATGGTTCGGCTTCGTCCCTGATTTCATCATCACGCTGGACGCCGAATACTGCCGGCACTGCGGTGATGCAGAATTCATGGCGCTCGTCGAGCACGAGCTCTATCACGCCGCCCAAGACACGGATGCGTTCGGCGCGCCGAAGTTCAGCCGATCGACAGGGCGCCCAGTCTTCACCATCCGCGGGCATGATGTGGAAGAGTTCGTCGGCGTCGTCCGACGCTATGGCGCAGATGCTGCTGGTGTCCGCGCACTCGTCGATGCAGCCAACGGGCCCCCAGAAATCGCGAAAGCGCAGATCTCGCACGCATGCGGCACCTGTCGACTGAGGATCGTCAGTTAGCTGTCTCAGTGGTGGGCGGAGCGAGGGCAAGAGAACTACGCAAAGTTCCGTAAACGCTGATCATCGCTGTCGCGGCCTCATTGGCAATCTTGACGACCTTTGAATAATTGTCAGGGTTGATCCCTGCCGGGCCGCCGCTGCAGCTGCCCGAGACCATGCCAGGAATTCCCTTCACTTTTCCGATGGCTAATTCTGTTTGTTGTGCTGCCTGGAAGAGTTCCGCTGCCTGAGCGGTCGTCATCGTTTTCTTTGAGCCATTCGCGTATTCGGAAACGAAGGCCAGAGCTGCTGCGATGCAGTAAACGAATAAGCCGACCCATATTATGAGCCGTAGCATCCGGTTGCGCCCCTCATTTGTGCGGCCGGCTAGAAGCGCAATAACGACGATCACGAATATCAGCGCTGAGAAGCCCAGCGGCCCGTAATTTAGAAACTTGCCGACGTTACCTACTACTTGGCCCATTTCCCCCTCCAGCGCTCTTGGGACTTTGACACAGCCATGGCGAGAGCAAAACGCTCCGATGAGGTGAAGACTTACATCCTGCGAGCTCTGGCGTGTTCCGAGAGCCCGATCGTCGCCCCAATCAAGGTTCGGGCAGGAGGTGGATCGACAGCTGCTTCGCCATGTTGCGCCCCTCTCGCTGCGAGCCTCTACACAGTATCACGTCTGGTTGAACATAATCAAAACTGAAATCAAAGTTGCGTACATACCTGACCGGAGCCTGACAGAGAAATGGCCAAGGGCAAACTCAAAGACGACGTGAAAACCTTCATCGTCCAGAGCCTCGCATGCTTCGACACACCTTCGATAGTCGTCGAGGCAGTCAGGAAGGAATTCGGCAAGACGATCACGCGCCAATCGGTGGAAGGCTACGACCCGACCAAGAAGGCCGGCACCAACCTCGCAGAGAAGTGGAAGCTGCTCTTCGAGGAGACCCGCAAGACCTTCCTAGAGGATACGGCGACCATCGCCATCAGCCATCGCGCCGTTCGCCTTCGCGCTCTCCAGCGCATGGCAGAGAAGGCAGAGACCCAAGGCAACATGGTGCTGGCGGCATCGTTGATGAAGCAGGCCGCCGAGGAAGTGGGCAACGCCTACACCAACCGGCGCGAGCTAACGGGAAAGGATGGGAAGGACCTGCCGGTACCCGTATCGCCGGTCACGATCTTCCAGTTACCCGACAATGGCAGGAGCTGAGCAAGGGCAGGGCGCCCAGACCATCATCCGGCCGCAGCCGGGCCCGCAGACAGCATTCCTCGCCTCGCCGGCAGATATCGCCATCTATGGAGGCTCGGCAGGCGGCGGCAAGACGTGGGCGCTCCTTATGGAGCCACTTCGCCATATCGCCAACCCGCAGTTCGGCGCCGTCTTCTTCCGCCGGTCCACCGTCCAGGTCCGAAACGAGGGCGGCCTCTGGGACGAGAGCGAGAAGCTCTATCCGGCAATCGGCGCCACGCCCAAGGAACATGTACTGCAATGGAGCTTCCCGTCCGGGGCTTCGGTTTCATTCGCTCACCTCGAGCATGACAAGACCGTCCTGAACTGGCAGGGCTCGCAGATCCCGCTCATCTGCTTCGACGAGCTGACGCATTTCAGCGCCAAGCAGTTCTGGTACATGGTTTCGCGTAACCGTTCCATGAGCGGCGTGCGGCCTTACATCCGAGCAACCTGCAACCCTGATGCAGATAGCTGGGTAGCAGAGTTCATCAGCTGGTGGATTGACCAGGACACCGGATTGCCGATCCCAGAGCGGGCAGGCGTCCTTCGGTGGTTTGTCCGCATTGGCGATGCGATCATCTGGGGCGATAGCCCGCAAGACCTGGCGCACTACACGGCGCCGAACGAAGACGGCATTGATTCGCCGATCCCGCCCAAGTCGGTGACGTTCGTTCCGGCGAAGCTCAGTGACAACCGCGCGCTAATGGCAGCGGATCCGAGCTATCTGGCCAGCCTCATGGCCTTGCCGACGGTCGAGCGCGAGCGCCTCCTCGGCGGTAACTGGAAGATCCGGCCGGCCGCTGGGCTCATGTTTCGGCGTGATTGGTGCGAGGTCGTCTCTACTGTGCCGGCCGGCGTTGTCCGATGGATGCGCGGCTGGGATATCGCTGCCACGCCAAAGACGGAAAGCAACGATCCAGATGCCACGGCAGGCACGAAGATCGGAAAGCTATCGGACGGGCGATACATCGTCGCGCATCACACGTCGGACTTCTTGTCCCCTTCAGGCGTGGAAAGGCTGATCAAGAACACGGCATCCAGCGACGGCGAGGATGTTCATATCTCGCTGCCCCAAGACCCCGGGCAGGCTGGCAAGTCTCAGGTAGCGAGCATGACCAAAATGCTCGCAGGTTATCCAGTTAGGGCAACGCCAGAATCTGGCGACAAAGTTACACGCTTTAGCCCGTTCTCTGCGCAGGCCGAGGCGGGCAATGTCTTGGTCCTCAAGGGACCGTGGAACGAAGCATGGTTCTCCTCTCTGGAGGGCTTCCCCGAAGCAACCCACGATGACGACGCGGATAGCACCAGCAGAGCCTTCAACGCACTGCTGAACGAGCCTGTCCAAGCGGCAATGTTCCTATCGAAGAGGCACCGATGAACCGTATGCGATTGGTGGTGAACAATGCCACGCGTCGGCTCGGAGCCATGTTCCCGGGCTTTTTCCCGGACGCCAAGCACGATCACTACAAGGATTTCGGCTATCCGGCCGCGCTGACGTTCTCCCAGCTCTACGGGATGTACTCCCGCAACGGTATTGCCCAGGCTGGTGTGAACAAGACCGTCCTAAAGACCTGGCAGGACAACCCGTTCCTGCTCGAAGAAGAGCGTGACGGTTCAGAAGTCGGCGAGGCAGACGAAACCACGCTTGAAAAGCAGATCCGCCAGCGCTTCGACGACCTGCGTCTCTGGCAGAAGCTGGCAGAAGCCGACAGCATGTCGATGGTCGGCGCCTATGCGGGCGTCATCCTTCGTTTTGCCGACAGCAAGCGGCTCGATCAGCCTGTCGATCGAGTGACCGGCGGACTCAATGGCCTCGTCGAGATCATTCCGGCATGGGAAGGCCAGCTTACCGTCTCCCAGTGGGACACAGACGAAACTTCAGATGGTTACGGCCATCCGAAGATGTACCAGTTCAACGAGGCCGCAGTCGACGACAAGCAGCAACCGCGGAATTTTATCGTCCATCCCGATCGTGTCGTCATCTGGTCGAAGAATGGCACGGTGCACGGCAAGTCGATCCTCGAGGCGGGTTTCAACGACCTGCTAACGATGGAGAAGGTCAGCGGCGCCGGCGGGGAGGGGTTCTGGAAGAACGCCAAGTCCGCACCGGTGCTCGAAGTCGACCCCGAAGCGAAGCTGACCGAGATGGCCCGCATGATGGGCGTGCCGGTCGAAGAGCTCGTCGACAAGATGAACGACCAGGTCGAGGACTGGCAGAAGGGCTTCGACAAGCTGCTGATGGTCCAGGGCATGGAAGCCAAGACCCTCGGCATCACGTTGCCGTCGCCTGAGCACTTCTTCGCAATCGCCCTGCAGGCTTTTGCCGCCTCGATCAACATGCCCGTGAAGATCCTCGTCGGCATGCAGACCGGCGAACGGGCCAGCAAAGAAGACGCTGACGAATGGGCGCTGACGAACATGTCGCGTCGGACGAACTACGTCATCCCGAATATCCGAGCACTCGTGCAGCGCCTGGTGCGCGTCGGCATCCTGCCCGAGCGTGACTGGTTCGTCGATTGGACCGATCTGACCGAAAGCTCGATGTCGGAGAAGATCGATCGCGCCAGCAAGATGGCCGAGACCAACCAGAAAATGGGCACCGGCGTCATCGTCTTCACCGACGAGGAGATCCGCGCCGTCGTTGGTTACGAGCCGTTGTCGGATGCGGAAAAGTTCGCAAACGAGCCGACGGACGATGAAACCCGCGATGCTCTCGGCACCAAACCAAAGGACACCGTAGAATGAAGCACGTCCGCGTCAACGTTCGCAGCGTTGCGAACACGAAGGCTGTCCGGAAGGAAAAGCGTAACGGTCGCGATGTCGTTATCGTCCCCAGCGCCACGCTGCCCGACGACATCATTATGAATGGTATTCGCTACCCGGCCGACGAGATTGGGAAGAGCTTCGCCGGCCTCAATCGTACGCCGGCGCCGCTCGGTCACCCGATGATCAACGGCAAGTTCGTCTCGGCCCGCGATCCAGAGGGGATCAACGTCGGCTACATCGGCGCATGGAATGAGAACGTCCGTCGCGAGAACGGCCGCGTCTTCCTCGACAAGGTCATCGACATCGAGGTCGCCAACCGGTCGCCAGGCGGCAAGGAAGTCCTTGCCGCGATCGAGAAGGGCGAGCCGGTCCACACCTCCACCGGCCTGCTTGCCAACCTTGAGGCCGTTGCCAACGCCTCAGACCACAAACACATCGCTCGCAATATCGAGTTCGACCATGACGCCATCCTCCTCGGTGAGGTTGGCGCGGCCACGCCTGACCAGGGCGTCGGCATGCTGGTGAACGCCCAAGGCGAGCAAACGGAAATCGAGGTCATCAACTCCGCCATTCAAGAGGCAGAGCGTGACATCGATTGGGCGATGGATTCACTCGCCCGAGCCCTTGAGAAGCGCCAGAGGGCGGGTCTCTTGGACAAACTGAAAGCCGCGATCCTGGAAGCCCTTGGCATTTCCGAGCGGGAACCCACCACGAACACGAAGGACACTGAGATGCCTGTCACTGACGAGCAGTTCACTGCGCTTTCCGCGAAGGTCGATGCCCTCTCGGAAGGCTTCAACAAGATCGGGGAGACCGTCACTAACGCCGTCATGGCTGCGGTGAAGCCGATCACCGACTCCCATGCGGAGATGGTCGCCAACCAGAAGGCCAAGGACGACGCCGAACACGCCGACCTGGTCACCAAGATCGTCAAAGCCAACGTCCTCGATGAGGAAACGGCCAAGGCAACCCCGCTCAACACGCTGCGCGCTCTCGCCAAGACGGCGGAGCCGGGCAAGGCAGCTCCGCTGAACCCTGCATTCAAGGGTAACGCCAGCGAAAAGCCGGCCTTCAAGCTGCCGAAGGGAGACTAACCCATGGCTCGCTATAACAAGATTTACGCCGGTCCCGTTTCCGAGGTCCTGCCGCAGGTGCAGGAGCGTCTTTGCGCTGCCGCCATCCTGCCCGGTACCGCGCTCATCGAATCTGGTTCCAGCTTCGCTCAGGCGGGCGCTGCATCCAACGCCAAGATCTACATAGCGCAGGACAACTACCTCGCGATGAAGGGTGTTGACGATGCATGGGCAGCCAACGACCGCATCATCGGCATGGAGATGCTCGATGAGCAGTTCTTCAACGTTCGTGTGCCCACCGGCACCAACGTCGCCCGCGGCGCTGCGCTGACAACCAACGCCTCTGGAAAGTTCGTCCTCGCCGCCACCGGCAACCGCATCATCGCGTTCGCCGAGGAGGCTTACAACAACACAACGGGGGCTGATCAGCTCGTTCGCGTCCGCGCGGCGAAGAGCGCCCTGGCATCGGCCTAAGGAGCGAAACCAGATGCGCTATTTTGACGAACAACTCGTCGCCAATTCCCGTCCGCATGCGGAATGGTGGGCCGACGTTTCGATTAACCGCGAGCATTTCCATCAGGTCGAAGATCACATGGCCTCGCTCGCCAACTCTGCCGCTGTCCTGCCGCGTGATGCGTGGATGGATATCGACAGCATCACCCGCCGCGTCCTGCGTGACGACGAGGGTGAAGTCTACATGCGCGACCTGATGGCGCTCGCTCGCCCGATCAACATCGGCAAGCTCGTCAGCATGACCCGCGTTGCGTCGGACTCTGCGAACCCGGTTATCCGGTCCATGTCGGGCCAGACGCCGGTCCCGATGGATAAGGTCGTCTACACTTACCGCGGCACGCCGGTTCCGATCTTCCAGGACGGCTATGGTCGCGAGTGGCGCGAGTGGAACACGCTGCAGTCCGAGAACTTCGACGCTCTGGCTGACGACGAGGAGGCTGCAAACGCCAAGATCCGCAAGGATCAGGCTGACTACGTCCTGAACGGCGACACCTCGATTGTCTTCCAGGGCTACTCTGGCACTGGCATCCGCAGCAACCCGCTGGCGAAGACGATCAACATCGGTGCTTCCGGTGCGAATATCGATCTCACGTCCCCCTCGACGACCTCGGACGCGATCGACACGTTCTTCACCCAGACGTTCGGCGCGATGCTCGATGCCAACCTGATCACTGGCAAGGTGAACATCTACATCTCGCCCGAGATCGGCCGCAACCTAGACCGCTCTTACTCCGGGGCGAATGGGTTCAAGGGCGGCACTCTGCTGCAGTACCTGCTGACTAACCGCCGCATCGGCAAGATCGAAGTGACCTTCAAGCTCTCGGGCAATGAGTTCTTCGGCTTTGTCCCGTCGGCTGAGTTCATCCGTCCCCTGATCGGGATGGCCGTGAACACGACGGCAATGCCGCGTCTCTACCCGACAGCGAACTATCAGTTCCTGAAGATGGGTGCGATGGGCCTCGAAATCCGGGCAGACTACAACGGCAAGTCCGGCGTCTTCTACTCCACCAACACCTGATGATTTGATGCCTCGTTCCTAATCGAGCGGGGTGTCTTCCACCGCAACAGGAGACAGATCCTATGAAGATCCGTTTGAAAGCGCCGGCTGGTCTGGATTCCACCGGCATCTATGGCAAGGACGGCAAGGAAATGCCGGTGGGCCATGAAATGGATGTTGCCGATGAGCCCAAGGGATGGGCTGGCCGTTATGATATTCTTTCGGGCGGTGACAGTAGGGGCAAGGTAGCTGTGACCGGCGATGGTGGCGGCGAAGCCAAGACGGCGGCCGAAGTACTCGCAATGGCCAACGACACCAGCGTCCCGTTCATGACCTTCAAGTCGGCAGCGACGAAGCTGCTCGGCGAGAAGACGCCGGCCAGCAAGGCGGACATCGTCGCCGCGCTCGAAGACCTGGCAACCCAGCCGTAAGGAACGATCATGGCAGGCTATGGTGAAGACAGCACGTTTCAGGCGTGGCTGACAGAGAACGGCTACATGCTGCCATCTGGCGCGCCGTCGCCTGCCGTGCTCCGCAATCGTGGGAGCCAGTACATCGACGCGGTGTACGGCTCTCGCTTCGTGGGCAGTGTCGTTGATCCGGTTCAAGAGCGGCAGTGGCCGCGCGAGGGCGCGATTGTCAACGGCAAGTTGATCCCGTCCGACGTCGTCCCGACCGCGGTCATTCATGCATCGTTCTATGCTGCCTACCAGGAAGCGACGAAACCCGGCAGCCTTTCGGTTGTTGGATCCGGCGCTACCCGCGTGAAGCGGAAGAAGGTAGGACAGCTCGAGGTCGAGTATCAGAGCACGTCCAGTGAGAGCGAGACCGGCGCCGATCTCACACCCATCATCTCAGTCGTGGACGGCATGTTGGCGCCTTTCCTGCGCGACGACAGCCTTGTCTGCCTCGGCATTCTCTCGGTTGGCTGCTGATGGCTACGTTCGACTATGCAGACATGCAGGCGACCGCGCACGATCTCATCGAGGAGTTCGGGCAGGCCGGCGTCGTCACGCGCCTTGAGCCACCGGACCCGATCTATGGTGGCGATCCTGTGCCGACGCCTTACCCGGCAACGCTCGTGCCAATGGCCTACGAGGCCCGCTACGTTGACGGCACGGTCATCCAGACCGGAGACATGCAGATTTACATCTCCGCTGTCGGCCTACCGATCGAGCCGACCCTGGGGGACGTCGTCACCGCCAATGGCAAAGATTACGCCATCGTTGCCGGCGACCCGAACAAATACGACGGCATCACGCCGGTGGTTTTCATCGTGCATGGGAGACTGGCACAGTGAGTATGCGTTTTGCCAGCGCCTGGTCCTTCTCGAAGGACCACCCCGCGATGCACAACCTGATCTCACGGCTGGTAGGCAACAAACATGTAGACGTAGACGCAGACCAGGATGAGTAACGCGGTACCGACGATGATCGGAGCCGAGTACTTCTTCATTGAGCCAGCCTCAGTGTATTAGCGGAGCCTTCTATAGCATGGCTGGCACGTCTCCCTGAGCGATTTCGGGAGGCAAGAAGCGGCCATTACTCCGCCTGCGAAGATATTCGCCGTCCTGGTCGACCTCTACGGACGTGAGATCGCGCCGACAAGGTCGCCAAGGAAGTGATTAAACCCGGTGTCGGCCCGAAGGTCGACTGGCCTAACTTGGTGAAAGGAAACGCCATGAAAATCCGCTTTGTGAAGGACTATCAAGGTTATGCCGTCGGCGATGTCGTCGATGCCTCCGAACTCTCTGGCGGCCTCGCCCAAGGGCTGATCAATCTCGGCATCGCCGAGAAGATGCCCGAAGAGAAGGTTGCGGCGAAGAAGGGCGACAAGGAATGAACCGGCGCTCATTTCTCGGCTTTGCCGTCGGCGGCGCCGTAGCCGCTCCTGCCGCCATTCTCGTCGGTGAGCGCGTGGAGGGCTTTCCGAAGCCCTCAGCCATGCCCGCAACAGACGTCGCTCGCAGTCAAGCCCAACAGGTCAGCGTCATGGTCACGGGCGCTGATGGTGACGCGCGTATTCGTCGGCTTGTGCAGGAAGGTGTCCAGAAGGCGCTTTCCGAGCAGCGGACCTTTGCCCATCGTAAGGGGCGATAAGCCTTGGCCTCTCTTCGGCAGCAGCTCGACGCGCTCATCGAGGAGCTTTCCCCAGCAATGGAGAAGGCCTTCCGCGAAGCGATCGAGGACATCAAATCCGAGATCGTGTTGAAAGAGGTTGTCGAGCGGCTGGAACGCCGAGACGTTGAGGGTGCCATTGCGGCACTTCACGTCGACCCGGCAGCCTTCCGGCCGCTCTCCGAGGCGATCCGGACCGCCTTCAATTCAGGTGGCCTCCTGGTCGTCAAGAACATGCCCCGCCTGTCGGATCCGGCGGGCGGCCGTGTCGTCTTCAGGTGGGACGTCCAGAACCAGCGTGCCGAGCAGATCATCCGCGAAGCCTCGTCGACGCTGATCACGCACGTCACCGAAGACACGAAGCAGATGGCCCGGGAGCGTATCGAAGCAGGCTATGCCAAGGGGCAGGGGCCGAACACGATTGCACTCGACATCGCCGGCCGCTTCAACCGGGTCACCGGGCGCCGTGAAGGTGGCTTGCTCGGCATGACGTCGCAGCTTGCCCGCGCCGTCGAGAACGCGCGCACGGCGCTCCTCTCGGGCGACGTAGAGGGCATGAAGCACTACCTGACGCTGACGCGCCGGGATAAGCGCTTCGACCGGCAGGTCGCCAAGGCCATTCGCGAGGGCAGGTCGCTTCCGGCCGACGCCGTCCAGAAGATCACCGGCCGTCTGGCGGACCGCTATGTGCAGCTCCGGGCCCAGACGATCGCGCGCACGGAAACGCAGTCATCCGCCCACGCTGCGAAGCATGAAGCCTATCAGCAGGGACTGGACCGCGCCGGCCGCGACGCCAGTATTGTCACTCGCCGTTGGCGCTCGGTCGGTGACGGCCGTGTTCGCCACACGCATCTGGTCCTGAATGCCGAAGAGGTGACAGGCATGGATTTGCCGTTCCAGTCGCCATCGGGCGCTATGATGCGCTTCCCAGGCGATACCAGTCTCGGCGCTGGTGCAGCAGAGATCATCGGTTGCCGCTGCCACGTCGAATATAACTTCGACTTTCCCGAGGAATACGCGAGATCGCGAGGCCGATAATGGCTGAGAACAATCTGAGCTTTGCCGCCCAGGTGTCGGAATGGGTACAGGCGGAGAAGGAACGGGAGGCGGCCGTCTTGCGCACCGCGGCGCAGATGGTCGCGAACAACGTTCGGACATCGGTTGCGGAGGGTGGGCGCATCCCGGTCGATACCGGCAACCTCAAGAACTCGCTAATGGCATCGACTTCCACAATGCCGCGCGTTGAGGGCGAGAGGGAATATCCGAATCAGAGTGGGGAGATCGAGCTCATCATCTCCAACCTCGATATCGGCGAGACGCTCTATCTTGGATTTCAGGCCGCCTATGGCCCGCGCATGAATTACGGCTTCGTCGGGCAGGACAGCCTCGGGCGTGTCTACAATCAGCAGGGGTTCGGCTTTGTTGATGCCGAGGCTCAGACCTGGCCGCAAACGGTCAAGGAAGCTGAGGCGAAGGTTCGCGGTTGCTTTGAAGCGGGTCCGAGCCCTCGGACATAATGAGCAGCGCGCGCTGAAGGATGTCTAAATCGCGGATCGCAGCGGAAAGCACCTGCCGGCCGTTCTCGGTCTCAACCGTCTTATTGAGAAGCAGCGACAACGCTTCGTGCAAGAGGTCATACACCTCGGTATCGCTGAGTGCTTTGTCGGCCATGGGCCTAGAGGTAACAGATGGCTGATACGGTGGAAATGAAAATCTATCAGGCGCTGCTGCTTCGAGCGCAGGCCTTTGTCCCGCCGGCCGGTGTAACCATCGTCCTTCCAGGAGTGCCTTTCGCGCCGACTGCACAGAGCAAGTTCGTTTCTGTCGAGGTCCACTTCAACCGCTCGATCGAAACAGACCTTTCGCTTGTCATGGACCCGATCCGACAAGGCTTTGTGCGCACCAACGTCATGTGGCCGAAAGGCTCCGCGATCGTCGACGGATACAATCTCGCCGGCCAGCTTCGCGCGCATTTTCGCCGCGGAACAAAGCTGTTCCGGACCGACACGCAAGTCCGCATCGACGTTGATCCGGAAATCGGCGTCCTCGTGACAGGGGATACCCACCACAACATACCCGTCACCACCCGGTGGCGTTGCTACCCGCAAGTTCCGGCCTGATTGGCCTGCCGTTCCTGCGCCTTCGGCAAGCGCAATCAGACAGAAAGGAATGAGCTATGGCTCAGCTTTACCCGGTCGCCGGTGCGAAAATCTATATCGGCGCGGCCGTCAATGACGTCCCGGACGATGCCGACATCGTCGAATCCCTCTTCACCTCGGTCACCTTCACCGAAATCAAGGGGTGGCAGACGATGGGCGCCATCGGCGACGCCGCCGCGCTGATCACCGAATCCATCATCTCTTCTGGGCGCGATCTGAAGGCAAAGGGCACCCGCAACGCCGGCTCGATGCAGAACAACTTCATCATCCTGCCGAACGACGCCGGCCAGATTGCGCTGATCGCGGCGGAGGCGACCGACTACAACTATCCCTTCAAGCTCGCCTTCGATGATGCCCCGCCTGCGGAAACGTCGACTGTGACGATCACCGTAGCCACTCCAGGCGTCATATCCTGGAACGCGCACGGTCTTGTCGCCGGTGGGGCTGTGAAATTCTCGACGACAGGCGCGCTGCCGACGGGCCTCACTGCCGGAACGACCTATTATGTCGTCAACCCCACCGCGAATGATTTCAGTGTCGCGGCGACTCCGGGTGGCTCGGCTATTGCCACCAGCGGCACGCAGTCGGGCACTCACACCGCCACGACCGTACCGACGGGCACGATCAAGTATTTCTACGGGATCGTTATGACCGCCCAGGAAAACGGCGGGGGCGCCAACACCGCTCGCCTGCTTCAGGGCAATGTCGAAATCAACAGCGCCGTTCTGACGGTCGCTCCTGTCGGTGGTGCGTAATGGCTGAAGAGTTTGTCGACCTTTCCGGTCTCGAAGCCCTCGTCCAATCACAGGAGGAGGGTATCGAGATCGATCTCCTGAATGAACAGGCCAAGCCGATCGGTCTCAAGATCCGAGTCGTCGGCCCAGACAGCGACCGC
The DNA here is from genome assembly GCF_007827695.1 of Sinorhizobium medicae. GTDB lineage: Bacteria > Pseudomonadota > Alphaproteobacteria > Rhizobiales > Rhizobiaceae > Sinorhizobium > Sinorhizobium medicae. The sequence continues at coordinate 174,099 of NZ_VITA01000009.1, read as the reverse complement.
ATGCAGAAAGCGGTCCGCGATGTTGCCGCGGAGTTCGCCAAGGCTGCGGCCGAGCGCGAAAGCCTTGGCCGGGATGATGACAGCGACGCCCGCATGGTCGCCATCCTCGCAAAGGCAACCATGAGCTGGTCGCCAAATCCGAAGATTGGGGGCAGTGTTGTGCCCTTCTCTGAGGAGAATGTTCGCAACCTCTACACCAAGTTCCGGATCATCCGTGAACAGGTCGAGGTCCGCGCGGTTCGCCGCGGCTCTTTTACCAAAGGCTGATCGACCGGCTCTGTAAGCTTATTGTCGATCAGCACGAAGGTAAGAAGCTCGCTATCCCCGCTGCCGGCCAGCAGGTCTGGTGGTGGTTCCGAGAGCTGGACAGCCAGCGCACCGGGAACGGCTACGGGCCCAACGCTCTCGGGTTTCAGGCAATTGGAGAATGGGCGAGGCTTCGCGGCCTCGTTCTCAAGCAGTGGCAGCTCGATGCCATTCTGGCAATGGACCTGAAGCGCCGCGAGATCATGGCGCCGAAGGACGAGCCGGAGCCAGAGAAGCCGAAAGTCTCAGAGCGTCCGCTCTCCGCGCGTCTCTTCGATGCGCTTTTCCCAAGCAAGAAGTGATAGCCGATGTCTGAAGCTACCCTTGGTTTCAAGATCGACAGTTCGCCGGCCGTCAAAGGCGCCGCTGACCTCGATCACCTGACGGCAGCCGCTGGCCGCACTCAACAGGCTGTTGGGAAGCTCGAGAACGAGGTCGATCAGCTTGGCGGCGCGCTTGGGAAGGCAGGACAGGGCGCCGGCAGGCTCAAGCCTCCGATCGACGATCTCGGCCGCTCGTTCGGAGCGCAGGATGAGCATGTGCGCGCCTTCCGAATGGAAGTCGAGCGGCTCACGCTGAAGTATCAGCCGTTGGCGAAAGCCACGCGCGATTACGAGGCGTCCATTGGCGAAATCCAGCGGGCGCACAAGCTCGGCGCCATCACGGCGCAGGAAATGACGCAGGCTCTCGATCGTGAGCGCCAGGCATATGAGAGGCTGAAGACGTCGGCGACGGCCGCCGGCGCTGCGGTAAAGGCTGCGAACACGAACCGGCCGGGCGCGCAGGGCTTCAACTCTGGCAATGCTGCGTTCCAGTTTCAGGATATCGCCGTCACGGCCGCCATGGGCATGAACCCGCTCATGATCGGTCTGCAGCAGGGCACGCAGCTTGCGTCCGTTCTCGGTTCGATGGAGCGGCCGGTCTCCGGTCTGGCATCGGCCTTCGCGTCGCTGATCAGCCCTGTTTCGCTGGTCACTATCGGCTTGACCGCCGGTACCGCCGCGCTCGTCCAGTATTTCATGACGGCCGAAAGCGGCACGGACAAGACGAGCAAGCTCTTCGAAGAGCAGAACGATCTGATCCGGCGCGCGGCCGCCCTGTGGGGCGACGCTGCGCCGCAGCTGAAAGCTTACGTCGACGAGCTCGACCGCGCCGATAAGATCACCCAGGGTCGGGAAGCAGGAGAAATTCTGGCCGGCCGAGAGCTAGAGGGTCTCGGCGAGGAGTTGCAGGGTGTCAACCGGCAGTTCTCCGAGGCGGTTCGCGGCCTCCGCAGCATCGATGCTGATCCCGCATTCATCCGGGATTTCTCGCAGGCCTTCGGTGACCTGCGCGAGCGCCTCGACGAGGGTACCGCATCGATAGCGGACATCAACAACGCCCAGCGCTTCTTGTCTGAAGCGGTGGACCGGTATGGCATTAAGTCCGTTCTCGGGTTCCGGGACGCCTTCGACCTCATTACCAAATCGATCCGAGACAGCATCGAGGCTTCGCGGGAAGCGCGCGCTGCTTGGATTGCGGGCATTGCCGGGGCCGACAACGTTCAGGACATCATCTCAGGATCGTTCTTCACGGAAAACGGCAGGACGATGCGCACCGCGGATTTCATGCCGCGCAATCCGGGTGTTCCGACCAGCCGACCGAACATCGAGTTGAGCGGCGACCCGGACGCCACGACCATCTTAAACTCTGATGGCCGGCTGACGGCCGTTCCGGTACCGGGGCAGAAGCCGAACTTCTTCGAGCTCGAAACGCAGAAGGAGAAGGTCGACGACGTCACGAAGGCCTATCGGCAGGCCGCTGAGGCAAAGGCTGACTTCTGGCTCGACATCTCGTTTCAGGAGCGCCAGGCCGAGCGCAGCGCCATCGACCGGCAGGTAGCGGCCACGCTCACGCGCTACGGCTTCAACGAGGATCTGAATTCGCCTGAGGCGAACGCAATCCGCCAAGGCCTGCGCCGGGATGAAGCGAAGGACGCCTTCAAGGGGTTCTTCGACGGCATCCACCAGGAGGCATGGGCGAACGGCGGCAAGATCGGGGACGCGATCGTCAAGTCGGCGCTGAGTGCAGCGCAGAAGGCGAGCGAGAAGGCTTGGGGCGCAATCTTTGATCAACTTGGTACCGCTGCGGCCAACTGGTTGACCGGCGGCTCTAAGGCGGGTGCCGGAGCCTTGTCTTCGGGGTTCAACGCGACCACAACGTTCGGATCATTTCTTGGCGCGAACGATAACAAGACCTTTGCCGCTCCGGTAGGTGCCGTCACCCGAGGCGCTCTGCCTCCGACGACCGAGATCGCAAGCTATATTGCAAAGGCGGCAGCCGCTCGGGGCATTGACCCGGACATCGCGCTGCGAGTTGCCAAGTCTGAAGGTGGTCTCAACAGTTGGAACCTACAGTCGAACTACGTCAAGAACGGAGTTCGTGAGCCGTCGTTCGGGCCATTCCAGCTCTACAAGGGCGGCGGTCTCGGCAACAAGTTTATGGCCCAGACGGGCCTTGATCCGGCCGATGCGTCGGCTGGCCCGGCGGGCATCGACTTCGCGCTTGACGAAGCCAGGAAGAGTGGCTGGGGAGCATGGTATGGCGCCAAGAAGGCTGGCATCGGCAACTTCGAGGGTATCGGGACCTATTCCGGAGGCGACAGTGCCGTGGATGCGATCACCAAGCTCGGCGAAGCATCAAGGGAAACGGTCAAGGGGCTGAGCGAGCTAGGGCAGGGTGCCGGCGGTCTCGGTCAGACACTCGCCAGCATTCCGCAAGCCCTCATGGGCAACGGCGGCGGTTCGGGCATCCTGAGCAGCCTGACCAAGTACGGTATGGGTCTATTCTCCGGTTCGGGCCAATTCGCCTCGGCGATGCTCAGCGGCGGGATCGGCCTTTTCGCCAACGGCACGAACTATGCCCCCGGTGGCTTGTCGGTCGTCGGCGAGCGCGGTCCGGAGCTCGTAAACCTGCCGCAGGGATCGGGCGTCATGAGCAATCACAAGCTCATGCAATCCTTGAACGACAACAACAACCAGCGTTCCAACGCTCCGGCGAACCTCAATGTCAACGTCATCGGTGCAAACGGTGATGAGCACGTCCGCGCCCTTGTGCGGCAGGGCGTTGGGCAGGCTCTGTCTCAGTATAACGAGCAGCAGCGCCGCGTCGGCTTCGGGGAAACGCAGAAGCGATTTGTAGCGCAGAAAGGCTGATGGATGGCAGTCTACATCAACCAGCCGACTGTGCCGATCATGTATCTACGGCCGACCCGGGCGAGTTTCGACAATCCCGGGTCGGCGATCGACGGCGGCGTCAATGGTATCGGGGAGTCGATTAGCATCGAGACCAGCGGCGGCGGTATCGTCACTGCCGTCTATGAGCGGTGCGTCCTGCAGGCTGAAGACACAGAGCGGCACGAGGTCATCAACTGGCTCGGGGCACGTGGGAACGGCGGCTATCGCTTCTTCAACGTCCCCATCATCAATGACGGCATCGGACCGTTTCCGGTCATCGACGGCAAGAAGCGCCCGAGCATCAAGGGCATTCCACATTCTGACGGTTCGTTTTTCTCTGATGGCTCCGGATACAGTCAGGCGACCGTCTACGGCGAAGTGACAGAAGCGGCGGCACTCGGCGCCAGCATCCTGAAAATGCGCGTCTATGGCGCTGCCCGGCCGCTGCGCTGGTCCGATTGGTTCTCGATCTATCACCCGACCAAAGGGTGGCGTGCCTATCGGTACTGGGAGGTCATCTCTAAGACTAACGAAACCAACCCGGTCTACACGCTTGCTATCGCTCCTCCGTTGCGAGAGGCGGTGACCGCCGGGACGCGTGTCGAGCTGGCGCGGCCGATGTGCGTCATGAAGTTCCCTCGCGGCTTCACGCTGCCCTGGGATTATGAGGGCTGGTATCATTCGCGGCCGACGCTTCAGTTTACGGAGGCGTTCTGATGGAATTCGTACCCTCGAGCATCGTCGCGGAGATGCGCGGCAGCCATCAGTTAGGCATCTTCCTCAGGGTCGATACGGATCCTGCTTTGCATCTCTGGTTCGGGATCAACGACATCCCGGCCAATTTCGACAGCATCGACCCAACAGGAACCGTCTATCTCGGCGGCGGGCGTCTAATCGGCGTGCCAACGCTCGAGATACTGGTCAACGGCACAGCCGACAGCGTCGAGTTCACTCTCTCCGGACTCGACCCGACGACATCGGCAAAGATGCTCGACAGCTTGCCGCCGGTGCGCGGCGCCGCCGTCCAAATGGGGTTGACTACGCTCGATCGGTATTTCCAGCCGATGAGCAGCATTATCCCGATCTGGACCGGGACCGCGTCACATACGGGAGAGGTGAGCCCGCCAGTTGAGGAGGGTGATAGCCCAAGCATCACGCTTTCGCTCGCCGTGGTGACCGGCGAGGCAACCCGGTCCCGGGGCGCCCGCTCTGTCTGGTCAACACCTCATCAGAAGGCGATATCGCTGACCGACAAGTTTTGCGACGGCGTCAGCCGGCTTGCCAGGGGCGTTCAGCCGGTCTGGCCGAATTTCCAAGGATAGCCATGACCTTGCAAGAATTTCTTGCCCTGCCACACCAGTTCCGGTGGGGCGGGGTTGCTGGCGATGATTGCACGACCTTCTGCGGGACTTGGCTGTGCGAGAGCGTCGGCGTCGATCCTGCGGAGGCCTATCGCGGCACATACAGCACGGCGGAAGGCGCTCACGACATCCTGGCGCAGGCCGGCGGCCTCGTATCCTTCGCTGCGCACGCACTTGAGCCGCTCGGCTTTGTACGCACCGTGTGTCTGCAAGACGGTGATGTCGGCGTTGTGCTCGCTCCTGCCGGCATGGCTGGGGTCAAGGAAGTCTGCGCGATCCGTTTCGGACCGCTCTGGGCTCTGCTGGCGCCGTCCGGTGTCATCGCCAAGAAACTTGATCACGTTGCAGCCTGGCGCGCGCCGGATGGAGACCTGAGCGTATGAGTTTCCATCACCGCATGATGCTGCAGCGCTATGGTCTGGGTTGCACGACGTCGCTCTACAGCGAAGTTCTGTTTGATCCGATCTTCACGCCGATCTTCACTGCCGTCCTTGGTACCGGCGGTTTCGCCATCGGCGCCACCACGATTACTTACGCGTCGATCGCGTCGGCGATTGCGACCACCGCCATCTCTATCGGTCTGCAGGCGCTCCTCGCGCAAGCACCGAAGCCCCCGAAGCCGGAAGATGGCAGGGCGCCGCTCAACCAGGCGATACCGTTCCGCATCTATGCTGTCGGCCGCACCCGCGTCGCCGGCGCCCGCATGATGTGGGAGGCGAAGGGTTCCAACCTCTATTCGGTGCAGGCCATCGCCGGCCACCGAATTAAGTCCTTCAACCGGTTCTACCTGAACGATGACGAGGTGACGGTCGTCGATAATGTCGTCACGCCTTTAACGACGGGTGGCAGGTACGGCGCGGGTTCCGCGAACGTCAGGCTGTACACGCGCCTCGGCGCGAACCCTGAAACGCCCTATGCCGAGCTCGTCTCCGCACTCGGCGCGGACGGCATCTGGACCAACGATCATCGCGGAGACGGACAGGCCTCGCTCGCGATGCGGGCGCATAATGCAGACGCGCAGGATCAGCAGACGGCTTTCCCGTATGGCGCCCCATCTCCTTCGGTGGAGATCGACGGCGCCTACTGTTGGGATTTCCGCGACCCGGCTCAGGATCCGTCAGATCAGAGCACTTGGACGTGGACGCGCAACTCGGCCGTCATCTTGGCTTGGCATCTCTGCTTCAACGAGTTCGGATTCGGCCTCGATTACCAGAAGGCTCTCTTGCCGGTTATCGACCTCTGGAAGGAGGAGGCCGACATCTGCGACGAGCTCGTGGCGCTCAATGGCGGCGGCACTGAGAAGCGTTACGAGTGCAACGGCTGGGATACGACCGAGAACGGTCCTAAATCCGGCCTGAACGCGATCTTGGCAACGTGCGACGGTCACCTCGTCGCTCGCGGTGACGGCGCCCGCATCCTGACCGTCGGCAAATTCCGCGAAAGCAGGACGGCCACGCTGACCGACGCCGATATCGTCGGCCACAACGTCCAGTACGGAGTTCTTTTCGAGGACGAGTGCAACCGGCTCGTGCCGAAGTTCACCTATCCGGCGACGAATTATACGAGCTGCGACACCGACTTCTTCGAGGACACAGACGCGCAGATCGCCGCCGGCCGCGTCCTCACCATGGAAGGGAGTTACGAGTGGTGCCACCAGTGGCGGCAAGCCCGGCGCCTCGGCAAGCGTGACTGGCTGCGCCAGCGCCAGGAGGTCAAGGGAAGCCTTGATGTTCGACTTTCCGGGATCAATGCGGTCTATGCGCGGTGGGTTCGTCTGGAGACGCCCAAGAGGCTGCCTAAGCTCGACGGGAAACTGGTCGAGAACCGGCGCTCCATCGTTGCCCTCACAAAGGGCGGCTTCACGATGGACTTCATCGCGCATCCCGAAGGGATTGACGATTGGAACCCCGCCACAGAGGAGGGGCAGCAGCCGCCGGTACCGCCGGCAGTGAACGCCTCCGACATTCCAACACCGGTCATCAACCTCATACAGGCGAAGGCAAACGGCGGGAGCGTCTATATCCGCGTCGTCATTATCGATCCGGAGGATGGCAGCTTCACGCCGGTCGTTCGCTACAGGGTAGCCGATGCAGACGGTCTCGGGACCCCGGGTGCCTGGGTAGAACAACAGAACCCAAGTGCGGACCCATCCGGCGGATACATTGACCTGTCGACCGGGAATGTTCCAGCGGACAAGGTTCTTGAAATTCAGGTGGCCTTCATAGTGTCCAACCGGAGGTATTCGAATTGGTCGGTAACCGAAACTGTCACATCAACTGCTGATCCGACGCCTCCGGGTATTGTCACCTCGCCAAGTGTGACAGGTGGACTTGGCCAGGCAACCTTCAACTGGACCGCGCCCAATAGCAGTAATTATGCGGGCGCCAAGATATACTGGAACGCCGTCGATAACTTCGGAACCGCGAGCTACGCCGGCCCACCCGAGTACGGCGCTCCCAGCAGCGCGGACTCGACGGTCCGGTCGTTTGCCCCTGGCACCTATTACGGCTGGATTGTCTCTATCAACCGCTCCGGCATCGAAGGTTCGCCGGTAGCAACGGGCTCCTTCACCGTCTCCTGACGCTCTCTTTCATCTCCTCCTAGGCCCTGGCGCATCGCCGGGGCGCTTTCGCATGGGAAACATCATGGTCGAACTCGCCGCAAATATCTGGGCTGATGGTCCTTCCTCTGATCCGTATGAGCCTGACAAGGCGCAGATCCGTGCGTGGGGCAGCTGGGTTGAAGGCATAATCACGGCCTTCACCTCGAGTGGCGGCCTGATTTACGACGCGCGCGCAGAGTTGTTCGCGGACGTCTCTTTTAATGAGAAGCGAATGGCCTGGGTTATTGACGACCCGAACGTTGAGTATATCGGCGTATACGGGTTCGACCCTGACACCGACACGTGGGAGCGGAAGTCGGATCTGCCATTTTCGTTCATCGTGGCGAACGATGCCGGAGCCGGCACACCTGTCGGAATTCAAGCGACCACCGCCATTCCGGTTTCTGGATCTGCGCTGGTTTGGATGGAAGTCGCCGAGACGAACACCGGTAGCCCCGTAACCGTAGCATTCAACGGCGGCGCTACGCTGACGATCAAGACGAACAGCGGCAACGACGTCGCGGTCGGTGGCCTGACTGCCGGCATGATCGTCATGGGCATTGTGTCCGGCTCGACGTTCCGACTGGTGAGCGATCAAGCGAGCGCAGCGATTGTCGCGGCTTCTGAGGCTGCTCAAGCGGCTGCCGAGGCGGCTGCTGCAAGTGCCAACATCCGGTACGCCGCCACTCGTGCAGCGCTCAAGGCGTACAACACCAACGTGACGACTCTGGCCTTCCTCGGGGAAGCAGGTCGCAACGGTCTGTATGAATGGACCGCAGGCGACTTTTCCGCGCAGATCGCGGCCGACACTGCCGAGGCCGTTTACATTAAAGCCGACGATACCGCCGCAACCTCGGGTGCCTGGGTGCGCATTTCCTGCAGTGATGTAAGCGCGTTCGGCTCATCGCCTACTTCAGACAGTTCCCCGGCCATTACGGCAATGGCAGCGCTTCTTGGCTACGTTCGCTTCCCGGCCGGTAACACGCTCATTGATGCGAACCTTACGATAGACGCGCCGGTCTACTTCGCTGATGGAGCCTACGTCACCGCTGCAGCGACAAGAACGGTGACCATCACCGAAGTCATCGACAGCCCGAAGCAGCACATCTTCAGGGGGGATGGAAGCTTCATCCTGGCGCATGACAGCGACAGTGGCGAACCCGCAAGGCAGGTCCATGCGTCGTGGTTTGGTGCGTTCCCTGGAAGCAATACCGTTGACCAAGCGCCGGCCATCCAGAAGGCTTTCACGGCGATGGGGAACTCCCGCGAAAGCAAAGTGGAGTTCGATATCGGCAACTACACCATGATGACTGGTGTCACGCTAACGCGTGGCGGATGGGTTATGGGCAGCGGCAATCGCCGAACTGTCTTCCTCGTGAAAGGTGACGGTTTCGATGTGTTCGCGAGCGGACACACAGCCTGCCGTTTCTCCGATATTCAGTTCGAGAACCACCCCGACAACGTTTCCGCCAGGACAAGCCCCTTCATCCGCATCGAGCACGACTTCTGCGTGATCGAGAACGTTTTTGCGCAGGAGGCGTTCAATCAGATCATCGTGGGCGAGGGTGGGAATAACTGCGCCATCCGCGAACTCAACATGGTGTGGCGGACGTACCCGTTCACTGCTGGCTCGGCCGGTATTCTCGTGCGTGGCTCTGGCTGCAACATTAGCGGAGTGTATTCCAACTACTCGTCTGGAGGCGGCCCAGAGTCACTGATCGCTGTAGGAAAGGGCGCCAGCGGGAACGTATCCGCCCCACGCATCAATAATGTGAGCTATATCTGCGCCTCGACAGGAGTTTTGGTGCATGGCGACAGCATCATTGTTTCTCGCGGGCAGATCAATGATATCAATTATCGTGGCGCAACAGGTAATGCACCGCAGGCAGTAAAATTCCTAACCTCTGGATCCGGCGGCGTTTTTGGCTTTTCGGTTGACGATGTCACTATCAACGGCACCGCCACTGCAGACATTACGTTCCAATGCAACGGCAGCGGCGACCTGAAGCAGATCACCGTCGACAATGTGTTCAGTTCCGGCGCGACCGGCAACGGAATCGAGTTCATTAGAACGGCTGGCTTGCTGTCGGATATCGTTATAGGGGCGACTGTTAACACGCGTTCGCGCGCAAGTCCGTTCTTCTTCTCGGGCAGTAATACCGGCATCCGCATCGACCCTAGGGCGATGGTCGGCGGGAACGTTGCTGAAGTGTATTTCAGAGGTACTGTGGCCGATGATACAGCATTTCAAATTGTTCTCGGTCGGCAAATCTTCTCAGGCCTGGCCATAGTGACTGCTGGCAGTTTGGAGATGGGTATTTTTGGCATTCGTGCCGCATCGTCTCCAGCCGCATCAGGAAACCGGATCACCGACGCAAACGTTGTCGCCGTAACCACAGCCCTTACGGGCACAACGGGCACAGATGGCAATATTACTCTCGGTGTTCAGGATGGTGTCTTGTACGTCGAGAACCGTGTTGGCAGTTCGCAGAATATGAGCCTCACCGTGATGGGCGCTTAGTGGCGCCCGCCTCTGGACAGGAAGATCTCTCTCGCAAGTTCTTCGTCTGTCATGGCGTCAGGATTCAATGGGTATATGTCCTGGTCGTCTTCATCATCGGGGGATGTGACGGTCGGGACAAACCTTGGTTCCGTGAAATGCAGGTATGAGGCCGCCAGTAAAGCGCAAATTCCTGCCGCTACGGCTAAAAGGCAGGCAGACAACGGAAGGGACAAAATATACCCGATGGAGGCTCCGGCAAGGAGGCCCGCGCCCGCTTGCCAGGCGCGATCCTTCCACCGAGTGCGGACGAGATACTTAAGAAACTCGTCATCGTCCATCTCGTCGGTGCCTGATTTCATACGCGGTGTTCTCCTCACCCAATCTTCAGAAGTTTACGGGGAACTCGTTCTCGCCGATTACGCGCTTTAAGAAAGGGTACTTTACCACAAGTAGTCGTCTGCGCACGCTTCGGTTTCCAGGCAATTGCTTGGAGGCCGTCTTGAGATGCACTATCGCCCTCTTCCTATTGCCTGCCCGAATATGCATCTCAGCCGCCGATCGCAGCAGATTGGGCCGAGATTTGTTCTTCTCGTACTCGGTCTCGAAATGGGCTGCGGCTTTGGTGAAGTTTCCGGAGGTCACGAAGTTTGCGATTGAGCTTACCGCCGCTTTTGCTGCGCTTTTGGTCGCCGGCATTATTACTGCGCCTTTACCATTCAGGTTCGCATGGTGGCGGTACGGGTCGAACAGAACCGACCGGCGAAGATCGAAGGCCGGGTATTGGTAGATCGCCGGCGCGTAGCCTGGGATACGAACTTCTGTGAACTTAATGTCCTTGACTTTGGTCCGGTTCGAAAGGTTGCTGAAAGTCGCTATGTCCGCCTTCCAATCGGCGAAGCTGTAAAGCTCCTTGAGCAGATAGTAGAAGAACTGGTGAACCTTGTTTTTGTCGACAGGGGCAACGTTTCTCAGAGATACCCTCATCTGCTCTGCGTCTTCAAATCGTTCGTTGATCCCGTCGATCGCATAGAAGCAAGGGCCGTAGTAGAAGACACGCTTGTTGAAGGCCATCGAGATCACGCCGACGCCGGAGTTAAACAGGGCAACGGCTCCGGCCGCCTCGAGCAGGTCATGCACATGGTAGGCGTCCGCGCATATCGCCGAGGACAGTTCGAACTTCTGAACCGCCAGAGGGTGGTTTTTGTACACCATAACCCAATCGCTCTGCAGCGACAGCGACAGGCGTTTGATCTCCAAGAGGTAGGCATCATATTCCCGGCGCTTCTCCGAAAATAGCGTCGTTACCGTATCGTCGGCAAGCTGAAGCGGAACGAAGAGAATCTTCGCCCCATCGGGGATATTCAGACGGTGGCGGAGCAGAGCGGCCCCAACGCGGCCGGACTGCTTTTCAAGAGCGTGCTCGCCGAAGCGCATATCTGCGATGTAGGCTTTTACGGATTGCTCCTGCTCTTCCGTCAGCGGCTTGGCCCAACGTTCCTCGCGGTAGCTGGGGCTTTCGACGCACAGGCCGCCTTTGTCGAAATAGAGGGACCGGGGCAACGCTCCGCGCTCGCCAACGATCGGATCAATGCCGAGTTTACGGAGCGCGTCGTAGACCTTCTTGCGCCAGGGGAGGCCGTAGGGGTTCCACATCAGAACAGATCTGGGTTTCTGCTCCGCAATGTCTGCGGCGTATCGTTCCGGGTCTGCTCGACCGTTCTCGTCGATGATTGTCGGGTTTGCCAGAGCTTGGAGAACCGCTTCGTTCGCAATATGCGGGTTGAAGCCCATGATAATGTCGGGCGGCTGGTTCGGATCTCGGCGCGCCGGTACCTTCCTAGTCGTGTGATACCGTTCGGCCTTCTCGGAGGCCAGCTTGATGTTCGATTGGCCGCTCCGCCAAGACAGGATCTCATGAAAGAGGTGGAACGCATACATGCCCTTGCGGGCGAGATAATCGCCGTGCATCCGATAGAGCGCGCGCCAGCCGTCAAATTGCGTGGTGTCGTTCAGGTTCCAGGTCTTGGTGACCTGAAATTCGGATGGCTTCTCGATCCGATCATTGACCAGCAGAAGGCGAAAGACGAAATCCCGGTCTTCTCCGCCCCAGCCCGCGAAGTTCTCATCGAAGGCGCCGACGTAAAGAGCGGTTTTGCGCCTGACCGCCACGACTGAACTAGCAGGCGCGTAATGTTGCAAAGACGAGTTGATATCGTGTCCGCGTGGATCTTCGAGCAGAGCAGCAGTCAGGGCCCGCTCGTATTCCGCATCCATACCATTAGCAAATACGCGGTCCGACTGGGCGGCGGAGAGATAGACTGCGGGAACCGTCAGGAAATTGAACGGAGTTTCCTCAAGGAGGTCGAGCTCGCGCATTAGACGTTGGTAGAAGTCCGACCTATAGGCGAGGTCTATATCTTCGAAACAAATCCACTCGGTGGACGAAGCATCTATCCCTGCATTGCGGGCGCGGGAAAGCGAGAACGGAAATTCCTCGGTCTGTAAGCGGATGTAGTTGTAACCGCGTTCGCGGCAGAAACCTTCGACTTCCGACGAGACGCTGGCTGGGCTGCCGTCGTCCACGAGGATCGTATCAACATCAGCCAGATCGAGCGCGTCTCTGAGTTGCAGCCTTTTCGCATAATCGGAAAAATCTGATGTTCTGACGGCGATGATCAGCGTGAGTTTACTCATTGCGGAGTATCCATCCAGTTTCGATGCCTGGCGTTGTTAAAACGCAGTCCTGACACATGCAAGTGACAGGACACCCAAAAATTGCAAATGCGGCGGCTCTCTAGGGCAGGGGCCGCCGCAAATCAACGCAATATCGTGGATCAGGCCAATTGGGCAGGAATGCGGCGGCGAGAGAGAAGGCTCATGCAGAAATTTTAAACCTGCCGGCCAAATCGGGAGCGTGCGCCATAACCATCGCCGAGAGCCGTTTTGAGACCTCTACGACCCTTCGTCTACTGTACGGCTGGCCAAGAATGCTCATATCCAGACCACCCTCGGTAAGTATCAGAGACGCCTGTTGGCGGTATCCTTCTTCCGTTTGCTTTGCCCAGCTCGGATACGCTCCATTCCAAAGCATGGAAAGGGTTTCCTCAAGTCCGCGTACCCTTTGGTGCACACTGAGGCAGCGAATTCCAAGACCGGTGGCTTCGAGCATCTCGAACAGCGCAAATGCTTCATTCCAGATGAACTCTCTGTAGTTGATCAGCTCATCGAAGGCGATCGCAACCCCAGGCTTGAGGAGCCTATTTTTCTGCAACGCGTCGAACACGTCTTTGGTCGAGGAGTAGATATCGCAATCAATATTGACGACACATACCTCATCCCTCAGGTTGGTCAGAAATCCGGGCAGTGTATCGGAAAAGAATCCCTTGATGAGGGTGACGTTTGCGGGAACTTCTGGGAGCTTTCCACCAGTTGAAAAATCCTGATTCCAATCCGTTCGCCCGTCGTCAGGAAATCCTTCGAAGCTATCGAAACCATAGAACTTGCGCTTCGAGTATTTCTTGCCGGTGTAGTTGATCGACGCTCCTCTGAATACGCCGAACTCCAGGCAGACGCCTGGCTTTCCAATGACGGCTTCGTGCGCCGCGAGAAGCGGCACGTATCGCGAGCCCGTCTCCGTTTCGTGCTCCATAAAGCTTGCGACTGCGGAAAATCTTGGCAAGTACGTGAGAAGAAACGCGGTAAATCGTTCCGCGGTTGTGTACGACATTTGGCTTTAGTTCCCCCATTGAAAGCGGGCGAACTATTAGGTGGGCTCATCTCAAAGTCAATGTATCCAAGCGAGATTGGCGCACGCCGAATACTTGGAACCCTAATGATGGCGATCGCTGTCGTTCACTCTGTACGTGTCAGATTCACCGTCCGCCAATACGGGCGCGATCTCTTCGGCGCTCTCAGGATGGCTACCGCTCTTCCATCGCGGTGTGGCGACGCGGTGAGCGCGCAACTAACCACCAAAAAATGAAACCAGGAGATCACATGGCTCGGGAAACTCTTCCCGTCGCCCTCGAACTCATGTTCGGAGATGAGGGCGGCTATTCGAATCACAAAGGCGACCGGGGCAACTGGCTCCACGGCGTTCTGGTCGGCACGAAGTACGGTGTGACTGGCGCCACTCTGGCAGCGCACCGCGGCGTCAAGTCGGTCACGGCCAACCAGGTCAAAGCAGTGAGCCGGGAAGAGGCCGAGGACATCTACCGGCGCTCCTACTGGGGGCAGAGCGGGGGCGATCTGCTGCCGCCCGGGCTCGACTATGCCGCTTTCGACTTCGGGGTGAACTCCGGGCCGTACCGAGCAGTGAAGACCCTGCAGAAGGTCCTCGGTATCCGCGAGGACGGCCAGGTCGGCGAGCAGACGCTTGCGGCCGTGCGCAAATACCCCGGCGGCGTCAGCACGCTCATTCGGGACTACTGCGACGCCCGCATGCGCTTCCTTCGCTCGCTCACGAACGGCAGGACCGGCTTTCCGGTCAACGGTCGTGGCTGGACGATCCGCGTCACAGGCAAGGACCCGAAGGGCCAGTGGAAGGATCAACCCGGCGTGCGCGGCAATGCGCTGCGATTGGCGGCTGACGCCAGCGGCAGGAGTGTGGAAAAGGTCGAGACCCCGCCAGAAGCCGGAGCCAAGGCGGATAGCCGCGACACTGGACTGGGAGAGGTGCTGAAGAAGCCAGAGGCTTGGGGGCCGCTCGGCGGTCTGCTTTCGGCCGCAGGTGCGCTGTTTGCGGGGAATGGCCCGGTGCAGTGGGCGCTTGCCGCCGCAATGGTCGCGGCGGTGCTCGTCGGGCTCTGGTATTTCGTGCGCCGGGTTCGTGAGGCTGGGTGATGTTTTCCACTCCTCGCCTCGTCGCGGCTGCGGCCGCTGTCGCCATCGTCGTTGCCGTCGTTGCCTGGATCTACCGGCAGGGCGGTGACGACGTTCGTCAATCCATCGAAAGGCAGAACAATGAAGCTGGCCGCACTGCGGACGATGTCCGCTCTCGCTTTGACCTTTGCCCTCCAGGGATGTGGGACTTCGGCGCCGGCAAGTGCCGACGGACTGCGCCGGGTGGTGGGCACTGATCTGATCGGCACGCGCGGCGCGACGCCGGCGGACCAGCGGAAGATAGATCGGACCGTCGTTGGCATCTGTGCCGCGGCTGTCTGGACGAAAGCGGAATGAGCCCGCCACGGCGAAGCGCAGCAGTAATCGCATCACACTACGAGGGCAGGGGATTGTCTGAAACACAGGAAACCGAAAAGATGGTCGCAACTCCGAAATGGAGGTTTGAATATAACCTCAACACCCTGGTGATCCTGTTCGGCTTTGCCGGCGGCCTTACAGCGTGGGGCGCGACCTGGGAGAGGGTGAACGCCAATCAGGACTCGCAGGCGAATTCCATCGATCGTCTCGACAAGCGCCTTACAGCGGCCGAAGTCTCCCTCCGGCAGATCGACAATCACGAGCTCCGAATATCGGCCGTCGAGAAGCAGGCGGCCGAAGCGGCGACATCGATGCGGGCCGTCGAGAGCACACTGAACAATCTCAGTTCAGACATGCGTCTAGTGCGTGAGATCCTGCAGCGGCTCGAGGATGGTGGGAGTCGATCGGGTCGGCTTCGTTAACGCCATGTGCCGCCACAGTCGTCGCTCTGGCCCTCCCCAAGAATGAAGAGGGCCTTTTGCGTGAGATGCAAAACTACACTACAAAAAAATCGCTTGCAGTGATGCCGAGGTTCGTTCCGACTGCGGCGAAATGAACAGAACCGCCCGCTCCATCCCCATCGCTGTCGTAGAGCAGCCTTCCGGTGTCGCTATCATAAATAATTCGGTCGTCGGCGTCAGCAGCGAGGCCCGTGGTATTGGTTACGAACTGCGCCGCAGTCAACGTGCCGGTGCCGACGATCCCCGTAAAGATCGCATTCTCCAGTCGGATCGTATCGTCCGCGACAACGAACCCGTTGATCGTGTCGACGTTGTTCGTGGCATCCAGAGCATAGCTGAAGTTGAAAGTGTCCAAACCGGCTCCGCCGGTCAGGATATCATTGCCGAGGCCACCATTTATCAGATCGTTGCCGAGGCCCCCGTCTATTGTATCGTTGCCGGCAAAGCCACTGAAAATGTTATTCCCGGTATTGCCGCTCAGGGTGTTGTTCAAGGCATTGCCCGTGCCATTTATGTTGCCGGTGCCAAGTAGGACCAGGTTCTCCACGCCCCCTTTGACTACCGCGGTGTTACCGAGAGCGAACGAGATTGTGGAGTGAACGGCATCTGTACCCGCGCCCGAGTCGGCCGCTTCGTCAACGATGTCACCGGTGTTGTCCACGAAATACGTATCATTGCCTAGGCCGCCGCGCATGTTGTCTGCGCCGCCTCCGCCATTGATTGAATCATTGCCCGCGAACGTGCGGAGGAAGTTGGCGGCTGAACTGCCGACGATGGTATCCTTGAATTCAGTAGCTCGGATATTCTCGATGCTGGTGAGAGTGTCCCGAGATCCAAAGCCATCCGTCGCAATACCGGTGCTGAGATCGATGCTGACACCCTTTGTGGCGCCTCGCTGGAAATCGCGGTCGTATCGAACGGTGTCGATTCCAGCGCCACCGTTAATAGTGTCGCGGCCGCCAAATCCAAAAAACGTCTCATCGACCGAGGATCCCACCATCGTGTCCGAGAACTGGGTTCCTCTGAACTCCTCGAAATTCTGGAAGGTTTCCGAAAACCCGAACTGATCAATGACGGTCCCAGCCGTGGCGTTGAGGTTGATGCCTCTTATCGCTGTTGGGGAGTCATAAGCGTCCTGGAAGTTCAGAACATCATACCCGGCTCCTCCATCGTAGGTGTCTGCACCTCCGCCGCCTGTGACGAGGTCACTGCCCGCATTGCCGTTGAGGACATCGTTTCCAAGGTGTCCCCAAATTTCATCATTACCGAGGGAGCCGTTGATCGTATCGTTGCCGCTCGCGAGCCAGCTCTCGAGTCCAGAACTGTCGAACGCGGCCGATGCGTCTTGGAAAAGTTCAAGCGAAATATTCAGCCCGCTAATTGTTTGTATCAATCCTGTGCCGTTGTTCAGAAGGACTTCTATCGATGTGATTGTTCCTCCCACAGCGTCGCCACTCGCGTCAAAACTGAACCCGGTGCCTACCAACTTCACTTTTAGTCCGTTGTCGAGCCGATAAAGCACCGAAGTACTGGTCGTGGTCGAACGGCTCGCCGTGCTCATGTCTACGAGTTCGCCGAAAGACGGGTTAACGCTGACGCCACTCAACGGTGGGTTGTATTGGTTTGGGTAAAGTCCTGCTGGAAAATGATACGTAATTGTAGCCATGGTTTCCTCCGGGAGCCGGGACGTTTCCGGCCAAAACGAATATCAGAATGAATAAAAAAATAGACACTTACGGGCAATTTTAGGTTGTCACAATTATCAGAATAGCTTGTTCCTGTCGAATCACCCAATCGGGTGAGCATTCCTCCAATGGAGTAGACGCCTCGACATAACCAGCGCGCAGGTTAAGAATAGAACGACGTGGGGAAAGAGGCATGAACAACACGAACACGACTTGCGAGATCGACGTTGTCATCGGCTCAAACATACGTCGGGTTCGGGAGCTGGCGGGAGTGTCCCGGAGGGGACTGGCGAAGGCTGTCGGCGTCTCCTGGTCACAGTTGAAAAAATGCGAGGATGGGGCGAGGAGGATCGCCGCAGGAAGCCTCTTTGCGGTGGCCAGGGCGCTTAATTGCAGCATGGACGAGTTCTGGAGAGGTATTGACACGGGCGAACCCACGGTGCTCCTGCCAGAGCAAAGCGATGATGCCATGATGGTAGCAAGGAACTTCGACAGGATACCATCACCAGCGCACAGAGACGCGATCGCAAATCTGATTGCCACGCTCGCCGACGGCGGCGCTCTCCAGCCGGCGGCAGAATGATCCCAACACCGGGCATGAGGTTCCAGCCCTTGTCGGTGGCCGGTCGGCTCCTATCCTTCATCGATGCTGGGGGAGAAAATGCATGGCAGATGATCAAGAGAAGAGAGGCCAAGGCAAGGACCCCATCTCTACTGAAGTAGACACATTCAAAGCAAGCGGAAGTACCGCCGCCCAGAGGCGGAAGGACGTGCAAGAAGCACTCCGACGAGCAAATCCTGCTCAGGCGAAGGCGGACGAATATCTCGATAGAAGGTGGCTATTCCATCGCTAGCTCGAAGCTTAGCGATGTTCGGCATCGGTTTGCTGAGGAACATAGACCGCGACCACGCCGCTTCCGTTGTTCGAGAAGGCGCCGCCGACGAGCAGATAAACGACGATCGTCAACATCGATAAGAGCATTACGCTGAGGGGCAGACCGGTTGATGCTCTTCGCTCCGGCAGCCCAAAATCGTCTTTGTCACGCATCAACAATTCCTTCAGCACAACAAACTAGCACCGGCATAGAACTCGGCCTCAGAGCTGCCAAGAAGGGACACGCAGGCAACTCTGAGGCCATCACTCACACGAGCGGCTGACGAGGGTGCCGCTCGGGGTGACAACGCTAACATGGGCCGAAGGGATCCGCTCGGTCACTGGCTTAGGACCTTTGCCATCAACGAGCCAGACTAAGGTCCGATACGTGCTTGGGTCTTCGGTGAGAAACCCGAGTGCAAGTGGCGACCACGAATACAAGGAAGAGATCGAGTGCAAGCGCCGTGCGCGGCCGATCTATGGATACTCTCGGTGCTAGCCTGCACTAGGGTGGGTTGCGTGGCCGTATCGATTCCGCGCGGCGTCGACGGCGCTTGGGTAGTCGGGCCGATTGTTCCATTCGGGCTGATGCTCAGTGCAGAACCAGTTCGGCTCGCCGCGGCCGACTGCGAAGCCAAAGCTGCCCCATTTCGTGCAGCCTAGGTGTTCGCAGTAATGGACATACGGGCCGGCCCCAATGTGGGGCTTGGCTCCCAGTTCGTCACTCATGTCGATCGCCTCCTCGGCCGGCGCCAAACTGCTGCTCGAATGCCTGTTCCCAATTCGGATGGCAGGAGGCGCTGACGTGTTTCAGGGGTTCGAAATGGTATCGCGCCAGAAGTGCGGCCGAGATTATACGCGCCATCTCCTTTCGCGCGCTTTCCGCTTTTAGTCGATCGCGGTCGCAGGCGGCCCGCCTCAATTCGAGCGGGATCGCGTAGAGCGTCTGCGTAACGAATGGCGCAATCGCCGGAGACCGCAATACCGTCTCGACATCGAAGATGGCAAAGGCCCCGAAGGATTCGGCAATTCCCCTGGCGAGTTCCTGGACGCCGCGCACCTCGACAGGACGGCGAAACTGGTCGAGGCCAGCATATGCCCGCCTTTGGTGTGGGGGCATTACCGCAAGATCAACTTCAATTGCGGTTCCTATTTCATCTTCAGGTGTTCGCATGATGCGCGCCTTTCTGCATTCGCCGCTGATTGATGGATGGCGCGCCGCATCGCCGATGAATGTTCTCATTATGTTCTCTACGCCGAAAGAGTCAATTCGGCTTTTCGCGGGGCTGTGCGTTAATGGGGCTATGGCCAGAGCATCCTCAAAGAAGCCTCGCGATATCGCGCCAATCGATCCCATGCCGGCGCGGGTCGATCCCTCCCTTGCAACGCTCGTCGACAAGCCACCGAAGGGACCGGATTGGGCCTATGAGGTGAAGTGGGACGGATATCGGATCGCCGTCCACATCGAGCCCGGCCGGGTGCGGATACTCACGCGCGGCGGCTACGATTGGACCGGAAAGTTTCCCTCGATCGCAGACGACGCGCGGCGGCTCGCCGTGAAAACCGCTATCCTCGACGGGGAGGCGGTCGTTCTGAACGACCATGGCCGCTCGGATTTCGGTATGCTGCAACGGGCGCTCGGGCGTTTGCCGTCTCCGTATGAAGCCGGCGCCATCGTCTTCTATGCCTTTGATCTCCTCTACCTCGACGGCCGTGATCTGCGCCGGCTGCCGCTGCGCGAGCGCCGGCGACTGCTCGAGCCTCTTGTCGCCGGGCGGGAAGGGGCCATTCGACTGTCGGAAGAAGTGCAGGCCGACGGCGACGAATTCTTCCGGGTCGCCTGCGCGCATGGCCTCGAAGGCATCATCGCCAAGCACATTGAGAAGCCATACCGCTCGGGCCGAGGCGAGTGGTGGCAGAAGATCACCTGCAAGCGCCGGGATAGCTTTGTGATCGTCGGCTTCGAGCCGTCAACCGTGCCCGGTCATCTGGGTCGGCTGCTGCTGGCCGCGCGCAAGGACGGAGAGCTCGTCTATGTCGGCGGCTGCGGAACTGGCTGGTCACACGATCTATCGCGCGAACTGCGCAATGTCCTCGCATCCATCATTACGAAAAAACCGGCAGTGAGCCTGAGGCGGAAGAATGCCGTCTTCACCGAGCCGGTACTCGTCGCAGAAGTCGAGTATCGCGCTTGGACCGATGACGGCAAGCTGCGACACGCATCGTTCAAGGGAATCAGAGAACGGGCGGACGATGCGGCGGTTTTTGCGCTGACGTAGATCGCTCCTTGATTAGCTCCTTAACGGCCATTCTGAGCCACCGCTTCATAAGCACTCGAGCTTCCGCCAGCTGCATAGGCGTAAATCCGAGATCCTTTTTCCAATGCCGTTCCTCAGAATTTGCTGTTCTCCTCATGAGCGACTTCTTGTTCTCTGATATCGCGCTGCTTGCCAAACCAGTCTTGTCGAGCGCCTCGATGGCCTTGTATATTTCCGCCCAGCTGGGCTCGCCCGACAGGAATTTTATGGCAGCCCCAATAGCGGGATCAAAAAGGCTAGCTTGCATCTGCTCTTGCGCCGGGGACGCTGACGCGGGAGCTTCGATACGCCGTCCTTGCAAATCGACCTGGGTAATCGTGGCCCGCCCAAAGAAGGGCTTGGACTCAATGCCCTTTGCTTCAATGATGTTGGTCCGTTTCGGGTGAGGGCCTCTGAAATCGACCACAGCGCCGATCATGGCGGGTTGTAGACCCGCAATGGTTTCCATGCTCGCGTTCAGGCGCAGGAGCAAGTCCTTGCCCGTGAAATAGACATCTTCCGCGGTTGTCAGCCCAACAAATTCGACAGAGCGGATCACAATGGGCCCGTTCTGGCTGTAGAACAGGTCAGCGAAGGGCTCAAATGGCGCCCTCAAATTTTCCGTCCAAGCAGACCTCTCAACTTCATTGACGACTATCTCCAGTCCCCAATCCGGACTCACATTCATTTAGGGGATTCCTCCGAACGCTTACAGCTCCGACGATCGTACTATGGAGGAATGACGTGGTTCTAGGGCCCGCGTTGGAAGGAAAGCTCAAGAACACAAAACCGAGTCGCCGAGTCCCGAAATAATTCCCGAACAGACCTTCTGGACATGCCGCAAACCCTTGTCTATCAGGGCATCCAGCAAACTAGACCTCTCTCCTGGGGGTCAAGGGGTCGTGGGTTCGAATCCCGCCGCTCCGACCATTTTCCAAAAGGAAATCAGATACTTGACCCAAGCCGGCGATGAGCCGGCTAACGGATTTTTCCGCCTGACCCAAAAATTGGGTCAGTTTTGGGTCAGGCGATGCTATCATCCTTCTTGCCTTTTAAGGCCGAGGCGTCGGGCGGGTTATCAACTGAATCGTTGCGCGGCTCGACTGACGCCCTTTGCGAATCACACGCCGAAGGAGTGAGCCCCATGGACGATATCCGCGATATCGCTGCAATGATCGCCCGACTGGAAGAGACCGGGATGACGCGCCGACAGATTGCCGAAGGATCGCATGTCGGCGCGAGCGCGATTACGCGGATCATGGCTGGCGAAGCCCGCAACCCGTCGTTCCGGGTGATATCCTCAATCCGCAGTTTCTATCGGCAGCATTTTCCCAATGGCGATCCGACTCGCCGGTACGATCTGGAGCAACGTTTTGCGCCGGGATGCCAGCCGCGCGCCGGCCGGTGAAGCAACAGGCTCTGCAAGCGAGCATTGTTGGGAGCAGTTGATTCGATTCCAGAGTCAATAACAAAGCCGCGCCAGTCTGGTTTTCCACACCGCATGCACAGCTAAATTAATCGGAGCGCAAATCCTTGTGAAAAAGTCGATTGACAGCTTTTTCTACAACCAGAGTTTGCCGTAAATTGGGATGTGCTCGAAATGATTCGAGCGCCCGACGGGACAGCCCGTCGGACAACTCGTGGAGCCGCACACAAGCAATCCCGGCGCGGCAGGCTGGTAAGACTGTAAGGTCTCTCCCTGAACAAGAAGACCCTATAGTGATTTGCCACGCTGAACAAGCCGGGCGGGCCCCAAGGAGGCCTACCCGCATGCGAAGAGTCTCCCCGGACGTAACGCCGGAGATGGCAGCTAAGATCAAGCGCTACCTGCTCAACAACATGGCGCAGCACGAAATTGCGGCCATGTTCAAAATCAATCAGGGACGCGTGAGCGAGATCAAGACCGGTAAGAAATTCGGCGATGTTGCGCCGGCGGCAGGTCTGTGATGGCGAAGAAGCAATCAAGCTCCATTACGTCCAGGCTTGCTGCAAAGGTTTTGAACGGTAGTAAGAAGCCCACGCACGCGGACGCCAAGAAACTCGCCGCTTCTGTCCTGTCTCAAGACGAGAAAAAGGCCAAATAGCCACCCAGGTAACCCGCCCGCCGGAATAATGAGTTTCCGGCGGGTTTTCGGCGTCTGTCTACAGGTCTGATATTTATTCGAGGGTGGCAAATGTGGCGAGTTGGAAGTTTGCTAGGCGGCGTTGCCTGCATGATCGCGGCTGGATGGATTGGTTATTCGTATCGAGCCGGTGACACTTTGTTTGAGCCCATCCTAGCATTCCTTGGCCTATTCGGCGCTTGGGCATTCGCCGAAACCAAAGCCGTTGCGCCTGAGCCGCGAACAGCCTTGCTCCACCCCCACGATGTAGTGCTTGGCCAGAAGGTCCGTGATTGCTTCACTGAGCGCAACAAGAGATATCTCCGGGAAAACTCATTCGGAGCATCATTTCGTTATGCATCGTTAGACTTCGTCAGAGACTTTCTGGAACGGCAAGGCCCGGAACATGAGTTCGAGAATGCGTCACTAGACAATCTTGTTGCGGAGATTTCCCAAAAAGCCGCCGCACTGTGCGAGAGGATAGATCAGTATGGCAATCCTATTAGTCATCGTGATGAATGGTGGTCTCTCGCACCAGAACAAGAACGAATATCGGATTGGCACAGCAAGGAAACATCACAGAAAATTGCGGAGGTAGATCGCCTCGCGGACGAGGTTGCGGAAGCTGCTGACGCCTTTGAAAGAACATTCCGCAAACTCTCACCCGAAAGCTATCTTGGCGGCGCAAATGTGTGAAGGACGGATATGATATCAAAAGAACAACTCGGTCAAAAAGACACGAGTGACTGGCCGTCCATTACCGAAAACCAGTGGTATGCACTCGCGATCACGAGCGCAATCTTCACGGCTATCGCAATCTTTGCTGCATTCCTCTGGATTTTCGTGGATGGCTTCGATGGTGATCCCGACCTGAAGAAAGCTCAAGCTCTTGCACCTTTCGGAGTAGCGCTATTTGCCGTTGTTACCTTCTGCACGGCAAGTTGGCGCGGTTCAATAAACAGCCGTCAGGCAAACCAAGCGGAAAGTGAGGGCCGTGCGAAGCTATTGCAGGAGGGGGCTAAATTGCTCAGTGAGCACGAGAAGGCCTCGCACGTGTCGGCAGGCGTCGCAACGCTCGGTGTCCTAATTGCGGGCAACGACAGAACTTATGCGTTCCAAAGTATGAACCTGCTTGCGGACTTCATAGAAGATCATATGAGCGCCAGCCACGCAAACCGGCACAGGCCTGAAATCTCCGGTGTTATGCGCACTGGCGATCAAAAAGGGTTCAACACCGAACGCCACATCTGGTTTGACTGCACTATGAATGCCGACAATCCTGATGACGATTCCGAACCATACTGGTTCTTCATTCCGGGTTTCAAGCAGATACATTATGTGGGCGGCGTATTTGCCCAAGATAGTCATTACGATATTGACAATATTATTAATGTTAGCTTCTCACGACTAGATTGGCTAACTGGGACACGGTCTCAGTAAACGATAGATTTCATAGATGCCGATTCAACAGTTGTGGAATAAAAATGGTTGAATCGGTTACCGCGCTCGAAGACCACAACGACTATGGATATGCGTTTGAGAACTGCGATTTTTCTGAGTGCTTAATACTTGATCATAAACTCATAGAAAAGGACCTAAAAAAAGGTAAGAACTACTTCGTCGCTGGTAGGCCGCCAATTCTTCGAGTGGAGCATGAGCCCATTGATTGGACGGACATCCTTCTCTGTGAAAATCAAAAACGTGTAAGTCAGTGGCCCTTCTGAAGCGAAGGTCGCGGATTCAGTTCCTTCGGAACGAAGCCAGTCCACCGTAAAGCTCGACAATGGCTTCGATCATCTCGTCGCGGCTCAAACGCTCACAGTCCGTCGTTTCACCTGATACCGGGCGACAAGAAAGGCCTGAGCCATCGGGCGCGATTACGAGAGCGAGGAAACCGCCGCCGAAACCATGGCGATGGCGCGCGAGGACGTCGGGAAGTGGTTCATGCTGGAGCTTGGTCATTTCGCGATCCTCAGACTTTTGCCTTTGCCGTGTTCCTCGCTGAATTCCAGTTTCAGCTTCTCGACCTCAAGCGCCAGCCGCTCGTGATCGCGTTGGATGGCCGCCATCTGCGTCCGCCGCTCGCTCGCCTCTGATCGCGACTGCCTGATCAGCGCGCGCGATTCCTTAAGGAAACTGGAAAAGTCCGTCTGCGCCTCGCGGAAGCGGTCGTCCATTTCGCCGCGAAGGTCGCCGAATGCCAAAGTAACGGCCTCGGTGACCTCGTCGAGGCGAGCCTTGAAGCGCCGTTCGAGTGCTGCAAAGCGCTGATCGGTCGCGACCGCCTGCGCTGCTGCCTCGCGTGCGGCCGCCTCGGCCACTTGCCGCGCGCGGGCCTCGTCGAAGGTCTCATGTTTGCCATTCGGCCCGGTCGGCGACCGATAAGTTCCCGGTTCGGCTACCTTAGCGATCTGCCAGGTTTTGCGACGGTGCGCCCTTGGGTTTCGGCACTGGCTCAGGACCTGGACGATTGGAAAGCAGGCACGCTTAATTGGAAGGATGTCGATCGTGGAGCCCTTCTCGTTGGTCCTCCCGGAACGGGCAAGACATTTTTCGCTTCGACGTATCTGCCTCGCCATAGGGCATCCCTAGAGAGTTCCCGCTCTGTGGTGTACCGGCGTTCGATCGTTGAACCGCGGATAAGCGGTTTCATACCTACGACTGGAATCCGAAGCCCAAAGCTGCATGCCCTTATGTTCAGATTTGTGAGTTGATTGCGCGGACCTCATTTACAGCGGCTGCGACATGACGCGACTGAGGGAGCGAGTGGCTACCGGAGGCCACGTGGTTCTAGTGGCGCGACGCCATCGCTTGCCTGGGCTATTCCATGCCGTGGGAGAGCCTTGAGGCGGCCGCTACGGGATACTGACCGGCGGCTCGTCGTCATGTTTGATGTCTCAGCGCCTCCACCAGCAGGGTGAACGCTGGCGCGGGATGTCGGCGGGATGGGTAGTAGAGGTGGTAGCCCGGAAACGGAGGAGTCCAGTCTCCGAGTATCTGCACAAGCCGCCCGTCCTGAGATGCTCCCGGACGACATCCTCGTGGACATAGGCGAGTCCGAAACCGTCCAGTGCTGCATTCACGAGCTGCGGTACCCCGTTGAAGGCCACCTGGCCGTCAACCCTGACGCGGACCTCATGTCCATCACGTTCGAACTCCCACGCGTAGAAGCCGCCGTAGCTTGGCAGTCGAAGGTTAATGCAGCGGTGTCCCGTCAGATCCTGCGGTACCTGCGGTCGAGCACGATCCACGAAGCAGGATGGAGCCGCCACGACGATCATCCTTGCCAGCGGGCCAATCCTGACCGCGATCATGTCCTTTTCGACCTGGTCGCCCAGTCGGACGCCGGCGTCGAACCGTTCAGTCACGATGTCCGTCAGAGCGGACTCGGCAACCAGCTCGACCTTGATGTCGGGGTACTCAAGAAGAAATGGCGCGAGCTTCGGCCAGAGGATCGTATCGATCGCGTGCTGGCCGGCAGTAATCCTGAAACTTCCTGCCGGCCTGTCCCTGAATTCCCCGAGCGCCAACAACTGGGCTTCTATAGAACCGAGCGCCGGACCTAACGTGGCCAGCAGTTGTTCTCCTGCGTTCGTCGGAGCCAGGCTTCGCGTCGTGCGTGTAAGCAGGCGGACGCCCAGACGGGCCTCCAGACGCTTGAGAATGAGGCTGAGCGAGGATTGCGAAGTACCGAGCCTTGCAGCAGCCCTGGTGAAGCTCTTCTCTTCGGCAACGGCCAGAAAGGCCAGCAGGTCACCCAGTTCATCGCGTTGCATTTATTGATCCTGGATATAAGTGCAATCTCATATTGACGTCTAATCGAAACAAACGGCGAGGTCTATATTTCATCGTACAGGAGGCACTGGCGTCTTCGGAAACCAAAATCAGTTCGGAGCCGTGTCATGGGCTTGAAAAGTCTTCTCATCGTCGCAGCCTTGATCATCGCTCCGCTTGCCGTCCAACCGGTCGCCGCACAGGAGGCGAAGGGTCCCGTGATCCGGATCGCGGAACTAGAAATCGACCCGGCGCAGATGGCCGCCTACTCGGCCGCCGTGAAAGAGGAGATGGAGGAATCCATCCGCGTCGAGCCGGGCGTCCTGGCGCTTTACGCGGTGTCGATCAAGGGTCAGCCGAATCATCTCAGATTCTTCGAGATGTATGCCGACCAGGCCGCCTACGAGGCCCACCGGGAATCGCCGCATTTCAGGAAATACGTCGAGACCACCAAGAACATGATCACGTCGCGCAAGCTCTTCGAGACGGACAACTTCCAGCTCAGCGCCAAGCGGTGATGAGCAGATGAACCGGAACGAGTGCAGTTTGCGATTTGTCCTGTCAAAGCTTTGGGTCGGAGTGGTCGTGGCGCTCCTTGCCTGCGAAGCCACTGCCTCCGCACAGGGGGCTGTCGAGATCGAGGCGCCGATCGTGCGGATTTTCGAGTTTTGTGGTGGTCTCCGACGACCTTGAGGCTTTCATGGTGGCCGGGAGAAAGAATGTTCAGACCTCCGTACGCGACGAACCAGGAGTTCTCTCGATGCATTGTGTCGCGGATAAGAGTGACCCGACGAAGCTCTATGTTGTCGAGGTCTATGAAGATGAAGATGCGTACCGTTCCCATGTCGAGTCGGCGCATTTCAGAGACTTCATCAATGCAATCAAGGGAAAGGTGATCTCAAGGCGTGTCATCGAGACCAACCCGAAAATGGTTGGCTCCAAACAGTTTGCTTGGACTGAGCAGTAAAAATGCGGGTGAGATAGTGATGACTGATCGACCTGGAAACGACGTTTCCGCGCGTTACGCTACAATGACCAATCGTCGCACATTGCTTGGCGCCGGTCTCGGCCTCGCAGCAGCGTCTCTTGTGAGCACCACTAGCGCCAGTGCGCAGTCCGAAACCAGCAACCGTTCAGACGCCACCCCCATCACCCTGCAGCAGGGGAAATCAATGGGCGTTCGCAAACTCGGCTCATTGGAAGTTTCTGCCATCGGTCTCGGATGCCTCGACATGGTCGGTTATTATGGCGGCGGCCCACGAGACCGTAAGTCCATGGTCTCGCTGATACGCGCGGCCTTCGAGCAAGGTGTGACATTCTTCGACACCGCAGAGGTCTACGGGCCTTACATCAGCGAGGAATATGTCGCCGAGGCGCTCGCGCCGGTGCGCGATCAGGTCGTCATCGCCACGAAATTCGGCTTTGGTGTCGAGGAGGGCCAGCCGACGGCGCTGAACAGCCAGCCCGATCATCTGCGCCGGGCGGTCGACGGCTCCCTCAAGCGTCTGAAGACTGACCATATCGATCTTCTGTATCAGCATCGTCCCGACCCGAATGTGCCGATCGAAGACGTCGCGGAGGCTGTCAAAGACCTGATTCAGGCCGGAAAGGTCAAGCATTGGGGGCTTTCCGAGGCCAGCGCGGGCACCATCCGCCGGGCTCACGCCGTTCACCCAGTCTCCGCGGTGCAAAGCGAATATGCGATGTGGTGGCGCGAACCCGAGACGCGGATCTTCCCGACGCTGGAGGAACTCGGAATCGGCTTTGTGCCCTATTGCCCACTCGGGCGGAGTTTTCTTGCGGGCGCGGTCAACCCCAGCCAGCGTTTTGAGCGAACCGATCGCCGGCACAACCTGCCGCGCTTCACGCCCGAGGCGCTGGCCGCCAACATGGCCCTGTTCGACTATGTCCGCGACTGGGCACAGCGCAAAAAAACGACGCCTGCGCAGTTTGCGTTAGCATGGATCCTGGCGCAGCGGCCGTGGATCGCCCCGATTCCGGGCACAACCCAGTACCCGCATCTTGCGGAAAACCTCGGCGCGACGGGGTGACGGCTGACGAACTTCGCGAGATCGACGCCGGGCTCGCTCGCATCAAGCTGCAAGGTGGTCGGGCCGATCCCTTCACCGAGAGCCAGTTCGACTACAGCTAAGAGGTCTCCTCCCGCTCGTATTTGAACACCTGATTGCCCTCTCGACAACCAGCCACGAATTCCAGGAGACCCCGATGAAACGCCTAATCGCCCCGCTCATAGGAGTTATGATGATGACCGCCTCGAACGCAGGGGCTCAACAGCCCAATGTTGAAGGTCGCCGTTTCTCGCCCGATCAGGTTCGCTCGGTGGCGCCCGCCCTCGAGCAGTATACGCAGCAACGCTTGTATGGCGACGTCTGGCAGCGCCCCGGCCTCAATCGGCGCGATCGCAGCCTTGTGACGATCGCCGCGCTGATTGCGCGGGGAGAAGCCCCGGCTCTCACCTACTACGCCGATCAAGCGCTTGAGAACGGAGTGAGGCCTTCCGAGATCTCGGAGACGATCACGCATCTTGCCTATTATTCCGGCTGGGGAAAAGCCATGGCCACGATCGGTCCCGTGAGCGAAGCCTTCGCCAAGCGCGGCATCAGTCAGGATCAGCTCGCTGCCGTCGAATCCACGCCGTTGCCGCTGGACGAAGAGGCGGAAACACAACGCGCAACCACCGTCGGCAACCAGTTCGGCAGCGTTGCCCCCGGCCTCGTTCAGTACACGACGGACTATCTTTTCCGCGACCTATGGCTGCGCCCCGGCCTGGCGCCACGCGATCGCAGCCTTGTCACGGTCGCCGCACTGATCTCGGTTGGCCAGGTCGAGCAGATCACCTTTCACCTGAACAAAGCCCTGGACAATGGGCTGACCGAAGAGCAGGCCGCCGAAGTCATCACCCATCTGGCTTTCTACGCAGGCTGGCCCAACGCGATGTCGGCGCTGCCGGTGGCGAAGGCCGTCTTTGAAAAGCGGCGCGGCTAATCTGGCGGTGACAAGGATGGCAAGCTCGTGGACTGGCTCGAGCATGTGTCAGACGAGCAGTATGCAGGGTGATGCCATGCCCGATGCTCGAAGGATCTTCTTCGCCGGCGCGCTGCAAGGCGCTGCTATGCCCATAATCAGGGAGCGCTCCCAATGAACACATGGCCCAAGGACGAATTGCGGCAGATTGCCGAAAGCGACGACCTGCACATCGCCCCGTTCCGCGAGAACGGCAGGACCTATGGCACGCTCACCTGGATCTGGTCGGTTGTGGTTGATGGCGAACTCTATGTTCGCGGCTACAACGGCCAACAGTCGCGTTGGTATCAGGCCGCGATCCGTCAGAAGGCGGGCCGCATCACGGCCGCCGGCATGACGAAGGAGGTTTCGTTCGAGCCGGTCGAAGGCGCAATCAACGACCAGATCGATGAAGGCTACCGCCGCAAATACGCCACGAGCCGTTATCTCGCGCCGATGATCGGTGAACGCGCCCGCGCGGCAACCGTAAAAATCACCCCGAAGGATTGAGGACGCCAAGATGCAAAAGCGCAAACTCGGTCAGGGTCTTGAGGTTTCAGCCCTTTCTCTTGGCTGCATGGGCTATGGAAAGGCCCGCGACATCCCTGACAGGCCACAGATGATCGAACTGCTGCGCAGGGCGGTCGATCTCGGCATGGATTTCTTCGACACCGCGGAGGTCTATGGTCCCCGGACGAATGAAGAAATGGTCGGCGAAGCGTTCGCCGGCATGCGGGACAAGGTGAAGATCGCAACGAAGTTTGGCTGGGACATCGACCAGTCCACTGGAGAGCACCGTGGTGGCGTCAACAGCAAGCCGACCCAGATCCGCAGCGCGGTCGAGGGAAGCCTCAAGCGGCTCCGTACGGACTTTATCGATCTCCTCTACCAGCATCGCGTCGATCCCGACGTGCCGATGGAAGATGTCGCCGGCACGGTTAAGGACCTGATAGCCGAAGGCAAGGTCCGGTATTTCGGGCTGTCGGAGGCTGGTGCGGAGTCGATCCGCCGCGCTCACGCCGTCCAGCCGGTGGCTGCGCTGCAGAGCGAATATTCGCTGTGGACGCGTGAGCCGGAGGCCGAGATCATCCCCACGCTGGAAGAACTCGGCATTGGCCTCGTCCCCTTCAGCCCGCTCGGAAAGGGCTTCCTCACCGGCAAGATCGACGCGAGCACGGCGTTTGCCGCGAACGACTTCCGCAGCCAGATCCCGCGTTTCGCGCCAGAGGCGCGTGAGGCCAATCAGGCGCTTGTCGATCTGATCCGTTCCGTCGGCGAACGCCGTAGTGCGACGCCTGCCCAGGTGGCGCTCGCTTGGCTCATGGCACAGAAGCCGTGGATCGTACCGCTGTTCGGCACGCGCAAGCTCGAACGGCTTGAAGAAAATCTCGGCGCTCTATCGGTGACGCTCTCGGACGACGACCTCGAGCAAATCGAAAGCGGAGCAGCCGCCATCAGGATCGAAGGGGCGCGATACCCTGACGAGATGTTGCGGCGATCAGGCCGATAGCGGGCGACGCACCCGAGGAACCCGCTCTACCGCCTTGGCGGGACAGGATTACGCATGCCCTTTTTGCCGGAGAAGAGAAGCACAGGCATGAGAAAGCGATTGTTTTGCACCGCACTGTCGATCTTAGTGGAGGGATGCTGTCTATCTGGCACATCGATGGCGCAGGACTCCACACCTATCCTGGACCGTGGTGAGGGTGCATGGAGCTCCAGCGTCCTGGCCCACGGCCTTGACTACCCTTGGGACATTGTTCGCGACGGCGAACGGCTGATCCTCACCGAAAAAGCTGGTACCGTCGTGATTATCGAGGGCGGGAACGTTCAGCGGTCCACCCTCCAAACATCCGATCCGCTGAGAACCGAAGGCGGTGCGGGGCTGCTTGGCATCGCGCTTGCGCCGGACTTCGCCGATAGCGGTCGGGCATTCTTCTATTATTCCTATTCATCCGGCTCGGAACCAGCCAACCGGGTCGTTGCCGCCAGATTTGACGGGAACACGTGGCGTGAAACCGCTGTGCTCGTCGACGCCATCCCTGGCCATCGACTATACAATGGCGGCCGCATCGCCATCGGTCCTGACGACCATCTCTATGTCACGACGGGGTGGACCGAAAATTACGAGCGCCCGCAGGATCTCCAAAGTCTCGCCGGAAAAGTTCTCCGCCTGACGCTTGCCGGTGGCGTTCCCGAGGACAATCCGTTTCAGGGCTCGTTCGTGTACTCCTATGGCCACCGCAATCCGCAAGGACTGGCCTGGAACGGTGAGGGTGAGCTGTTCGTCGCCGAACACGGCCAGGCCGCTCTCGATGAGATCAATCTGATTGCGCCCGGCGCCAATTACGGCTGGCCAATCATCTCGGGCGATGAAGCCCAGGAGGGTATGCAGCCGCCGTTCGTCCATTCGGGCGGCGACACCTGGGCGCCGTCGGGAATAGCGTTCGCCGGCAACGAACTCCTGGTAACGGCCCTCCAGGGGCGCGGACTTTATGTGCTCGATCGGCAAGACCGAACGCTCGAGCCCGTCGTCAGCTTAGGTGAGCGTGTCCGGCATGTGCTTCCAATCGACGACGACCTCCTGCTCATCACCAGCAATCGATCACCACGAGGGCAAGGACCTTCGAAGGACCGACTGGTCAGACTATCAGCGCAGAACTGACGGACCGCTCCGCTTAACCTTGAGGTTTCGGCGAACTGCCGAAGTGTTTGACCATCATAGGCCTGCCGAGCTTCGGAAAGGAAACGAGATGAAGAAACTGATCGCAGCCGCATCGCTTGTCACGCTGTCGACGGCATTAGCTCATGCGCAAAACATCGAGATCACACCGAATGCATCAGCGCCATCCGCGCTAGGCGACGCCAAGTTGTTCAGTGGGCATGTCGTCGTCGATTCGCTGTTTCCGGCGAACGAGTTTACGCACGGCACAGGCGGTCATGTAACCTTCGCTCCGGGGGCTCGCACCGCCTGGCACACGCATCCCGCCGGCCAGATCCTGATCGTCACCTCGGGCAAGGGATGGGTGCAGCAGGAAGGCAGCGCAAAGCGGGAGATCAGCCCCGGCGATGTCGTCTGGATCCCGGTCGGCGTGAACCATTGGCACGGGGCAACCGACGAGACCGGCATGGGCCACATCGCGATTTCCTACATGAAGGACGGCAAGAACGTCGAATGGGGCAAGCTCGTCACTGATCAAGAGTTCGCACAATGACCCTAAGCTGTAATGCACCGGGGCGGAACTAGACTGCCGCGACGCCACGACACGGAGTACGCCCGCCTTACTCATCGCATCTGCGCGGCCGTACAACGGCCGGCACCAGGAACGTTCATCTCGTTCTTGTGGCCCCGGCTGGGATGGAGAGATGTGGTCTGAATCGTTCTCTGAAGGCGGCGAAAAGATAGATAAGCTACCCCGCCGCCGACGGACACGATGAACTTCGGCCAGTGATGTTCTGGTTGGAGGGGGGCCAAGGCGTCTGGCAGCAGCCCGCCCCCTGAAGCGGTCGAAGGACTCCGTGAGGGGCTGAGAGATGCGGCGGAAAGACTAGTTTTTCTCCCCAACGTGGTCGGGCTGGACTTCGATGATATTCGACGGCTGGACGAAGACGATGATCCGTGGTGGCAGAGCGTGAAGCAGGAAGCCATCGTTATTTCCGGGAAGCGCCCTGAAGATGTGATGTCGTTTGATGGAGAGGCGCGTGGTTAGGATTGGATCCACGAAAAGAAAGATGCCGCTTCGCCAGCGGTCGACTTCTGATAGCCCGCGGTTTCCTTAACGACGCCCCTGCAACAGCAATCTTGTTGTCGATCCGGGCGGCATCGGTAACCCATCGGTGTCAACGGTTATCCACTGTGCGTTTGCGTATTCCGACGCTTTGACCACCAAGTTCCGCGGCGAGATTAATCAGGCGATCATCATGCCGTCATTAAGCTACTAAAGCGGCATTGGGGAAAGCATTTCCTGCCAAGCAGGAGCCAAAATTGCGAACCCTCCTCGAGCAGAAGAATCCGCTTCTTCCTACGGGAATCCATAAAACTATGAAGAACCACAGTCTGGACAAAAGGACCCCATATAAGAGTTCGAATCCCGCCGCTCCGACCATTTTTCCCTTGAAAATATGACGAAATTAGTCGCCGCTCCGGCTGGCTTTTTTCGTAGGATTTCGGAGCAAGAGCGCCCAATCCCTGGCCGGCGCGGTGGCGAAGAGCCTTGACCATCTACCCGCGGAGAGTGCAGAAAATCAGCGGGGCCATCGTCGATCGCAACGGCGAACCTTGCGGAGTCCGACGGCCATCGAGGAGAAATCATGCCCAGAGCACTCGTCCTAGAGCAAATCCGGAAACTCTCGCTGCGCGATATCGACCTGCCGCAGGAAGTCGGACCCCACGACGTCCGCATCAAGATTCACACGGTCGGGATATGCGGGTCGGACGTGCATTATTACACGCACGGCCGGATAGGGCCTTTTGTGGTGAATGCGCCGATGGTACTCGGGCATGAGGCGGCTGGCGTCGTCGTCGAAACCGGTAAGGACGTGACGCATCTCAAGGCAGGGGATCGCGTGTGCATGGAGCCCGGAATTCCGGACGCGAATTCGCGCGCCAGTCGTCTTGGCCTTTACAATATCGACCCGGCTGTGACGTTTTGGGCGACGCCTCCTGTCCATGGCGTCCTGACTCCGCACGTCGTCCACTCGGCGAATTACACCTATAAGCTGCCGGACAAAGTCAGTTTCGCAGAAGGGGCGATGGTGGAGCCGTTTGCCGTCGGCATGCAGGCGGCGCAAAAGGCGAAGATTGCTCCCGGCGATACTGCCGTGGTCACCGGCGCCGGGCCGATCGGCATCATGGTGGCGATCGCGGCGCTCGCCGGAGGGTGCGCGCGGGTGATTGTTGCCGATTTCGCGCAACCGAAGCTAGACATTGCGGCGCAATACCAGGGCATCCTGCCGATCAACATCGGCAAACGCGACCTCGCGGAGGAAGTGAAGCAGCTCACCGAGGGCTGGGGCGCCGATGTGGTGTTCGAATGCTCAGGTTCGCCGAAGGCATGGGAGACATTGCTCGATCTTCCCCGGCCAGGCGGTGCCGTCGTTGCTGTGGGACTCCCGGTCGAACCGGTTGGTCTGGATATATCCACCGCATCGACGAAGGAAATCCGGTTTGAGACGGTATTTCGCTATGCCCATCAATATGACCGCGCAATCGCTTTGATGGGATCTGGGCGCGTCGACCTGAAGCCGCTCATCACCGAGACGTTTCCGTTCGAAGAAAGTGTCGCGGCTTTCGATCGCGCGGCGGAGGGTAGGCCGGGTGATGTGAAGCTGCAGATCACGCTGTAGGGTTCACGGAACTCCTCCCGTGACGCGTCTTTCGGTGCGGGAGGAGTTTCTTCAGCTCAAGGACTTGGTCTGGCTGGTTCCTGTGACGAGCACGGGAATGACGGAGATCAGGGAGGGGTGGGGGGCGTTACGGCAACTGCCGTGTGCGCGGGCGTTTCGGCACGAGCCTGTCTCCGATATCGACATTCGAGCGCGGCGCACCCCCAGACGATGCCGAGCAGCAGGTAAAAATGGCGCCAATGATCCGTGTCGATTACGTTGCCAATCCCGACATGGCCGACAAGCGTGATCCAGCCGATCATCAGATAGGGTTGCCATGGCCGGTCGAGCAGCAGGAAACGGAAACCGAGCGACAATGTCCAGAGAATGAGCGTGACATACGCCACGAAGCCGAGCCAGCCATAGGATGTCAGGCTTTTCAGAAGCACGTTGTGCTCATCTTCCGGAAACATGGTGCTGAACACCAACGGGCCTATGCCGAGCGGCCTTTCCATCGACATCAGAAAGCCGATCCGGTGCCGGTCGAACCGCCCGAGATGCCCGCCGTCATAGTCCTGCACGAGCTGGGTGCGGCTTGAAAAGAGGCGTGCGACCTGGTCCGACTGCAGAGCGGTCACAAGCGCTGCCACGACGAACAGGCCCCCGGACAATGTCAGCACGAGGATCCGTAAACGGAAGAGGCCGCTACGCTGCTTGAGCAACATGACGAAGACGAGCGCAATCACGCAAAAAAGGTCGAGCGCCCAGGCGGCGCGGGAAAAGGAGAGAAAGACGCCCAGCGTGAGCACGAGCAGGCCGGCGATCTTCAGGGGTGCCCGGCCGATCGGCTGCGTCAGAAGACCGTGGAGAAGGTAGAGAGTGGGGGCGACGAGGAACGGTCCGAAAACATTCGGGTCCTGAAACGCTCCCTTCGCGCGATCATAAAGTGTGAACTGCGCCGCACCCGGTATTGCGCCGAAATAGCCGAGAATACCAAGGAGGGCCGTAATGACTGCAGCCGCCACCCATGCATTGAGAATGAGCGGCAGGCGCTGGTGACGGTCTTCTATTATGGCTGCAAAAAAAACGGCCGTAAGACAAAGGAAGCCGGTTACGGCCATGTACATCGGCGCGGTCCCAAGATCGGCCATCACCGTCAGCGACAGAATACCGCCGATCATGAACAGGACCAAAAGCACCGTGAGTGGGGCGGTGAAACGGGAGATCCTGAGGCCGAATAGCGCCCAGATGCCGACGAGCCCGGCCATGAACACCTCGTAGGGCGCGGGCTCGGCGATGACGAAACCGGACAGGAAGACGCCGACTGTCACCAGGCCGGAGCCGACAAGCGTAACCGCCGCCAACTGAGGACGACGGATGACCGGCCCGGATGCGATGACGGCGCTCAATAGGCGTTTTCCGTATTGATCAGCCGGAACGGTGTCAGGATGAGAATCTTCAGATCGAGGAGCAGTGACCAGTTCTCGATATAATAGAGGTCGAATGCCGTCCGGAACCGGATCTTTTCGTCATTGTCGATTTCACCGCGCCAGCCGTTGATCTGTGCCCAGCCGGTCACGCCCGGCTTCACGCGATGGCGGGCGAAATAGCCTTCGACGACATCGGAATAGCTTCGATCCTGGCTCTGTGCGAGCACCGCGTGAGGACGCGGCCCAACGAGTGAGAGCTCGCCTTTCAGCACATTGAAGAATTGTGGCAACTCATCGATCGAAGATTTGCGCAGGAAGCGCCCGACGGGTGTCACTCGCGGGTCGTTCTTGGTTACGGCGTTACGCGCGCTCGGGTCGCTCATATGCGTGTACATGGAGCGAAATTTATAGACCTCGACGGTTTCATTGTTGAAGCCGTGCCGGTGCTGTTTGAAGATGATCGGACCCGGCGAGGTAACTTTCACGGCAATGGCGGCGGCGAGCATGACCGGCCAGAGCAGGGCGAGTGCGACGAGACTGAAAAAGACGTCGAAGCAGCGCTTTGCGACATTATCCCAATCGGCGATCGGCTTGTCGAAGATGTCCAGCATCGGAACCTGTCCGACATGCGAATAGCTGCGCGGCCGAAAGCGAAGGCTGTTGGCATGCGCCGCTAGCCGAATATCGACGGGAAGGACCCACAGCTTCCTGAGGAGCTCGAGGATGCGATTTTCCGCCGTCAGCGGCAGCGAGATGATCAGCATGTCGATCCGGGCTAGACGGGCGAACTCGACCAGTTCGTCGACCGTTCCGAGCTTCGGATAACCGGCGATCACGTTCGGTGACCTGCGCTCGTCGCGATCGTCGAAAATTCCGCAAATCCGGATATCGTTGTCCGGCTGATGTTCTATTTTTCGAATGAGATCCTTTGCAGACTGGCCGCCGCCGACGACGACGGCTCGCCGCTCCATGGTGCCGTCTCGCGACCAGTGGCGGATGGAATAGGCGATGAACGCGCGTTCTGCGATGAGAAAGACCGCGCCGGCGAGGTACCACGCGCCGATCCAGAAACGCGAGTAGAGGTGGCCCGATTTGAGAAAGAACAGGCCGAGCGCAATCATGCCGAAGGCCACCGTCCAGGCGCCCAGAATGCGTGGCGCCATCCTGAGCCAGGCACGCAGAGCCGGCACCTGGTAGGCGTCGGCGAACTGCATGACGGCAACGGAGAGCGCGGGCGCGCCGGCGAGGATAAGAAGGTTGACCGGCAGTTGCTCCAACGTCGGCGCGACATATTGGGCATTGATGCCGTAGCCTATGGCGAAAAGCGCACAGAAATCCAGAAGCCGGATCAGGCCGGTGATCATCGCCGGCGTATAGGTGTCCGCGCGGAACTGAAGGGCGATCTGCCTGGCAAGCGGGTTGAGCCCGGCATCCCCTCTTGCTCTGTTCCTGTGTTCGGTCGTGGTCTCCCGGATCTCCGAGACCTTCTTTCGAAGCGCTTCGGGGTCGAAGGTCTCTGGCCTGTCGAACTGGTTCATGGTCGCTTTCCGGCGCTGAATTGCTCCGTCCGGATAGCAGAAAGCCACTAAGAAACGCTTACGTTGTACGCAGCCGCCCATGCGGCACGAGCGATTCTGCCGTAAGCTCCCGATACAGCTGCATGACGTGTCTGGTCATCACGGACGCCGCGAAGCGGGACTTGAAGCCTTCGGCGTCGGGCATTGTCCGGGCAGCCCAGCCATCGTCGGCAATTGCCTCGGCCATGAGCCGGGCAAGTGCTTCTGCATCGTCGGGACGCACGAGCGCCTCGCTAGCGGCCCCGAGAACCTCCGGGATGCCGCCTACGCGGGTTGCGATGACCGGCTTGCCTGCGGCGAGCGCTTCCAGAACGATATAGGGCATGGATTCGGCACGCGAGGGAATGACGACGACATGGGCAAGAGCGAAAGCTTTGCGCGCCCTCATCGCCGGTAGCAGCCGAACCCGATCTCCTAGACCCATTCGCAGCGTCATCTCTTCGTATTGCCGCTGTTGGGGACCATCTCCGACCATCAGGGCGGAAAGCCTTCGGCCGGCGATCTCTTCGGCTGCGGCAAACCCTTCGATGAAGAAGTCCGGGCCCTTCAGGTCGCGCATCATCCCGATATAGAGGAAATCTGCGGCGCCAGGGTCGGCTTCGACTCGCTCGAACTCCGCATCTTCGATGCCGTTATAGATCAGTTCGCTGCGTGCAATTGGTTGGCCCACCTTGGCGCAGTAGGTGCCGCGCTCATACTCGCAAACGAAGACGAGTGCGTCGGTCAGGCGTTCCTGCAGGCGCTCGATGCGAAGAATGAACGAACCTGCCAGGGACCGCCGATCATAATGCAGGCTTCCCCCATGGGGCGAATAGAGGCGGGCTACGCGATACTTGTTGACCCGCAGGGCTGAACCGGCGATGCGCGCCAACACGCCGCCCTTGGCGCCGTGCCCGTGCAGCACATCCGGTTGCAAGCTTCTGATTTCCTTGTAGCTGCGCCACAGCGCAGCCGCGTCCGAGGCTCCGACCGAGCGATGGATCGGCACGCGGACGATGCCGAGGTCCAGATGTGGACGAACCTCTTCGAACAATGCATCCTCGTGGGCACCGCCCGTGGTGCTGTCACAAAGAATACCGACCTGATGCCCGGCTTTCGCGTGCGCTTCGGCAAGGTCGCGCACGTGCCGGAAGATGCCGCCGACCGGCGACCTGAAGCAATGAATTATACGCAAGGGGCGTTCGCTCATGGCGATCAGAACAGCCGCTCGCGAACGTAGACCGTGTCGCCGGCGAGAACCGGATCGGTTATCGGAACGCGCCCGGTCATGACGCGGCCATTGATCTTGCGGGTGATGTCGGCGCTCGCCTGGTTCGCTCGTGGCGTGAAGCCGCCGGCAACGGCGATCGCATTCTGCACGGTCATGCCCGGAACGTAGGCATATTGGCCGGCCTGGCCCACCTCACCCATGATGAAGACGGAGCGGTAGCGGTCGACCTCGATGGTCACGTCCGGGTCCTTGAGGAAGCCTTGACGCAGCTTCGCCGCGATCATCCCCTCCAGTTCCGGAAGCGTATGGCCGCGCGACGGCACGGCTCCGATCAGAGGGAAGGCGACATAGCCGGCCTGATCGACCGTATAGCTGCCGCTGAGGCTCGCCTGTTCGAAGACGTTGATACGCAGGCGGTCGCCACTGTCCAGACGGTAGGGCTGAACCGTGGCCTCGCTGAAGCCCTTCGGGGCACGCTGATGGTTCGTGCAGCCGACGACGAGCGCCGACAAAATCGCCACGGCGAAGACGCTTATTTTCGTGCTGGCTGGGGTCGACATGCGGGAAGGGCTCCGGAAACGATCACCGATGTTATCGATCCGTTAGGGTTAATGGCCGGTAAATTCGCGGCGAGAAATTCCGGCGACGGGGGCCCTCAAGCCCTTGTGCGTGACGCGGTGCGGTTCCAGGGAAATTAACGGTTGGGTTACCATGTTCGTTTACCTTCTCGCCAACTTTGAAAGCTTTGGGGTGCAGGGGTATGTCGGGCGGGCAGCAGGATGTAGATATCGACCTCGGCGGGCTCTTCCGCGCCATCTGGCAACGGCGCGTGCGCGTCCTGCTCGTCACTGTTGGGGCCGCTGCCGTCAGCTTCGCCGCCGCCAGGATGGTCGCTCCCGACTATCAAGGCGAGACCCGCGTTTTGATCGAATCGCGTGAGCCCGAGTTCAGCGGCAGCAACCAAGTCTCGCAGAGCGGATCCGACCGAATGTTCGATGAATCGGGCATTCTCAGCCAGGTGCAGGTCCTGCGCTCGGCGGACCTGATCAAGCAGGTCGCGCGCAACATGAAACTGCACGAACGCGAAGAATTCGATCCCTCCGCCCGGCCTTCCGCCGCCTCCGATCTCCTGGTGATGCTGGGTCTCAAGAAGAATCCCCTCGATCTTCCGCCCGAGGAACGGGTCCTCAAAGAGTTCAATGAGAAGCTGCAGGTCTACCAGGTCGAAAAGTCGCGTGTGATCGCCATCGCCTTCACTTCGAAAGATCCGAAGCTTGCGGCCGCTATTCCGAACGAAATGGCCGATGTCTATCGCTCCCTGCAGAGCGGCGCCAAGCTCGACTCCAACTCCGATGCAAGCCGGTGGTTGGAACCGGAAATCGCCAACCTGCGCGAGAAGGTGCGCGAGGCGGAGGCCAAGGTTGCCATTTACCGCGCGGAATCGGGTCTGCTTCCGACCGGAGAGACGCAGAATTTTGCTACACGCCAGCTGACCGACATTTCGACGGAGCTCGCGCGGGTGCGCGCGGAGCGTGCCAATGCGGCTGCCCGCGCCGAGGGTATGCGGACGGCGCTCGCGGACGGTCGTCCGGCCGACACCCTTGCCGACATCGTCGGTTCGCCGATGATACAGCGTCTCAAGGAAAGCCGCTCCAATGTTCAGTCGCAGATCGCCGATCTGTCGCCGGCGCTGCTCGACGGTCATCCGCGCTTGAAGGGGCTCAAGTCGCAGCTGGAGGGGATCGAAGCGCAGATCCGGTCGGAGACGCGGAAGATTCTCGCGAGCCTCGAAAACGAAGCGAAGGTCGGGCAATTGCGCGAACAGCAGCTCGTCCAGCAGCTGAACACGCTCAAGGCGCAATCGGCGCAGGCGGGCGAGGAGGAAGTGGGACTTCGTGCGCTCGAGCGCGAGGCGGCGGCACAGCGCCAGTTGCTTGAAACTTATCTTGCCCGTTATCGCGAGGCCACCTCGCGCACTGTGGCGAATGCAACTCCGGCCGATGCACGCGTGATTTCGCGCGCCGTCATCCCCACCAGCCAGAGCTTCCCCAAGGTGCTGCCGATAACGATCGTCGCAGCCTTTGCCAGCTTCCTCGTCAGTTGCGTCGTTATCATGCTAAGGGAGCTTTTCAGCGGTCGCGCGCTGAGGCCTGTTTCCATACCCGAAGCGTCGACCGCAGGTCAGCCCGCAGGAGAACCGCCAGTTCCGGTTCTGGTCCAGCAGATTCCCGCGCCAATCCTCGTTTCGGCGATATCTGCGGATGAGGAAGAAGGCCGGAGCGAAAACGAAGCACCGAACCATGATTTTTCAATGGAGTCGGTTGCCGAACATATTCGAGCCAAAGGCGTGCGGGTTGCCGTCTCGGTATCGCCGGGCGGCGACGAAGGATCCACTGCGACCGTAATGCTGGCGCGCTTTCTGGCCGAAGAGGGGCAGAAAGTCGTTCTGATCGACCTTTCCGGTTCAGCCTGCCCGACGCGGCTCATGGCGCATTCGCAGGATCTTGCCGGAGTCACGAATTTGCTCATGGGGGAGGTCGCCTTTTCCGAGGCGATTCACTCAGACAGCTTGTCAGAAGCACATATAATACCCTGTGGCGACGCCGACCCGCATGCGGCGATGCGCGGTATCGACCGGCTGCGGATCATCGTCGATGCGCTCTCCAGTGCCTACGACCTCGTCTTGATTGAATGCGGTTCGGCTGACGCAGACGCGGTCGCCAAGTTACGACACGAGGGTACCGAGATCATCCTGTCGGCACCGTCGATCAGCAACGATCAGATTGTCGAGATGTTGATGCGTTTCGGCGAAGCGGGATATCGCGATGTCGTGCTTATGACCGGGCAGGGGCAGAAAGGTCCTGATTTTCCCGACCGCCGCGCGGCGTAGAGGGCTTTCCGGGAACTGTGCTGCGGCTTCCCAGTAGGAGGCATTGGCGCCAGGTCTACGGTTCATCTGCGCTTGCAGCCGACATCTGCCGTAACCGTCGTTTCCTTTGTATGAAGGCGTAAAACTTTTCGTTGGCTTTGATCCACCGCTTCGCACGGGCAACTGCGCGGAACACGGCGGCAGCGGCCCGACCGCGGAGCGTGATTGGCAGGAAGATGTCCCGTAACCGCGTCTCAATCGTGCACCACGACCGCTTGTAGGCTTGATCGCCGATGCCGAAGTCGAAAAGGGCGACGCCTTCTCGACACAGCCGCTCGATGATTCTGTAGAACAATAATTCGCCCGGGCTAGCACCGGCGGCGATTTCCTCGTCGATGGAGCCGAACTGACAGATAACGTGGTCGCCCTTGCGCGAAAGACCGGCGATCGCAGAAATCCGGCCTGCATGCTCGCCCTTCAGCCTTATCGCATTGAGCTCCAGGAGCCTGTCCGGCTCGTCAGCGCCGGAATCGATCAGCGCATGGAAAAATGCGCGTGTCTCGGCTTGCCGAAAAGCGTCCGGCAGGCCGATTGCCTCGAAGCGGGCGGCCTTCTGCTTAAAGAATGTTTCGAGCAGGGCATGGGCCTCGGGCTTTTCCCGCGCGATCACATAATCATAACCGCCGATCTCGGCGAGACGCCGTTCGGAAATGCGCATTTTCTTGCGCCGCCGTTTGGCATTCAGCTGAGTGAGCGTGCGGTCGATGGTGCCGAGAAGAGGCAATTGAAACGAAGCGTTCGGGTGTTCGATACCGGCCAGAGCGGCGAGCGGGTGTGGCGCACCGCGCCAGATCCGTGGCGTCCGTTCGAGCACGAGAACGTCCGCGAACTGACGGAGCTGGCGACCAATGCCGCTGGCGAGCGCCAGTACGCACTCGGCGCAGAAGGCGCCATCCCGTCCGTCAAACAGGCCGGTGTTAAGGTTGCTATGCTCCGAGCCGATCAGGCGGGCCGTACGGAAAAGCCGGCCGCGTTCGATCTCGAACGGGAGAAGGAAAAGCGGCTCCTTGCCAGCCGCGCCGCGCACGATCAGCAGCTCGCTGCCATGCGTCTTTACCCACGACGCGCACCAGTCGAAGCTCTGATGCAGCGAATTGAGGCTGCAATCATCGAATACGCGCCATTCTGCTTCGAGCTCGGCCATATCGGTGTGGATGGAGAAAGTGATCCTGCCGGCTGCGTGGCCTCCCGGGCGGGTGATCGCGGCATCATGATACCGCCCGGCAATGCACTCCGGCGAAAGGGTTAACTCGGAATTGGCCATCATCGTCGATCCGCGTGCGTAATGCAGGCAGTCAAGCGGGAAACCCCGTAGATCCGATTAACTCCGAAGGCGCTCGCTTGTCCGGCGAAGAACTCGGTTAGCGATATGTGAATGCCAAGCGAGGCGATCGCCGGATGGCCTCCGGGAAAGGGCTCAATCGACGAACCCGGTCGCAAGCGCCCTTGCCCATTCCGGGCGGTTGCGTTCGGCCGCGAGAAGAGAAGCGGCCATGTGATCGTAGGCTACGCAGCGGAAAGTGA
This sequence comes from Sinorhizobium medicae, assembly GCF_007827695.1. Classification (GTDB taxonomy): domain Bacteria; phylum Pseudomonadota; class Alphaproteobacteria; order Rhizobiales; family Rhizobiaceae; genus Sinorhizobium; species Sinorhizobium medicae. The sequence goes on along the minus strand of NZ_VITA01000009.1, from coordinate 130,701 downwards.
CGTTCCAATCGCCGGATGTCCGTTCGACGACAGCGTATCGGGCATGTGGAGAGCCGGCTTCGACTTTGTGTGCAACCGGCTGGTCGTCAGCATAGGCGGGGCAGCCGACACTACGCGGATTGACCAGCAGGCGCCCGTCCGAAAGCCGCAACGCGCGGGGGACATGCGTGTGGCCGCAGAGGATCACCGGGTAGAGGATGTCTTCTGCCATACGCTCGATCGCCGCTCGTTGAGCTATGTGAACGACACCATCCTCCGTCAGCGTTTCCATCCAATAGGCCTCGTCGCTTGCCGGCGTGCCATGGCAGAGAAAGAGTACATCCCTATGGACAAGGGTGTCCGGCAGGGCGGCTAACCAGTCAAGATGTCGCCGATCGAGTTCGCCATGGGCGGCACGGTCGGACAATCCCATGCGGGAAGGATCGATCGTCAGGAGGTAGCGATCGTGATTGCCGCGTATTGCAGCAGTATTGCGGCCGATCAGGATCTCAGCCGTCCGGGCAGCATTCAGCGGACCGCTCACGTGATCGCCAAGATTGACGATTTCGTCGATTCCTTGCGCATCGACGTCGGCGAGCACGGCCTCCAGCGCGAGATCGTTGCCGTGAATATCGGAACTGACGGCTATTCTCATACGACCAACCTCCCGCAGATCAAGGTCGTTGCTGGTGATCGGCTGCAGGCTTTTCCATCCACTTGATGATCAGCATGGCCGGCAGGACCCACAGCAGCCCTGTGAAGAAGAAGTAGAGCAGGTGGACCCACCAGGGTGACGCGCCGAGCAGAAGGGAAGCGAAGGTGACGGCCGCAAGTGCATAGACGACGACAAGGACGATGAGCAGGATGGTGCCGATCAGTTTTCTGAGGCGTACGGGCATTTTTTCGTTCTTTCGGATAGCGGCGGCTTAAGCCCTCGCGCGGCCGCGACGGGATGCCGCAAAGGGTTCGGCCTTGTTTTGCACGGCGCTCTGGTGCAAATCAACGGCTTTGAGGGCGTCCCGGCCGGCAAACCCGGCAAAGCGGTACCCGTTTTGCGGTGACAGATGAGGAAGTGCCATGGCTCATGCCGAGTTGGCAACAGAACAGACGCTGCTGAGAGAAATCGGCAGAACCGAGCGCAACCGCCGGCACATCCGCGGCTGGCTTGCCGTCGTTCTCTTTGCCTTGTTTGCGCTTGTGCTCGTGGGCGGAGCGACGCGCCTGACCGAATCCGGCCTTTCCATCACCGAGTGGAAACCGGTGCACGGCGTCATCCCGCCCCTGTCTGCGCAGGAGTGGGAAGAGGAATTCCGTCTCTATCAGCGCATTCCGCAATATGAGCAGATCAACAAAGGCATGACCGTCGACGATTTCAAGACCATTTTCTGGTGGGAATGGGCGCACCGGCTGCTTGCGCGCGGCATCGGCGTGATCTTCGCTCTGCCGCTCTTCTTCTTCTGGGTCACCGGGCGGGTGGAGCGTCGCCTGCGGCTGCCGCTTCTTGCAATTCTGGCGCTCGGCGGCTTGCAGGGCTTTATCGGCTGGTGGATGGTTTCCTCGGGTCTTGCGGAACGGACCGCCGTCAGCCAGTACCGGCTCGCCACCCATCTGACCATCGCCTGCGTGATCTTCGCCGCCTGCATGTGGATCTATCGGGGGCTATGTCCGCATTCCGACGACGCGCCTCCGACCAAAGCCTCACAAAAGATGGCGGCGGTCATAGCGATCTTCAGTCTCTTCCAGATCTATCTGGGAGCGATCGTTGCAGGTCTCGACGCGGGTCTGAGCTATAACACCTGGCCGCTGATGGACGGTGCGATCGTGCCGGGCGGCCTGTTCGTGCAGCAGCCCGCCTGGATCAATCTCTTCGAAAATCCGAAGACGGTGCAGTTCGTCCACCGCCTCGGCGCCTATCTTCTGCTCGCATTGGTGCTTTGGCACATGATCGCGGCCTTGCGCTCCGCGCCGGAAACCACCCACGCGCGCCGCTCGGTGCTGCTGTTTGCACTGGTGGTCGTGCAGGCGGCCATCGGCATCACCACGCTGCTTCTGCAGGTCCCCATCGGTTGGGGCGTGCTGCATCAGGGCGGCGCGCTCGTGGTACTCGGTTTTGCGATTGCCCACTGGCGCGGTTTCGTAGGCGCCTATCCGAAGGATACGGCAATCGAAGTTCGCGCTTGATCTTGATGCTCTGTGGTTAAGATAGACAGAAGCCCCGGAAGGGAGGCTGCCGGGGCTTCTGTCTGCCGGGTCTCAGGCGGAAAGCATCAGGTCCATGTTCTGAACAGCGGCGCCCGACGCCCCCTTGCCGAGATTGTCGAGGAGCGCGACCATGTTGACATGCGCCCCGCCATCGGTGCCGAAGACGAAGAGTTTCATGGTGTCCTTGCCCGCGAGTTCCGTCGCATCGATCCGGGCGAGCTTTGCGCTCTCCTCAAGCGGTACGACCTCGACGATCGACTGGCCCGCGTAGTGATCGACAAGCGCCCGATGAATGCTTTCGATCGTTGCGCCGGCTGCGAGATCGTCGACGTAGAGCGGTACCTGCACGATCATGCCCTGCGCGAATTTGCCGACGGAAGGGCTGAAGACGGGCGCGCGCTCGAGCAGCCCGTGCATCTTCATTTCAGGCACATGTTTATGTTTCAGCGTAAGCCCGTAAAGGAAGTGCGGCGCTCTGATATGGTCCGGACTCTTGTCGTCCTCGATCTGCGCAATCATCTGCTTGCCGCCGCCGGTATAGCCGGAGACCGCATTGACGGTGACCGGATAACCATCAGGCAGAATGCCGGCCTGCCGGAGGGGGCGGATCAGGGCGATTGCGCCCGTGGGGTAGCAGCCCGGGTTCGCGACGTGGCGTGCATCGCGGATCTTGCGGGGTTGCGCCTTGTCCATTTCCGCAAAGCCATAGGCCCAGTCGGGCGCAACGCGATGCGCGGTCGAGGTGTCGATTATGCGCACGCGATTGTTTCCGGCAACCATGGCGACGGCCTCCCGCGAGGCGTCGTCCGGCAGGCAGAGGATTGCGATATCCGCACTGTTTAACAGATCCTCGCGCATCGCCGCATTGCGTCGCTCCGCTTCCGGAATGGACAGAAGCTCGAGATCCGTACGCCCGGCCATGCGCGTACGGATCTGCAGGCCCGTCGTGCCGTGTTCGCCATCGATAAAGATCTTCGGTTTCATGATTTTCCTGCTCCTGCAGACTGTTACCGGCGCGTACGGAATCAGTCTGGCATAGAATTGAATCGATTTCTTGAGAACGTGCGGCCGCTGCGATCAGCCGCGCCTTTCGGCCAGCCAGCCGGCACGCAGGCCTAGCATATACATGGCGATGGTCGAACCAGCAATGGCGGTGAGATCAGCGTGATCGTAGGCGGGCGCGACTTCGACGACGTCGCTTCCGGTGATATGAAGCGCTCCAAGCTTGCGCAGAACCGAGAGGATTTTCGCACTTGACGGGCCGCCGGCGACGGGGGTGCCGGTGCCGGGCGCAAAGGCAGGGTCAAGGCAATCGATGTCGAAGGTCAGATAGGCGGGGCGACTGCCGACATGACGGATGATGGCCTGGGCGATCTCCTCGGCGCGCATCTCCTCCAGTTCATAGCCGTGAACGATCCGAATGCCGCAATCCTCCGGCGCATGCGTCCGGATGCCTATCTGGATCGAGCGTTCGATGTCGATGAGCCCTTCGCGGGCAGCGCGGCCGACGAAGGAGCCATGATCGATGCGGCCTTTCTCGTCCGGCCATGTGTCCTGATGGGCGTCGAACTGGACGAGGGCGAGGGGGCCATGCTGCGCCGCATGGGCCTTAAGGATGGGATAGGTAACGTAGTGGTCGCCGCCGAGCGTCAGCAGATAGGCGCCCGACTTCAGGATTTTCATCGCCTCGCGCTCGATGGTTTGCGGCGTCTTTTGATGGTTGCCGTAGTCGAGCAGGCAATCGCCGTAGTCGATCGTCGCCATCTGGGAGAAGAGATCGCGCTGAAAGGGATATTGCGGATCGTTGTCGAAAATCGCCGATGCACGGCGGATCGCCTGTGGCCCGAAGCGCGCCCCGGGGCGGTTCGACGTGGCCGCATCAAACGGCACTCCCCAGACGACCGCATCCACGCCCTTCAGGTTTTTCGTGTATTTCCGCCGCATGAAGGAAAGGATGCCGGCATGCGTCGGATCGGAAGCCGCCGAAGTCAGTGATGTCGCGGTGATCGCGTGGTCGATCGACTTGTTTGCCATGCTGTTCTCCCGTCAGATGACGGGACGTTGGCCAATCAGTATGGGCAAGGCAATAGCCTGGCGACAAAATCATGTGCACGGGAGCGGTTACGCATGCGCATGAAAAAGGCCGGGACAAGCCCGGCCTTCGAAAGTGCGGTCTGCCAACGCGATTAGCGCTTGGAGAACTGGAACGAACGACGTGCCTTCGCACGGCCGTACTTCTTGCGCTCGACCACGCGGCTGTCGCGGGTGAGGAAGCCGCCACGCTTCAGAACGGCGCGCAGGCCCGGCTCAAAGTAGGTGAGGGCCTTGGAAATGCCGTGACGAACGGCACCGGCCTGACCGGAAAGGCCGCCGCCGGCAACGGTCGCGTCGATATCGAACTGGCCGTCACGGGCAGCTGCGACGACCGGCTGCTGCAGGATCATCTGCAGAACCGGACGTGCGAAATAGTCCGAGAAAGGCTTGCCGTTGACGGTGATCTTGCCGGAGCCGGGCTTGATCCAAACGCGGGCGACGGCGTCCTTGCGCTTGCCGGTCGCGTAGGAGCGGCCCTGCGCGTCGACCTTCTTGACGTGAACCGGAGCAGCCGGTTCCGCGGTCGTGGCGATATCCTTGAGTGCGGAAAGGTCAGCCATTATCAGGCGCTCCTTGTGTTCTTGTTGTTCAGCTTGGCGACGTCGAGGACGGTCGGCTGCTGGGCTTCATGCGGGTGGTTCGACCCGGCGTATACACGCAGGTTCTTCATCTGGCGGCGACCGAGCGGGCCGCGCGGAACCATGCGTTCGACGGCCTTCTCGATAACGCGCTCCGGGAAGCGGCCTTCGATGATCTGGCGCGCGGTGCGCTCCTTGATGCCGCCCGGGTAGCCGGTGTGCCAATAGTACTTCTTGTCGGTGTACTTCTTGCCGGTGAGGACGGCTTTTTCGGCATTGATGACGATGACGTTGTCGCCGTCGTCGACATGGGGCGTATAGGTGGCTTTATGCTTGCCGCGCAGGCGGTTTGCGATGAGGGAAGCGAGGCGACCGACAACGAGGCCTTCGGCATCGATGAGGATCCACTTCTTCTCCACCTCTGCAGGCTTCTGAACGAAGGTTGCCATATCTAAACTCTTTCGTTGGACCCGGAAACGGAGCCGGGCGTTTCTTGTTGCTTGCTTTGACCCCGATGGGACAAAAAGAAGACGGCCCAGTCGGACCGCGATCTGGGGCAGCTTATACGCAAGCAGGAAAACAAGGTCAAGGCCGACTTTTGGTTCATCGGGAAAGAAGAGCAAGTAAAATCAGTAATTTAGCAATGTGGTGTTATTATACCGCATCTCGGCGCGGTGGAATTGAATAGGTGGCGGTCGCATGAGCGACCAGATCCGGGCCTGCGACCGGCTTTATCGAGGCATCGAGTACGGCGAGGCGCTTCCCGAGCTTGAGAATCCGGCAGGTACATTCGAGGGGTTCGGGTTCCGGCTTGCGCAGGAAGTTGATGTTGAGGCTGGTGGTCACGGCAAGCGCGACCGGGCCGATATGCGCGATGAGCGCAATATAGGCCGACACGTCCGCCAGCGCGAACAGCGTCGGGCCCGAAACCGTGCCGCCCGGACGAATATGGCGCTCGTTCGGGTCGAGCCGCATCGTGGCGAAGCCCGGTCCGGTATCCGTCACTGCAAAGACCTTTCCATCCGTGTGGACCTGCGGGAAATCGGTATCGAGAAAGCGATTGAGCTCCTCGACGGTCATGACCGGTTGCAGGGTCATCGGGCCTTCTCCATGTTTTTCGCGGCTGCGCCCGTTACAGGACGTCCGGAAGCGCCGCGCAAGCCGGAAATTGGTCTTAGCTCGATTTCGCCGGTCCGGCGCGGGGTTGAAAGAGCGGCGACGGCGGCGTACCACGGCAGCACAGTCGATATGGGAGAGAACCATGGCGGATGTCGTTTCATTCAGGAAAGAAGAACAGAGCGGACCGTTGCTACGTGAGGTCAACAGCCCGGTCCTGCGTTTGACGCTCAACAATCCGCCTGCCAACGTGCTTTCGATCGCCTTGATGGAAGCCTTGCTGGCGGCGCTCGAGGAGGCGGCCGCCTCGAAGGAAATCAAGGTTGTCGTGATCGCCGCGGCCGGCAAGCTTTTCTCCGCCGGCCACGATCTCAAGGAAATGACCTCCCATCGGGCCCACGCGGACGGCGGACGGGCTTTCTTCGAGCGAACGATGCGCCTGGCGGCCGAAGTGATGCTGACCATTACCAGGCTGCCGCAGGCGGTCATTGCAGAAGTCGACGGTCTCGCGACGGCCGCTGGGTGCCAGCTTGTCGCAAGTTGCGACCTGGCGATCTGCACCGACACGTCCACCTTCTGCACCCCGGGTGTGAACATTGGCCTTTTCTGTTCGACGCCGATGGTCGCTCTGACACGCGCGGCCCATCGCAAGCAGGCGATGGAAATGCTCCTGACCGGTGAGCCGATAGATGCCGGGACAGCGAAGGAGTTCGGTCTCGTCAACCGCATCGTTCCTCAGCAATATCTGCGCCAGGTCATCGACAAATATGCGTCGGTCATTGCCACGAAGTCGCCGCAGGCACTGAAGATCGGCAAGGAAGCCTTCTACCGGCAGGCGGAAATGCCGCTTGCCGAGGCTTACGACTTTGCAGTCGGCGTCATGGTCGAGAACATGCTCGCCCGTGATGCCGAGGAGGGCATCGGCGCCTTTCTCGGCAAGCGCATGCCGGATTGGAAGGAAGACTAGGGCAGAATGAGGAGAACTGCGCCCGGTTTCCCGCCCGCATCCCGCTCTGACCTTTAGAATGGATCACGCGAGCCTGAGGAGCAAAGCGCCGAGCGCAATGATGCAGGCGGCGATGATGCGCCAGGCGCTGACGCGCTCTTTGAGGAACACCACCGAGATGACGACCGCAAAGAGAATGGCCGTTTCGCGAAGCGCGGCGACCGTGGCGACAGGGGCTTTCGTCATCGCCCAGAGCGCAAGGCCGTATGAGCCGATCGATCCGGCGCCGCCGATCAGCCCGCGCCACCAGTGACCGTAGACATGCCGGGCGACGGGCTTGACGCCGCGCCGGGCGAAAGCCCAGCCGAAGAGAAGCACAGGCGGCAGCAGCGCCATCCAGAGCGTATAGGAAATGGCATTGGCGGAAATGCGTGCACCGATGCCGTCGACATAGGTGTAGCTCGCGATCACGCAGGCGTTGAGCAGTGCCAGCGTGATCGCATGCCTGCCGCCCTTGCGGGACTCGAAGGCGAGCGTCAGCACGCCCGCGGAGATCGTCATGACGCCGGCCAGAGCGCCGCCGGTCAGTTTCTCGCCGATGACGAGACTGCTTGTTGCCGCGACGAGAAGCGGTGCGACGCCACGCATCAAGGGATAGACGAGCCCGATGTCGCCAGCGCGATACGCAGCTGCGACGAGCTGAAAATAGGCGAATTGGAAAAGGGCCGATACGAGGATGTAAGGCACGGCCTCGGAGCCGGGCATTGGCAGGAAAGGCAGAAAGGGCAGCGCCACGACGGCTCCGCCGAGCGACACCATGGCAGCGTCGAGCGATTTTTCCGTGCCGGCTTTGACGAGCGCGTTCCAGGTGGCGTGCAGGAGCGCTCCGAGAAGTACGAGCGCAATGACGTCCGGCGGCAAAATGAACCTCTGCGGGGTGAACAGGCTGGAAAGCCGGTTGTGGGCTCGCATTGCCCGAAATGCAACCGGAATTGTCGCTGAAGCGAAATGAAACGGTGCATATGGCATGCCCGGAGAAGGCTCTCGGTTGACTCGCGGCCGCTCCACGCCAACTATCGCTCCGCATGAAGGATGAGCTTTTCCTTGGATCGAACGCGGTTGAGGGAGAGATTCAGTAACTTGAAGCGTTACAGCCCCCTTTGCGCGTCCGCTTGGACGCGCTGCGATGTAGTAGGTCTGGACGATGAGCATGAACCACGACGCCTACCCGGATTACTATCTGGCCGACATCCTGCGCGAGACGAAGACCATTGCGCTCGTAGGCGCCTCTCCGAAGGCGGAGCGGCCGAGCTATCGCGTCATGGCCTTCCTTCTGCGCAAGGGCTACCGCGTTATTCCGGTCAATCCCGGGCATGCGGGCGGCACCATCCTCGATCAACCGGTGGTGGGACGCCTCGCGGACATCGGGGAGTCGATCGACATGGTGGACGTCTTCCGCGCAGCGAGCGCCCTGCCGGCCCTTGTGGACGAAATCCTGGCGCTGCCGTCGCCTCCCAAGGTCATCTGGGGACAACTATCCGTCCGCGACGACGTGGCAGCGGCCAAGGCCGAAGCCGCAGGCATCAAGGTCGTCATGGATCGCTGCCCGGCCATCGAATATCCGCGCCTGATCGGATGAGCATCAGATTATTCAAGTGAGTGAGGGAGAAACGAAGATGAATGGCGGACCCGGTTTCAGCACGCTTGCAATTCATGCCGGAGCCCAGCCGGACCCGACGACCGGGGCGCGGGCGACGCCGATCTATCAGACGACCAGCTTCGTTTTCAATGACACGGATCATGCCGCCGCGCTCTTCGGCCTCAAGCAATTCGGCAATATCTATACCCGCATCATGAACCCGACGCAGGCGGTGCTGGAGGAGCGGATCGCGGCTCTTGAAGGCGGAACTGCCGGGCTTGCGGTTTCTTCGGGGCATGCGGCCCAGCTGCTCGTTTTCCATACGATCATGAGCCCGGGTGACAACTTCGTTTCGGCCCGGCAGCTATACGGCGGCTCCGTCAACCAGTTCGGCCAGTCCTTCAAGGCATTCGATTGGCAGGTCCGCTGGGCCGATTCAGCGGAACCCGAAAGCTTCGATGCGCATATCGACGAACGTACCAAAGCGATCTTCATCGAAAGCCTCGCCAATCCGGGCGGCACTTTCGTCGATATAGCCGCGATCGCCGAAGTCGCGCGCCGGCACGGGCTGCCGCTCATCGTCGACAATACGATGGCAACGCCTTATCTGGTGCGACCGCTGGAACATGGCGCCGATATCGTCGTCCACTCGCTGACCAAATTCATCGGTGGCCATGGCAATTCGATGGGCGGCATGATCGTCGACGGCGGTACGTTCGACTGGTCGACATCAGGCAAGTATCCGCTGTTGTCGGAGCCCAGGCCGGAATATGGCGGCGTCGTCCTGCACCAGGCCTTCGGCAACTTCGCTTTCGCCATCGCGGCGAGGGTGCTGGGTTTGCGGGACTTCGGTCCGGCGATCTCTCCCTTCAACGCGTTTTTGATCCAGACCGGCGTCGAGACCCTGCCGCTCCGGATGCAGCGCCATTGCGACAACGCAGCTGAGGTTGCCAAGTGGCTGAAGGGGCACGAGAAGGTGTCCTGGGTTCGTTACGCCGGTCTTGAAGACGATCCGAACAATGCGCTGCAGAAGCGCTATTCGCCGAAGGGAGCGGGAGCGGTCTTCACCTTCGGCCTCGCTGGCGGATACGAGGCGGGAAAGCGCTTCGTCGAGGCGCTGGAAATGTTTTCCCATCTCGCCAATATCGGCGACACACGTTCGCTCGTGATCCATCCCGCCTCGACCACCCACCGGCAACTCACACCGGAACAGCAGACCGCGGCGGGGGCCGGGCCCGACGTCATCCGGTTGTCGGTCGGAATTGAGGATATCGTCGACATCATCGCCGACCTCGAGCAGGCGCTGGCAAAGGCTTGAGCCGCACTGCAGGAGCGGAGGCTTCGATGAGCCATATGCTGAAATTCGATTTGTCTTCGGTCGGGGCCGAGGTCGGCGCTCCGGCGCCGGACCGCCTGATTTCAGGAAATCCGGAGTTCCGCACCTGGAACCTCGAGGGGGCCGGAAATCTCTATGCGGGCATATGGGAGGCGACGCCTGGCAAGTGGCGGATCGTCTACGACGAATGGGAATACTTCCACATCCTCTTCGGTCACTCGATCGTGACCGAAGAGGATGGAGAGCCCCTTCACCTCAAAGCCGGCGACAGTCTGGTGCTGAGACCCGGCTTCAAGGGAACCTGGGAAGTGGTTGAAACGACTCGCAAGGACTACGTGATCCGCCTTTGACGCATTTTCCCGTCGCTTGTGCTCGTCGCATGGATACAGCAACGCGGAAGAGGGCTGCCGCTCACCAGACGAGATCGAGCCGCTCCAGGCCATGGAAGTGGAAGGAATCTTTCACCGGAGGCTCGTTCTTGAGCCGCATCCCGGGAAGCCGTTGAAAGAGGATCGGGAGCGAAATCTGGAGCTCCAGCCGTGCCAGCGGCGCGCCGATGCAGAAATGAAGGCCGGCGCCGAAGGAGACATTGGCGCCTTCATTTCGGTTCGGCCTGAAGGTGTCGGGATCGGAGAATTTGCGCGGATCGACGTTTGCCGCCCCCAGCATGAGCCCGATCTTCTCCCCTTTCTTGAGGACGATGCCGTCTTCCAATTCCATATCCATAAGGGCATAACGCTGAAATATATGCAGCGGGGCAGCAAAGCGCAGACACTCTTCCACCGTGCGCTCCGTCGCTTCCTCGTTCGAAAAGAGATCGGCGGGGGACAGGCCGGACTGCAGGATCGTGCGCACCGCATTACCGATCTGATGGACCGTCGCCTCATGGCCCGCGTTCAGAAGAAGGACCGTGGTCGAGATCAGCTCCGCGTCGGACAGGCGCTCGCCGTCTTTCTCAGCCGTGATCATATGCGTGAGCAGGTCGTCGGCGGGCTTCACGCGCTTCTCGTCGATGATCCCTTTCAGGTAATCGGCGAACTCCGCCGAAGCCTGGTTTGCGTCGAGCTCCGTCTCCAGGCTGGGATTGAAGACATACATCTTGACCATGCGATGTGACCAGTCGAGAAGGCGCGGCGCCGCCTCCACGGGAATGCCGAGCATGCGGGCGATAATGGTCACGGGGATCGTCTCGGCATAGGTCTTCAACAGCTCGACCGCACCATTCTTCTCGAAGCCGTCGATCACCCTGTGCGAGAGTGCCTCGATGTCGGGTCTGAGCTGCTCGATCTGGCGGGAGACGAAGGCGCGATTGACGAGCGTGCGCAGCCGCGTATGTGTCGGAGGTTCCAGTTCGAGCAGCGAGTGCGCCTCCAAGGCGTCGAAGTCCTTCAAATGCGGTTGCGGTTCCGGCATACCGAGTTCTTCCCGGGTCGCAACATGCAGGATCTGCCGACCGAAGCGACGGTCGCGCAAGAGGCTGTTCACCTGCGCGTAGCCCGCAAAGAACCATTGCTGCGGCTCTTCCCAGAAAAACGCCGGACAGTGCGCGTGGAGTGCTGCGTAGGCCGGAAGCGGGTTTCGGAAGAACTCGGGGTTGCGGACGTCGAGGGAGACCCGCCGGACGGGGCCGTCGATGGTGATGCCGGGGGCGGTGGACATGATAGCGTCTCTTCGAAAGCTGCAAGCGGATAGCGAACCGCATGTCTATTGCGCCAGTAGTCCTTGCTGCAAGTGCTTGGATGCCGGAAGGAACAACATCGGCGATAGATACTTTTTCGGTGGCACGGTTTGACCTATTTGATCATGATGGGGCAACAAGCAGGGAGCGGCATGGCAAAAGCGCAAGGTAATCTATCCGCCGGCATCATGGCAGCGATTCGAAAGCGACGGCCCACGGTCGTCAACCGCAATGCCGCCGTAGACCGCGGCGACATCGTCATCGCTTCCTACAATATTCACAAATGTGTCGGCACGGACGGGCGCTTCGATCCATCGCGAATTGCGCAGGTCATCGCCGAGATCGGTGCGGACATCGTCGCGCTTCAGGAGGCGGACCAGCGTTTCGGCGAACGCGCGGGGCTCCTCGACCTCGAGCACCTTCGCCGTGAAGCCCATCTCGTTTCCGTCCCGATTTCGCCATTCACGGAGAAAGGGCACGGCTGGCACGGCAACGTCCTGCTGATCCGCGAGGGCGCCGTCTCCCACGTGCGGCAGTTGAAACTGCCGGGCGTCGAGCCGCGCGGTGCTCTCGTTGTCGATCTCGACCTGAAGGCGGGACCGTTGCGGGTGATTGCTGCTCATCTCGGCTTGCTGCGCCATTCCCGGGCGCGCCAGGCGGAAATGCTCTTGAAGGCGAGCGCGGACGGCGCGGGACGGCCGACGCTACTGATCGGGGACCTGAACGAATGGCGCATGGGCAAGCGCTCGTCCCTCTCGTTCCTCAGTCCGATGTTCGACCCTTCACATGCAGCCGTCGCCAGTTTTCCTTCGCGCTTTCCGCTGCTGCCGCTCGACCGGGTGCTCGGCAATCCGCATCACCTTGTGACCTCCGTGGAGGTGCACGACTCGCCCTTGGCGCGCGTGGCTTCGGACCATCTGCCCGTCAAGGCGTCGATCGACCTCAAGGCTGCCCAGAAGGACGATGCCGACGGAGACGAGGCCCGATTGGCTGATGCGGGGCAGGGTAAGCGGTGAGGGACCTTTTCCATGCCGAGAAGGGTGTCTTAGCGCGCTTGATACATAGGCGTGGCGGTTCTGCGATGGGGAGTGCTTAGCTTCATGCGGCAGGGCAGCGTCTGATGTCGTGGATTGCACTTTCTCTTGCGGCGCTCTTTGGACTCCTGCTTGCTGGCGTTCTTTACGTGTATGGCTGGTTTGGCCGCCGACCAAGTATCGATCCAACCTTCGCGCTTCCCGTGGAAGGGGACGAGACCGGTATCGACAAGCAATTAGCTCCGTTATTGGAGGCCGCCCGATCCGGCGAGAACGCGGTCGCGCTCATTTCCGACAACATCGAAGCTTTCGTGGCGCGGGCGCTTTCGGCGCGCCGGGCAGGGCGCAGCCTCGATCTGCAATATTATTACTGGAAGGACGACCTGACAGGATTTCTTCTGACGCGCGAGGTCATCCGGGCGGCCGATCGCGGTGTCCGCGTCCGCCTGCTGCTCGACGACGTCAATGCAGGCATCCACGACCGTCTCTGCATTTCGCTCGATGCCCATCCCAATGTCGACGTGCGCCTGTTTAATCCGAGTCGGGCCCGAACGGATCGCTTCCGTCGCGGGTTCGAATTGGCGATACGTGCCTTCAGTGCGACACGCCGGATGCACAACAAGCTGTGGATTGCCGACGGCCGGCTGGCGATTTCCGGGGGACGCAATATCGGCGACGCCTATTTCGACGCGGCCGAACTGGCGAACTTCCGAGACCTCGATGTCTGGATGGCCGGTCCGGTCGTCGATCAGGCGACGGCCATGTTCGACCTTTACTGGAACAGTCCGTCGGTGCTGCCGATTGCGGCGCTGAGAACGCCGCGTAAGCATTTCCTTCCGGCGCTGAGAGAAGCGCTGGACCAGTTGGCGCGCACGGCCGCCGGGCGCTTTTACCTGGAAAAGGTTCAGGATGCAGCCGCCGCGGGGCCGGGGGCCTACTGGGGCAGCCGCACCCTCTACCGAAGCGCGAATCTGCGCTTGGCGTTCGATCCGCCGGAAAAGGCGCTGATGCAGAAGCGGCAGAACTGGTTGCTGCGCGAACTTTTCCCGCTGATCAAAGGCGCGAAGCGCGATTTGCGGATCATCTCCCCCTATTTCATTCCTGGCGTTGCGGGAACGCGTGTTCTGGCGCTGCTCGCGGGGAAGGGTGCGAAGGTGGCAGTGCTGACGAACTCGCTCGCGGCAACGGATGTCGCAGCGGTACATGGCGGTTACGTGAAATACCGCAAGTGGCTGCTGGAAGGGAAAGTGGAGCTGTACGAGCTCAAGGAACGGGGGGACTTCTTCGATCGTCATCGTATGTCGCTGTTCGGGGCGCGGAACGCCAGCCTGCACACCAAGGCTTTCGTCGTCGACGGCGTCTGCGGTTATGTGGGTTCCATGAATTTCGATCCGCGGTCCGCGTCGCTCAACACCGAGATGGGGATCGTCTTTTCCGATGAGGCGCTCGCCTCCGAGATCCAATCGATATTCGAGGAGGAGACGGCGCCGGAGAGAAGCTATCGCCTGATGCTGAAAGACGGCCGGCTCGCCTGGCAAGACCGGACGAACGGCGCGCTCAGGCTGTTGCGGCGTGAGCCGGATGCGGGCCTTTTCCGAAGGCTGATCGCCGGCGCGATCCGTTTTCTGCCCTTGGAGTCGCAGCTTTGATCGACGAAATTTACGGATCGCTCACCGTCATTTTGCGAATGTCTGTGAGGAAGGCCGGTAGCCCATGCTTAACGGCAGGAAGAATTGGAAAAATGTTCTACCAGCCAACCGCAGTGCCGATGAAAAGCTCTGGACCGGGAACGCGCGACTATTCAGTTTATCGAATGTTCCCGACTTGAAGTGCAGGGCATTGACACTCTATGTAAGGTCTGAGGCTTTTCCGATGATTCCGGTCCGCGCAGGGATGCGGTCCCGATTGATGAAGGTTCGATATGAGAAATCCAGTTGATACGGCCATGGCGCTGGTGCCGATGGTTGTTGAGCAGACCAATCGCGGTGAGCGATCCTACGATATCTATTCGCGGCTGCTGAAGGAGCGCATCATCTTTCTCACGGGTCCGGTCGAAGATCACATGGCGACGCTTGTCTGCGCGCAGTTGCTGTTCCTCGAGGCGGAAAATCCGAAAAAGGAAATCGCACTCTACATCAACTCGCCCGGCGGGGTCGTGACGGCCGGCATGGCGATCTACGACACGATGCAGTTCATTAAGCCTGCAGTTTCGACGCTCTGCATCGGTCAGGCGGCATCCATGGGTTCGCTGCTGCTCGCGGCCGGACACAAGGACATGCGCTTCGCAACGCCGAATTCCCGCATCATGGTGCACCAGCCTTCCGGCGGGTTCCAGGGGCAGGCCTCCGACATCGAGCGGCATGCACGCGACATTCTCAAGATGAAGCGCCGGTTGAACGAGGTTTACGTCAAGCATTGCGGCCGCACCTATGAGGAGGTGGAGCAGACGCTTGATCGCGATCACTTCATGAGTTCGGATGAAGCGCTCGACTGGGGTCTGATCGACAAGGTGATCACGTCGCGCGATGCGGTCGAGGGCATGGAATAGCCCGAACACGGGCTTTTGTGTCGCCACAGATGTAATTGTGACACATTTGTAATGGCGAAGGGGCTTTATCCGAGGGGTAAAGCCGTTAATATGAATCCTTAACGCTATGTTGGAACAAGGAGCATAGCATCTGGATTTTGAATGGGAGAGTCGTTGCAACCGGTGATCGGGCCTCCGCCCGGACGGTGAGTACTCCCGAGAACCTTGGGCGGCGCCTGGAGCCGACGTGCAAGGCGAACTGAGTGTCCGCGATATCTTTCCGAAGGTGTCCGGCGTGCTGGAAGGAAGTGGAAATGAGCAAGGTCAGCGGTAGCAACGGCGGTGACTCGAAGAATACCCTCTATTGTTCGTTTTGCGGCAAGAGCCAGCATGAAGTCCGCAAGCTGATTGCCGGACCGACCGTGTTCATCTGCGATGAATGCGTCGAACTCTGCATGGACATCATCCGCGAAGAGAACAAGACCTCGATGGTCAAATCTCGCGACGGCGTTCCGACGCCGCAGGAGATCATCAAGGTCCTCGACGAATACGTCATCGGGCAGCAGCAGGCAAAGCGCATCCTGTCGGTCGCGGTGCACAACCACTACAAGCGCCTTGCCCATGCGGCAAAGAGCAGTGACGTAGAATTGGCGAAGTCGAACATCATGCTCGTCGGGCCCACCGGTTGCGGCAAGACTTACCTTGCGCAGACCCTCGCCCGCATCATCGACGTTCCCTTCACGATGGCCGACGCGACGACCCTGACGGAAGCCGGTTACGTCGGTGAAGATGTCGAAAACATCATCCTGAAGCTTCTGCAAGCCGCCGATTATAACGTCGAGCGCGCTCAGCGCGGCATCGTCTATATCGACGAAGTCGACAAGATTTCCCGTAAATCCGACAACCCGTCGATCACGCGGGACGTCTCGGGCGAGGGCGTGCAGCAGGCGCTTCTGAAGATCATGGAAGGGACCGTCGCTTCGGTGCCGCCTCAGGGCGGCCGCAAGCACCCGCAGCAGGAATTCCTGCAGGTGGATACGACGAATATCCTCTTCATTTGTGGTGGCGCTTTTGCGGGCCTCGACAAGATCATTTCCGCTCGCGGCGAAAAGACGTCGATCGGCTTCGGCGCAACCGTGCGCGCTCCGGAAGACCGCCGGGTCGGCGAGGTGCTGCGCGAGCTCGAGCCGGAGGATCTGGTAAAATTCGGCCTGATACCCGAGTTCATCGGAAGGTTGCCGGTTCTGGCGACGCTCGAAGACCTCGACGAAGATGCGCTGATCCAGATCCTGTCGGAGCCGAAGAACGCCTTGGTCAAGCAGTATCAGCGGCTCTTCGAAATGGAAGACGTCGAGCTGAACTTCCACGAAGACGCGCTGCGCGAGATCGCCCGGAGGGCGATCGTCCGCAAGACCGGCGCACGCGGTCTGCGTTCGATCATGGAGAAGATCCTGCTCGACACCATGTTCGAGCTGCCGACGCTGGAAGGCGTTCGCGAGGTCGTGATTTCGGAGGAAGTCGTAAAGGGGACGGCGCGACCGCTCTATATCTACTCGGAGCGCTCCGAGGAGAAGACCAACGTTTCGGCCTGAGCCGAGCCACTCACGATTGTTTGAAGAGCCCGCCATGTGCGGGCTTTTTCATGGGATTGCCTTTGTCATCGCGCCGGCTGACGCGTGGGGACCCGGGCAACTCGCAGACAGGTCCCGCGGACGCCGTTCAGCACCGCTACCCCGGTGGAATCAGTTCAAAATCATGGTGATCGCACCAATCGATTGTTGCTAAAGTGCCGCAACAACGCGATGATGCGACGATTCAATGGATGCGCGCCTGCCTCCCGCGAGGTTCGCTGGGTGGTAAGGTCTGCAACAGCGTCCGCGCTTAATGTCGGGGATTATCGATGCAGGCGGGGTTTGCGCCGTACCTTGAAAAGGCCTCTCTTGCACTCCACTTTCATGTACGAAATGTGACAGCCGGGAGTGCCGTAGAGGCTCCCGGATACGGGCCCGAAAATCGGGACGGAAAGGAAATGAAATGACGAACAAAACGTCTCCGGCGACTGAAAGCGCGACCTATCCGGTTCTGCCGCTGCGTGACATCGTGGTCTTCCCCCACATGATCGTGCCGCTCTTCGTCGGCCGGGAGAAGTCGATCCGTGCACTCGAAGAGGTCATGGGTACCGACAAGCAGATCATGCTCGTGACCCAGATCAACGCTACGGACGACGATCCGGAACCCTCCGCCATTTACAAAGTCGGCACCATCGCCAATGTGCTGCAGCTCCTGAAGCTTCCCGACGGAACCGTCAAGGTTCTGGTCGAAGGCCGTTCGCGTGCCGAGATCGAGCGCTATACGCCGCGCGACGATTTTTACGAGGCAATGGCTCATGCACTGCCCGAACCGGACGAGGACCCGGTTGAGATCGAGGCGCTGAGCCGCTCGGTCGTTTCCGAATTCGAGAGCTATGTAAAGCTCAACAAGAAGATTTCGCCGGAAGTGGTCGGAGTTGCAAGCCAGATCGAAGACTATTCGAAGCTTGCCGATACCGTTGCGTCCCATCTTTCCATCAAGATCGTCGAAAAGCAGGAAATGCTGGAGACGACGAGCGTGAAGATGCGCCTCGAAAAGGCGCTCGGCTTCATGGAAGGAGAGATTTCGGTTCTTCAGGTCGAAAAGCGTATCCGTTCGCGCGTCAAGCGCCAGATGGAGAAGACGCAGCGTGAGTACTACCTGAATGAGCAGATGAAGGCCATTCAGAAGGAACTCGGCGATAGCGAGGACGGCCGCGACGAAATGGCCGAACTCGAAGAGCGCATCTCCAAGACGAAGCTCTCCAAGGAAGCCCGTGAAAAGGCCGATGCGGAGTTGAAGAAGCTGCGCCAGATGAGCCCGATGTCGGCGGAAGCGACTGTCGTCCGCAACTATCTCGACTGGCTGCTGGGCCTGCCCTGGGGCAAGAAGTCGAAGATCAAGACCGACCTCAATCACGCCGAAAAGGTGCTCGACACCGATCACTTCGGTCTGGACAAGGTAAAGGAACGCATCGTCGAGTACCTGGCGGTGCAGGCCCGTTCGTCCAAGATCAAGGGGCCGATCCTGTGCCTCGTGGGCCCTCCGGGCGTCGGCAAGACCTCGCTTGCGAAGTCGATCGCGAAGGCGACCGGGCGTGAATATATCCGCATGGCACTGGGCGGTGTTCGCGACGAGGCCGAAATCCGCGGCCACCGGCGGACCTATATCGGCTCCATGCCGGGTAAGGTCGTCCAGTCGATGAAGAAGGCCAAGAAGTCCAACCCGCTCTTCCTGCTCGACGAGATCGACAAGATGGGCCAGGACTTCCGGGGAGATCCGTCTTCGGCGCTTTTGGAGGTGCTCGATCCGGAACAGAACTCGACCTTCATGGATCACTATCTGGAGGTTGAATATGACCTCTCGAACGTGATGTTCATCACCACGGCGAACACGCTCAACATCCCGCCGCCGCTGATGGACCGTATGGAAGTCATCCGCATCGCCGGCTACACCGAAGAGGAAAAGCTGGAGATTGCCAAGCGGCACCTGCTGCCGAAGGCGATCCGGGACCATGCGCTCCAGACGAACGAGTTCTCCGTAACGGATGGCGCTCTGACCGCGATCATCCAGAACTACACGCGAGAGGCGGGCGTGCGCAACTTCGAGCGCGAGCTGATGAAGCTTGCGCGCAAGGCGGTGACGGAAATCCTCAAGGGCAAGACCAAAAAGGTCGAAGTCTCGGCCGAGAACATCAACGACTATCTCGGCGTACCGCGCTTCCGCCATGGTGAAGCCGAACGCGACGATCAGGTCGGGGTGGTCACCGGTCTCGCCTGGACCGAGGTCGGCGGCGAACTGCTGACGATCGAGGGCGTGATGATGCCCGGCAAGGGCCGCATGACGGTGACCGGCAACCTGCGTGACGTGATGAAGGAATCCATTTCGGCAGCGGCATCCTATGTCCGCTCGCGCGCGATCGATTTCGGCATCGAGCCGCCGCTGTTCGACAAGCGCGACATTCACGTCCACGTACCCGAGGGCGCAACCCCGAAGGACGGTCCGTCCGCCGGTGTTGCCATGGCGACGGCGATCGTGTCGGTGATGACCGGCATCCCGATCTCCAAGGATGTGGCGATGACGGGCGAAATCACCCTGCGTGGCCGTGTCCTGCCGATCGGCGGCCTGAAGGAGAAGTTGCTTGCGGCTCTGCGCGGCGGCATCAAGAAGGTGCTGATCCCCGAGGAGAATGCCAAGGACCTCGCCGACATCCCCGACAACGTCAAGAACAGCCTCGAAATCATCCCCGTTTCGCGGATGGGCGAGGTGATCGCGCATGCCTTGCTGCGGCTTCCGGAGCCCATTGAATGGGATCCGGCCAGCCAGCCAGCCGCTCTGCCGTCCGTCGATTCGCAGGACGAAGCGGGCACTTCGATTGCCCACTGACGGAGCGCGAATGGGGCGGCAAGTGTGTCCCGCTTGCGCCCTTTGCCCAGAAAAACAAGGAAGACCGGCGCTTCGCCGGTCTTTTTTGTTGTAAAAGCACGCTGCAACCCTTGCATTCCAAGGGATTAGGCGCAATTGGGAATGGCAAGACGTGGGCAATGCTCAAGCTGCCCCGCCTTAGAAAGACAGTCGTTTCGAACCAGCATGAAAGGGGTGGAAACATGAACAAAAATGAGCTCGTGGCTGCCGTAGCCGACAAGGCCGGACTCTCGAAGGCAGATGCGTCTTCTGCCGTTGATGCAGTTTTTGAGACCATTCAGGGCGAACTGAAGAACGGCGGCGACATCCGCCTCGTTGGCTTCGGCAATTTCTCCGTATCGCGCCGCGAGGCTAGCAAGGGCCGCAACCCGTCGACGGGTGCGGAAGTTGACATTCCGGCACGCAACGTGCCGAAGTTCACGGCCGGCAAGGGCCTCAAGGACGCCGTCAACTGATAGAACGATTTAAGCGGCGGCAACTGCCGTCTGCGATTAGTTCATGTTCCGTCTGTCGCGGCCTTCGCCATCGGCGGCGCTCGTAGGCAGGTAGATTGAGGCCCGGTTGTCCCGGGCCTCTTTTCATCTCAAGCTCCACTGTCATCCAGCTGTTACAGGACAGTTGCAAAAGCCTTCCGTCCGATGATCTCGGATGCGAGCGTCTCGCAGAAACGCGATGGCGTGCCGCGACAAGGAGGGACAGATGAAAGCATTTTCCATCACCACAACATTGGCTGCCGCACTTGCCGCATCGACGGCGACCGCCGTTCAGGCAGAACAGGTCTTCAACCGCATCGCATCCTTTGCGGTGGCTGAGAATTTGCCTGGGGGGGCCGGGCGGACGGCGCCTACTTCGGCAGAAATCATCACCGCGAGCGAAGACAGCAATACGCTGATCTATTCCGACAGTCCCGGCAAACGCATCGGTTTCATCGACATCACCGATCCCAGGACGCCCAAGGCGGGCGGTATCGTCTCTTTCGAAGGTGAGCCGACCTCGGTCGCGATTGCCGGTGCCAAGGCGCTCGTTGCCGTCAACACGAGCGAAAGCTTCACCAAGCCCTCCGGTCTCGTTGCCGTGGTCGATGTCGCCGGGAGAAAGGTGGACGCGACATGCGATCTCGGTGGCCAGCCGGACTCGGTGGCTGTGAACGGGGATCGAACGCTTGCTGCAATCGCGATCGAGAACGAGCGCGACGAGGAGGTCAATGACGGGCAGATCCCGCAGATGCCCGCGGGCGATCTCGTCATCCTGTCGCTGAAGGATGGCGCCGCCGATTGCGCGACCATCAAGCACGTGACATTGACCGGTCTCGCAGAGGCCGCTGGCGAAGATCCCGAGCCGGAATTCGTGGCCTTCAACGGCAAGGACGAGATTGCGCTCACCCTGCAGGAGAACAACCACGTCGTCATCATCGACGGCAAGTCGGCAACGGTGAAGACGCATTTCCCGGCGGGCACGGTCGATCTCGCAGGTATCGACACCAGGCGCGACGGCGCCATCGCGTTCGCCGGCGATCAGGCCGGCCGCAAGCGCGAGCCTGACGCCGTCAAATGGCTCGACGACGATCGCCTGGTCGTCGCCAACGAGGGCGACTACGAAGGCGGGAGCCGCGGCTTCACCATCTTCGACACCACGGGCAAAGTTGTCTACGAATCCGGCGCTAGCTTCGAACGGGCCATTGCATCGATAGGCCATTATCCCGAGAAGCGCTCGTCGGCGAAAGGCGTCGAACCGGAGGGGCTGGAAGTGGCGCAATACGGCGAAGACAAGCTGTTCTTCGTTCTTTCCGAGCGCGCCTCGGTCGTCGGCGTATACAAGGATACCGGCGCCGAGCCGGAGCTCCTTCAGCTTCTGCCCTCCGGCATTTCGCCAGAGGGAGCAGTCGCCATTCCCGGGCGCAATCTTTTCGCCACCGCCAACGAGGTCGATCTGGTCGAAGACGGTGGAGCGCGGGCGCATGTCATGATCTACGAGCGCGAGGAAGGCGAGGCTGCCTATCCGCAGATACGTTCCGCGGACCAGGGCGGGTTGCCCCTAGGCTTCGGGGCGCTTTCCGGCCTCGCGGCCGTGGCGGACAAGCCGGGTTTCCTGCACGCGGTCAGCGATTCCGTCTTCTCGTCCCAGCCGACCATCTTTGCGATCGACGCCACGCAAAAGCCTGCGCTGATCACAGGCGCCCTGCCGATCACCCGCGATGGCGCACCCGCCCAGAAGCTCGACATCGAAGGCATCGCCAATGACGGCGAGGGCGGCTTCTGGCTCGCTTCCGAAGGCAACAGCGACAAGCTTTACAGCCATGCGCTGCTTCGCGTGAACAAGAAGGGGGAGATCAAGGAGGAGATCGCTCTGCCGGAAGAACTGCGCTCCAACGAGATCCGCTACGGCTTCGAAGGCATAGCAGCTGTGGGCGAGGGTGACGACCAGCTTCTGTGGATGGCGGTGCAGCGCGAATGGAAGGACGACGAGAAAGGGTCCGTCAAGCTGGTCTCCTATAAGCCGTCGAGCAAAGAGTGGGGTGCTGTGCGTTACCCGCTCGACAAGTCAGCCGAGGGCTGGGTCGGCCTGTCGGAAATCACCGTCCATGGCGACTATGCCTATATTCTCGAACGCGACAATCTGATCGGCGAAGCGGCAAGGCTCAAAAAGCTCTACCGCGTGGCTCTTGCGGATATGAAGCCTGCGGCGCTGGGCGGCGCATTGCCAGTTTTGAAGAAGGAAGAGGTCCGCGACCTGATCCCTGATCTGAAGTCGCTGAACGGCTATGTCGCAGACAAGGTGGAAGGCTTCGCCGTCGACGCGGCGGGGAACGGCTATGTCGTCACCGATAATGACGGCGTCGACGATTCCTCCGGCGAGACCCTGTTCTTCTCCATCGGTGTTATGGACGCGATGTAGGCGAAACAAGGACAGCCTGTCATCCGGCCTGTCGGCTACCTTCTCCCCGCAAGCGGGGCGAAGCTGCCGGCAGGCCGGATGAGGCGCAAGCCTCGTAGCCTCAAGACTGGTGGGCGCCGGCGACCTCGGCAGCTTCCGCCTCTTCCTTGCGCTTGCGAATATCGTCGGTCTTCTCGACGAGTTTGCTGACGATATCGTAAAGCTGGTCGAGTTGCTCGTCATCGAGCGCGGAAAAAATTTCTTCGATAAGCTGTTTACGCGGATGTTCCGCTGCCTGAAGGACGGCCCGGCCGGTCTCGGTGATGGAGACGATCTTGGCGCGGCGGTCCTCGGGGTCGGGTTTTCTCATGACCAGACGGTCGCGTTCCAGCCCGTCGATCGCTTCGGTCACGGTGCGCGGGGCGAAGTTCAGCGCACAGGCTATGTCCGTGGACCGACAGGGCCCGAGCTTGCTCAGGAAGAACAGGAACTTGCTTCGGGCAAGCGATACGCCCTCCTCCGTCATGGACTCGTTTACCAGCCGATGAACGCGATGGTAGAGCTCGAAAAGCTTGTCGGAAACCTCGAATGTCTTCTTCATGACCTTATGAGTATATTATGAGGGGCCATGTGAAATGGCAGTGATCTTATTGATAGTCACAATCGCGGTATTTGTCGACCGAAACCACCTGAAACTCAGGAAAGGCCGGGAGCAGTAAGAAACGCTTCTCGCCCGTGGAGCCGTTGTTTGCGAAGCGAAGAGTTGCCCTAAAAGGAACGCGGAAACGTCCTTTTTCTCAGCGCGCTCCAAGCAGGTTGTGCATTGCGTGGATGTGGGGATCTGCGGGCATTGACGAGCACGGCGGCACAGGGCCATGGTCCGCCCGTCATGCCTTTCCGATTTGTTCACACCGCAGACCTCCATCTCGATTCGCCCTTGCGCAGCCTCGCACTTCGGAATTCCGAACTTGCAGGCCTCGTTCGAAGCGCTACGCGCAGCGCGCTCGTGCGGATCGTCGATCTCTGCGTCGCCGAAAGCGTCGACGCGCTTCTGATCGCCGGCGATCTCTACGACGGCAGCCAGACGTCGATGAATACGGCTCTCTTTCTGGCAGGCGAGCTCCGACGCCTCGATGAGGCCGGGATCCGGACGTTCATCATTCGCGGCAATCACGATTCCCAGTCACAGGTGACGCGCGAACTCGCCCTGCCGCCTTCGGTGCACGTCTTTTCAGGCCGGAGCAGGACGGTTCTTGCCAAGACGCTTGCGAATGGCCGCACCGTGCATATCCATGGCGTGAGCTTTGCCGATCCGCATGCGCCTGAAAGCCTGTTGCCGCAGTTCCATCCGCCGGTCGCGGGCGGCATCAATATCGGCATGCTGCATACCAGCCTTTCCGGATCCGCCGCGCATGATCCCTACGCCCCGTGCAGCGTCGCCGACCTTCAGCGGCACGGTTTCGACTATTGGGCGCTCGGCCATGTCCATCAACGGCAGGTGCATTGCGAAAAGCCCTACATCGTCATGGCGGGCATGCCGCAGGGGCGCGACATCAACGAAGCAGGCATGAAGGGCGTCACGATCGTGACGTTCGATGAGGACGGGCCCGCTGCGCTGGATGAGAGGCCGATCAGCACCGCCGCATTCGAGCGCTTTGCGGTCGACGTCAGCGGAATTGCCGACTGGCACGATATGCTGGACGCGGTCAGCCGCGCTTTGGCCCATATTCGCAAGACCGTGGCAGCGGACAACCTGATCCTTCGTTTGACATTGAAGGGCAGCACGCCACTCGCATGGCGCCTCAGGCGGGATGCGGATCTCCTGGAGGGGGAGATCGTCAATATCGCGGCGGGGCTAGGCGGATGCTGGATAGAGACTGTCGAGCTAAGCTGCCGCGCATCTGTCAAGCCGGAGCAGAATGCCGTCGACCCCGTCGGCGAACTGGCGGTGCTCATCGAAAAGGACGTTCTGCCTTCCTTCGGCTTTCGCACCGAGCTGAACGGTATTGCCAAGGAACTCCTGCAGCAATTGCCGCCCGAACTCAGGTCCTTGCTGGCGAGCGACGAAGAGGCTCTGGAGCGGTTGGCGCTGGATGCAGGGCTTGCCGGTGGAGCGGATGTACTGGCACACCTGCACGGCCGTGCTGCAGCCGGAGCGGCCGACTGATGCGGCTCCACCGGTTGGACCTCGTCCGCTACGGAAAATTCACCGAGCGGGCTCTCGAATTCGGCGAGGCGAAACCGGGTGAGCCGGATTTCCATCTCATCTACGGCCCGAACGAAGCCGGCAAGTCGACCCTCTTTGCCGGCTTCCTCGACCTCATCTTCGGCATCGAGCGCTCGAGCCCCTATGGCTTTCTGCATCCGTATCAGACGATGCGGATCGGCGGCGTCGTGGAGGCCGGGAGCCGCCTGCATCACGCCTATCGTATCAAGCGTAACGCCAACAGCCTGATCGGCCCCGACGAGCAGCCGCTGCCCGACGGCCTGTTTTCCACGGCTCTCGGCTCCATCGACCGGGCGACCTACTGCACGATGTTCTCGCTCGACGACGACAGCATAGAGCATGGCGGAGAAGCCATCCTCAAGAGCGAGGGAGAGCTGGGCTCGCTCCTGTTTTCCGCGAGCTCCGGATTGCCGGACAGCACCGCCATCCTGACGGACCTTCGAGCCGATGCGGATCGTTTTTTCCGCCCGCAGGCGCGCAAGCACCAGCTTGCTGAATTGAAGTCGGAGTTCGATGCCCTCAAGGCGGAGCGGAACGCGATCGACGTGAATGCGCGCGAATATGCCGCGCTCCGCAAGGCGCTCACGGGCGTGCGCGCACGCCATGAGGCGGCGGCAAGGCTCCGCCACGAGCTTCGCGCCGACCGGGATCGGATACGCGCGCAACGCGACGCGCTTCCGCTTCTTGCGCGGCTTACGGGTGTGCGGCAGCAGCTCGCCGCGCAGCCTCCCTTGCCGGTGCCTCCGGCGGAATGGCAGGAGGAACTACCGCTGCTTTGCCGGCGTGATGCGGAAATCGCCGCGCAGCTCCGGCAGTTGCAGGATGAACTCAAACGTCGGCGTGAAGAGCTTTCCGGGCTGCCGCGAGACGAGCAGGCGCTTGCGGCGGCAGAACGGTTCGAGGCGCTGCGTGACGCCGCACTCGAGGCGCGTTATCTGACGGCCGCGCGCGACATGCCTTCTCGTCTGGAAGAATTGTCCCGGACGGCAGCCGAAATCGACGCCTGCCTCTTGCGGCTGGGCGAGGCGGGCAACCCCGATGTCGCCTCGCTCCTGCTGCCGACCGCACGTGCCATCCGCCTTCAGGATCTGGTGCGCCGGCACGCCAGCCTGTCGGAAAGGCTGGCCTCGGCGCGCGAAGAGTTGGAGATGGCGGAGGCGAACCGCAGCGAAGCCGAGCGCGAAAGCGCCCGACTGAAGGAAGGGGCCGCCGACCCTGCCTTGCTTGCCGAGCGCGTGCATCTTCTCAGGCAGAGCGATTGCCTCCTGCGCCAGCAGGCGTCGGCAAGAGAGATCGAGCGGCTGGAGATGGCACTCTCCGACAGGCTGGACGCGTTGCGGCCTTTCGCCGGCTCGATCGACGATCTGGCCGCACTTCCCGCCCCGGCTCCGGGCCTCGTCGATGCATGGCGGGCAGAGGATGCTACCGCGGCGGAACGGCGTCTGCGCCTCGGCGACAGGATTGCCGACGAAAGCGAGCGCCAGGCCGGCGACAAAGCGCGCCTTGCCGCGCTTGCGGCCAATGGAGGCGCCGTGGATGACGCCACCGCCTGCGCGCTGAGGCAGCGCCGCGATAGCGCCTGGCAAAAGCATCGAGCCAGCCTCGACGACCGGACGGCGACCCTGTTCGAGGCGGCGCTGAACGAGCACGACGCGGCCACGGCGCGTCGCCTTGCCCAGGCGGACCGCGTGGCCGAGACACGGAGCCTTGCGCTTGCGATCACTGAACGAGGTGCCCGTCTGCAGGCGCTCGAAGCGCAAAGAAAAGCCATCGAAGAGGAGCACGAGAGGAGAAGCGCCACGATAGGCGAGGCCGCGCATGCTTGCGGGCTGCCTGGCACAACGGCGCTTCCGCAACTGGAGGCATGGCTTGGAACCCGGGCCGCCGCTGTTGAACTGCGTGCCGAGCTGCGTAATGCCCTGAAGGAACGCAACAGGGCGGATGCCGAAGAGAAGGCGGCGGTCGGCGAATTGCGGGTGGAACTGGCGCGGCTCGGGATGACGGATGCTCTGCCGGACCGCCTCGATGCCTTGCTCGCGGCAGCCGAACGGGTCGCCTCCCGCGCCCAGGCAGCGTCCACCGCTTATCGGAACGCTGTTTCGCAGGTCGAACGGGCCACGGAGGCGCTCGAAAAGCGGCAGGCCGGATGTGCGGCGGCGGAGGCTGCAATGGCATCCTGGTGCGAGGAATGGGAGGAAGCACTCGCCGGCACCTGGCTTTCCCGGCAGGTGGAGAGGCCTCTGCCGCAGGAAATCGGCCCGGTGCTCGCCGTCCTTCAGGACCTCGACAAGCTGATGCAGAAGAAGGGGGAACTCGACCATCGGATCGCGGGCATGGGCAGGGACCAGGCGGCCTTCACGGAGGCTGTCAGGGGGTTTGCCGCGACATTGGGGGAGGGGCCGGCCGGCGATGTGCTCGCGCTCTTTTCAGCGATACGCGACCGCGTTGCCGCCGCACTTCAGAAGGAGGAGCGCCGGCAGGGGCTCCAGGGCGACATCGAACGCATGCAGGAGAGCATCGATGCTCTGTATGCGGAGGAAAAGCTCCACGCCGCCAACCGTCAGAGAGTTCTCGACTTCTTCGGCTGCGGGAGCCTCGATGAGGCGGCCTCCTGCCTGGAAGCGACCCGTGAAGAGCAGCGGCTGCGGCAGAGATGCTTCGAAATGGAGACCGATCTGGCCACGCGGCTCAGCGTCGCAACCTCCGCCGAGGCGGAGGCGCTGCTTACAGCCCTCCACGAGCGGGAGCTCGCTTTGGAACTTGCGCGGCTGGAGGAGGCGATCGACGCCGCCGACCAGGAGGTCAGCGAGCTGCATGCCGATGTCAGGAGCAGGGAGCGGGCGCTTGCCGCCATCGAGGGCGGCGACCGGGTGGCGGAGCTCGACCAGAGGCGGCGCACGCTTCTTCTCGATATCGAGAGCAAGGCGGTCGGCTATCTCCGGCTGCGCGCGGGCGTGATCGCCGCCGAACAGGCGCTTCGGCTGTTCCGCGAGCGCCATCGCAGCGCCATGATGCAGCGCGCCTCCAGGACCTTCACGCATATCAGCGGCGGTGAATATTCCGGCCTCTCGACGCAAGCCGACAAGGGCCAGGAATTCCTCATCGCCAATACCGCCGCCGGCGGATCGAAGCTCGCCCGCGACCTTTCCAAGGGCACGCGCTTCCAGCTCTATCTAGCACTCAGGATCGCCGGCTACCACGAGGTCGCCGCGACGCGGGAAACGCTGCCCTTCATCGCCGACGACATCATGGAGACATTCGACGACGGCCGCGCCGGCCGCGCCTTCGAACTGATGGCGGAAATGGCCGAAGTCGGCCAGGTGATCTATCTGACGCACCACGAACATCTGTGCGACATCGCGCGGACCGCCTGCCCGGGCGTGACGATCCACCGGTTGTAGCCGCTTCGCAAAAAGAGGTAAGCTGCCTGCGCCCTGCATCAAGCGCCGGGCGGCGCGCCCTCAAAGGAGGCTATCATGGAAATCTTCGAGTGCGGATCGAGACCCTCGACGCGCGGGCCCGCCGAATACTTCACCGGATCCGTACGCCTGGACCCTGCCTTCGAGGCGCCGTCACCCGCACGGCTACGCGGCGCAACCGTGACCTTCGAGCCCGGCGCGCGCACCGCCTGGCACACCCACCCGCTCGGCCAGACCCTGATCGTCACCGCCGGCCGCGGCCTCGCCCAAAGCTGGGGCGGAGAACTGCGCGAGATCCGCGCCGGCGACGTGGTGTGGTTCCCGCCGGGTGAAAAGCACTGGCATGGGGCAGCGCCCGATACGGGGATGACCCATATCGCCATTCAGGAAGCGCTCGATGGAAAGGCGGTGGACTGGCTCGAGCATGTGACGGACGAGCAGTATGGGGGTGTGTAGGTCTGGCTCGGTTCCTATGGCCAGAACAGGAATGAGTCTTGCTGCTTGCTCGCAACTACACAGATGTAGGCTACACATGTGGAGCAACACAAAGTGACCCTCAACATCAGGAACCAGGAAGCGGATGATCTGGCGAGGGAACTTGCCCGGATCGATCGTACAAGCATCACAGATGCGGTGATTTCAGCTCTTCGCGAGACCATTCGAAATCGAATGCGAAAGGAGAGCCCGCGCGAAACGGCGCAGACGATTCTCGCAAGACGGGGGCTGGCCTTCCAGCGGATCGAAAACCGGTGCCGCCGGAAGCCTATCACGACCTTGATCACGATCCACTGGGTGAAAAGTAGATGTTTGTCGACGCCTGTGCGATCGTATCGATGATGGCCGGCGAGGATACCGCTACCGCCTATGAGGCTGCATTGCTCGATGCACCTTCGCCTTTCACCTCAACTCTGGCCTGCAGAAGGTGCGGTTGTCGATTGGCTGGAAGCAAGAGGTATCCATCTTCGCGAACCAGGCTCACCGCGCCGGGTGTTGTCCTTTGCCGTCGCGGTGGCTGAGAAGCACGGCATCGGCAAACGTCATCTCAGCAATTTCGACTGCTTCCATTACGCCTATGCCAAGGCAATGCGTGCACCACTTCTGACCACGGATGCGCTCCTGCGCGAGACCGATGTAGAGACTCGCCCTTTGCGCAGACGAAGTTGGCCCAGCCGGCGGCTTCGTTTCGCTCCCTCGTGCCCATGCTCGCCACTGGGATGAGAACCGCGCCGCGCCTGCAGCGCGGAAGAGCTTTTCAGCCCAAGGCCCTGGTCTGGCTGAGTTGCTGTGACGAGTACAGGAGGATTGAACGTCACCTCTCCCCCATGGCCTCCGACCCAACCTTTGCGATGGGCGAGAACAGGTATTCCAATATCCGTCGCCTTCCGGTCTTGATCTCCACGGTGACGGCCATGCCGGGTTTCAGCGGCATGACCCGACCATTGACCGTGATCGTCGTGCGGTTGGGCCGCACAGTCACAGGAAAGACGAGGTTCTGCATGCGCTGGACATTGCCGATTGGGATCAGGCTTTCGATCTCCTTCGCAGCGGCCCCTTCGATCTGCTGCGCGTCCGGCTCCGGAATGGCGTCCGTCGCGACTTGGACGACCTTGCCTTCGACGACGCCGAAGCGGGTGAATGGGAATGCTTCGATCTTTATCACCGCGGCCATCCCGGCGCTGACGAATCCTATGTCTTTGTTGGGGAGATAGGCTTCTATCTCGATCGGTCCGACGAGAGGCACGACGCGCATCAGCTCGGTTCCCGAACTGACGATCTGCCCGATGGTCGTGATCGCCGTAGCCTGAACCGTTCCGTCGATCGGACTGTGGATCTTCATCGATCCGAGCCGAGCCGTGATCTTCCTAAGCTGTTGTTCCTGCTCGTCCGCGCGCCGGGCGACATCGGCACGCTGGCGGGCATTCTCGGCGATGAACGCCCGGATCGCGCTTGTCCGCTCTGCGACCAGAACCTGTAGACCCGTTTCGGCCTCGGCCATTTGTCCCACCCTTTCCGCCAGTTCGGCTTCGGCGCGCTGCGATATCTCGGCGGCATTGATGACCTCTGCCTTCGATCCGGATTGAGAATTGAACAGCGACGTTCGCATCGACACCCGTTCGCCGAGCGTCGCAACCAGGGTACGCTGTGCATTTATGGTCGAAGACAGCCGCGCAACCTCCGCCTCCTTCTGCCTCTTCTGGGCGCGAATGCGGTCGAGCAGAGAAACGAGCTCGGAGATGTCGGCTTCGAGCACAGCCTGCTCGCGGCGCCGGATCTGGGGAGGGATTCCCGACGGAAACACGATCTCGGCCGCCGGCTTTCGAGACGATGTGGCTTCTGCATCGATGCCGAGTTCAGAGGCGAGGACAAGGGCGTGGTCTCGCCGGGAAATATCGGCCCTGAGCGCCGCGAGGCCGATGGACAGCATATCGGCGTCGGCCCGTAATTCGGTATCGTCGAGGTCGACGAGAAGGTCGCCGGCCTTCACCTCCTGGCCATTGGCGACGGGCACCGAGCGGGTCTTGCTCGTCTCCAGAGACTGGATGACCTTGACCCTGCCGAGTGGCTGGATCTTGCCCTGTGACGTCGCCACGATGTCGAATGTCCCGATCCAACTCCATAAAAGCGCGCCGGCGGCGAGCGCACACAGGAGCCAGATCAGCGATGCCCGGATGGGAGAGGGTGGCGTTTCGAGAATCTCGAGCGCCGCCGGCAGGAACTCGGCATCATCCCGTCGCCGATGCGAGCTTCCGCGCGGAAGCTTCCAAAATGATGATGACCGCTTCATGCCTGTGCGGCCCCTGTCTGGAGCTGCCAGAGATGCGAATAGAGCCCGTTCGGTCGGGCGACCAGGACCTCATGGGAGCCTTCCTCGATGATGCGGCCGTCCTTCATGCCGATGATCCGATCGCAGTGGCGCACGGTCGCGAGGCGATGGGCGATGATGATCACGGTGCGGCCCTTCACGATCTCGCGCATATTGGCGAGAACGATACGCTCGCTCTCGTAATCGAGGGCACTCGTGGCCTCGTCGAGAATAAGGATCGGGGGATTCGTGGCGAGCGCGCGAGCGATCGCCAGCCGCTGCCGCTGACCGCCGGAGAGATTGGCACCGCGCTCCTCGATCTGCGTGTCGTAACCGCGCGGAAGTTTCGCGATGAATTCGTCCGCGCCGGAAAGGCGCGCGACCCGCATCACCGCCGCGCGCGACATCGCCGGATTGGCCAGTGCGATATTGTCGTGGATCGAGCGGTTGAAGAGCATGTTCTCCTGGAGCACGACGCCGATTCCGGCGCGCAGCCAGGCCGGGTCGACCTGGGCGATATCGTGGCCATCGACGAAGACCTGACCGGTTTGCGGAATGTAGAAGCGCTGTACGAGCTTCGTCAGCGTCGATTTCCCCGATCCTGAAGGTCCAACGATGCCAAGCACCTCGCCGGGGCGAACCGCGAGCGTCACATTTTTCAACACGTCCGGAGCATTGTGCGCGTAGCGAAAGCCGACCGATTTGAAGGCGATGGCGCCGCGTGGGGGCGGGAGGCTGATGGTCGCGGCGGGGCGTGGCTCCGCCGGCGCATTGAGGATGTCGGCGAGGCGCGAAACGGAGACCTGGACCTGCTGAAAATCCTGCCAAAGCTGTGAAAGACGAAGGATAGGCTGCGAGACCTGGCCCGCGATCATGTTGAAGGCGACGAGCGCCCCGACCGTCAAATGGCCGTCGATCACCGCCTGTGCGCCGAAAAGCAGCAGGGCGGCGCTGGTCACCTTGTTGATGTATTGAACGGCATTCTGGCCCTTTGCGGCAAGCATCGTCGCGAGAAAGGACGATTTCACATAGGCTGCGAGCCGCTCCTCCCAATCGGCCGATACGACGGGCTCGACCGCCGCTGCCTTCAACGTCTGCACGCCGACCACCGTTTCTACCAACAACTGCTGGCTCCAGGCTCCGCGTTCGAACTTCTCGTCGATGCGCTCCTTCAGGAACGGACGAACGAGAAAACCGATGGCGAGATAGAAGGGGATCGAGGCGACGACGATCCAGGCAAGCGTCTTGGAATAGCTGAAGAGCACGAAGATGAAGACGAAGGTGAAGATCAGATCGAGGCCGGAAAAGAGCCCTTGGCCAGTGAGGAAGGCACGGATGGTTTCGAGTTCGCGGATGCGGGCGACGGTCTGGCCGGTGGGTCGCGTCTCGAAATAGTCGAGCGGCAGGCTGAGAAGATGCCGGAACAGCCGGCGCCCCAACTCGACATCGATGCGGTTGGTGGTGTGCGACAATGCATAGGTGCGCAGATATTGGAGCACGACATCGAAGAGGCCGACGACGGCAAGCCCGACGACGAGCACGATCAGCGTCGAATAGCTGCGATGCGCCAGCACCTTGTCGACGACGACCTGGAAGAAAAGCGGCGTGATCAGTGCGAAGAGCTGGACGAACAGCGATGCGATCAACACATGTCCGAAGGCGCGGCGGTAGCGCCAGATCGACGGCAGGAACCAGCGAAAACCGAATGCTGCCGGATCAGCGCCCGGTCCGCCGAAGCGCCGCTGAATCAGGATGAACCGTCCGCCCGTGAGCCGCAGCAGTTCGGCGGTATCGACATCGCGGCTGGAAAAATCGACCGGATTGACGAGCCGAAAGCTCCCTTCGCCGGATTTGCCGCCGAAGACGGCGAAGGAACTATCCGTGAGGCAGGCGATTGCCGGCACCGGCATCGTAGCGATACGGCCGGCCGTCGCGGCAATCGACCGGGCTTTGAGGCCGATCAGGCGTGCGGCTCTCAGGAGGTCGTCGGTACCGGCGGGGCCGGTGATGGCCAGTTGACGGGCAATTGCCCCGGCATTCGCCGGCAGGCGGTAATAGCCGGCGATGGCGGAAAGCGCCGACAGGCCGCTGTCCGGCTGCCTTTCTCCGATGCGTTCTGCAGGTACTTCGCCGGGTGATGATGTCGCTACTCTATGCATGTGGCAGCTTTGTCCTCCGGCCGCCTCCCGGCATTTCGATGACTGCGAATGTTGCTTGCAACAGGATTGCGTTGAACAATCCCCGCGGACGAACGGCCGCGGGGCTCCGGTCCCCCGTCAGGCGACCTGGTTGAGGCTGGACGGGCGGAATGCCAGAGTGGTGTCGGCGACGAGCCTCGTCGTGCCATCCGTCATCGTCATCGAGCTCGTGCCGGTGATGACAGAGCCGTCGTCGAAGGCCTTTGCTCCGTCGGTGGATGGCAGCAGGTTGACGAGCCGGATGCCCGCTTCCGACATGGTCATGAGCTCGCCGGTATCGGTGACGCCGTTCTGATTGTGATCCTGCCAGACCCGGAATTCGTTCCAGCGCGCATCCTGCGCGTCGAGGGCATTGTCGCGGTTGGTATCGAAGACCAGCCTCAAGCCCTCCATGTCGGAAGCCACTCCGCCGCCTTCGGCCCAGGAGGCGAAGGCGAGTTCCCGTTCTTGGTCGATCAGGCCGTCCGAACCAGACGCGCCGTTGGCTGCAAGGTCGATCGCGAGAATGCCGTCTTCCGGTCCGAACCAGGCGGTCGCGTCGCGTGTGCCGTCGCCATCCCAGTCGAAGGCAGGGCCGTTCGTGGCCAATGGATTGAAGGGGCGGAGGTCGATGTGATCGTCGCCGTTGAGGTCGAGGAGGACGGGTGGTTTGCCGCTGGTGACCTTTCCGTTGTCCCAAGTCGTGGATTGAAATGTCAATGGGGCGAGCGGTCGGGGGATCATCAACCCGTGAGTCCAATGTGCCCACGATTTCGAGTTATCAAAGTCATAGTAGGTCGTCTTTAAAACACCTCCACTTAGATCGCTTGACTCTACGAGTTGCCCAGCCGCATTGAAATGCTTTGTGGTTCGGTGTGCGCCGGATGGATCGTCTGTGATGATAGTGCGGGACTTGTCATCGTTCAGCTGTGAGCGCTCCACGAGTTTTCCTGCTGTGTCAGTAACATCGCTCAACTGCGACCACTTCTCAGCATTCGCCACGTCGTATGTCGTCGTTTCCTTCGACCCATCGTCGTTCGATTGGACCTGCGTCGTCATCTTGCCGGCGGCATCGAAATTCTGAACGATAGTCGTCCATTTCTGCGTCTTTCCCGGATCGTATTTCGTCGTCACCCGCGTCTTGCTATCGTCCAGATACGAACGCTGCGTCAGCGCGCCGGAGGCATCGTTCCAATCTGTCTGCTGCCACCACGCCTTCGTGTCGGCGAGATCGTACCAGTCCGTCTGCTTGGTGCCGTTGTCATTGATCTGCACCTGCTTCGTCAGCTTGCCCGCTGCGTCGAGGTATTGGGTGAGGCTGGAATAGGTTTTTGCCTTGGCGACATCGTAGAAGATGATGTTTTTGGTGCCGTTATCGTTCAGCCCGTCTTTTTCGTAGTCGCTCCGGCGGCATCATAGGAATAGGTCTGCTGCGTCCACGCCTGCGTCTTGGCGATGTCGAACCAGTCCGTCTGTTTCGTGCCGTTGTCCAGCGTCTGGTGCCGTTTCGTCAGCTTGCCTGCTTTGTCGAGATAGTCCGTAAGGCTCGAATATGCCTGCCTCTTGGCAACGTCGTAGAAGGTGTTGGACTTCGAACCGTCGTCGTACAGGAAGGAGCGCTGGGTGCGGGCCCCGGCCTTGTCGAACAGGTCCGTCTGCTGCGTCCAGGTTTGCGCTTTCGGAACGTCATACCAGTCGATTCGCCTGGTGCCGTCGTCCTTCACTTCATCTTGCCGGGTCAGCTTGCCCGCAACGTCGAGATATTGAGTGAGGCTGGAATATCCCTTGGTCTTGGTCGTATCGTAGTAGATGTTGGTTTTCGTCTTGTCGTCATAGACCCACGAGCGCTGGGTCCGCACACCGGCCTTGTCATAGAAATAGGTCTGCCGGTCCCAGGTCTGCGCGTCGGTCAGATCGAACCAGTCCGTCACTTTCGTGCCGTTGTCGTTGACCTGCTCCTGCTTGCTCAGTTTGCCGGCAGCGTCGAAATATTGGGTGACGGTGGACCAGGATTTGGCCTTGGCAGGGTCGTAAAGCGTGGTCGTCCGCGTTTTGTCGTCGTTGAGATAGGAGCGTTGCGTCAACGCCCCGGCTTTGTCGTTGAGGTCCGTCTGCTGCGCCCAGCTTTGCTTTTTGGCGACATCGAACGTATCGGTCTGTTTGGACCCGTCGTCATTCGTCTGAACCTGCTTCGTCATCTTGCCCGCAGCGTCGAAATATTGCACGGCGCTCGACCAGGGTTTCGCTTTCGCGACATCGTAGAATGTGGTGACGCGCGTCTTGTCGTCGTTCAGGTAGGAACGCTGGGTGAGGGCGCCCGCTTTGTCGTTGACATCCGTCTGCTGCGCCCAGCTCTGCTTTTTGGCGACATCGAACGTATCGGTCTGCCTGGACCCGTCGTCATTCGACTGAACCTGCTTGATGAGTTCTCCCGCAGCGTCGAAGGTCTGCGTCGCCTCCTTCCATTTCTCTGCGCCGAGCGGATCGTAGAACGTAGCGGTAACCGGGACTCCGTCCTTGCTGAGCCTGGTGACGGATAGCGTTTTCCCGCTTGCGCCGTCATAGACGGAGTCGGTCATCGTTCCGTCGGCGAGCAGCAGCAGTTCCTGCGTTCGCTTGCCGGCGGCGTCCGTCGTCAGGCGGCGGGTCAGCTTGCCGGTGGCGTTGAAGCTCTCGGTCACCGTTTCCTTGATGCTGGTGGCCGAGGTCCACTCGACGGTGGTCAGCGTGACCGCGCCGTCGAGATGGGTTACGGCCGTCTGTGTCCGGTCGCGGTCGCCGTCATTATCGGCATCTTTCTCGAGTTTCACGGTCCGGCCGTCGGCGCTTTCGATCCTCGTGCCCCTGGCAATGACCGCGCCCTTGCTGTCCGTCTCAGTGATCGTGCTCAAGACGGACCCGTCGATCTGCGTCGCCGCCATTTCGGCATATTCGTAGGTGCCGTTGCCGTCGAAGTCGGAGCGCATGGTCCGGCCGTTGCCGTCGGCGGTCACGGCGATCTCGCTCTTTGCGGCGATCGCCTCCTTCCAGGCGACATCGCTATCGATGAGATAGGAGGTTTTGCGTGCTTCCGCATTGTTGACGATGGTCGTGACGGCCGCGCCGGAGAGGTCCCTGACGGTCGTTTCCGTGCTGTCGGTCAAGCCATCGCCGTTGAGGTCGCGCGAGACGAGTTCGCTCCGGCCGTCGGCGCTCACCTTCGCGGCCGTTTTGCTCCGGATCGCGCCGGCGGCCGTCGTGTCGGTTGAAACGGTGTTTTCGCTTCCGTCGGCATTGGCCGTCAGCACCGTTCTGCGCAGGCGGTCCGTCGTACCGTTGCCGTCGAGATCCCAAGATGTGGTCGTCGTCCGCCCGTCGGCCGAGGTCGTGATCGTGGTGCCATCGAGTTTCGTGCCGGATTTGCTATAGCCGGTGATGACGGTCGACTGCGATCCGTCGACGAAGCGCGTATAGGTTTCGGTTTGATCCGTCTTGCCGTCGCCATCGCTGTCGCGGACGATGCTGATTTCCCGGCTGTCTGCGCTCGCGGTCGTCGTCTGCTTCTCCGCAAGCTTCTTCGCTGCGTCGAGAATAGACAGCGTCTCGACCACCGAGCCGTCCGCAAGCGTCGTCTTGGAGCTGACCAACGCGCGGCTGGCGAGCCCGAGTGCCGTCCGGTCTTCCGTGACCGTGACGCTACGGCCGTCGGCACTTCGCGTCTCGACCGATCTGGCGATCTGCGAACCGTCGGCCTTTTTGCTCGTCACTGATCGCGTCACGGAACCGTTGCCGTTCAGCACGGTCGTGTCCGTCGAAGACTGATCGTAGCTGCCGTTGCCGTCGAGGTCCCACCGGTGGGTGACCGACAGCCCATTGGCGCTCGTCGTGGTCTCGGCCTGGCGCGTGGACGTCGTGCCGCTGAGTTCGCTGACTTTTCTCGTCACGGAGCCGTCGGCATTGCGCTTCGTCACGTCGGTGCGGCTCCTCTCGAAGCTGCCGTCGCCGTTGAGGTCCCATTTCCGCGTGATGCTCAGTTCGTCCGCGGAGATCTCCGTAACCGCCTTCTCCTGCGTCTTCAGAGCGCCATCCTGTCGCGTGACTGTTTCCGTCCTGCTGCCGTTGCCGTTGAACGCCGTCGACGAGGTGAAGCGCGTATCGAGCGCGCCGTTGCCGTCGGTGTCGTAATCGGATGTCGTCTTCAGGCCGTTACCGCTCGCGGTCACCGTCTTCCTGCCGACGACCTTGACGCCGTCGCTGCCGAGGTCGGACAGGACCGTCGTCGTGCTGCCGTCGGCATTGACGGTGCTGACCGCCTTGCGGTCGATCACGCCGTTGCCGTCCATATCGCCCGCGACAGTCGTCGTCTTCCTGTCGGCGCTGGTCGCCGAGACGATCTTGCTTTCGAGCGCCCCCCCGGCCTTGAAATAGCTCTCGGCCGAACCGGTGCTGCCGTCGGCATTGACGGTGGCCGTCATTGTTCTGGATCGCGTCACCTTGTCCCCGGTGGCCGACCATTGTGTCGTCTCCGAGAGGCCATTGGCGCTGGTCTCGACAACGGTCTTCGATTTCACCGCGCCATGCGCGCCGAATTCGCGAACGGTCACGGTCCTGCCGCCGCTGGCATTCAGGACTGTCGCCGTCTCCACCGCGCGATCCGCAACGCCGTCGCCGTTCGCATCCGTCTCGGATTTCGTGACCAGGCCGTTGGCGCTCGTGGTCGCTGTCGACCGGGACTGAAGCTTCGCGCTCGCGAAAGTCGATGCCGTCGACGTAGCCGAACCGTCGGCATTGACGAGGGTGACGTTGGTCACGTCGTCCTTCAGGTCGCCGTCGATGTCGGCCGCCGTCGACAGGCTTCTGCCGTCGGCGCTCGACGTCGTCACGGTGCGCGAAAGGGTGGCGCCAGACCCACTGGTGACGGTGACCGTGTCCGTTATCGAACCGTTCGCCTGCAGCACGCGCGTGCTCGTGGCGGTCGTATCCACCGTACCATTGCCGTCCGCGTCGGTCCGGATCGTCCGCGTGAGGCCGTTGCCGCTGGTGGCCGTTTCCGTGCTGCCGACGATGCTGGTGCCTTGCTGGTTCTTCACCGTGACCGTAACCGAGCCATCGGCGTTGATCCGCTTCGTCTCGCTTGCACGAAGGTCGACGATACCGTCGCCGTTGGCATCCGTTTCGACCGACGCCGCAAAGCCGTCGTCGCTGGTTTTCGAAACCGTTCGCTCGATCAGGGTGCCGTTGCCCGCGCGCAACGTGCTGGTAACCGTACGGCTGCCGTCCGCACCGAGGGTCGTTTCGGTCGCGGCCTCATGCTCGAACGTGCCGTCGCCATCGGCGTCGGTAAGCAGAACCTGCTTCAAGCCGTCCCGGCTCGCCGTAGACTTCGATTGCGCCAGCAAGGCGCCGTTCGACGCGGTTGCACGCTCGGTCACGACAGCGCTTCCGTCGCTCGCCATCACGGAAACCGTCTGGAGGTCGATGGTGCCGTCGCCGTCCGCATCGATGGCGACCGTCGTCGTCTTGCGCTCGGCGCTGACCGTCTTCACGGTGGAGCCGAGCAGGGTGCCGTTGCCGCTCCTGGTGTCGATGGTTTCGGTTCGGGTCCCGTCGGCGTTCAATGCGATCCGGTCGCTTGCAATAAGGTCCGCGGCGCCGTCGCCGGTCACGTCCTGTTGGACCGTCTGGCTCAGGCTGTCGGATGACGTGGTCGTGACGCTCTGTCCGATCAGGCTGCCATTGCCGCTTCTGATCGCCGCGGTTTCCGTGCGGCTGCCATCGGCATTGATGGTGGTGGTCGAGCTCTCGGTGCGGTCGGTCGCGCCGTTCCCGTCGATGTCCGTCGTCCGTATCCACGAAAGGCCGTCCGCCGCGGTAAGCTTGACGCTTCGGCCGGCGGCCGTTCCGTTCGGATGCGTTTCCGCAATCTCCTCGGTCGTCGCGCCGTCGCCTCCGACCGTGATCTTCGTAAGGCGTTCGACCGCCCCGTCGCCGTTGGCGTCCGCCTCCGTCGTCACCAGCTTGCCGTCGGCGCTTCGGCTCGTGACGGTGCGCGACAGCAACGTACCGTCCGCGCTGGTAGCGGTCTCGGTCTGCGTACTGGCCCCGTCCGCTTGGGAAACCATCGCGATGGTCATGGTGCGGTCCACCGTTCCGTCGCCGTCAAGGTCGGAGCGGGTGGTCGTCCTCTTGCCGTCGGCACTCGCCGTCGTTTCCTCGCGGCCGAGCAGTGCGTCGTCGCTGCTGTAGGCAGCAATGTCCGTCGTCGTGCTGCCGTCTTCGCCGGCCGAGATGCGTACCTCCTGCCGCTCGTCGGTGACGCCGTCTCCGTCGAAGTCCGAAAAGATGCTGCGGCTGCGGCCATCGGCGGCCGTCGTCGTGGTGGAACGATCCCGGAGCGAGCCGTCGGCGTTGCGCGTATCGACCGTTCGTACGCGTTCGCCCTCGCTGTTGATCGTCGTCACGTCGGAAATGACGGAGTCGTACCCTCCGTCGCCGTTCTCGTCGGTGGAAGTGGTTTTCGAGAGTCCATCCGCGCTGCCGGCAACTTTGACCTCGCCGAGCAAGGATCCGTCGGGCGCGAGCGCCCTGGTGACGGTCGTCGTCGAGCCGTCGGCATTGGTGGTGAAGATCTCGCTCTGGTCGGCGGTGCCGTCGCCGTCCTGGTCGATCGTGGTGGTGACGGTGCGGCCGCCGGCGCCGGTGGTCGTCGTCGTGCGGTCGCGGAGCGAGCCGTCGGCATTGAAGTTGCTGACGACGCGGTGCCTGTTGCCGCCGGCATCCGTCGTCACCTCGATCCGCTGCGAACGATCGAAGGTACCGTTGCCGTCGTCGTCGAATTGCGTGAACGTCGATTGCCCGTCCGCGCTTCTGGTGATCAGGTTGCGGAAGGCGAGGCGGCCGTCCGGCGAATAGCCGAAGACGTCTTCCGTGGTCGACCCGTCGGCACTCGTCTCCGAGCTTCGCCGGATGAGATAGCCATTGCCATCGACGGCAAGGGCGGCGTCACCGACGGTGCCGGTCGAACCGTCCGTCCGCGTGTAGGTCGTGGTACCGAGAATAGCCGAGCCGTCGGCAAAGTTCTGCCCACTACCCCTAGGCGTCAGGTCGATCGAGGCGATGCCGAGCGAATCGAGCGTGACCATGGTGCCGTCGACCAGCACCTTGAACTCGGACCAGCGCGCATCGCCGGCATCGAGCGTGCCATTGCCGTTGGTGTCGAAGACGTTCCTGACAGCCTCGAGATCGCCTGTCGCCGACTTGTCCCATTCGGTGAAGACGAATTCGCTGGCATCGCTGATCTTGCCGTCGCCGCCGA
Organism: Sinorhizobium medicae; assembly: GCF_007827695.1. GTDB lineage: Bacteria > Pseudomonadota > Alphaproteobacteria > Rhizobiales > Rhizobiaceae > Sinorhizobium > Sinorhizobium medicae. The sequence continues at coordinate 90,284 of NZ_VITA01000009.1, read as the reverse complement.
TGTCGAGAACAAGCATGCCGGTTCCGGCGCCCGCCGAAGCCATGCGGTGGAGATAGCCGCTGCCGTCGAGATCGACGAAGAAGGACGAGGAGGAGAGGGGATCGACGGCGAGGCCGTTGCCGGTGAGGTCGAGGAGGACGGGGACACTCAATCCGCCGAAGCCGCCTGTGGATTTGCTCTTTTGATTATTGTCGCGCTTGCCTTCATGCTGAAAACTACGTCCGCCGGGGTCTTTGCCGACCGACGGGCCGGAGCCGCCGAACCCGTTGCCCCTGGCGGTATCGCCTGGGCTATTGCCATTGCCCCAGCCTCCGCCGCTCTTTCCGGTCGACTTGGAGCCCTTGTCCTTGGGAGACGACCCGCCGCTCTTTCCGCCGGAGCCAGAGTTCTTCGAAGAGATGCCACCGGAGGTCGATTTGGAACCGCCGAAGCCGCCGTTTCGGTCGACGCCGCCGTAATGATCACCGCTACGGCTGCCGCCACGGTCCGAATTGCGGTTTGTGCCGCCACCTTGTTTGCCGCTTTTGGTCGATTTCTGCGACTTGTTCGGATTGAGCGATGACGGTTTTTGCGGGTTCTGGTCGATGATGTTGACGAGAGACGAGGGGGCGACTGGATTCGGGGGAGCCGAGACAGTCGGCGCTGAAACCGGCGCATTGGGAAAAACGGCGCTGGGAGCGGTGATGGGTGTTGCAGGAGTCTGGCTTACTCCAATCGGCGCGCCCGGCACATAGTTTATCGGCGATAGAATTGGGGGCTGCTGCACGCCAGATGGCTGCGGTACGGGTGAGGTGACGGAAGGCGCAAGGTCGGTTGGTCTCGGGGCCGGAGTCGGCACCGCGTCACCATATTGCCAGTCCAAATAATCAGCGTGTGCGCGTCCCGAATAGAAGCCCGGCGATGGCAGGCCGAACCGTCGGTCGGACAGATCAACGTTGAGACCTACGGGATTACCCTGATAGGATAGAGAATTTGGATCAATTCCGAGCATCCGCATCACGTAGGCAGCGGCGGAATTGGAATTCGCCTGCCTTCCCAGCCGGTTCGGCACCGGCTCGTAGTTGATTTGCCGGTTGTACAGGTCGCTCGCGAAGGCGGCTATCTGGTCGACAAGCGCCGCCCCAAGCCCACGCTCCACGCTGGCCGAGCCAACTATCGTGGACCGCATGCCCATCTGTCCTCGGAACCCGCCGAGGAAATCGCGAGGATCGCCCGGAATTCCGACCGGCTCGTATTGGCCGTCGAGAAACGAGCCGAAGTTCCACTCCCGCACTTCGCCATAGATCTCCGCCCGGATACCGAGATGAGAAATCTGGCCAGGCAAAACACGGGAAAACATCTCTATATCGTATTCAATGATAGAGAAGACAACATTATTTCTTTCCGCCACGTGGAGTCCCTCCAGTCAATAAATCTTCTTGCTTCTGCTTCAATACAACGTCTGTTTCAGGACATGCTGTTTGGTGGTGAGCAACTCCAGTCCAAACACCATCATTCCTCTCTATAGTGACGTTGATAGTCATCAACTCTCGTTGAGGAAGAGTGGGCAGAAATAACCTCCGGTCTCCACAATAAGCAAAAACGCACTGGGCTTTGAATAAGGTCTTCCCCATCCGGCAGGAGAAGCCGTTTTTCTCTAGGGATTCGACGATTCTGTTTGCATCGTCACCAACTTTACGGCTGATGATTTTGTATAATGTTGCGAACTCCTCCTGAGTTCGTACTGCAAGGAGACGTTCTCTACTGAGTTCGCTTGCGCGTACATTTGCAGCCGCTGTCAGCATCACGGCAGAGACTACAGTGATCGCGACGGAGTCCCGGATTTTTGTAGTCACGTATGTTCCATTCTCTTCTCGTACGAAGGTACCGGGCAAAACAAATCGACGTCGAGCAGAACAACGGAGCAGGCCTCCAAGGGCAAAGAACGCTGCCGAAACGGAAAACCAAGACGGGTAAAGCCACTTCCGGTCGGCTGCGAAGACGATATACTTGGACCTTAGAGCCTGATCGGAAATGATTGTAAGTCTTTTCAATATGTTGCGAGCGCCGTTCCGCCCGGTGGAATTTTCTGCCGTTCCTCGCCAAAACGCCGTAAACTTGGCTTCCTTTGAACGGCGGTGTGTGGAAGCCATCAGCCCTTGTGCCTTGCGACCTACTGAATTTGTTTGCTTCATTTTGAATCGGGCTCTTATCGCGCATTACGAATGAAAGGCGAAGCTGAATTCAATATGCAATCAGTGAAATCAACGAGTTATCATCGCCATCCAGCCTCACTCACTTGTCCGGTACTCCTACAGACGGACGTCAGCAGGCAATTAGACCAAAACGAGTTGTGCACTTATAGTCAAATAAGTGGATTATAAATCTCAAGAATCGTCGCCCCAAGGTCAACCACGGGGGCGAACCGAGCGATTAAGCACAGGCGCTCGCTTGGTCTAACTCGCTCCAAGAGAGTGAGTCACAAACTGCCACAGCGCATCCCCAATCATGAAGAAGTGGAAGCATACTATCTGTCGTCTGAAAAATGGTGGGCGATGAGAGACTCGAACTCCCGACATCCTCGGTGTAAACGAGGCGCTCTACCAACTGAGCTAATCGCCCTCTCGCGTTGCCGAACAAGTGTCCGCCGCGTCGGTGGGCGTGATCTATGCGTAACCGGCGAAAACCGCAAGAGCGTTTGAGCGATTTTTTCGAATTTTTTATCCTGGGCCAAGGGGGGCCGCGGGCCTCCGCAGGGAAGCTGTGGACAAAGTGGCGGGGAGGGGTGGTTCGTGCCGACGGGCGCGGAGCCCGTTCGTCACCGCGGCGCGAGTGCATATATAGTGCATATATAAAGTGGCAGGTGGCCTTCGCGGGTGGGGAGCGGCTCCTCCTTTTGCCGGGTGCTTATCCGCCTGGATCCTTCCGGAAAGAAAGGGCTGTGGATCAAAAATCGTTCCGTCACGGATTTGTCTCCAAACATGCTTGACACCCCAGGGCGAACCGCTTAGTTAGCCGCTCATCGAACGGCAGGGCCGCTTCGAGCAGGGGCGCGCGAGCGCTTCTGGAAGGTCAAGAGATGCGGGTGTAGCTCAGTTGGTTAGAGTGCCGGCCTGTCACGCCGGAGGTCGCGGGTTCGAGCCCCGTCACTCGCGCCACTCTTGAAAGACTGCGGCATTCCTGGAAAGTGCCGATGATGAGATAATGGCCGGTGACGGCCATAATGCGCGGGTGTAGCTCAGTCGGTTAGAGTGCCGGCCTGTCACGCCGGAGGTCGCGGGTTCGAGCCCCGTCACTCGCGCCATTCTCATTCTTCGCGATTTTTCGCTTAAATCTCAGGACGTTTTTTGCATTGCGGCAATGTGTCTCGCTCTTCCGTTCATACGGATGATGCGCCGGTTTGCTGCGATTGCGCGCCTTGCCGCGAATCCTGCGGCCGGTGCACGGCGGCTATGCGCCGCGAACCGGTTTAAATGCCCCATCGAGGCTTGCGCCCGGGCGCCGGCTGCGCTAACCACTCTGGCGTTGCAACATGCTTTTCGGCCTGCGGCATTCTTCGCAGAAAGCGCCTTCGTGGCGCGCCCCTCCGCAGGCAGGGACGGATAACAATGACAGAACTTCTCGGTTCCTACGTACCGATCGCGATTTTCATTGGGATCGCGCTGGTGATCGGCCTCGCACTCCTGGTCGCTCCTTTCGCCGTCGCCTTCAAGGCGCCTGATTCGGAAAAACTGTCGGCTTACGAGTGCGGCTTCAATGCGTTCGACGACGCCCGCATGAAGTTCGACGTCCGCTTCTATCTCGTGTCGATCCTGTTCATCATCTTCGATCTCGAAGTCGCCTTCCTTTTTCCCTGGGCGGTTTCGTTCAAGGCGATCGGCTGGTTCGGCTTCTGGTCGATGATGGTCTTCCTTCTGGTCCTGACGGTCGGCTTTATCTATGAATGGAAGAAGGGAGCGCTGGAATGGAATTAGCATCCGGCACCACGCTCGTTGCGCCGCAGCCCAAGGGCATCCTGGATCCGGCCACCGGCAAGCCGATCGGCAGCAATGACGCATTCTTCGGCGAGATCAACAACGAGCTCGCCGACAAGGGCTTTCTCGTCACCTCGACCGACGAGCTTATAACCTGGGCCCGCACCGGCTCGCTGATGTGGATGACCTTCGGGCTTGCTTGCTGTGCGGTCGAGATGATGCAGATGTCGATGCCGCGTTACGACGCCGAGCGTTTCGGTTTCGCGCCGCGCGCCTCACCGCGCCAGTCCGACGTCATGATCGTCGCCGGTACGCTCACCAACAAGATGGCGCCCGCGCTTCGCAAGGTCTACGACCAGATGCCGGAGCCGCGTTACGTGATCTCGATGGGATCCTGCGCCAATGGCGGCGGCTATTATCACTATTCCTATTCGGTTGTGCGCGGCTGCGATCGCGTCGTGCCCGTCGACATCTACGTGCCAGGCTGTCCTCCCACGGCAGAAGCGCTGCTTTACGGCGTGCTTCTGCTGCAGAAGAAGATCCGCCGGACCGGCACGATCGAGCGCTAAGGGCAGGGGAACTTTGACATGAGTGAAGCCCTGAACGAGCTTGCCTCCTATATTCGCGAGGCGCGAGGCGCGCTGGTCGCCGGATCGGAAGTCAGATACGGCGAACTGACGCTGACGACGAAAGCCGAAAGCCTCATCGCGCTCCTGACTTTCCTGCGCGATGACGTCCAATGCGGCTTCGTCAGTTTCATCGACGTCTGCGGGGTCGACTATCCGCAGCGGCCGGATCGCTTCGATGTCGTCTATCATCTTCTGTCGCCACGCCAGAACCAGCGTATCCGCGTGAAGGTCGCGACCGGCGAGAACGAGCCGGTCCCCTCGATAACATCGGTCTATCCGGGCGCCGACTGGTTCGAGCGCGAAGCCTACGACATGTATGGCATCCTCTTCACCGGCCACCCGGATCTGAGGCGCATCCTTACGGATTACGGCTTCGAGGGCTATCCGCTGCGAAAGGATTTCCCGCTGACGGGCTTCGTCGAAGTGCGATACGACAACGAGGCCAAGCGCGTCGTCTACGAACCCGTCGAGCTGAAGCAGGAATTCCGCAATTTCGATTTTCTCTCGCCCTGGGAAGGCACGGAATATGTGCTGCCGGGTGACGAGAAGGCGAAATCACGCTGAGTTAAGTCGGCCCGCGGCGATCCGCGAAGGACGCCGTCAGGCCTGGAGCAATCGGTATGACCGAACATAACGTCCGCAACTTCAACATCAACTTCGGCCCGCAGCATCCGGCGGCGCACGGCGTTCTGCGTCTGGTGCTGGAGCTTGACGGCGAGATCGTCGAGCGTGTCGACCCGCATATAGGCCTTTTGCATCGCGGCACGGAGAAGCTGATCGAGGCCAAGACCTATCTGCAGGCGATTCCTTATTTCGACCGGCTCGACTATGTCGCGCCGATGAACCAGGAGCACGCTTTCGCGCTTGCAGTGGAGAGGTTGACGGGCACGCAGGTGCCGATCCGCGGTCAGCTGATCCGGGTTCTCTATTCCGAGATCGGTCGTATCCTTTCGCACCTCCTCAATGTGACCACCCAGGCCATGGATGTCGGCGCGCTTACCCCGCCGCTCTGGGGCTTCGAGGAGCGCGAGAAGCTGATGGTCTTTTACGAGCGCGCCTGCGGCGCGCGCATGCATGCCGCATATTTCCGCCCGGGCGGCGTGCACCAGGATCTGCCGCATCAACTGGTCGAGGATATCGGCAAGTGGATCGACCCGTTCCTGAAGACCGTCGACGATATCGACGAGCTTCTGACCGGCAACCGCATCTTCAAGCAGCGCAACGTCGATATCGGCGTCGTCAGCCTGGAAGACGCCTGGGCCTGGGGTTTCTCGGGCGTCATGGTGCGCGGCTCGGGCGCGGCCTGGGACCTGCGCCGTTCGCAGCCCTATGAATGCTATTCCGACCTGGAGTTCGACATTCCGATCGGCAAGAACGGCGATTGCTTCGACCGTTATCTCATCCGGATGATCGAGATGCGGGAGTCCGCCCGCATCATGCGCCAATGCGTCGATCGCCTGCTGGGCGATGCCAAGGTCGGTCCGGTCTCCTCGCTCGACGGCAAGATCGTGCCGCCGAAGCGGGGCGAGATGAAGCGGTCGATGGAGGCGCTGATCCATCACTTCAAGCTCTACACCGAGGGCTATCACGTGCCGGCCGGCGACGTTTATGCCGCGGTCGAGGCGCCCAAGGGCGAGTTCGGCGTCTATCTCGTATCCGACGGCACCAACAAGCCCTACCGCTGCAAGATACGTGCACCGGGCTACGCCCATCTTCAGGCGATGGATTTCCTCTGTCGCGGACACCAGCTTGCCGATGTTTCGGCCGTGCTGGGCTCTCTCGATATCGTTTTCGGCGAGGTGGATCGCTGATGCGTCTGGTGCCGCTCGCCGCCGTCGGACTTCTTGCGCTCGTCTCCGGCGCCTCGGCCCAGGAGGACGTCGGCAGCGAGTCGTCGGCTGGGATGCGGGGCGGCGCCATGTCGTCGCTCCTGTCGAAAGGTTACGAGATCAAGGCAGCCGTCAACAACGGCACGCGCTACATCGTGTTTTTGCAGAAAGACCAGTCAGCCTATGCCTGCGAATTTGTCTCGCTGACGAAATCGCGGTGCGGTTCGATTAACTGATAAGGTGTCCACTAGAATGTCCGTTCGTCGACTAGCCGAAGACACTGTCCAGCCAGCGACCTTCGCGTTCAGCAAGGAAAACGCTGCCTGGGCCGAGGCAACGATCAAGAAATACCCCGAGGGCCGCGAGCAGTCGGCGGTCATTCCCCTGCTGATGCGTGCTCAGGAGCAGGATGGCTGGGTTACGCGCGCGGCGATCGAGAAGATCGCAGACATGCTCGGCATGGCCTATATCCGCGTCCTCGAAGTCGCCACCTTCTATACCCAGTTCCAGCTGCAGCCGGTCGGGACGCGTGCGCATGTCCAGGTCTGTGGCACGACGCCCTGCATGCTGCGCGGCGCCGAGGATCTGATCAAGGTCTGCAAGAAGAAGATCGCCGGCGATCCGTTCACGCTCAATGAAGGCGGCACGCTTTCGTGGGAAGAGGTCGAATGTCAGGGCGCCTGCGTCAATGCGCCGATGGTCATGATCTTCAAGGACACGTTCGAGGATCTGACGCCGGAGCGGCTTGAGGAGATCATCGACCTCTTCGAGGCCGGCAAGGGGACGGACGTCGTGCCGGGCCCGCAGATCGACCGCATCTATTCCGCGCCGATCGGCGGTTTGACGACCTTGCAGGCGCCTGCGGAAGAGAAGAAGCCCGCCCGCGCAAGCAAGGCGAAGGAAGAACAGGCGGTGAGCGTGCCGCCTTCGAATGCGGCGAAGCCATCGACCGTCGCGGACATTACCAATCCGACGTTGAAGACCCCGGCCACCGCGAAGAAAGCGGCGGCGAAGAACGTCAAGGTTGAGGGCGAAACGGTCGACAAGTCGAAGCCCGCGAAGAAGCCGCGGTGAAGAGGTGATACCCCATGCTTAAAGACGAAGATCGCATCTTTACCAACATCTACGGCCTCATGGACAAGTCGCTCAAGGGCGCGATGGCGCTAGGCCATTGGGACGGCACGAAGCAGTTCCTGGAAAAGGGCCGCGACTGGATCATCAACGAGGTGAAGGCTTCCGGCCTCCGCGGCCGCGGCGGCGCCGGCTTCCCGACCGGTCTCAAATGGTCCTTCATGCCGAAGGAGAGCGACGGGCGCCCGCATTACCTCGTCGTCAATGCCGACGAGTCCGAGCCCGGCACCTGCAAGGACCGCGACATCATGCGCCACGATCCGCACACGCTGATCGAGGGCTGCGTGATTGCGAGCTTCGCGATGGGTGCGCATGCCGCCTATATCTATGTTCGCGGCGAGTTCATCCGCGAGCGCGAAGCGCTGCAGGCTGCGATCGACGAATGTTACGCATACGGCCTGCTCGGAAAGAACAACAAGCTCGGCTACGACATCGATATCTTCGTGCATCACGGCGCCGGCGCCTATATCTGCGGCGAGGAAACCGCGCTGCTCGAGAGCCTTGAAGGCAAGAAAGGCCAGCCGCGCCTGAAGCCGCCTTTCCCCGCGAATATGGGCCTTTACGGCTGCCCGACGACTGTCAACAACGTCGAGTCGATCGCGGTTACGCCGACCATCCTGCGCCGGGGCGCCGGCTGGTATACGAGCTTCGGCCGCCCGAACAATCACGGCACCAAGCTCTATTCGGTTTCCGGACACGTCAATCGCCCGTGCACGGTCGAGGATGCGATGTCCATCCCCTTCCATGAGCTTATCGAGAAGCACTGCGGCGGCATTCGCGGCGGCTGGGACAATCTGCTTGCCGTCATTCCCGGCGGCTCTTCGGTCCCCTGCGTGCCCGGCGCGCAGATGAAGGACGCGATCATGGATTATGACGGCCTGCGCGAGCTCGGATCGGGTCTCGGAACGGCTGCCGTCATCGTCATGGACAAGTCGACCGACATCATCAAGGCGATCTGGCGGCTTTCGGCTTTCTACAAGCATGAGAGCTGCGGTCAGTGCACGCCCTGCCGCGAAGGCACCGGCTGGATGATGCGCGTGATGGAGCGCATGGTGCAGGGCCGTGCCCAGAAGCGCGAGATCGATATGCTCTTCGACGTGACGAAACAGGTCGAAGGCCACACGATCTGCGCGCTGGGCGATGCGGCGGCCTGGCCGATCCAGGGCCTCATCAAGCATTTCCGCCCGGAAATGGAGAAGCGGATAGACGAATACACCCGCAACGCGACTTCGCAAGGCGCGGTGCTGGAGGCAGCGGAGTAAGAAGAATGGCTGGGGCACGCAAGGACGGACAGGATAGGGAAGCCGCAAGCGCGGCCGCTCCATTCGCATGGCCTCAGGGCGTCGACCCGGCCGATCCGTTCGGCATGGCCGAATGGATGAAGAATATGTCGAGCGCCGGCTTCCCCAATACAGGCCTGCCGAACGCCGGATTGCATCCGTTGATGGCGCATCCGGCGGCGGCTGTTGCCGCCGCGACGGCGCTCGGTCTCGGCCTTTCGAGCCAGATCGCGGGCATGATGTTCGGCGCGATGCAGGGCGCGGCGAGCACCCTGCAGAAAGGCGTCGCAACGCCGCAAAAGGCAGAGCCTTCGAAGCCGGCTCCGGCTCCGAAGGCTCCGGTACCCGTTGCTCCGGCCCCCACTGTTTCGGGCCCAAGGACGGAAGTGCGCAAGCCGCGCAGGGTGACGAGCCGGGCTGCGGCACCGGTGGCGGAACTTGCAAGGGACGATCTGAAGCGTATCTCCGGAATTGGCCCCAAGCTCGAGCAGGTTCTCAACGGCAGGGGGATTTTCCGCTTCGCCGACATGGCGGCCCTGAGCAAGGCTGAGGTGGAGCGACTGGATAGCGAGCTCGGCCTTGGCGGCCGCGTGGTGCGCGACGACTGGATCGGGCAGGCGAAGGCGCTGAAGAGAGCGCAACGGAATTGAGGTGGCGACCGTCGGGTCACCACGGCAGGCGGCGAGACCGTGAAGGAATTGTCCGTCGCGTCCTGCAGGACGCGCGGCGCTGTAGATAAGCAGACGGACTGAAGACAGGATTGAGTACGAAGATGGCAAAGCTGAAAGTCGACGGAAAAGAGATCGAGGTCCCGGATCATTTCACGCTGCTTCAGGCATGCGAGGAGGCCGGCGCCGAGGTTCCGCGCTTCTGTTTCCATGAGCGGCTTTCGGTTGCCGGCAACTGCCGCATGTGTCTGATCGAGGTGAAGGGCGGACCGCCGAAGCCGGCGGCTTCCTGTGCCATGGGCGTGCGCGACCTTCGTCCCGGTCCGAACGGCGAGACGCCGGAAGTCTTCACGACCACACCGATGGTCAAGAAGGCGCGCGAGGGCGTCATGGAGTTCCTGCTCATCAACCACCCGCTGGACTGCCCGATCTGCGACCAGGGCGGCGAGTGCGACCTTCAGGACCAGGCGATGGCGTTCGGCATCGACAGCTCGCGCTATCAGGAAAACAAGCGCGCGGTCGAGGACAAATATATCGGTCCGCTCGTCAAGACCGTGATGAACCGCTGCATCCACTGCACGCGTTGCGTGAGGTTCACGACGGAAGTCGCCGGCATCGCCGAACTCGGCCTGATCGGCCGCGGCGAGGACGCCGAGATCACCACCTATCTCGAGCAGGCGATGACCTCGGAACTGCAGGGCAACGTCGTTGACCTCTGCCCGGTCGGCGCGCTGACATCGAAGCCATTCTCCTTTACCGCGCGCCCGTGGGAGCTCGGCAAGACCGAGTCGATCGATGTCATGGATGCCGTCGGCTCGGCGATCCGCGTCGATACGCGCGGCCGCGAAGTCATGCGGGTCATGCCGCGGGTCAACGAGGAGATCAACGAAGAGTGGATCTCCGACAAGACCCGCTTCATCTGGGACGGCCTCAAGACGCAGCGTCTGGACCGCCCCTATGTCAAGAAGGACGGCCGACTGCAGCAGGCAAGCTGGGCAGAGGCTTTCCAGGCGATCAAGGCCGCCATTGCCGCCACGTCCGGTGACAGGATCGGCGCGATCGCAGGCGATCTCGCTTCTGTCGAGGAAATGTATGCGCTGAAGGAACTCGTCGCCTCGCTCGGCTCCGAGAATCTCGACTGCCGTCAGGACGGTGCAGCACTCGACCCGTCGCTCGGCCGCGCCAGCTACATCTTCAACCCGACCATCCAGGGTATCGAAGACGCCGATGCGCTCATCATCATCGGCTCCAATCCGCGCTTCGAAGCCTCGGTTCTCAATGCTCGCATCCGCAAGCGCCATCGCATGGGCAACTTCCCCATAGGCGTGATCGGCGAGCCGGGCGAACTGCGTTACGATTACGAGTATCTTGGCGCGGGTGCCGATACACTCGCCGAGCTCGTTTCCGGCAAGGCCAAGTTCTTCGCGACGCTTGAAAAGGCTGCGCGTCCGCTGATCATTGTCGGCCAGGGTGCTCTTGCAGGGGAGGGCGGCGCGGCCGTACTCGCCAATGCGGCGAAGCTTGCCGTTGCAGTCGGCGCCGTGAACGCCGAGTGGAACGGATTTGCCGTGCTTCACACCGCGGCCGCCCGCGTCGGCGGTCTCGATCTCGGCTTCGTGCCGGGCGGGAGCGGCAAGCCGGCCGGCGAAATGGTCGAGGGCACGGATGTCCTTTTCCTGCTCGGGGCCGACGAGATCGACCTCTCCGCCAGGAAGGCCGGCTTTACCGTTTATATCGGTTCGCACGGCGACAACGGCGCGCACGCCGCGGACGTCATCCTTCCCGGCGCGACCTACACGGAAAAGTCCGGCACATGGGTGAACACCGAGGGACGCGTACAGATCGGCAACCGCGCCGCTTTCGCACCGGGCGAAGCCCGCGAAGACTGGGCCATTATTCGTGCGCTTTCCGACGTGCTCGGCAAGAAGCTGCCCTTCGACTCGCTTGGAGAATTGCGCGCTAAACTCTATGCCGCCCATCCGCATTTCGCCGTGCCAGACGAGATCGCCGCCGGCAGCAGCGACGAAATTGCCGCACTTGCCCAAAAAGCCGGTGCGATGGCGAAATCCGTGTTTGCGTCTCCGGTCAAAGACTTCTATTTGACGAACCCGATAGCGCGCGCGTCCGCCGTCATGGCCGAGTGCTCGGCCTTGGCGCGCAACAATTTCAAAGCTGCCGCGGAATGAGCGCGAGGGAATAGAGCATCATGGACGCTTTCTTTTCGACCTATGTCTGGCCAACGGCCATCATGATCGGCCAGTCGCTCCTGCTTCTGGTCGCGCTGCTGCTTTTCATCGCCTATATCCTGCTCGCCGACCGCAAGATCTGGGCGGCCGTTCAGCTTCGCCGCGGTCCTAACGTCGTCGGCCCCTGGGGGCTGTTCCAGTCCTTTGCCGACCTTCTGAAATTCGTCTTCAAGGAGCCGGTCATTCCGGCCGGCGCCAACAAGACGATCTTTCTGCTCGCGCCGCTCGTCTCCGTGACGCTTGCACTCGCCGCCTGGGCGGTGATCCCGCTCAATGCGAATTGGGTGATCGCGAACGTCAATGTCGGCATCCTTTTCGTCTTCGCCATATCCTCACTCGAGGTTTATGGCATCATCATGGGCGGCTGGGCATCCAATTCGAAATATCCGTTCCTCGGCGCATTGCGCTCCGCGGCGCAGATGGTGTCCTATGAGGTCTCGATCGGCTTCGTCATTGTCACCGTGCTGCTCTGCGTCGGATCGCTCAATCTGACCGACATCGTGATCGCGCAGAACGACGGCCTCGGTACCATGCTGGGCCTGCCGGCGTCCTTCCTCGACTGGCACTGGCTGTCGCTCTTCCCGATGTTCATCATCTTCTTCATCTCGGCCCTGGCCGAGACGAACCGTCCGCCCTTCGACCTCCCGGAAGCCGAGTCGGAACTGGTCGCCGGCTTCATGGTCGAATACGGCTCCACCCCGTACATGATGTTCATGCTCGGCGAATACGCGGCGATCTGCCTGATGTGTGCCCTGACCACGATCCTGTTCCTCGGCGGCTGGCTGCCACCGGTCGACATCTGGATCCTGAACTGGGTCCCGGGGATCATCTGGTTCGTGCTGAAGGCCTCGCTGGTGTTCTTCATGTTCGCGATGGTGAAGGCCTTCGTACCGCGCTACCGCTACGACCAGCTGATGCGTCTCGGCTGGAAGGTCTTCCTGCCGCTCTCGCTGGCGATGGTCGTCATCGTCGCATTCGTTCTGAAGCTGATGGGTTGGGCATGATGGCCGCTCAAGCTTCGCTGCATACCGCCGGTTTTTCCGAAACCGGCAAGTTTGGAGGTTAATGATGGCCGGTCTTTCGAACGCCGTCAGCTCGCTGTTCCTCAAGGAATTCGTCGGCGCATTCCTTCTGTCGATGCGCTATTTCTTCCGGCCGAAGGCGACCTTGAATTACCCTTACGAGAAGGGCCCGATCAGTCCGCGCTTTCGCGGCGAGCACGCATTGCGCCGTTATCCGAACGGCGAAGAGCGTTGCATCGCCTGCAAACTGTGCGAGGCGATCTGTCCTGCCCAGGCCATTACCATCGAGGCCGGGCCGCGCCGCAACGACGGCACGCGCCGCACGGTGCGCTACGATATCGACATGGTGAAGTGCATCTATTGCGGCTTCTGTCAGGAAGCCTGTCCGGTGGATGCGATCGTCGAGGGGCCGAATTTCGAATTCTCGACCGAGACGCGCGAAGAGCTCTACTACGACAAGGAGAAGCTGCTCGCCAACGGTGACCGGTGGGAGCGTGAAATCGCGCGCAACATTGCGATGGACTCGCCCTACCGCTGAGGCCAGTCGCTGAACGAAGCATTGCGCCGCTTGATCGAGACGGTGCATGCAAAACGGGTTTGGGCATCAGCCGGACAGGTGGTCCGGCTTTGCCTCATGGAGTGCGGGCATGCGTGCCTCCACGCCAGCAAGACGAAAAAGGCACCGATCATGGGTCTGCAGGCTCTTTTTTTCTATCTCTTTGCCTTCATCGCGGTAGCGTCGGCATTTATGGTCATCGCGGCCAAGAACCCCGTCTATTCGGTTCTGTTCCTGATCCTGACCTTCTTCAACGCGGCTGGACTGTTCCTGCTGACAGGCGCCGAGTTCCTGGCGATGATCCTGCTGGTGGTCTATGTCGGGGCCGTCGCGGTTCTCTTCCTCTTCGTCGTCATGATGCTCGATATCGACTTCGCCGAACTGCGTGCCGGCGTTCTCGAATATGCGCCGATCGGCGCGCTGATCGGGATGATCCTCGCTGCCGAGCTGATCGTCGTCGCCGGCGGCTGGGCCTTCTCGCCGGAGATAGCTAAAGGTATAGCAATGCCGATACCGGCGCCCAGCGAGCGCACCAATACCGCAGCGCTCGGCGATGTCCTCTATACCCACTACGTCTATTTCTTCCAGATCGCAGGGCTCGTGCTGCTCGTCGCCATGATCGGCGCCATCGTGCTCACCCTGCGTCACCGTCAGAACATCAAGCGTCAGAGCATTCCGCAGCAGGTTGCCCGCACCCCCGAGACCGCCGTCGAGGTGGTCACGGTCAAGCCGGGGCAGGGCATCTAATCGGGACGCGAGGTCGAGGGACTACACATATGGAAATCGGAATCTCCCATTATCTGACCGTCAGCGCCATCCTGTTCACGCTCGGCGTCTTCGGCATCTTCCTCAACCGGAAGAACGTCATCATCATCCTGATGTCGGTGGAGCTCATCCTGCTCGCCGTCAACATCAACATGGTCGCCTTCTCGGCCTTCCTGAACGACATCACCGGTCAGGTGTTCGCGCTGTTCATTCTGACAGTTGCGGCGGCCGAGGCTGCCATCGGACTTGCAATTCTCGTCGTCTTCTATCGGAACCGCGGCTCGATTGCCGTCGAAGACGTCAACATGATGAAGGGCTGACAGGGCTATGGACACCATCGTCAAAGCTATCGTCTTCCTGCCTCTGATCGGCTTCCTGATCGCCGGCCTTCTCGGCACGCAGATCGGCGCCAAGGCATCCGAATATGTGACCTGCGGCCTGATGCTCGTCACAGCCGCGCTCTCCTGGTTCGTCTTTTTCCATGTCGCCCTCGGCGAGGAGGAGATGATCAGTGTTTCGGTGCTGCGCTGGATCCAGTCCGGAGGCTTCGATGTCGATTGGGCTTTCCGCGTCGACACGCTGACCGCGGTCATGTTCGTGGTCGTCAACACCGTTTCGACCCTGGTGCACATCTATTCGATCGGATACATGCACCACGATCCGAACCGCCCGCGCTTCTTTGCTTATCTGTCGCTCTTCACGTTCGCGATGCTGATGCTCATCACGTCGGACAATCTGCTGCAGATGTTCTTTGGCTGGGAAGGCGTTGGCGTCGCGTCATACCTGCTGATCGGCTTCTGGTACAAGAAGCCCTCCGCCAATGCAGCGGCAATGAAGGCCTTCATCGTAAACCGCGTCGGTGACTTCGGTTTCGCGCTCGGCATCTTCTGCGTCTTCGTCCTTTTCGGCTCGATCAATTTTGAGACCATCTTTGCCGCCGCTCGGAACTATCTGCCGGCCGAGGGTGCTGCGGCAGGGGACGTGGTCATCAATCTGTTCGGAATGCAGCTCGACAAGGGACATGCGTTGACGGCCACCTGCCTGCTGCTCTTCATGGGCGCGATGGGCAAATCGGCGCAGTTCCTGCTGCATACCTGGCTGCCGGACGCCATGGAAGGTCCGACTCCGGTTTCGGCGCTTATCCATGCCGCGACCATGGTTACAGCCGGGGTCTTCCTCGTCGCCCGCATGTCGCCGCTCTTCGAGCTGTCGCCTGATGCCCTGACTTTCGTTACCCTGATCGGCGCAATCACCGCATTCTTCGCGGCGACGGTCGGCCTTGTTCAGAACGACATCAAGCGCGTCATCGCCTATTCGACCTGCTCGCAGCTCGGCTACATGTTCGTCGCACTCGGCGTCGGCGCTTACGGCGCCGCGATCTTCCATCTCTTCACGCACGCCTTCTTCAAGGCGCTCCTGTTCCTCGGCGCCGGCTCCGTCATCCATGCCGTCGACGGTGAGCAGGACATGCGTCACATGGGCGGGCTGCGCACGCATATTCCGGTCACCTACTGGATGATGTTCATCGGCACGATCGCGCTGACCGGCGTCGGCATTCCCGGCACTGTCATCGGCACGGCCGGCTTCTTCTCGAAGGATGCGATCATCGAATCCGCGTTCGCGTCGCACAGCGTCGTTTCCGGCTTCGCCTTCGTGCTGCTGGTCATTGCGGCGCTCTTCACCAGCTTCTACTCCTGGCGCCTGACCTTCATGACGTTCCACGGCAAGCCGCGCGCTTCCTCGGATGTCATGCATCACGTCCACGAGTCGCCCCAAGTGATGCTGGTGCCGCTCTACATCCTGGCCGCCGGCGCCCTCGTTGCGGGTTTCCTGTTCCACGACTATTTCTTCGGCCATCACTATGCCGAGTTCTGGCAGGGCTCGTTGTTCACGTCGGCCGAAAACGAACTCCTGGAGGAATTTCATCACGTTCCGCTGTGGGTGAAATGGAGCCCGTTCGCGGCCATGGCGCTTGGCCTGCTTACGGCCTGGTACATGTACATCCGCTCGCCGGAGACGCCCAAATACCTCGCCGAGCAGCATCGAGGACTTTATCAGTTCCTGCTCAACAAGTGGTATTTCGACGAACTCTACGACTTCCTGTTCGTCCGCACCGCCAAGCGCCTCGGCACCTTCCTCTGGAAGGAGGGTGATGGCCGGGTGATCGACGGATACGGCCCGAACGGGATCGCCGCGCGCGTTCTCGACGTGACCGACCGGGTTGTCCGCCTGCAGACCGGATACCTTTACCACTACGCGTTCGCCATGCTGATCGGCATCGCGGCGCTCGTTACATGGATGATGCTCGGGAGTTCCTTCTGATGACCGATTGGCCCGTACTTTCCGCGGTCACCTTCATGCCGCTCGTCGGCGTCCTGCTTCTCTTGCTGACAAGAGAAGACAGCGCCTACGGCCGCCGCAACATCCTGAACGTCTCGCTTCTGACGACGATCTTCACGTTTCTCGTATCGCTCTACGTCTGGTACCAGTTCGACCCGTCGAATCCCGGTTTCCAGATGATCGAAAAGCGGGAGTGGCTCGGGGCCGGCATTTCCTACCACCTCGGCGTGGACGGCATATCGATCCTCTTCGTGCCGCTGACCGCGTTTCTGATGCCATTCTGTGTTCTCGCAAGCTGGGTGACCATCGAGAAGCGCCTGAAGGAATACATGATCGCGTTTCTTATTCTGGAAACGCTGATGCTGGGCGTCTTCGTGTCGCTCGACATCATCCTCTTCTACGTCTTCTTCGAAGCCGGCCTCATTCCGATGTTCATCATCATCGGCGTATGGGGTGGCAAGGAGCGCGTCTACGCGAGCTATAAGTTCTTCCTCTATACGCTGCTCGGCTCCGTTCTGATGCTGCTCGCCATGATGGCGATGTACTGGCAGGCGGGCACGACCGATATCACGCAATTGCTCGCCTATCAGTTCCCGCGCCAGATGCAGACCTGGCTCTGGCTTGCCTTCTTCGCCTCCTTCGCGGTGAAGATGCCGATGTGGCCGGTGCATACCTGGCTTCCCGATGCGCACGTGCAGGCGCCGACGGCAGGCTCGGTCATCCTGGCGGGTATCCTCCTGAAGCTCGGCGGCTACGGCTTCCTGCGCTTCTCGCTGCCGATGTTCCCGCTGGCGTCCGACTTCTTCGCGCCCTTCGTCTTCACGCTGTCGGTCATCGCGATCATCTACACCTCTCTGGTGGCGATGATGCAGACGGACATCAAGAAGTTGATCGCCTATTCGTCCGTAGCCCATATGGGCTATGTGACGATGGGAACCTTCGCGGCGAACGTGCAGGGGGTTCAGGGCGCTATCTTCCAGATGCTCTCGCATGGCATCGTCTCGGGCGCGCTCTTCCTTTGCGTCGGCGTCGTCTATGACCGGCTGCATACGCGCGAGATCGCGGCCTATGGCGGCCTCGTCAACAACATGCCGAAATACGCCGTCGCCTTCATGGTCTTCACCATGGCCAATGTCGGCCTGCCCGGGACGTCGGGCTTCGTCGGCGAAGTGCTGACGCTTGTGGGTGCTTTCCGCGCCAATACCTGGGTCGCGCTCTTCGCGACGAGCGGCGTCATTCTGTCGGCGGCCTACGCGCTGTGGCTCTACCGCCGCGTCATTTTCGGCGCGCTGGAAAAGGAAAGCCTGAAGGCGTTGCTCGATCTCAGCCCGCGTGAGAAGCTCATTCTCTATCCGCTTGTTATCCTGACCATCTTCTTCGGTGTCTATCCGGCACCGGTCTTCGACGCGACCGCGGCCTCCGTGGACCTGCTCGTCAACAACTACGCCGCCGCCCTGCAGGCAGCGCAAGACGTTGCACTTTCGGTGCAATGATCAAGGGACGTGATGTGACATGACTGCTGAAACCCTTATTGCCAGCCTGCAACTTTCGATGCCCGAGCTGATCCTTGCGGTCGGCGCGATGGCGCTCCTGATGATCGGCGTCTTCTCGAGCGAAAGAGCCACCCCGACCGTGACCGGGCTTGCGGTCGCGGTGCTCATCATCGCCGGGCTGTGGCTCGTGCTGAAGACGGGCGAGGGGGCGGCTTATGGCGGCGCCTTCCTGTCCGATCCCTTCGCCAAATTCATGAAAGTGCTCGCTCTCATCGGTTCGATCACAGTGATGGTGATGACCGTCGGTCACGCGCGTTCGGCTCAGATCGACCGGTTTGAATTTCCGGTGCTTCTGGTTCTCGCCACGCTCGGCATGCTGCTGATGATTTCGGCCAACGATCTCATCTCGCTCTACCTGTCGCTGGAACTGCAGTCGCTTGCGCTTTACGTCGTGGCTGCGATCAACCGCGACAGCGTCCGGTCGACCGAAGCGGGTCTGAAATATTTCGTTCTCGGCGCACTCTCTTCGGGGATGCTGCTTTACGGCATGTCGCTCGTCTACGGCTTCACCGGCCATACAGGGTTTGACGAGATTGCGGCGGCGCTGACCGCCGAGGGCCGTTCTCTCGGCCTCGTCTTCGGGCTGGTGTTCATCCTTGCGGGCCTCGCTTTCAAGATCTCCGCCGTGCCGTTTCATATGTGGACGCCTGACGTCTACGAGGGCGCCCCGACGCCGGTGACGGCATTCTTTGCCGCCGGACCCAAGATCGCGGCCATCTCAATCCTCGTTCGCATCGTCATCAATGCCTTCGAACCCGTCGTCGCCGACTGGCAGCAGATCGTCGTCTTCATTTCGATCGCTTCGATGCTGCTCGGCTCCTTCGCCGCGATCGGTCAGCGCAACATCAAGCGGCTGATGGCGTACTCGTCGATCGGCCATATGGGTTATGCGCTGGTCGGCCTTGCTGCCGGTTCGATGGCCGGCGTACGCGGCGTGATCCTTTATATGCTGATCTACATGGTCATGACGTTGGGCACCTTCGCCTGCATCCTCGCCATGCGCCGCAGGGAGGGCGAGCATGTCGAGGGCATCGACGATCTCGCCGGTCTTTCGCAGACCAACCCTTTCATGGCGACGGTGCTGACGATCCTCATGTTCTCGCTTGCCGGCATCCCGCCACTTGCAGGGTTCTTCGGTAAGTACTTCGTCTTCGTGGCCGCGATCGAGGCGCATCTCTATGCATTGGCGATTATCGGCGTGCTCGCTTCCGTCGTCGGCGCTTACTATTATCTGCGGGTCATCAAGGTGATGTGGTTCGAGGAGCCCAGAGGCGAGTTTGCCCGGACGGCGGGTGAGCTTCGGCTGGTGTTCGGCCTGTCGGGCCTCTTCGTGCTCGGCTATGTGCTCATCGGCGGCCCGCTTGGAAGCGCGGCCGAAGCTGCGGCACGGACCTTCTTTTGAGTGGCGGGCAGGGCAGCGGCCGGAATTCGCTTGAACAGTTCCGGCACGTCGCGCTCGCCGAAGCGGTTTCGACCAACAGCGAGTGCCTTTTGCGGGCGCGCGAGGGAGATGCCGGCAATCTCTGGATTACCGCGACGCGTCAGACCGGAGGCAGGGGCCGGCGCGGCCGCGCCTGGTTCTCAGAACCGGGAAACCTTTACGCATCCCTGCTGCTCATCGATCCGGCGCCAACAGACAGACTGCACGCGCTGCCGCTGGCTGCCGCGGTAGCGGTTCATCGGGCGATCCGCAGGGTGATGCCGCCCGGCGGCGCCGAGGCCGCAATCAAGTGGCCGAACGACATTCTGATCGACGGCAGAAAAACCTGCGGCATCCTTCTCGAAGGTGAAACCTTGCCGGACGGGCGGCGCGCGCTGGTTATCGGCTGCGGCATCAACGTCGCCGTCATGCCGGAAGAAGCGCTTTACCCCGTCACATCGCTTCGGCAAGAGGGAGCGACAGTATCTCCCGAGGAGCTGTTCGCGCATCTTTTCGTGACCATGGCCGAGACGCTGGCCGTCTGGGACCGGGGCGCCGGGGTCGGCGCGGTCATCGAGCAGTGGCGCGCGGCAGCCAAGGGGATCGGTGAGGCGATCACGGTCAACCTGCCCAACCGCTCGCTTTCCGGCCGCTTTGCGGGTATCGATCGAGACGGCCGGCTTATACTCGACACTGGTTCCGGACCGCCGCAAACCATTGCGGCCGGCGACGTATTTTTTGGATGATTAAAAAGTAAAGGCGCATCACGACATGGCGCAGAATGAAGAATTGGTGTTCCTGCCGCTTGGCGGGGTGGGCGAAATAGGCATGAATCTTGGCCTCTACGGCTATGGACGGCCGGGCAGCCGCCAATGGATCATGGTCGATTGCGGAGTGACTTTCCCCGGCCCGGATCTGCCCGGGGTCGATCTGGTCCTGCCTGACATCGCGTTTCTGGCCGAAGAACGCCGCAACCTCAAGGCGATCATTATCACGCATGCGCATGAGGATCATTACGGAGCCTTGAACGATCTGTGGCCCGGCTTGAACGTTCCCGTTTACGCCTCGCCGTTCACCGCGGGCATGCTGGAGGCAAAGCGGGCATTCGAAAAGTCTCGCAGCGAAATCCCGATTACGATCTTCAAGCAGGGCGACCGCATAAATGTCGGACCCTTCAGCGTCGAAGCCGTTGGGGTCAATCATTCGATCCCTGAGCCGATGGCGCTCATCATCCGCACGCAGCTCGGTACCGTTGTGCACACGGGCGACTGGAAGATCGACCTCGAGCCTTCGCTCGGCCCCTTGACCGACGAGAAGCGGCTTCGTCAGATCGGTGAGGAAGGCGTACTCGCGCTCATCTGCGATTCGACCAATGCCTTGCGCGAAGGCGTATCGCCCTCCGAACGGCAGGTCTCCGAAAGCCTCTCCAAGATCATCGCCGACGCCGAGGGCCGGGTCGGGATCACCACCTTCTCCTCCAATGTCGGGCGCATCCGTTCGGTTGCCCAAGCGGCGGAGGCCGCGGGCCGGGAGGTGCTCCTGCTCGGCAGCTCGATGAAGCGCGTCGTCGACGTTGCCCGGGACGTCGGGCTGATGGAAGGGCTGAGACCATTTCTGGCCGAAGACGAGTTCGGCTACATCCCGCGCGACAAGGTCGTGGTCATCCTGACGGGCAGCCAGGGAGAGCCGCGCGCGGCGCTTGCCAAGATCGCCCGTGACGAGATGCGCAACGTGGCCTTCTCGGCCGGCGACACGATCGTCTTTTCCTCGCGCACGATCCCGGGCAATGAAAAGGCGATCAACGATATCAAGAACGGGCTGATCGAGCAGGGCATTCACATCATCACGGATAGTGAGGCGCTCGTGCATGTGTCCGGTCACCCGCGGCGCAACGAGCTCCAGCAGATGTACCAATGGGTCAAGCCGCAAATCGTCGTGCCGGTGCATGGCGAGGCCGCGCATCTGACGGCGCATGCGGAGCTTGCACTGCAATCGGGCATCCCGAGCGTCCCGAGACTGCGCAATGGCGAAATGCTACGGCTCGCGCCGGGACCGGCGGAAGTCGTCGACCAAGCACCTCACGGGCGCATCTACAAGGACGGCACCCTCATCGGTGACTTCGAAGAGATGGGCATCGGCGAGCGCCGCAAGCTCTCTTTTGCCGGTCACGTCTCCGTCAGTGTCGTGCTCGACAACCGCTACGACTTCCTGGGCGATCCGGATGTCGTCCCGATCGGGCTCCCCGAATATGATGACGAGGGAGAGTCGATGGAGGATACGCTCTATGATGCGGTTCTCGGAGCGGTGGAAAGCATTCCCCGGGCAAAGCGGAAGGACCTCGCCATGCTGCAGGAAGCCGTTCGCCGCGCCGTACGCAGCACCGCCAATCAGGTCTGGGGCAAGAAGCCGGTCGTCACCGTGTTTGTCACGAAGGTCTGATCTGGGGCTTGGGTCCGTCCGGGCCGTGCGTCCTGACGCAGGAAGTGGAGCGTGCGATGTTGGGAAAAGTGAACCACGTGGCAATCGCGGTGCCGGATCTTTCAGCCGCAGTCGAGAGCTATCGCTCCACCCTCGGAGCATTGGTCACCGAGCCGCAGGCCTTGCCTGAGCACGGCGTAACGGTTGTCTTCGTGGCATTGCCCAACACCAAGGTTGAATTGCTCGAGCCGCTCGGAGACGCATCGCCCGTCTCCGCTTTCCTGGAGAAAAACCCGGCCGGCGGCATGCACCACATCTGCTATGAAGTGGAGGACATCATCGCCGCACGAGACCGGCTGAAGGACGCCGGGGCCCGTATCCTCGGTGACGGAAATCCCAAGATCGGTGCGCACGGAAAGCCGGTTCTGTTTCTCCACCCCAAGGATTTCCAGGGCACCCTGATCGAGCTCGAACAGGTGTGACACAGGGGCGCGGAGAAGGCGTTTGCGGGTGAAGCCGCCCAGCGTTATAAGGCATCCGAACGCTCTGCCTCTTTGAAGCTGCGGGCGGAAAACCGCATACAGTTTTTCGTTATCCCGCTCTTGAGATTTTCGATGTCCTTCTTTTCGACCTTCGCCATCTATTTCATCATCTGGTGGATCACGCTTTTTGTCGTGCTGCCGCTGGGTGTGCGTACGCAGGCCGAGGAGAACGAAGTCGTTCCTGGTACCGTGGAGAGTGCGCCTGCACGTTTCAGGGCTCTGAGGGTCGTGCTGCTCACGACGGTCATCGCCGCGGTGGTCCATTTCGGCTGGTACGTCCTGTCGGTGAAACTCGGCTACGACATCGATGCCATTCCGCGCTTTGCGCCGAAGTTCTATTGATGACATTAAGCGAGCGGCGCATGTCTCGGCTCGAGAGCTGCTGCCTCAACTGCCGCGAAGAGGCGACCGCACCGACGCGGCGTCCCGCGACCGACGATGTATCTCCCCACATCACCACCTGTTGAGCACCGAAACGAGAGTGCGAAACGAGGGAAAGCGGTCTGCTTTACGAAGAGCGGCTCCACCCGCCCTTGACAGTCAACAAATTGACACTGTTCAAACTGCTTCGCCGGCAATGGAGAAATGAAAAAACCAAAAAAAAACAAGGCCAAAGCCTTGTTTTCTAAGTTTCGCGTGATCTCTAATCCGTTTCCGGCGGCAGCGAACGAGCGCGCCTAAGATCTTATCCTCCCAAGACTTGACCGCGAGTTTCGGCAAGAATTTGGTCTTCCTGCCTGTTTTGTGAGCCGAAATTAGCTCAAACCTTGGGCGCTGTCATCTGATTTTTTTGCATTTTTGCTACAGTCAGGTAATTTTTTTCCGTTGACACCGAGTGTCGTCCTCCTGTTACTAGCGTGCTCTTTTGCCGCAGGGCGGGAGCCGGGGTTTTGACTATGCCTGCTCCACCGAAACTGTCCGAAGGATGAGTATCGGTCATCTTGACAAGGCCGCTTCAAGCAATGTGGAATATCCGCGTATATTCAAGAATTTGCCGTAACAAGCCAGAGTCGTGGGCCAATGCCTGAGAGAATAGTCATCATCGGCGGCGGTCAGGCGGGAGGGCGCGTCGCACAGATTCTGGCAAATTCGTCGGCGGATTTTCACATCTCCCTCATCGGCCGAGAGCCGCACCCCCCGTACAACCGCCCCCCTCTGTCCAAGGGCGTACTCCTGGCGAAGTCCGGCTTCGAGGATTGCGCGATCTGGCGAGAGGGCGATGGAGCGGCTGGTAAAATCCGGTTTCATGCTGGCGTAGCTGCGAAGATGATCGATACAGGCGCGAAGAACGTCGGCTTGGATGACGGCCGCGTAATCGAATATGACAGGCTGGTCCTTGCCACCGGATCGCGCGTCCGGCGGGTGTCGATGCCGGGCGCCGATTGTTCCGGCGTGTACATGCTGCGGACTTTCGACGATGCGGTTAAAATCGCGAAACAGTTTCACAGCGGCCTACGTCTCGTGGTGGTTGGAGGCGGCTTCATAGGGCTTGAGATCGCAGCCGCCGCGCGTACGCGCGGACTGCACACGGTCGTCGTCGAAGCGACCAATCGGCTGCTGTCCCGCATCGCGCCGCAAAGCATCGGCGACGCCCTTGCGCGGCATCACGAACAGGCGGGCGTTTCGTTTCGCGTCGGATGCATGGTCGAGCGGTTGATCTCCACCCGTTCCGGCAAATTGAAGTCGGCTCTTTTGTCCAATGGAGAAACGATCCCCTGCGACCTGGCCATTGTCGGTGTGGGGGTCACCGCCGATACCGAATTGGCAGCAAGTGCGGGTCTCGACGTACAGGTCGGTATAAGAACCGATGCGACGCTTCGAACTTCAGATCCGAATATCTTCGCCTGTGGCGATGCGGTTTCCTTCTGGCACCCCTTGTTCGAGCGGCATGTCCGGGTGGAGGCATGGCAAAATGCCGAGGATCACGCACGTGTGGTGGCGGGACGGCTGATGGGCCAGGAGACGATCTGTGACACCGTCCCCTTCTTCTGGTCGGACCAGTACGAACTATCGATGCAGATCGTTGGCCTGCCGCAGTACGGCAGCTTTGTCGTGTCGCACGCGACCGAGGATGCGCAGATCCTGTATCATCTGGACCCGCGCGGCCGTCTCGTCGGTGCGACCGGCCTTGGGCCGCACCAACTGATCGGAAGGAAGATCAGAGCAGCGCGTCAAGCAATCGCCGGGCGCAGCTGCCCGGATGCGCAGGCGCTCAAGGGTGGCCTGATCCGGTCGGATGCGCCGCCCGAAAGCGGCAACCTCGAGCGGGAGGAGGAAAACCCTGCGCCGTTTTCCGCCCGCATCCCGCTCTAATCGTCCGCAAGCCGGATATAGACCAAGCCATCTTCGACTTTTGCCGGGAACGTCCTGAGGTTGACGCAAACCGGCGGGTTCAGCGCCTCGCCGGTGCGGAAATCGAAACATCCGGCATGGCGCGGGCACTCGACGGTCGTTCCCTCGACAAACCCATCGGAAATATGGGCGTATTCATGGGTGCAGATATCGTCCGTGACGTAGTACCGATCGTCGGCCGTGCGGAAAATCGCGAAGCTGCGATCGCCATGATCCCACCGCTTGACATCCTCGCGTCCGACATCCTGTGCCTTACAGGTCTCGATCCAATCACCGTTGTCCGGCATCAAGCTACTCCAATCGTTTCATCCAAAGGCAACCCGCTCTCCTTCAACTGCGGCAATGCTTTCTGCATCGACAGTTTTGGGGCGGGGAACCGGTTCCAGCTTCAGCCTGCTGCCACCTTAGCCGCGGCCTTGAGGTCGATTTTCGGGTTTTGCAGAGCCTCTTTCGCCGGGTGAATGCCCCGCTGCATCAGCATCTGTCCGGTGCGCACGCCCCGGGCGATCTCGCGGAGAGACCCGAAGCCGCTGACGCCGACGATCGCGTCGTTTGCGTCAAGATGATAGACCAGCAAAGAGCCGTCCGGGCAGTGGCGTGCCACATGCTGCTCGCCGAGCTCGGGATGCCCGGCGATCTGCATCGTCCGGTCGTACTGATCCGACCACATCCAAGGCATGGGCGTATAGGGCTCGTTTGCCCCCATCATGTTGCGAGCGGCCAACGCGCCCTGATCTTCGGCGTTCTTCCAGCATTCCAGACGCAATCTCGAGCCATCGCCATTCTTGAAGGCACAGGCATCGCCAGCCGCATAGATGAAAGGATCGGACGTTTTCAGGAAGCAGTCCACGGCGATCCCGTTTTCAATCTCGAGGCCTGCGGCAAGCGCCAGATCGGTTCTCGGCGTAACGCCGATCGAGATCAGCGCCGCGGTGCATGCCAGCGTGCTCCCATCGTCCATACGCAGCGCCTCGATCCGCTGCGACCCCAGCAGCGCGACCGCCTGGCGCCCCAGAATGAAGCGCACGCCGCGCGTTTCGTGCAGCAGCCGGATCAGTTCGGCAAGTTCCGGCGGCACCGCGCGCGTCATCAGCCGCGGTCCCGCCTCGATCACGGTGACACTGCAACCTCGCTGGATCGCACTGGCTGCCACCTCGAGGCCGATCAGTCCACCGCCGACGATGACGACATCCGCACCGGGCAGCAACTGCCCGGACAGGCCGCAGGCGTCGACGGCGGTCCGCAGAGAAAAGACGCCTTCCAGCTCCCGTCCGGGGATGTCCAGCAGTCGCGGTTCCGCACCGGGTGTCAATAGCAACCGCCCGTAGCTGACGGCATCATCATTCGACAGACGCACCTGCCGTGTATCGCGATCTATTCCAACGGCCCGGACGCCGGAGCGGAAGTCGATGCCATGTTGCTCGACGAAGTCCTGGGGGAACAGCACGGCATCTTCCGGCCTGGATTTCCCGCTGAGAACTGCCTTGGATAGGGGCGGGCGTTCATAGGGAGCACAGCCCTCGCCATCGATCACGCTGATGCGGTGTTGCCAGCCATTGGCGCGAAGCGACTGGGCAGCACGCGCACCCGCATGACCTGACCCGACAATGACGATTCCGTCGTGGGGCACCGGGATTCTCCTCGTTCTTGCCTGCAAAGTTTAGGTGAAGCGTGGCGCGTGCGGTCGAAGAAGCATCCGTGCCTTCGCCGCACGCGTCTATCCTCGGTCGTGCCGCCCCAGCCCGCGTTCTTCCTTCCGGGCAGAAGACAGCCGGGTTGCAGCGCCGGTTCAGCGCTGCAGACTCTTTTTCTTGAAGCGCTCGTTCATCCGGGCGTGAGCCTCGGCGGAGCCGTTGTGCCAAGTCCCGAACAGCCGGTCGAGCGGGACCGAACCGTCGCCACCGTAGTTTACCTCGAAATAGCGGTGATGCAGGTAATGCATATAGGTAGCCACATCCATCTGCGGCTTGCCGTTCACCACGATCTTGGCAAAGCCGCTGTGATCGGGCGCGGGCATGAAGGCCAGGTGCTGAAGGTGATAAATGACGAGAAGCGGGTTGGACGGTATGATCCAATGGATCAGCACCCCGGACATGTAGAGCAAGTGTTCGACCGGATGCATGGCCATTCCCGACCACGGAGTAGGATTGGAATTCTTGTGGTGGATGCTGTGCACCCATCTGTACAACGGACCCCAATGGATCAACCGGTGAACCGTGTAGAAATGCGCCTCACGGAACAGCGCGATCAAAAACATGAACAGCCCGAAATAGATCGGATGTTCGCGCATGTCCAAATAGGGCAGCCATCCATTGGCCATAGCCCAAAGCGTGACGACAAGATAGGCTGTCCAGATGGTAACGCCGCTGACCAGCGTCAGGAACATGTTGTCGAGCAACTGGCTCCCGAATAGGAATGTCTCGGTATTCTTCGGCCAGCGCTTGTTGTACTTGTACTCGGTGTTCTGGGCGCGCTGGACGTAGAAGCGCACATGCCAGATACTGGTCCAGATGATCAAGCCTATCAGGTTGACCAGATAAACCTGTACGATCCACCCGAATTCGAGGGTTTTCATCTCAGCCAGATCGGGAATGAAATACCACCAGATAACTGTGGCGATCACCATTATCGGCACGTTGAACGGGAAAAGATAACCTCCCCATCCGAACAGCCATTTGATCAGAGCGATCGGCTTGGGCGGCCAGATAAAGACAGGCGCGGTCTCGACAGGCTCCGGCGGTACCCAGCCACCGGTGTCGGGTCTGTCTGATCGAACCGTATCAGTCATTGATGTTTCCTCCCTGATCCGAAGCGGCGCGCAGGCCGGCGCGGCGGCGCTGCGAAGCGACGAGCGTCGCCGCCTGTTGAGCCGAACTTAGATTTTCGTTCCTGACGCTGCAGCTCCATTTTTGAGGGAAACCCCTCAAATCCTGACGCGTCATGCCGGTACGCTCCCATTCTTTCCTGCCTTGACAGTGTTCCACCGCGCCGCCACCAGGTCGCGCAATTGCTGCGCCTCCAGCCAACGGTCGGTTGTGTCCAACCCGTCGCGATTGGTGATCGCATAGGGGCGGGGACCGAGTTCACAGTTGAATGACAATGGGCGCGTATTCTCCGCATTGTCCAGATACGAGCGCATGCCGTATTCCCACCAGTCCAGAAACTGGTTCACCAGCGGCTTGTGCTGGGGAAAGCTGATTTCGATCTGGACCTGCTCGCGACTGGCGACCCGGCCATGGAGAGCCCAGGCGTTATCAAGGATGCGATGGATATAGGCGTGGTTTTCATCGCTGATCGGCCATGCGAATTCGCGCCCGACCAGAAAATGCGACAGGTCCGCAATCAGCTTCATGTCGGGGAAGGCGTCGAGCAGATCCAGCGTGAAATAGAGATCGGTCGTCATCCGGTCGCGATGGGTCTCGATCCAGACCGGTACCGGGGATTCCTCGGCCAACCGGTGCCAGCCTTCGAGCAACGGCACGCATTCGGCAAGGCTGCGCGGGCGGACATCTGCCTGCAGGCAGATATGATGTCCGCCCCATTTCGCAGCGAATTCGATGACCGGCTTCAGATCGTCGACCGCCTTTGGAAAGCACTGCCATTCCGCGGCGGCAGCCAGCCCCCGTTCGGCGGCTGCCCTGGCTAGATCGGCGGCCTTTACGAGATCGATGCAATTGCCGCTGATGCCGTCGAAGCCGGCTTCGGCGATCATGTCCAGGTTTTCCGGGATGCTGCGCTCTACCCCGTCCGGAGCGCGCAGTTCCATAGCCCACATCGATTGGGTGAAGACCATATCCTTGGTCATGAGTGTTCCCCTTTTTCAGGCGCATTCTATGAGTTGGAAGCCCGTCCGCTGCCCGGCAGCCATCGACTGACCGGGCAGGGGACATTGCCCTTAACGGCGGGCGCGCACCCAGATGTCGATGATCACCGCGAGCAGAATGACCGCGCCGTGTGCGACCGGCTCGTAATAGGAGTCCACGCCGAGAAGCACTGTTCCGTTCGAGATCATGCCGATGATCAGGGCGCCGACCAATGTGCCGAGTACGCTTCCCTGGCCGCCGAACAGGCCGGTACCGCCGATGATGACCGCGGCAATGACGCTCAGCTCCAGCCCGTTGCCCGTTTGCGGATCGACGCCGCGGAACCAGCCGAGCAGAATGAAGGACGACACGCCGACCAGCGCGCCGCTGCAAACGAAGGCCAGGATCTTCACGCGGTCCGTGTTGATCCCCACCGCCTTGGCGGCAGCCTTGTTGCCCCCCGTCGCAAACACATTGTATCCGAAGCGTGTGAAAAGCAGCAGATATGTGCCGAAAATGCCGGCAGCCACCATCCATAGGACCTGCGCCGGAATGAAACCGAAGGCCCGGCCGGCGACCAGCGAGCGAAATCCGGGATCCTGCAGCCCGGAAATCGGCATTCCGGTAGACAGAACCAGCGTGGCGCCGCTGTAGATGCTCAGCATGCCGAGCGTCGTGATGAAGGACGGAATCCTCAGCTTGGTCGTGATGACCCCGTTGATTCCGGACAGCGTTGCCCCGAGCAGAACCCCGACCAACGCGACAGCATACATGTCGATGCCCATATTGATGGCCAGTTTGGCGCAGACCATGGCCAGCAGGCCGTGCAACGCGCCCACGGACAGGTCGATTTCGCCTGAAATGAACACGAAGGTGCTGCCGACCGCGATGATCCCGATAACAGAAATCTGTCTCAGCAGGCTGAGAAGGTTGAGCTCGGTGAAGAAGGTATCGGTCGAGAAGCTCAGCGCAACGAACATTACGAGCGCTGCAAAGATGACCGACAATTCGCGTGAATTGCTGCTGAATATCGCCAGCTTTCGGCGAAACGCCATATCGTGCCGCGTCAACGGCGCCATTGTCGAACCTGCTGCCTCGCTCATGCTGCTTCCCCTTCGGTCTCGGCATCTTTGGGCTGTCCGGCCAGAATCAATTTGACGACGTCGTCATGGGCTACCGAGTTTCGCTCGACTTCTGCGACGACGCGGCCGCCGCCCAGGATCACCAGGTCATCGGCCACTTCGAACACATGATCCAGATTGTGGCTGATGATCAGGACCGAAATGCCCTTGGACCTCAGGTCATGAACCACATCGAGCACCATGCGCTGCTCACGGATGCCAAGCGCGGCCGTGGGCTCGTCCATCACCACCAATTGCCCCCCGAGCGCACAGGCACGCGCGATCGCGACCGCCTGGCGCTGGCCGCCAGACATGGAAGACACGAGGATGTCGAGCGAGGGGAGCTTTGCATTCATGTAGTTGAGGGCGCTTTCGGCGGTCTGCCGCATCTTCTTGCGGTCAACCATCAATCCACCCCATTTGGTGGGAATATTCCCAAGCGAGATGTTGTGGACAACATTGCGCTGATCGACCAAGGCCAGATCCTGGTAGACGGCCGTGATACCCAGCGCGAGGGCATCACGGGCGCTTTCCATATGGACCTGTTTCGCGCTTATCCAGATGCTGCCTTGTGTCGGCTTGTAGGTACCGCAGATCATCTTGACCAGCGTCGATTTTCCAGCGCCGTTGTCGCCGAGCAATGCCGTCACCCGGCCCTTGCGTATCGAACAGGAAACATTGCTGATCGCCGTCACATGACCAAAGCGTTTGGTAAGATTTTCTACTCGAAGCACATCTCCCTCCCCTGCTGGCCTGCCGCCCTGCATGAGTGCGGGCGGCAAGCAAGCGCCAGTTGGCTCACCCGAAACGCGCTTCGCGCTTGGTCACGGCCTCGACGTTGGATTTGTCGACGACTTCCGCGCCGGTATCGTAATCGAATGGCTGGTATCCGGCCTCAAGCTGCATATCCAGCAGTGACGAGGTGACCCAGCCCTGAGCATAGGGGTTCTGTCCGACCGCCCAGTGGGACGTTTCTGCCGCGATCGCCTCCAGAACGCCGGGGATAAGGTCGAAGCCCCCATTGGCGAACTTGCCGGTCATTCCGTTATCTTCGGCCCAGATTGCTGCGAACCAGTTTCCGGAAACAGTGCTGGCGAAACCGACCACGTCCGGCGTCGCGCGCATCTTGGCATCGATCCGCGACAGCGCTTCGGTCTGCGAGTTTGCGGTGGTAAATGTCTCGTACTTGTAGTTGGTGCCGTTCTTCCCGTTGTATTCGTCGATCCCCTGCTCCGTGCCGGTCGCCCGTTCTTCCAGCGCGCTGACGCCGGGAGAAGGATTGTCGATCAGGATCGTGCCTTCGGTCTTGCCGGTCAGTTGATGCGCGTACATGGCCGCCTGAAGGCCGTTCACGCGGCCGGCGGGAATGAAGTCCTGACCGACGAAAGGCACTTCGAGCTTTTCGTAGCCGTCGCTTGCCACGTTGTAGAGCACGATCGGAATGCCGGCGTCCTTTGCCCGCATGATATTCTCATCGAAAGCGGTTTCATTGATGCGGGTAAAGCCGACCGCGTCCGGCCTGGAGTTCAGCGCATCCACTTGCAACCGCACGGTTGCGGCGACGTTGGCCGGTGTGCCACGGGCGAGAAACTGCGTGTCCCAGTTTCGCAGCTTGCCGAATTCCTTGAACCCGGCACGAACCGGGGAAAAGAAGGGGATGTCCTCATGGGCGACAAAGATCACCTTCCGTTTAGCGCCCTGAGCGATCGCCGGAGCTGCAAGTCCGCCGGCTGCGGCAGCGCCGCCGATTGCTGCGGATTTCAAGAAAAGACGCCTGCCGACACCGGCCGATCCCGCCCCTGAAGATAGTTTTTTGTTCATTGATTCCTCCCAAATATACTTGCCACCGTCGCCTTCAAGCGACGGATATACTGTACAGACATGTTCGACCTAACCGCGGGTGCGCTGTTTGCGCATCGGCCAAGAAAAACGGCACGGCTTTCGCCGTCCATTCTCGATGTGCGAAGTTACGTCAAGATTGAATTAGCCTCCTCTAATCCAAACTTGAGCTTTTGCGGCGGCGGAAAAGGTATCTTCTGCCCTGTCCGGAGCAAACATAGCGGAATGAGGATGCGATGGTATAACTGAATTGAGGGATTTACCTCATCTCTGAGATCAATTCCGATCCTGCTCTTAATGGTCAGTCGATCTGATCAAATATTGTCTTTGACATGAATGGTGAAAGGCACGATCGGACTTTCCTGGGCCTCGTTGGAGATCCCGAAACGCGCAGCCAGAATGCGCAGTGCCTTTTGCGCCTGCAGATCCGGATTCTGGTCGATGACCACTGCCATTACTCCGTTTTGCAGCATCCTCGCCGCGTTCTCCGTCAGATCATGGCCGACGAGGACCGGCGCCAGTTGCCGGTTCATGGTTGAAATTGCCCGCTCCACAGCAGCGTCGCTGGCCCCTGCATTATAGATTCCGGCCACTTCGCCTTCCGTCAAAGCCTTGCAAAGCATGTATTCGGCCGCTGCGTCATCGCCTCTCGCTTCGATCAGGTCTACAATGGCGAGGCGCCCCGAATAATCGGCGATCCCATCTCGAAAGCCGCTGATCCGCTCGGCATGGGCGCGATAGTGCAGGCTGCCGCACAGCAGAACGACACGTCCTTCATTGGTCATTTTCGAGAGGAAGAAGGCCGCGGCCCGCCCGGCATTGTAATGGTTTATCCCCACATAGTTGAGCCGCGGTGCGGTCGGTACGTCGGAAACCAGGGTAATGACGGGTTTCCCAATAGACGTGACTTCCGCTATCGCCTCGATGATCATCTCATGCTCTTGGCCGTAGACGATAATCGCGTTGCAGCGGCTATTCCGGATCGCCGCCGCGACGAGATCGGGCTTGGTTTCGTCGACGAATGTTCGTTCGAGGACGATATTGTCGTCCATGAGATGGATAAATCGTCTGAAGGCGTCATTGATCCGTGCGCATAGGGGGTTGTCCCTTCGTCCAAGCAATACTTCGAAGCGAAGTCCGTTTCGGTAGAGCTTTGGCAGTGTACGTGCCAGCCCCAGTTCCCGCGCCGCGTCAAGCACTCGCTTGGCAGTGTCCGGCTTCACACCTCCGCGTTCGTTCAAGACCCGGTCCACAGTCGCATGCCCGACACCGGCTCGCCTTGCAATGTCGGTGAGCTTCACTTTCTTTAAGATTTCTGCCCCTTAGACCCGGCACCAAAAGCCATGAGTGATACAAGCAGGTTGTCGTTTCGCAGGGATTTGCGAATGACCGCGGCGATACACATAGCGAGTCTAATGCCCTCCGGCGCCACCATAACGGGCATGCGCGGCGTTATCCAAGCGATTTGCCTGAAGAAAACCCGGGTGTCCGGGGGGCAGGAAAGCGACGGCCCGAAGCCCCCGAACATCCTCCGCCGGCGGCAGGGTTTCTTTCCGCGCACGAAGCGGCTATGAACGCTGGACTCGGAGGTTCCCTTCACCCGTTGGCGGGAACATCAAGAGCGCTGTTCAAAGGCAGCAGCGGCCTTCATTACGTTGTAGAGGCGGCCGAAGCCAACGTCATTTCGCCCGAATCCGTCGATAGTGCGAATTCACCAGTTCTGGAACCCGTCATGCGCCTGTCCCGCTTTTTCATGCCCATCCTGAAGGAAAATCCGAAGGAAGCGGAGATCGTTTCCCATCGATTGATGTTGAGGACAGGCATGATCCGCCAGCAGTCCGCCGGCATCTACACGTGGCTGCCGCTCGGCAAGCGCGTGCTGGACAAGGTCAATGCGGTCATTCGCGAGGAGCAGAACCGGTCGGGCGCCATCGAGCTGCTGATGCCGACGCTGCAGTCGGCGGAGCTCTGGCAGGAGAGCGGGCGATATGACGCCTATGGCAAGGAGATGCTGCGTATCAAGGACCGGCAGGACCGGCCCATGCTCTACGGACCGACGAATGAGGAGATGATCACCGACATCTTCCGCTCCTATGTCAAGTCCTACCGGAACCTGCCGCTGAACCTCTATCATATCCAGCTGAAGTTCCGCGACGAGATCCGCCCGCGCTTCGGAACCATGCGCTCGCGCGAGTTTCTGATGAAAGATGCCTATTCCTTCGACCTGGACCGGGCAGGGGCGGAGCACGCATACAAGCGGATGTTCGCCGCCTATCTGCGCACTTTCGACCGGCTGGGCCTGCGCGCGATCCCGATGCGCGCGGACACCGGTCCGATCGGCGGAAATCTGAGCCACGAGTTCATCATCCTTGCAGACACGGGCGAGTCCGAGGTGTTCTGCCACAAGGACTTTCTCGGCTTCGACATTCCGGGCGAGGATACGAACTTCGACGATGTCGCGAGCATGAATGCGATCTTCGAAAAATGGACGTCGCGTTATGCGGCGACATCGGAAATGCATGAAGAGGCTGCCTTCGACGCCATTCCGGAAGGTGAGCGCCTTTCCGCTCGCGGGATCGAGGTGGGGCACATCTTCTATTTCGGTACCAAATATTCGGAGGCGATGGGAGCCAAGGTGCTTGGACCGGATGGCAAGGAACACACGGTGCACATGGGCTCCTATGGGATCGGCCCGACCCGCCTCGTGCCTGCCATCATCGAAGCGTCGCATGACGATAACGGCATTATCTGGCCGAAGGGCATCGCCCCCTTCGACATTGTCGTCATCAACATGAAAACGGGCGATGATGCTTGCGATACGGCTTGCGGCAGGCTCTACTCCGATCTGGGCAAGGCTGGATTCGACGTTCTTCTTGACGACACCGACGAGCGTGCCGGCGGAAAGTTTGCGACCGCCGACATCATCGGTGTGCCGGTGCAGGTGATCGTCGGGCCTAGGTCGATCGCAAATGGCGAGGTCGAAGTGAAGGACCGCAAGACCGGTGCGCGAGAGACGATGACAGTCGAAGCGGCGATCAACAAACTGGTCGCGGCGAGATAACAGGCGAAGGGATCAATGATGACTGCGGCGACGGACGAGCAAGTGCAGGCTGCCGCTCCATCCAGCATACCTTCCGGCCGTCCCTTCTCCGCTTTCGAGCGTATGGTCGCCTGGCGCTACCTGCGTTCGCGGCGGAAGGAAGCCTTCATCTCGGTCATCGCCGGCTTTTCTTTCATCGGGATCATGCTCGGGGTCGGAACGCTGATCATCGTCATGGCGGTGATGAACGGCTTCAGAACCGAGCTCATTTCACGCATTCTCGGCATGAACGGCCATATGATCGTTCAACCGCTGGATGGACCGCTCACAAATTACGCCGATCTCGCCACCAGGTTTTCCGCCGTTCCCGGCGTCACCATGGCCATTCCGATCGTCGAGGGCCAGGTTCTCGCGCAAGGCTTCGGGGATGCCTCGACGGGTGCGCTCGTTCGCGGAATACGCGCTGACGACCTCACCAAGCTCAAGTCGGTCTCGGAAAAAATCCAGGCGGGCGACCTCGTCGGTTTCGCTTCGGGCAGCGGCGTCGCCATCGGCTCGCGCATGGCCGAGCAATTGGGTATCCGCGTGGGCGGGACGATCACGCTCACCTCGCCGAACGGCGACGTGACGCCGATGGGCATGAATCCGAGGGTCAAGGGCTATACCGTTTCGGCCATATTCGAGATGGGCATGTCGGAATACGACGCGACCATCATCTTCATGCCGCTCGAGGAAGCACAGCTCTATTTCAACGCCGAGGGCCTCGTCCAGTCGATCGAGCTTTTCGTCGAGCATCCGGATGCCGTCGACACGCTTCGCGAGCCGGTGGAGAAGGCGGCCGGCCGGCAGATATTCATCACCGACTGGCGCGAACGGAACAGGACGTTCTTTTCCGCGCTCGAGGTGGAGCGGAACGTCATGTTCATGATCCTGACGCTCATCGTGCTGGTCGCGGCGCTGAATATCATCTCCGGCCTGATCATGCTGGTGAAGGATAAGGGCAGTGACATCGCGATCCTCAGGACGATGGGGGCGACCTCCGGCTCGGTGATGCGAATCTTCTTCATGACCGGCGCAGCCATAGGCGTCACGGGAACGATCGCCGGCGTCGTCCTCGGGGTCGTCGTCTGCCTGAATATCGAATCGATCCGCCAGTTCTTCTCCTGGGTCTCGGGCGCCACGCTTTTCGATCCGGAGCTTTACTTCCTGAGTCAGCTTCCGGCTGACATGAATGCCGACGAGACTGTCACCGTCGTCATCATGGCGCTCGCGCTTTCCTTCCTTGCCACGATCTTCCCGGCCTGGCGCGCCTCGCGCCTCGATCCGGTGCAGGCCCTGCGGTACGAATAACAAGGACATCAGCATAAATGAATGCGCGCGTGGCACTGCAGCTCTCCGGCATCGAGCGGCATTATGGCGAGGGCGAAACCTTCCTGCCGATCCTCAAGGGGGCGGACCTGACTTTGCGAAGCGGCGAGACGGTCGCCCTCGTGGCGCCGTCCGGCACTGGCAAATCGACATTGCTTCACATCGCCGGGCTGCTCGAACATCCCGATGAGGGGGAGGTGCTCGTGAACGGAGCCTCCTGCAATGGGCTCAGCGACGACCGGCGCACGGCCATCCGCCGCAACGAGATCGGGTTCGTCTACCAGTTTCACCATCTCCTGCCGGAATTCTCCGCGCTGGAGAACATCATGATGCCGCAGCTGATCGCGGGGTTATCCAAAGCCGAGGCGGCGGAGCGGGCATCGGCTCTCCTGGACTATATGCGCATCGGCCATCGGGGCAGCCATCGTCCAACCGAACTTTCCGGCGGCGAACAGCAGCGCGTTGCCATTGCAAGAGCGGTCGCCAATGCTCCGCTAATCCTTCTGGCGGATGAGCCCACCGGCAATCTCGATCCGGAGACGGCCGGCTATGTGTTCGAGGCGCTGGAAGCGCTGGCGCGCCAGTCCGGCCTGGCTGCGCTGATCGCAACCCACAATCACGAGCTCGCTTCCCTGATGGACCGTCGCGTTACGATCGAGGACGGCAAGGTGGTCGAGCTAAGATAGTTCGGCCTTCGCGGCATCAGAACAGACCTCGGCACTCACGCAATCCCAGACCCGGGACGCGGCGGAAATTCGCGCGCGTTAACCATGGAGATCGGTCAGCAAGTCTTCCATGCAGTCTTCCTTGACTACCGAACAAAAATGGAACATAACAGGAACATTAGCGGAAAAGGAGACAAGTTATGGCTGATTTCATACGCGATCTTGCTGCCTTCGCCTCGATGAGCCTCTTCATCGCGAGCATCTCGGTAATCGCCCTGGGCTTGTGACCCGCATACGTGCCCCTGCATTCGCCCAGCTCATGAGTGCCCCTCTAGCGGTGTGTGCCACGGACTGATCAAAACCTCTGTCCTTCCACGCTTGAGACTGGACAGCGGGGACAGGAAACAGGATATCCTCGACGCCGACGAGAATCGGAGTGCGGCGATGACAGGCAACCAGGGTATCGGACAGGTCGCAGGGGCTGTGGCGGATCCGCAGTTCGTCCACCTGCGCGTGCATTCCGCCTATTCCTTGCTGGAAGGCGCCTTGCCCTTGAAGAAGATCATCGGCAAGGCGATCGCCGACGATCAGCCGGCGATCGGTATCGCCGACACCAATAACCTCTTCGCGGCGCTCGAATTCTCGCAGAAGGCCGCCGGGGACGGACTGCAACCGATCATCGGTTGTCAGCTCTCGATCGACATGGAGGATGAGGCCGAAGGCGAGCGGCGCGGCCATGCGCATCAGTTCGTCAAACTTCCGTCGCTTGTGCTGATCGCAGCAACCGATGACGGTTATGCCCGCCTCGTGGAGCTGGTTAGCCGCGCCTACCTCGAAGGCGAGGGGCACCATCAGGTGCGAATAAGCCGCTCCTGGCTTTCGGCGGGCGGCACATCCGGTCTCATTGCGCTTACCGGGGCAGGTACCGGGCCGATCGATATGGCGGTGAAGGCGGGTTCGCCGGCCCTGGCCGAGGCGCGGTTGAAGACGCTGATCGAACTTTTCGGCGATCGGCTCTATGTCGAGTTGCAGAGGCATGGGAATTACGACCGCAGTCACGAAAACCGCATGATCGATCTTGCCTATCGGCTCGACGTTCCGCTCGTTGCCACCAATGAGGCGTTTTTCCCGTCGCCGGCGGACTACGATGCCCATGATGCGCTGATGGCCGTCGCCCATAATGCCATGGTCTCCGACGACAGCCGTTTTCGTCTGACGCCGGACCATTATCTGAAAAGCCGCAAGGAGATGGCGGCGCTTTTCGCAGACCTGCCGGAGGCGCTGGAGAATACGATCGAGATCGCTCGACGCTGCTCCTTCATGCTGAAGACCCGCAGCCCGATCCTACCGCGCTTTACCGGCGCTTCGGGTGATCCGGAGCAGGCGGAACGCGCCGAGGTGGCCGAGCTGCGCCGTCAGGCGGAGGAGGGATTGGAGGGGCGCCTCGCCAAGCTCGGCATGGCCCCCGGCTACAAGGAAGAGGACTACCGGGAGCGGCTGGCCTTCGAACTCGGCGTCATCGAGCGGATGAAGTTTCCGGGTTACTTCCTCATCGTTGCCGACTTCATCAAATGGGCCAAGCAGCATGACATCCCGGTCGGGCCGGGGCGCGGCTCCGGCGCCGGCTCACTGGTCGCCTATGCACTGACGATTACCGACGTCGATCCGATGCGCTTCTCGCTGCTGTTCGAGCGCTTCCTCAATCCCGAGCGCGTGTCGATGCCGGACTTCGATATCGATTTCTGCCAGGATCGGCGTGAGGAGGTCATCCGCTACGTACAGCAGAAATATGGACGCGAGCAGGTAGCGCAGATCATCACCTTCGGATCGCTGCAGGCGCGCGCAGCACTTCGTGACGTCGGTCGCGTCCTGGAAATGCCCTACGGCCAGGTCGACAAGATCTGTAAGCTGGTGCCGAACAATCCCGCAAATCCGACACCGCTTTCCAAGGCCATAGAGGAGGAGCCGCGGCTGCAGGAAGAGGCGGAGAAGGAGCCGGTCGTCGGCCGGCTTCTCGACATTGCGCAGAAGATCGAAGGACTTTACCGCCACGCCTCCACACATGCGGCCGGTATCGTCATCGGCGACCGCCCGCTCTCGCAGCTTGTGCCGATGTATCGCGATCCGCGCTCCGACATGCCGGTGACCCAGTTCAACATGAAATGGGTCGAGCAGGCAGGCCTCGTGAAGTTCGACTTCCTGGGCCTGAAGACGCTGACGGTGCTGAAGACGGCGGTCGACTTCGTCGCCAAGCGCGGCATCCATATCGACCTTGCAAGCATTCCCCTCGACGACCCGAAGACATATGAGACCCTCTCGCGCGGCGAGACGGTCGGCGTGTTCCAGGTGGAAAGTGCCGGCATGCGCAAGGCGCTTATCGGCATGCGCCCGGACTGCATCGAGGACATCATCGCGCTTGTGGCGCTCTATCGTCCGGGGCCGATGGAGAACATCCCTATCTACAACGCCCGCAAGCACGGCGAAGAAGAGATCGAATCGATCCATCCGAAGATCGATTACCTGCTCAAGGAGACACAGGGCGTCATCGTCTATCAGGAGCAGGTGATGCAGATCGCCCAGGTGCTCTCGGGTTACTCGCTCGGCGAGGCAGACCTTCTGCGCCGTGCCATGGGCAAGAAGATCAAGGAGGAGATGGACAAGCAGCGTGCCCGCTTCGTCGATGGCGCAGTCAGGAACGGCGTTTCCAAGCCGCAGGCCGATCTGATCTTCGACCTTCTCGCCAAATTCGCCAATTACGGGTTCAACAAATCGCACGCGGCCGCCTACGCCATCGTTTCCTATCAGACCGCCTATATGAAGGCACACTATCCGGTCGAGTTCCTCGCAGCCTCGATGACGCTCGACATGTCGAACACCGAGAAGATCAACGATTTCCGCCAGGACGCGATGCGCCTCGGAATACAGGTGATCGCGCCATCCGTGCAGACCTCGCACCGTCACTTCGAAACCGGCGAAAAGCGCATCTATTACTCGCTTGCCGCCCTCAAGGGCGTCGGCGAGTCGGCCGTCGACCACATCGTCGCCGTGCGTGAAGACCGGCCTTTCGCAAGTCTCGAGGATTTCTGCCTGAGGATCGACCCGAAGCTCTTGAACCGCCGTGTCTTCGAAAGCCTGATCGCTGCCGGTGCTTTCGACTGCTTCGGCTACGACCGGGCGGAACTCGTCGGCGGGCTCGATCGTATCCTCGGTTTCGCGCAGCGTGCCCAGGAGAACAAGGTGAGCGGCCAGAGCGACATGTTCGGCGCGGGTGCCGCTACCGGGCCCGAGAAGATCGCGTTGCCGCCCTATACCCCTTGGCTCGCCTCGGAAAAGCTGCACCGCGAGTTCCAGGTGCTGGGCTTCTATCTCTCCGCTCATCCGCTCGACACTTACAACAGTCTTCTGGCGAAGATGCGCGTGCAGACATTCGCGGATTTTTCGGCCGCCGTAAAAAAGGGAGCGACGGCGGGCCGCCTCGCAGGGACGGTGACGTCGAAGCAGGAGCGCAAAACGCGCACCGGTAACAAGATGGGGATCGTCGCCTTCTCGGACGCCTCCGGCCAGTTCGAAGCAGTCCTTTTCTCCGAAATGCTGAACCAGTATCGCGATCTCTTGGAGGCCGGCAAATCGCTGGTGATGACCGTCGACGCCGAAGAGCGGCCGGAGGGCATCGGCCTTCGCATTCGCACACTGCGTTCCCTCGAGGAGGAATCGCTGCAGATGCAGAAGGCGCTGCGCGTCTATGTGCGCGACTGCGGACCGTTGCGCTCCATCGCGTCGCATCTCAACGCCAGAGGAGACGGCCTGGTCTCCTTCATCGTCATCAAGGATAACGGGCAGCGGGAAATCGAAGTCGAACTCAGCGAGAAATACCGGATATCACCCGAGATTGCGGCCGCCCTTCGCTCCGCACCCGGTGTCGTGGACGTCGAACTGGTTTAATCGGCGAGGGGGCAAACCATGCAGCGGAGTTCACCAGTTTCCTCATTCGCGTGTCTCTCTGGTGATCGTGATGAAATCCGTACCCTTGCCGGTCTCCAGCCCAAATTCGATATCGGTGATGGAGAGTGACGAACCGTTGGACAGGAGGCCGGAGATGCGTTCGCGAACGTCCTCGGGCACAGTGATGCGATCGAGCGTCCATTCCAGTGTAGAGGTCAGGTCAGGGCCGCCTTCGGCTGTGATACCGAGCCGCTTCTTCGTCGCCTTTGACAGCCTGTTCTCGAGTGAAATGCCGAACCATTTGCCCTCTCCGGTTCGCGCGTCGAGATTCTGAAACTGCAGCAGATGCGTTCCGAGCGGGCTTTCCGGTTCTGCAATGGCGATCTCGGCCTCGAAAACCGGCTGGAATTGTCTGCGCACCCGCAGCACGCCGTTCAGCGGTGCACTGCGGCCCGCCTTGCGAAAGACGGCGTCGATCAACTCCGGTGTTATCTTGCCGTCGACGGGTCGGCCCTCTTCCCCTTGAAATGTTTCGATCGCAGCGGCGGTCGTCGGGCCGTTGACGCCGTCCGGCACGCCGGCATCGTAGCCGAGCGTGTTGAGGAGTGTCTGGAG
The DNA here is from genome assembly GCF_007827695.1 of Sinorhizobium medicae. Taxonomy (GTDB): domain Bacteria; phylum Pseudomonadota; class Alphaproteobacteria; order Rhizobiales; family Rhizobiaceae; genus Sinorhizobium; species Sinorhizobium medicae. The sequence continues at coordinate 49,187 of NZ_VITA01000009.1, read as the reverse complement.
ATCGCGCACGTTTTCTTGGGTGCCGCGGCGTGTGATCAATATGCGGATCGGGGCCTTCTCTTCGGCGGATGCAATGGGCGCGGGGCGCTTGTCGGTCATCGCGACTTCGACTGCGCTCCGGTTGAGACCCCCGATTGCCGGCCGCAGGGGGATGTCCGACAGGGCTGGCCCTTGCGGCGGCGGCCTGCTCGGCTGAAAGAGCATTTCGTCCGCAACCTCGACCGGCGCGACCTGTCGATCCGATACGATCACATGCATGCCGTGGCTCGTCATCTTGAACAGACGGGCTGCGAATTTGCTCGGCAGCCTCACGCAACCATGCGAAGCGGGATAGTCCGGCACATGGTTCGAGCCATGCAGTGCGATGCCCGACCAGGTCAGTCGCTGCATGAACGGCATCGGTGCATTGGAATAGATGTTCGACTCGTGACGCCGGCGCTTCTCCAAAATCGAGAAGATGCCCGTCGGGGTAGCGTGTCCCGCCTTGCCGGTGGACACTCTCGACGTGGCGACAACGGTGTCGCCATCATAGACGACGAGAGACTGCTGCTCCCGCGATACGACGACCTGCAAAGGCGCTTTGGCGCCGGCCGCAAACGCGGATGGCGACGCCATGATGAAGACTGCAAATCCCATCCGGAGAGCGGAACGCAAGACTTACCCTCGTTCAGAAAGTGGCGGCGCTGCAGAGCGTAAGGCGGCGCCGTGGGATCAGCCTAACCTTCAATATTTAAGGAATTGCCCATTTTTGATGTGGCAGCCGAGGCAAGGCTCACCGGCTATCGATCGCGCGGTCCCTTGCCGAACGTGTATCCGGTCTCGACGGTCGCCTTGCCGAACTTGTCCCGCAATCTGTTGATCGCATCTTCGGCGGCAGCCCGCCGGGCAGCCAGCGGATCGACGAGATCGGGCGGATCGGCGAGGTCGGGATCCACGAGATCGCTGACGCCGATCCCGATCAGCCGATATTTCGTCCCGTCGACCTCCTTCTCCAGCAGTTGCAGGCCCGTGCGGAAAATGCGATCGGCAAGGCGGGTGGGGCTTTCGAGCCGGCGGTTGCGAGTGCGGATCTTGAAGTCCGAGGTCTTGAGCTTCAGCACCACCGTCTGGCCGGCCAGGGCGGAGTTTCGCAAGCGCGAAGCCACCTGTTCGCTGAGGCGCCTTAGATGCGATACGAGTTCATCGCGGCGCGCAAGGTCGTCGTTGAAGGTGGTCTCGGAGGAGACGCTTTTCGCTTCGCCCTCGATTTCGACAGTCCTTTCGTCAAGGCCGCGCGAAAGCCTGTAGAGCCGCTGGCCCATCGTACCGTAGCGGCGCATGAGGTCCGCCTCTTCCATCGTCTGGAGCTGCCCGATCGTGCGGATGCCGTCCCTTTCGAGCGTGGTGGCAAAGACTTTGCCGACGCCCCAGATGAGGGTAACGGACTTGTCTTTCAGGAAGGTCACCGCTTCTGCCTGGCCGATGACAGAGAAACCGCGCGGCTTCTGAAGATCCGAGGCGACCTTGGCCAGGAATTTGCAATAGGAAAGGCCGACGGAAACCGTAATGCCGATCTCCTGCTCCACCCGCTTGGCGAAGCGGGCAAGCGTCCGGGCGGGCGGATCGTGGTGAAGCCGCTCGGTGCCGCTCAGATCGAGGAAGGCCTCGTCTATCGATAGCGGTTGCACGAGAGGCGTCAGTTCCGACATCATCGCTCTGACCTCGCGCCCGACACGCACATATTTCTCCATGTCGGGCCTGATAACGACGGCCTGGGGACAGGCTTCGAGGGCTTTGAACATTGGCATGGCGGAGCGCACGCCATGAATGCGGGCGATGTAACACGCCGTGGAGACGACGCCACGCTTGCCGCCGCCGATGATCACCGGCCGGTCGGCAAGTTCCGGATTGTCACGCTTCTCCACTGAGGCATAGAAGGCGTCGCAGTCGATATGCGCCAGGGTCAGGCGATAGAGTTCGGAGTGCCGGAGGAGCCGTGGGCTGCCGCACCCAAGACACCGTCGCGTCTGGGCGGTTTGCTCCTTGAGGCAATCACGGCAGAAACCGGAGGTTGGGGCGGCGCTGTCGGTCATATCCGGAACAAATGTTGAACGCAGCGACTTTACGCTCTACGCTGCTGAGTCTCAAGGCGGCGGCTGGAGGCGGTTTTGGATATCGCTGTAAATTTTGGAATAGCGCCGGCAGATTGCCTGCGGGACTTCGGAACGCTCTTCGGCCGGCGGTTGGTGCCGCCTGCCGGCCGCGCTCAGTCTTCCTCGAAGTCACGCGCTCCGGAGAGGGCATGGTGCGCCCGAACGACCTCTTCCGGCGAGGTGTGCGTTTTGTTGCAGAAGGCCATCAGTGTAGGCTCATGCTCCATCAGAAACGCAACAATGCCGCCCATGAATCCCGGCTCGCCGATCGCGCTGCGCAGTGAGGTGGGATCGGTGCCGGTGAGCGCCAGAAAGCGTGACATCAGTTCAGGCTCGTCCGCGAGCCAGGTGAGGATGGCGATCGCCGTTTCTTCAGCGTTCTTCATGATATCCGCTCTCTTCTCGGTTGGCGGCCGCAATTACCTATTTTTCAACCAAATCGCGCTAGCCTGGCGATCGATGAAATGGGTCGAGTCACCGTTGTTGCAACTTAAATCTCTCCAGGGGACTTGCAAGGCGGCGGCAGACAGCAAGGGACCGACATGCCCAAACAGGTTATGATTGTTGAGGATAACGAGCTGAATATGAAGCTCTTCCGCGACCTGATTGAGGCTTCGGGATACGCGACGATTCAGACTCGCAACGGTATGGAAGCGCTTGAACTTGCGCGCAAGCACCGGCCGGACCTGATTCTGATGGACATCCAGTTGCCGGAGGTCTCCGGTCTCGAGGTCACGAAATGGCTCAAGGAAGACGATGAGCTCCACGTGATCCCAGTCATTGCCGTAACCGCCTTCGCCATGAAGGGCGACGAGGAGCGCATCCGCCAGGGAGGATGCGAGGCCTATGTTTCCAAGCCGATTTCCGTTCCCAAATTTATTGAAACGATCAAAACATATCTGGGCGATGCCTGAGCGCCGGAAAGATCGATATGACTGCGCGTATCCTCGTCGTTGATGACGTACCAGCCAACGTGAAGCTATTGGAAGCGCGGCTGGTTGCTGAATATTTCGAAGTGCTGACGGCTGCAGACGGACACGCAGCGCTGGCTATTTGCGAACAGACGTCCGTCGACCTCGTTCTGCTCGATATCATGATGCCTCATATGGATGGGTTCGAGGTTTGCGAAAGGCTCAAGGCCAGCAGCCGCACCGCGCATATTCCGGTGGTGATGATAACCGCGTTAGACCAGCCGTCCGACCGTGTGCGCGGGCTGAAAGCCGGTGCGGACGACTTTCTGACAAAACCGGTCAACGATCTGCAGCTCATGTCCCGCGTAAAGAGCCTCGTGCGTTTGAAGAACGTCAGCGACGAGCTGCGTCTCAGGGCGCAGACGGCACAGACGATCGGATTGCAGGAGTTGAGTCGCCTTGATCGGCCCGACGAGCCCGGCAGCGTTCTGCTGGTCGATGGCCGCGCATCCTCGCAGGAGCGGCTCACTCGCGCTCTGAGGCCCATCGCCGATGTTGCTGTCCTGTCGGATCCGCAGGCTGCTCTGTTCGAGGCCGCCGAGAACAGTTTCGACCTTGTCATCGTCAATGCGAACTTCGACGATTACGATCCGCTACGTCTGTGTTCGCAATTGCGCTCGCTCGAGCGGACCCGCTTCATTCCCATCCTGCTGGTTACCGAACAGGGAAACGACGAGATGATCGTCCGTGCACTCGAACTGGGCGTGACGGATTACATCATGCGCCCCGTCGATCCGAACGAACTTGTCGCCCGCTCCCTCACGCAGATCCGGCGCAAGCACTGCAATGACCGCTTGCGCGCAAGTGTTCAGCAGACGATCGAGTTGGCAGTGACCGATGATCTCACCGGTCTTCACAACCGGCGCTATCTGGAGAATCACTTGAAACTGCTGATCGATCGTGCGGGCGCCCGAGGGCGTCCGCTGTCGATCTGCATTACCGATATCGATCGCTTCAAGCGTGTGAACGACACCTACGGACATGATGCCGGCGACGACGTGCTGCGCGAGTTCGCAAACCGAGTCCGCGCAACGGTGCGTGGCGCGGACCTCGCCTGCCGGTTCGGTGGGGAGGAGTTCGTCGTCGTCATGCCGGACACGACACCTGAAATGGCGGCAATCGTTGCCGAGAGGCTTCGGCTGTCAGTCGAGAGTCGCGGGTTCGACATTGCGGAGGCTGCGACGGTACTGACAGTCACCGCGTCGCTCGGCATAGCGAGCCTGAGGCCGGACGGCGACACGGCAGAGGCTCTGCTGAAAAGGGCCGACATGGCGCTCTACGAGGCAAAGAACGGCGGGCGCAATCGTGTCGTCGCAGCCGCGGCCTGAATTTTCATAAAGCGATCTGGAGGCAATCGGTGGCCGTCGAGCCCTATTGGCGCTCTTGCACGGTCGCCCTTTCGCATCGAGCAGGAGGCGCTGTTCGATTCTGAAACAGAATTAACCAAAACCCGAGCAACCTTGTTTCAGCGATTAAGAATACATTGATTTTTTTTTAGTTTCAGGCAATGCTGATAAGCGAGGAAGGAAACTTCCACAGCAATCGGTTACCCCATGATGCTCAGGTCCGCCGCATCTCCTGGGTCGTGGGGTCGGTCGGCTGGCCTCGGATTTGCGGATTCCTCGTGCTGCAACCGGAACCAGCCGACCCCCATTCGAAAACGCCGCTTCGAAAGAGGCGGCGTTTTCGATTGTGTCGTTCGTTCACCTGAGCGGAATGAGGAGAAGTGGTTGCGGTTTTCCGCCAGCGTCCCGCCTCTCAACTCCTTGGAAGGTATCTCGTCCCGGGAAGGACGCAAAGAAAAAGCGCCGGCCCCGAGGGGCGGCGCTCCGGGATCGAAGTAAGCAGCGAGCTTACTTGATTTTGGCTTCCTTGAATTCGACGTGCTTCCTCGCAACCGGGTCGTACTTCGTCTTCGTCATCTTGTCCGTCATCGTGCGGCTGTTCTTGGTGGTGACGTAGAAGAAACCCGTGTCGGCCGTCGACAGCAGCTTGATCTTGATGGTGGTAGCTTTCGCCATGGTCGTCCTGCCTTTATGAAAAAATGAAAGCCGTGAACAACCGGTTGCGGGCCACGGTCAAGGTTGGCGCGAAACTACAAATCGCGACCGAAAAGTCAAGGCCGTTTTGGTTTCAAAACGATGCGGACCAGGGAAAGTACGACATAAAGCCCGAAGAAGCCTGCGATTGCCCAGGCAAAGCCGTCATTGCCGGTCACATCCATCGCCGCGCCGATCACCTGCGGACCCGCCACCGTGCCGACGGCGTAGGAGAACACGAAGGCCGCGTTGGCGGCAGCGAGGTCGGCTCCCTGAAGCCGTGAGCCGAGATGGCTGAGGCCGACCGTGTAGAGACCGGAAACGCATCCACCCCAGAACAGAAGCACCAGCGCCATCAATATCCAGTTCTCCACCAGCATCGGCAGGAACAGGGCGCCGACGAGGCCGATCAGGGTCAGTGCCGACAGAATCGTGCGGCGGTCTTTCACGCGGTCGGAAAGCATGCCGAGCGGAATCTGGAATATGAAATTGCCGATGCCCATGACGGTCAGCAGCAGCGCTGCCTGCGATTCGCTGAAGCCCGCGCGTGTACCGAAGATCGGAAAGAGGGAAAGCCCGCCATATTCCACGGCGCCGAAGATGAAGACGGCTGCCGTGGCGGTCGGCACGAGAAAGACGTAACGCATGAAATGGCGTTTCGGCTTTTCGTCGAGCACCGGGCTCTCGTTGCGCGCGAGGAAGATCGGGATCGCGGAAAGCAGGATGACGCCCGCACCGACGGCGAAGGGCAGTAAGCCTTCGCTGCCCAGTATCGAGAAGAGCAGGGGACCGCTTGCGAAACCGAGCGACAGCACGGTGCCGTAGACGCCGAGCACGAAGCCGCGCCTATTGGGCGGCGCGGTTGCGTTGATCCAGAATTCGGAAAGAATGAAGAGAACGGTGATCGCGCCGTGGAAGACGATGCGCAGAGGAAACCAGAGCCAGAAATTCGTGAGATAATAGAAGCCGAGCGAACTCGTCGCCGCAAACGCGATTGCCAGCAGCATGGTCGGGGCGACGCCGTGACGGTGGGCGAATTTCATCGTGAATGGAGCGGCGGCCATGGATGCGAGACCGGCCATTGCGGCATTCAACCCGTTCAGCGTGGGCGCGATGCCGCGTTTCTCCATGATGACGCTGAGCAGCGGGAGCCCCAGGCCGATGGCAATGCCAACGGCAGTGATCGACGCGAGCGCCGCGATCAATGAAGGCCAGTGGATCTCGTCAACCGGTCCTGAGGTACCGGGCGGCGGCTTCAACATGCGACAGGACCTCAGAGAAGCGTACGGTGAAAGCGCCCGTGGCGCGTAAAATAAAATGGAACCGTTCTTTCAGGAGGAAGCGACGGGTCCGATTCTAGACCGTTTCTCAGATCAGAGAGAATGATTGCGGTGATCTCCGGCACGCGGAGCGAGGAAAAGTCATTGACATCGATCCACTGCAAATCCTGAAGCTCCTGGCTTTCCAGCACCCGAGAGGGATCTATCCCGGCTTCTTCCGTGAAAACGGCAAAGAAACGCGTGTCAAATCGCCTCGGCAGGCCCGGAGGAGTAATGGCACGAGCCATATAGCGCAAGTTTGTAAGATCGGGAAGAAACGGGAGCGCCGCGCCTGGGCGTTCGTGCGCCCGGCCCAGGGCGACGCCCGCTTCTTCGTAGAGTTCCCTCGCGGCCGCCAGCGCTAACGCCCGTGCGCGCGTCTCCGTTATCGTCCGCCCTTCGCCTGACCTGAGCGACCTTAGGACCGCCGGGTGCAGATCTCCGGAAAATCCCAGACCATGGTCGCCGGGATCGCGGCGCCCGCCGGGGAAGACGTAAAGATCCGGCATGAAGACGTGGGCGCTGTGGCGCTTGCCCATCAGCACGCGAACGTCCTTGCCCGATCGGTCGAGGAGCATGATGGACGCTGCGTCGCGTGTCCTGACCGTCGGAGAGCTGCCCGCGTCGGCCGGCAGCGAGCGAGCGCGGGCGCCGAGCGGCTCCACCGTCATGCCGAAGTTTCTCGCGGAGGCAGAATGTCTTCGGGCCCGTCGTCATGACCGCCGAAGCCGTGCATTCTCAAGGCCCATTGCAGTCCGATGACTGCGCCCTTGACCGGCTGCATGAGGGCAAGCGAACTGGCAAGCGTCACCGGCGCCCAGATTGCGAGATGCTGCCACGTCGAAAGCGGCAGCACGAGATCGGTCATCATGTAGCCGCCAAGTACGACATGGCCGACGATCGTGACGACGATATAGGGTGGGAAGTCATCGGCCCGGTGATGATCCATGCGCTCGCCGCAGGCGTCGCAAGCCTCCACCGATTTGAGAAAGCTGCGAAACAGCCGGCCACGGCCGCAGGCCGGGCAAGTCCCGAAAAGGCCACGCTTGATCGACCGGCCGACCGGCCGTTCGTCGCCCTGCGCTCCGCCAAGCTGAAGCATGTCTGTCGCGGTTGCCTTCATGTTCGATCCTTGTGCGGACGCATGCGTCCGGCTGTCATTGCCTGCCGCGAGGCGCTCGTGTCCCGGGCCGTTTGCGCGCACCAGTTCGATCGCGCCGGCCCGACTTGTGGAACGAGCGCATTGCCGTCGGCATTTTTCGCCCCTCGCTCAGCATCTCGAAACGGAGTGCGCCGGCCAGCGGCACCGCTTCGACAAGTTTGACCTGCACCGGGTCCCCGAGGCGGTAGCCCAGTCCCGTTTTCTCGCCGGAGAGGGCCTGGTGCGCTTCATCATAGATGAAATAGTCGCGTCCGAGCGTAGATATAGGGATGAACCCGTCGGCGCCATAGGAGGGGAGGGTGACAAAAAGTCCCGCCTTTGTGACGCCGGAAACACGTCCTTCGAACTCCTCGCCGACGCGGCCATTCAGATGATGAGCGATCAGCCGATCGGTGGTATCGCGCTCGGCGGCCATTGCGCGCCGTTCAAAGGTCGAAATTTCGGCGGCGATATCGTCGAGGGTGCCTTCTTCTTCGGGCGTTATGCCCCCTTCGCCGAGCCCGAGCGAGGAGACGAGCGCGCGATGCACGATCAGGTCGGCATAACGCCGGATCGGCGAGGTGAAGTGCGCATAGCGCAGCAGGTTCAAGCCGAAATGGCCGATATTTTCCGGGCTGTAGATCGCCTGGCTTTGCGAGCGCAGCACCATCTGGTTGACAATCGTCTCGAAGGGCTTTCCGTCCGCCTTGGCGAGAATGCCGTTGAAGTGGTTCGCCCGCATGTTGCCGCCCTTGGCGAGCGAGATATCGAGCGTGGCCAGGAATTCACGCAGGCTCTCCTGCTTGGCGAGCGACGGTTGATCGTGGACTCGGTAGATCAGAACCTGGCGTTTCTGTTCCAGCGTCTCGGCCGCGGCCACATTCGCCTGGATCATCATCTCTTCGATGAGCTTGTGCGCGTCAAGGCGGTCCGGCACGAACACACGATCGACCGTTCCGTCCGGCTTCAGGATGATCTTGCGTTCCGGCACGTCGAGTTCGAGCGGCTGGCGCCGCTCCCGCCCGCGCGTGAGAATGCGATAGGCTTCCCACAGCGGCTTGAGGATCGTTTCCAGAATGGGCCCGGTCTTTTCGTCCGGCGCACCGTCAATCGCGGTCTGCGCCTGCTGGTAGGAGAGCTTGGCCGCGCTTCGCATCATGATGCGGTGGAAGGTATGACCGGCCTTGCGGCCTTCCTTTGAAAAGCGCATCCGGACCGCAAGCGCCGGTCGGTCGACGTCCTCCTTCAGGGAGCAGAGGTCGTTTGAGATACGTTCGGGGAGCATTGGCACGACCCGATCCGGGAAATAGACGGAGTTCCCGCGTTTCAACGCCTCGAGATCGAGTGCCGACCTTGCCCTGACGTACCAGGAGACGTCGGCGATCGCGACTGTGACGATGACGCCGCCGGGATTGTCCGGCGACGGGTCGGGCTCCGCATAGACAGCGTCGTCGTGATCCTTGGCATCGGCCGGGTCGATGGTGATCAGCGGAAGGGAGCGCCAGTCCTCGCGATGCGACATGGTTGCGGGCTGTGCTGCGTCCGCCTCCTGCAAAACCCGCTCCGGAAAGACGTGAGGGATTCCATGCGCGTGGATCGCGATCATCGAGATTGCTTTTTCGGACGCTACCGAGCCGATGACGTTCTGCACCTGGGCGCGGGGCAGGCCGTAGCGACCGATGCGCGAAAGATGCGCCTCGACGAGATCGCCTTCCTTGGCGTCGCCCGTAAACTCCGGATCGATGAGCAGTTCCTCGCCGCGCTTGTCGATGGGCATCAGCCGGCCGCCGCCACCCGGCGTCGCACGGAAAACGCCGAGCACCGCATCTTTTCGCTTGTCGAGCACCTTGATGATACGCGCGGTATAGGCAGGGCCCCCGCGCTCCTTAGAGGGGAAAATCTTCGCGAGCACCCGGTCGCCCAGGCCACCGACCGGCGTTTTGCCCTTGGCCCTGGCGATGCTTGACTGCTTGATCAGGACCGCAGGCGCGACCCCGTCATCGTCAAGCCATTCGGCCGGCCGGCCGATCAGATCGCCGTCGATGTCGCGAATGGTAATGTCCAGAACGGTGACTGGCGGCAGCCCGCCGGGGCGGATCAACGACTTTCGCTTCTTCTCCACGAGCCCGTCTGCCTCGAGTGAACGAAGCAGCGTCTTGAGCTCCACCCGTGCCTCGCCCTTGAGGCCGAATGCCTTGGCGATATCGCGCTTTGAGGCGTGCTGCGGGTTCTCCGCGATGAAGCGCATCAGCACCTCGCGGGAAGGAACGGCGCCCTGGACGATCGTCTCCTTCTCCCCGGCCGGTGCCGTCCTCGCCGCGCGGCCGTTTTTCTTGCCTGCACCCTTTGCGGGCGTATCGGTCGGGTCGCGCGGAATCCTGGTCAAGATCAGTCCTTCTTGGCCTTCGCGGCCGACTTCGTTTTCGTCTTTGCTGCGCGTTTCGGCTTCTCAGCTGTCGCAGTTCCGGCCGCCTTGGCAGTCTTCGTTCCGGCTTGTTTTCTCCCGGCCGACTTCCCCTTGGCCGTCTTGCCTTTCGTCACGCCGCCTTTCGCTGCTCGCTCGGCGATGAACGCAAGCGCTTCCTCGACCGTGACCGATTGCGGGTCCTTGCCCCGAGGCAGGGTGGCATTCACCTTGCCCCAGTTGACATAGGGTCCGTAGCGGCCGTCGCGAACAGTAATCGCCCCGCCGTCAGGATGTTCCCCAAGTTCCTTCACGGCTGCCGCGCCGGTGCGGCCGCCCGCACCGCCGGCGCCCTTGGACTGCTTGTCGGCCAGGACGGAAGTCGCGCGGTTGAGACCGATCGAGAAGACGTCCTCGACCGACTCCAGATTGGCATAGGTTCCGTTGTGGAGTACGAAGGGGCCATAGCGGCCGATCCCGGCGGAGATCATCTTGCCGGTTTCCGGATGCGGACCGAGGTCGCGTGGCAGGGAGAGAAGGGCAAGCGCCTTTTCGTGATCGATCGTTGCCGGCGTCCAGCCCTTCGGCAGACTGGCGCGTTTCGCCTCCTTGCCGTCGCCGCGCTGGACATAGGGGCCGAAGCGGCCGTTGCGCAGCGTGATTTCCTCGCCGGTATGCGGGTCCTTGCCGAGGCTTTGGGGCTCGTTCGAGGCGGCTGCTTCCGCGTCACCGCTGCTGTCAGAGGAAAGCTGGCGTGTATAGTTGCATTCCGGATAGTTCGAGCACCCGACGAAGGCGCCGTATTTACCGAGCTTCAAGGAGAGTTTGCCGGTGCCGCAGACCTGACAGATGCGCGGATCGCCACCATCTTCCCGCTTCGGAAAGACGAGCGGAGCCAGTTCCTCGTTGAGCGCATCGAGCACATTGGTGACGCGCAGTTCCTTGGTGTCTTCGATCTGGGAGAAGAAGTCCTTCCAGAAGTCGCGCAGTACGTCCTTCCAGTTGAGTTCGCCGGCCGAAATCCGATCCAGCTTTTCTTCGAGCGATGCGGTAAAATCGTATTCGACGTAGCGGGTAAAGAAGCTCTCGAGAAATGCCGTGACAAGGCGGCCCTTGGCCTGCGGCAACAGCTTGCGCTTGTCGATCTCCACGTAATCGCGGTCGATAAGCGTCGTGACGGTCGCCGCGTAGGTGGAGGGGCGACCGATACCGAGCTCTTCCATTTTCTTGATGAGCGTCGCTTCCGAATAACGCGGCGGGGGTTCGGTGAAGTGCTGGCTTGCGTTGATCTTCTGCTTGGCGAGGTTTTCACGCGCGTTGATTTCCGGAAGGCGGCCGTCTTCGTCGCCATCATCCGTCTGTTCGCCGTCTTCCTTCATGTCGGTATAGGCCGCGATGAAACCGTCGAAGCGGATGACCGAGCCGGTTGCCCTGAGACCTGCTCTCTTGCCAGCATTGTCGGCGACAATCTCGGCGGTGGTGCGCTCTATCTCCGCGGACGCCATCTGGCTCGCTATACCGCGCTTCCAGACGAGGTCGTAGAGCCTCAGCATGTCGCCATCGAGGAAGCGGCGGACCTGGTCGGGGGTACGGTTGAAATCGGTGGGGCGAATGGCCTCGTGCGCTTCCTGGGCATTTTTTGCCTTGGTCGAATAGAAACGCGGCTTTTCAGGCAGATAACGTTCGCCGAACTGGCTGCCGATCGCCTGGCGTGCGGCGTCGATCGCCTCCGGCGCCATCTGCACGCCGTCAGTACGCATATAGGTAATGAGGCCGACCGTCTCGCCGCCGATATCGATGCCTTCGTAGAGCTTCTGCGCCACCTGCATGGTGCGCGAAGCCGAGAAGCCGAGCTTGGAGGAGGCCGCCTGCTGCAGCGTCGAAGTCGTGAAGGGGGGCGAGGGGTTGCGTTTGACCGGCTTGGCCTCGACGCTCTCGACCACGTAGCTTGCGCCGTCGAGCAGGGTCTTCAACCGGTTGGCTTCCTCGCCGTTGCCGATTGCCTTTGCCGGTAGCCGCTTGCCGTCCGCCGAAACGAGGCGCGCTTCGAATTCGTCACCGCGGGGCGTCTTCAGAAGTGCCGAAATATTCCAGTATTCTTCGGTGACGAAGCGCTCGATTTCCGATTCGCGGTCGCAGACGAGGCGCAGCGCCACCGACTGCACGCGGCCCGCCGAGCGCGCGCCCGGCAGCTTGCGCCAGAGCACGGGCGAAAGGTTGAAGCCGACCAGGTAGTCGAGGGCGCGGCGGGCGAGATATGCGTCGACCAGCGAGGCATCGATGTCGCGAGGTTGAGCCATCGCATCGAGCACGGCCTTTTTTGTGATCGCATTGAAGACGACGCGCTTGACCGGCTTGTCGCCGAGAACCTTCTTTTTTCTGAGAAGGTCGAGCACATGCCAGGAGATCGCCTCGCCCTCGCGGTCGGGGTCGGTTGCCAGAATGAGACCGTCGGACGCTTTCACCGCGTCCGCGATGTCTTTCATCCGCTTTGCGGAAGCGCCGTCGACCTCCCAGGACATCTCGAAGTCTTCGTCGGGGCGAACCGATCCGTCCTTGGCAGGCAGGTCACGCACGTGGCCGAACGAGGCAAGCACCTTGTAGCCGGGGCCCAGGTACTTGTTGATCGTCTTGGCCTTGGAAGGCGATTCCACCACTACAACATTCATCGACATTCTCTGAAACAATTGCTTTGGCGACCATGCGCGCCAATACCGACGCCACGACATGGACAGGGATTCGGGCGCGGTCAAGGGGTCTTATCGAAAATAGCAAGATAGCGCTCGGCCGCAACCAAGCGGCAACATTCGAATCGGCTCAACCGGTGGTCGTCGTTCTTGCCACCATATTTGCCCCTGTGGATCGGCAAAAATTCACCGTCATTCGGCGGTCGCAATGGATACCAGATTGCCCCCGTGCCGGCAGAGCTGGCCGGCAAGGTCGAGTTCCACGAGGACCAGATGGATCTGCGGTGCGGCGAGCCCGGTATGTCGAATGAGGTCGTCGATCTCGACCGGCGTCGGTCCGAGCGCTTCGACGACGCGCGATCGATCGCTGTCGTCCGGCGCTCGCGGTACCGGCCGAAGTTCCTCGAGCGCGGGTTCGTTGACGTGCAGCCGCGAGAAAAGATCGTCGCGGCTGAGAGGCGCCAGCGCCTCGATCACGTCCGCCGAGGAGGTCGTGACGGTCGCCCCCTGCTTCAAGAGGTCGTTTGTGCCGTGGCAACGCGGATCGAGAGGCGATCCGGGGACGGCAAAGACCAGCCGCCCGAAATCCGCGGCATAACGCGCAGTGATGAGAGAACCCGACCGGTTGGCGGCCTCGACGATGGCAACACCGAGGCTAATTCCTGCGACAAGCCGGTTGCGTCTCGGGAAATCGCGGGCACGCGGCTCCCAGCCGAACGGCATCTCGCTGATCGCCAGCCCGCCGCCGGAGACGATCTCCTGCAGCAGTCCGATGTTTTCCGGCGGATAAGGGCGGTCCAGGCCACCGGCGAGCACCGCGATCGTGCCTGTCCTCAGACTTGCGCGGTGGGCGGCGGTGTCGATGCCGCGCGCTAGACCGGACGTGATGACATATCCGGCAGCGCCGGCATCGCGGGCGATCATGGCAGCAAATTTCGCGCCGCTAACCGAAGCATTGCGCGAACCGACGATACCGAGCGAGGGGCGGGCCGTGGCTTTGAGGTCACCCTTCGTCGCGACAAGCGGCGGGGCGCCGTCGATCTGCCTGAGCGCATCCGGATATTCAGGCTCGCCGATGCCCACGAAAACTGCGCCGAACCGGTATGCGGCTTCGAGTTCACGTTCCGCATCCTCCACTGTGGCGACACGAAAGGACCGTTCCGCCCCGCCACGACGCGAGAGTTCCGGCAGCGCCTCCAGCGCCGCCTCGGCAGTGCCGAAATGGTTGATCAGATCTCTGAAGGTCGCGGGGCCTACATTGTCGCTGCGGATCAGCCGCAGCCAGGCGATCTTCTGCCGCTCCGTCAGCGCAACCACGGCGCCACGAGCGCCCCCTTGCGGCATCAGCCCTTTTCCCCGATCCGGCTTTCGGTCCCGCTCATGAGTCGCTGGATGTTGGCGCGGTGCTTGACCCAGGCGATAAGCGTCATGACTGCAAAGAGCAGGGCCACCTTGCCGTTGCCGGTCGCATAGAGTGCGACGGGAATGATGGCGGTGGCGACGAGCGCCGAAAGAGAGGAATAGCGGGAGATCTTCGCGACGGCCAGCCAGGCGGCGGCGAAAAGAAGCACCATCACCGGCACGAGGCCGAGCAGAACTCCGATATAGGTCGCAACGCCCTTGCCGCCCTTGAAGGAAAGCCAGACCGGAAAAAGGTGCCCGAGAAAGGCGGCCAGCCCGGCGGCCATGCCTGCCTCTACTCCCCAGAGGGACGCGATCGCTGCAGCCGCCGTCCCCTTCAGCGCATCCAGCAGCAGCGTGGTGGCCGCAAGCTTCTTATTGCCGGTTCTAAGCACATTGGTCGCACCGATATTGCCGGAGCCGATCTTGCGCACATCACCGAGGCCCGCCATTCGCGTCAGAATGAGGCCGAATGGGATCGAGCCCAGCAGATAACCGAAAACAAGGCATGCGAGCGTAGAAGGCAGCCCCAACTGCCAGGAAAATATGTCCACCGGTCCCCCCTTCCGTTGAGCCGCGCCGGCTATGCCGAGTGCACGAGTTCGCCCGCAACATAAGTTTGGACGACCCGTCCGGTAAAGCGTGCATTTTCGAAAGGCGTGTTCTTCGAGCGCGAGACGAGTGTCTCCTTGTGGAGAACCCAGGGCTCGTCGATATCGATGACGGCGATATCGGCTCGCGCCCCAGGCTTCAGCGTTCCGGCGTCGAGGCCGAAGATCGCGGCCGGGCGGGTCGATAAAGCATCGATCAGCCGCATCAGCGGAACATGTCCGCTGTGATAGAGCCTGAGCGCCGCGGCCGCCAGCGTTTCGAGGCCGATCGCCCCATCTGCGGCGTCCGCGAAAGGCAAGCGCTTGGTATCGACATCCTGCGGATCATGGGAGGAAACAATGATGTCGATCGTGCCACTGGCGAGTGCCTCGACCATCGCGACACGATCATCCTCGGTGCGCAAGGGCGGCGAGAGCTTGAAAAAGGTCCTGTATTCGCCGATGTCGTTCTCGTTCAGCGTCAGGTTGTTGATCGAGATACCGCTGGTAACGCTGCTGCCGCTCTCTTTGGCAACGCGGATGCATGCGGCCGATTCCGGAACGGATATCTTCGCGGCGTGGTAGGCCGCCTTCGTCAAGGCCGCTATGCGGAGGTCGCGCTCGAGCGGAATGATTTCGGCTTCGCGCGGCACGCCCGGAAGGCCGAGCCAGCTCGCCAGCAATCCTTCGTTCATGACGCCGTTGGCGCCGAGATATTTGTCGCGGGTCTCGAGCGCGACGACTGCGCCGAACTCGCGCGCATAGGTCATCGCGCGGCGCAGCACGAGCGTGTCGTGGACCGGCTGCCGCCCGTTTGTAAGGCAGACGGCGCCCGCATCGCGAAGCAGTCCGATCTCGGTCATTTCCTTTCCGAGCAGGCCCTTGGTCAGCGCCGCGGCCGGATAAACATTGACGAGTGCCTTGTCGCGGGCGGTCTTCTGTACAAATTCGACGAGCGCGATCTCGTCGATCACGGGTTCGGCATCGGGCATGGAGATGAACGAAGTCACGCCGCCGGCCGCCGCCGCGCGCGAAGCCGATTCGATCGTCTCCCGGTGCTCGCTGCCTGGCTCTCCGAGAAAGACGCGCGCATCGACCAGCCCAGGGACAGCGATGAGGCCGGCGCAATCCTTGACGACGGCGCCCGCAGGTGCGCCCTGATTCTGGGCATCTTTTCCCGCGGCAAGAATGCGGCCGTCGTCTGTGACGATGATGGTGCCGTTTTCGTCGAGGCTTCGCGAAGGATCGACGATGCGCAGGTTTTGCAGAACGAGTGGTCTGGTCATACGCGCGGCCCCTGGTTCTGGGAAAGTAGCAATGTTTCCATCACCGCCATCCGTACGGCGACGCCCATCTCGACTTGCTGTTCGATGACGCTCTGCGGACCGTCGGCAATCTCCGAGGCGATCTCGACCCCTCGGTTCATCGGTCCTGGGTGCATCACCAGCGCATCGTCCTTGGCAGCCTTCAGCTTTTCGGCGTCGAGCCCGTAGTAATGGAAGTATTCGCGCACCGAAGGCACGAAGGAGCCGGCCATGCGCTCGCGCTGAAGCCTCAGCATCATGACCACGTCGGCATCCTTCAGGCCTTCAGCCATGGAGTGGTAGACCTCCGCGCCCATCTCGGCGATGCCGGCGGGAAGCAGAGTTGCCGGCGCAACGACGCGCACGCGCGCGCCCATCTGGTTCAACAGCAGGATATTGGAACGGGCGACGCGCGAGTGCAGCACGTCGCCGCAGATCGCCACGATGATCCGCGAGAGCTTGCCTTTGGCACGCCGTATCGTCAGCGCGTCGAGCAGCGCCTGCGTCGGATGCTCGTGCTGGCCGTCGCCGGCATTGACGACGGAGCAGGAGACCTTCTGGGCGAGAAGCGAGGCAGCCCCCGCCGATGAGTGCCTGACGACCAGCACATCGGGATGCATGGCGTTCAGCGTCATCGCCGTATCGATGAGCGTCTCGCCTTTCTTGACCGACGAGTTGCCCACGGACATGTTCATGACATCGGCCCCGAGCCGCTTTCCGGCGAGTTCGAAAGACGACTGCGTCCGGGTCGAGGCCTCGAAGAAAAGATTGATCTGCGTCAGCCCGCGCAGCGAGGAGGTCTTCTTCTCTCTCTGACGAGA
Source organism: Sinorhizobium medicae (assembly GCF_007827695.1). Taxonomy (GTDB): domain Bacteria; phylum Pseudomonadota; class Alphaproteobacteria; order Rhizobiales; family Rhizobiaceae; genus Sinorhizobium; species Sinorhizobium medicae. The sequence goes on along the minus strand of NZ_VITA01000009.1, from coordinate 32,378 downwards.
GATCTTGACGGCTTCATCGGCGCGATCGAGCAGGAGCGTGATATCCTGTTCCGTTAGCCCCTTGATGCCGAGCAGGTGGCGATGCGGGAAGGTGATCATGGGCCGCCCTTGCATTTCTGGAATTCGGGTCGCTCTATAGAACGTGGCCCCCGGCGCGGCAAGCGCCGCGCCACCTCTTCCAAAGAAAACCGGGCGGCAAGCGCCGGTCTCCCGTTTGGAAGAAAACTTGCGTCGCCCAGGCGTCCCTGTTTCGCGCCTCGGAAACTTGCGCTAGAACCGGCCCATGAATCAGATGAACCGGACCGAGCAGAAACTTGCAGAACTGAACCAGCCTAAGCCCTGGTCCGGTGTCAATGCCTTTCGCTCCGACCCGCTGGTGGTCGACATCACCTCCAGTATGCCGAAGTCGCTACGCGACGAGTTCGATGGACTTGGGCGTTACGTGACTTCGCCCGAGGCACAGGAATTGGCCCGTATGGCCAATGAAGGGGTGCCGAAACTGAAGACGCACGGGCCCCGCGGCGAGCGCCTCGACGTCGTCGAGTTCCATCCCGCCTGGCATGCGCTGATGCGCCGCTCCATGACGACGGGGCTGCATTCCTCAGCCTGGGAGAACCTGCCCGATGAGCGCGGCCGTTCGCACAAGGTTCGGGCAATCCGCTTCTACCTGACGGCGCAGCTCGAATGTGGCCATCTATGCCCGCTGACGATGACCAGCGCATCGGTCGCGGCGATCACGTCATCGCCCGCCGTCCAGAAGGAATGGGCGCCGAAGATCCTCTCGCGCAAATATGATTCGACCAACCGGCCGTGGATGCAGAAATCCGCCGTCACGATCGGCATGGGCATGACCGAGAAGCAGGGCGGCACGGACGTGCGCGCCAATACCTCCACGGCCGAACGCGTGGGCGAGGGCATTTATCGCCTCACGGGACACAAATGGTTCATGTCCGCGCCGATGAGTGATGCCTTCGTCATGCTGGCGCAGACCCGGGAGGGGCTCGGCTGCTTCCTGGTCCCGCGGCTGCTGGAGGACGGAGGGGCGAACGGCCTGCGTTTTCAGCGCCTGAAAGACAAGCTCGGCAACCGGTCGAATGCATCCTCCGAGGTCGAGTTTTCGGATACTTTCGGCTTCCTGCTCGGAGCGCCGGATGCCGGCATTCGCACGATCCTCGATATGGTGACGCTGACCCGGCTCGATTGTGCGCTCGCCTCGGCCGGTATGATGCGCGCGTCGCTCGCCGAAGCGGTGCATCATACACGCGGTCGCAAGGTCTTCGGCAAGGCGCTTGTCAGCCAGCCCATGATGACCAGGGTGCTTGCCGACATGGCTCTGGATGTCGCAGCTGCAAGCGCGCTGTCGTTCCGGCTTGCCGAAGCTTTCGACAATGCCCATAGCAGCGCGGAGGATGCTGCCTACGCCCGTATCATGACGCCGGTTGCGAAATACTGGTGCTGCAAGATCGCCCCCGCGCTGATCTACGAGGCCATGGAGTGCATGGGCGGCAATGGCTATGTCGAGGAGCGGGCGCTTGCCCGCCACTACCGCGAAGCGCCGGTCAATGCGATATGGGAAGGGTCCGGCAACGTCATGGCGCTCGATGTCCTGCGGGTACTTTCGCGACGGAAGGAACTGTTCGAGCAGCTCTTCGCAACGATCGGCCGCGATCTCGGTCCCGCCGGGCGAAAGACGATTGAAGTTCTGCGTGCCGCCATGTCGCTCTGCGAGCGTGACGAAGGCGCCGCGCGGATGCTGGTCGAGCAACTTGCGCTGGCCGCGGCTGCCGCCGAGCTCTACAGGCTCGGGGCGGGGCGCATCGCCGATGCGTTCCTGGAATCCCGCCTCGCCGCGGGCTGGCGCTCGACTTACGGCATGCTCGATTCGCGTTTCGATTCGGCCTACGTCCTCGATTTGCTTTATCCGGCCGCAACATAGCCGGTAATGAGAAGCACGAGCGGTATGGTCACGAACGAAGCCGCGGTCTGGATCGTCGCGACGGAAGCGTAAAGCCCTGCATCACCTCCCATTTGCTTGGCCAGGAGATAGCCGTTCATGGCGGTCGGGACGGCCGCGCCCACGGCGATGACGAGCAGGGCATCGCCCCGTATGCCGAGGAGCACGCTTCCACCGACCATGAACATTGGCATGACGATCAGCTTTAGGGCGACCGCGAGAAGTGCGGGCACGCTCGGCGTCAGGGTGTCGGCGACCTTGAGCCCGGCGCCGACCAGGATCAGCCCGAGCCCGAGCGAGGCGCTCGCCAGCATATCGATCGCCGTCATCACCGGGTCATAGGGCTCAAGGCCGGTAAGATTGAATGCTATTCCGAGCGCCGAAGAGATGATCAGCGGATTGGTGACGATCTTCAAAAAGAAAAACCCGATTCCGCGGCCGGCGCCGCCGAACCAGGTCAGAACAGCAATATTGAAGAAATTGATCGGGATGATGAGCAGCGCCATTATGAGGGCCGTCAGACTGAGGCCGATCGCACCGAAGAGTTTTTCGGCGACCGCCAGTGCAATGAAAGCATTCCAGCGCGTGGCCGTCTGAAAGATCGATGTGAAGGTGGCGGCCGGAATCCCGCCCTTACGCAGGAGGGGCCAGGTCGAGAGAAGGGCCGCAGACATCAATGTCACGCTACCGACAGTCGCAACTGCCGTCGCGTCGACCTCCAATCCCGCCAGATCAGCCTTCGCCAAAGTCGAGAAGAGCAGGGCGGGGAAGAGAAAATAATAGCCGAACTGTTCGAGCCCGACCCACATGCCCTGGTCGACAAGTGTCGACCGGCGGAGCGCGACCCCGAGGAGCACGAGCAGGAAGACCGGCAGAATGCTTTCGAAGACGATGGTCATCAGGGCTCCAGCTCGAGGACGGTTCGCGCATGCGGTACGGCTGCGTCTTGCCGGACGCTCAGATTGCTGTAGTGCGCTGAACCGGCGGCCACAAGCCGGAGCGACGCTGAATATTAACCTTAACAAAGGGTTTACGTTGCGTTTCGGCCTCTCCACCGGAGATACTGGCGGTGCGATTTTTACGAATGGAGCGGTTGGTGAGAACTGCCTTGTTGATCATCATGGTGATCTTTTTTGCCGGCCTGGCGCTCGACATAGCGACCCTCGCTGCCGTCCTGACCGCATTCGTCGTGTTTGATCGCGCGATAGGTCCACGCGTTCGCGGCCAGCAGGCGGAGGGGAGTGCTTCATGAAGTGGCTGCTGATCCTCTGGGGCGGTCCCGTGACGCTGCTTACCGGCTGGTACGGGCTCTCCTACTACGACATGAGCTTCGGCATCTTCATGCTGACGCGCGAGGCGCATGACCTCGTCTTTCGCGTCTATGGGCATATCCTCGGGATGCCGCCGGAAACCATTCCGCCGCTCGTCGCCCGCGCCATGATCATCGACAGCCTCATCGTCTTCGGCCTTGTCGCAATGAGAAAGCGGAGGCAGATCACAGCCTGGTACCGACGGCATTACGGCGCGTCGCGATCGCCGGAAGCGCCTCTCGCCAGCAATGCCAATCTATCCAGTGCTCCCTGAAGAATGAAGGATGCGGCGGCCGAGTCGATGCGATCGGCTCGCTTTTTCCGGGAGACGTCCATCTCGATCAACACCCGTTCCGCGGCGACCGTCGACAGACGCTCGTCCCAGAGGACGAAGGGAATATCCGTCCTTTCCCCCATCGTGCGTACGAATGCACGGGTCGCCTGGCAGCGCGGCCCCTCCGAGCCGTCCATATTGACCGGCAGGCCGATAACGAAGGCCGCGACCTTTTCCTTTTCCGCAAAAAAGAGGAGCGCTTGCGCGTCGATGCCGAACTTGACGCGGCGGATCACGTCACGCGGCGTCGCAAAGCGCCGCCCGAGATCCGAAACCGAAAGGCCGATCGTTTTCGTTCCGAGGTCCAGGCCCGCCACCGCCTGGTATGGCGGCAACCGTTCGGCCAGTTCCTCGATCGTAAGAATAGCCATGGGATTTACCGATTCGATCTTTCCACTGCGCTGGCCTGATCCATATGCTTGTCCTACAGATAAATCGATCAATTTGTGGCCGGAAAGATCCGGTACTTCGCGATCTGAGGAGAAGATCATGAAAATCAAATGGCTGGGGCACTCCGCCTTCCACGTCGAAACGGCGAAAGCCAAAATACTGATAGATCCGTTTTTCACCGGCAATCCGGCTTTTAGGGATGGCGAGCGCAGGGCGGTTACGGCGGGGTTGACCCACATCCTGCTCACGCACGGCCATGGCGACCATGTCGGCGACACCGTCGCGATCGCCAAGGAAACCGGCGCAACGGTTCTTGCCAATTTTGATCTCTGCATGTGGCTCGGTCGTCAGGGCGTGGCGAAACTGGAGCCGGGCAATACCGGTGGGACCATTCGTCTCGGGAGCTTTTCCGCCACTTTCGTCAACGCTTTGCATTCGTCGGCCCAGATAACCGAGGATGGCGTTTCCCATTCGCTCGGCAATGCCAATGGTCTCGTTCTCCATTTCGACGACGAGCCGACGCTCTACCATATGGGAGACACGGACATCTTTTCCGACATGGCGCTCGTTCAGGAACTGCACGAGCCGGAAATCGGCATCGTGCCGATCGGCGACCGTTTCACCATGGGTGGTGCGGTGGCGGCGCTCGCATGCCAACGCTACTTCAAGTTCGCGACGGCCATCCCCTGCCATTATGGTTCCTTTCCGATCATCGACCAGACCCCGGAGACCTTCGTGGCCGGCATGGACGGCGCCTCGACCCTCGTCGCCACGCCCGAGGTCGGCGGCATCGTGAACGCGTAAACGGCACGCCGCTCCAGTCTCTGCGCTATTCCCCCGTTGCGTGCCCGGCGTCTCGCCTTTATAGCGGGGGAAACTTTGCGATACCGGAGACCGCCATGTCCGTAGACCTTGCCACCGTCAAGCGCGTCGCGCGCCTTGCCCGCATCGCCGTCAGCGACCAGGAAGCCGAGCGGATGACGAGCGAGATCAACGGTATATTGGGCTTCGTCGAGCAGCTTTCCGAAGTGAATGTCGACGGAGTCGAGCCGATGACATCGGTGATGCCTATGACGATGAAGAAGCGCGAGGACGTTGTCGCAGATGGCGACAAGGCGGCCGACATTGTCGCCAATGCACCCAATTCGGACCGCAATTTCTTCGTCGTCCCGAAGGTGGTCGAGTAACCGTCCGCCGCCCGCCCAGTCGTCCCGATTGCGAAAGTCCAAATACGCCATGACCGACCTTACGAGCCTCACGATCGCAGAAGCCCGCGCGAAGCTTTCCGACAAGGAAATCACCGCGGTCGAGTTGACCGACGCCTATCTTGCCGCGATCGAGGCAGCCAATGAGACGATCAACGCCTATATCGCGGTCACGCCCGATAAGGCACGCGAGATGGCAAAAGCCTCTGACGCGCGCATCGGGGCCGGCAAGGCGGGTGCGCTCGAGGGTATACCGCTCGGGATCAAGGATCTCTTCGGCACGCAGGGCCTCCATACGCAGGCGTGCAGCCATATACTCGACGGGTTCAGGCCGCACTATGAATCAACTGTCACCCAGAACCTGTGGAACGACGGCGCCGTCATGCTCGGCAAGCTGAACATGGACGAGTTCGCGATGGGCTCGTCGAACGAGACCTCCTATTACGGGCCGGTCAAGAACCCGTGGCGTGCCAAGGAATCCAATCTCGACCTGGTTCCGGGCGGGTCTTCCGGCGGTTCTGCGGCTGCGGTCGCTGCACGCCTGTGCGCCGGAGCCACGGCGACGGACACCGGTGGCTCCATCCGCCAGCCGGCGGCATTCACCGGAACCGTCGGCATCAAGCCGACCTATGGGCGCTGCTCGCGCTGGGGCGTGATCGCCTTCGCGTCGTCGCTCGATCAGGCGGGCCCGATCGCTCGCGACGTGCGCGATGCCGCGATCCTCCTGAAGTCGATGGCGAGCGTCGATCCGAAGGATACGACATCCGTCGATCTGCCGGTGCCGGATTACGAAGCGGCGATCGGCCAGTCGATCAAGGGCATGCGGATAGGGATCCCGAAGGAATACCGCGTCGAAGGCATGCCCGAGGAAATCGAGGCGCTCTGGCAGCAGGGCGTTGCTTGGCTCAAGGACGCCGGCGCCGAAATCGTCGATATCTCGCTGCCGCATACCAAATACGCGCTGCCCGCCTACTACATCGTCGCTCCAGCCGAAGCCTCGTCCAACCTCGCGCGCTACGACGGCGTTCGTTATGGCCTTCGCGTCGACGGCAAGGACATCGTCGACATGTACGAGAAGACGCGGGCGGCGGGCTTCGGGCAAGAGGTCAAGCGCCGCATCATGATCGGCACCTATGTTCTCTCTGCGGGATATTACGATGCCTATTACCTTCGCGCGCAGAAAGTCCGCACCCTGATCAAGCGCGACTTCGAACTCGCCTTCCACGCCGGCGTCGATGCTATCCTGACGCCGGCCACGCCGTCCTCCGCCTTCGGCATCGCCGATGAAGACCTCGCATCAGACCCGGTGAAGATGTATCTGAACGACATCTTTACCGTGACGGTGAACATGGCCGGGCTTCCGGGCATCGCAGTGCCGGGCGGGCTCGATCACAAGGGGTTGCCGCTCGGTTTGCAGCTCATCGGCAAACCCTTCGACGAAGAAACGCTGTTCAAGACGGCTCACGTCATCGAGCAGGCGGCTGGCCGCTTCACGCCCTCCAAATGGTGGTGACCGCGCAGGGCGGCCATAAGCCGGCGGTAATCCCGCCGCGACGGCCAGCCCTGGTCTGGGATACCGGAGACGAGATCTCCGGTATCCCATTGGATCGCCGGCTCAACGGTTGTTGAGTTCCGATCTGACCAGATGCAGCCCGCGTTCGGTAATGCGGTAGGGCTTACCGGCGGACGAGCGGATCGCTCTTTTTCGTTTCAGCTTGCGAAAGAGTTCGAGATCGACGCCAGGGTAAACCCAGCCGTCCCTCGTAAAGCAGCGAATTTCAGTAATGGTTTTACCCTCGCGGGTGATTTCGATGCGGCCGCCCTGGGCCAAATGATGAAGTATGCGCTGTTCGGCGCGCGAAATGTCCATGGGTCGAGTATTCCGGAATGGCATTCGTGAGAACGCAAGAAAACGTTCCGCAAATCACGACGTGATCGGCGGGGGTTCACGTTTTCGGCCCGTGCACGCTATTCAGTGAAAGCGGGCAGGGCCCTTACCGGGACTCAGACTGGTTGAACATAAAAGCTCCTGTCGGACGCGGCGTTTTTAGGAGATCGCCGCGCAAACGTCAAGGTTGCAAGGGCGAGGACAAGAACCGTGATCGCCCGGCACCCGATACGCGGCCGCCCCTTACAAGCTTGCACCCAGTGGCCAATTGCTCTACCGAGAAACCACGAATTCAGGCCTCAAAGAAGAGCATGACATGAGCATCGTCGACGTCCGCACTCCTGATCCGAAACGCTTCATTCCGGGCGCCACCGGCGACTGGGAGGTCATCATCGGCATGGAAGTCCATGCGCAGGTGCTGAGCAATTCGAAGCTGTTCTCCGGTGCATCGACCGAGTTCGGGTCCGAGCCGAACGCCAACGTTTCGCTTGTCGATGCTGCAATGCCCGGCATGCTTCCGGTGATCAATGAGGAATGCGTCAAGCAGGCCGTGCGCACGGGCCTCGGCTTGAAGGCAAAGATCAACAATCGTTCGATCTTCGATCGGAAGAACTACTTCTATCCGGACCTGCCACAGGGCTACCAGATCTCGCAATACAAGGACCCGATTGTCGGAGAAGGCAAGATCATCATCTCCGTCGGACCGGACCGCCAGGGCCATTTCGAAGATGTGGAGATCGGCATCGAGCGTCTGCATCTGGAGCAGGATGCCGGCAAGTCGATGCACGACCAGCATCCAGCCATGTCCTATGTCGATCTCAACCGCTCGGGTGTTGCGCTGATGGAGATCGTCTCGAAGCCGGATCTGCGTTCGTCGGACGAGGCGAAGGCCTATCTCACGAAGCTTCGCTCGATCCTGCGCTATCTCGGCACCTGCGACGGCAATATGGACGAGGGCTCGATGCGCGCGGACGTCAACGTCTCCGTTCGCCGCCCCGGCGAAGCATTCGGCACGCGCTGTGAAATCAAGAACGTCAACTCGATCCGCTTCGTCGGTCAGGCGATCGAATACGAGGCCCGTCGCCAGATCGCCATCCTTGAAGACGGTGGGGCAATCGATCAGGAAACGCGTCTCTTCGACCCGGGCAAGGGCGAGACGCGTTCCATGCGGTCGAAGGAAGATGCGCACGACTACCGCTACTTCCCCGACCCGGATCTGCTGCCGCTCGAATTCGACGATGCGTTCGTAGAGGCGCTGAAGGCACACCTGCCGGAGTTGCCGGACGACAAGAAGGAGCGCTTCGTCAGAGATCTCGGCCTGTCCGTCTACGACGCGTCCGTTCTCGTGTCGGAAAAGGCGATCGCCGACTACTTCGAGGCCGTGGCAGCTGGTCGCGACGGCAAGACCGCGGCGAACTGGGTCATCAACGACCTTCTCGGCGCGCTGAACAAGGCTGGAAAGCCTATTGAGGGAACGCCCGTCTCGCCGGCACAGCTTGGTGGCATCATCGATCTCATCAAGGATGGGACCATCTCCGGCAAGCTTGCGAAGGACCTCTTCGAAATAGTCTGGAACGAGGGCGGCGATCCGGCGCAGATTGTCGAGAGCCGTGGTATGAAGCAGGTAACCGATACCGGTGCGATCGAGAAGGCCGTCGACGAGATCATCGCAGCCAACCCCGACCAGGTGGAAAAGGCGAAGGCGAAGCCCTCGCTTGCCGGCTGGTTTGTAGGGCAGGTGATGAAGGCGACCGGCGGCAAGGCCAACCCGCAGGCGGTGCAGGCGCTCGTAAAGTCCAAGCTCGGATTCGAGGAATGACGGTGTTCTTCGTCCGTACCGCAGGCGAGCGCGACCTCGATAAGGTTCGCGCTCTGCTCGCCGAGACGTGGCATGCAACCTACGACACGTTCTACGGTGTCGAAAAGGTTAAGGAGCTGACGGCGAAGTGGCATTCCATAGATGCTCTTCGAGCCCGGCTGCAGCGCAAACATTCCGAATTCGTCGTCGCCGACACCGGCAGCGAGCTTGCCGGCATGGGCTATGCCGCCATGTCGGAGTCGCTGCAAAAGACGGTCGTTCTGCACCAGCTCTATGTCCTGCCCAGATTCCAACGTCGTGGTGTCGGACGCGATATGTTTGCGGAGCTTGAGACCTGCTTCCCCGATGCGGAATGCATGCTGGTGGAGGTAGAGCCGCAAAACCTTCACGCGCTCGCCTTTTATCAGGCGCATGGATTTGCGGAAGTCGCGAAAACGTCCAGTTGCGGCGACGAACAGTCCGGCATACCGGCGATCATCCTCGAAAAGCGTCTCTCCTGACCTCGACGGGGATCTTCTTGTGCGGTCGAATCGCGTCAAGATGCAGGTGACTGAGGGCGGAATCACTGGACAAGCCGTAAGCGGCGCGGCATAAGCGGGGGCGAGATTTTGATATCCGGCTGGCTCCCATCGGCCGGTAAAGGACGAGGCATATGAAGCTCCTGCTGCAGATTTTCACCTGGTGGAACGGACAGACGATCGGTACCCGCTTTCATACCTGGCGCCACGGTCAGCGCGTCGGCGAAGACGAGTTCGGTAATGTCTATTATCAGGGCGGCAAGGATTCCGAAGGCCGGACGCGGCGTTGGGTGATCTATAATGGTCCTGCCGAGGCCTCCGCCATTCCTCCGGGTTGGCACGGCTGGATGCACCATCGCACCGATGTCGCGCCCGCCGATGAGAATTATGTCGCCCGTGAGTGGCAGAAGCCGCACCGGGCCAATCCGACCGGTACGCCCTATGCTTATCGTCCGAAGGGTTCGATCGCCGGCACCGGCAAGCGCCCGCGTGTGACTGGCGATTACGACGCCTGGACGCCGCGCTCCTGAGCTATGCAGCGGGGCTGCATCAGGCATCGTATCGCTGCCAGAGCGGGATAAGGAAAAGTGCGTGCGGTTTTCCGCCCGCGTCCCGGTCTAACGGATTGTAACGATCACGGCGCAGCCACATTTCGGGTTTAGCGCCTGAAGTCCATCCAAGCTGAAAAGTAATGTGCGGGGGATTGTCGGTAATGGCGGGGTTCAGTCTGGGGGATTTGTTTGGCCGGGGGGCCCGGCTTGCGGCCATTGCCCTTCTCCTCGCCGCTCCGGTGGTTTCAACCACAGAGCCCGCGCAGGCGGCCCGCCTTCCCAATGCCGTCGCGGTGTTCTCGGGCATCGACAAGATCACCGGCCGTATTACCAGCTTTGACGTCTATATCGGTGAAACGGTGCAGTTCGGCGCTCTGCAGGTAACTCCGCGCGTCTGCTACAGCCGGGACGAAACAGAAGCGCCGAAGACGACCACCTTCGTGGAAGTCGACGAGATCACCCTCGACCGAAAGATCCGCCGTATTTTTACCGGTTGGATGTTTGCGGACAGCCCCGGCCTGAATGCCGTCGAGCACCCCGTCTATGACGTCTGGCTGCAGTCCTGCAAGACGACGTCCGAAGTTCCGCCGCCGGACACGGCAGAGAAACAATAGATCCTAACCGCGGATTTGATTTGATTTCTGTCAGGCGGCGGGTGGGTGTCTTTCGACCGAGCAGCCCTCTTAGAAACTGTGCGATAGCGACGTCGGCGACCACGATCAGGAAACCGCCCTTTTTCAGCAAGGCGAGTGCAATCACCAGAAGGCCGGCTTTCGCCGCAATCTTCGCACCCGCTCCGGCTGCGATCAAATCGGCCGTACCGTAAGCCGCGACCTTGTCGCCCTCCTGGAAGTCCGCATAGGCTTTACCCGAATCGAAGCGAACCATTTCGGTGACGCTCGGCAAGCCCGACTTGATCTCTTCCAATTGGTCCTTGCGGGCGACGAAATTCATCTGAAGAACGCCTCCCTGCCACGGATGCGAATCGAATAATTGAGAGGGTGAAGTCCTTGCCGAAGACGAGGCCGCGCCCTATGCATGGTGTGGCAAGGTCATAATGTGGCGGCGATGCCCTTCAAAAATCCAGATTCGGCGAAGCTATGGCTTTCGCGAGCAGGACCTCGTACTCGACCTTCGGCACATCGACGGCGCCGAAAGACTTCAGGTGTTCTGTCGTGAACTGCGTGTCGAGGAGTTGAAAGCCTTTCGATCTCAAACGCTGGACCAGATGAACCAGGCAGATCTTGGAAGCATCTGTGCGCCGCGAGAACATGCTCTCGCCGAAAAAGGCGGCGCCGAGCGAAACGCCATAGAGACCGCCCACAAGCGTATCTCCCTCCCAGGCTTCGACACTATGCGCATGGCCCATTTTATGCAGCGCCGCATAGAGCGCGCGGATCGTGTCGTTGATCCAGGTCGTCGGCCTGTCCGGTGCGCGCTGCGCGCACCCTTCGATGACTTCGGAGAAGGCCGTATCGAAGCGAATGTCGAAGGGACGCCTGCGTATCACCTTGGCAAGGCTGCGCGAGACGTGAAATCGGTCCAGCGGAATAATGCCGCGGATTTCCGGCTCGACCCAGAAAAGTTCCGGGTCGTCGGCTGAATCCGCCATGGGAAAGAGGCCGATCGAGTAGGCGCGCAACAACATGTCCGGCGTGATATCCGGTTGTTTGCTGCGCGTCTCCTTCAATGGCGTATCCTATGCGGACGTTGTGGCCAGATGGTGCTCCAGCCAATGGATATCATAATCGCCGTTTGCGATATCCTGATTGTTGATCAGGTCTTGAAAAAGGGGAAGCGTTGTCTTGATCCCGTCGATGACAAATTCGTCAAGCACGCGGCGCAGCCGCATCATGCACTCGACACGGGTCCGGCCGTGAACGATCAGCTTGCCGATCAGACTGTCGTAATAAGGGGGTATCCGATAGCCCTGATAGGCGCCGCTGTCGACGCGTACGCCAAGACCGCCCGGAGCGTGGAAATGCGTTATCGTGCCCGGGGAGGGGACGAAGGTACGCGGATCCTCGGCATTGATGCGGCATTCGATGGCGTGACCGGAGAAGACGATATCCTCCTGCTTGGCCGAGAGGCCGGCGCCGGATGCCACGCGAATCTGTTCGTGCACGAGATCGATACCGGTGATCGCTTCCGTGATCGGGTGCTCGACCTGCAGGCGCGTGTTCATCTCGATGAAGTAGAACTCTCCGTTTTCATAGAGAAACTCGACCGTGCCCGCACCGCGATATTTCAGCTTTTGCATCGCTTCGGCGCAGATCTGGCCGATGTTCATGCGCTGTTCGACGTTGAGCGCCGGAGAGTTTGCTTCCTCCCAGACCTTCTGGTGGCGGCGCTGCAGCGAGCAGTCGCGCTCACCCAGATGGATCGCATTGCCTTCGCCGTCGCCGACGACCTGGATTTCGATGTGGCGTGGCTTGCCGAGGAATTTTTCCATGTAGACGGCATCATTGCCGAACGCTGCTGCGGCCTCGGAGCGTGCCGTCGCAACCGCATTTTCGAGTTCGGCTTCGGTGCGGGCGACTTTCATGCCGCGGCCGCCGCCGCCGGCCGTCGCCTTGATCAGTACGGGAAATCCTATCTGGCGGGCAATTTCCAGCGCATTCTCCGGCTTCACTTCACCGTCGGACCCCGGAACGACTGGTATGCCGAGTTCTTCCGCGGTCTTCTTGGCGGTGATCTTGTCGCCCATGAGACGGATGTGCTCGGCGGTCGGGCCAATGAAGGTGATGCCGTGTGCCTCGAGGATCTCGGCAAACTTGGCGTTTTCCGAGAGGAAGCCGTAGCCCGGATGCACCGCATCCGCGCCGGTGATTTCGCAAGCGGCAACGATCTGATGGATGTTCAGATAGCTGTCGCGAGAAGGCGGCGGACCGATGCAGACGCTCTCGTCGGCGAGCCGGACATGCATGGCGTTGCTGTCGGCCGTCGAGTGCACGGCTACGGTCGCAATGCCAAGCTCCTTGCACGCGCGCAGCACGCGCAGAGCGATTTCGCCGCGATTGGCAATGAGGATTTTTGAGATCATCGCCACCGTGCCTTACTCGATCACGATCAGGGGTTCGCCATATTCGACCGGGGCCGCGTCCTGCACGAGAATTTCCGTTATCTTGCCGGAGCGGGGAGCCGGAATCTGGTTCATCGTCTTCATGGCTTCGATGATCAGGATCGTCTGGCCTTCCTTGACCGTTGCGCCGACTTCAATGAAGGGGCGGGAGCCTGGAGCCGGGGCGAGATAGGCGGTGCCGACCATGGGCGCCGTCACCGCGTTCTTGGCGTTGTGGCCGCCTTCGGAGGCAGACTGGGCTGCAGGGGCGGACTGGCCGCCGGTGGCGGCGGGCGGCACCTGGTAGGCAGGCATCGCCGGCATCGACATCGCGACAGGCGTGCCGTTCCGCGAAACGCGGATGCGCAGATCGTCCTGCTCCACTTCGATCTCAGTCAGGTCGGTGTCGTTGAGGATATTGGCGAGATCACGAATCAGCGCCTGATCGATACCCGGTTTCTTTTCAGCCATGGGATGTGAGCCTCGTGTTCTTCTTATTTGGATTTTTCCGTCAGGTTCTTTAACGCATGCAGCGCCAGAATGTAACTCTGAGCGCCGAAGCCGCAGATAACGCCTTTGACGGCTGGCGCGATCATCGACTTATGCCGGAATTCCTCGCGCGCGTGAATATTCGAAAGATGCAGTTCCACCACCGGGACAGTAATCGCACGAATGGCATCGTGCATGGCGATAGAGGTGTGTCCGTAGGCGGCTGGGTTGATCGCGATGCCGACGGATTTTTCGCCAGCTTCGTGTAACCAGTCGACCAGCGTGCCCTCATGATTCGACTGGCGGAAGTCGATATCAAACCCCAGGAGCTTTGCCTCCGCCTTGCACATGGCCTCTATGTCGGCAAGCGTCTTGCCGCCATAGATACCCGGTTCGCGTTTGCCGAGCGCGTTCAGGTTTGGGCCGTTCAGCACAAAGATAGTCGAAGCCATAAGGGATTCCGGTGATGGAGGGTTACCTATAGGGTAATCGAGGGTTACCTATAGACTGATGGTCCCCTAAGGAAAAGCCCCCTGAGTCCCCGTGGGATTTGTCCACAAGTCTCGCTCTGTTTTGACAACGAACGCCTCCGCCGAGATGGCACGACGTCAGCAGACGGTCTTGCCGCAGGCCCGCATGTTGGCGACCTTCTCTTCGATCTCCGGCGCGCCGACGGCGCCGAACACCGCCTCATTGCCGATGACATAGGAAGGCGTGCCCGTAATGCCGAGGTCGCTGGCAAGCGAATAGGCCTCCCGCATGGAAGCGTCATACGACCCGTCTTCCATTTTCTCGCGCAATTGCTCCTCCGTTACGCCAAGCTTGGCGGCAACGGCGATCGCGGTTTCCTCAGTCGCCCGCTCCTCCGACCCGAGCAGCGCTCGGTGGAAATCGCCGTATTTCTCCGGTGCTACCGTGCGGAAGGCGGCGCTGACCTTGTGGGCCGCCAGCGACTCGGGTCCGAGAATGGGAAGCTCCTTGAGAACGAAGCGGACATTCTTGTCCTCAGCGAGGATGGCGTCCATGTCGGACAGAGCGCGCTTGCAATAGCCGCAATTGTAATCGAAGAACTCGACGATCGTCACGTCGCCGTTCGGATTGCCGAGAGCTATGTCGTGGGTGGAGTTGAAGATCGCCTCGCTGTTGCCGGCGATTGCCGCCTGGGCGGATTCCTGCTGCTTTGCCCGCTGCTTGGCGGACAGCGCCTCCTGCACTTCCAGCATAATCTCCGGATTGGCGAGCAGATACTCCTTGATGAAGGCGCCGAATTCTTCCTTCTGCTTGGCATCGAGTGCCGCCGCGGGAGCGGGCAGGACCACGCCGGCAGCAAGCGCTATCACGGATGCTGTGGCAATCATCTTCATCTTGAGCGTCATTCTTTCCTCGTGGTCTGCTGTTCTCTGTCTGTCATCGGTTTCGTGCGCACTGTTCAATGCGCCAGTTTGGAGGCGACGACAAGTCCGGCCCGCTTCGATTGGTTGAACCATAGGGGGCGTAACACGGACACGAAACGGCAAAGTCGGCCGAATTGCGGCGTTCGTAGACTTGTGAAGCGGCGAGCAATGGGGCAAAGGGCGTCAACAAAGCCGAAAGGACCAGTCATTTGGTGCAAATGTCGAAACGCAGCGAAGTCGAGCCGTTCCACGCCATGGATGTGCTGGCGGAGGCCACGCGGCGGCGTGATGCCGGTCACCCGGTCATATCCATGGCCATCGGCCAGCCGGCGCATCCGGCGCCGAAAGCCGCGCTCGATGCAGCAAGGGAGGCGCTCGGTCATGGTCGGCTCGGCTATACGGACGCTTTGGGAACGGTTTCGTTGAAGAGGGCGATTGCCGCGCATTACCACAGGCGCCATGGTCTGTCGCTTGATCCGCAGCGAATTGCCGCGACCACCGGATCGTCGGCAGGCTTCAATCTCGCCTTCCTCGCTTTGTTCGATCCGGGCGACCGCGTGGCCATCGCCCGACCAGGCTATCCTGCCTATCGCAACATCATGGCAGCCCTCGGGCTCGTCGTGGTCGAGATCGAAGCCGATGCCGATTCCGGCTTCACCCTGACGCCTGAAAGCCTCGAGCGCGCCGCAGCGCGTGACGGAAAACCCCTGAAGGGCGTGCTTCTCGCAAGCCCCGCAAATCCGACGGGAACAGTCACCGGTAAAGCGCGGCTGAAGGCTCTCGCCGACTATTGCCGCCACAACGCCATCGCCTTCATTTCCGACGAGATCTATCACGGCTTGACTTTCGACGGGGAGGAGACGACGGCGCTCGAAGTCGCCGGCGACGCGATCGTGATCAACTCCTTCTCGAAGTACTACTGCATGACCGGCTGGCGTATTGGCTGGATGGTTCTGCCCGAGGCGCGGGTGCGCGCCTTTGAACGTATTGCGCAGAGCCTCTATATTTCCCCGCCCGAGCTGTCGCAGATTGCCGCGGAGGCGGCTCTCGGCGCCAATGAGGAGCTCGACGGGTACAAGCGCGCTTATGCCGCCAACCGCGCATTGCTGCTCGACCGGCTGCCGCAGATCGGCTTTTCGATCGCCTCGCCGATGGACGGCGCATTTTACGCTTATGCGGATGTCAGCCGTTTCACCAATGACAGCATGGCTTTCGCCCGGCGGATGCTGGCCGAGATCAACGTTGCGGCAACGCCCGGCTTCGACTTCGACCCCATCGAAGGGCATCGTACAATGCGCTTCTCCTATGCAGGCTCCGGTGCCGATATGGAGGAGGCGATGAACCGCATCGCGCGATGGCTGGGGTAGAGGGTCCGATGGCTGATCCTTCAACCGCGAAAGCGATTGGGTCTCTCGCCGCCCACATCCCGCTGTCGCGACCCTCTCCCCATCATGATGGGGAGAAAGAACTCCTGTCGCCCGCTCGCCGCGACTATACAGCCGGTGTGCAAGGCCAGGAGAGTGCCGCTTGTGCCCTTCGCCCCGCTTGCGGGGAGAAGGTGCCGGCAGGCGGATGAGGGGGCAGCTCCTCGCACCGGCTCTTGACGAGCGGCGTATCTCAGAAGAAACCGCGGCGCTGCCACCAGCCGCCCTTTTTGGGCTTTGTCGGCTCTTCTTCGCTCTCGCCTTTGCTGGACGTCACGACCGGCTTGGATGCGATCGCCGACAGGTCTCGATTTGAGCGCGCGGGCTTGGCGCCTTCGAGGTCCTCGACCGCTTCCTCGACTGCTTCCTCGACTATTTGAGGCGCAGGCTCTGCGGGTTCCGGCTGAGCCTCGACCACCTTTTCGGCGACCTCGTCGGCATTCACCGCCGGTTCCTCGGTCTTGGTCGTTTTCTTACGGCTGCGGCGCGGTTTGGCCGGCTTCGGCTCTTCGGCCACTCCCTCGACGGCGGCAGCAGCAGCGACGTCGGCCGGCGCTTCCTCAGCCGCAGAGACTGCTGGAATCTCTGCTGCAGTACTGTCGACGGACTCTTCACCAGGCTCTTCGACGGTTTCTGCCGTCGCGCCGGTTTCGCCTTCGGAACCAGCCAGTTCTTCCTGACGATTGCGGCGTCCGCCGCGCTTGCCACGCCGGCGACGCTTGCGCTTCTGCTCACTATCGCCATTCAGGGAGTCCGCAGCGTCGAGTTCATCCTCGGCGTCGTCCGCGGCGGCCTCGTCGCCGGCCTCGTCTTCAGCCGCATCGGCAGACTCTGCGGAAACTGCGTCCGCTCCCTGACCCGCGCCCTTGCCGCGCCGGCGGCGGCGGCGCTTGCGCTTGCGGCCGCCCTGATCGTCGGGCTGCCCCTTCTGTTGGTCCTGATGCTCGGCAGCGGTCTCTTCCGCTTCCTCGTCGTCGAGTTCTTCTTCGATCAGGACCTCTTCTTCTTCTTCTTCTTCCTCCGGTTCCGGCTCGAACTGCAGAATCTGGTCGATCCTGACCGGATTTTCGACCGGTTCACCGCGATCGATCGCGAAGTGTTGGGCGCCGACATGGGCGTCCGCTTCAATGAAGATTGAAACACCGAAGCGCTGTTCATAGTCCGTAATCGAGCTGCGTTTCTGATTGAGCAGATAGAGCGCGATGTCGGGGGTCGTTCTTACGCTGATGTCATGCGTGGTGTTCTTGAGCAGGTGTTCCTCGATGCCGCGCAGCACATGCAAAGCGACAGAGGATTGCGAACGAATGTGGCCCGTGCCGTTGCAGTGCGGGCAGGTTTGCATCGTGCTTTCCAGCACCGAGGCACGGATTCGCTGGCGAGACATTTCGAGCAGGCCGAAATGCGAGATCCGGCCGACCTGGATGCGGGCGCGATCGTTCTTGAGGCAATCCTTGAGCTTCTTCTCGACCGAGCGGTTGTTCCGCTTCTCTTCCATGTCGATGAAGTCGATCACGATGAGGCCGGCGAGGTCGCGCAGGCGCAATTGCCGCGCTACTTCCTCGGCTGCCTCGAGGTTCGTCTGGAGAGCAGTGTCCTCGATCGAATGCTCCCGCGTCGAACGACCGGAGTTCACGTCGATGGAAACCAGCGCTTCGGTCTGATTGATGATGATGTAGCCGCCCGACTTCAACGTCACCTGCGGCTGCAGCATGCGGTCGAGTTGCGCTTCGATGCCGGAGCGCGAGAAGATCGGGTGAACGTCGCGATAGGGCTGCACGACCTTCGCGTGGCTGGGCATCAGCATCTTCATGAAGCCCTTGGCTTCCTTGTAGCCTTCCTCGCCCGAGACGACGATTTCGCTTATGTCCTTGTTGTAGAGGTCGCGGATCGATCGCTTGATCAGGCTGCCCTCCTCGTAAACAAGGCAGGGGGCCGTCGAGTTCAGGGTCAGCGTCCGGACGTTCTCCCACAGACGCATGAGATATTCGAAATCACGCTTGATCTCGACTTTGGTGCGATTGGCTCCGGCGGTGCGCAGGATCACACCCATGCCCTGCGGCACGTCGAGGCCGCGGGCGATCTCCTTCAGGCGCTTGCGGTCCTGCAGGTTGGTGATCTTGCGAGAGATGCCGCCACCGCGCGCCGTGTTCGGCATGAGCACGGAGTAGCGGCCGGCGAGCGAAAGATAGGTCGTGAGTGCCGCACCCTTGTTGCCGCGTTCTTCTTTCGCGACCTGCACCAGCAGGATCTGCCGACGCTTGATCACTTCCTGAATCCGGTACTGCTTGCGCGGTTTGCGGAACTGGCGCTCCGCCACCTCTTCCATGGCGTCTTCGGCGCCGACGGATTCGATGATTTCCTTTTCGCCGTCGTGATTGTCGTCGTCATCGTCGTCGTCGCGCTGGCGGCGCGCGTCGACATCCTCGGAGATCGAGTCGGTTTCGACGATCGCGGCCATTTCGCTCTTGTCGCTTTCGCCGTCTTCAGACGGGCCACCTTCAGGCGCCTCCGACTCCTGGCTCGCCGCGGTCTCCTCGCTTGCCTTCGGCTTCGCACGGCGTGTACGCTTCGGCTTGGCCTTGGGCTTCTCCGCAGCGGCTTGCGCCTCAGCGGCCTCTCCGGCCGCCTCGGCGGCTTCGGCCTGTGCCACCACTTCGGCCACCGAATCGGTAGAAGACGCAGATTTCCGTTCGGCCGAGGTCTCCATCGGCTCGATGTCGTCTTCGCGGCGCGCTTCTTCCGCTTCCGCTTTCAACAGGGCCTGACGATCGGCGAGGGGGATCTGATAATAGTCGGGATGGATCTCGGCGAAGGCCAGAAATCCGTGGCGATTGCCGCCGTAGTCGACGAAAGCTGCCTGGAGCGACGGCTCCACTCTTGTTACCTTGGCCAGGTAAATATTGCCGCGGATCTGCTTTTTATGTTCCGATTCGAAATCGAATTCTTCTATGCGGTTTCCGCGTACGACAACGACGCGCGTCTCCTCTGAGTGAGACGCATCGATAAGCATTTTCTCTGCCATCTAAGCTGTGCTCCTCGGCGCGGCGTCACGACAGATAAAGAGCCTTTTTCAAGAAGGCTGTCGAACACGTCGGAGGCTGCGCCGGATATAAAAGGTCCTGTTTGGCGCAGGCGATGGTGCAGCAGCGAGACGGCAGCCGGAAACTGAGAGTCCCGGGGCCGCCCTGTTTCTGACCGATACTGCTGAGTCACATCAAAGACCAAACAAGAATGCCAATGTCCTGGACCTCTGGAAGAGGCCCGATGAATGCGCCCGCTTGCGGGCATCCGGTGAAAATCACCATCAAGAACTCCGGCCACCGCCGGAAATTTGCGAACCAGTATACGGGGGAGGAAATGCGGCGACGGCGGATGAACACCTGCGGCCGAGGAAGCTTGATACGGTTGCAACCGGTTGGACCGGCTCGATCACTCCCTGGCGCCAAGCTCGTCTAAAAGCTCCGGCTGCCCGGCCGACGTTTCTATCCCGTCAACACTTTCTCCTTGTCACGCTTTTATGTTTTCCATGTCACATTGGCAAGGGAAAAGCCTTTGCCGCCACAATATTGATCGATTCGCTTGCGCGGGTGTAGCCAGATCTTCAGGTCGAAATCGCGGTTGTGGAGCGACGATGCGGCGGGGCCCGTGTCAAGCTTTGGTTAACCCTGAGGGTTCATTGGTCGAAGAGAAGGTAAGCTGTGCCGGAGAGCCCTTTGCCGGTACTTTGAACGAAAGGATGCGGGGTTCAAGTGAAGCGTTCGGCAAATCAGCTGTATTCCATGCGGATGATCGCCCGCCATTGCGGTTTGCGCAGGCTGGTCGCTGCCGTTTTGTTTCTCCTGCTGCCGGTCGTGGGCGTGCACGCCGGCGAGCCGGTGCCTCTCCTTGCCTACGCGGCGCGGATCGCCGGCGATGATGCCCGCACGCGGCTGGTGATCGAGTTCGATCGCGAACCGGTCTTTTCGGTCCACTACGTAGCCAATCCCGTCCGCATCATCGTGGACCTGCCGGAAACCTCCTTCGGGCTTAAGCCCGAGAGCCTGGAGCCCCGCGGGCTGTTCGACGCCATCCGCTATGGAGGAATGGGCGCAGGGGCCTCACGGCTTGTGCTCTCCGCCAAGGAGCCGACGGAATTGACTCATGCGGAAGTGAAGCCGATGGAGGATGGAAAGGGATTTCGCCTCGTGCTCGACGCCGAGAGGATAGGCCAGGACCGCTTCGACAAGATCCTCGCAGAGCAGAAGTGGACGGGCACGGTGCGCGCCGTCAAAACCGACAGGCCGGCCGCAGCACCCGCCAAGGCTGATGCTTTCGTGATTGCCATAGACGCCGGCCATGGCGGCATCGATACCGGCGCAATCGGCAGCGTCACGAAAACCGAAGAGAAACACGTCACACTGGCCTTCGCAAAAGAACTGGTGGAAACGCTCAATCGAGAGCCTGGCATCGAAGCGTTCCTGACGCGGGAACGCGACGAGTTTCTTTCCTTGCCTCAACGCGTGCAGATCGCGCGTCAGCGAGGATCCAGCCTGTTCATTTCCCTGCATGCCGACACTTTGAAGCAAAGGGACATTCGAGGTGCAACGGTCTACACGATTTCCGACAAGGCGTCCGATCACCTTGCCGCCGATCTCGCCGCGCGCGAAAACCTGTCCGACGAGATCGCCGGGATACCGCTTGAAAGCGAACCGGCCGAAGTCGCCGACATCCTCATCGATCTCACCCGTCGCGAAACGCAGGCCTTTTCGGTCAATCTCGCGCGAAGCGTCATCGCTTCGTTCGAAGGGCAGATCAAGCTGATCAACAACCCGCACCGCCATGCGGGATTTCGGGTCCTGCAGGCACCGGACGTGCCCTCGGTGCTGCTCGAGCTCGGCTTCATGTCCAACAAGGAAGATGAGAAGCAACTGCTCGATCCGGAATGGCGAAAGAAGGTGTCCGCGCTGCTTGCCGCCGCCGTACAGAGCTATCGAAACACCGCGGTTGCAAACGGCGGTTGAAGGCGCACGGTGTTTTTAGCCGCCGATCCGATCCCGTGCCGGAAGGGCCTGAGATCATGAATATGACGGATACAATACGTTAGAGCACGTTGGGATGAAGAGCTTTACACGCTTTTCGTCGTCCCTCCCCAGTGAAGTGATTTGTGTCGGCAGGGTAACAGCGATAAGCTTTTCAGCGAGATGCGCACTGAATAACCCGTACACAGCCCTATTTTGCTCACAATCCGGGCCCCTTAGGGAAGGGCGTCCCGATTTGTTGGGAAACAGTGTTGATGCTTCCGCTTCCTCACCATATGAGAAGCCCGGATGCGTGCAACTGCAAATACCAGACGATTTCTTTTGAAAGAGTTTGGCGGGGTCGACTTCGTTCGCGGACCATGAGCTTACGGACACGATCCTGCAAAGGGACGATAATAAGATACCGGTACCTGACTGATGATCAGACTGATTGGATATTTTTTCGGCATTGGTGCGTTTCTGCTGCTTGGCGCTGCCGCGGCCGTCGCCGTTTATCTCGGCGCCGTAACGAAGGACCTGCCGGATTACGAGGTGCTGGCCAATTATTCGCCTCCGGTGACGACGCGCTTTCATGCCGGCAACGGTGCATTGATGGCCGAATATGCACGTGAGCGCCGCTTGTATCTGCCGATCCAGGCGATACCCGATCGCGTCAAGGCTGCATTCATCTCGGCGGAGGACAAGAATTTCTACCGGCATCCCGGCATCGACGTGACCGGTCTGGCGCGCGCCATTGCCGTCAATCTGCAGAATCTCGGCTCCGGCCGGCGCCCGGTCGGTGCATCGACGATTACCCAGCAGGTCGCCAAGAACTTCCTTCTGAGTTCCGACCAGACATATGAGCGCAAGATCAAGGAAGCGATCCTCTCCTTCCGCATCGAACAGGCCTACAGCAAGGACCGGATTCTCGAACTTTATCTCAACGAGATTTTCTTCGGCCTCAATTCCTACGGCATAGCAGGGGCGGCGCTGACCTATTTCGACAAGTCCGTAACCGAACTGACGATAGCCGAGACCGCCTATCTGGCGGCCCTGCCCAAGGGACCGGCCAATTATCACCCGTACCGTAACGTCGAGGCTGCGATCGAGCGTCGCAACTGGGTCATAGATCGCATGGTCGAAAACGGCTATGTCACCAAGGCCGACGGCGAAGAGGCAAAACAGCAGCCGCTCGGCGTCTCGCCCCGCCGCGGCGGTGCACACCTTTTTGCTTCCGACTTCTTTGCCGAGGAGGTGCGTCGGCAGATCATTCAGAAATACGGTGACAAGGCGCTTTACGAGGGCGGGCTTTCCGTGCGCACGTCTTTGGATCCACGGCTGCAGATCTCGGCACGCAAGGCGTTGCAGGCCGGGCTTTTGAGCTATGACGAGCGGCGTGGCTTTCACGGTCCTGTAAAAACGATCGAGATCGGCGGCGACTGGGGAGAGCCGCTGAGCAAGATTCCGAGGCTCAGCGACGTGCCGGAATGGAAACTGGCGGTTGTCCTTTCGGTGGATAGCGAAGGCGCCGAAATCGGTATCCAGCCGGACAAGGAGGCCTCGGGCAAGATCGTGGCGGAACGGGTGACCGGGCGTATCGCGGCGAAGAACATGCAGTGGGCCTATCGCTCCGCAGGCGGAAAGCGCAAGACCGCAAAATCGCCGGAAGGGGTCGTCGGACCGGGCGACGTTATCTATGTCGAGCCGTTGGAAGAGGCGAGCGAGTATCGGCTGCGCCAGCCGCCGAAAGTGCAGGGTGGGCTGGTCGCAATGGATCCGCATACCGGCCGCGTGCTGGCTATGGTCGGCGGGTTCTCCTATGGGCAATCCGAATTCAACCGTGCAACCCAGGCAATGCGCCAGCCCGGCTCCGCTTTCAAGCCCTTCGTCTACGCTGCGGCCCTCGACAACGGCTATACGCCGGCATCGGTCATTCTGGATGCGCCGATCGAGATCGTTGCCGGCGGCCAGGTCTGGCGGCCCGAGAACTATGGCGGCGGTTCTGCCGGACCTTCGACGTTGCGTCTCGGCATCGAGAAATCGCGTAACCTGATGACGGTACGGCTCGCCAACGACCTGGGGATGAACATCGTCGCCGAATATGCCGAACGTTTCGGGATCTACGACAAGATGGCGCCGCTTCTTGCAATGTCGCTCGGCTCCGGCGAAACGACCGTTCTGCGTCTCGTCTCCGCCTATGCCGTCATCGCCAATGGCGGCAAGCAGATCAAGCCGTCGCTGATCGACCGCATCCAGGATCGCTACGGCAAAACCATTTTCCGCCACGAGGATCGCGCTTGCGAAAACTGCAATGCCGGCGACTGGGCGGAGCAGGAAGAGCCGGAGCTGATCGACAAGCGCGAACAGGTCCTCGATCCGATGACCTCCTATCAGATCACCTCCATGATGGAAGGCGTGGTCGCACGCGGGACGGCAGCGGGCAAGATCAAGCTGGACCGTCCCGTCGCGGGCAAGACCGGCACCACCAATGACGAGAAGGACGCCTGGTTCGTGGGCTATACGCCGGATCTCGTTGCGGGGCTCTATCTCGGATTCGACGAACCGGCTCCGCTCGGTCGCGGAGCGACGGGCGGGGGCCTGGCAGCGCCGATCTTCAACACCTTCATGCAGAACGCCGTGGAGGGGACGCGTCCCGGCAAATTCGTGGTTCCCGAAGGCATGAGCCTCATTCCCGTCAACCGTAAGACCGGCATGGCGGCCGTCGAGGGCGAGCCGGATACGATTATCGAAGCCTTCAAGCCGGGCACCGGCCCTGCGGACACCTTCTCCGTCATTGGCGACCTGGACGAGTATGCACCGCCGGAAGAGATATTGAGGAGCTCTCCGCAGGCCAACCAGGCCGTAACCTCCGGCTCCAACGGCCTGTTCTGATTCCCTCCTTCCAGATGCATGTCGCCCGAAAGTGGATACCGGCTTCGGGAGCAAGATCTGCACGAACCAACATGATGCCCGTCGCCTTTACATCGGCGGCGGGCATCGCTATTTGACCGACACGTTTCGAAAAACCACCCAAGAAGCAGGACCATGCGCAGCGAAATCGAGAACATCGTCGACGAAATCAAGCAGGCCATAAGCCTGCTGAGGAGGCATCTTTGACTGGGATCAGGCGGTAAGACGACTGGACTGGTTGAACAACAAGGCCGAAGACCCGTCGCTCTGGAACGACGCGGCAGAGGCACAGAAACTGATGCGGGAGCGCCAGCAGCTCGACGATGGCATCAGTGGCCTGCGTCGGTTCGAGCAGCAGCTCAACGACAACATCGAGCTCATCGAACTCGGCGAAGAGGAAGGCGATTCGGCAATCGTCTCGGAGGCCGAGGAAGCGCTCCGCCAACTGCGCAACGACGCAGCTAAAAAGCAGGTGGAGGCCATGCTCTCCGGGGAGGCCGACCAGAACGATACCTATGTCGAAGTCCATTCGGGCGCCGGTGGCACGGAAAGCCAGGACTGGGCCAACATGCTGCTTCGCATGTATACGCGATGGGCCGAGCGCCAGGGCTACAAGGTCGAGCTCATGGAAATCCAGGATGGGGAAGAGGCCGGCATCAAGTCCGCAACGCTCCTGGTCAAGGGCCACAATGCCTATGGCTGGCTGAAGACGGAATCGGGCGTGCACCGGCTGGTCCGCATTTCCCCCTATGACAGCAATGCGCGCCGTCATACGTCCTTCTCGTCCATCTGGGTCTATCCCGTGGTGGACGAATCGATCCAGGTCGACATCAATGAAAGCGATTGCAGGATCGATACCTACCGCTCCTCCGGCGCCGGCGGTCAGCACGTCAACACGACCGATTCGGCCGTGCGCATCACGCATATGCCGAGCGGCATCGTGGTGCAGTGCCAGCAGGAACGCTCACAGCATAAGAACCGCGCCAAGGCATGGGACATGCTCCGTGCGCGGCTTTACGAGGCCGAACTGAAGAAGCGCGAGGAGGCGGCCAACGCCGAGGCGGCATCGAAGACCGAGATCGGCTGGGGTCACCAGATCCGCTCCTACGTCCTGCAGCCCTACCAGCTCGTGAAGGACTTGAGGACAGGCGTCGAAAGCACAAGCCCGGGCGACGTGCTGGACGGTGAACTGAGCGAGTTCATGGAGGCAGCCCTTGCGCATCGCGTAAGCGGTGGGGCGGATGCGGCGGTCGACGATTTGAGTTGATGTTTTTATCCGACGCGCAAACGCGGCGCCGTGCGCCGCGTTTGCGTTGGAAATGACACGAGTGTGGGCGTGAAGGACGAGGCGGGGGCGCTCTACAAGACTGATCTGGATTTCAGTTTGTGGCCCGCTCGATCTTGATGTCTCCGAGCTCGTCGATCAGCACCGTCCAGGACTCTGGCTCCGTCGCGCCCGGATCGGTCTTAAGATAAACGGTCGCGAACATTCCGGGCTGCGGCGTGATCCCCGTCGATGTTTCGGGGCGGATGTCGGTGACATAAGGTTTCAGCGCTGTGAATTCCTCGAGTTCCGCGGAAGAAACCACCTCGGGGCCTGTGGGGCTTGAGGCGATCTGCTGCAGATGGATTTGCGCGGTCCCGTCCGACTGCCGCAGGGCAATCAGCTTGTAGTAGCCGCGCTGCCCGCCCGGTATCGCAGATTTCTCGCCGGCATCCTGATTGCTGTCGGCGTCCCGTTGCAGCGCGCCTCCGGACTCTTCCCAAAAGCCAGTGCTCGTCACGAATATCACATTTGGCGGCAGCAGGTCGTTTTCCTGGGCTGAGAGCCCGCTCGCAGGCAGGGTCAGGCAAAGCACTATGAGCAGGGCCCTAAACATTCCGGATATCCTTCGCAACCGGGCGTCGGGATCGTAAGGCATGCTACCGTTCGGAACCACATCATATCGGCATGCAACGCGTGATTTCAATTGGAAAACTGCTCGGCCAGGATGCGATCGGACCAGGAATGGTCCGGATCCGAAAGGATGCGCGCAGTAAGCTTCTCGGATTCGGCGATGCGCACGTTGACGACGGACTTGACCTCCTGGTGATCTGCGACGGCGTTGACCGGGCGCTTGTCGGCTTCCAGAATTTCGATGTCCACAGTGACATGATTGGGCAATAGCGCACCGCGCCAGCGGCGCGGCCGGAAGGGACTGACCGGCGTCAGCGCGAGAAGCGGCGCTTCCAGCGGCAGGATCGGTCCATGCGCGGAAAGGTTATAGGCCGTGGAGCCGGCAGGGGTCGCGAGAAGCAGTCCGTCACAAGTCAATTCGTCAAGGCGCGTCTTGCCGTCGACAATGACCTTCAGCTTTGCGGCCTGGTACGATTGGCGGAACAGGTAAACTTCGTTGATCGCAAGCGCCGTGAATTTCTCGCCGGAAACGTCCGTGGTGCGCATCTCGAGGGGATGAAATGCGTTCTCGTCCGCATTGGAGATGCGCTGATGCAGGTTGTCGGTGCTGTAGCGATTCATCAGGAACCCGACCGAGCCGCGGTTCATGCCGTATACGAGCTTGCCTGTGTTCATCGTTTTGTGCAGCGTGTGCAGCATGAATCCGTCGCCGCCGAGCGCGACGATCACATCGGCCTTTTCCGCATCGTGATCTCCATAGATCGCCCGGAGATCCTCGGCCGCCTTCTGCGCTTCCTCTGCCGGTGATGCGATGAAGGCGAGTGAGTTGAACTTGCGGGCCATGAACTCAGTCCGTCGTTACAGGGCAGGGATACTTCATCGTCGTCCGGTAAGGCAGCGCTCAGCTCTGGACGCCAAGCTCGCTTTTTCTGGCACGGCCTCGGCCTGAACGCATCCGAAAAATTGGGAGAAGCCGTATTTTTGCTTTACACCGAGGAAGAATATGGTAACTCCCGCACTAACATGCCCTTATAGCTCAGTTGGTAGAGCGGCTGATTTGTAATCAGTAGGTCGGGAGTTCGAGTCTCTCTGGGGGCACCATCAACGCCTTGCGGCGCCACGGTTTCACTAAGTTTCCCACTTTTCTTCCGACATACGATCCGACTTTTCCGACGCTCTTTTGTCGGACATGTCGGACGATGGATCTTTCGGCTGGTGCAGATCTTCCTCTGAGCGAGCTCCGAGCCCCTATGTGTTCCGCCCCAAACCGGTCCTAAGCGCCGGCTTTAACCACAAAGCCTGGGGTGCGAGACCGGCGAGTTGCAGTTCCTGCGGCTGGCGGCGCTGGAAGTTGTATTGGGGACAGAATAGCGGGGGCCTTTCGCCGATCGCCAAGGCATGCTTTAGGTTGCATCTGGGGATTGTAAAACCGCTGGGGGAAATATGCGCATTTTCATGATCGCCGCCGTCGGCCTCGTGCTTGCCGGCTGCACAACCACGCCTGACCGATATGCAGCACAACTGCCGCATGACGATCCGAAATACAACACGGCCGAGTGCAAAGAAATCCGGCTGAAGGCATTGGAATTCGACAACAAGGTCGGATCGCGCATGGCAATCGGCCTTGCTTCCGGTCTGCTGCTTGGGCCGTTCGGCATTCCGATCGCGGCCGCGGCCGACGCAGAACGAGAGGATGCGCGTCGGCTTTTCGCACGCGAGGTGCATCTGCGGTGCTCGTCGAAGCCGCTACCGAAGAACCTTGAGATCAAACCGCCGGCGAAGCCTAAGCCCGGCCGCACTGAACGCGCCTGACCGGTCCAAAGGCTCTGCTCTGACCCGACAATCAGGGTAGGGCATCATGACCACTCCATATCCCGTCCCCTCAGCATGGGGCAGACAGACATCCCTCGTCCGTGATGGCGGCAAGGTCTGAGGGATCGTTTTTGACCGCGAACAAAACTCCCGATGTCACCGCGCTTTACAGGCATACCCCCGGAGCAACCGGCGTCCGCATCAGATCTCGAACGATGCCGCCGGCCGCGGCGGCTCCACCTCGCGGCACCGCTCCAGCGCCTTGATCAGGTTTTCCGCCAGATAGTCGATCAGGGCGCGGGTCGCGGGCAGCAGCCCGTGGCGCGAGGGAAAGACCAGGTGGACCATGACATTGCCGGAGGTCCACTCCGGCAGGACCGGAACGAGGGCGCCGCTACGGAAGGCCCGCTCGCAGATATGGTCGGGGAGCAGGGCTATCCCCATACCTTCGATGGCAGCGCGCTCCAGGATGAGAAAATCGCTGCAGCCTATGACTGGCCGGTGAGCGATCTCGATCGTTCCCCCGGTTGCGTGCACGAGGCGCCAAATGTCATTGGGGTTCTGCTCGTTCATCGACAGCGTCGGCATTTGCGACAGTTTATCGGTGGTGATTTCGCCGAGGCGTGCGAGAAGCGTCGGACTGGCGGCGAGTCGCTGGCGCACTTCCCCGAACTTTCGCACGATCAGCTGATTGTCCGTGTCGAGCTGGTCGCGTGCGCGCAGGGCGACGTCTATCCGTTCCTCGATCAGATCGATGCGCCGATTGGTGGCTGTGATCAAAAGCCGGACGCCCGGATATCTGCGGTGGAAGGCGGGCAGGATATCGGCGAGCATCGGCGTGAAGCCGATCGGGCAGGCCAGCCGGACGACGCCGGTCGGCTCGGCGCGAACGGCCGCGATCTCGGCTTCGGCTGCGGCCACGCCGTCGAGCAGCCCCTGAGCGTGTTCGTAGAAGATCCGGCCGATTTCGGTCATCCTAAGCTTGCGGGTCGAACGCTCGAGCAGGCGAACACCCAATTGCTCCTCAAGGCGCGCGACATGCTTGCTGAGCTTGGATTTCGGCACGTTCAGATCGCGCGCAGCGGCGCTGAAACCATTGTTCTTGACGACCGCAGCGAAAAGCGCGATGTCGTTCAGGTCCTGCATGAATGCCTCCTGGATGATATGGAAGGTCGTGCGGGTTCTGGCGCGTCCATTATCGTGACAGCTGCCATCGAGCCCAAGCCACCATGTGTGGGGTATAAGCGGAATTGTTTCCCTGAGGAAACGGAATGTCGAAGATTCACTGACTTATCGAGGGATTGTTTGCAGATCATATGTGATGCACCGCAACGAAAGCAAAGGTGCTTCCCATGAAAATCCTTCATATCGACTCCGGCATTCTCGGCGAACACTCCGTCTCCCGCCGCCTGACGGCAGCGATCGTATCGCAGATCAAGGCGGACCGACCCGACGCTGACATCACCTATAGGGATCTCGCATCCGAGCGCGTTCCGCACCTGACGGGCGCTCAGATCATGGCGCCTGCCGATCTGGAAGGAGTGGATCCGGATCTTGCCGCTGACGTGCGCATCGGACGTCAGATGCTCGAGGAATTCCTCGCCGCTGAAACGGTTGTCGTCGGTGCGCCGATGTACAACTTCTCGATCCCTAGCCAGCTCAAGGCCTGGATTGACCGTCTGGCGGTCGCCGGCAAGACCTTTCGCTATAGCGAAGCCGGAGCGGAAGGCCTGGCCAAGGGCAAGAAGGTGATCGTGGCCTCGACCGGTGGCGGTCACTATTCCGTGGCGCCGGCCTCCGCCATGGATCACCAGGAAACCTACCTGCGCTCGGTCTTTGGCTTCTTCGGCATAACGGACATCGAGTTCATCCGCGCAGAGGGTCTGAACCTCGGCGCCGATCAGAAGCAGTTCGCTATCGCGGAAGCCGAAAAGACGATCGCTGAGGGGAACGTTTTCAAGCTCGCAAGCTAAGCAATTCCAGGAAAAGCGCATAGCGGTTTTCCATCCGGAGATACGGGCAACAAAGGGTGGAGCGTTTCAGTCATTCCACGAATGCTGAACCCCCAGGAATTCGACCGGCGCTTTGTGCCGTTCGTTGCGGAGGATGCCGGCTGAGCAATCAGCCGGCATTCTCCGTTTTGGGTTGGATCGAAATTGCGCTATTCTGTTGGCATGAAACGCGTGCGCGCCCTGCGGTTTCTGGCGTTGTCGCTCGCGGCTGTCGCTCTGGCTGCCGAAGGTGTTTCTGCGTCTGCGCCGGACCGGCGATGCACCTGCCGCCACCGCGACGGAGGCAAATACGAACTCGGCCAGACGACCTGCATCCGCATCGGCGATATCTCCTACCTCGCGCGTTGCGAAATGGACCTCAACGTCACGACATGGAAAAGATTGCGGGACGGCTGTCCGACGGCCGGGCTTGCGGCAACGATCGTCCCACCGGCTCCTATCCCTTGAGATGATGTCTCGCCGCATACATGGCGATCGCGGCGGCATTCGACACATTCAGCGATTTGATTGCACCGGGCATGTCGAGACGGGCGAGCGCCTTGACCGTCTGCCGCGTTTTCTGCCGCAAACCCTTGCCTTCCGAGCCGAGCACGAGCGCGATCTTGTCGCCTGCGAATGTACCTTCGAGCGGCTGTGGCCCCTCCGAATCGAGGCCGATCGTCATGAAGCCGAGGGCGTGGAGCTCGTCGATCGTATCGGCGAGATTGCTGATCTGGATGTAAGGGATGAGTTCCAGCGCGCCGGAGGCCGATTTCGCCAATACGCCCGATTCGGTGGGACTATGGCGCATCGTCGTAATGAGGGCGCCGGCGTCGAATGCAACCGCCGAACGCATGATCGCTCCAACATTGTGGGGATCGGTCACCTGATCGAGGACGAGGATCAGGGGGCAGTCGCGAAGCGCCTCGAGCTTGCGGTGCGGCAGCGGCCGCGTCTCCAGCATCACGCCCTGGTGGATGGCGTCTGGTCCGAGAATCCGATCGAGCTCCTGCGGCGTCACGGTCTCGACCGGAAAGGGAAGCGCCGCCGAGTCGCCGAGATCAAGGCGCGCTGCGGCGTTCTGTGTGACCGAGAGCCGGATGATCCGCCGTTCCGGATTGTCGAGGGCGGCGCGGACCGTGTGCAGGCCATAGAGCAGCACCTGATCGGGGGCGAGTGCCGGCGGCTTCCAGTCGGCAGAAGGCTTGCCGCGCTTGTCCTGGCGCGGCGTCGGGATTTCCCCGCGTTCGCGGCGGCCGTCTCGATGCGCCCGCCGGAGATTTGCATAATGGGTGTCTCTGGCGCTCTTGTCGCCCGTTTTGTCCTTGCTCATGCGGCTCTTATAGTTGGCTTCGATACGGGTTGAAACTGATTTCGGAATATCGCCGTCGCAGCCGGCTGTGGAGAAATTCTCAAATTTTCGAATTCGCCGTGTTGACAGGATGAATGCAGGCGGTCATATACCCGGCGCAGATCGAGAGGCGGCGACAAACGGCGCCGGTTCCTTCGCGATCTCAAATGCTTGGTCGATTGATCCCGACAGAAAAATGGAGGGATGCCCGAGTGGTTAAAGGGGACGGACTGTAAATCCGTTGGCTCAGCCTACGTTGGTTCAAATCCAACTCCCTCCACCATTCTGCTTCTGGATCGAAGGCCCGCGGGTATAGCTCAATGGTAGAGCAGCAGCCTTCCAAGCTGAATACGCGGGTTCGATTCCCGCTACCCGCTCCAGCCTCTTTCTCAAGAACAAGATAAAAATTCTGCCGCGCTTTAACTCCGCGCCGCATGCGTCTGTTTATCCTCTGGTTTCCGCCCCACAGGCTTGCGACGGCCGTGCGTCCGGTGCCCCTTGCAGCCGCCCTTCGAAAGCGGTCGGGCCTTGCCGTTCCGGCGTACGCAATTAAGTCTTGCGCAAATGCGACGAAACCCTTAAACGGCTCGACAAACCGGCCCCGCCGGCTGATCCATCCGATTTGACCACAGGAAGCGTACCCATGGCAAAGAGCAAATTTGAGCGCAATAAGCCGCACGTCAACATTGGCACGATTGGCCACGTTGACCATGGCAAGACGTCGCTGACGGCAGCGATCACGAAGTATTTCGGCGAGTTCAAGGCGTACGACCAGATCGACGCTGCGCCGGAAGAAAAGGCCCGCGGTATCACCATTTCGACGGCGCACGTCGAATACGAGACGCCGAACCGTCACTATGCGCATGTCGACTGCCCCGGCCACGCCGACTACGTCAAGAACATGATCACCGGTGCGGCGCAGATGGACGGCGCGATCCTGGTTGTTTCGGCTGCCGACGGCCCGATGCCGCAGACGCGCGAACACATTCTGCTGGCCCGCCAGGTCGGCGTTCCGGCGATTGTCGTGTTCCTGAACAAGGTCGACCAGGTCGACGATGCGGAGCTGCTGGAGCTCGTTGAGCT
>NZ_VITA01000008.1 GCF_007827695.1 Sinorhizobium medicae | reverse complement strand
CCTTCCGGATCCGCCCCCGAAAGCGTGAAGTCGTCGGTATGGCAGATGCCGGTCGCCTTCACCTCGACCAGAACCTCGCCGGCCCGCGGCCCTTCAAGCTGCACGGTCATGACTTCCAACGGCTTGCCGGCCTCCAATGCGACGGCGGCGCGTACATCCATGTCTCTACTCCATCAAAAAGGAAGAATATTCAGGCAGGGACCGTCATATAGCGCCGGTCGCCATCGGCAAGGGAAAGTGCAGCGTCACCGAACGTCCAGGCGCTCGAATTCCAGTTCGAGGGCCGCAATGGCCTCGGCGGTCTGCTCATGCAGCTTCTTGACGAGATAGAGCTGTTTGCGAAGCTCGTCCCCCGATGCAACCCCAGCGGTATCATCCGGTGCGCGGCCGATGCCCGCCATCAGCCAGGCCGGCGACACGCCAAGCACGCCGGCCAGCATGAAAAGGCGATTGGCCCGTGGCTCGGCACGATCGCGTTCCCAGGAGGCGATGGTGTCGTTGCGCACACCAAGCTTGCTCGCTAGCTCCTTCGTAGAGAGCCCCGTCGCGTCGCGCGCTCTCCATATGCGACCGCCCAGCGTATCGCCGTCTCCTGTCTGGTGCAGACGTGCAATCGCATTTTCGGTTGATAACAGCATAGTAGCTCCTTTCGCCTGTTGTCGTTGTCGGGTGCCGAGGCACCGTGACTGCCCGCGGTGGGGCGAAGGTGAAGGGAGCTTATAGGCTTTTCCTCGCGGATGGGGCAATGCGAAGCGGCAAAAAGAGGGCCGAAAGCGCCTTGGCCGTCATTTCCGGGGTCTTTCCTGCTGGATGATTTCGTGAACCGCAACCTGGTTCGGAGCCCGGTTATTCGCTTTCCAGGCGGGCTGTCCCGATGCCGTTCGTCTCGCTTCTGGTTGGGCCGAAGACCATCTCGAAGGCCTCTCTCAGCCTGATATCGACGTCCGCCATCATCACGGGTAGGCCGAGATCGACGAGGCTCGTGACGCCGTGGCCCCTGATTCCGCAAGGCACGATCCCATCGAAATGTTCTAGATCGGGATCTACGTTCAGCGACAATCCGTGGAAGCTCACCCATCGGCGCAACCGAATGCCGATCGCGGCGATCTTGTCCTCCGCAACCGTGCCATCCATGAGCGGCGGCTTCTCCGGGCGGCGCACCCAGACGCCGACGCGATCCTCGCGGCGCTCGCCCTTGACGTTCATGGAATCGAGCGTGGCTATGATGACGCTTTCGAGTGCGGCGACAAAGGCGCGAACATCCTGGCGTCGGCGCTTCAGGTCGAGCATGACGTAGACGACCCGCTGCCCTGGGCCGTGATAGGTGTATTCACCGCCTCTTCCGGTTGCGAAGACCGGAAAGCGATCCGGGATTACGAGGTCGGCCGCGTTGGCGCTTGTCCCTGCTGTGTAAAGCGGCGGGTGCTCGACCAGCCAGACCAATTCATCGGCTGTGCCGGCCGCGATATCAGCGGCTTCCCGCTCCATTGTTTCAACGGCTTCCTGATAATCGACGGGGGCAGGTGCGATACGCCAGCGCACCGGTGGCGCTTCCGGCGGTGCGAACATGCTCTGGATAAGGTCTTCGCGCTGCATGGTAACCTTGCGAATGCTGTTCTTTTCCGGCCTGTACATGGGGGCGCCGAGGGCAAGAGTCCAGCATTTCCAGCACTTCGCGGAGGGTTGGCCGAAATAGTTTTGTTTCGAGTCAGATTTCTGTCGTCATGCACTTGTGCACCCGGAATCCTTTTGCTACATGCAGCCCCGCCGACGCAATCGGCACCTACCACGATGCGGTCGTGGCGGAATTGGTAGACGCGCAGCGTTGAGGTCGCTGTGGGGCAACCCGTGGAAGTTCGAGTCTTCTCGACCGCACCATCTAAGATGAAGAAGCCCCCGCAACCAAATGGTTTCGCGGGTTTTTTTATTTTTAACCCCCTTTCACGACGATGTTGCTGGACGCGATCGAGCACGAGGACTATCCTCTACCCTACGGCGTGTTGAGCTCGGCGTCATACCTCGGGAACAGCGCCGTTCCGATCTCTGCTCCGTGCCGATGCGGAGCGCCCGCCAGGCTTCGACATGGCGGTGACTGATCACGAAATCACCGTCCTGCATGACGTTGTTGATGGCTAAATTCGTGGAATCGCAAAAAAAAGTCGGCGAATGAGCAGGGACAAGTTATGATTCGCTTGTCATGACGGATTCGCGAGAAGCGCCGGCATGATGGGGTGAC
This sequence comes from Sinorhizobium medicae, assembly GCF_007827695.1. Taxonomy (GTDB): domain Bacteria; phylum Pseudomonadota; class Alphaproteobacteria; order Rhizobiales; family Rhizobiaceae; genus Sinorhizobium; species Sinorhizobium medicae. Next base: position 240,254 of record NZ_VITA01000008.1, on the reverse strand, counting down.
AGAGCGACGAGTCTTGCGGGTGCGCCTCACGTCTTTCACGAGGCGCCGATCGGTCGATCCCGAACCGTTAGCGGATGTTCGTCGCTGGCTGCTGCTTCGGTATCCGTTTCAGTGTCGGTTGTGAAGGAACTTTGAAGCTAGGAAAACCGTTCACCTGAAGCAGATGCCGAAAGGCAGCGAGCCCGTTTCAACCAAGCGGCCCGCCGCGGGAGAGCACGATGCAAAGGAGTGAATCTGACGTCTTCGATCTCTTTTCGGAGATTTATACAAGTGCAGCGCAAGAAGAGATAAGTCTACAGGAATATCTCCTCGCATGTCGCGATGACAAAAGCATGTACGCCACCGCTCAGGAACGAATGGTGGATGCTATTGGAGAGCCGATTCTCGTCGATACCAGCGCTGACGAGCGTTTAGGTCGGATCTTTTCAAACCGAACAATCAAAATCTATCCGGCATTCTCCGATTTCTTCGGCATGGAAGACACGATCGAGCGCATCGTCGGCTACTTCCGTTATGCCGCCCAGGGTCTCGAAGAGCGCAAGCAGATCCTTTATCTTCTCGGGCCGGTCGGCGGCGGCAAGTCCTCGCTCGCCGAAAGGCTGAAGAAGCTGATGGAGCTGCGGCCGATCTACACGCTGATGGTCGACGGCAAGATAAGCCCGGTCTTCGAGTCGCCGCTCGGCCTCTTCCATCCCGAGCGAATGGCCGATCTGCTGGAAGACAAATATGGAATAGCCCGCAGGAGGTTGACGGGTCTGATCTCTCCCTGGGCCTCCAAGCGCCTGGACGAGGTGGGTGGCGACATCTCCAAGTTCAGCGTCGTCAAGCTGATGCCGTCGCGCCTGCGCCAAATAGGCATCGCCAAGACCGAGCCGGGCGACGAGAACAATCAGGACGTTTCCTCGCTTGTCGGCAAGGTGGATATCCGCCAGCTTGAAAACTACAGTCAGGCCGATCCCGATGCTTACTCCTACAGCGGCGGGCTGAACCGCACGACGCAGGGGCTGCTCGAATTCGTCGAGATGTTCAAGGCGCCGATCAAGGTCTTGCATCCGCTCCTGACCGCGACTCAGGAAGGCAGCTACAACGGCACGGAAAACTTCGGCGCATTCCCGTTCCAGGGTACGATCCTCGCCCACTCCAACGAGTCGGAATGGCTGCAGTTCAAGAACAACCGCAACAACGAGGCTTTCCTGGATCGCATCCTGGTGGTCAAGGTTCCCTATTGCCTGCGCGTCACAGAGGAGAAGCAGATTTACGACAAGCTTCTTCGCGAGAGCGAGCTGGTCAGCAATCCCTGCGCTCCAGAGGTGCTGGAGATATTGAGCCGTTTCACCGTTTCCACCCGGCTCGTTCCGCATGAAAACTCGTCTCTCTACACAAAGATGCGCGTTTACGACGGCGAAAATCTCAAGGATGTCGACCCGAAGGCGCGATCGGTGCAGGAATATCGGGACGCTGCCGGTGTCGACGAAGGTATGACCGGCGTCAGCACGCGCTTCGCCTTCAAGGTCCTGTCCGAAACTTTCAACTACGACACCAAGGAGGTTGCCGCCGATCCTGTGCATCTGATGTACATTCTGGAGCAGGCCATCAAGCGCGAGCAGTTTGCGAAGGAGACCGAGGCAGCCTATCTCGATTTCATCAAGTCGGAACTGGCCACCCGTTATGCGGAATTCATCGGCCATGAAATCCAAAAGGCCTATCTGGAGTCCTACAGCGAATACGGCCAGAACCTGTTCGACCGCTATATCGCCTATGCCGACGCCTGGCTCGAGGATCAGGACTTCAAGGATCCCGATACGGGGCAGATCCTCAACCGCAAGATCCTCGACAGCGAGCTGTCTCAGATCGAAAAGCCGGCGGGGATCGCCAACCCGAAGGACTTCCGCAACGAGGTCGTCAAGTTCACCCTGCGGGCGCGCGCCAAGAACCATGGCAAGAACCCGTCCTGGACAAGCTATGAAAAGCTTCGTGAAGTCATCGAGAAACGCATGTTCGGTCAGGTCGAAGACCTGCTCCCGGTCATCAGCTTCGGATCGAAAAAGGATAGCGCCACAGAGAAGCAGCATGTCGAGTTCGTGCAGCGCATGAAGGAGCGTGGGTACACGGAACGGCAGGTGCGGCGTCTCGTCGATTGGTACATGCGTGTGAACAAGGCAGGTTGAGGCTGCGGATGCAGGGGTTAGCTAATGCCGAATTTCATCGACCGCCGCCTCAATCCGAAGGACAAGAGTCTCGGCAACAGGCAACGTTTCCTGAAACGGGCGCGAGAGGAGCTTAAACGAACCATCAAAGAACGGGTCAAGTCGGGCAAGATCGCGGATGTGGATGCGGAGCAGAACGTGTCCATGCCGGCCCGCGGCGTCAACGAGCCGGCCTTCCAGCCGGACTCCAACAGCGGCGAGCGGCGCCACGTCCTGCCGGGAAACCGGGAGTTCGCGGCAGGAGACCGCATCCCGAAAAGGGGTGGAGGCGGCGGCGCCGGAAATGCGGGCGCCGGCACCGGCCAAAGCGAGGACGAGTTTCAGTTCGTCCTTTCACGCGAAGAGGTGCTCGACCTCTTCTTCGAGGATCTCGAACTCCCCGACATGGTCAAGCTCAATCTGAAGGAGTCGGTTACGTTCAAGCGGCGACGAGCCGGCTTCAGCGCAAGCGGCTCTCCCACGAACATCAATGTCGGGCGCACCATGCGCAACAGCTATGGGCGCCGAATCGCATTGCGGCGGCCGTCGCGCCGGGAAATCGAGGCCCTGGCCGATGAGATTGCCAGGCTCGAAACCGAGCCTGGCGGGCGGAACAAGCATCGTCAGCGATTGGAGGAACTGCGACAGACGCTCGACAGTCTCGAGCGACGGCGCCGGCGAATTCCCTATGTCGATCCGGTAGACATTCGCTTCAATCGTTTCGAGCCTCAGCCTTTACCGAATGCGAGCGCAGTCATGTTCTGCCTCATGGATGTCTCGGCGTCGATGGGGGAGCGGGAGAAGGACCTCGCCAAACGTTTTTTCGTGCTGCTGCATCTCTTCCTCAAGCGGCGCTACGAGCGGATCGACATCGTATTCATCCGGCACACCGATGAAGCCGGCGAGGTCGACGAGAACACGTTTTTCTATAGCAAGCAGAGCGGCGGCACGGTCGTTTCCACCGCCCTGGAGGAGATGCTGCGCGTTATCAGGGAGCGTTACCCTGCCAACGAATGGAACATCTACGCCGCACAGGCGTCGGACGGCGAGAATATCTCAGGCGACTCCGAACGCTGCGCCTCCCTTCTTCATGACGAGCTCATGGGACTTTGCCAATATTATGCCTATGTCGAGATCATCGATGAGCGCGAGACGGAGATTTTCGGCACCACCGACAACGGGACTTCGCTCTGGCGAGCCTACCGCATCGTCGATGGCGAATGGCCGAATTTCCAGATGACCCGCATCGCGAAACCGGCGGATATCTATCCCGTCTTCCGAAAACTCTTCGGCAAGCAGCCGGAGATGCAATTGCGCAAGTAAAAGGGGATAGGGATGGGCACCGCCTCGAACCTTCTGTTCCAAAGTTCCGACTGGAATTTCGAAACGCTGGCGCACACCTATGATGCCATCGAGGAGATCGCGCTGGGCGATCTCGGTCTCGACGTTTACCCCAATCAGCTCGAGATCATCTCCTCCGAGCAGATGCTGGATGCCTATTCGTCCGTGGGCATGCCGCTCATGTACCAGCATTGGTCCTTTGGAAAGCGCTTCGTCTTCGAGGACCATCTCTATCGCAGAGGGCGGCGGGGGCTGGCTTACGAGCTGGTGATCAACTCCAATCCCTGCATCACCTATCTGATGGAGGAGAACACCATGGCCATGCAGGCCCTGGTGACCGCACATGCCGCCTTCGGCCACAATCATTTTTTCAAGAACAACTATCTTTTCCGGCAGTGGACCGACGCCACCGCAATCCTCAGCTATATGGACTTCGCCAAGAAATACATTGCCAAATGCGAAGAACGGCACGGAACGCCGGCAGTGGAGGCGATCCTCGACTCTGCGCATGCGCTCATGGAGCAGGGCGTCTTCCGCTACCGACGGCCTCCGCGCCTGTCGTCCGAAAAAGAACGGGAACGGATGCGCGAGAGGCTGGAATATGAAGAGCAGACCTATAGCGACCTGTGGAGAACACTTCCGCCATCAGGGGAAAACAACGATCCGACGCAATTGGAAAAGGAACTCGCGGAGCGGAAAAAATCACTGAACCTTCCGGAAGAGAACCTGCTCTATTTCCTGGAAAAAACCAGCCTCATCCTTGAACCATGGCAACGCGAGATACTGCGGATCGTCCGCGTGATCGCTCAGTACTTCTACCCGCAGCGGCAGACGAAGGTTATGAACGAGGGATGCGCCACCTTCGTCCACTACACCATCATGAACAAGCTTTTCGACCAGGGAAAGATAAGCGAAGGTGCAATGCTGGAGATCCTCCAGAGCCATACCAACGTCGTTTTTCAGCCCGGCTTCGACGACCCCCGCTTTCCGGGAATCAATCCGTATGCGCTGGGATTTGCCATGATGCAGGATATCGAGCGGATCTGCGTCGCGCCTACGGCAGAGGACCGCGATTGGTTTCCCGACATCGCCGGCACCGGCAACTGGCGCGAAACGCTCCTCGACGCCTGGGCCAATCATCGCGACGAATCCTTCATCCTGCAGTTCCTGAGCCCGGCGCTGATCCGAAAGTTCAGGCTCTTCCTCTTGACGGACGAAGCGGACGACAACTTCTGCGAAGTGGCATCCATCCACAACGAGCGCGGCTACGAAGCGTTGCGCGGCGCACTCGCCCGCAGCTATGACATCGGGGTCAACCAGCCCGATATCCAGGTCATGGATGTCGATCTGCTCGGAGACCGCCACCTGCGGCTGCAGCACAATGTGAAGGATGGAGTGCTGCTGGAGGAGAACAGCCGCGATTCCACTCTGCGCCACGTCCGCCATCTCTGGGGATACGAAGTGAGCTTAGCGGGGGTCGATGCGGAAACCGGCGAAACGCTCTATGAGTGCTCGACAGAGGAGCTTTCAGACTAGAGCGGGGTGAGGAAAGCGGTGTGCGGTTTTCCGCGCGCAAACCGCGTCTTAACCTATGGAATCGATCACGATGATTCTAGGTCGATCCAACCTAAACATCGTGATCGAGGATCGCGTCGCATCGCGCGATTGAATGCGCCGCAGAGGGTTTCCCCGGGGTCACACCCGAGGATCAGGTGGAAAGCGGAACTTTGGCTCGCGGAACTACTTTTCCGTCCCCTCCGGGGAAACCTGCTGTGTCTCGCCGCCAGTGCCGGTTTGTGCCGTCGGGTCCCTGTCGGTTGGAACCGCTTGACCGGTGCCGACGCTGCCCGTCTGCTCCGGCGAGGGCGCCGGTTGGACCTGTTCGGTTTCCGTGAGACGATCGTTGTCGGTGCTTTCACCCCAGATTTCGACAGCGCCCCAGGCGAGCAAGGCCAGGAACAGGCCGCCGACGAGGACGCCGAGGACCGGAATGCCCGAGCGACCCTGCTTCGCCTCCTCGCCGGTGAAATTCTCTCGATCGGCTCCATGCGTTGCCGTGACCGGATCGCCGCGTTCGTCAAGATGTTTGGCCATCGATTTCACTCCGTTGACTGTGGTTGTTGAACGGAGCAGGCCCTGACAATGTTCCGCGATCAGTCGCCGGGAGGCCAGGTGTCGGCAACGCTGCGGCGAACGAGCTTATAGGTGTGGTCGGGCTGCACTTCGTAGGTCTCGAAGACCATGGAGCCCTTATGGAGGAACCGGTTCTGGATCATGGTCCCCGGCGCCGCGCGGGTTTTCCGGGAAGAGGCATTTTCGCCGTAAGTCAGGCTTCCGGGGAGCGGCTCCAATTCGGGAGTGGTCGCGGTGCAGGCTGAAAGCGCAGCCACGCAGAGGAGTGTAAGAGCCATTTTTTTCATCAGCTGTCCTTTGCCTCGCCTAGTGAAGCCTATATTCGCCCAGGCGTGATTCACGCCCGCAGTAAAGGTTCGAGCACTTCCAGGAAAACGGCATGAGAGATTTCCAATCTGAAGTGCTGAACGATCTAGCCAAATCAACCCGGAAGCGCAATCTGCTTCCGGAAAGGGTTTGGCTCAGTCGAGCTTCTCAAAGCGCTTGATGGCGCGTTCGCGCTTCAGCCTGGAAAGGCGCCGTATCCAGAAGATGCCGTCGAGCTGGTCGATCTCGTGCTGCAGGCAGACCGCCATCAGTCCCGCGGCTTCCTCCTCATGCGTTTTGCCCTCCAGCGTTTGAAAGCGCACGCGCACGCGCGCCGGCCGCTCCACCTCTTCGGCGATGCCGGGCATGGAGACGCTGCCTTCGCTGTGGCGTGTGGAATCGGCCGACTGCCAGAGGATTTCCGGGTTCACGAAGCTGCGCGGTCCTGCTTGGGGGTCGGTTTCGATAACTGTCAGCCGCTGAAGGATGCCGATGTGCGGCGCGGTGATGCCGATGCCGGGGGCAGCGCGCATCGTATCGATGAGATCATGTGCCAGCTGGCGAAGGCTTTCGTCAAACCGGCTGACCGGCTCGGTGGCGGTCGCAAGCGCTGCATTCGGGTAGCGTATGATCGATCGGACAGCCATTGGGAACCTCTGGTAGTGGGGTGTCGCCGGCCGGGCGCGGTCAACGGACATTCGAATTACTTTTATGTGACATTGCAACAGCTTGGATAAAACGTTCGGTGGCCGATGTCGATTACGCATCGGCTGTGGACCTTGGCGGAGCTTTGCGTTAGCAGGGCATGGGGCCCGTTTCCATGCGCAGGTTCGGGCGGCGGCAAAATCTCTCAAGGGGGCGGGTCCATGAGCAGCACCGGCGACGACGACCGCGATTCCGATGAAATCGTCATTCATCACGACCCGGACATCTATGCCGAGGATGGATCGCTACGCTCCGACTTTCTGATGCATGTCGGCGCCGCGATCGCGGATCGCGACACGATCTATCTTCGCCAGCACGTTGCAGGCCTTCATGCCTCCGAACTCGGCGATCTTCTCGAGGCGATCCAGCCGGAGCAGCGCGTCGCGCTGGTCCTGCTGCTCGGCAAGGACTTCGATCTCGCCGCTCTGACCGAAGTGGACGAAGGGATTCGTCTCGACATCGTCGAGCATCTGCCGAACGAGCAGATCGCCGAGGCGATCGGCGAAATGGATTCCGATGATGCGGTCTATATTCTGGAGGACCTCGATCAGGAAGATCAGGAAGAGATCCTCGCCAAGCTTCCCTTTACCGAGCGTGTCCGCCTGCGCCGTTCGCTCGACTATCCGGAGAGCACCGCCGGGCGACGCATGCAGACGGAATTCGTCGCGGTGCCGCCATTCTGGACCGTCGGACAGACGATCGACTACATGCGCGAGGACGACGACCTGCCCGAGAGTTTTACGCAGATCTTCGTCATCGACCCGACGTTCAAGCTGCTCGGGGCCGTCGACCTCGACCGGGTTCTGCGCGCAAAGCGATCGGTAAAGATCGATGCCATCATGCGTGACACCAGCCATTCCGTCCCGGCTGAAATGGATCAGGAGGAGGCAGCGCAGCTTTTCGAGCAGTATGACCTCCTCTCGGCCGCGGTCGTCGATGAAAACGGCAGGCTCGTCGGCGTTTTGACGATCGACGACGTTGTCGATGTGATCCAGGAGGAGGCGGAAGAGGATTTCCTGCGCTTGAGCGGCGTCGGCGATGAAGAATTGTCGGACTCCGTGGCGGAAGCCGCGCGTTCCCGCATTCCCTGGCTTTTCGTCAATTCGATAACCGCCTTTGTTTCGGCCTCGGTGATCGGTCTGTTCGATGCGACGATTCAGCAGATCGTTGCGCTCGCCATTCTGATGCCGATCGTCGCCGGCATGGGCGGCAATGCGGGGTCGCAGACAATGACCGTAACAGTGCGCGCGCTTGCGACCCGGGGCCTCGATATTCACAATGCACCGAGAATTATCCGCCGAGAGGCGGGCGTCGGCCTCCTGAATGGCGTGATCTTCGGAGCATTCATCGGCCTTGTTGCCGGGCTTTGGTTTCAAGATCCCGATCTCGGCGGCATCATAGCGACGGCGATGCTGATCAACATGATGGCTGCTGCTCTCGCCGGCATCCTGATTCCGCTTCTGCTGGAAAAATCCGGCGCTGATCCCGCGGTCTCTTCTGCAGTCTTCGTAACGACCGTCACCGACATCACCGGCTTCTTCAGCTTCCTCGGAATCGCGGCCTGGTGGTTCCGTATCGCTTGAGTTGCAAAGCACAAGCGTTCTTTCGGGCGCGCAAAGACTGCAGCAGCAGCTCGATGCGCTCGGCGCGTTGCAGCGCAATCCCTGCCAGCGAAGGGGCGAGCAGTAGGCGCGGCGTGTTTGACTTTTACGTCAAAGTCAAAGATAGTGTGAACCAGTTTGCGATGGAATGGCTGCGTGAATAAGTATTATAGCATTACCGAGCTGACCCGGGAATTCGGCATCTCAACTCGAACGCTGCGTTTCTATGAGGATGAAGGACTGATTCATCCGGAGCGCCGTGGGCGCACGCGTCTCTTCCGTCCCGCCGACCGTCACCTCATAAAAGAGATACTGCGCGGCCGGCGCATTGGCTTCACTATCGCCGAGATTCGCGAGATTATTCAAGTCTATAAGGACCCGCCTGGCGAGATGGGTCAGCTGCAGCTCCTCATGAAGCGCGTTGAGGAGAAGCGCGAGGACTTGCGACAGAAGCGCAAGGACATCGAAGACACCCTCACCGAACTCGACAATGTCGAGGAGGCCTGCCTGACGCGTCTTGCGGAAATCGGTGTCGGCACCTGATCTGGATGCGAGCGGAAAAGCGCACGCGCTTTTTCTGATCACGCTCTAATCCACAGAGCGCGACTCCATCGTGCACTGACCGGCGATACGCGCGATGCGCTCATCAGTTGTGACATCAATCTTGCCCAGGTTCAGATCGTCGAACAGATCCTGCTCCTTCAGACGATCGAGCGTGCAGCCGCAGAAGTTGCTGCAGGAAATTCCGGAATTCTCACTGCCGCAGGCCTGCTCGCAATTGCGCCGATAAATCTCGGTCGAATCCGGCGCGGGGGCAGGAACGGCGATGGAGAACAGATACACGACCGCAAGAAGCAGCGGCTGGTGTGCAAGATATATCAAAAGGCTATGACGCCCAGCGAAGGCAAGGGATGTGATCAGCACGGCGTTTCCGGTTGCGGAGCCTCGACTGCGACGCCGAGCGGAAAGCACCGGGTGAAGCAGCTTCGCGCAGCCAAGCCCGACCAGGAAAGGTGCGAGCCACGGAAAGAGAGGGACGTAGTCATTCGAGCGAGGGATCGTTTCCGAAAGGCCGACCCACCACAACGCCGGCGTATCGAAGTATGATGAGCGCAGATAGTAGGGCGCTGCGAAGGCCGCGGCAGCTGCAAGAAAGGAAGTGGCGGCCGGCAATCTGAGGAACAGGAGGCCGACGAGGCTTGCCGCCGCGATAGAGTGGAGAATGCCGAAGAAGATGAAGGAATGACGGAAGGCGAACCAGGTCCCCACGCTGATCAGCGCGGCGGCGCCCGCGATCTTCGCGAAACGCATGGCGAAGGCGCGCGGACGGAATTTCGGATATTGTCCGAGCACGAGGCTGTAGCCGGCAAGGAAAAGGAAGCTGCTGGCAATCAGGCGCGCAAACATCCGCCACCCGCCAGTCCCTGCGGTGCCGGCCGCCACATAGCCGAAGAATTCGAGGTCCCAGACAAAGTGATATACAGCCATGGCGACGAGAGCCAGGCCGCGCAGCGCGTCGAGAAGAGCGATCCGCTTGGCTCCCGTCGCGTCTGCGGGCACTTGCGCTTCAGGAGTCGTCGTCGCGCTGCTGTCGGACATTGATTTGGTGCTCTGTTGCTGCAAATGGCTTGGTGCGGGCGGCCTCGTCTCAGTCGCGTCGCGATTGTGTTGAAATGAGGGCCGCAAGCCATCCCGCTCTCGCTGTGACGGCGTCTGAACCGGGGATAAACGATTGCCTCTATGGTGCATTCTCGATCAACGCAGTGCGCGCTTCGGAAAAGAATTGCCGGCGCGCGAGGACGAAAATGACGAGGGAAGTCAGCACCATGAAGACATAGGGGCTGATGAACCAGCCGAGATAGCCGATCGACAGGAAAATCGCCCGGAGCCCGGCGTTGAAGTGCTTTGCCGCCAGAACGTTCATGCGGATCGCGCGTTCCGCGGCGCGCTCGGCGGCGGGCTGGTCTCGCTTCATATCCGCTATCATCGGAATTCCGCCCATCAGAATCGAGCAATAATTGAACAGCCGATACGACCAGCCGAACTTGAAGAAGGAATAGCCGAAAAGGCAGGTCAAACCGCCTACTTTCAGTTCGAAGGCCGTGCGCCCGCTGCGGAATATATGCGGCAGGTCGCTAAAGATCAGTTGGACCTGGTCTGTCGCTCCCAGCAGTGCGAAACAGCCGCCGAGCGCAAAAATCGTGGTTGAGGCGAAGAATGCGGTCCCGGCCTGTAGCCCGGCGATGATTTGCGTGTCGATCATCTTCAGGTCGCGAGTGAGCGAATTGCGGATCCAGCGTGCCCTGTGCTCATTCATCAGACGCGTCAGGCTGACGCGGTCGAAGTTGCGCCGCCCGTCAGACGTCCAGCTGAATACGGCCCAAAGGAGAACGAAAAAGGCGAGTGCGACGTAATCTTCTAAGGTCATAGCGGTGTTTTGGCACGGTCACCTGAAAATGCAAGATCGCCGCTCGGAGCCGATTTTAAGTTTTAAGGCGAAATCCGGGCGCGTGAGCCGAACCCGGGAAGCCGGGGACGAGCCATTCGGACACGGACTTGTGTCCGTGCTGAGGCTGTTGTGGCGCGCTTTGCCACGTTCTCGCCCTAATGCGCCATTGCGTGTTAACGAATTCTTCGCTATTGGACTGCCCACACGCCTGTTGGCTGCTGAGCCTTGGGTATTCGGAGATATCATGGACAAAACAGTAGAGAAGTCTTGCTGGGGCGTAACGGTTCGCGCCGTAGCTGGTTTCGGCGGTGTACTCGTTCTCGCCTATCTCTTCGGCGGCTTCTGAAAATCGAAAGCAATGTCATGGCGATGCAGTCTGCGGACTGCATCGGTTTTTTTGACTGCCCGTCGGGCGCGGATCGCATGTCATGTCGCACGAACGGAAGCCGATGTCGGTTGGTCGCCTGATAGACCGGCATAGGATCGCTTAGGGTTCGTTCCTATATTAGGAACGATCGACGCCGTCCCAGAAGCAAACCGGTCGGCTCGGTTCCATCATCGACGCAGGCGTGAAGGTGCTCGGCATCGGCTCCTCGTCAGATTCTAGGCAGGCAGTTCATGTTTCTTTCCGTCTTCGACGTATTCAAGATCGGTATCGGCCCGTCGAGCTCACATACGATGGGGCCGATGTCGGCGGCGAACAGGTTTCTCGATCTTATTCTTTCGGACGAATGGCCGCGGCCCTCCAACGCAGCTGTTGCCGCTATCCAGGTCAGCCTTCATGGTTCGCTGGCGCATACGGGAATCGGCCATGGATCGGGCAGGGCGGTTATTCTCGGCCTGATGGGCGAACGCCCCGATCTCGTGGATCCGGACAAGATGGACGAGGTAATCGAGGAGGTGGAGCGCACAGGGCGTATCACGCCGCCTGGACATCCTTCCTATGCATTCCAGCCTAAGGCGGATCTGGTTTTCGATAAGAAGATGGCGCTGCCTGGCCATGCCAACGGCATGTCCTTCTCCGCCTTCGACCGCGACGGCCGGCTGCTTCTGAAACGCATCTACTATTCGATCGGTGGCGGCTTCGTCGTTACTGATACGGAGCTCGGCGCGATGAGAGCTCAGAAGAACAAGACGGCCGGCGTCAAAGTGCCGTATCCCTTTGCCACCGCACAGCAGATGCTCGACATGGCCGCCCGTTCCGGAATGAGCATCGCTCAGATGAAACGGGCCAACGAAGAATGCAGCATGTCGAGGCAGGAGCTCGACAACGGGCTCGACCGCATTTGGGCGGCAATGAACAGTTGCATCGACCGCGGGCTCAGCCAGGACGGCATCATGCCGGGCGGGCTAAAGGTTCGCCGCCGCGCCAGGGCAATCCACGACAAGCTCCAGGAGGAGTGGCGTTCCAACAAGGTTAATCCTCTACTCGCCAACGATTGGCTGAGCGTCTATGCGATGGCGGTCAACGAGGAGAATGCCGCCGGTGGCCGGGTGGTGACGTCGCCTACGAACGGGGCGGCAGGTGTCGTCCCGGCGACGATCCGCTACTATCTTCATTTTCACGAGGATGCCGACCAGGACGGTATCCGCGACTATCTGCTGACTGCCGCGGCGGTTGGCGGTATCATAAAGCACAACGCCTCTATTTCCGGGGCGGAGGTCGGCTGTCAGGGCGAAGTTGGATCCGCGTCGGCGATGGCCGCCGCGGGCCTTGCAGCGGTGATGGGCGGAACGCCGGAGCAGATCGAGAATGCGGCCGAAATCGCCCTCGAACACCACCTTGGAATGACCTGCGATCCGGTCGCAGGCCTCGTCCAGGTGCCTTGCATCGAGCGTAACGCCCTTGGTGCCGTCAAGGCGGTCACGGCCGCCTCGCTCGCCCTTAAGGGCGATGGCAAGCATTTCGTGCCGCTCGATGCCTGTATCGAGACGATGCGCCAAACCGGCGTGGACATGAACGAAAAGTACAAGGAAACATCGACGGGCGGTCTCGCGGTCAACGTCGTGGAGTGTTAACGCGAATGCGGACCGAGAGCCGCGTAATTGTTTTCCTCCTCGCGCTGCTAATCCGGAGCCGGCGGGCTGTGGACGAAGCTGTCGGGGGCTTGACCGATACCGCTCGCCGGGTGTTCAGGATGTCCCATGGCTTTGAATCTCGTAAAGCTCTGTGTCGGCGCCGACTCGATCGAGGACCTGCGCGAATGGGTGGCTCGCAAGGCCCTGGCGGCGATCGCTGCCGGGCAGCAACCCCATTCCTTTCACACGACCCGAATGGTTCCGAAGCGCACGGAAGAGCTTCTCGCCGACGGCTCTCTTTATTGGGTGATCAAGGGCTACGTACAGGCCCGCCAGCCGCTGATAGGCGTCGAGACGTTCACTGATGGCGGCGGCATCGGCCGCTGCAATCTTATTCTAGGTCCGGAAGTCGTGGAGACGGAGCTGCAGCCGCGCCGGGCGTTTCAGGGCTGGCGTTATCTCGACGCGAAGGAAGCCCCTCGCGATCTTACCGCGCTCGCCGCCGATGGCAGCGAAATGCCCCTCGAACTGCGGCGCGAGCTTGCTGAACTCGGTCTGCTATAGCCGCGAAGACCTCCGCCCTTCCATGAAATCCTTACGCATTTACCGGAATGGGATCGGATCAGTGCAGGCGAATTCTCAAGGGGTGGCTGCGGCCGAGTGCTGTAACGTGCAGGTGGATGTCTGCCCGAGGCTGGGTCGAACGCCAGGCGCGTGCGCCGTGCGTGAGTAGCATTCCGACAAGGTCTCGTGTCTTTGCCTTGGACCGGTTCAGGCCGATGTCTGCGATGCGCATGGCTGCCTCGTGCAATGGATGCAGCCGAACTCGCGCGGGGTTTGCCTTCCTGTCCGGCACCATGGTGTCACCGGGGACGTTCTCGTTCACTGCCATGCTGACCTCGTTACGCTGTACAAATCCGAGGAGAGCAGCCGGAAAACACGCCGGCCGCCGTTAAAGTGCAGCGCGTCTTATCCGACGCGCTAAAGTGGCTGCTGCACGTTTGCCCTTTAACCGAGTTCGATAACGGAGAACATGCAGGATGGGTCCCTTACTGCTGGCTTGCCCAGCAGGCGAAGCCTTTCTTCTTCAATGCCTTGCATGCGTTGACAGCCTTGTCCTGATCATCGAATCCGCCGAAACGGGCGCGGTAGAGCTGAGCGCCGCCACTGCTGAACGCGACCGTGAAGGGGGTGGCGTTACGCAGCGCCTTTCCACCCTTTTCCTTGGCATTGTCGAGCAGCGTCATGGCCTGCGTCTTGTCAGGCGTGGCGCCGATCTGGATCACCCAGCCTTGCAGTTCGATATTCGCTTCGGTGTGGGCTTCAGCCATGGCCGGTGCCGTTTCCGCCGTTGCGACCGAGTTGGTGATCTGCGAGTCGACGCCGCCGGATTCCGGTTCCCGGCCGAGTCTGGCGCTCTGCGCGTCGAGCGTGTTCGGTGCGAGCACGGGATTGTCCGAAGCGCGCTTCGTCGATGCATAGGCCATTTCAACTCCGCCTGCGCTTTCGCTATCGTACCGGAAATCCGGGACAGGGCCCTTATTCGGCAGGGCGGCGGCGGCCGAAGCAACAGCCGTCGTGGCCGGCCGCACGTCCGCTTCGGCGACCACTGCTACAGGCTCGGCGGGAGCCTGGGCGATAAGGTTGCCGCCGCCGCGGCGCGATGCGGCGGGCATGTACTTGGCTACCAGCTTGCGCATCTGGGCGTCGCGCGAACCGCCGGAGGTGCCGCCCATGACAACCGCGACGATGCTGCGTCCGCCGAGTTGGGCGGAGGTCACCAGATTGAACCCGGAAGCGCGCGTATACCCGGTCTTGATGCCGTCCACTCCCCGGACATTACCAAGGAGCCGGTTATGATTGCCGATCGTCTGCTTGCCGAAACGGAAGCTTCGCGTCGAGAAATAATCGTAATACTGCGGGAAGTGCTGCCGCAATGCGATGCCGAGGCGGGCCTGGTCGCGTGCAGTCGTGCGCTGTTCGGAATTGGGCAGGCCGTGGGCGTTGCGATAAGTCGTGCGCGTCATTCCCAACGCGCGGGCCTTGTTGGTCATCATCCGGGCGAAGCGCTGTTCCGAGCCGCCGAGGAGTTCAGCAAGGGCAGTTGCCGAATCGTTGGCCGAGCGCGTCACCAGAGAGAGAATAGCCTGTTCGACGGTGATCGACCGGCCGGCGCGTACCCCGAGCTTCGACGGCGGCTCCGCCGAAGCTTTCTTTGAAAATGGTACGGGCGTGCTCTTGTTGATCCGACCCGCTTCAAGCGCCTCGAATGTCAGATACAGCGTCATCATCTTCGTAAGCGAGGCGGGGTAGCGCAATTGATCCGCGTCTTCGCCGTAGAGAACCTTGCCGGTCTTCGCGTCAACTACGATGCCGGCATATTTCGAATTGGCGAGAGCGGGCGCTGAAAGGGTCAGCACGACAATCAGGCCGGCGAGGAAAATCCGCCCGACAACTTCTGAAATGGCGCCATACGGGCGTTTCGCGAGACTGGGAATAACGGATTGAGACACTGTATTGCTCTTCATTGTCATAATCAGGGGTGTCGTCCGGACGCCGTCTCCGGATACGACTTGTCCCGAGACAGTATCGGGATAGCGTTACCAATCGGTTTATGATGAATGATTGGTTTTCTCGCACGGGTCGTTTTGTTCAGGATCGGCACCTGCAGCCCATCAGATCAAGATGATTGCGGCAGCCTCGGCCTGAACCCGTGCATACTCCCCCTCATCCCGCTCTAGCCGGCGCATTGGCTGCATCATGACTCTTCGTCAAAATCACGGCAGCAGATGCGCGGTGATGTAGGATTCTATCGAATTTTCGATGGCATGCCATTGCGGCAGCAACCTGCTGGAGAAACGATAGAGAACGGTGAGATCCTTGCCCAGATGCACGTCGCGCTGACAATCCGCACTGGTCGAAGCAGCAGGGAGTTCGGGCAGGACGCAGCGCAGCACATAGGGACGGCGTCCGGCCCTTTCGGCCGTGAAGAAGACTTCGCCGGCATAGCTGGAATCTGGTTTTGCTTCGTATTTGGTCAGACCCCCGGAGGCTGCGACCGGCGTGTCCTGCAGGATATGGCGATAGACGGGGTCGAAGCGCCCTGACATGTCGCGCGACATGGTACTCTGTGCGATCTGCAGAAAGATCAGGCTTTCCGGCCTGCTGACATCGTCGAACAATGATCGGGTTTCTTTGCTGTAGCCCTCGAGACCTGGCCAGGTCAGATAAAGATCCACGCGCTCGGCGATGCGGGTGGTGCGCTGGCTTTCGAGCCTAATGACGTTTGCCGGCAGGCGGAGATGGTCCTGACCGATGAAGATGTCGTAGATCTCGCGGCTTGACGTGTGACCGGCCTGAGCAAGGTATCGGCCGAACCAGCGCCCCGAGAGTGAAAGCGTTCAGTGCGGCGAAGATCGCGACCACCGCAACCGCTTTATAGGCGAAACGGGAGGGCAGGAGCGGCAGGAGTTCCGGCTCGGGATTGCAGGGGCGGTTCATGACAGCGCCGTCATCTGATACCTGAAGAGGGGCGCGCTCTCTTCGGCAGAGCCAGTTTGCTCGATGATCCGCCCCGGGGAGTTCACTTCGTCCCGAGTCTCGCTCAACTTGGTTAACATCGTGTGAAGCATGGCGGTGTTCGCCGCCCGATCATGCGGGCCGAAGATCAGACGCGCACCATGGCCGCCGCTGCGCGGGCGTTAATTTGCGCTGACACTACCAACCGCGATAGCGCGTCCGTCTTGCAGCTTGACCCAGCGGCCGGCATGCTCCGAGGACTGCCGTTTGAGGTAGGTATATTCCGTATCCGACCACAGCAAAACCTTGCTACGCATGTTGTCGAGAATGAAATCCCCGCGGTCGGTCCGGACCGTCAGGACCGCGTGGCCATCGCCATTCGGCTGCAGGACGACGGTGATCAGGAGATCGGCAGGCGAGAAGCCGCTTTCGATCAGCTTGCGGCGTTTCAAGAGGACGTAATCCTCGCAGTCGCCCACGGCATCCGGATAGGACCAGATTTCCTCGACGCCGTGAAGTTCCATATCGGTCATCGGAACGACGGCCTGGTTCACCTCGTAATTGACTTCGAGGATCTTTCTCCAGCCTTCGCGCGTCAGCACGGCCGGACCGTGATCGGCGCCGATGGCCGCGCATTCGGAAGGAGCGGTCTTGCAGAATTCGTAATGCCCAATTGGCGGGTTGGTCGCGCCGCTGACCGTCATGTTCACCGGTACCGCGAAGGCCGGCGCGGCCATAAGGCCGGTGGCGATGGCTGCGGCGGCGATTGCCATGGTGATGATTGTGCGCATGTTTGTCTCCCCGTTCTGGTTCGACATTGGCACAGAGTTTTTTACCGGCGGCGAAGATCGGAAGTAAAATCAAGAACAAACTTGAATAAGATAAGAATAAAACTCGATGATAAATGTAATAAAATTCGACTCAAATTTTATCGAATGTTGTGGGCCCACGCCGTCGATGGGCACTAGCGCCAGGTAAGCCACTGAAAATGTTTGGTGAAAACGGAGATTTTACGCCCGCTGCAACCGCGAGGACGCCCGCCTCCATGAAGATGCGGTAAATTCAGGATCTGATCTCGCGTCGAGGGGGATTAATACTGTGCGGCTGGAAGCGTAACGTCCGGTTTACCAGAATGCACATCGGCGGCGGGCAGAAGATTATCGGCCCCGTCGCGGGCTCAGAAGCGCGAGGGTGACTTGCGCAAACTGTTACGCATGTTCCTGACAGTGGTAACGGTCTTGACCCGGAACCCTCGCGGCATTCGAGCAAATTTCCGTGGAGCGTTTCACAAGAACTCGGTCAGTGCCTCGCGGGACTGTATCCCGGAAAACTCGATGGCAACGCCTTCCTGGAAATGCCGGACGATCCTGCCCTTCATATTGCCGAGCTTGACCGGCGCTCCGATGGCAGGCCGGATGTCGACGTCGACCGCCGCACCGGAGAGCGAGAGGTCGATGATCCGACAGCTGTACCTCTCGCCGCTATCGACAGAGAGTTCCGTCAAGACCTTGCGTGGCGCGAGCCGATCATGGCGCCGGTCCTCCGGCAGGCCGAGTTCGTGCTTGTTGGCGATCCAGGTAAGCTGTGCTGCAAGCTTTTCGCGTTTGCGCTCCGTGGCGTTGAGCTGGATCACGAACGCATCGTCCGAAACGCGTGAGACCGTGCCTTCGAGGCGGCCCACATGATCGACATAGGCGATGATGCGCTCCCCGCCGCGCGGGCGCGCGGGGGAGGTGAAGAGAACGTCGCCCGGCGACATCTCCACGGCGGTGCAGGCGTATTCCTCATGGCTGGCAAGCATCAGTCGCCCCGAAAGATTGACCGCGACGCGCTGAAACGCGCTTTCCTGATATGCTTTCTGGGCGCTGCTTTGCGCATGCTGGGAGGAGAACATGGCCACTCTGCGATGGATATATTTTTGTAGGCGAAAGTATAGAACGTGGCGGTTAATAGAACGTTGGCCATTCACTGCACCAGCGACGGCTCAATTCCGTCTTCCGCCCTCGAATACCGGAAGGTGTTGCGCCCTACGGATCGGAGAACGGTGTGTGTCAAGGCGGATCACTGTGTTACCCGCTCGGGTGAGCATTTCCGGCACTTCGGAGTTTTCCTGAACTTGCTCCAGCATGAGGTGCTGCAATGGCATCATGTGCAGCCACATCGGACCGGACAGCGGCGACAGCGCGCCGAGTACACGGTCGCCCTTGCCGTCGCGAGAGGCGAGGGGCGTCATCAGTATTTCCAGGTCCAGCCAATCCCCGGCTGCGGTGGCGCCGGACGCGGCGAGGACTATCGGAGTGCAGGATTCGATGGCCTGCCGGGCGATCCGGCCAATGTCTTCCTGTTGATCGCCGCGCCACAAGGAGGAGAATTGCCGATGGCGAAGTTCATTGCCAAACAGACTGCAGATGTTGGTGCCCGCGAGGCGAAAATAAATGCCGCCGGCCGGCTCTGTCTGCAGGATGAAGACGTTCGGCAGAAGGGACCGTATATCCCCCGGCTGTATCTCATCACGGCGCGGGAGATCGCGGTTGCCCCGGACGTCGTTCCAATATTGGAACAGCTCCACTGTCGTTCTGCTGCGCATGTTTCCGTTCGTCCCTGTTGCCGTCCGGCCGTGCCAAATCGGGACGGCTGGCGATCTCTCGCGTGATCCTGGAGGGTATGGAGCGAATTCCGTGCCAGGGCAGAATTAAGGTTAATGGCTGCTTTCGATTGCCTTCGCGGGCGGCGGCTGCCATTCATAAGTCAGCACTTCATGAAGATTGTCTTCAGCACATCGACTGACGCGTCGCGGAACGGCGCGCGACGCCGTTCAGTTTTCGCTGGACGGCCTTTTTCTGTTTGCTTATCCCTTGGCGCGCTAGAGCGGGAAGAAGGAAACGGTACGCGTTATCCGACCGCGCCCGCCCAAGCAATCAGAATCGGTCACGCTCATGAGTCAGGTCGTCCCGATCTAGAATCATCGTGAACCATGCGGGCGTTCGCTGCCGCCTCAGAACACCCACAGCGACCGGAGCGAAGAGGGCAGCCATGCAACAGGATCAGGCGGCAACATCACCGGATACCGATGGCGAAGGTGCTGCAAGCCGCGGCCGCGAACCCGCCTTCAATCTCCCGCGGGGACTGACAGCTATCCTCTTGTTTCTGGCCTTGGTTCACTTTTTGAGAACCTATGTTCTGCCGGCCGAACTCGACCGCGAGGTGATTCTCAATTTCGCCTTCTTACCGGTGCGCTACACGCTTCCGCTCGGCGAGCAGGGACTGGTTTGGCTGTGGACGCCAGTGAGCTATTCCTTTCTGCACGGCAGTTGGGAGCATCTGATCTTCAATATATTCTGGATGATCGCGTTCGGCGCGCCGGTGGTGAGGCGGATAGGCATTGGCCGACTGGCTGTGTTCTGGTGCCTGTCGGCAGCCGCCGCCGTCGGATTGCACGTTATATTCCACTGGGGAGAGATGGCCGTGGTGATCGGGGCTTCGGGAGTCGTTTCGGGTCTGATGGGGGCGGCGGCGCGATTTGTATTTTCTCCGAGCGGTCGCATCAGCCGCCAGTTTGCCCATCTCAATAGGCGGCTTTCGTTTGCCGAGACGCTCACCAACCGGTCCGCGCTCGTCTTCACCGGCATCTGGTTCCTGACCAACTTTCTGGTGGGTTTTGGCATCTTGTCGATCGGAGGTGCGGGAAGCGTAGCCTGGGAGGCGCATATTGGCGGGTTTCTTTTCGGTTTCCTGCTGTTCGCCTTCTTCGATCCGCGCGGCTAAAGCCTCTCCCGTCTAAATGGCCCTCTGCAGAAGCCTTGATTTCCTGAGGTCGCTGGAGCACCATTCATAACGGCCGCCGAATAAGAGGCGGCCGCGGAAAGGGCCGGGTGCCGGCGTAGCTTTGTGCTGAGGAGCGCGGAAGGCTGCGTTGGCGCCGGACTGGACAGGGTTTCCTGCGGCCATCTGCACTGTCACGCGGTCTTCCTTCCACCGGGGAAAGTGCAGCGACCGACATGGCCGGACCCTCGTCCCGTCGGTCCGATTTAGTCGCAACGGGAGATGTGCGCATGTCAGTGAAAGCGATTCTCAACGAAAAAGGTCACGACGTCATCACGGTTACGGAACAGGTGACGGTTCAACAGGCCGCGACTTTGCTGCATGAAAATCATATTGGTGCCGTTGTCGTCGTCGATCCCGAGGACCAGATCGTCGGCATCATGACGGAGCGCGATATCGTTGCCTCGATTGCCAGATATGGCGCGAGCTGTCTCGATAAGCCGGTTTCGTCCGTCATGTGGCAGAACGTCTATTGCTGCCGCGAGGAGATGTCGGTCGACACCCTGATGGAGATGATGAGCAAACTTCGTGCGCGTCATCTTCCTGTGGAGCGGGAGGGCCGCTTGGCAGGCATTATCTCGATCGGAGACGTGGTCAAGTATCACATACGGGCGATCGAGAACGAGGCCGAACAGATCAAGGCCTATATCTCCGGTTGAGCCGAATTTGGGGCCAGCGCTTTTTGGAATGTTGGCCTCGACCCCCTCAACGCAGCAGCGTTTCCTGCATGCGCCTGATCTCGGAGAGTTTGACCTTGGCTTCCTGATAACCTCGATCGATCGCTTCGCCTGCGCGATGGAATTCGGAAAGTCCGATATCGTTGAGCTTCGGGTGGAGAGACAGATCCGGCGGATCACCTGCCAGCCGGGCGCGCGAAATACGATCCTGAATGATGTTGAAGGCTTGGACCATGACGCTGGTCATGCCGAGCCGTGCTGAAAAGCGGTTAACCTCCGTCGCGGGCACGTCCGGCGATTCGACACCGGCGTTGTGCTTGACCACGGCGGAGCGCCCGTAAACGTCATAGTTCAGATTGACGGCAACGACGTGCAATTGCTCATGCGCGCGGCAGACTGAAACGGGAACGGGATTGACGAGAGCGCCGTCGATTAGGGTTCGGCCGTTGGCTTTGACGGGTTCGAAAATCCCGGGCAATGCGTAGGATGCCCTGATGGCCGTGATGAGGGAGCCTTTCTCGATCCACACCTCATGGCCGCTGTAAACTTCAGTGGCGACGGCGACGAAGGGCCGATCGAGATCCTCGATGTTGAGGTTCTGCAGATGCTCCTGCATGCGCTTGGTAAGCCGCAGGCCACCGAACAGGCCACCGCCGCCGATGGCGAAATCGAGCAAGCCGGCAATGCGGCGCACGGTAAGGGAGCGGGCGAACATTTCCAATTCATCGAGCTTGCCCGCCAGATAGCAGCCGCCGACGAGCGCACCGATTGAGGTGCCGGCAATCATTCCGACTTCGATGCCCTCTTCGTCGAGGGCCTTCAGTACGCCGATATGGGCCCACCCCCGCGCAGCGCCGCCACCGAGTGCCAGAGCAATTTTAGGCTTTACGGACTGGGAAATCGGTGGTGCTGGAGGAGTGGTCGTGACCGACGAGCCGTTTGCGCCGGAAAGATCGGCAATCTGACTGTTACGCGTAAATGTCCAGTTCAGCATCCGGCACCTCCGACACCGCCGAATAGTTCAATTTCTACATGCGCCCAGCAGAAAGGCTCTGCCAAGTCCGGCTGACGCATGATCCCCCAACCGACCCGATTCGGCCACCGAAACATGCCGGTGCCGCCCTTGCGAACGGCCGTTGAAAGACTGGCACCGCGATCGAGATATAACACCGAACCGGTCGCGAATGCGGCCGGTCCGATAAACATTGGATACAGCCTGCAACACATTTTGGCTTCCCGCCGTTCCCGCGGGAACCACTTACATGATTAATGATTAGGCGCCTTTTTGGTTGCCAAAAGATGAATATATCACGCGGGCGAACCAGGAAAACGCAGATGCTCAGCTTTCGGCGTAGACCTGCTTCAGATCGAAGTGTCTTTCGTCGTCGGTGATCACCAATTTTGCCTGCCCTTCGTCGACGCCGACCGTTCGGTAAAAACAGGAGCGGCGTCCCGTATGGCAGGTGGCATCGTGGCCGGCGACCGAGACCTTCAGCCAGATGGCATCCTGATCGCAATCGGTTCGAATCTCACGGACGGCCTGCACGTTGCCCGAGCTCTCGCCCTTTTTCCATAGCCGGCGGCGTGAGCGACTGTAGTAATGCGCCACTCCGGTCTCGAGCGTCAGGGCCAGAGCCTCCGCATTCATGTGCGCGACCATCAGCAACGCGCCATCGCCTGCATCGGTCACGACGGCCGTGATAAGGCCCTTCTCGTCGAAACGCGGGGTGAAGGCCGGACCGGTTTCCAGGTCGGACTTGTTCTGCGGGGGGGAAGCGAAAGTGAGGGTCATCATCTAAGCTCCGCTAGGGCGCGTCGCACTTCTTGATCGGATGTGCAACGGCGCCGTAGCACCTGTGTGGCTGCGTGCGTTCCAAGCTGGGGAACATGCGTTGACGGCGCTTATTTGAAACCCCGAAGCATCGTCATGAAACGGACCTGTTCAGCCGGTTCGCTCTTGAACTCACCAGTGAAGGTCGTCGTCATCGTCGTGGCGCCCTGCTTCTTGATGCCGCGCATGGCCATGCACAAATGCTCGGCTTCGATCATCACCGCCACGCCCCGGGGCACGAGGGTCTCATCGATGGCCCTGGCGATCTGCGCCGTCATTGCCTCCTGCGTCTGCAGGCGGCGGGCGTAAATATCGACGACACGGGCGATTTTGGAAAGGCCGAGCACGCGACCGTTCGGCAGGTAGGCGATATGGGCCTTGCCGATAATCGGCACCATATGGTGCTCGCAATGCGAATAGAACGGGATGTCCTTTTCGAGCACGATATCATCGTAGCCGGAGACTTCCTCGAAGGTTCGGCCGAGCACGTCTTCCGCCGCGAGATCGTAGCCGCCGAAAATTTCCCGATATGCCTTGGCGACACGCGCGGGCGTGTCCTTCAAGCCTTCTCGTGCCGGATCTTCGCCCGCCCAGCGCAACAATACACGAACGGCTTCTTCGGCTTCCTTTTGCGTCGGACGACCGCTTGTATCGTCGAGCACAGGAAAATTCTTTACTATGGCGTCCATATGGCCCCTTTAAGCAATACGAAATTGCTGACGTTTTATCTTTCGGACAACTCGCCATTGGCCATACGCCTAACCCTGCAGGCTTGGGTTCCGTTGGCGGGTTCCGGGGCTTTCGGGTCTTGGCTTAGCAGTGCACTGGACCGTCCGGCACGGTTTCCCAAACAACAGGCGACACTTGATCCCCTTGCGGAACTGTCACCCCAACACGACATAGCATATAGTATGGGGCCATATGGATAAAAGAGCTCGAATGCGCCACGCCGTGCTTTTTTCCCGCCCCCTGGAGAAAATCATGCGCAGAATGGCCAAAACCACGAAAAATCAACCGGATTCCTAAATGATCGACGACATTTACAACAGCAGGATCCTCGAATTCGCAGGCAACGTCCCGCGCATCGGAATGTTGCCGGAGGCCGACGCCGAAGCAGCGGCGCACTCCAAGCTTTGCGGCTCTAAGGTGAGGATATGGCTGAAGATGGATGGCGACGTCGTCACCGATTTCGCCCATGACGTCAAGGCTTGCGCGCTCGGTCAAGCATCGTCTTCCATTATGGCCCGGCATGTCGTCGGCGCCCGTGCGGACGAGATTCGCAAGGCCCGCGAGGACATGCTTGCCATGCTGAAGGCCGACGGGGAAGGTCCCTCAGGCCGTTTCGAGGACATGCGTTTCTTGATGCCGGTCAAGGACTATAAGGCACGCCATGCCTCAACGATGCTGACTTTCGATGCCGTCGTCGATGCCATCTGCCAGATCGAGGCAAAGCGCCTCGCTAGCGCCGTCTGAGCCATGTGTCCGCGATCCGATCATGCTGTGACCCGTCGCGAAATGCGCACCGCACAGAGCCGGAACTGGTCCGGACCGTTCCGCAAGACGCCAGGGCGGCTCGTGGGCATGGCCCTGATTCGCGCCTATCAACTCACGCTGTCGAGTTTGATCGGCAATTCCTGCCGGCATCTGCCGACCTGTTCCGAATACGGCTTCGAGGCAATCGCCCGATATGGCCTCTGGGCCGGTGGATGGCTGACGTTGTTCCGGGCGGTCCGTTGCGGACCCGGCGGAACGCATGGGTTCGATCCGGTGCCGGAAACGCTCGCGGCTCGCCAGCACTGGTTTACGCCCTGGCGCTACTGGCAACCGCGCAGAAAGGACGCGTGAGCCCGTGACCATTCCGATGGAGTACCGGCAGGCATCTGCGGATTTCGACCGCTTCATGCTGAATGCGCGCGACATTGCGGCCCTTCAAACAACCAACCAGGCCTATACGATGGTGCAGGCGGTGTTTTACGCTTTCCGGTGCCGCCTGGAGGTTACAGACGCCCTGCTTTTCGCCGAGGTGCTGCCGCCGGTCCTTCGCGCGATCTTCGTTGCCGAATGGAACCTGCAGGAACCGGCGGCACCTTTCGCCGAGCGCCGCGCTATGACCCGGGAGGTACAGGCTTTCCGCGGCGATCATAACGTCTCCCCTGACACGGCGATCACGGATGTGGCCGCCGCGCTACGACGCAATGTCGACGAAGCAATGCTGGACCGTGTCCTGGCGCGGCTACCCGCAGGTGCAGTCGATTTCTGGCGGGCTTGAAGCGCATGCGGACCTACATTGCCTTGCTTCACAGCATCGTTCTTGGCGAGGGCCGTCGCGTTGTGATGTCCGACTTGAAGGAGGTGGCCGAAGGCCTCGGCTACAAAAGGCCGCGCACGCTTGTTGCCACGGGCAATCTCCTGTTCGAAGCTCCCGTCAAACCGCTGGTCGAGATCGAAACCGAACTCGAGAGGGCTTTTGAAAAGGCCTTCGGTCGTCACGTCGACATCATCCTCCGTTTCGCCGAGGATTGGGTGAGGCTTGCGGATGGCAACCCGTTTCTTCCGGAAAGCGAAAAGGACCCGTCAAACGTGCATGTGCGGGTCATGCGCTCTCCTCTCGAAATCGAGGTGCAGGGAAAACTGGTCGGCTATTGCTCCAGAGGCGAGCGCGTGGCAATCGTCGGCGGCGATCTCTGGATCGATTTTGCGGGCAGGGCGAGCGGCTCGAAATTGCTCGGTGCGCTGACGACCAGACGGCTGGGCATCGGGACGTTGCGCAACTGGAATACGGTCAGAGGCCTGCGCAGAATGGCCGGCGGCTGAGCGGCCTGCGCCTTTACTCCAACGTGAAAAACCTTTATCAGGCCCGCGTCAATTCACCGGCCAGCATCCGGCAAACCATACCACCCGCATTCGTTGGCGGGACTGGATAGGAGATCATGATGTCGCATTCCGTTTCCCTTACATTCCCCGATGGCTCCGTGCGAGAATTCGCCCCCGGCACGACCGGCCGCGATGTTGCGGAATCGATCTCGAAGTCGCTCGCCAAAAAGTCCGTCGCGATCGCCATCGACGGCGAGCTGCGTGACCTCTCGGATCCCGTGACGGAAGGCAGGATTGAGATCGTGACGCGCGAGGACAAGCGCGCGCTAGAGCTCATCCGCCACGACGCGGCCCATGTCATGGCGGAAGCCGTCCAGGAGTTGTGGCCGGGAACGCAGGTGACCATTGGCCCGGTCATCGACAATGGTTTCTATTACGACTTCGCAAAGAACGAGCCCTTCACGCCCGACGACCTGCCGGTCATCGAGAAGAGGATGAGGGAGATCATCGCGCGCAACAAGCCTTTCACCAAGGAAGTCTGGTCGCGCGACAAGGCCAAGGAGGTCTTTGCCGTCAAGGGCGAGAGTTACAAGGTTGAACTCGTCGACGCTATCCCCGAAGGCCAGGACCTGAAGATTTATTACCAGGGCGACTGGTTCGATCTCTGCCGGGGGCCACATATGGCTTCGACGGGCCAGATCGGCACCGCCTTCAAATTGATGAAGGTCGCCGGCGCCTACTGGCGTGGCGACAGCAACAATCCGATGCTGACGCGCATCTACGGCACCGCCTGGCACACGCAGGAGGAGCTCGATCAGTATCTGCACGTGCTGGCCGAGGCCGAAAAGCGCGACCATCGCCGGCTCGGCCGCGAGATGGACCTGTTCCATTTCCAGGAGGAAGGACCGGGCGTGGTCTTCTGGCACGGAAAGGGCTGGCGCATCTTCCAGAGCCTCGTCGCCTATATGCGCCGCCGCCTCGAAGGCGATTATCAGGAGGTCAACGCTCCGCAGGTGCTCGACAAGTCTCTCTGGGAGACCTCCGGCCACTGGGGATGGTATCGTGACAACATGTTCAAGGTGACTGTCGCCGGGGACGATACGGATGACGATCGCGTCTTCGCGCTGAAGCCGATGAATTGCCCCGGGCACATCCAGATCTTCAAGCATGGCTTGAAGTCTTACCGGGAACTACCTGTAAGGCTGGCAGAATTCGGTGCCGTCCATCGCTACGAGTCATCAGGTGCGCTGCACGGCCTGATGCGCGTGCGCGGCTTCACCCAGGACGACGCGCACATCTTCTGCACCGATGAGCAGATGGCGGCCGAATGCCTGAAGATCAACGATCTTATCCTCTCCGTCTATGAGGACTTCGGCTTCAAGGAGATCGTCGTGAAGCTGTCGACGCGGCCGGAAAAGCGTGTGGGCTCCGATGAACTGTGGGACCGCGCCGAGGCGGTGATGACGGAGGTCTTGAAGACGATCGAGGCGCAGTCCGAGGGCCGCATCAAGACCGGCATCCTGCCGGGCGAGGGTGCGTTCTACGGTCCGAAATTCGAATATACGCTGAAGGACGCAATCGGCCGCGAATGGCAGTGCGGAACGACGCAGGTCGATTTCAATCTGCCGGAGCGCTTCGGCGCCTTCTACATCGACAGCGAATCCGAGAAGCGTCAGCCGGTCATGATCCATCGCGCCATTTGCGGGTCGATGGAGCGTTTCCTCGGCATCCTGCTCGAGAATTTTGCGGGCCATATGCCGCTGTGGATCTCGCCTCTGCAGGTGGTGGTCGCAACGATCACCTCGGAAGCGGATGATTATGGCCGCGAAGTGGCCGAACGCTTGCGGGACGCCGGCCTGACGGTCGAGACCGATTTCCGAAACGAGAAGATCAACTACAAGGTCCGCGAACACTCGGTAACAAAGGTTCCGGTGATCGTCGTCTGCGGCAAGCGGGAAGCAGAGGAACGTTCCGTCAACATCCGTCGCCTGGGCTCCCAGGCGCAGACGGCTATGTCGCTCGACGAGGCAGTTGCTTCGCTCTCCGCCGAAGCCACGGCGCCGGACCTCAAGCGCAAGGCGGAGCGGACCGCCCGCGCCTGACGCGCTTGCCTCTACGCCTGCCAGTCCATTCTCCCGCGTGCGGAGAGAAGGGCCTGGCAGGCGTTCACTCGATCGCCTTCTCAGGCAATGGCTGCATCAGAAGCGTGCGGCAGTTTCCGTCAGTCCTGTGCGTTGGCGGCGTGATCGGCTTCGCCGCTGCCGTCGAGCAGCACTTCGACATCCGTGTTGACGCCAGCCTGCACTGCAAAATCGCGCTGGTAGATCTTGTCCTTGTTGCGGGCAACCGCGGTATAACCGCCCTCGGCCAGGACAAGCGTCGGGAAGGCACCGACACTCTCGCTGACGACGTCGCCCGAGGAGGTCAGGATTGACCAGGCAGTGTCCGCAATGGCTTCGCCGCCGGCTTCCGAAACGAGCTTCAGGGTCAGCTTCGCGGCGCGGTGCTGGATCGTCGCTTCGGTCAGTTTGCCGGCTTCGATCTGGATATCGGCACGGATGACGGCATTCACCGCGCCGTAATTCGACACGACGTGATAGGTGCCGGCATTGAGACGGACCAGGGTACCGGGCTTCACGTCGGCGACCACAAGGCCGCGTTCGCCATCCTCCTTCACGTCGGAGGAGAAGATCGAAAAACTGAGTTCGTTCGGCGGGATACGAACGTCGCTGCCGGAGACGGCGTTCAGCATGACTCCCCCGGCATCGAGGACGAGGACCTGCTTGTCAGCCGGGCCATCTTCCGGCACACGGATCTTGCGGGTCGCCCCAGCCCTGCCAAAGGCGACATTGACGAAATATTCGCCGGGCACGAGATTGAAGGCGGTTGAACCGCCTTCGGATGTGGCGAGCAGCGGCAGCTTGCCGTCGCTGCCGGGAATGGGGCTGAAAACGCGCCAGGTGAGACCCGACTGAACCGGCTCTCCCTGATCCGTCAGAAGCGCCTCGAGTTTTACGTCCTTCAGTTCGCCGCCCTGTATCGGATCTGTGATGAGCGGACTGAAACCGGTGAGCTTCGGCATCTTGTGCGTGCCGGAGACGGATGGGAAGCTCTTGAAGGCGTCAGTCGGGTCCTCGGCAAGCGCGCGCCCCGCACCCACCCCGGCGAGAGAGATCGCCAGAACGGTCTTCAGGAAAATACGCGGGCGGAGATGCATGAGAGCAGTTGACTTCTTGACTGTGCGACTCCACTTGGGACGCCGGTATGGCATTTTCGTGGCCGTCGGTCCGGCCGCAAATTAGTGGAATTCGCTCAACATGAAAACCGAAATAAAGCTTGTCGATTATCTTGCATGCCGCAGATCCATTCCAGCCTTCCAGATGGGCGAGCCGGGACCGGGCAGGGCAGAGGTCGAGGAGATGCTGAAGCTGGCGTCACGCGTCCCCGATCACGGCAAACTGGCTCCGTGGCGCTTCATCGTCTATCGGGGCGAGGAAAGGGCGCGCATCAGCGCCGAACTGAAGAAAATGGCCCTTGCCGCCAAGCCGGACATGCCGGACGAGATGATCAAGGTCGAGGAGACCCGGCTTACGCGCGCACCCGTCGTCGTCGCCGTGGTCAGCAAGGCGGCGCCGCATTTCAAGATCCCCGAATGGGAGCAGCAGATGTCGGCCGGAGCCGTTTGCCTCAATCTGCTGATGGCCGCGAATGCCCTTGGCTTTGCTTCGAACTGGCTGACGGAATGGTATGCCTTCGATGAGCGGGCCTACCCGCTTCTCGGCGTGGCACCGGGGGAGAGGATCGCAGGCTTCATTCACATCGGTACGGCCATGGTACCGCCGACGGAGCGGCCCCGGCCCGAACTCGAGGAAATCGTCACCTGGGTCGGAAAGGGGGATGATTGATGTTCTATGATACGGCCGGTAACGGGCACGGCCTGCCGCACGATCCCTTCAAGGCGATCGTGTCGCCGAGACCTATCGGCTGGATCGGCACGCGCAGGGCAGACGGGGCGCTGAACCTTGCTCCCTATTCCTTCTTCAACGCCATCAGCGACCGGCCGAAGCTGGTGATGTTCGCCTCGAGCGGCTACAAGGACTCGGTTCGAAACATCGAGGCGACAGGGGAATTCACCGCGAGCTTCGCGAGCCGAAACCTGAGTGAGGCGGTCAATCTCACCTCGGTTGCTGCCCCGCACGGTGAAAGCGAGTTCGAGATCGCAGGACTGACGCCGGTCGACGGAACGCTCGTCAAGGCACCCTATGTGGGCGAGGCATTCGCCGCACTCGAATGCCGGATGACAGACATCTTCCGCCCCAAAGGCGTCGATGGCCTCGTGTCCGACAGCTATGTCGTCATCGGCGCGGTCGTCGGCATTCATATCCGGGAGGAGGCCATTCGTGACGGGCGATTTGATATGGCGGCCGTCAAGCCGCTCGCCCGTCTTGGCTATATGGACTATTGCGACGGCGGCGACGTCTTCGAAATGATGCGTCCGGTTCGCTGACCCTAAAGAAGTTCGATCTGCTGCGGCGACTGGAGGGCTATGCTCGAGAAGCCGTTGTCCACGCTGTTTTGCCAAAGTCGGCGCAAAGCGGCCTCGTCGGCGTCGGCGGCCAGCATATCGTAAGCCGCAAGGCCGGCCTCTCGAGCCCTTAAAACCGCAGCAGCACGACCGGCTCGAACGACGGCGGGCACATCGCCCGTTGCGGTCACGGGCCTGCAGCCGCAAGCTTCGGCGAGGACCGTTGCATCGAACACCAATGCCGAAAGGCGCGGCGAAACACCTGCCAGAGAATGCGGCGACAAGACGCTTTCCGGCGTCGTCGCGTATTCGGCAAGAATCACCGTACGTCCATGAGGCTTTCCTGTCGCCGCCTCCGCGACCTTGAGCAATACGTCGAGCTTCTCAACGTCTGCCGGCCCGCGGCATCCGGCCCGGACGACACCGTCGAAGCCGTTGCCGATCAAGGTTACAAGGTCGTCTTCACCGGGCTCGCTCTCCATTCCTACTCGGGCGAGCAACAGGCAGCGCGTATCGGTTCGAGGCAGATCCGAACGCGTCAGATGCGTTGTGCTGCCGTCCATCTCCGCTACGACCGCTTCAACGGAGCCCAGGATTTCCGACGAAGGCAAGGGTTGGCCAGCCTTCAGATAGAGGAGAGGCAGGGTGGTTTGTGAGTCGTTAACAGGCATGGTGAACCAATCTTAAACCTTTGACCGATAGTCTCGGAACAACGGGGCTGTTCGGTGACGAGTGGGGCATAGGTGATCATACAAGCATTTCTTTGCTGGGTGGAGACGGCAAAAGCCGGGGATCGCGCCAGCGCTGCCAGTGCGCTTGGCCGCGCCTATGCCAAGGCCGGGACGAACGGCGTCGATCCACAGGCAGTCGAGATGGCGATGACCTTTCTCCTCGACGACCCTTCCCCCAAAGTACGCCTTTCTCTGGTCGAGGCGCTGGCCGATTGCCCAACCGCACCGCGCGCGATCATCAAGGCGCTTGCGCAGGACCAGCCGGAAATCGCCTACATCGCCATTTCGCGTTCCCCTGTTCTGAATGACGACGATCTTGTCTACATGTCGGCGAACGGCGACGCGGAGATGCGGGCGCTGATCGCGTCCCGCGCCACGGTCTCGCGCGCGCTTGCGGCGGCAATCGCTGAAATCGGCGGCGAGGAAGAGGTGCTTATTCTGCTGGAAAATCCAGGTGCCGGGCTTTCGCCCGGGTCGCTGCGGAGAATTGCGGACCGTCTCGGGGATTGCGTGGTCACTCGTGGCCTGTTGCTCGAACGCGATGACCTGCCGAGTGACGTTCGCCAAAGCCTTGCGGAGAAAGTAGCCACTGCGCTTGCGGCTTCGGGCTTGGTGCGATCCGCTATCGGCCAGGAACGGGCGCGGCGTGTAGCGCAGGAATCTTGCGACGCGGCGGCGCTGGCGCTTTCTTCGGATGCGTCGAAGGAGGAACTGCAGCGGCTGGTTGCCCGTCTCCGCAACGCCGGCCGGTTGACGCCGGCCTTGCTGCTGACGGCGCTCTGCAGCGGCCGGACGGAGCTCTTTTCTGCGGCAATCGTCGACCTGTCAGGAGTCCCGGAAAAGCGCGTTCGGGCGATCCTTTCGGGCGGGCGGTTCCATTCAGTCAGGGCCCTTCTTGAAAGTGCGGGATTGGGCCGTGACGTGAGCGGCGTCTTTTCGGAGGCCGTGTTGTTCTGTCAAAGCGAGGCAGATCCGGACCGTGACGGGGTTTCCCCCTCAGTCGCAGCGAGACTTTCCGATCGCCTTCGCGATTGCAGCCTCGATGCATTGCACGCCGTTGCCGAACTTGCAGAGCGGCTGGCTTTCGCCGAGCAGCGGCAGAGGGCGCGCAACTATGCATCGCGGTTCTCCCGCCAGGCCGCCTGATGGCCTGGACCGGCTCAGTTGCCGAACCGGCGCGCGACCCAGGAATAGCCGTTCTCCACATAGTGGACCGGCGCGGTAACGATCGCCTTCAGTTTTTCCCGGTCAGGAACTGCGCCTGATATCAACGCCAGAGCGCGGCGCGGCAAGGTTGGCTCTTCGCCCTGCGTCGGCGTTATGTTTTGCGGCATATCCGGCTGCATGGGAAGCGTGGCATTCACTTCCGGCACCGGCTCCGTTGCTGCGGTCACGGCCGGGCCTGAGCTTTCGCAGACGGCCACCACGACCGGGTAGTTCCTCTCGGAAAACCGCGGCAGTTCTCTCTGCGATTCCGTATCGCACTGCGCAATCGACGGCCAGTCGCCGTTCACGGTGGCGATGTAATGGCATTGGCTGACGTCGTCGTCGCAGCCGAGAATGGTCATGACGATCAAGGCGGCTTTCATGGTCGAGTCGTCCGTTCAAATGTCGCTGGGTTCTTTATGGCCGCCCGATTCGGTTCGATGAAGGCCAAATGCCGCGACGCGCCAAACAAATTGTTTCTCCTGGTTAAGGCGCTTGATTGCGGCACGTTCGATGCACTGCGCATTTTGACGTATTGGTCCGGGAAATATTCGGCTTTAGTTTGCGGACGTAACGCACGGAGAGATTGAATGCCGACCGTAACAATTGCAGAGGAGCCGCCGCGCCAGCTGGCCGTTCTCCGCCTGCTTGAAATGTCCGATGCCTATGCGTCATCGCTCTATCCCGCCGAAAGCAACCACCTGGTCGATCTCTCTCAACTGGAACTGTCGACCGTATCTTTTTTCGTTGCCCGGCGTGACGACCACATCGTCGGCTGCTGCGCCCTCGTCGAAGCTGGCGACGGCACGGCGGAAATCAAGCGGATGTTCGTGGACCCGGAGGCGAGGGGATTGAAAGCCGGCAGGCTGCTTCTCTCCGCGCTGGAGGGGAAGGCGGAAAAGCTTGGCCTCACGGCGATCCGCCTCGAGACCGGCATCTACCAGCCGGAGGCGATCGGTTTGTACAAGGCATCCGGATATGTCGAGAGGGCGCCGTTCGGCAGCTATCAACCGGACCCGCTCAGTCTGTTCATGGAGAAGCGGGTGGCGCAGACGGTTCGAAGTTGATTCGGCAGGTTGCCCCTCATCCGCCCTGCCGCGGGCCTTCTTCCGGCAAGCGGGGCGAAGGGAGTTCCGGCGCGATATCAGGTTCCCTCGCGCGTGCGGGGAGAGCGGCCGTCATAGGGTCTCAAATATCGAGATTTTCCGCGAAGACGGCACGCTCCTGGATGAAACGGAAGCGGGCCTCGGCTTTCGTTCCCATCAGGCTGTCGACCGCATCACGGGTGCCCTCGAAATCCACATCATCGATTTCGACCTTGAGGAGCGTCCGCTTGGCCGGATCCATGGTGGTTTCCTTGAGCTGCGCGGGCAGCATCTCGCCGAGACCTTTGAATCGTCCGATTTCGACCTTGCCGCGGCCGCTGAACTCCGTCTGCATCAGCTCTTCGCGATGCGCGTCGTCGCGGGCATAGAGCGTCTTCGAGCCCTGGCTCAGCCGGTAGAGCGGCGGCACGGCGAGAAAGAGATGGCCGCCGCGGATGAGCTCCGGCATTTCCTGGTAGAAGAAGGTGATCAGGAGCGAAGCGATATGCGCGCCGTCGACATCGGCGTCTGTCATGATGACGATGCGCTCGTAGCGCAGGTCCTCTTCGCGATATTTCGAACGGGTCCCGCAGCCGAGGGCCTGGATGAGATCGCCGATCTGCTGGTTCGCACCGAGCTTCTCGCGGCCGGCACTGGCGACGTTGAGGATCTTGCCGCGCAGCGGCAGGATCGCCTGGTTGGCGCGGTTGCGAGCCTGTTTGGCCGAGCCGCCGGCCGAGTCGCCTTCGACGATGAAGAGTTCGGCGCCCTCCGCCGTGTTCTGCGCACAATCGGCGAGCTTGCCCGGCAGACGCAGCTTGCGCACGGCCGTCTTGCGGCTGACTTCTTTTTCCTTGCGCCGGCGAACGCGCTCCTCGGCTCGCTCCACCACCCAGTCGAGAAGTTTTGCCGCTTCCGCCGGGTTGTCAGCGAGATAGTGGTCGAAGGGGTCGCGAAGCGCGTTTTCGACTATGCGCTGCGCTTCCACCGTCGCAAGCCTGTCTTTCGTCTGACCGACGAATTCCGGTTCGCGAATGAAGACGGAGAGCATGCCCGCCGCGGAAATCATCACGTCGTCGGTGGTGACGATCGCAGCGCGCTTGTTCTGCGTGAGCTCGGCATAGTTCTTGAGCCCCTTCGTCAGCGCGATGCGAAGACCCGCTTCGTGCGTCCCTCCTTCGGGCGTCGGGATCGTATTGCAGTAGGAATGGATCTGCTGGTCGCCGCCATACCAGGTGACGGCCCATTCGAGCGAGCCGTGGCCGTTGGATTTTTCCGACTTGCCCGCGAAAATCTCGCGCGTAACCGTGAATTCCTTTCCGAGCGTAGCGGCGAGATAATCCTTGAGGCCGCCGGGGAAGTGGAAAACGGCCCTGTCCGGAATCTCTGAACCCTCCGGCAGGAGCGACGGGTCGCAGGACCAGCGGATTTCGACGCCGCCGAAGAGATAGGCCTTCGACCGGGCCATACGGAAAAGCCGAGCCGGCTCGAAGCGGGCATGCGGACCGAAGATCTGCGGATCCGGGTGGAAGCGGACCCTGGTGCCGCGGCGATTGTGCACGTCGCCGAGGTCTTCGAGACCTCCTTGCGCGACGCCTCGGGAGAAGCGTTGGCGATAAAGACGCCGATTGCGTGCGACCTCGACTTCGAGGTCATCGGACAATGCGTTGACGACCGAAACACCGACACCGTGCAGTCCACCGGAGGTCTCGTAGGCCTTACCGTCGAACTTGCCGCCGGCATGCAGCACCGTCATCACTACTTCGAGCGTGGACTTGCCGGGAAATTTGGGGTGGTTTTCGACCGGTATGCCGCGGCCGTTATCGGTGACCGTCAGGAAACCGTCCGCATCCAGGTTCACGTCGATGAAGTTCGCATGTCCCGCGACCGCCTCGTCCATCGAGTTGTCGATGACCTCGGCAAACAGGTGATGCAGGGCCTTTTCGTCCGTTCCGCCGATATACATGCCCGGACGCCGCCGTACCGGCTCCAGTCCTTCCAGCACCTCGATCGCCGAGGCGTCGTAGTCGCTGCCGTCGCTTGTCCTCGGGGCAGGGCGCGGCGCCTCGTTACCGGCGGCTGCGGCCGCGGGTTTGCGTGGCGCGGCATCCGCCGGCTTCGGCTGTTGGGGCATGGCGGAAAATAGGTCGCTGCTGTCGTCCATGAAGCGTTCAGATCGTTCCTGTCCAAATATCGGCTAGGCCATAGCAAGACCGCGGCGCGGCCGCCATCCTTTGTCATGCGAATCACCGGAATTTTGCCAGAGTCTCGCTCCAAGAGCGAACAAAAGGTGAATTAAGATGCCCGCGAGGTAGAAATACCCTTTGATGAGCCGGATTTTCCACGTCAGTGTTGCTTGGCAGAGGTGCCGGTGGCAAGGCATGCGCCGAACGAGGGAGCCGATCGGGTGATTATGTCCACAATTCATTTCGCAATCCGGGGTCTGATCGGAGCGTTTGTCCTGGCGGGTATGGTCGCTTCGGCGAGAGCCGAGCCTCTCAAACCCTACAAGGATGCACTGTTCGGTCATGCCAGACTGCTTCAGGAGGCGGACGGCGGTGATTTTCGCGTTGTCGACTATCAGGAGCTACGCGATATCAACCAACGCGACCAGATAGCCGAGCGGCGGGTAAAGCGCGCCTATTTGTCGCTCGGCGTCAGGAGCGTTCAGGTGAACGAGACGCTCGATCTCGGCGGGCGCAGGCTGGACGTCGCCCGCGTCGGCCCCGATCGCGGCGCTGCCTTCACCGTGCTTTTCATTCATGGACGCGGCGGCGACCGTCGCCTTGGCGCCAACGACTTCTCCTTCGGCGGAAATTTCAATCGGCTCAAAAATCTTGCCGTCGCCAATGGCGGCACCTACTACGCGCCGAGCATCCGATCGTTCGACGCTGCGGGCGTCGCGGATATTTCGGCACTGATCCGTTTCGCCGCCGAGCGCTCCGGCGGGCGGCCGGTGGTGCTTTCCTGTGCCTCCATGGGAAGCTTCATCTGTTGGGGGATCGCGCGCGAAGAGGCCGCCGTCTTGAACCTCGACGGGATGATGGTCATGGGCGGTCCCGCCGATCCCGGCTTCAACAAGAGCGCCGCCTACCGCGCGCGGCTGCCGATGTTCTTCAGCCATGGGAGCCGCGACAGCGTCTATCCGGCCAAGTCACAGATTGCCTTTTACCGCAGCCTCAGATCGAAGGACTATCCCACCCGTTTCGTTCTGTTCGAAACAGGTTCGCATGGAACTCCGATCAGAATGACGGATTGGCGAGAGGCACTGAATTGGTTCCTTGACCGCTGACGGCGCGGTCGATGGAGGAGTTGAGGCGGCAATGAGAATGGACGACTTCGAAAGCGCGGCGCGTTCTGGAAGGCGGCCTCGGCCGTCCATTTCCCCCGATGATTACGAGGACGCGACAGGCTCCGTCGCACCCATGGCCTTTCTTCCCGTCGGCAATGGGTTGAGCCTTGGCGACGTTTGCCGCAACGAAGGCGGGACGCCTATCGATAGCAGAAAGCTCAACCGGACCCTGACTTTCGATTCGGGGAGCGGCGCCATCCGCTGCGAGGCCGGCGTCAGTCTTGCCGAGCTTCTCGCCCGCGCAGCCCCGCATCGCTTCTTTCTCCCCGTGACGCCCGCAACCGGCCTCGTCACCGTCGGCGGCGCCGTGGCCAACGACATACACGGTGGCAATCATCATGCGCGCGGCTCCTTCGGCAATCACGTCCGGCGCCTGACCTTGCTCCGGTCGAGCGGTGAGCGGCTGGTCTGTACGCCGGAGGAGAACGCAGAACTCTTCGCCGCCACGATCGGCGGATTGGGATTGACCGGGTTGATCCTCGATGTCGAGCTCCGGTTGATGAAAGTGCCTTCGCCGCATGTCCAGCGGCATGTGCTTCGCTTCGACAGCCTCGAGCAATATTTCGCTCTGGCGGAGCGGGCCGCGGAAGAGCACGAATATTGCGTAGCCTGGCTCGATCAGCTGGCGACGGGCCGGCGCGCGGGCAGGGGCGTGCTTTTCGCGGCTGATCACGCCGACGGCGCTTGTGAGCTTCCTGACGTTTTGAAAAGGCCGAAGCTCGCCGTTCCCGTTTCACCACCCTTCAGCCTATTCAACAGGCTGACGCTCAGAGCCTTGAACGAATACCGCTTCCGCAAAGCGGGCACTGGCGAGACCGTTTCGACCGAGGACTGGCCGTCCTATTTCCATCGCCTCGATGCGGTTGGCGGGTGGGGCCGGCTCTACGGCCGGCGTGGCTTTTGCCAGCATCACAGCGTTTATCCCGCCGCGACGGCGCCGGAGACCACGGCGCGATTGTTGGAAGCAGCACGGCGGGCCGGTCATGCTTCCGTGCGCACAACGCTGCAGCGTTTCGGAGACATCGCCTCCCGTGGGCTTCTTTCATTTGCGCGGCCGGGCTTCACCCTGATTCTGGATTTCGCGAACCAGGGAAGAGCGACCGTCAAGCTGCTCGACACTCTCGATGAGATCGTCATTTCGGCCGGTGGCGCCGTGAATCCGTGCCAGGATTTCCGCATGAGCCGAGCCGTCTTCGAAGCGTCCTTCCCCTCTTGGAAAAGACTGGAGGCGCTGCGCGATCCGGCGATCGTCTCGGACTTCTGGCGACGCACCGCACTCGCCACCGGAACGACCTGATCTTGCGCCCGCATCCCGGAAAGCTGCGCGCGATCTACCGTTTCTGCCCCCTAATGTTCATGTTGAATTCCACGACGTTGGAGTAAATCGGCGTCCCGACCGTCATGCCGTAGGGCGAGCGGCGAACGCTTCCGCGGATGGTGAAGGAAATCGAGCGCCTGTTCCAATCGGTGAGCGCCACGGCAAAGCGCTCCTTGCGGCTCTTGCCCCGGACGGTGAGGGTGCCTTCGATCGTTGCGGTATCCGGGCCCGTCTGACTGACGGCGGTGGAGCGGAAGGTCACGGTCCTGTAATTGACCGCATCGAACACGGCGCTGGAGCGCAGGAAGTCTTCGATGCGACCCTCGGTGGAATTCACGCTCTCAGGATAGAGCGTGAATTCCACGGAGGATTCGCCGATATCGTCGCCATCGATCCGGAACGTTCCCGAGAATTTGGTGAAACTGCCGGCGATGCCGCCGCTGCCACCCACTTGTCCGACGCTGAACCGGACAGTGGAAGAACTGGCGATGCGGTAGGTTCCGGCAGCATCCACGAGCGCCGGTGCTTTCGCGCCGAGGGCCGGCGTTCCCGCAAGAGCGAAGAGCGCGACGAGCGCGCGCGGCAATGCCGCTCCCATGGGCCTGCGTAAGGAAGTCATCTTCGTTTCCTCTCGACAAGGGTGTCGTCCTTTTCGGGTGCGCTGATCGTGCTGTCAGGGCGTGGCGCGGAACCGGAGCGAAGCATACGGACCAGCACTTCGTCGCGCCCTAGGAAATGGTGGTAGATGGCCGCCGCCGCGTGAACAGCGACGAGGGCAAGGGTCGCATAGGCAAGCGTGGCGTGGGCCAGGGCGAAAAATGCCTCCGAAGTCTCCGATCTCGGAAGCGGCAGATGCGGAATTACGATCAGGTTGAAAAAGAAGCTCGGGAT
The DNA here is from genome assembly GCF_007827695.1 of Sinorhizobium medicae. Lineage (GTDB taxonomy): Bacteria > Pseudomonadota > Alphaproteobacteria > Rhizobiales > Rhizobiaceae > Sinorhizobium > Sinorhizobium medicae. Next base: position 201,743 of record NZ_VITA01000008.1, on the reverse strand, counting down.
TGCCAGCGTGGAGGCGGATGCGACTGCCCAGCCGGCAAGCGGCACGAGAAGTGCGAGCGCGATGAGCGACAGATGCGCTGCCCGGGACGCCATCTGCTCCATCGGACCGAGGGTCGGCGGGGGCGCCGGACTCCGCTCCACGAGCCACCGGAGGGCCTGAAGTGCAGCCAGCCCCAAAGCAATGAAACCGAAGGATTTGTGCCATTGATAGAGGGAAAACTGCAAAGCCGGGTCGATCTCGGTGCGCCGCATGACCAACCCCGTGAGGAGGAGGCCAAGGATCAGAACCGCAATCGTCCAGTGAAGGACGATCGTCACGGTTCCAAACCGATCCTTGCTGTTGCGCAGCATGGCAGACTCCGGCGCCCCGGCGCATTCATCAACTTCTCGGTTGACGTTCTCCGGATAAGACGCCGGCAGCTGCGGTTTTATTCGCTTCCATCCGACGATTTCGTCGCTGCACGCCTAGCGCTGCGCCGCCGAGGCCGGAATAATCCGATCAGGTGCTTTTTTTTACGCGAGCGATTTGCTACGCCGCTTGCCAAGACGAAGTGACCTGATCTGGAGGAGTTCTCATGACGCCCGATATCCGCCCGCTCGTCGCCGGCAATTGGAAGATGAATGGAACGCGTGCGTCCCTGGACCAGATCAAGGCAATCGCCGAGGGCGTGAAAGGCGGTCTTTCCGCGAGGGTGGACGCCCTTATCTGCCCGCCGGCAACCTTGCTCTACGTCGCGACGGCGCTTTGCGACGACAGCCCGTTGTTGATCGGCGCGCAGGACTGCCATCAGAAACCGTCGGGAGCCCATACCGGCGAAGTCTCTGCCGAAATGATCGCGGATTGCTTCGGGACCCACGTGATCGTCGGCCATTCAGAGCGGCGCAGCGATCATGGGGAGGGAGACGCCCTGGTTTGCGCCAAGACCGAAGCCGCGCACGGCGCCGGTCTGGTCGCCATCGTATGCATCGGCGAGACGGAAGGGGAGCGCAAGGAGGGCCGGACGCTCGATATTCTGAAGCGCCAGCTCGCCGGAAGCCTCCCGGATCAGGCGACGGCCGAAAACACGGTAATCGCATATGAGCCCGTCTGGGCGATCGGCACCGGTCTCACGCCCACTGCATCCGACGTCGAGGAGGCCCATGCCTTCATGCGCCGCGAACTCGTGGCGCGCTTCGGCGCGGAAGGCAGCAAGATGCGGATTCTCTATGGAGGGTCCGTCAAACCCTCGAATGCCAGGGAACTCATGGGGGTCACCAATGTCGACGGCGCCCTGATCGGCGGCGCGAGCTTGAAAGCGGATGATTTCCTCGCCATCTACAGGGCCTATGAAGAATTGACCGCCTGATTGCCGCGGGACTTGGAATAGCTGGCGGCTTGGTATAAAGAGGCGCCAAATTTGACGCGGCTCCACGATGAGGCCGGCGTCGTTCGATTCGTATGCCCCGCAGAGGGCAGGACTGGAAGCTGATGCAGACCATACTACTCGTCATCTATCTCATGGTGGTCGTCGCCCTGATCGGCGTCGTTCTGATTCAGCGTTCCGAAGGCGGCGGTCTCGGGATCGGCGGCGGCTCGGGGTTCATGTCCGCGCGCGGCACGGCCAACGCGCTCACCCGAACGACGGCGGTTCTGGCGTTCCTTTTCTTCGCCCTGGCGCTCGCGATGGGCATTCTGTCCCGCTACGAGCCGCAGGCCACCGATATTCTCGACCGGATTCCGGGGACGAGTTCGAGCGGCGGCGTCTTGGACTCGCTCGGTGGCGGTCAGCCGGCGCCGGCCGGCGGAAATACCGAGGCTCCGGGTCCCGCAAACGGGGCCAACAACGCCGCTCCGGCAGGTGGTGCTCCGGCGCCCCAGGCACCGGCAGGTGCCGCGCCGGCAGCCCCGGCCAGCGGCACCAACGGCAATACGGGATCGCAAGTCCCGAGCGGCCAGTAACGCTGCAAACGAAAAGATCTCCCGGCGGATGGCTTCATCCGCCGGTTTTATTTTGTGTGAAATCTGCCATTCCGCACGGAAAATTCTAAAAAAGGAATTTTTCGGTGGCGGAATCGTTTGTGAAAAGGTATCCGGTGACTCCCATGGCGCGATATGTATTCATCACTGGCGGCGTGGTCTCCTCCCTCGGAAAAGGCATCGCTGCGGCTGCTCTCGGAGCATTGCTGCAGGCGCGTGGCTACCGCGTGAGGCTGCGCAAACTCGATCCCTATCTGAACGTCGATCCGGGTACTATGAGCCCGACCCAGCACGGGGAGGTGTTCGTCACCGACGACGGGGCGGAAACGGACCTGGATCTCGGGCATTACGAGCGCTTCACGGGCCGCTCGGCGACGAAGACCGACAACATCACCACGGGCCGGATCTATAAGAACATCATCGACAAGGAGCGGCGCGGCGACTATCTGGGCGCGACGGTCCAGGTGATTCCGCACGTCACGAACGAAATCAAGAACTTCGTCACCGAAGGCAATGAGGATTACGACTTCGTCATTTGCGAGATCGGCGGCACCGTCGGCGACATCGAGGCGATGCCGTTCATGGAAGCGATCCGCCAGCTCGGTAACGACCTGCCGCGCGGCACCGCCGTTTATGTGCACCTGACGCTGATGCCTTATATCCCGGCGGCGGGCGAACTGAAGACCAAGCCGACCCAGCATTCGGTCAAGGAACTGCAGGCGCTCGGTATTCACCCGGATATCCTGCTCGTGCGGGCCGACCGAGAAATCCCGGAAGCGGAGCGCCGCAAGCTGTCGCTCTTCTGCAATGTCCGCCAGTCCGCCGTCATCCAGGCGCTCGACGTCGCTTCTATCTACGACGTGCCGATCGCCTATCACAAGGAAGGGCTCGACAACGAGGTGCTTGCCGCTTTCGGCATCGAGCCGGCGCCGAAGCCGCGCATGGAGGCGTGGGAAGATGTTGCACATCGTATCCGCACGCCGGAAGGCGAGGTCACGATTGCAATCGTCGGCAAGTATACCGGTCTCAAGGACGCCTATAAATCGCTGATCGAGGCGCTTTACCATGGCGGCATCGCCAACCGGGTCAAGGTCAAGCTCGAGTGGATCGAGTCGGAGGTCTTCGAAAAGGAGGACCCGGCACCCTATCTGGAAAAAGTCCACGGCATTCTCGTTCCCGGCGGGTTCGGCGAACGCGGTTCGGAGGGCAAGATCAATGCGGCGCGTTTCGCCCGCGAGCGCAAGGTGCCCTATTTCGGCATCTGCTTCGGCATGCAGATGGCGGTCGTCGAAGCGGCGCGCAACCTCGCCGGTATCGAAAAGGCATCTTCTACGGAATTCGGCCCGACCAAGGAACCGGTCGTCGGCCTGATGACCGAGTGGGTGAAGGGCAATGAACTCGAGAAGCGTTCCGCCGCGGGCGATCTCGGCGGCACGATGCGCCTCGGCGCCTATCGAGCGGCCCTGAAGCCTGAAACCAAGATCGCCGGTATCTATGGCTCGCCGGATATTTCCGAGCGTCACCGCCACCGCTACGAAGTGAATGTCGATTACAAGGACCGGCTGGAATCCTGCGGCCTCGTCTTTTCGGGCATGTCGCCGGACGGCGTTCTGCCGGAGACGGTCGAGTATCCCGACCATCCCTGGTTCATCGGCGTCCAGTACCATCCGGAACTGAAGTCGCGCCCGCTCGATCCCCACCCGCTCTTTGCGAGTTTCATCGAGGCAGCACTCGAACAGTCGCGGCTCGTTTAGAGCTGCCGTCGACGGCGGGGCGGGGCGGGCTCCCTGCCACGACGACGGCCGGCGACGCCCATCGGCCGGAGCCCGCTTGCAATCGGCGGGCAAAAGTTGCAAACAGCGGCAAATCGGTCATCAGGGAAACCGCCATGAGCCAAACCAAGCGAACCGCCCGCCCGCTCGATCATCTCGTGCTGCCGGTGGGCGATCTCGCGCGGACAAGGCAGCGTCTTGCGGATCTCGGCTTCATCGTTGCCGATGAAGCGCGCCATCCCTTCGGCACGGCAAATGCCTGCGTCTTCTTCTCGGACGGTACCTATCTGGAGCCGCTCGCCGTCGCTTTGCGGGAGGAATGCGAGGCAGCGGCGCTCGACGGCAACACTTTCGTCGCACGTGACCAGGCGTTCCGGTTCCGGCGCGGGCAGGAGGGTCTGTCCGCCGTGGTGCTCGGGACTCCGGACGCGGCCGAAGATCACATCCGTTTCCGCGCTCGCGGTATCTCCGGCGGTGAAATGCTTGAATTCTCCCGGCCAATGCGCCTGCCGGACGGGCGCGAAGCGCTCGGTTCCTTCAGGCTTGCTTTTGCAGCGGACCTGCGCTCCCCGGATCTTTTTCTTTTTACTTGCCAGCGCCTGCGTGCTCTGCCGGTCGACAGCAGCGCGCTTCACCACCACGAGAACGGCGTGCTGGGCATCGCCGAGGTCGTTCTTTCGGAACAGAACCCGACGGATTTCCAGTATCTGCTGCAGGAAGCGGTGGACGAGCGCGAGGTGTCGGCCCATTCATTCGGCATGGACATTCAGGCAGGCAGCGCCAAGATTACAGTATTGACGCCGGCAGGTGTCGAGGCATTCTTCGGTCACGCGGTCGAGGGTGCGGAACGGGGCTTGCGCGGGCGTGCCGTGGTTTTCCGTGTGGGCGATCTGGAAGCCACACGCGCGCTTTTCGCGCAGAATGATATCGAATTCGCAGAGATGGGCGGACGCCTCATCGTTCCGGAAGCGCCGGGGCAGGGTGTAACTTTCGCCTTTGGAGTATGAAGATGGAAACCAATTCGAGAGTGGTCGTCGGCGAAGGTGCCGGCCAGGTGGTGTTCTCGCAGAAGGAGCGGCTGACGCTTATCGCCGGACCCTGCCAGATGGAAAGCCGCGAACACGCCTTCACGATTGCGGGAAAGCTTGTCGAGCTCTGTAGATCGCTCGGGATCGGCCTCGTCTACAAGTCCTCTTTCGACAAGGCGAACCGCACGTCCCTCTCCGGAAAGCGCGGCATCGGGCTCGACAATGCGATGGAAGTCTTTGCCGACCTCAAGCGTGAATTCGGCTTCCCGGTCCTGACCGATATCCATACGGAAGAGCAATGCGCGCTGGTCGCCGAGACGGTGGACATCCTGCAGATCCCCGCCTTTCTGTCGCGCCAGACTGACCTTCTCGTCGCTGCCGCGAAGACGGGGCGCGCGATCAACGTCAAGAAGGGCCAGTTTCTCGCCCCCTGGGACATGAAGAACGTGCTCGCCAAATTTACGCAGAGTGGCAATCCCAATGTGCTCCTCTGCGAACGCGGCGCCTCCTTCGGCTATAATACGCTGGTCTCCGACATGCGCTCGCTGCCGATCATGGCGGCACTCGGCGCTCCCGTGGTCTTCGATGCGACGCATTCCGTGCAGCAGCCAGGCGGCCAGGGCGGTTCTTCCGGTGGCCAGCGCGAGTTCGTCGAAACGCTGGCGCGTGCGGCGGTGGCCGTCGGCGTCGCCGGGGTCTTCGTTGAGACCCACGAGGATCCCGACAACGCTCCCTCGGACGGTCCGAACATGGTGCCGCTGAAGGACATGCCGCGGCTGCTGGAGAAACTGCTTGCCTTTGACGCGATCGCCAAAGGGTGAGCGCGGACCGCGCCGCGTGTGAATTTTTCATGATGCGGGCCGGCGCCATTGTAATTTCGAGGCCGTGAATTAAGACAGGCCGACCATCATCATCGTCCACAAGGAAGAGATCATGACTGCAATCATCGACATCATCGGCCGAGAGATCCTCGACAGCCGCGGCAACCCGACCGTCGAGGTCGATGTCCATCTCGAGGACGGCAGTTTCGGTCGCGCGGCGGTTCCCTCGGGCGCCTCGACCGGTGCTCATGAAGCGGTCGAACTGCGCGATGGCGGCACGCGCTATCTCGGCAAGGGCGTAGAGCGCGCCGTCGATGCGGTGAACGGCGAGATCTTCGAAGCGATCGGCGGCCTCGACGCTGAAAACCAGATCCAGATCGACAGAACCATGTTCGAGCTCGACGGCACCCCGAACAAGTCGCGCCTTGGCGCCAACGCCATTCTGGGCGTTTCCCTCGCCGTGGCGAAGGCCGCTGCGGAAGCCGCCGGGCTGCCGCTCTACCGCTATGTCGGCGGACCGAACGCGCATCTGCTTCCGGTGCCGATGATGAACATCATCAATGGCGGTGCGCATGCCGACAATCCGATCGACTTTCAGGAATTCATGATCATGCCGGTCGGAGCCGAAACCCTGAAGGACGCCGTCCGCATGGGATCGGAAGTCTTCCACACGCTGAAGAAGCAGCTTGCGGCGGATGGCCACAACACCAATGTCGGTGACGAAGGCGGCTTCGCGCCCGGCCTCGCCTCAGCGCCGGCGGCTCTCGACTTCATCATGAAGTCGATCGAGAAGGCCGGCTACAGGCCCGGCGAAGACATGTATGTCGCTCTCGACTGCGCTTCGACGGAATTCTTCAAGGACGGCAAATACGTCCTCGAGGGTGAAGGCCGCACGCTGGAGCCGGGCGCCATGGCCGAATACCTGGCGGAGCTTGCCGGCAAATATCCGATCGTCTCGATCGAAGACGGCATGGCCGAAGATGATTGGGACGGCTGGAAAGCCCTGACGGACCTCATCGGCAACAAGTGCCAGCTCGTCGGCGACGACCTGTTCGTGACCAATTCCGCGCGTCTGCGCGACGGCATCAAGATGGGCGTTGCCAACTCGATCCTCGTCAAGGTCAATCAGATCGGTTCGCTTTCGGAAACGCTCGACGCGGTCGAGACCGCGCACAAGGCGCGCTATACGGCCGTCATGTCGCACCGCTCCGGCGAAACCGAGGATTCGACGATTGCCGATCTCGCGGTCGCGACCAATTGCGGCCAGATCAAAACCGGTTCGCTCGCTCGCTCCGACCGGCTTGCCAAGTACAACCAGCTGATCCGTATCGAAGAGCAGCTCGGCCCGCAGGCGCAATATGCCGGCCGGTCGATCCTGCGCGGCTGATCGTTTAACAGGCGGGGGGCGAAATCGCCCCTCGTCCGCCTCGCAACATCTGTTCCCCGCAAGCGCAGGGGGCAAGCGACGCTTCGGCATCGGCTCCGCCGTTTTGCCAGCACCGTGCCAGACAAAGCTCGATCGAGCAATTTTGAATGAACGGGGCAGGTTCTCCGGTCCCCGAATAGCGGACGTATAATCAGCGTTTCATGCAACTGTCCAGCAGGCAGCGATCTGGAGGGTGCATGCATGGATGTTCGGAAGTTTATTGGGCTATAATTGGTGGCCGTTGTGAGTGGCTGCGGTACCTCTGAAATGGTGATCTCGAGGTCTTGCGTGATTTCGAGGAGTACAGTCGTGCAGACTGTTGCCGTTCGCGGCAATGATGAGTGTGGGGCGCCCGAGACTTCCGGCTCAACGCGGAGGCAGGCGCGGATTGCCAAAACCTCGAATTCCGATCACAGGACGGATGTGGCTGCCTCTACGGATCATGATGGCCGCAACGGCACGAGAACCAGTAGCAGCACCCAATCCGACACCGACGGTTTCTCGCAGACGGACACCGGCAACTCCTCGCCGACGAACACGAACACGAACAACAACGACCACTCCGAAACCTCTACCGAAGCACCCCCACAGCCCCCACCGGCCTAACGGCACGCGACCGCCGGCTGAAGCGGGACATCGCGCGGCTTGCGGAACTGGCGAACGGCCTCGGGGTCTATCGTTTCCGCTATCTGTGGAGCGACGACGTCTTTGTCGGTGTCGTAGTTCAGGAAGCGCTTGGGGTGAGGCCCGAGGCCGTCGTGACAGGGCAGGACGGCTTTATACGCGTGATCTATAGGAGACCGGCAGCGAAATGCTGTCCCCGGGACAGTGGTTCTCACGTCTTGCGACTGGTGCTTCGTCAACGCATGCGTTGCGCCCGGACGGTAGATCGCTTGCGGTTGGCCATCGCTTGACCGCTCGTTCGAGCACACGGGCATAGGACAGTTCTACGAAAAAATGCGCAGGAACTATGCGGGCAGCCGGTGTTCGTAGGCGTTCACTTGAGCCACTTCACTATCGGAGCACGGATCACCAATGCGCCTAGCGGTTCTCTCGGCCGTAAGGCGAAGCGTGTCACCCGTAGGCAGGAGCTTATTCTCGTATAAGCAGTGACTTGTGCAACCTCCACAAGTCGATTCGCGGGAATCTCACGCACGATTGGAGAATGCATGCATATTGGGAAATACTTCGGCCTTTCGGCCGCTTTCATAGTGGGTGGCTGTGCAACGTCGGAAACCATGGTCCTGAAGCCGTACAGGCTGGAAAATGGTGTGGTTCTGCAGGACGTGGTCACTGTCGGTGGCAACGGCAAGGGTACGGCGCCGGTGGTGACGGCGGTGAAGACCTTTGAGCTTGCTGGAAATAAGACCCGGCTGGTTCATAGCGCCTCGGGCTCCGAAGGCAGCATGGGATCTGCGGTCGCGCGCGCAGTTGCTAGCGGTGTTGCTGCCGGCGTGCCTGCGGCGGTTGCTCAGGTCATCGCGAACCGGGCGGACGGGGAGAGGATTACGGTCAGCAACAGCAACAGCAGCAGCCCGGTCAATACCAATACGAACACTCCGACCAACACCAACAACCCGACCAACACCAACACCAACAACCCGACCAACACCAACACTAATAATCCGACCAACACCAACACCAATACCAGCATGCCCACCAACACGAACACGAACACGAACACCAACGACAACGCCCCGGAACCTGACGCTAACGAGGCAAGCGACCGCCGGCTGAAGCGGGACATCGCGCGGCTTGCGGAACTGGCGAACGGCCTCGGCGTCTATCGTTTCCGCTATCTGTGGAGCGACGAGGTCTTTGTCGGTGTCATGGCTCAGGAAGTGCTCGAGGTGATGCCTGAAGCTGTCGTGATCGGATCGGACGGCTATATGCGTGTGAACTATACGAAGCTCGGCATCGAAATGCTGTCCCTGGAGCAATGGACGTCACGGCTGGTGGCCGGTGTTCCATCCAGCCGTGCATTGCGTATGGACCATCGGTCGCTTGCACTTGCCTCTCGGTAACGATTGCCATGACCGGGCAAAGTGCACGTGCCTTGTCTGATCCGAAAGTCATCCTCCGGCTCGGACGGCCCCATGCCGAGGATGACGAGTGGAAGAGTGCGCCGCGCCGCTCGCTTAGAGAATTTCCGCCTTTCTCCGAACCACGGAAACTCTCTAATCCTTTGTCTTGCCGCAATTCCGGACAGAAAACCGGTGCGCACTTTTCCCGGATTTGCTCTAAGCGCCTCTCCATGGCCCCGCATCTTCTCTGCGGAGGCTTCCGCATTTCTCGAGACGCATGGTCAACGGTCGGTTAATCAATCGACTGTAACCTCGGCCTTCGTACAGCGTATGGGGCGGATGCGGGAAAGCATGTACGGAGTCTTCCCGCGTCCCCTTCGAGAGGGAAATTCGGCCACGCTCAGGATCCAGGCGCTCATGCCCTGCATCCCGTGTGGTCCAGGGCATGAGCGATGTGGACACGGCATCACAAGAAGCGAAGACTCGGGCGATTGGTGGTGCCGTTGCTGGCGGTCGCTTTCCTTTCCTATTTCGGTTATCATTCGATCCATGGCGGCTACGGTCTGGAGGCTACGAAGGAATTCGATCGTCAAATCGCCGGGCGCCAGGCGCGACTGGAGGATCTCACACAGCAGCGAAAGACTCTCGAAAAGGAAGTGGAGCTTATGAGCGACGGTTCGTTGGAGAGAGACATGCTCGATGAGAAGGCACGGCTCGCGCTCAACATGTCGCGCAGCGACGAGATCGTCATCTTCCACCATCCTGCGCATTAACCGGAAATAGGTTAAACTAAAAAACAATAATCGTTTCAGTGGCTTGGTGCGAATAATAGCCATGCAAATATGGCATTGCTGCCGCGCTTTTCTTTCCCTATGGTAGCGATCAAAGGCTAACCATTGGGAGGAACGAATGGCTCCGCGAAAAACCGCGTCCGTTTCCAGCCGCAAAACCGCTGCCAAGCCGGTCAAGAAAGATTTTGCCGGCGGCACGATCGCCGAGTTCTCCAAGGAAGACGATCTCAAGGCTTACCGCGAAATGCTGTTGATCCGGCGTTTCGAGGAAAAGGCCGGCCAGCTTTATGGCATGGGGTTCATCGGCGGTTTCTGTCACCTCTATATCGGCCAGGAAGCCGTCGTCGTCGGCATGCAGCTTGCCTTGAAAGAGGGCGATCAGGTCATCACCGGCTATCGTGACCACGGCCACATGCTCGCCTGCGGCATGAGTGCGCGCGGCGTGATGGCGGAGCTCACCGGTCGCCGTGGCGGCCTTTCCAAGGGGAAGGGCGGCTCGATGCATATGTTCTCCAAGGAAAAACACTTCTATGGCGGTCACGGCATCGTCGGTGCGCAGGTTTCGCTCGGCACCGGCCTTGCCTTCGCCAACAGATATCGCGGCAACGACAATGTCAGCCTCGCCTATTTCGGCGACGGTGCGGCCAATCAGGGCCAGGTCTATGAGAGCTTCAACATGGCCGCTCTCTGGAAATTGCCGGTGATCTACATCGTCGAAAACAACCGCTATGCCATGGGTACCTCCGTGTCGCGTGCCTCGGCGCAGACCGACTTCTCCCAGCGCGGCGCATCCTTCGGCATTCCGGGCTATCAGGTGGACGGCATGGATGTCCGCGCCGTCAAGGCCGCAGCCGACGAGGCGGTGGAGCATTGCCGTTCCGGCAAGGGGCCGATCATCCTTGAGATGCTGACCTACCGCTACCGCGGCCATTCGATGTCCGATCCGGCGAAGTATCGCTCGAAGGACGAAGTACAGAAGATGCGTTCGGAGCATGATCCGATCGAGCAGGTGAAGGCCCGCCTCATGGATAAAGGCTGGGCCACCGAGGATGAGCTGAAGCAGATCGACAAGGAGGTTCGCGACATCGTCGCGGACAGTGCCGATTTCGCCCAGTCTGATCCGGAGCCGGATGTTTCCGAGCTCTACACCGATATCCTGCTTTGATCCGGGGAGGGATAAATATGCCTGTAGAAATCCTGATGCCTGCCCTTTCCCCGACCATGGAGGAAGGCACGCTCTCCAAGTGGCTGAAGAATGAGGGAGACAAGGTCTCCTCCGGCGACGTCATCGCCGAAATCGAAACCGACAAGGCGACCATGGAAGTGGAAGCCGTTGACGAGGGGACGATCGGCAAACTGCTGATCGCGGCCGGCACCGAAGGCGTGAAGGTGAACACGCCGATCGCCGTATTGCTGCAGGACGGCGAAGCCGCAAGCGACATCGATACCGCGAAGGCCGAGGCGCCGAAAGCGGAAGCTCCGAAAGCCGAAGCGCCGAAGCAGGGCGATCCTGAAGCGCCTGCCGCTTCTGCAGCGCCCGTTGCGGCGCAGCCCAGGGCGGACGTTCCTTCCGATCCGGCAATTCCGGCCGGAACCGAGATGGTGACGATGACCGTCCGCGAAGCGCTTCGCGATGCGATGGCCGAAGAAATGCGCGCCAATGACGATGTCTTCGTCATGGGCGAAGAGGTCGCCGAATACCAGGGCGCCTACAAGATCACGCAGGGCCTTTTGCAGGAATTCGGAGCCCGCCGCGTCGTCGACACGCCGATTACGGAACATGGCTTTGCCGGCGTCGGCGTCGGTGCTGCGATGACGGGTCTGCGCCCGATCGTCGAATTCATGACCTTCAACTTCGCCATGCAGGCGATTGATCAGATCATCAATTCGGCCGCAAAGACGCTGTATATGTCCGGCGGCCAGATGGGTGCACCGATCGTCTTCCGCGGCCCGAGCGGCGCTGCCGCGCGCGTCGCCGCGCAGCACTCGCAGTGCTACGCCGCCTGGTATAGCCATATTCCGGGGCTGAAGGTGGTGATGCCCTATACGGCCGCGGATGCCAAGGGCCTGCTCAAGGCCGCGATCCGGGATCCGAATCCGATTATCTTCCTCGAAAACGAAATCCTTTACGGTCAGTCCTTCGATGTTCCGAAGCTCGACGATTTCGTGCTGCCGATCGGCAAGGCCCGCATCCATCGCGCCGGCAAGGACGCGACGCTCGTCTCCTTCGGCATCGGCATGACCTATGCGATCAAGGCCGCGGCGGAACTGGAGGCGCAGGGGATCGATGTGGAGATCATCGATCTTCGCACCATCCGTCCGATGGACCTGCCGACCGTCATCGAATCGGTCAAGAAGACCGGCCGCCTCGTCACGGTCGAAGAGGGCTATCCGCAGTCTTCCGTCGGCACCGAAATCGCAACCCGGGTGATGCAGCAGGCCTTCGACTATCTCGACGCACCGGTGCTGACGATCGCCGGCAAGGACGTGCCGATGCCCTATGCGGCCAATCTTGAAAAGCTCGCATTGCCGAGCGTCGCCGAAGTCGTCGAGGCGGTGAAAGCCGTCTGCTACAAATAAAAGGGGGCCGTTCGATGCCAATCAACATCACCATGCCGGCCCTCTCTCCGACGATGGAAGAAGGCAATCTCGCCAAGTGGCTGGTCAAGGAAGGCGATAAGGTCAAATCCGGCGACGTGATCGCCGAGATCGAGACCGACAAGGCGACGATGGAAGTGGAAGCCGTCGATGAGGGCACGGTCGCCAAAATCGTCGTTCCCGCCGGAACCGAAGGCGTCAAGGTCAATGCGTTGATCGCGGTTCTCGCCGCTGATGGCGAGGACGTTGCCACCGCTGCCAAGGGTGGCAACGGGGCGGCGGGAGAAGCCGCCGCAACGAAGCCGCAGGAAACGGCGGAAGCAGCACCCGCCGCGGCAAAGGCGCCCGCGGAAGCAAAGGCACCCGCCGAAGCGAACGCCCCGCAGGCGGACGCACCGGCACCGCAAGCAGCCTCGCCCACACCGGCCGCAGGCGACGGGAAGCGGATCTTTTCTTCGCCGCTGGCGCGCCGCCTCGCCAGGGAGGCGGGTATCGACCTGTCGGCAATCGCCGGGTCCGGGCCGCATGGCCGCGTCATCAAGAAGGATGTCGAGGCCGCCGCTTCCGGCGGTGCCGCCAAGACCGCCGCTGCTCCGGCAGCAGCTCCGGCCCCGTCGGCGCCTGCCAAGGGCATGTCGGAAGATGCGGTGTTGAAGCTCTTCGAGCCAGGCTCCTACGAGCTCGTGCCGCATGACGGCATGCGCAAGACGATCGCCAAGCGCCTCGTCGAATCGAAGCAGACGATCCCGCATTTCTACGTCTCGGTCGATTGTGAACTCGACGCGTTGCTGGCACTGCGCGCCCAGCTGAATTCCGCAGCACCTGAAAAAGACGGTAAGTCGGTCTACAAGCTTTCCGTCAACGACATGGTGATCAAGGCGTTGGCCCTGGCGCTGCGTGACGTCCCGGATGCGAATGTCTCCTGGACGGATCAGAACATGGTCAAGCACAAGCACGCGGATGTCGGCGTTGCCGTCTCCATTCCCGGCGGCCTGATCACCCCCATCATCCGCCAGGCGGAATTGAAAAGCCTCTCGGCGATTTCCAACGAGATGAAGGACCTCGGCAAGCGGGCGAAAGAGCGCAAGCTCAAGCCGGAAGAATATCAGGGCGGCACCACGGCCGTCTCCAATATGGGCATGATGGGCGTCAAGAACTTCGCAGCAGTCGTCAATCCGCCGCACGCGACGATCCTCGCGGTCGGTGCCGGCGAGGAACGCGTCGTCGTCAAGAACAAGGAGACGGTCATCGCCAATGTGATGACCGTGACGCTTTCGACGGATCATCGCTGCGTGGACGGGGCATTGGGCGCCGAACTGCTCGCCGCCTTCAAGCGCTACATCGAAAGCCCGATGGGCATGCTCGTCTGATGCGATCCGGACCGGCCACGCGCCGGTCCGCCCTTTCTCCGACGGTACGGGTGGGCAGATGAAGACAGTCCTTTGCTACGGCGACAGTCTGACCTGGGGTTTTGATGCTGTTGGCTCCGGCCGGCACGCTCTGGAGGATCGCTGGCCGAGCGTCCTGCAGAAGGGGCTCGGTTCGGGTACTCATGTCATCGCCGAAGGGCTGAACGGGCGAACGACTGCCTATGACGACCATCTTGCCGATTGCGACCGGAACGGAGCGCGCGTCCTGCCGACAGTGCTGCACACGCACGCCCCGCTCGATCTGATCGTGATTATGCTCGGTTCGAACGACATGAAGCCGATCATCCACGGCACTGCCTTCGGCGCGGTGAAGGGCATCGAGCGGCTCGTCAATCTGGTCCGCAGGCACGACTGGCCGACGCCGGGTGAAGACGGGCCGGATATTCTCATCGTTTCGCCACCTCCGCTCTGCGAAACGGCCAACAGCGCATTCGCCGCCATGTTCGCCGGCGGGGTCGAGCAATCCGCAATGCTGGCGCCGCTCTATCGCGATCTCGCCGACGAGCTCGACTGCGGCTTTTTCGATGGCGGTTCGGTGGCCCGGACGTCGCCGATCGATGGTGTCCACCTCGACGCGGAAAACACGCGGGCGATCGGCCGGGGGTTGGAACCCGTCGTGCGGATGATGCTCGGGCTCTGACGATGACGGCTGGCGCGACCCTCAGGCCTGCGAAACGAAGCGAAGCGGCGGAACTTGCGATTCTCATCGATATCGCCTCGCATGGCTTTGCCTCGTGGCTCTGGTACGGCGGCGTCTTGAACAAATCCGCGGAAACCGCTTTGGAGCATGGCCGCAATCTTTTGCGTCGCGATGACGAGCCCGGTGCGTGGCAGGATGCGGTGGTGGCCGAAATCGGCGGGGAGATCGCCGGCCTGTCCGTATCCTACGGCATCGATGCATCGATCCTGACCCTCGAGCCGAAGCATCCGGTTCTTGCGCCATTGATCCACCTGCAGAGGCAGGTTGTCGGCCATTGGTTCATCGACAGCCTCGGCGTCTACCGCCACCATCGCGGCAAAGGCATGGGCCGGGCGCTGCTGCAGAACGAGATTTCCCGCGCTGGACAGGCGCCGGTGAGCCTGATCACCGAAAGCCACAATGAAACGGCACAGGCACTCTACAGGATGAACGGCTTCGAGGAAGTGGCGCGCGCCGCTGCGGTTCCACTCTTCGAAGACAGCAGGAAACACGACTGGGTGCTTTTCACCCGCAACGTCGCTTGACGCAAAGGTAGGAAAAACATGGCTGAGAATTACGACGTGATCGTTGTCGGTTCGGGTCCGGGCGGCTACGTTACCGCCATCCGCTCGGCACAACTTGGCTTGAAGACGGCGATCGTCGAGCGCGAACATCTCGGCGGCATCTGCCTCAATTGGGGCTGCATTCCGACCAAGGCGCTTCTACGTTCCGCCGAAATCCTCGACCATGCCAATCATGCCAAGAACTACGGCCTGACGCTCGAAGGCAAGATCACCGCCAACGTCAAGGATGTCGTCGCCCGGTCGCGGGCGGTCTCGGCACGCTTGAACGGCGGCGTCGCCTTCCTGATGAAGAAGAACAAGGTCGACGTGATCTGGGGCGAGGCGAAGCTGACGAAGCCCGGCGAAATCGTCGTAGGCAGCCCGTCCAGGCCGGCTGTCCAGCCGCAGAATCCGGTACCGAAGGGCGTCAAGGGCGAGGGCACCTATACCGCTAAACACATCATCCTCGCCACCGGCGCCCGCCCGCGGGCACTTCCCGGCATCGAGCCGGATGGGAAGCTGATCTGGACCTATTTCGAGGCGATGAAGCCGGCGGAATTTCCGAAATCGCTGCTCGTGATGGGCTCCGGTGCGATCGGGATCGAATTCGCGAGCTTCTACCGCTCGATGGGCGTCGACGTGACAGTGATCGAACTGCTGCCGCAGATCATGCCGGTCGAGGATGCGGAGATCTCAGCCTTCGCTCGCAAGCAGCTCGAAAAACGCGGCCTGAAGATCATCACCGACGCCAAGGTGACAAAGGTCGAGAAGGGCGCCAACGACGTTACCGCGCATGTCGAGACGAAGGACGGTAAGGTTACGCCGATGAAGGCCGAGCGCCTGATCTCCGCGGTAGGGGTGCAGGGCAACATCGAGAACCTCGGCCTCGAGGCTCTTGGCATCAAGACCGACCGGGGCTGCATCGTTACCGATGGCTACGGCAAAACCAATGTGCCCGGCATCTATGCGATCGGCGACGTTGCCGGCCCGCCGATGCTGGCGCACAAGGCAGAACACGAGGGCGTGATCTGCGTCGAGAAGATTGCAGGGGTCCCCGGCGTGCACGCACTCGACAAGGGCAAGATTCCGGGCTGCACCTATTGCGACCCCCAGGTCGCCTCCGTCGGCCTCACGGAGGCCAGGGCCAAGGAACTCGGCCGCGACGTTCGCGTCGGCCGCTACAGCTTCAACGCGAACGGCAAAGCGATCGCGCTCGGCGAGGACCAGGGCCTGATCAAGACGATCTTCGACAAGATGACCGGAGAATTGCTCGGCGCCCATATGGTGGGCGCCGAAGTCACCGAACTCATTCAGGGCTTCGTCGTCGCCATGAACCTGGAGACGACGGAAGAGGAGCTGATGCACACGGTGTTCCCGCACCCGACGCTTTCGGAGATGATGAAGGAAAGCGTGCTCGACGCCTACGGTCGGGTATTGAACGCCTGATGCCGTCGGCCGCCCGGAACATTTTGCGCTTTTCACGCATTGATTGTAGGATGCAGTTTCCACAAAGGGGAGAATCGAATGAGCTTGAATGGCGTGGGTATCCTGGCGGCGATCATTATCGGCGGGTTGGCCGGTTGGTTGGCGGAAAGATTTATGAAAAGCCAGATGGGGCTCTTCGCGAATATTATTCTCGGCATTATCGGTGCTGTAGTGCTGAATTTCATTCTGGCGGCTCTCGGCATGGCGTATACCGGCTGGATCGCCTATCTGATCATCGGGTTCATCGGCGCCTGCCTGCTGATCGCCGTGGCGCGGGCCGTTCGAAGGTAGGCACTGCCGGGAAAGCGTGCAGCGTTTTTCCATCCGAACGTGTGCAACAGAGACTTGTTTCCATTCGCTTACGGTCAGGCTGCCATGCAAATGGTGGCCTGACTTTTCATGTACGGCTGTTTATATAAGACGTTAGGTGTGGCTGGCCTGCGGCCTTGCCCGTCACGATGAAGGAATTCACATGGTAACGGTTTTCGACGCCGTCGCGGATCGGGCGCAGCGTGTCCGCCACCCGGAAAAGGCCCACCGGCCCGATACCGAAGTCCTGCGCAAGCCGGACTGGATCCGGGTGAAGGCTCCAACCTCTAAAGGGTATCAGGAGACCCGTTCGATCGTGAAGAGCCATAACCTCGTCACGGTCTGCGAGGAGGCCGGCTGCCCGAACATTGGCGAGTGCTGGGACAAGAAGCACGCGACCTTCATGATCATGGGCGAGATCTGCACGCGCGCCTGTGCCTTCTGCAACGTCGCGACCGGCAGGCCCAATGCCCTCGATCTGGACGAGCCCGTGAATGTCGCCAAGGCCGTCAAGCAGATGGGTCTTTCCCATGTCGTCATCACCTCCGTCGATCGAGACGATCTGGAGGATGGCGGCGCAGAGCATTTCGAGAGGGTCATCTTCGCAATCCGGGAAGCTTCGCCGCAGACCACGATCGAAATACTGACGCCGGATTTCCTGCGCAAGCCGGGCGCACTGGAGCGCGTCGTGGCCGCCAAGCCGGATGTATTCAATCACAACCTGGAGACGGTGCCCTCCAACTACCTGACCGTCAGGCCGGGCGCGCGGTATTTCCACTCAATCCGGCTGCTGCAGCGCGTCAAGGAGCTCGACCCGACCATGTTCACCAAGTCTGGCATCATGGTCGGCCTGGGCGAGGAACGCAACGAAGTGCTGCAGTTGATGGACGACCTGCGCACGGCGGACGTCGACTTCCTGACGATCGGCCAGTACCTGCAGCCGACCCGCAAGCACCACAAGGTCGAGAAATTCGTGACACCGGATGAGTTCAAGTCCTACGAAACGGTGGCCTACACCAAAGGCTTCCTGATGGTCTCCTCGAGCCCGCTGACCCGCTCGTCGCATCACGCCGGCGACGACTTCGCGCGGCTGAAGGCGGCACGGGAGAAGAAGCTGCTTGCTGCGGCGGAGTAGCTGGTTCCGCCCTCATGCGCCTGGCGGCACCTGCTCCCTGCAAGAGCGGGGCGTGGGGATTTGCAGCAACGCTCCACACTCCTTTGTTCGACAAGGTTCGCGACGACGCGTCACGCTCTGAAACGAAATGGCAACCTATCTGTCCAATATAGGCGAAACGTCGAGGATACTTTCCCGCGCCCGGCGTGTCCTCGTCATCGGCTGCTCGGGTAGCGGCAAGACGACCCTCGCACGCTGGCTTTCGGCACGATACGATCTGCCGTTCGTTTCTATGGATCAAGCATTCTTCTGGCTGCCCGGTTGGATTTCAAGGCCACGCGAAGAGCAGAGGGCTCTGATTGCAGAAAAACAGTAGAGCCGGAATGGATCATGGACGGAACCAATCCGTCGAGCTTCGACCTGCGGGTACCGCGCGCGGACCTGTTCATTTGGGTGCGCATGCCGCGCCATCTCTGCCTGTGGGGCGTGATGCGCCGGTGGATGAAGTGGCGCGGACAAGCCAGGCCGGAAATGACCGAGGGTTGCCCGGAGCGCGTGAGCTGGGAATTCTTCCGTTACATATGGACGTTCGAACGCAGGTTCGCGCCCAAAATAGCATCGGAGCTGCGGCGGTATCCCGTCCCGGTCCTTGAAATAACAAGCCGGGCACAAATGCGCCGCCTTCTTGATCTTCTTGCGCAGCAGCCTTAACTCAAAACCATGCCGCACTTCGAAACCAACCACGTCGTCAAGCACTCGGCCGAGCAGATGTTCAAACTCGTCGCCGATATCGAGCGCTATCCGGAATTCCTGCCGCTCTGCGAAGCGCTCAGCGTGCGGTCCCGCAAGGAGCGCGACGGCAAGGTGCTGCTGCTTGCGGATATGACCGTGGGCTACAAGGCGATCCGCGAAACATTCACGACGCAGGTACTCCTCAAAAGCGCCGAGCGAATAATCGACGTCAATTATATCGAAGGACCGTTCAAGTACCTCGATAACGTCTGGCGCTTCGAGCCCGTGAGTGAAAGCCAGTCGATCGTACATTTTTGCATCGATTACGAGTTCAAGAGCCGTCTGCTGGGCGCGCTCATGGGTTCGATGTTCGACCGCGCATTCCGGATGTTTTCTGAAGCATTCGAAAAGCGGGCGGACGTGATCTACGGCGCGTGAGCCAATTCAGCGACCAGATCAAGCGCCGTCCGCACGGTGGCAAGCCGAATTGCCTCCCGTCCAAGATCGCCATAGCGCATTTCTCGATGTCGCATCGCGCCGTCGCGGCCGGCCGCTGCGAGGTGAACGAGGCCGACCGGCTTTTCAGCGGAACCGCCGCTTGGCCCCGCGATACCCGTGACGGCAACAGCGAAATCGGCGGCGGAATTCGTCACCGTCCCGAGGGCCATCTCCACTGCCGTCTCGCGTGAGACGGCTCCGTGCGCGGCAAGAGTTTCGCCGGCCACCCCGAGCATTTCGATCTTCGCTTCGTTGGAATAGGTGACGAAGCCGCGGTCGATCACCGAGGACGAGCCTGCGACTTCGGTCAATGCACCGACAATCAACCCGCCGGTACAGGACTCCGCCGTGGCCAGCTTGAGCCCGCGGGCGGTGAAATCCCTGATGATGTGGCGCGCCTTCTGCTCGATGTCGGCCGGCCACATCACGCATCACCCCCTGATGCATACACGACCGTCGCCGTGGCGATTGCCGCAATGCCTTCGTTGCGGCCGACGAAGCCGAGTTTCTCGTTGGTGGTCGCCTTGACGGAGCAACGGTCGATCGCAATCGCGAGCATGGCCGACAGGCTTTCCCGCATCTGCTGACGGTGCGGACCGACCTTGGGCGCCTCGGCGATCAGCGATATATCCGCATGGGTGATAGTGCCGCCACGCTCGCGGACGATCCGTGCGGCATGTTCGAGGAAAATGTGCGAAGGCGCGCCCTTCCACCGCGGATCGGACGGCGGGAAGTGGTCGCCGATGTCGCCGGCGCCGCAGGTGGCAAGCAGGGCGTCCGTCAAGGCATGGAGCGCTACATCCGCGTCGGAATGACCCGAGAGCTTGCGATCATGGGGAATGAACACGCCGCAGAGCGTGACGCCGTCACCCTCGACGAGTTGATGCACGTCATATCCGTTTCCGGTACGCACATCAGGGATTGCCATGCGCGTCAGTTTCTCATCTGCCATCGACAGGTCCCTCCGGAGCGTCAACTTGAAGTTGTCCGGCGAGCCTTCCACCAGATGGACCGGAATACCGGCCCATTCGGCGATTGAGGCGTCGTCGGTAAAATCCGCTTGGCCGCTTGCCGCCGCTTGCCGGTGAGCGGAGAGGATCGCCTCGAGGCGGAAGCACTGCGGCGTCTGGGCGGCATGGAGATCGGTTCTCGGTACGGTTTCGGCGACGAGGCCGCCGGCTTGCGCGCGTTTCAGGGTGTCGGCGACCGCAACGGCCGGCAGGACCGCCCCCGCGCCGTTCCGCAGCGCCGCCCGACAGCGATCGAGAAGGGCATGGTCGAAGAACGGGCGCACTGCGTCGTGGATCATGACATGTTTTACCCCGGCGCCGGCGATCGCTTGCAGTCCGGCCAGAACCGACAGCTGGCGAGTCGCCCCGCCATGTACCACCGTAAGGTCCAGCATATGGCCCATCCGCTTGCGGGCAGACGCGAAGAGCTCTTCATCCTCGGGGTGAATCACGACGACGACAGGTCCCGTTCCGTCCCATGTCGCAAAAACGTCAAGCGTATGAGTGATAACCGGGCGATCGCCGACCGTGCGATATTGCTTCGGCCCCTCGCTCGACTGACCGGCGCGCTCGCCGCGGCCGGCCGCGACGACAATGACACCGCAGGAGAACTGTTCTTCGGCTTGCATCTTCTGTATGGAGTCCCGCTTCGCCAATAATCGCCGTCATGTACCGCGAAGGTCCCGCTATTGCCAGACATCAATGTATGTCGTGCAAAACTGAGTGGCCGACTGCATGGAAGCAGGATTAGAGGCGAACCGACGCGCCAAAAGGAATTTTGTCCCGCATGCCGAAAAAGCTTGGCAAGCGGAAGAACAATGTCTAAAAATAGTGCACGATTTCAAGGTGCCTGAAAGATATGCATTTGCCATCCACGGCTCTTTCATCTTCGTTTCTGATCGGGAATGTCCAAATCCGTAATCGCGTAGCGCTTGCGCCCATGTCCGGCGTGACGGATCTGCCCTTTCGCATGCTTGCCTGGCGCTTCGGCGCGGGCTTTGTCGTGACCGAGATGGTGGCGAGTCGCGAGCTGGTTGGCAATGCCGCCGAATCCTGGGCGCGGCTGAAGAATTCCGGCATCGATCCGCATATTGTCCAACTTGCCGGGCGTGAGGCGCATTGGATGGCCGAGGCGGCGAGGATCGTTGAGGCCAATGGTGCCGATATCATCGATATCAACATGGGCTGTCCCGCCAAGAAGGTTACCGGTGGCTATTCCGGATCTGCACTCATGCGCGACCCGGATCACGCGCTGTCTCTGATCGAGGCGACGGTGAAAGCAGCGACGGTTCCGGTAACGCTCAAGATGCGACTCGGTTGGGATGAGAATTCGATCAATGCGCCGCTGATTGCCCGCAGAGCCGAGGAAGCCGGCGTGAAGGCGATCACCATTCACGGGCGCACGCGCATGCAGTTCTACAACGGCAAGGCCGATTGGGATGCGATCCGCTCGGTCCGCGAGGTGACTTCGGTCCCGCTGATCGCCAATGGCGATGTTGATTCCGTTGCGGATGCGCATGAAATCCTGCGCCGCTCGGGTGCCGACGCCGTCATGGTCGGTCGATCTTGCCAGGGTCGGCCGTGGCATGCGGGCGTGCTCGCCGGCACGGCTGCCCATCCGGATGCGGCGGGCGTCGCACGCATATTTGCGGAGCATTACGAGACGCTCCTTGAATTCTACGGCGTGGAGGTCGGCCTTCGCACTGCCCGAAAGCATGCCGGCTGGTATCTCGATCGTTTCGCAACCGAGCTCCCCGTCTCGCAGAAGGCTGCGATCCTCACATCGACGGACACGGTTTTCGTGCGCGACGGCGTTGCGGCCGCCATTGCCCGCTCCGGCGATGTGGCGGCGAGGGAGGAGATTGCGGCATGACAGAGAAGGCACCGGCTGACGGCGCAAACGATCTTTCCATGGCCGTGCTGAACGCGATTCAGAATCCGGTCATCCTGGTGGATGAGAACGGCTTTGTCGCCTTTGCGAACTGGGAGGCGGAATCCTTCTTCGGTGCCAGCGCCAACCATCTTGCGCGGCATGACATCAGCGCGTTCATTCCCTTCGGCAGCCCGCTCCTGACGCTGATCGATCAGGTTCGCGAGCGGCGCGCTGCGGTGAACGAGTACCGGGTAGACCTCAGCTCTCCGCGCCTCGGGGCCGACAAGCTCGTCGATCTCTACGTGGCCCCGGTACTCTCGCAACCCGGATCGGTGGTGGTCGTCTTTCAAGAGCGGTCGATGGCGGACAAGATCGATCGCCAGCTGACACATCGGACGGCGGCGCGATCCGTCACGGGGCTTGCTTCGATGCTGGCGCACGAAATCAAAAACCCTCTTTCCGGCATTCGCGGCGCCGCGCAGCTCCTCGAAACCTCCGTCAACGACGAAGACAGGGCGCTCACAAGATTGATCTGTGACGAGACCGACCGCATCGTCTCGCTCGTGGACCGGATGGAGGTCTTCTCCGACGAGCGTCCCGTCGACCGCGTGCCCCT
This sequence comes from Sinorhizobium medicae, assembly GCF_007827695.1. Lineage (GTDB taxonomy): Bacteria > Pseudomonadota > Alphaproteobacteria > Rhizobiales > Rhizobiaceae > Sinorhizobium > Sinorhizobium medicae. The sequence goes on along the minus strand of NZ_VITA01000008.1, from coordinate 179,017 downwards.
TAACATTCATGCGATACTCGACCACGTCAAGGCAATCGCGAAGGCCGGCTTTGCCCGGCGGATCAAGATCTCCGAACATTATGACCCGTCGCTTCCGCCCGTTTTCGCAAATCGCGACCAGCTGGTTCAGGTGTTCCTCAATCTGGTAAAGAATGCGGCCGAGGCGATCGGCGACAGGGCGGACGGCGAAATTCTGCTGACGACGGCCTATAGGCCGGGCATTCGCCTCTCGGTCGCCGGTACGCGCGAAAAAATCTCGCTCCCGCTGGAATTCTGCGTGCATGACAACGGGCCGGGTGTACCCGCCGATCTTCTGCCGCATCTTTTCGACCCTTTCATCACCACCAAGACGAACGGGTCCGGCCTCGGTCTCGCGCTTGTGGCGAAGATCATCGGCGGCCATGGCGGCATCGTCGAATGCGACAGCCAGCATAGCCGCACGATATTCCGCGTTCTGATGCCGGCGTCCAAGGGCCCAGCGGCAGATGACGAAACTCCGATGACAAAAGGAACCAATGGATGACGGGTGCAACGATCCTTGTCGCGGATGACGATGCAGCCATTCGCACCGTTCTGAATCAGGCGCTCAGCCGTGCCGGATACGATGTGCGCATCACCTCCAATGCCGCCACACTATGGCGCTGGATAGCCGCCGGCGACGGCGATCTGGTCGTGACCGATGTCGTGATGCCGGATGAGAACGCCTTCGATCTCCTGCCGCGGATCAAGAAAGCTCGGCCGGATCTGCCGGTGCTTGTGATGAGCGCTCAAAACACCTTCATGACGGCCATCAAGGCTTCGGAAAAGGGCGCCTATGACTATCTGCCGAAGCCGTTCGATCTGACGGAGCTGATCGGCATTATCGGCCGGGCGCTCGCCGAACCGAAGCGGCGGCCGTCGAAACTCGACGACGATTCCCAGGACGGCATGCCTCTCGTCGGACGCTCCGCCGCGATGCAGGAAATCTACCGCGTGCTTGCCCGGTTGATGCAGACGGACCTGACGCTGATGATCACCGGCGAGTCGGGAACCGGCAAGGAACTGGTTGCGCGGGCATTGCACGATTATGGCAAGCGGAGAAACGGTCCCTTCGTCGCCATCAATATGGCGGCGATTCCGCGCGATCTCATCGAGTCGGAACTGTTCGGTCACGAAAAGGGGGCTTTCACCGGCGCTCAAACCCGCTCCACCGGTCGTTTCGAGCAGGCCGAAGGGGGAACGCTCTTCCTCGATGAGATCGGCGACATGCCCATGGATGCGCAGACGCGTCTCCTGCGTGTGCTGCAGCAGGGCGAATACACGACCGTCGGCGGACGCACGCCGATTAGATCGGACGTCCGCATCGTCGCGGCAACCAACAAGGACCTGAAACAATCGATCAATCAGGGTCTTTTCCGCGAGGACCTCTACTATCGTCTGAACGTCGTGCCGCTTCGCCTGCCGCCGCTTCGGGACCGGGCCGAGGATATTCCGGATCTCGTCCGCCACTTCGTCCAGCAAGCCGAAAAAGAGGGCCTGGACGTCAAGCGCTTCGATCAGGAGGCGCTGGAGCTGATGAAAGCACATCCCTGGCCGGGCAATGTGCGCGAACTCGAAAACCTCATTCGCCGTTTGACGGCACTTTATCCACAGGACGTCATCACGCGCGAAATCATCGAAAACGAGCTGCGTTCGGAGATCCCGGACAGTCCGATCGAGAAAACCGCAGCCCGCTCCGGCTCGCTGTCGATCTCGCAGGCCGTGGAGGAGAACATGAGGCAGTATTTCGCGAGCTTTGGCGATGGTTTACCGCCCTCTGGTCTTTATGACCGCGTCCTCGCGGAGATGGAATATCCTCTGATTCTCGCGGCCTTGACGGCTACCCGCGGCAACCAGATCAAGGCGGCCGACCTGCTGGGTCTCAACCGCAATACGCTGCGCAAGAAGATCCGTGAACTCGGTGTCTCTGTCTATCGCAGCTCGCGTAGCGCTTGACTGAGATGCAACACCGTTGCATTTTCGCCACAATGCGTTGCTTGAACCGCGCATAGCGCCGATTCGCCGGCGGTCGGTCGCAGCCGATCGTGCGGAAACCGGCGCGGCGGGCGTTTCCGCATCCGATGGGGTGCGGCGCCGCAGGTTCGATATCTCGGTCCGGAACGCAGGCATGTGCCGGTGTCGTCGGTACGCCGGTTTGGGGAAGCACTTTTCATGGTGGATGGAATGGCCTTGCCATTGGGCACGGAGGACGGAGTCACTGCTGCCCAGGACAGGCGAGCCTCATTCGCCTTGCCGGGGCTCATGCTTGCCACCGGTGCCCTGGTCTGCGCCACCTTGTCGCTGCTCGTTCTTCTTGGCCTGACCCCGGTCCGGCCTGAGAGAAACATCGTTATCGCCTGTGCCGGCGTCAACGGCCTGTTCGTCGTGGGGCTGATCTATCTCATCGCCCGCGAGATATTCAGGCTGCTCAGGGCACGCAGCAAAGGCAGGGCCGCCGCGCGCCTGCATGTCCGCATCGTCGCACTCTTTTCGATCGTCGCGATCACGCCGGCCATCCTCGTCGCCATCTTCGCCAGCATCACTCTCGATGTGGGCCTCGACCGCTGGTTCTCGCTGCGTACGCAGGCGATCGTCCGTTCCTCGCTGAACGTCGCCCAGGCCTATGTCCTTGAGAATGCCAGTTACCTGCAGGGCCAGACGGTCTCGATGGCCAACGATCTGGAGCGCAATCGTCAGCTCTACAGCCTCGACCGCACAGGCTTCGTCGAGCTGATGACGCGGCAGGCGAGGGGCAGAGGCATGCTTGGCGCTTTCCTCGTGCGCGCTGACGGCAGCGCCATACTTCAGGCCAATATCTCGACCGACCGTCCGCTGCCTGCGATCCCGCAGGACGCGCTGAAAAGCACTGTCTCGGGTCAACCGACCCTCATTCCTCCCGGCGTGACCAATCTGGTGGGAGCGGTCATTCCGCTGGAGAACATCCCCGGTACCTATCTCTACACCGTCCGCAACGTCGATCCCGAAGTCATGCGGTCGATGCGGCTGATGGAAGAGAACACTGCGGAATACAAGACCTTGGAGGCCGGGCGCACTTCCCTTCAGATCGCCTTCGGCGTCCTTTACATCGGCTTCGCCCTGATCGTGCTGCTGGCGGCGATCTGGACCGCCATCGCGGTCGCCGACCGCATCGTGCGTCCGATCCGCCAGTTGATCGGCGCGGCTGACAGCGTCGCTTCCGGCAATCTCGACGTCGTCGTACCCGTGCGCGCGGTCGACGGCGACGTCGGCAATCTGTCGCGCACGTTCAACAAGATGGTGAGCGAAATCCGGACGCAGCAGGATCAAATTCTCGTAGCGAAGGACGAGGTCGACCAGCGCCGCCGGTTTATCGAGGCCGTGCTTTCCGGCGTGACGGCGGCAGTCATCGGCGTCGGCAGGGATCGTCGCATCACCATTTTCAATCCGTCTTCGGAAGGGGTGCTCAGGAAAGCGGCGCCGGGGCTGATCGGCGCGCGGCTAAGTGATGTGGCCCCGGAAATCGAAGCGGTGCTCGTGGAGGCGGAGAGCCGCTACCGCAACGACTACCGCAAGCAGATCAACATCATGCGCGGCGGGACCGAGCGTACGATGAATGTTCAGGTGACGCAGGAAGAAGGTGATGAGTCGCATGGTTCCTATGTGATCACCATCGACGACATCACCGATCTGGTCATTGCGCAGCGCTCCACCGCCTGGGCGGATGTCGCTCGCCGCATCGCGCACGAGATCAAGAACCCCCTGACGCCGATTCAGCTTTCCGCCGAGCGGCTGAAGCGCCGCTACGGCAAACAGATCAATCAGGACGACAGAGCGGTTTTCGACCAGTGTACCGAAACGATCGTGCGCCAGGTCGAGGATATCGGCCGGATGGTCGATGAGTTCTCCGCCTTTGCGCGCATGCCCAAGCCGACGAAGGAAGAGTCCGATCTGCGGGCCATCCTCAAGGACGCCGTATTCCTGCGCGAGATGGGCAACAATCACATCGCCTTCATCCGGGATTTCGGCGACGAACCGCTCGAGGGCCAGTTCGACGGCCGCATGCTGGGCCAGGCATTTGGTAACCTGGTCAAGAACGCCGTGGAATCGATCGAAGCCGTCCCCGCGGGGTCGTCGCGAGGTGCGCCGACGGTGGTCATTCGATCCCGTCGCGATGATGCGACCGGCCGTTTCGTGGTCGACGTCGTCGACAACGGCAAGGGGCTTCCGACCGAGAACCGGCACCGGATTCTCGAGCCTTACATGACCATGCGGGAGAAGGGCACCGGTCTCGGCCTCGCTATCGTCAAGAAAATCATCGAGGACCACGGCGGGCAACTGGAGCTGCACGACGCACCGTCGGATTTCGACGGCGGCGCCGGGGCGATGATCCGGGTGATCCTGCCGCCTGCCGGCGAGACCGGCGGTGAACATAATTTGAAGGATAAGGGTAATTTCAATGGCGGCTGATATTCTGGTTGTAGATGACGAGGAGGACATTCGCGAGATCGTCTCGGGAATCCTCTCTGACGAAGGCCATGAGACGCGCACCGCCTTCGACAGCGAGAGTGCGCTTGCGGCGATCAACGACCGCCTGCCGCGTCTGATCTTCCTCGACATCTGGATGCAGGGGAGCAAGCTCGACGGACTGGCGCTCCTGGACGAGATCAAGAGCCGCCACCCCGATTTGCCGGTGGTGATGATTTCAGGCCACGGCAACATCGAAACGGCCGTTTCGGCGATCAAGCGCGGCGCCTATGACTTCATCGAGAAACCGTTCAAGGCCGACCGGCTGATCCTTATCGCCGAGCGCGCGCTCGAAAATTCCAAGCTCAAGCGCGAAAACTTCGAATTGAAGAGGAAGTCGGGCGATCCGGTGGAACTCATCGGAACCTCCGTCGCGGTCTCGCAGCTGCGCCAGATGATCGAGAAGGTGGCGCCGACCAATAGCCGCATCATGATTCAGGGACCGTCCGGCTCCGGCAAGGAACTCGTTGCGCGGATGATTCATCGCAAATCCGCACGCGCCAACGGTCCTTTTGTCGCCCTCAATGCGGCTGCGATCACGCCGGACAAAATGGAGATCGCGCTGTTCGGCACCGAGGGTACGACCGGACAACCGCGCCGGACCGGAGCGCTCGAGGAAGCTCATGGCGGTATTCTTTACCTCGATGAAGTCGGCGAAATGCCACGCGAGACGCAGAACAAGATCCTGCGCGTCCTCGTCGATCAGCAGTTCGAGCGGGTAGGCGGGTCCAAGCGCGTCAAGGTCGATGTCCGCATCATCTCCTCGACCGCCTACAATCTCGAGAACATGATCGCCGAGGGCCTGTTCCGCGAGGATCTCTACCACCGGCTCGCCGTTATTCCGGTGCGCGTTCCTGCTCTTGCGGAGCGCCGCGAGGATATTCCTTTCCTGGTCGACATGTTCATGCGCCAGGTCAGCGAGCAGGCCGGCATCCGACCCCGCAAGATAGGCGAGGATGCGCTCGCCGTACTGCAGGCGCATGACTGGCCCGGCAATATCCGGCAGTTGCGCAACAATATCGAGCGCCTGATGATCCTGGCGCGTAGCGACGGTCCGGACACGCCGATCACCGCCGACATGCTGCCGAACGAGGTTGGAGACACCCTGCCGAAGATTTCGGCGCAAAGCGATCAGCACATCATGACCCTGCCGCTGAGGGAGGCGCGCGAGATGTTCGAGCGCGACTATCTGATCGCCCAGATCAACCGCTTCGGCGGCAACATCTCGCGCACAGCCGAATTCGTCGGCATGGAACGCTCCGCTCTTCATCGCAAGCTGAAGTCGCTCGGCGTGTGATTATCCCGGTCGTGAATTCAATTTTCGGGCCAGCCGCAGAACCGGCCAGACATAAGGAACAGCCATGAAGGTGATCATATGCGGGGCAGGTCAGGTCGGCTACGGGATCGCCGAGCGGCTGTCGCGCGAGAATAACGACGTTTCGGTGATCGATACGTCCGCCGCGCTGATTGCCTCTATAACCGAGGCGCTGGACGTGCGCGGTTACGTCGGTCACGGGGCACATCCGGACGTGTTGGCAAAGGCTGGGGCCGACCAGGCCGATATGTTGATCGCTGTGACACTTTATGACGAAGTCAACATCGTCGCATGCGAAGTGGCGCATGCGATCTTCAACGTTCCGACCAAGGTCGCCCGCATCCGCGCGCAGAGCTATCTTGCGCCGGAATATTCCGATCTCTTTTCGCGCGAGAACGTTCCGATCGACGTCACGATCTCTCCGGAGATAGAGGTAGGGCGGCTTGTGCTTCGCCGCATTTCCTTTCCGGGCGCGACCGACGTGGTGCGCTTCGCGGATGACCGGATCGCGATGGTTGCGATCGAGTGCATGGAAGATTGCCCCGTCGTCGACACGCCTTTGCAGCAGCTCAGCGAGCTCTTCCCCGATCTCCACGCGACGGTCACCGGTATCTTCCGGGACGGCGAACTGATCGTCCCGCATTCGTCCGACCAGTTGAAGACCGGCGATCTGGCCTATGTCGTCTGCGACCGGGACCATGCCCGTCGCACGCTGGCGCTCTTCGGGCACGAAGAACAGGAGGCGCGGCGCATCATCATCCTGGGCGCCGGTAACATCGGCTATTTCGTCGCCCGGATGATCGAAGAGCAGCAGCCGCGCATGCGGGTGAAGCTCATCGAGAACGATCGCGATCGCGCGGTGCTTGTCGCCGACAAGCTCAACAACACGGTCGTCCTCCACGGCTCGGCGATGGACCAGCGGATTCTGGCGCAAGCGGATGTCCAGGAGGCGGATCTGGTCGTCGCGCTGACGAACAACGACCAGATCAACATCCTCGGCAGCATGCTTGCAAGGAAGCAGGGTGCGAAATCGGCCCTGGTGCTGATCAATGAGCCGGCCTATCAGGACTTCGCCGGCGCCGCCGGCGTCGACGCGTATATCAATCCGCGCGCAGTCACCATATCGCGCGTGTTGCAGCATGTCCGAAAGGGTCGTATCCGGTCGGTCTACGCGGTTCAGAACGGTATGGCGGAGGTCATCGAGGCCGAAGCGCTCGAAACCTCTCCCTTGGTCGGCAAGGCGCTGCGCGAACTCGAATTGCCCGACGGTATACGCATCGGCGCGCTTTATCGCGACAAGGCCTATGTTCGTCCCGATGGCGACACGCGGATCAAGGCCAAGGATCGCGTGGTACTGCTGGCGGCCGCCGAGACCGTCCGTCATGTCGAACAGCTCTTCCGCGTCAGCATTCAATATTTCTGAGGGACTCAGCCATGCCGAGAATCGCCTATGTCAACGGCACTTATGTCCGGCACGCCGAGGCCGCCATTCACGTCGAGGATCGGGGCTATCAGTTTGCCGACGGTGTCTACGAGGTCTGCGAGGTCCGGCACCGGTTCATCATCGACTTGAATCGGCATCTCGATCGCCTCGGGCGATCGCTGCATGAGCTTGCGATAGGCTGGCCGATGAGTCGCGCGGCGCTGGTTCATGTCATAAGGGAGGTGCTGCGCCGAAACAGGGTCCGCAACGGTCTCTTCTATCTCCAGGTGACCCGCGGCGTCGCGCGACGGGACCATGTGTTCCCCGCGGCCGACACCCCGCCGTCGATCGTCGTAACCGCCAAGCGAACGGATCCGGGGGCGATCGCCCGCAAAAACACCGAGGGCATATCGGCGATAACCGTGCCGGAGAACCGGTGGGACCGGGTCGATATCAAGAGCATCGGCCTCCTGCCGAATGTGCTTGCCCGCCAGCAGGCGAAGGAAGCGGGCGCGCAGGAGGCGATCTTCGTCGACGCGGACGGCATGGTCAAAGAGGGCGCGGCCACGAACGTATGGATCGTGGATCGTGAAGGGACACTGCGTACGCGTCCGGCGGAAAGCGGCATTTTGCGCGGCATTACCCGTACCACGCTCATGGACGTCGCCGGGCCGCTGGGTCTGACGGTGGAGGAGAGCGCTTTCTCCGTGGAGGAAATGCTCGCGGCGCGGGAGGTCTTCATCACCGCCGCTACCAGCATCTGCTTTCCTGTCATTTCCGTCGACGGAAAGACGATCGGGAACGGTCATCCAGGAAGCATAGCACAGAATATTCGCGAGGCCTTTTTCGACATTGCGGAAAAGACGTCGATTTGATACCAAACCTCTCGGAGGTGTCGGGGTTCGTTCGTGGCACCTTAAAAAATTGACAAAATGCACCGGTGAAAGAACGCCGGCAAATAAGAAAGAAGCGGCGCGATGGCGGAACGTTCTCAAAACTTGCAGGATCTATTTCTCAACACGGTCCGCAAGCAAAAGATTTCTTTGACCATTTTCCTCATCAATGGCGTGAAGCTGACGGGTGTCGTAACATCGTTTGACAATTTCTGTGTACTGCTTCGCCGCGACGGCCATTCTCAGCTCGTCTACAAGCACGCCATCTCGACGATCATGCCGGGCCAGCCGCTGCAGATGTTCGAGAATGAGGAAGCTGCCTCCTGACGGGACGTGAGGAACATTACCAAGCGTGATTCAAAATCGTCGTCGATTATCCCGGAGCTTGAGCGGCTCCGTGATGACTCGCGTGCCGTGGTCGTCGTCCCGGTCCTGAAAAAGGCCGGGAGGGTCTCTGCCGACATAGTGGCGCAGAGCGCCACGCGGTCGGATCAAAGCCGCCTGGAGGAGGCGACCGGCCTGGCACTCGCCATCGATCTCGAAGTGGTTCACGGCATGGTCGTGCCCGTCGCCCAGCCGAAGCCCGGCACTCTGCTCGGAACGGGCAAGATCGAGGAGATCGGTCACGTTCTGAGCGACAAGGATGCGGGGCTCGTGATCGTCGATCACCCGTTGACGCCAGTCCAGCAGCGCAATCTCGAGAAGGAGTGGAACGCCAAGGTCATCGACCGGACCGGCCTCATTCTTGAAATCTTCGGTCGCCGCGCCTCCACCAGGGAAGGCACGCTGCAGGTGGATCTCGCCCATCTCAACTACCAGAAGGGCCGCCTCGTTCGCAGCTGGACGCACCTTGAGCGGCAGCGCGGCGGTGCGGGATTCATGGGCGGTCCCGGTGAAACGCAGATCGAGGCCGACCGCCGCCTGCTGCAAGAGAGGATCGTCAAGCTCGAACGCGAGTTGGAGCAGGTGCGGCGCACGCGTCAGCTTCACCGCTCGAAGCGCAAGAAGGTGCCGCATCCGATCGTCGCGCTCGTCGGCTATACGAATGCTGGAAAATCCACGCTCTTCAACCGGATGACCGGCGCCGGCGTTCTTGCCGAGGATATGCTCTTCGCAACGCTGGATCCGACGCTCAGGCGGCTGAAGCTGCCGCATGGGCGCATGGTCATCCTTTCCGATACCGTCGGCTTCATTTCCGACCTGCCGACGCACCTGGTTGCCGCTTTCCGGGCGACATTGGAAGAGGTGCTCGAGGCCGACCTGATACTGCATGTACGCGACCTGTCCGATCCCGATAATCAGGCACAGGCGAGCGACGTGCTGCGCATCCTCTCCGATCTCGGCATCGACGAGAAGGAGGGCGCCGAGCGCATTGTCGAGGTCTGGAACAAGATCGACAAGGTTGAGCCGGAGGTGCGCGAGGTTCTGGTGAAGAAGGCGGCAAGCGTCGACAACACAGTCGCCGTTTCCGCCATGACCGGCGAAGGTGTCGGGGAGCTTCTCACCGAAATCGGTCGACGCCTGTCAGGAGTCATGACCGAATGCACCATCGTTCTTGGGCTCGACCAGCTGCAGTTTCTGCCTTGGGTCTACCAGCACGCTATCGTCGATGCACGCGAAGATCTCGAGGATGGACGTGTGAGTCTGGACCTGCGCCTGACCGAAGGCGAGGCGGTCGAACTCGAACGCCGGCTGGGCAACGGCCCGAAGGCTGTCGAAGAGGACTGGTAGCGGGTAAGAGCGCGCCGCGTTCCTCTTGTTCGACGCAGAAGAGTCTTTCAACCCAAGAACTTGCGCCGCGGTGGGAGCAGCGGAGAACGCGGCTCGCTTACCTCAGCTGCCTTTCGATAGCCTTCGCCGCCTGCCAGAGTTCTTCCATACGCTCCAGCGATGCGGCGTCGAGCGTTTCGCCTCCGGCTTCCAGCTCCTTCTCTATATGGCCGAAGCGTCGCCGGAATTTGGTATTCGTCCCGCGCAGCGCCATTTCAGGGTCGGTGCCTACATGGCGGCCGATATTGACGAGCGCGAAAATCAGATCGCCGAGTTCGTCCGCGACCTTGCCCTGATCGCCGGATTTCAACGCCTGCCGCAGTTCGGCTATTTCCTCTTCGACCTTGTCGAGGATCGGCTCGGGCTCGGACCAGTCGAAGCCGACTTTTGCCGCCCTCTCCTGAAGCTTCAGCGCCTCCACCAGAGCCGGAAAGCTGCGTTGGATCGATCCGAGATGACCCGCCTGTTCTTCCTCTTGCGGCAAGCCGCGCCGTAACCGGCGCTGCCGGCGGTCGGCCTTTTCGGCCTGCTTGATCTCTTCCCATTGCAGCTTTACCGCCTCGGCGGTGTCCGCATAGGAGCGGGCGAAAACATGCGGATGGCGGCGGATCATCTTGCGCGTTATGGCCTCGACCACGTCTCCAAAGGAAAATTCTCCGGCCTCTTCGGCCATGCGCGCGTGAAAGACCACCTGCAGTAAGAGGTCGCCGAGCTCATCGCAGAGGTCGTCCATATCGTGACGCTCGATCGCGTCCGCGACCTCATAGGCCTCTTCGATCGTATAAGGCCGGATCGTCTCGAATGTCTGGACAATGTCCCAGGGGCAACCTTTCTCCGGGTGGCGGAGGGCGGCCATGATGTCGAGCAGGCTTTGAATGTCTCGGGAGGCTTCCATGGTTCAATTCAGCGGTATCGCGTTGCGGTCTTTGCTCGCCTGATAGCTATCCGAAAGGCGATCATAACGCGCCCGGATCCGGGCGTCCTGTTCGGTGAGCCGCTTGCGCATTTCGGGATCCGCCTCCTGCATCAGTGCCGCGATTGAGGCCGATTTCCAAAATGCATTCTCCTGAGCGTAGCCACCGGGCTCAAGGCGGAAGACCTCCTTCAAAATCTTCAGATCATGCGGGATTGCAAAGCTGTCGCGCGAATCCTCGTGGCTGAAGAAATAGTAGAAATTGTCGAACCCGGCCCAGGTGATCGCCGAGAGACACATGGAGCAGGGTTCATGCGTCGACAGAAAGATCAGCTCGCGCGTGTCGGGCCTCTCCGCCATCTCATAGAAGCGCTTCAGCGTGTGCACCTCGCCATGCCAGAGCGGATTCTCAGTCTCATTGTTCGTCTCCGCCAGCACCAGCGAAAGATCCGACTTGCGCAAGATCGCCGCTCCGAACACCTTGTTGCCGCCGGCCACGCCCTTTTCGGTGAGCTGTAAAATATCCTGCTCGATGACGGTCAGGAGGCGTTCTGCCAGGTCGTACTGTTTCATGTCTCGGTCTCCCGCTTCGAGCGGGCATTTAACGGAGGTCGGCCGGTTGGCGCAATGCCCGAAACGGCGGCGGTTCAGGCCCCCGGAGATATTTGCTCAAAAAGAATGGCTGTCGAGCAAAACAATACGTGGGCGGAAAAGCATTGAAATTTCTGTTCCTTCATTTGTTGCCGGCCATAGGGGATATTCGCCGCAGCCTGCAAAAGGAGCCGACCCTTCGTTATGCCGCAGAAACTATCCGTCTTTCCGGCCTTCTTTCGCGTCGCGCAGAAAAGCGTGGCGGTGTTCGGCAATGGGGACGAGGCCTTCGCCAAGGTGCGGCTGCTGCTGAGTACCGAGGCGCGCATCGTCGCCTATGCGGATCAGCCCGAGGCGGCTTTCGAAGCGTTCCTGAATGCCAACGGTATCGATACCATCCGCAAGCCTTTTGATGCTCGCCAGGTCGAGGGCGCCGTTCTCGTCTTCGCGGCAACGGGCGATGCGGCTTTCGACAGGATCATCGTGGCCGCGGCGCGGGAACGGAAAATCCCCGCAAATGCCGTCGACCAGCCGGACTACTGCGATTTTCTGACGCCCGCACTCGTCAACCGCGCGCCTGTGGCCGTTGCGATCGGCACGGAAGGGGCGGGGCCGGTTCTGGCGCAGATGATTCGCGCGCAGATCGATCAGTTGCTCTCGCCGTCGCTGGGCATCGTTGCTTCATTGGCGGCAAGCTATCGCGACGCCGTCGATCGCCTCGTTCCGCGCGGTGTCGCACGCCGAGTCTTCTGGCGGCGCTTCTTCTCCGGTCCGGTGGCCGATCACGTCGCACTTGGCGATCTTGCATCCGCACGCCGCGAGGCCTCGAAGCTTCTGGATGCGGCCGGTGGCGTACGCGGTCATGTCTGGCTCGTCGGCGCCGGTCCCGGTGCGGAAGACCTACTGACGCTCAGAGCCCAGCGCGTTATGATGGAAGCGGACGCGATCGTCTATGATGCGCTGGTGCCGCAGGCGATCGTCGACATGGGCCGCCGCGACGCCGAGCGGCTGTCGGTCGGCAAGCGCAAGGGCTGCCACACCAAGTCGCAGGATGAGATCAATCATTTGCTGGTGAGGCTCGCCGGCGAGGGCAAGCGTGTCGTTCGGCTGAAATCGGGGGATCCTCTCGTTTACGGTCGGGCCGGTGAGGAAATGGCGGCGATGCGCGAGGCGGGCATCAGCTACGAGGTGGTGCCGGGGATCACGTCCGCCTTTGCTGCGGCCGCCGATTTCGAGTTGCCGCTGACACTGCGCGGCGTGGCGTCGTCACTGGTTTTCACGACCGGGCACGACTTGACCGGCAGCGTCCTTCCCGATTGGGCGCGGCTGGCGGTTTCCGGCGCGACGATCGCGGTCTATATGGGGCGCACTGTTGCGGCGTCCGTCGCTTCGCGACTCATGCAGGCGGGCCTGCCGCAGGACACGACCGTCGCGGTCATCGAAAATGCGAGCCGCGCCGAGCGACGCCTACTTCACGGAACCTTGCGTGATCTCCCTGACCTCGAGACCCGCACGGAACTGGACGGGCCGGTCATGGTGATCATCGGCGAAGCGGTCGCGGGCGCGAATTTCGAACGGTCCGAGCCGCTGGCGGCGGCCCGGGGCAATGGCAGCGGTGCCGTCGAGGCTTCGGCGAAACGCGAAACGATTTGGAATTGAGGACGAAGCGATGGTGGAAAAGGTTCTGACGGCAAATCGTCTGGCGGATGGCATATCCGTCTGGCTTGACGCCTCCGGCAATTGGGTGGAGTCGCTTCAGGATGCCTTCGTCGCTCGGCACGCCGAGGCGGTTGCTGCGCTTGAAGCGACAGGCAAGCGCTCTTTCGATGAAAACAAGGTCGTGGATGTCAATGTAATCGACGTCGAGGAAGTGGACGGGACGCTACGGCCGCTGCGCATGCGCGAACGCATACGCGCCGAGGGACCATCGATTCCCTACGCTCCGGGATATAATGGGCTTGCGGGCCCGAAAAACGTTGCTGCCTGAGGACCTGAGAAGCCATGTATCGTTACGACGAATTCGACCACACCTTCGTTTCCGCACGCGTCGAGCAGTTTCGCGACCAGGTCCAGCGGCGGCTGTCCGGCGAACTCGCTGAGGATGCGTTCAAGCCGCTGCGCCTGATGAACGGCGTCTATCTGCAGCTCCATGCCTACATGCTCCGCGTCGCAATTCCCTATGGGACCTTGTCGAGCCGACAGATGCGGATGCTCGCCCATATCGCCCGCAAATATGACCGCGGCTACGGACATTTCACCACCCGGCAGAACATTCAGTACAACTGGCCGCGCCTTTCGGATACGCCTGATATCCTCCAGGAACTGGCAAGCGTCGAAATGCATGCGCTGCAGACATCCGGCAATTGCATTCGCAACGTCACGGCGGACCATTTCGCCGGTGCGGCCGCCGACGAAGTTGCCGACCCGCGTCCCTATGCGGAAATCCTCAGGCAGTGGTCGAGCGTCCATCCGGAATTCTCCTTCCTGCCGCGCAAGTTCAAGATCGCGGTCACGGGCGCCGAGCGCGACCGTGCCGCCATCCAGGTGCATGACATCGGCCTTCACCTGAAAAAGGATGAGAACGGCAGGCTCGGTTTCGTCGTCTATGTCGGCGGCGGGCAGGGCCGCACTCCGATGATCGCCAAGAAGATCCGCGACTTCCTTCCGGAAGAGGACCTGCTATCCTACACGACCGCGATCATGCGCGTTTACAATCTCCATGGCCGCCGTGACAACAAGTACAAGGCGCGCATCAAGATTCTGGTTCATGAAACGGGTGCCGAGGAACTGGCGCGCCAGGTGGAGGCAGAGTTCGCCAATCTGAAGGACACGGAACTGAAGCTGCCGGATTCGGATATCCAGGCGATTGCCGCCTATTTCGCCCCTGCAACGTTGCCGAACCGGCCGGAAGGCTGGGGCAACCTCGCCCGCTGGAAGAAGGCCGATCCGGAGTTTGCCCGTTGGGTGCACCAGAACGTCCAGCCGCACAAGCATCCCGATTACGGCATGGTGACGATCTCGCTGAAGCCGATCGGCGGCATTCCGGGGGACGCCAGCGACGAGCAGATGGATATTGTCGCAGAAATCGCCGAGGAATATGCGTTCGACGAGATCCGCGTCAGCCATGAGCAGAATCTGATCCTTCCGCATGTGGCGCTTGCCGATCTGGAGCCGGTCTACAGAGCCCTGGTCGCTGCCGGCCTCGCCACCGCCAATGCAGGTCTGATAACCGATATCATTGCCTGTCCCGGGCTCGATTATTGCGCGCTCGCCAATGCGCGTTCGATTCCGGTCGCGCAGGAGATTTCGAACCGTTTCGGTTCGGCGGAGCGGCAGGCTGAAATCGGCGAACTGAAGATCAAGATTTCCGGCTGCATCAATGCCTGCGGGCATCATCACGTCGGCCATATCGGTCTTCTGGGTGTGGAGAAGAAGGGCGAGGAGCTTTACCAGATCACGCTCGGCGGTTCCGGCGACGAACACACCTCGATCGGCGAGATCATCGGTCGCGGCTTCGAGCCGGAAAAGGTCACCGACGCGGTCGAGAGGATCGTCGACACCTATCTCGGGCTGCGCCGGGACAAGTCGGAAACGTTTCTCGAAGCCTACCGTCGTGTGGGGCCGCAGCCATTCAAGGATGCGCTCTATGGCGGCGGTGCCCAGGCAGCCGCGTGACTTAAGGATAACAAGAGATGACGAAAATCTGGAATGAAGCCGGCTTCGTGAGCGACGATCCCTGGGTCATCGAGAGCGAAGACACCAAGGCCGGATCGAACGAGAAGGCGATCCTGAGCCTCGATGGCTTCCTGTCAGCAATTTCTGAAAGCGATGCCTCGGACCTTGGCGTTCTGATCAATCCCGCTGATGATGTGATGCGGCTTGGCCCTTGCCTGGATCGGATCGCCCTGGTGGCCGTGGCATTTCCCGCTTTCAGTGACGGGCGTTCCTTCAGCCACGCTTCGCTGCTGCGCTCGCGCCTTGGCTACGAAGGTGAGCTTCGCGCAGTCGGCGATGTGCTGATCGATCAGATCCCGCTGATGCTGCGCTGCGGCGTCGACAGTTTCGCCGTAACCAACGCCACGGCGATCAAGCGGCTTTCGGAGGGGCGGCTGCCGGGGATCTCCACCCACTACCAGCCGGCCGCGAAGCCCTCCGCCAACATCAATTCCTACAGCTGGCGCCGCGTCTCCTGAAGATGTGGGCCGCGACAGTGTGAAGCAAGCCGAAATCCTCGAAAGCGGGTATATTTGGAAGGCAATTCCTTCCAATCGGGCGTGGGTTGGAATATCCGCTTGTAGTTGATAGACAGCGTCACCATTTACAGGACTGTGGTCACGATGAATGCTCCGGCAAAAAAAGAAGATTTCGCGGTACAGGCTCCGGCAGGTGTCTTCGTTGAAACGGTGACGAGCGTCGAACATTACACCGACCGGCTCTTCCGCTTCCGCATGACACGCCCGAAGGAGTTCCGTTTCCGTTCGGGCGAATTTGCGATGATCGGCCTGATGGTTGGCGACAAGCCGATTTATCGTGCCTACTCGATCGCGAGCCCGGCTTGGGACGAGGAATTGGAGTTCTTCTCGATCAAGGTGCCCGATGGGCCGCTGACGTCGCATCTGCAGGGAATCAAGCCCGGCGACCAGGTGCTGATGCGCAAGAAGCCGACGGGCACACTGGTGCTGGACGCGCTCGTGCCCGGACGCAGGCTCTATATGTTCTCGACCGGCACAGGTATTGCGCCCTTTGCGAGCCTGATCCGCGACCCGGAAACTTTCGAGAAGTTCGAAGAGGTCATCCTCACCCATACGTGCCGCGACGTGGCGGAGCTGAAATACGGCTTCGATCTTGTCGACGAAATCCGCAATCACGAGTTCCTGAACGAGGTCGTCGGCAATAAGCTCCGGCACTATGCGACGGTGACGCGTGAGGATTATTCTTACAAAGGCCGGATTACCGACCTGATGAACAACGGCAAGTTCTTCGCCGACCTCGGCCTGCAGCCGCTCGATCCCGTGATCGACCGCGGCATGATCTGCGGTTCGACGGCCATGCTGAAGGACACCAAGGAGATCCTCGAAGCCGCTGGCCTGACGGAAGGTGCCAACAACAAGCCGGCCGAGTTCGTCATCGAACGCGCATTCGTTGGCTGATCCTCGGGGCGCCGAGGCGATAGGTCCATCTAGAAGTATCTCACGCCGATTTGCGGCCGCCCCTCAGCACCTTCTCCCCGTTCTGACGGGAAGAAGGTGTTGAGGGGCGCCGCTTTCGAGACGTCACAGGATCAAACGTGATCAGTGCAGTATTTGGCTGAGGAACAGCTTGGTCCGCTCATGCTGCGGATTGTCGAAGAACTCAGCCGGCGAGTTCTGCTCGACGATCTGGCCCTGGTCCATGAAGATCACGCGGTTGGCGACCTGTCGCGCGAAGCCCATTTCATGTGTCACGCAGATCATGGTCATGCCTTCTTCGGCGAGGCTGACCATGGTGTCGAGCACTTCCTTGACCATTTCAGGGTCGAGTGCAGAGGTCGGCTCGTCGAAAAGAAGGATTTTCGGTCGCATGCAAAGTGAGCGGGCAATGGCGACTCGCTGCTGCTGGCCGCCCGAAAGCTGACCCGGATATTTTTTGGCCTGCTCCGGAATCTTTACGCGCTCCAGGAAGTGCATCGCGACTTCCTCGGCTTCCTTCTTCGGCATCTTGCGCACCCAGATCGGCGCCAGTGTGCAGTTTTCCAGGATCGTGAGATGCGGGAAGAGGTTGAAGTGCTGGAAGACCATGCCGACTTCCCGGCGCACTTCGTCGATCTTCTTCAGGTCGTTGGTGAGTTCGATCCCGTCGACGACGATT
Source organism: Sinorhizobium medicae (assembly GCF_007827695.1). GTDB lineage: Bacteria > Pseudomonadota > Alphaproteobacteria > Rhizobiales > Rhizobiaceae > Sinorhizobium > Sinorhizobium medicae. The sequence continues at coordinate 161,744 of NZ_VITA01000008.1, read as the reverse complement.
TTACCCTTCTGATGCTCTTCGAGCCGGTTGATGCAACGAATCATCGTCGACTTTCCGGATCCGGAAGGGCCGGCGACAACGATGCGCTCGCCGCTCATGACCCTGAGATTGATGTCGCGAAGCACATGGAAATCACCGTACCATTTGTTCATGTTGGTAATTTCGATCGCGACATCCGTCGCCGATGGAGCCATTTTCGTTGTAGTGGCGGTATTTGCCATTTTCTTGTTCCCCTTTTTACCGCTGGCTTCTGTCGAGCAGGCGTTCCATGAAGCCTGAATAGCGCGACATGCCGAAGCAGAAAAGCCAAAAGACGAAGCCCGCGAAGATCAGGCCGGTCAGCGGCGTGACGGCGCTTGCCCAGTTGGTGTCGCTGAAGTTCAGGCGAACGATGCCGAGCAGGTCGAACATGCCGATAATCGATACGAGCGATGTGTCTTTGAAGAGGCCTATGAACGTATTGACGATGCCGGGGATAACCAGCTTGAGTGCCTGCGGCAGGACGATGAAGCCCATTTTCTGCCAATAGCTGAGGCCCAGTGAATCGGCGCCTTCATACTGGCCTTTCGGGATGGCCTGCAAGCCACCGCGCACCACTTCCGCCATATAGGCGGAGGCGAAGAGCGACACGCCTATCAGGGCCCGCAGGAACTTGTCGAAGGTGACGCCCTGCGGCAGGAAAAGCGGCAGCATCACGCTTGCCATGAAAAGCACGGTGATCAGCGGAACGCCGCGGATGACCTCGATGAAGGCCGTGCAGAGCATTTTTATGACCGGCATGTTCGACCGGCGTCCGAGCGCCAGCAGAATGCCGAGCGGCAGCGAAACGGCTATTCCGACGAAGGACAGTACCAGGGTGACCATCAGGCCGCCCCAGAGCGGCGTTTCGACATAGGTAAGGCCGAACCAGCCGCCGGGGAGCAGGATCGCCGCGAGGACGGGCAGGGCGCCCAGCAGTAGAAGCGCGTTCAGTCCCTTGTATGGGATCCTGGGTATCAGCATAGGCACGAGGAGCAGGACGAAAAGAATGCCGACCAGCGCAGGACGCCAGCGCTCGTCGAGCGGATAGCGGCCGAAAAGGAACTGGGCGAATTTCGCATTGACGAACGCCCAGCATGCGCCGCTCCAGCCTTCCGGCTGCGAACCGCCCTGCGACAGCGTTGCGCAAACGCCCCGGCCACCGCCGCTCCAGGCGGCATCGATGAAGAGCCATTGGATTGCGGGGGGCACCAGCCACGCCAGGATAAGCAGGCTGATGATCGTCAGAACGCTGTCCTTCGGCGTGGCGAAGAGATTTCGCCGCAGCCAGGAGGCAGCACCTCTTTCAAGCGAAGGGGCTGGCGAGGCTTCGATCATCGAAGCACGAACGAAAGTTGCTTGTTGCGTGCTCATGATATCACCTCTCCACCAGCGCCATGCGGGCGTTGTACCAGTTCATGAACAGCGACGTCGCGAGGCTCAGGCTGAGATAGACGATGAGCCAGATGCTTACGACCTCGATCGATTGTCCGGTCTGGTTGAGAATGGTGCCGCCGACGGCCACGAGGTCGGCATAGCCGATTGCGACCGCCAGGGAGGAGTTCTTGGTGAGGTTAAGATATTGGCTGGTCAGCGGCGGAATGATGATGCGCATCGCCTGCGGCACGACCACCAGGCGGGTCGTCAGCGATGGGCGTATGCCAAGTGCATGTGCCGCCTCCGTCTGTCCTTTTGAGACACCGCGGATACCCGCCCTGACGATCTCGGCGATGAAGGCTGCCGTATAGAATGAGAGCGCCAGGAACAGCGACATGAATTCCGGTCCGACGACCGAACCGCCGGTAAGGTTGAACTTGCCTGCCACCGGAACGTCGAAGCCGATCGGCGCACCGGTTACGAGGAATGTGATCAGCGGCAGACCGATGATCAATCCAAGAACGGTCCACAGGACGGGAAGCCGCTCGCCGGTCGCCAACTGCCGTTGGCGCGCGTAGCGGGTAAAGAACACGCTTGCAGCTATTGCGATGATAAACGCGAGGAGCGTGTATTCGGCACCCTCTCCGGCAACCGGCCTTGGAAAGGCGACACCGCGATTGCTCAGAAAGATATCGAAGGGCAGGGCAAGTGCATCTCGTGCCTGCGGCAATATCGACAGCACCCCGCTATACCAGAAGAATATGACGAGCAGCGGCGGGATGTTGCGGAACACCTCCACATAGGCCAGCGAGAGCTTGGCAATGATCCAGTTGTGCGAAAGGCGTCCGATACCGACGAGGAAGCCGATGATTGTCGCGGTGATGATACCGGTGATCGCGACGAGCAATGTGTTGATGAAGCCGACCAGCAAAGCGCGGCCATAGGTGGAATCGCTGGTGAATGAAATCAGCGACTGCCCGACGTCGAAACCGGCGCGACTCCTCAGAAAGTCATAGCCGGACGCGATATTCGCGCGCCTGAGATTGTCGACAGTGTTATCGACGATCCAGTAGATGAGCGCTGCGAGAATGATGATGGTGATTGCCTGATAGAATATCCCGCGCACCTGAGGATCATTGATGATCGATCCTGAGGATTTGCTTCGTTCAGGCACGTTGGTGACGCCAATGGCCATGCAATGCCTCTTCCCCTTATGCACCCTTCTCGGGTGTCCCCTTTATCGGGTTCTTCGCCCGGGGGAACGGCGACGCCGCCCCCGGGCATATTGGCCGGTTTAGCGGACCGGCGGGGCGTATTGCAGACCGCCCTTGTTCCAGAGGGCGTTGAGGCCTCGCTCGATCTTCAGCGGGCTGCCGGCGCCGATGTTGCGATCGAACACTTCGCCGTAATTGCCGACCGCCTTGACGATGTTGACGGCCCATTCGTTGGTCAGGCCGAGGTCGGTGCCGATCTTGCTGTCGGCTTCGACGCCCAGAAAGCGCTGAACATCAGGGTTCGCCGACTTCTTCATTTCTTCGACATTGGCCTGGGTGACGCCGAATTCTTCGGCCTGGACCAGGGCGTAATGGACCCAACTGACGATGTCGAACCACTGATCGTCGCCTTGTCGGACTGCAGGTGCGAGAGGCTCTTTCGAGATAATCTCCGGCAGCACGATGTGATCGTCGGGCTTAGAGAGCGTGAGGCGCAGCGAATAAAGGCCGGACTGGTCGGTTGTATAGACGTCGCAGCGGCCGGCGTCGTAGGCAGCATTCACTTCTTCCAGCTTTTCGAAGACGACCGGATTGTACTGCAGATTGTTCGCCTTGAAGTAGTCGGCGAGGTTGAGTTCGGTCGTGGTGCCTGTCTGTACGCAGACGGCAGCGCCCGAAAGTTCGAGGGCAGACTTCACATCGAGTTCCTTGCGAACCATGAAGCCTTGACCGTCATAATAGTTGACCGGACGGAAATTGAAGCCGAGAGCCGTGTCACGGTTGATCGACCAGGTCGTATTGCGTGCGAGCACGTCGACTTCGCCGGACTGGAGAGCCGGAAAGCGTTCCTTCGCCGACAGCGGCGTGTACTTCACCTTGGTTGCGTCGCCGAAGACAGCAGCGGCAATCGCCTTGCAGTAGTCGACGTCGAAACCGCTCCAATCGCCCGAAGCGTTAGGGGCCGCGAAACCGGCGAGACCCGTATTCACGCCGCATTGGACGAATCCCTTTGCCTTCACGTCGTCAAGTGTCGCGGCCGATGCCGCATATGAGCCTACCCCCATGACAGCGGCGCTTACGAGAGCTGTCAGAATTGTTCTTGCCATTTTTTTGAACCTTTTCGGTTGTCGTTTGGTCCCGTCTGCACAGTCGCGCGTTTTCGCGCGTGCAGCCTCAGCCACCCTCCTGGCGTGAGTACAATCTATCTCATGCTCAAAACATGGAAGGGTCAAGAGAGGTCTCCGAATTTACGAATTTCGATGTGAAAAACGTGAAACTCGCCAGAAGTTTAGGCGGTTTGGCGCTGGAATTGCCGGTCATGAACAAAAAACCGCCAGTTGGCCTCCTTCCGGACCACGAGGCTCGCCACTTGAATTTTTCCTTGACCCGGCCGGTATCCCGTCCGATGAGTCGGCAGCGGAATTCAACAGCGGATGTTTCAATGGCAGACAAGACGAACGCGCGAGCGGAGCAGGGCATCAATACCCGTCTCGCACACACCGGCAATAACCCTTCCGACTATCACGGCTTCGTCAATCCACCGGTGGTACACGCTTCCACCGTGCTCTTCCCGAATGCGAGGACGATGGAGACGCGGTCTCAGAAATATACCTATGGCACGCGCGGCACGCCGACCACCGACGCGCTTTGTGAGGCGATCAACGAACTGGAGGGCGCGGCCGGGACGATCCTCGTTCCCTCGGGCCTCGCAGCGGTCACTGTGCCTTTCCTCGCCTATCTCTCCTCGGGCGACCATGTCCTTATCGTCGATTCGGTCTATTTTCCCACCCGCCACTTCTGCGACACTATGCTCACAAGGCTCGGCGTTACCGTTGAATATTATGACCCGTCCATCGGGGCGGGCATAGAGAATCTGATCAGGCCGAACACGCGGCTGGTGCATACCGAAGCGCCGGGCTCGAATACGTTCGAGATGCAGGATATACCGGCGATTGCCGCCGCCGCGCACCGGCATGGCTGCATCGTGACCATGGACAACACCTGGGCGACGCCCGTCTATTTCCGGCCGCTCGATTACGGCGTCGACGTTTCGATCCACGCGGCGACCAAATATCCCTCGGGTCACTCGGACGTTCTGCTTGGAACCGTATCGGCCAACGCGGCCCATTGGCCGGCACTGAGCGAGGCGATGGTGACACTGGGTGTCTGCGTTTCGCCGGACGACAGCTATCAGATCCTGCGCGGCCTGCGCACAATGGGCGTCCGCCTGGAGCGACACCAGGCAAGCGCGCTTGCGATTGCCGAATGGCTCGAGGGCCGCGAGGAGGTGGCGCGGGTGCTTCATCCGGCACTGCCGAGCTTTCCGGGCCATGAGTTGTGGAAGCGCGATTTCGGCGGCGCAAGCGGAATATTCTCCTTCGTGCTCAAGGCCGATCCCGAAAACGGCAAGGCAAAGGCGCATGCCTTCCTGGACGCGCTCTCGATCTTCGGACTCGGCTACTCCTGGGGCGGATTCGAGAGCCTCGCCGTTCACGTGAACCTCTCCGATCGCAAGGTCGCCAAGGCGCCTCAGGAGGGGCCGGTCATCCGGCTGCAGATCGGGCTCGAAGACGTGCCGGACATCCGCCGGGATGTTGAAGCCGGTCTCGCTGCCGCAAATGCGCTCTGACGCCGAATGACGCGGTGGGGAAGGCGATGAGGCGCCTCCCCATCACTTTTGCGCGCCATAGCCGAAAAGCCAGTCGAAATCCGCGGCAAGTGCTTCCGGTTTCCTGGAGGCGAGAATGAAATCGCGCGCGATGCGTACTGGACCCGCGGCGTGATAGGCAAAGCTGTTGAAGGCGGCGCGCTTGCGGACGCGGCCGATCCGCGCCCGGCGTGCCTCTTCATAGCGCGAGAAGGCGGAGGGAGTATCCGGGCTGTCCGCGATGCGGATGGCGAGCTCCCAGGCGTCCTCGATGGCCATGGCCGCGCCCTGGGCCGCAAACGGCGTCATGGCATGGGCGGCATCGCCGATGAGGATGGTGTCGCGCCGATTGTGCCAGGCTCCATCGGCCACCGTGCAGAGCGGCCAGCAGGTCGCCGGCGCGGCGTGGTCGAGCAGCGAGCGAAGGTCGGGATGCCAATCCCCGAAAGCCCTTTCGAACGCGCGCCGGCGATCGGCGGTTTCCCGCCCCGCCCACGTTTCCCCAGATGCATTTCCAGCAACGATCGCAACGAGGTTGAAGCCGTCGATCTTTCGGATTGGATAGGCAACCAGATGGGCCCTCGGCGCGAGGAAGGCCGTAACTCGGTCATGCGGCAGGCAGGCAGGCGCCCGGGTACGTGGCAGCGTGAAGCGCCAGGCAATATTGCCCGAAAAGCGGGAGCTGCCTGCGCCTGGAATCGAGGTGCGGATCCGCGACCAGATCCCGTCGGCGCCGATGATTGCGGCCGGTGTTTGCTTGATCGCCTCGAAAATGGCTGCTTGCGGATCGTCGCCGATGCGGCTTCCCAGATGAAGGCGGCAAAGCGGTTCCGCCCGGACGGCGTCCAGGAGGATCGCCTGCAAGCTGGCGCGATGCAGGACGGCGTAGGGTGCGCCCCAGCGCGCGCGGGCATGCGCGCCGGCAGGCACGCTTGCAAGCTGCCGCAGCGAGCGGCCGTCGGCAAGCGAGATCTCCCCCGGTTCGCTCCAGACGCTTTCGAGAGCGGGCAGCAAGCCAAGTTCGATGAGGATGCGCGATGCATTCGGCGAAAGCTGAAGCCCGGCTCCGACTTCGTCCAGCGCGTCGGCCTGCTCGAAGATGTCGGTCCGGTAACCCCGCCGGGCGAGGCAAAGCGCGGTCGTCAGCCCGGCGATGCCGGCGCCGACGATCGCAACCCGCTCAGCCTTTTGCATGAACGCCGCGCCGTCGCCTGTGCCGGGTCAAGCGGCTTTGGTGGAGAAAAGGCAACCCGGCGGGATGGTTTCCGTTGCCTTTAGAGAGGGATTGTAACGGTAGAGCGTCGAGCAGTAGGAACAGACCTTCTCGTTTTCGTCGCCCATGTCGACGAAGATGTGAGGATGATCGAACGGGACGGAAGCGCCCGTGCACATGAATTCCTTGACGCCGATCTCAATGACCCGGTGCCCGCCGTCGTTCTGGAAATGGGGGATGCTGTGGCCGGCCATGTCGTACTCCGATATATGCAGTCTGAGATGTTGTTTTGGGGTGTCGAATTTGCTGGCACCATAGTGAGCTTTGGAGAAAATGTGTAGCAGCAACATGCTGCCCCCTGTGGTTTTTGGGTTTTCTGCAGTTGCCTCAGCAACTAACCTCCTTGCCAATGAACCAATACCAGGAAGACGAGATGGACTTGAATCCTCCGCTATTTTCCCGCTTCGTGCATGACGGACTGGAAATCGCCTATTTCGACGAGGGCGACCCGTCGGGCGATCCGATTCTGCTCATTCACGGCTTTGCTTCGAGCGCCAATGTGAACTGGGTATTTCCGGGCTGGCTCAAGACGCTTGGGGACGCCGGATACCGGGTCATCGCGCTGGACAATCGCGGACACGGGCAAAGCAGCAAGCCGCATGACCCCTCGCTCTATCACCCGCATCAGATGGCCGGGGATGCGGCAGCGCTTCTGGTGCATCTCGGGATCGGCGAAGCGCATGTCATGGGATATTCGATGGGCGCGCGGATCTCTGCCTTCCTGGCCCTGCAACACCCGGCCAGGGTTCGTTCGCTGGTGTTCGGTGGTCTCGGAATAGGCATGATCACCGGCGTGGGAGAGTGGGATCCAATTGCCGACGCGCTGCTTGCACCTTCGTTGGAGGATGTGACGCACGAGCGCGGCCGGACGTTTCGCGCCTTTGCAGACCAGACGAAAAGCGATCGTCAGGCGCTCGCCGCCTGCATATCGACGTCGCGTGATCTGCTTAGCGCCGAAGAGGTCGGCCGCATAGACGTGCCGGTGCTGATCGGCGTCGGGACAAAGGACGACATCGCCGGATCGGCCCAGGAGCTTGCCGCGCTGATGCAGCATGCCCTGGCACTCGACATTCCCGGGCGCGATCACATGCTTGCGGTGGGTGACCGCGTGTTCAAGAAGGCCGTGCTGGAATTCCTTGCCGAGGTCGGGCGCGCCTAAATATCGATAATTTCAGGACGCAATTTACCCGACTTGGATCAACTCCGAGCCACTACCGGGAGGTGAAATCGGGTCAGCCCATTTATGTCGGCCCGGAATTGGCCTATATATGCCGGCAACGAACCGGCCACGGACCGGCCGGCCCAAGATGCCCCGCCGAGGGACCACCCAGGAAGGAGCGCGACCATGGTCGCCAAAACAGAACTTCGTCACACGGAATCGCTCGACGCGATCGACCCGATCTGGGACAGCCTGCGTGAAGAGGCGCGTCTTGCCGCCGAGCGCGACCCGATGCTTGCCGCCTTTCTTTATTCCACGGTGGTCAATCAGCATTCCCTGGAAGACTGTGTTATCTACCGGATCTGCGAGAGGCTGGACCATCCCGATCTCCAGGCAAGCCTCCTGCATCAAACCTTTGCCGAAATGCTGGACGACTGGCCCGAATGGGGCGCCATCCTGCGCGTCGATATCCAGGCGGTCTACGATCGCGATCCCGCCTGCACGCGCTTCGTGGAGCCCGTGCTCTATTTCAAGGGCTTCCATGCCATACAGACGCACCGTCTGGCGCACTGGCTGTGGAATCGTGGTCGGCGAGACTTTGCGCTCTATCTCCAGAGCCGCTCCTCCAGCGTCTTCCAGACCGACATCAATCCGGCCGCCCGCATTGGGCGCGGCATCTTCCTCGACCATGCGACGGGCCTCGTCGTCGGCGAGACCGCAATCATCGGCGACAATGTTTCGATCTTGCACGGCGTGACGCTTGGCGGCACCGGCAAGGAAGGCAGCGACCGCCATCCGAAGATCGGCAACGGCGTGCTGATCGGTGCCGGAGCCAAGATTCTCGGCAATATCCATATCGGCCATTGCTCGCGCGTGGCTGCCGGCTCAGTCGTGCTGAAAGCCGTTCCTCCGAAATCAACGGTTGCCGGGGTGCCGGCGAAGGTCGTCGGCGAGGCTGGCTGTTCCGAGCCGTCGCGTCAGATGGACCAGATCCTGGCGTCGTTCGATATCTGAGCGACCCCAGGTTACGGGAAAAATTGTCGCGGCGTTTCAAGAGGTTCGGAAAGTGGTGCACCTCTCCGCCTGGGCTCGGTGCTGAAACGGGTTTACACCTGCCAACGGCCCGTGTCACAAGCGCGGCAAATTAAACGGCTACGGAGAATAGTTTTGAAGCCCGAAGAAATCCGCAAGCTTGAGGCCTATCTTAAGCGCACGTTCAATCAGTCCATGGTTGTCAAGGCTCGCCCGAAGAAGGACGAATCCGCCGAAGTCTATCTCGGCGACGAATTTCTCGGTGTGGTCTTCCGCGACGAGGAGGACGGCGAGCTCTCCTACAATTTCTCGATGGCGATCCTCGACATCGACCTCTGAGAGCGGGCTCGTTCAGACCACTTGCCACAGTGGAGGCGAAGCGCGCGGCGCCGTCATCATTGCCCTGAAAAAACCGGCCCTGAGCAATCAGGCCGGTTTTTTCGCTATAAGATCAAAATTCCGAAGTCATCGTGGTTTTCATCGCTGTGAAAGCTGTCTTTGTTGCGGCGCACACTGAACTTGACTTTTTGTGCGGTGCACATAGACTGAATTGCGTTCCAGCCGAGCCGTCACAAGGAGACACCCGATGTTTAACTTCGACGATGCGAACAAAAAGAGCAAGGAAGCCCTCGACGTGGCCGTGAAGAGCTATTCCGCCATGACCAAAGGCTTTCAGGCTATTGCGACCGAGGCGGCCGACTATTCGAAGAAATCCTTCGAGGACGGCGTTGCTCATCTCGAAAGGCTTACCAGTGCCAGAAGCCTTGAAGCAGCATTTGAACTTCAGACGAATTTCCTGAAGACAAGCTACGAAGGTTTCTTCACCGAAGCGACGAAGATCGGTGAGATGTATGCCGACCTGGCCAAGGACGCCTACAAGCCTTATGAGGCCCCGGTTGCCAAGGCGACCGCTGCGGTCAAGACGGCGGCCGCCGCCTGACGATCAGGTTCATCACCTTTGCAGAGGGCCGGTCGCGGATGCCGCGGCCGGCCTTCGTCTATTCGGAGCTACGTATCATCGATCCCTCCGCGCAGCGTGAAACATGCCGCTGCCGAAGAAGAAATTTGATCAATCTTGTGTTTCACCGTGCGAATATGATTGCAGTGCGTCGGTTCGGTCTTAAAATCCAGGAACGAACTATTAGATAAGGGCGAGTACGTCGTGGCCAAAAGCATAAGGATCCGCGGCCGTCAAAGGAATGAACAAGAATGATCGCCATGCCGGTCCGGATGCAGCAGGGAAGCGATGGAAACGGAGGCGGCCCGAATCGTGGCACGTCCGTCATCACGCGCACCAAGCCGAAGACCAAGAAGCCGAGTTTGTATCGCGTTCTGCTTTTGAATGACGATTACACGCCAATGGAATTCGTCATTCACATCCTCGAACGCTTCTTTCAGAAGAACCGGGAAGAGGCGACCACCATAATGCTACATGTCCACAACCACGGCGTTGGAGAATGCGGCGTCTTCACCTACGAGGTCGCCGAAACCAAGGTGACGCAGGTGATGGATTTCGCCAGGCAGCATCAACACCCGTTGCAATGCGTCATGGAAAAGAAATGAGGAACTAACGTGCCAACATTTTCGCCCAGCCTCGAAAAGGCGCTGCATCAGGCACTGACTTTTGCCAACGAGCGCCATCATGAATATGCGACGCTCGAGCACCTGCTGCTGGCATTGATCGACGATGCCGATGCGGCGGCTGTGATGGGCGCGTGCAATGTCAATCTGGATACGCTTCGTAAGACCGTGACCGATTATGTCGACAATGAATTGTCGAACCTGGTCACCGGTTATGATGAAGATTCCAAGCCGACGGCCGGTTTTCAGCGCGTAATCCAGCGCGCCGTCATCCATGTGCAGTCGTCCGGCCGCGAGGAGGTGACGGGCGCCAACGTGCTCGTGGCGATCTTCGCCGAGCGCGAGAGTCATGCTGCCTATTTCCTGCAGGAGCAGGAAATGACGCGTTACGACGCCGTCAATTTCATTTCGCACGGTATCGGCAAGCGGCCGGGCAGTTCCGAGGCGCGGCCGGTGCGCGGGGCTGAAGACCAGGACTCCGAGCAGAAGGCATCGCGCGAGAGCGAGGAAACCGGTCCGAAGAAACAGCAGGATGCGCTCACCGCCTATTGCGTGAACCTCAACGAAAAGGCGAAGTCCGGCAAGATCGATCCGTTGATCGGGCGTCATGCGGAGGTCAACCGGACGATTCAGGTCCTTTGCCGCAGGTCCAAGAACAACCCGCTCTATGTGGGCGATCCGGGCGTGGGCAAGACGGCGATCGCCGAAGGTCTCGCCAAGCGCATCATAGAAAAGAAAGTGCCAGAGGCGCTGCAGGACGCCACGATTTTCGCGCTCGACATGGGGACGCTGCTCGCCGGCACGCGCTACCGCGGCGACTTCGAGGAACGGTTGAAGCAGGTAGTCAAGGAGCTCGAAGACTATCCCGGCGCGGTGCTTTTCATCGATGAGATCCATACGGTTATCGGAGCCGGCGCCACATCCGGCGGCGCCATGGATGCGTCGAACCTCCTGAAGCCCGCGCTTTCTTCCGGCGCGATCCGCTGCATCGGCTCGACGACCTACAAGGAGTACCGCCAGTTCTTCGAAAAAGACCGGGCGCTTGTTCGCCGTTTCCAGAAGATCGACGTTAACGAGCCGACAATTGCAGACGCAATCGAGATCATGAAGGGTTTGAAGCCCTATTTCGAGGACTACCACCGGCTGAAATACACCAACGATGCCATAAAGGCGGCGGTGGAGCTTTCCGCACGCTACATCAACGACCGGAAACTCCCGGATAAGGCGATCGATGTCATCGACGAGTCCGGTGCCGCGCAGATGCTTCTGCCCGTCAGCAAGCGCCGCAAGCTGATCACGGAGAGGGAGATCGAGGCGACGATCGCGACAATGGCGCGCATCCCGCCCAAGACGGTCTCCAAGGACGACGAGGCGGTGCTCGCCAATCTGGAGCAAGAACTGCGGTCCGTCGTATATGGCCAGGATCTGGCGATCGAGGCGCTGGCCTCGTCGATCAAGCTGGCACGGGCGGGTCTCAGAGAGCCGAACAAGCCTATCGGCTGCTACGTCTTCTCCGGCCCGACAGGTGTCGGCAAGACGGAAGTGGCAAAGCAACTCGCCACCTCGCTCGGCGTCGAGCTGCTGCGCTTCGACATGTCGGAGTACATGGAACGCCACACGGTTTCCCGACTGATCGGCGCACCTCCGGGCTATGTCGGCTTCGATCAGGGCGGGCTCCTGACCGATGGCGTCGACCAGCATCCGCACTGCGTGCTGCTTCTGGACGAGATCGAAAAGGCGCATCCGGACTTATTCAACATCCTCCTGCAGGTGATGGACCACGGTTCATTGACCGACCACAACGGCAAGAAGATCGATTTCCGGAACGTCATCCTTATCATGACGACCAATGCGGGCGCGTCCGATATGGCTCGGGCGGCAATCGGCTTCGGTTCTTCCAAGCGGACCGGCGAGGACGTGGAGGCACTGAATCGTCTCTTCACGCCGGAATTCCGCAACCGCCTGGACGCGGTCATTCCGTTCAATTCCCTGCCGACTCCGGTCATCCACAAGGTGGTTCAGAAGTTCGTCATGCAGCTCGAGACGCAGCTTGCCGAGCGCAACGTCACCTTCGATCTCGCGCCCGATGCGATCGCCTGGCTTGCCGAGAGGGGTTATGATGAGAAGATGGGTGCGCGGCCGCTGTCGCGCGTCATCCAGGAAAACATCAAGAAGCCTCTCGCGGACGAAATTCTGTTCGGCAAGCTCAAGAAGGGCGGCGTCGTCAAAGTGACGATCGGTACGAAGGAAGACGGTGCGAAAGGGCTCATGCTCGAAGCTGTGCCGGAAACCGCTCCGATCAAGCCCAAAGCCGAGGTCTCGCGGCCGGCCGGCAAGGGCGCGAAACCCAAGAAGGCAAGCGAAAAGGAGAGCGTGGCCGCGGCCGGAGAGGGTGCCAAAGCCAAGTCGAAGAAGACGACGGCCAAATCCGCGAACAAGAGCGGTGGCGGTTCCGATACCGCTCCTCTCAGGGGACGTACGGTTCCGAAGGTGCCGCGAAAGAAATAGCGCGATCGAGATTGCGTGTGACTGTGCCGGGCGAGTTGCCCGGCACTTTCTTGTGAGCGGGGAGCGTCGTTCTCGTGAATTCCGTAGACCCAATCGAAGATGAGCGTTCCTCGCTTGTCTGGTTTCTGGCCGGTGCCCGAGGGATTTTCAGCCTTCCGGCCATAATCCTCATGCTTTCCTTCGTGGGCTTCTGCTCGCTTACGGTTCAGGCAGGCATCCCGCCGGGACAGGTCGTGTTCATGACCGGCATCGTCTGGGCCCTGCCGGCAAAGGTCATTCTGGTGAGTTCGATCCTCAGCGACGCCAGTCTCGCTACGGCCTTCCTGGCCGTGACCCTTTCTTCGGTACGCCTGATGCCTATGGTTGCCGCGCTCGTTCCGGAACTTCGCACGCCGAAAACGCCGACATGGCTGCTTCTCGTGCTTTCGCATTTCATCGCCATCACAGCCTGGGTCTTCGCCATGGAGCGCGTGCAGGACGTTCCGCGTCAGCACCGTACGACGTTCTTCGCCGGCTTTGGCATCACTCTCGTTGCCGCCAATATGGCGCTGGTCGGGATAGTCTACCGGCTTGTCGCCGATTTCCCGCCTGTAGTCGCCGGCTGTCTCTTCTTTCTGACGCCGGTCTATTTCCTCGCCTCCATCTGGAATTCCGCGCGCCATCCGGTCGTTTACGCCGCCCTCGCCTTAGGGCTTGTTGCCGGGCCGCTCTGCTACTGGATCGCACCGGAGTTCGACATTTTGCTCGCCGGCCTAGGCGGCGGCACGATTGCCTGGGCGGGCGAGCGCCTCTGGCGCTCGAAACGGGAGAAGAGCGCGTGAACTGGATGGACGGATGGTGGGCCTACGCGTTCATCGCGATCGCAGGCTGGCTCGCGACCGATATCTGGCGATGGCTCGGGGTACTCGCGGGAAATCGGCTTCGCGACGATTCGGAGGCATTGAACTGGGTGAGGGCGGTGGCGACGGCGCTGGTCGCAGCGGTCATCGCCAAGCTCATCCTTTACCCGACAGGCGTTCTTGCGCAATCGCCGCTTTGGCTCCGGCTCGGCGCCGTCGCAGTGGGCGCGATCGCTTTTTTCCTCGCCCGCCAGAAGCCCGCTGTCGGCATCGCGACGGCAGTCGCTGCCTTGGCCGTCGGCCTCTGGTGGCTGGGGTTCTAAGAGATTAAATCATCGTAGAAAAGAAAAGACACAACCGTCTGATTATATGCATCGTTCTGATTTTTGGTCAGAGGTGCCGGCGTATCTTCTCGGCATTGGCAGCGAGAATGTCGCCATCTTCCATCTTGCCGGAATGCGGCCTCAGCGCAATGCCCTCCCGCCTGGGGATCACGTGGAAATGCAGATGGAAGACGGATTGTCCGGCCGGTGCCTCGTTGAATTGCATGATCGTGATGCCGTCCGCATCGAAGGCGGCCTTGGCGGCAACGGCAATCTTCCGGACGGTGACGATCAGGCTGGCGAGGATAGCCGGCTCGACATCGAGGATGTTGCGTGACGGTGCCTTCGGCAGCACCAGAACGTGGCCTTCGGCCTGCGGCATCACATCCATGAACGCAACCGTGGCCTCATCCTCATAGACGCGATGCGAGGGAATTTCGCCGCGCAGTATCTTGGCGAAGATGTTGTTGGTGTCATAGGCGCTCATGTCATTTCCTCTTGCCTGGCGCGCGACGGCGAAGCCTCGCCGCTTCAATTGTCCTGATGCTCACCCTTGCGGAAAGGTCCGTGCTCCGCAAGAAACTCGCCGGTTTCTTCCACATCCCGGCGCTCGCGTTCCAGATAATCGGCAACGGCGCGTGCAAGTCCCGGATGGCTGATGAAATGCGCGGAATGCGTCGTCACGGGCATGTAACCCCGTGCAAGCTTGTGCTCTCCCTGAGCGCCGGCCTCGACGCGTTTCAGTCCCTTGGCGATCGCATAATCGATGGCCTGATGGTAGCAGATTTCGAAATGCAGGAAGGGGTGGTCCTCGATGCAGCCCCAGTGTCGGCCATAAAGCGCATCGCCGCCAATAAAATTTATCGCGCCCGCGACGTATCGCCCGCCGCGCTTGGCCATGACCAGCAATATGTCGTCGGCCATTCTCTCGCCGATCAGGGAGTAGAACGCGCGCGTCAGATAGGGTCTGCCCCATTTGCGTCCGCCGGTGTCCATGTAGAAGGCAAAGAACTGGTCCCAGATCTCTTCCGTCAGATCCCTGCCGGTCAGCCAGTCGATGGTTATGCCGTTTTCGACGGCCGCTCGGCGCTCTTTTTTCAATGCCTTGCGCTTTCGCGAGGCGAGCGTGCCGATAAAGTCGCCGTGCGATCCATAGCCCTCATTGAAGAAATGGAACTGCTGGTCCACCCGATGCAGAAACCCCGCTTGCTCCAGGGTGGCAATTTCGTCCCCGGGGACGAAGGTCACATGGGCTGAGGATAGATGGTGCCGGCGTGTAAGTTCCTTGAGCCCGGCCGCCAGCGCTGTGCGAACCATCTGCTGATCGCACCCCTCGGCCGCAAGCAGCCGCGGGCCCGTCGCCGGCGTGAAGGGAATGGAACATTGGAGTTTCGGATAATAGCGGCCGCCGGCCCGCTCGAAGGCATCCGCCCATCCATGGTCGAAAACATACTCGCCCTGGCTGTGGCTCTTGATGTAGCAGGCAAGGCCTCCGCGCAGGGAACCGTCCGCTTCCTCGATCAGCAGATGCTGACCGAGCCAGCCCGTTTCGGCTGTTGCCGATCCCGATTCCTCCAGCGCCGAAAGGTAGGCATGCGAAACGAAGGGATTATAGGGCGCGCCGGCTTGCCCCTTCGAGGCGCCGGCAAGCCTGCTCCAGCTTGCCGGCGATATCGAGGTGAACGAATGTTCTATGCGGATGTTGATCGCCTCTGTCATGCGCCTATGAAATCATGGTCTCCCGCGGATCGAAGCCCTCGAAGGTCATCTGATCGGCATTGGCGAAGGTATGCTCCTGGGCCTGTTTGTCCCGTACCGTCCAGGTGATGATCGTGCGGCCAAGCGCACGCTCCTTCTCCGTAAAGGGATTGGGAAGATGGCCATAATGGTAGGAGATGAAATCGAGCCCAAGATGCATTGCCTCCTCGTGCACGAAGAAGGTCTCGGGCCTGGAGCCTTCGGCCGTGAGGCCGAGTGGATAAGGCGCGTCGAGCTCTTTCAGGTCCCTGAGCAGCCAATGGTCGAAGCTCATCAGCGCGACGTGACCTTCATAGCCTTCCAGCGTGTCGAGCACTGCGGCGGCAAAGCCCTCGTCGTCACCCGTTCGCCCCTTGAGCTCGATGATGAGCGGAACACGGCCGGCGACGAGGCGCAGCATCTGCGTGAGCGTCGGGACCTTGTCGCTGGTGCCGCCGACGGACAGAAGCCCGAGTTCGGCGGATGTCTTTGCCCTCACGTCGCCGGCGATCCCGCATAGCCGCCGCAGGTCGTGGTCGTGGAAGACGACAGGGATGCTGTCTGCTGCGAATTGAAGGTCGCACTCGATCGCGAAACCCGCTTCGGCCGCGCGGGAGAAGGCCGAAAGCGTGTTCTCCCAAACCTCGCGGTTCATGTCGTGGAAGCCGCGATGGGCGATCGGCTGGGCCTTGAGCCAGGAAAGGTCCCTCATTGGATGTCCTTGGTCATGCGATTTCGAGTATGGCGTCGATCTCGACGGCCGCATTGAAGGGCAGGGACGCCATACCGACGGCAGCCCGGGCGTGCCTGCCGGCCTCGCCGAGCACATTGGCGAGCAGATTGGACGCTCCGTTGATCACGAGGTGCTGTTCGACGAAATCCGGAACGGACGCGACGAAGCCGTTGATCTTGACCAGGCGGCGGATGCGGCCGAGATCGCCGTCAAGAGCCGCTTTGGCCTGGGCCAGAATGTTGATCGCGCAGAGTTCGGCCGCCTTTTGCGCAGTCTCGACATCGACGTCCTTGCCGACATGGCCGACTACGGCGACCTTGCCGCTCTCCATTGGCAACTGGCCGGATATATACAGCATCGACCCGGAGAAGACGTAGGGCACGTAATTTGCGACAGGCGCAACAGCCTGCGGAAGGACGATGCCGAGTTCGGTGAGGCGGGTCTCGATCTCTGCGGACATGTAAGGCTCCGTTGTTGTCTTTTGTGCTAAAATCCGGCATGCAAAGCAGATCGTGACAGGCGTGGACCAGAACCGACCTGCCTTGTTTCTGCCGAAAGCTTGTTTATCGCATTGGCGGCGAGTCCAACAGGAGGAAACCGATGTTTCGTAAAGGCTTCGGTCTTGTCACTCTGGGAAGTGTCTGTGTCGTCGTCATGACGGCGGGCGCCGCACAGGCCAGTGCGCTCGTTCCCCATCGCGCGGTCTACGATCTGGAATTGAAGGACGCCTCCGAGCGCTCCGGCATCTCCGGAATGTATGGGCGCATGGTCTATGAGTTCAACGGCTCCGCCTGCGAGGGCTACACCGTCAGCTTCCGCTTCGTCACCCAGGTCGATACGGGCGACGAAGTTCGCCTTACCGATCAGCAGACCACCACCTACGAGGACATGAAGAACGGAAATTTCCGTTTCCTCACCCGATCATTCACCGATGAGAAGCTGGACAAGGAAGTACGCGGCAGCGCGCATGACGAAAAATCGGGCGTCAAAGTCGAACTGACCGCGCCCGACAAGCGTCAGGTGGCACTTGCGGCAAGCCGTTTTCCGACCGAGCATATGCTGGAGGTGATCGAACGGGCAAAAAAGGGGGAGACGTTTTTCGAGGCGCGCATCTTCGATGGTTCCGATTCCGGCGACAAGACGCTGATTACGTCGACCTTCGTCGGCAAGCCGCGCAAACCGGCGCCCGGCGACGTTGATGTCGGCAAGGCCGGCAAGCTCGGGGAAGAGAGCTATTGGCCCGTGACGATCGCCTATTTCACCGACGAAGCGAGCGGTGATGCCCTGCCTGTATATCGCATGTCCTTCAAACTCTATGAAAACGGCGTGACGCGCGACCTTACCATGGATTACGGAGACTTCGCCCTGAGTGGCAAACTCGCCGAGCTCGAGGTCTTCGACACCGCAGAGTGCAAGTAAACGCCGGCGAACGCGCGAGGCTGCGAACCTAGGTGGCGGCTCCGGGATCGGTAAATTTGTGTTCCAGGGCTGACGCCATGTTGTGGACGGATAGTGGGGTGACGCCGGTCAGCATGGCAACTTAAGTGCGGCCTCGCGGCCGCCGTTGATCCGACCCGTCTCAGCTTCGGGGTGGCATTTGCAGGGGGTGCTCATTCTGGTCGCGCTCGAATTGTATCGGGCACCTATCGATCATGAATATCTTATAGCTTTCGAAATGGCCATAACCGTGCAGCATGCCGCGTGAGCCTTCACCAACGCCGACAATCAATTCTCCCGAGAACCAATCAGCCGGAATGCGAAGCCTTCCGTCATCTATGCTCCACGACGCCACATAGCCGCGCCAGCAGCTCGTGACTCCCTTGCGAGAGCTTGGCTCTATCGATGGAATGTGCCTTCAAGCCGACGGGCCAAAGAGTGATAGCCTTTGTGACCCCAGCCTCAGGAAACCTGCCGCCATCCGGAGCCGACGCATGAACCCTCTGCGATCGCAAATTGACATCTTCCGATTTATTTTCTAAAGTTTAGAAAATAAATATGAGACGAAGGGGAACGACTACAGGTGGGTCTGCATCACGGCCAGGTTCTGCGCATTCTGCGCGACGAGGGCCCCAACTCGAGAGCTATCCTCGCGCGCCGGAGCAAATTGTCCGCGACGACTCTGACTCATGTCACGGCGCAGCTTCTCGCGGACGGTTCTGTTGTCGAGGAGGAACCTGGGGCTAGTGGTGGGCTCGGCCGACCCGCCTTGGCGATCCGACTCTTGCCCGATGCTCATCATGTCGCCGGCGTGCATATCGGCGCCGGGCTCGTGCAGTTAACGGTCACAAATCTCCTGGGCTCGCCAAAGGCCGCAGCTTCATTCGAGTACGGCCTTCCGAACACATCGCCAGAAGCCTTGACCACCCGGATCGCCGACGAAATTGAAAGGCTGAAGGCCGTCAGCGGCGTCGAAGATCTGCTCGGCGTCGGAGTGGGCGTGCCGGGGCCGGTCGATGCCGGCCAACGATCCATCCTGGCGTCGATCAATACCGGTTGGCGCAATCTGCCGCTGGCCGGCATGCTGGAACGGCGAACGGGCCTTTCCGTGGTGCTTGAGCATAACGTAAGTGCAATGGCAGTTGCCGAAGCGCGCTTTGGGCTCGGGCGCAATGTTGCGGCGGTGCTGTTCGTCTATCTGCGCTCTGGTCTCGGGGCAGGGCTGGTCGTCGATGGAATGCCGTTCCGACCAGGCGGACATGGTGCGGTCGAACTCGGTCACATCCAGATATCGCAAGACGGGCCGCTGTGCAGTTGCGGCAACCATGGCTGCCTTGAGAGCTATGTGAACGAGCGCGTTCTGATGCGCTCTCTTGGGTCGGAGGGGTCCGCACCGGCCGATCTGCTGATGCAGTTGGAACGCACGGCATCCTGGAAACCGACACTGGCGCGCCTGACTGACTCACTCGCCATCGCGATCAGTCTCCTGACGCCCGATCTGATCGTCTTCGGCGGCCATCTCGGCGACGCGCCGGATAGCCTTTTCTCGCACCTGCGGGAACACCTGCCGCCACGCGTCATGCCGCACATGCGCGAGATACTGCGCCTTGAGCGGACCAGCTTTGGGTCGCAGTCGGGCCCGATCGGCGGTGCTGCGGTCGCCTTGGATCACTTTTTCTATTCAGGAGCCCGCCTTTGAGTACCCTGACGACAAAAGACGAGGATATCGCTGCGAAGCGGCTTTCATCGGCAAACCTGGCTCCCATTGCCTTGAACTTGATCGCTTTCACGTTGGCCATCGGATTTTGGTGGGGTATCACAGCGGCCAAGCTGGTCGTTCTTCCCGGACCGGCCGAGGTCTTCCAGCGCGCAATAGAGCTGATCGCAAGTGGGCAGCTGCCGCTGGACATCGCCTCCAGTCTCCGCCGTGTGCTGACCGGCTTTCTGCTTGGCGTAGCAGCGGCCATCCCCGTCGGTTTCCTGATGGGCTGGTATGGCCCCGTCCGCGCACTGATCGAGCCTTACATCCAGTTCTTCCGTATGGTCCCGCCCTTGGCGATCATTCCGCTCGCTATCGTAACCATGGGTATCGACGAAGCGCCGAAGGTCTTCGTCATCTTTCTCGCCTCGTTTCTCTCTTGTGTCGTGGCCACGTATCAGGGCGTCATCAGCGTGGACCGCACGCTGATCAGTGCGGCGCGCGTGCTCGGTGCCAATGACGGAGTTCTTTTTCATCGCGTGATCATCCCGGCTTCAATACCCTTCATTCTGGTCGGCGTCCGGATCGGGCTCGGCTCGGCCTGGGCAACGGTCGTCGCAGCCGAACTCATCGCCGCGCAATCCGGTCTTGGTTTCCGGATGCAACAGGCCCAGCTCTATTACGATCTTCCCACCATCTTCGTCAGTCTCGTCACCATCGGCATTCTCGGCCTCCTCATGGACCGCATTGTTCAGGCGACGGAGCGGCGTCTAACCCGTTGGCAGGAGCGTGCCCGATGATCGAGAAACCTGTTCAGGACGCGGACTCTGGCCCGAAGATTTCGTTTCAGAACGTGACTCGCCGGTTCGGCGAGGGCGAGGCCTCGTTCCTCGCGCTTGACCGGCTGAACCTCGACGTCGGCGACGGCGAATTCGTCACCGTGGTGGGGCCATCCGGTTGCGGCAAATCGACAGCAATGAACATTGCAGCCGGCCTGACCGACGTGTCGGATGGCCGCGTCTTGGTCGATGGCAAGCCGGTCGACGGGCCGGGGCCCGAGCGCGGTGTGATCTTTCAGCAGTATGCGCTTTTCCCCTGGTTGACGGTTCGCCAGAATGTCGAGTTCGGCCTGCGCATCAAGCGTATGCCGGCAGCCGAGCGCAGGCGGATCGCCGATCACTTCATCAGCCTCGTGGGGTTGAAGGATTTTGCCGATGCTTTGCCCAAGACGCTGTCCGGCGGCATGAAGCAACGTTGCGCCATAGCGCGTGCCTATGCGGTCAATCCGACGATCCTCCTCATGGACGAACCGTTCGGTGCGCTGGATGCATTGACCCGCGTCAACATGCAGGACCAGTTGCTCGATACCTGGAATCGCGAGCGAAGGACGGTGATCTTCATCACCCACGATGTCGATGAGGCGGTCTATCTTGCGAACCGCGTAATAGTAATGGCTGCGCGGCCGGGCCGCTTGCACAAGATAATCCCCGTAAACCTGCCATATCCGCGCACGGAGGAAATGCGGTTGTCGCCTGAATTCGCGGAAATCCGCAATCAGGTTTGGCACGCCGTCTATCACCAGAATACCCGGACAAACTAAGCTCACGATGAGGAGGAATACCGTGACTTTTACCCGACGCAGTTTTCTTGGTGCTGCCGCTGCCGGAGCGCTCGCAACCCCGATGCTGGGTGTCGCCACGCGACGCGGTTACGCTCAGGTCAAGCCCGTAAGAATAGGTTACATCGCCGACTATTTCGGCACGAGCCTAACGGCCATCGCCACCGACCAGAACTTGTGGGCCAAACATGGCCTCGAGCCCGACTTGAAGGTGTTCACCAACGGCCCGATCCAGATCCAGGCGTTGGGCGCGGGCAGCCTCGATTTCGGCTATGTCGGTCCCGGTGCCCTTTGGCTTCCGGCCATGGGCAAGGCCAAACTCGTCGCGATCAATGCGCTCGGCCTGTCCGACCGTGTGATTGCGCAGAAAGGCATCAACTCGGTGGCGGATCTGAAGGGGAAAAAGGTCGGCGTTCCGGAGGGCACGTCAGGTGACATGCTTTTGCGTCTAGGGCTCGCCAAGGCCGGCATGTCGATTTCCGACATAGAAGTGGTCAAAATGGACCCATCGACCGTTGTTGCGGCCTTTGCGTCGAAGCAGATCGATGGCGCCGGCATCTGGTATCCCCTGGTTGGCATTATCAGAAAGACCGTCCCGGATCTGGTTGAAGTCGCCAAGAGCGACGAATTCTATCCGGAAAATTCGTTCCCGTCGGCCTTCGTCGCCCGAAATGAGGTGATCACCGACGACATCGACATGGCCGGAAAGTTCGTCGCCACGATGAAGGAGGCCAACGACTATCGCGCTGCCGACGTGCCGCGCTCGGTCGAAATCACCGCCAAATTCCTCGGCGTGCCGATAGAACCGCTTCAAGTCGAAAGCGAGAACGGCAAGTTTTTGACTTCGGAGGAGCTTGCCGCCGCCAGCAAGGATGGCACGGTGGCCGGCTGGCTGAAGGGACTCAATGACCAGTTCGTTGCTTTCGGCAAGATGCAGGACCCGCTCGACCCGGAGGATTATTATCTCGCCGACCTTTACGCGGGCAATTAGTCAAAGGCCAACACGCCGGCGGGTAACCTCGCCGGCATTTTCCATCGAGACTGAAAATGACCAAGCAGCCAAATATTCTGTTCATAATGTCGGACGACCATGCCGCCCGGGCGATATCGGCTTACGGCTCGGGCCTGAACAGCACGCCCAACATCGACCGCATCGCCAATGAGGGGATGCGGCTCGATCGGTGTTATGTCACCAATTCGATCTGCACGCCCAGCCGCGCCGCTATTTTGACCGGTACCTATAACCATGTGAACATGGTCACCACGCTCGACACCCATATCGATAATCGGCTCCCAAACGTCGCCAAGCACTTGCGCGCCGGTGGTTATCAGACGGCGATCTTCGGCAAGTGGCATCTGGGCGAGGGAAAGGCGCACGAGCCTTCGGGTTTCGATGAATGGTCCGTGGTTCCCGGCCAGGGTGAGTATTTCGATCCGGTGATGATCGACCCGAGCGGCTCCCGCATGGAGAAGGGCTACGCCACCGACATCATCACCGACAAATGCCTCGATTTTCTCAGCAGGCGCGATATCGGAAGACCCTTCTTCCTGATGTGCCATCACAAGGCCCCACATCGGAGCTTCGAGCCGCATCCACGCTACAAACAACTTTATGCAGACGGGAATCTGCCGGTTCCGGAAACATTTTCCGACGACTATTCCAACCGCGCCGCCGCTGCCGCCGCCGCGAAAATGCGCGTCCGCTCCGACATGACGTATAAGGACCTCGGTCTCGTCCAGCCCGAAGGCGGCGAGGAGACTGGCGAACTGCTCCTGCCGGGCTGGACGCAGCGCAAGGTCCCCGATATCGCGGAAGGTGGATCGTTGCGTCTAATCGACGGGGCGACAGGTGAGAACTACCTCTTCACCGATCCGCAGAAGCTGGCTCTTTTCAAATATCAGCGCTACATGATGCGTTATCTGCAGACCATCGCCGCCGTGGACGACAATGTCGGCCGATTGCTCGACTATCTCGACGCGGAAGGACTGCGCGGCGACACCATCGTCATCTACACGTCCGACCAGGGCTTCTTTCTCGGCGAACACGGCTGGTTCGACAAGCGCTTCATGTACGAAGAATCAATGCAGATGCCTTTCCTGATCCGCTATCCGCAAGGCATCGAGGCCGGCGTGCAGGCCAGCCACATCGCGACCAATGTCGACTTTGCGCCGACCTTTCTCGATTATGCCGGCTTGCAGATCCCCAGTTACATGCAGGGACGGAGCATGCGCCCGATTTTCGACCGAACGGCAGATGACGGCGACACGGGCCTCGCCTATCACAGATATTGGATGCACAAGGACGAGTTCCACAACGCGTTCGCGCATTACGGCGTTCGTGACGCGCGCTATAAGCTCATCTATTGGTATAACGATCCGCTCGGGCAACTCGGCGCCTTTTCCGGTGTTGAACCTCCGGAGTGGGAGCTGTTCGATTGTGAGAAGGACCCATTCGAACTTCATAACCGCGCGAACGACCCGGCCTATTCGGAAATTTTCGAAGAATTGCTTGCCAAGCTCGATGCGCGCATGGCCGAGATCGGCGATACTCCGGAGCATAGGAGCGCTGAGGTGCTGGCTGGTCTGCGAAGCAGGGGTCTGAGCCTCGACATGCAATCGGATCAAGCGAACGACAGGCGGTGGGCAATAGCTGCCCCTTAAAGTGTGTTGACGAGTATGTGGCTCTGAAAAAGCGACATGATGGCTTGATTTCTCGGGCGGTTGCCGGTATGGGGCAGCCATTCCACACGTGAGGCATGGGATTGTCCGGGAGAAATCCGGATCGTTCCGCCGGTGGGCGCATCATGAATGCGTTCGACGCCTTGCGGAGGTTCAACCGGAAAAGGAGACAAAGGCATGGCATTGCCTGATTTCACTATGCGCCAGCTTCTCGAGGCCGGCGTGCACTTCGGTCA
Organism: Sinorhizobium medicae; assembly: GCF_007827695.1. GTDB lineage: Bacteria > Pseudomonadota > Alphaproteobacteria > Rhizobiales > Rhizobiaceae > Sinorhizobium > Sinorhizobium medicae. The sequence continues at coordinate 137,634 of NZ_VITA01000008.1, read as the reverse complement.
CCAGACGCACCGCTGGAACCCGAAGATGAAGCCGTACATCTTCGGCGATCGTAACAACGTTCACATCATCGATCTCGCTCAGACCGTACCGATGCTGTCGCGCGCCCTGCAGGTTGTCAGCGACACCGTCGCCAGCGGCGGCCGCGTGCTTTTCGTCGGTACCAAGCGCCAGGCTTCCGAGATCATCGCGGATGCTGCGAAGCGTTCGGCGCAGTACTACGTTAATGCCCGCTGGCTCGGCGGCATGATGACGAACTGGAAGACGATTTCCAACTCGATCCAGCGCCTGCGCAAGCTCGATGAAATCCTTGCTTCGGAAGCTTCCGGTTTCACGAAGAAAGAGCGTCTGAACCTCGAGCGCGAGCGCGAGAAGCTCAACCGTGCGCTCGGCGGTATCCGCGACATGGGCGGAACGCCGGACCTGATGTTCATCATCGACACCAACAAGGAATCGATCGCGATCGAAGAAGCCAAGCGCCTTGGCATTCCGGTTGTTGCCGTCATCGACTCCAATTGCGATCCGGACCAGATCGACTATCCGATCCCGGGCAATGACGACGCATCGCGCGCAGTCGCACTCTACTGCGATCTGATCGCACGCGCCGCCATCGACGGCATTGCACGCCAGCAGGGCGCGTCCGGCCGTGATCTCGGCGCGTCGGAAGAGGTTCCGGTCGAGCCGGCCCTCGAGGAAGCGTCCGAAGCCTGATCGGCCCGACTGGCAGACGAACGCTGCCATACATGAAATATCGGGGCGAGGCCGTTTGTGATGTCGAATCTGAACGGCCTTGTTCTTTATCAGCCGGAATGGCCCGGCGCGATCGCGCGCAGGGAGCGCGCGAACATCGCTAAAGTGGCTTCATAACGATGTCACACATAAGGGCCATTTCCTGCCAAACCTTCTGGCACTGCGCCAATCCCGGTCGGCGCGCCAGCAACAGATAAAGAGGCACAAGATGACTGTTACCGCCGCAATGGTGAAGGAGCTGCGCGAAAAGACCGGCGCAGGCATGATGGACTGCAAGAAGGCGCTTGCCGAAACCAATGGCGACATGGAAGCCGCCATCGACTGGCTGCGCGCCAAGGGCATCGCCAAGGCTGACAAGAAGTCCGGCCGCACTGCCGCAGAAGGCCTCATCGGCATTGCCAGCGCAGGCGCCAAGGCCGTCGTCGTCGAAATCAACTCCGAAACCGACTTCGTTGCCCGCAACGATGCCTTCCAGGAGCTCGTCCGCGGCGTCGCCAATGTTGCGCTCGGTACGGACGGCAGCGTCGCAGCGGTCTCAAAGGCGACCTATCCGGCCACCGGCAAGTCCGTCGAAGATACGATCAAGGATGCTATCGCCACCATCGGCGAGAACATGACGCTGCGCCGCTCGGCAATGCTCGAGGTCGAGGACGGCGTCGTCGCGACCTATGTGCACAATGCCGCAGGCGAGGGTATCGGCAAGCTCGGCGTGCTCGTTGCGTTGAAGTCCTCCGGCGACAAGGAAGCCCTGAACGCGATCGGCCGCCAGGTTGCAATGCACGTGGCCGCGACCAACCCGCTCGCCGTCCGTTCGAGCGAAATCGACCCTGCGGTCGCCGAACGCGAGCGCAACGTGTTCATCGAGCAGTCGCGCGCTTCCGGCAAGCCGGACAATATCATCGAGAAGATGGTCGATGGCCGCATGCGCAAGTTCTTCGAGGAAGTTGCCCTTCTCTCGCAGGCTTTCGTCATGAATCCTGATCAGACGGTGGAAGCGGCGATCAAGGAAGCGGAAAAATCCGTTGGTGCGCCCATCGAAGTCGCTGGCATTGCCCGTTTGCTGCTCGGCGAAGGTGTCGAAAAGGAAGAAAGCGATTTCGCGGCTGAAGTGGCAGCTGCCGCGAAGGGTTGATTTCTTCACATCGAACAGGAAAACGTGGGGGCATCGCGTGACAACGCGGTGCCCTTCGTGTATCCGGCTCCAGTCGATGCGTAGGACCCGCCGGAGCGGTTGATACCACGCAGCGGAGTTTTTCCTTTACGCCGCTGTGCGCCACATGCTGCGCAGGCGAGCCGGTCTACTTCAGGAGTGACGATGTCGGCACAACCAATCTACAAGCGCGTTCTTCTCAAAGCCTCCGGCGAAGCGCTGATGGGAAGCCAGGGATTTGGCATCGATGTTGCCGTTGCCGATCGAATCGCTTCCGACATCGCGCAAGCCAGGGCCATGGGGGTCGAAGTCGGCGTCGTCGTCGGCGGTGGCAACATATTTCGCGGCGTCGCTGTCGCTTCCAAGGGCGGCGATCGCGTGACGGGCGACCACATGGGGATGCTGGCGACGGTCATCAACGCGCTTGCTCTGGCGACGTCGCTGCGCAAGCTCGACATCGACACCGTCGTCCTGTCGGCAATCGCGATGCCGGAGATCTGCGAGAGTTTTTCGCAGCGCGCGACGCTCTACCATCTTTCGCTCGGTCGCGTTGTGATTTTCGCTGGTGGCACAGGCAATCCGTTCTTCACGACGGATTCGGCAGCCGCGCTCCGCGCGGCGGAAATGGGCGCCGAGGCGATTTTCAAGGGGACACAGGTCGACGGCATCTATTCCGCCGATCCGAAGAAGGATCCTTCCGCCACCCGCTTCGATCGCCTGACGCACAGCGAAGTTCTCGAGAAAGGCCTCGCGGTAATGGATGTTGCCGCTGTGGCACTTGCGCGGGAAAATGCCATTCCGATCGTCGTCTTCTCGATCCATGAGAAAGACGGCTTCACGGAGATATTGACGGGTGGCGGTCGTGCCACCATCGTGACCGATAGTTGACTAGCTGCTGGGGGCCCGCAAGGCCGCTGAAAATTACGGGAGTCTCGAACCATGAGTGAAGGTGTGGATCTGAAGGAACTCAAGCGTCGCATGGACGGCGCGATTTCCGCTTTCAAGCACGACATCGCATCTCTTCGGACCGGTCGCGCTTCGGCGAACGTTCTCGATCCGGTGACCGTCGAAGCCTACGGTTCGCGCATGCCGCTGAACCAGGTGGCAAACATCACCGTTCCGGAAGCGCGGATGCTTTCGGTTTCGGTCTGGGACAAGTCCATGGTCGGCGCCGTGGAGCGGGCGATACGCGAGTCAAATCTCGGGCTCAACCCGATCGTCGACGGGCAGAACCTGCGCATTCCGCTGCCCGAGTTGAACGAGGAGCGCCGCAAGTCTCTGGTCAAGGTCGCACACGACTACGCCGAGAAAAGCAAGGTCGCCGTTCGCCACGTTCGCCGTGACGGTATGGACGATCTGAAAAAAGCTGAAAAGGACGGCGAAATCGGCCAGGACGAGAGCCGTGCTCAGTCCGAGCGTGTCCAAAAAATGACCGATGACGTGATTTCCGAAATCGACCGCTTGCTCGCGGACAAGGAAAAGGAAATCATGCAGGTCTGACCTGCGGATAGGTGAGTCTTATTGTCCGGACAGCCCATGCAAGAATTCAATCCCGCAAACGTGCCGGCGCACGTCGCCATCATCATGGACGGCAACGGTCGCTGGGCGAATGCGCGCGGACTGCCGCGCACCATGGGGCACCGCAAGGGCGTCGAGGCGGTCCGTGGCGCGGTGAAGACGGCTGCTGAGTTAGGCATCCGATATCTGACGCTGTTCGCTTTCTCGTCGGAGAACTGGAACAGGCCCGAAAACGAAGTCAGCGATCTCATGGGCCTGCTCAAGGCTTTCATCCGCCGGGACCTCGCCGATCTCCACCGTGAGAATGTCCGCATACGGGTCATCGGAGACCGCTCGAATCTGAGCGGAGATATCCTGCCGCTGCTCATCGAAGCGGAGGAGACGACGATCGCCAATAGCGGCATCACGGTCATCATTGCATTCAATTACGGCGCCAGGGACGAGCTGGCGAGGGCCATGCGCCATCTGGCGGAACACGTCGCCGCCGGTCGTCTCCGGCCGGATGAGATCACCCCCGAAAGAATCTCGGCAACGATCGACACGGCGGGGGTTCCGGATCCCGATCTCATAATCCGGACGAGCGGCGAGGAGCGCCTCTCCAACTTTCTCCTGTGGCAGGGCGCCTACTCCGAATTGCTGTTCATTCCGGAACTCTGGCCGGATTTCACGCGCGAGACGTTTCTCGCGGCGATCGAACAATATGCCTGCCGAGAGCGCCGTTTCGGTGGTTTGGCGCAACCGACTCTGGCGGTCGGCTCCTGATGCAGGCGGAACTCAAACTTCGCATCGCTTCAGGCGTAGTTCTCGCTGCGGCGGTTCTTGCTGCGACCTGGGTCGGCGACTTCGCATTCCGACTCCTCTCCGTCGCGATCGGTCTCCTCGTCTACTATGAGTGGTCCACCATCACAAAGCTGCCGGAGCAGGATTTTCAGGGCAATGCCCTTGGCTGGCTGGCGCAGGTGGTGATCGCGGGGCTCGTTCTTTTCGATTATATGCATGTCAGCCTTCCTGGCCTTGCCATATGCGTGCTCGCGACATCGCTTTGGGTACTGACAAAGGGCACCAGCTGGTGGCTGCCGGGAGGGATCGTCTATGCGGGCCTGACGAGCATTTCGCTCGCGGCGATCCGTGGGGCGGATTATCTCGGGCTGACGGCGATGCTGTTCGTGTTCGCCGTCGTATGGGCCACGGATATTTTCGCCTACTTCACCGGACGCGCGATCGGCGGACCCAAGCTGGCTCCGGCTATCTCCCCGGGCAAGACCTGGTCGGGCGCAATCGGCGGGGCGATTTTCGGCGTTTTTGCGGGTGTTGCCGTTTTCATGGCTCATTTTTCACTCGAGGATTTGCGCATTCCGGTCATCGCGCTGGTCCTGTCCGTCGCAAGTCAGACAGGTGACCTTTTCGAGTCCTTCGTCAAGCGCCGCTTCGGCGTCAAGGACTCGAGCAGGCTGATCCCGGGCCATGGTGGTGTCATGGACCGGGTCGACGGATTGATATTCGCCTGCATTGCCGCGCTGGGTCTGGTACTTGGACAACTTCTGGTGGCGGGCGGCCGCGAGGTCGGATTCGGCTCGGTTCTGCTGGGTCTTTGAAGGCGAAAGGTGTAGTCCTTATATCGAGCGCGAAACGGGACTATCATGTGGCCATGCGAACGATGGCTGCGCGACCTCTACCTTGCAAATTGAACAGGCGGACGTGGCAGCGGACGCGTTAGGAATGACTATGAGCCTTCTGCTTGACAATCTTCAGTACACGATCCCCACGTTCCTGTTCCTCCTGACGTTGCTGGTCTTCGTTCACGAGATGGGACACTACCTGGTGGGCCGCTGGTCGGGCATTCGCATCCTGGCCTTTTCCGTTGGCTTCGGACCCGAACTCTTCGGCTGGACCGACCGTCACGGCACCCGCTGGAAATTCTGTGCGATCCCGCTCGGCGGCTATGTGAAGTTCTTCGGCGACGAAGACGCCGCGAGCACGCCCGACTACCGGCGGCTCGAAACGATCGCGCCGGAAGAGCGTGGCCGGACATTCCTGGGCGCAAAGCTCTGGAAGCGCGCGGCGACTGTCGCGGCCGGGCCGATCGCGAACTTTCTTCTGGCAATTGCGATCTTCGCCGTCCTCTTTTCCATTTACGGCCGTGCCGTCGCCGATCCCGTCGTCGCTTTCGTCGCGCCGGGCAGTGCCGCGGAAAAGGCAGGGGTCCTGCCCGGAGACAGGCTGTTGTCGATCGACGGAGAGCCGATCGCTACCTTTGACGACGTGCGCCGATATGTGAGCGTCCGCCCCGAACTGCCGATCACCGTTCGAATCGAGCGCGAGGGCGCTGCGATCGACGTGCCGATGGTGCCGCAGCGCACCGAATCCGTCGATCCCCTTGGCAATAAAATGGAAGAGGGCAAGATCGGCATCGGCACGAACCAGGAGGCCGGCAATTTCCGGGTCGAGACCTACGGACCTGTGGAGGCCGTGGGACAAGGGGCACTGCAGAGCTGGCGAATCGTAACCGGCACGCTCGACTATCTCTCGAATCTCTTTGTCGGCCGCATGAGCGCCGACCAGGTCGGCGGACCGATTCGTATCGCGCAGATGTCCGGCCAGATGGCGAAGCTCGGCATTGCCGAGGTGCTGAATTTCGCGGCCGTGCTTTCGGTTTCCATTGGATTGCTTAATCTCATGCCCGTGCCGGTGCTTGATGGCGGCCACCTGATGTTCTATGCCGTCGAAGCGTTGCGCGGCAGGCCGGTGGGTCCCGCCGCCCAGGATCTCGCATTTCGCATCGGCTTTGCCATGGTGCTCATGCTGACGGTTTTTGCGGCCTGGAACGATATCAACTGGCTCTTCGGATAGGAGCGGAGCCTTGGGTGGGAGCGGAATAGTTAAGGATTCGGGGAGCAAGTGAGTTTCGCCGGGCTGCTCAGTAACAGTTTGTTTACGATAATAAGACGCCGTAGTGGCTGTTAAGCCACGGTTGCAATTGAAGTAAACAGAAATTAACGAGCTGACTTGCTTGTATGGGAAAAGCGGTTAAAACGGCAACCGTGACCGGAGTCGGCACGAAATTGCCGCGGGACGTTGGGAAAAGGTAAGATTTTGACATGAAAGCTGGTTCAAGGTTTTTGAACGCGGTGTCGGCGTTTGCGCTGTCAGCAAGCATGGTCGCCACGGGTACCGGGGTTGGGCTTGTTGCCAGCACCTCAGTCGCGCAGGCCGCGGTCATCAATCGTGTTGAGGTGCGCGGTGCGACGCGGGTCAGCGCGGAAACCGTTCGCGCGAACATCACCATCGTACCCGGCAAGAGCTTCAGCAATGCCGACATCGACGCATCCGTGAAGCGCCTCTATGCGACCGGCTATTTCTCCGATGTCAGCATTACGGTTTCCGGAGGATCGCTTGTCGTCTCCGTCAGTGAGAACCAGCTCGTCAATCAGGTCGTCTTCAACGGCAACCGCAAGATCAAGGACGATAAGCTCCAGGGTATCGTCCGGACCCAGCCGCTCGGCCCCTATAGCGAAGCTACCGTCGAAACCGACATTCAGGCTATCCGGGACGCTTATTCGGCCATCGGCCGCAGCGATGTAACGGTGACGACCCAGGTCGTTCCGATTGCCGAAGGGCGCGTCAATCTTGCCTTCGTCATCAACGAAGGCGAGCGCACGAAGATCACCCAGATCAATTTCGTAGGTAACGAGGCCTATAGCGACGGCCGCCTGCAGTCGGTAATCGCGACCAAGGAATCGGGCATCTTCTCGTTCCTTACGCGCAAGGACGTCTACAATCCGGACAAGCTGCGGGCCGACGAGGAATTGCTGCGCCAGTTCTACTACAATCGCGGCTTCGCGGATTTCCAGGTCGTCTCGTCCGAGGCTGCGCTCAACGAGGCAACCAACGAATACACGGTCACGATTACGGTCGAGGAAGGTCCTCGCTATGACTTCGGTCCGGTCAATATCGAATCGACTGTTGAAGGCGTCGATGCCGAAGAGTTGAGGGGACTTGTTCAGAGCCACGAAGGCTCGGTGTATAAGGCCAAGGACATTCAGAGCACGATGAGCGAGATTTCGAAGCGCGTCGCGTCGGAGGGCTATCCCTTTGCCCGCGTCACGCCGCGCGGCAACCGCGATCTCGCCAATCACACGATTGCCGTCGATTATCTCGTGGATCAGGGCGAGCGGGCCTATGTCGAGCGCATCGAGATACGCGGCAACACGCGCACGCGTGATTACGTCATCCGGCGCGAATTCGATGTCGGCGAGGGCGACGCCTTCAACCAGGAAATGGTCGCGCGCGCCAAGCGTCGCCTGGAAGCGCTCGGCTATTTCTCGTCGGTGAACATTTCGACGACGCCCGGCAGTGCAGCTGACCGTGTCATCATCGTCGTCGATGTGCAGGATCAGTCGACCGGTTCGTTCGGCATCGGCGCCGGCTATTCCGCCGGCGACGGCGGCGGCTTCCTCGTTGAGGCTTCGATCGAGGAGAAGAACTTCCTTGGTCGCGGCCAGTATATCCGACTTGCCGCCGGTAAGGGCGAAGACAGCCAGACCTACAATGTTTCGTTCACCGAGCCCTATTTCCTCGGCTATCGCCTCGCGGCGGGCTTCGATCTCTTCAAGAACGAAAACGACTTCGACGACGACAATTACAGCTACAATGATCAGGGCTTCAGCCTGCGCGTGACGGCGCCGATCACTGAAAACCTTTCGACAACGCTGCGTTACAACTATACGGAGCTGGAATATTTCGGCGACACGGACGAACTCTCGTCGCCTTATGACCGTGTCGTGGACGGTGGCACCTGGACACGTTCGTCCATCTCGCAGTCGATCACCTACAACACGCTGGACGATGCGCAGCTGCCGCATGAGGGCATTCTCGCCTCGGTGACGCAGGAATTTGCCGGCCTCGGCGGCACGTCGGACTTCTACAAGCTGACCGGTAAGGCCAAATGGTACTACACGCTGCACGACGAGGCCGACATTATCGGATCGCTCGCCGGTAGCGCCGGCCACCTGTTCAAAACATCCGGTACGCTGGAGGTTTTCGATCAGTTCCAGCTGGGCAGCAACGATATTCGCGGCTTCGAGCGCAACGGCGTAGGCCCGCGTGTCAACAATGGCGACGCTTTGGGCGGCACGACCTATTTCACGGCATCTGCGGAAGCGACGTTCCCGCTGCCGGGTCTTCCGCGTGACAGCGGCTTCCGCGGCGCGCTCTTTGTCGACGCAGGCACCCTCTATGACAACGATCTGGAGCTGACCGGTCCGGGTGAATCAGTCCGCGGGAACGACGCCTCGCTGCGTGCCTCCGTGGGTGTCAGCTTGATCTGGGCTTCGCCCTTCGGTCCGTTGCGTGTCGACTACGCGGTGCCGGTTGCAAAGGAAGACTTCGACGAAATTCAGAACTTCAAGTTCGGAATCAACTCGTCGTTCTGATAAGAGCAGTCCAGAACTGCCAGAAAATCGTTCTGGAGTGTCCATGGAAAAGAATTGGTTTTTCCCGCCCCATGACGGGATTCGTTTGGGCGACCTTGCGGATCAGATTGGGGCGGAATTGCTGGATGCTACCGCCGCCGACCGCGCAGTGCGTGCGGTCGCGCCGGTCTATCGCGCCAAGGCCGGCGACGTCTGTTACATGCTGTCGCGCAAAAGCCGCGAGGAATTGCAGACCTGCAGCGCCACTGCGATCATCTGCGACAAGGCGATATCGTCGCTCGTTCCCGATACCATTCCCGTATTATTGACCGCGAAGCCGCATACCGCCTTTGCGCTTGCAGGCACCTTGCTTCATGAAAGGGCCATGCGGCCATCCTATAATACGAGTGAGAGAGGCGTATCTCCGGGAGCCTTCGTCGATTCCACGGCGCGCCTGGAGGCAGGCGTAGAGGTCGAGCCGATGGCGGTGATCGGTGCCGGCGCTGAAATCGGAAGCGGCACGCGAATCGCTGCGGGCGCCATGATAGGACCCGGTGTGCGGATCGGCCGCGATTGCACCATCTCCGCGGGTGTGAGCATTCTTTGCGCGCTGATCGGCAACAACGTCATCATTCACCCTGGAACGCGCGTCGGCCAGGACGGGTTCGGCTATGCGCCTGGTCCGACGGGCGGGATGATCAAAATCGTCCAGGTCGGACGGGTGATCATACAGGATCACGTTGAGATCGGTGCCAACACGACGATCGATCGTGGCACCATGGACGACACGGTGATCGGCGAGGGGACGAAGATCGACAATCTCGTGCAGATCGGCCACAACGTGCGCATTGGCCGCTATTGCGGCATCGTCAGTCAGGTCGGCATTGCCGGCAGCGCCCAGATCGGCGACGGAGTGATGATCGGCGGAGGCGTCGGGGTCAACGGGCATACCAGCATCGGAAGTGGTGCGCAGATCGCAGCAATGAGTGGCGTGGCAAGCGATGTGCCGGCCGGCGAACGCTACGGCGGTATTCCGGCGCGGCCGATGCGCGACTTTCTCCGCGATGTCGCTGAAATGGCGCTGAGGTCGAGCGAGAGGCAGAAGAAGAAGGGTGGCAAGGATGAATGAAGCTGCAACGGTCCTCGGAACCGCGGACATACAGGAAATCCTGAAGCTTCTTCCCCATCGTTATCCCTTCTTGCTCGTGGATCGCATCATCGAGATCGATAGCGACAATTCGGCCATCGGGATCAAGAACGTGACGGCCAATGAGCCGCATTTCACGGGCCACTTCCCCGAGAAGCCGATCATGCCGGGCGTCCTTTTGATCGAAGGCATGGCGCAGACGGCCGGCGCGATCTGTGCCCGCAAGACGGGGGGCGGAAGCAATCTCGTATATTTCATGACGATCGACAACGCCCGCTTCCGCAAGCCCGTCGTACCGGGAGACCGGGTAGAATTTCATGTCGTAAAGCAAAAGCAGCGCGGCAATATCTGGAAGTTTCACTGTGATGCAAAAGTTGACGGGCAACTCGTCGCCGAAGCTGATATCGGCGCGATGATTGTCAGCAAGGAAGACGTCTGAGAATGATAGCATCAAGTGCGAAGATCCATCCGTCCTCGGCGATCGAGGGCGGGGCGGTAATCGGCGAAAACGTTAAGATCGGCCCGTTCTGCCATATCGGGCCGAATGTCGTTCTTGCCGATGAAGTCGAAATTCTGAGCCACGTCACAGTCATCGGCCGTACCACCGTCGGCAAGGGGACGAAGATCTTTCCGGGAGCGGTTATCGGCGGCGATTCGCAGAGCATGCACCATAGCGCATTGAATACCACGCTGGTGATCGGCGAGAACTGTACCATCCGCGAAGGCGTGACCATGAATACGGGCACGGTGGAGCATGGCGGTGCAACGATTGTCGGCGATAACAATCTTTTCCTTGCCTACTCGCACGTAGCGCATGATTGCCGCCTCGGAAACAATATCATCCTCTCCAACAATGTCATGCTTGCGGGGCACGTCACCGTTGCGGACCGCGCCATCCTCGGCGGCGGTTCGGCAGTTCACCAGTTCACCCGTATCGGCCGGCAGGCCTTCATCGGCGGGCTGTCCGCGGTGAGCTATGACGTTATTCCCTACGGGATGCTCAACGGCAATCCCGGGCTCTTGAGCGGCCTCAACGTCGTCGGGATGACTCGCGCAGGGTTCGATCGTTCGACGATTCATCGGGTTCGGCGGTGCTACAAGCAGATTTTCGAGGGGGATGGCTCGATCCGTGCAAACGCAGCCGCAATCCGCGACGAGTATCTCGATTGCGCACCGGCTCTAGAGATCCTGGACTTTATCGCCGCCGAGAGCGACCGCGCGCTGTCGTCGCCGAATCGCGGCGCCAAAGGCTGATGTCGGTGGCGATTCATCGCCTGCCGCAGTCAAAAGGCAGGCTCGCCATCATTGCCGGTGCCGGTGCACTTCCCCATCATGTCGCCGAGGCGGCACGCCGTCAGGGGGAAAACCCGTTCATAATTGCGCTGTCGCGGGAGGCCGATGCCGATTGGACCGGCTTCGACCATACGGTTTGCGCAATCGGGGACTTTGCCGCAATCAGCCACACCTTCGAGGCCGAGAAGATCGATCGAGTGGTCCTTTCGGGTGCAGTGCGACGGCGTCCGGAGTGGCGCGATATTCGTCCTACATTGAAGACGCTGGCCAAGGTGCCGCGCGTTTTCCGCACCCTGATGTCCGGTGGTGACGATGCGGTCCTGCGCATGGTGATCGAGCTGATCGAGGCGAGCGGCGCACATGTGATCGGTGCGCACGAAGTCGTTCCTGGGCTTCTTGCGGATGTCGGTCCGCTTGGCAGGCACGCACCCACGGACGAGGACCAGCGCGACATCCGGGCAGGCATTGCCGCGGCAAATGCACTGGGTGCGCTCGACGTCGGCCAGGGTGCCGTCGCCGTCGGCGGCAGGGTTGTGGCGCTTGAAGGCGCGGAAGGAACGGACGCCATGTTGGCGAGAGTTTCCGACCTCAGGAAAGACGGGCGAATATCCGTCCGCCGCCGCGGTGTTCTCGTGAAGCTCTGCAAACCGCAACAGGACGAGCGGGCGGACCTGCCTTCGATCGGTCCGTCAACCGTTGCAGAAGCGCATGCAGCCGGCCTCGCGGGCATTGCCATCGAGGCGGGGCGCGCGCTGGTTCTGGAGCGGACACGCCTTGTGGAGGCGGCCGACAGGAGCGGTATGTTTGTACTGGGTATCGAGCGCAATCTCCGCAGGGAGCGGGAATGACCGATAGAGCCTACAGGCTGGCGGTCATCGCCGGCGAAGTTTCCGGCGACCTGCTCGGCGCCGACCTCGTGCGGGCCCTGCGCGATCGGGCGGACGGTACCGTCGAACTCGTTGGTATCGGCGGCGAGGCACTCGAGGCCGAAGGGCTTCGGCCGTTGTTCGACTATTCCGAACTCTCGATCATGGGCTTCTCGCAGGTCCTGGCAAATCTTCCCAAGCTCCTGGCGCGGATTCGACAGACCGCGAGCGCGATCACCGCTGCGCGGCCGGATGCTCTGGTTATAATCGACAGCCCCGATTTCACTCACCGAGTGGCGCAGCGCGTCCGCGCCGCACTGCCGGACTTGCCGGTGATCGATTATGTCTGCCCGAGCGTCTGGGCATGGAAGCCGGAACGGGCGCCGCGCATGCGGGCTTATGTGGATCACGTGCTGGCGGTTCTGCCGTTCGAACCGGACGTGATGGTGAAACTCGGCGGCCCGCCGACCACCTATGTCGGTCACAGGCTGGCATTGGACAGCAACGTGCTTGCCGTACGGCAGCGCCAGCGGCTGAAGCAACAGGCGCAGGAACCGGGCGGGGCGAACGCCTGTCTCCTGTTACCCGGCTCACGCGGAAGCGAGATCAGCCGCCTGCTGCCTGTCTTTCGCGACACAGTCGAAGAACTCGCTGATCGGAACGAAGGCATCCGCTTCCTTCTGCCAACTGTGCCTCGGCAGGAAGAACGGGTGAGGGCGATGACGGCCTCCTGGAGGGTGCAACCCGCGATCAGTGTAACTTCGGAAAGGAAATGGGAGGCTTTCGCCGAAGCCGACGCGGCCATAGCCGCATCGGGTACGGTTATCCTCGAGCTGGCGCTCGCCGGCGTTCCCGTCGTCTCCACCTATTCTGCCGACTGGCTCGTAAGCCTCCTGCATTCCCGCATCCGGATCTGGACCGCAGCGCTTCCGAACCTGATCGCGGATTTTCCGGTCGTTCCGGAATATTTCAACAAGATGATACGGCCGGCCTCCCTGACGCGCTGGTTCGAGCGGCTTTCCTGTGACACGCCTCAACGACGCGCGATGCTCGACGGGTTCGCGCTCGTGCAGCAGCGAATGGAGACGGATCGTCCGCCAGGCGAAAAGGCGGCGGACATCGTTTTGACCTATATTCAAGCGGGGCGGAAGGGATCCTCGGGTCAAGCCAAAGGATGACGAGTGGTGGGGTAGCGCACGAGAACGGCACGGGGCGGTCCGTGCAGCCATCGGCTGGTGGTCCGCACTGCGAACGGCCGAGGCAATCATAGGTTTTGCGAACGTGCCGCGACGCCCCTCGCGTCATCCTCGGGTCAAGCCCGAGGATGACGGTTGGTGGGGCTTTTTGTTGCCTGCGTTCGCCGTTCAGCGCTTGGTGATCGGCACATAGTCGCGCAGCGGTGCGCCGACATAAAGCTGGCGCGGCCGGCCGATGCGCTGCTCCGGATCCTCGATCATTTCGTTCCACTGGGCAATCCAGCCGACCGTGCGGGCAAGCGCGAACAGCACCGTGAACATCGTGGTGGGGAAGCCCAGCGCCTTCAGCGTTATGCCGGAGTAGAAGTCGATATTCGGATAGAGCTTCTTCTCGACGAAGTACTCGTCAGTTAGCGCTATGCGCTCGAGTTCCATCGCGACTTCCAGAAGCGGATCGTCCTTGTGGCCGAGTTCGGCGAGAACCTCATGCGTCGTTTTCTGCATGATTTTCGCGCGCGGATCGTAGTTTTTGTAGACCCGGTGGCCGAAGCCCATGAGACGGAACGGGTCATTCTTGTCCTTGGCCTTGGCTATATATTCCGGGATGCGGTCGGCAGTACCGATTTCGGCGAGCATGTTCAGCGCAGCCTCGTTGGCGCCACCATGGGCCGGTCCCCAAAGGCAGGCGATGCCGGCGGCGATACAGGCGAAGGGGTTCGCACCCGACGAACCGGCGAGGCGCACGGTCGAAGTCGATGCGTTCTGCTCGTGGTCGGCATGCAGGATGAATATCCGGTCCATCGCGCGGGCGAGAACCGGGTTTACGACATAATCCTCGCAGGGCACGGCGAAACACATGCGCAGGAAGTTGGAGGCGTAATCGAGGTCGTTCTTCGGGTAAACGAAGGGCTGCCCGATATGGTATTTGTAGGCCATCGCCGCAATGGTGGGCATCTTGGCGATCATCCGGAGCGACGCGACCATTCGCTGGTGCGGATCCGTGATGTCCGTCGAGTCGTGATAGAAGGCGGAAAGCGCCCCGACGCAGCCGCACATGACCGCCATCGGATGGGCGTCGCGGCGGAAGCCGGTGAAAAACCGCGACATCTGTTCATGGACCATGGTGTGATGCGTGACGCGATAGTCGAAATCGGCCTTCTGCGCCTTGGTCGGCAGTTCGCCGTAGAGGAGCAGATAGCAGACTTCGAGAAAATCGCCGTGCTCCGCCAGTTGCTCGATCGGGAAACCGCGGTGAAGCAGGACGCCCTCGTCGCCGTCGATGTAAGTGATCTTGGACTCACACGAAGCCGTGGAGGTGAAGCCCGGATCGTAGGTGAACATCGTCGTCTGCTTGTAAAGCGAACCGATGTCCACAACGTCCGGACCTATCGATCCCGATCGCACCGGCAGATCCGCGGATTTACCGCCGAATGTTACTGTCGCGCTTTTCTCTGACATGGGACCCTCCGTGTTGTGGCATCGTGGCATAGCTCTGTGCCGCGAATTTGAGCGGTGCGAATTTGCTATATGATTTATTTTCGACTGCCAAGCAGTACCAAAGGCAAACTTGTGCGATGCGAAAACCACATATGGCAACGCAACAAACGCATGTTACGGCAATTCGTTCAGGGAGATCAATGATCGCTAAGCTGATAATGCGGGACCATTCTATCTGGTCTGCCTCATTTTTGAGCATTGACCTTCGAGTTGCAAGGTCGTCGCGTTGCCTGCATGATCGCTAAAGTTGCGGCGCGCGGAGCGGAAATGGCGGAGAGTCAGGTACGGATTGTCTTGCGCGACGACGAGCACAGCTCTCCGCCCCCCGCCGAAGGCACCGGGGTCGTCGCCGGCAAATTGGCGATCGCCTCCGCCGGCCGAGCGCCTGCCGACCGGCGTTCTGCAACCATTCGCAACAGGACTCGTTCCACCGCCGCCGCTGTCTCCCGCGGGATAAGTCGTGCGGCCGCCGAAGAGCAGGAATACGGCCACGGCTTCGTCCTGGTTCCGGTCGTGCTCGCGCTCGGATCCCTGGCATGGTTTGCGCTGCCCGAAACCGTCGGAACCGCTAAACTTGCAGCGCTGCTTTGCGTTTTCGGAATATCTGCGCTGCTTTGCCGAGGGAACCTCCGCCCCTGGCGGCCTCTGGCGGTCGCGCCGGCACTGTTTGCTGCCGGCATGCTGCTCGCCGCGGCCGAAACGGCCAGGCGCGACACCGTCATTCTCGACGCGCCCGTGACAACGACTGTTCGCGGGACGGTTTTGTCACGGGATCCGGACGACAGGGGACGCTGGCGCTATCTCGTGGAGATACAGGAAACATCGAACCCGCGGCTGCGCAGGGCACCGGAAAGGACAACGCTTCTGGCGCGGAGCCGCCACGAGCCTTTTGCCATCGGGGCGATCATCGAAGGCAAGGCCCGTTTGTCGCCGCCTTCGGGGCCTGCTCTGCCCGGTCTCAACGACTTCGCTTTCGGCGCCTATTTCAAAGGCTTGGGCGCGGTGGGGTTTTTCTATGGTGCGCCGCGGGCGTTGGCGGGCGCCGCGTCAGGCAGAGACATAGCAGAAACTTCGCTCGGGGAACGGGCGGCTGCATATCTGGCACCGGTCCGCGAGGCGATCGGCAACCGCATACGCTCGGCGATCGGTGGCGACACGGGTGCGATCGCTGCCGCGCTCGTGACCGGCGAGGAGCGCGCGATCAGCCGAGAGGCGGTCGAGACATTGCGTGCGGCCGGCCTCTCGCATGTCCTTGCGATCTCCGGGCTTAACATGGTGCTCGCCGCGGGTACCTTTCTGATTGGCGCCCGGACGCTGCTGAGCCTCATTCCCGGCCTGGCCGAAAGGCACTCCGCCAAGAAGATTGCCGCCGTCGGCGCTCTTCTCATGGTCTTCTTCTATATCCTGATTTCCGGTGGCGCCGTCTCGGCAGTCAGATCCTGGATAATGATTTCGATCATGCTCGTCGCAGTGCTGTTCGACCGCGTTTCGATCAGCCTGCGCAACGTCGCGCTCGCCGCATTGATCATTCTCGCCTGGACGCCGTCGGCGGCAGCCGGACCCGGATTTCAAATGTCCTTTGCGGCGACGCTTGCCCTTGTGGCGGGCTATGCCCGCTGGCGCGACCAGAGGAGAAAGCATCGAGAGAGCTCGGGCAGCCGGCCGGGCATGGGCGCCGTATCCAGCCTCGCTGTAGGCACCGTTGCCACTTCCCTCATTGGCGGAATGGCGACCGCTGTCTACGCGGCTGCCCATTTCAACCGGCTTCCCGCCTACGGGCTGGTCGCAAATGTTCTCACGACCCCTCTGACCAGCGTACTCATTATGCCTTTCGCGCTGTTCGCGATGCTGCTCATGCCATTTGGGCTCGAACATTATCCGCTCGTGATCATGGGGCAGGGGCTGGATTGGATGATGGCGGTCGCGCGATATGTCGCCGCGCTCGATGGCGAGTGGACGACCGGGCGCATGGCCGATGGGCCCTTCTTTCTCATCGCCCTCGGCGGCACGCTGCTTTGCGTGTTGAGAACGCGATTGGCTCTTGGAGGCGCTGGGCTCGTCGCGTTGGGTGTATGCGTGATTGCTCTCGATCCGCGGGAGGAGCGCCCGTCGATCGTAATATCCGAGGACGCTCAACTGGTCGGCCTCGTCACCGCTGATGCGATCGCGACCAATCGGAGCCGTCCGCCGGAGTTCATCTTCTCGCAATGGCGGCGGGCGCTTGCCGTCTCAGAGCATGCAGTGCCGCTCGATCTCCCTGTGTACGCGGGAAGCGACGTCGACACGGCAGCTTTGCTGGCTTCCGCCAAAGTGGGCGTTTTTACGTGCCGGAAAGGCACCGGGTGCGTCGGTCGTAGCCGGGAAGGTTGGACAGTAGCGATTGTCGAAAAGGCCGAATTGGTGCCCCTCTTGTGCGGTCACGCCGATTTGGTCGTCGTTGCCAGCCGCCGGCCTGTGGCAGCCTGCCCGCCCGGCGCATCGCTGATCATAAGCACCAGGACGTTGCGACGCACGGGGTCCGTTGAAATTCATGCCGTGCCGGAGCAGGCGGGATCACCGCGCATGCAGGTCGTCGGCTCGTTCTCCTCCACGGAAAGACCCTGGCAGCGTCATCGCCGCTATGACTGGCGGGCCGGCAGTTTCGTGCCTGAGGGGTCACCGCTTTGAGGCCGCGCGATCAACATCGCCCCATCTGCTGCCATATTCTTGATTATTGTACTCCACAATCTTGTCATTCCTCCATCGTTTGTCGTAAAGAGCGTTGCGAAGGCGTTCCGCCGGCAAGCTGGGCGGGACGCGAGCGGATGCGGCTTGCATGCCGCGCCCACCAGATTGTTGAAGAGTTGATTGCAGGCCCGTGACGCCCGGGCGGATGCGGAAAAGAGGAACGAGATGTCTGATCGGGTCCGGTCGAAATTGAACCTGTTGCTGACCGCAATGCTCACTGTCTTTCTTTTCGGTCCGGTTGGTGCCGGGCTTGCGCAGACCGCACAACAGCCCAATTCCGTTTCGGTCGACGCCCAGCCTGCGGCGCCGGACGTGTCGGGCGCCGATGGACCGCTCCTGCAGGCGGGCGAGTCGGTCGAGGCAGCGACGGACGGCGCAACGGCGGAGGGAGCGAACCCGGTGCTTCCGCACGATCTCTCGCCGGTTGGAATGTTTCTTGCCGCCGATATCGTCGTTAAAGCGGTGATGATCGCTCTTGCGCTTGCATCCGTCGCAACCTGGGCGATCTTCATCGTCAAGACGCTGGAACTCGCCTATGCCAAGTCGCGTCTCAAGCGCGCCGTAGCAAATCTCGTTTCGGCAAATGGCCTGGCCGAGGTTCATTCCAAGCTCGAGCGCCGCTCCGGCGTCGCCGGAAACATGGTCACTGCGGCGATCGACGAAATGACACGCTCCGAGGCCGTTCTGGATCTTACGCCGTCAGCCGGGGTGAAGGAACGCGTCTCTTCGCTGCTTACGCGTATAGAGGTTCGCGCCGGCAAGAGGATGAGCGCCGGTACCGGGATTTTGGCCTCCATCGGGTCCGTCGGACCGTTCGTTGGCCTCTTCGGTACCGTCTGGGGTATCATGAATTCCTTCATAGGCATCAGCAAGGCGCAGACAACCAACCTCGCCATTGTTGCGCCGGGTATTGCAGAGGCGCTGCTGGCGACGGCAATAGGACTCGTCGCGGCGATACCTGCGGTGGTGATCTACAATTACTTCGCCCGGTCGGTCGGGGGCTACAAGCTCATCCTTGCGGATGCGGGAGCAGCCGTTGAGAGGTTGGTAAGCCGCGATCTGGATCATCGTCACGCCCGCAAAGCGTCGCGCCGCCAGGACAGCTTCACCCACGGCCCAGACGCTATCGCCAGAATCGGATAAGCAAGGGATGGCAGGAAAAACATCCGAAGGCAGCGGCGATCTCGACGAGAACAGCGAGATCAACGTTACCCCTTTCATCGACGTCATGCTCGTGCTCCTCATCATCTTCATGGTGGCTGCGCCGCTGGCGACCGTCGACATGAAGGTCGATCTGCCGCAATCGGTGGCAAAACCCGCGCCGCGTGACGACAAACCGGTCTTCGTCACCCTGAAGGCCGATCTCACGCTTGCCGTCGGCAATGAAGAGGCCCCTCGCGAGGCCTTTGTGTCGGAGTTGAACCGGACAACCGGCGGCAATACGGAGACGCGCGTGCTCCTGCGCGCCGATCGGCTGGTCGACTATGGAGAACTGATGACGGTGATGAACCTCATTCAGAATGCCGGCTACGCCAAGATCGCACTCGTCGGTCTGGAAGCAGCGCCCGCCCGCTAGGCAACCTCCTTATGCTCTGCACCGCCATGCCGACACACGACTGACGGACGCCTTTTTGCGTGCGCAGATATGCAGTCGCTTGAAACCGGACGTGCGGCGATCTATGAGCTTTGTGCACGTGCACAGGCTGCGAAGCGGTCCTGAGCATATGCGCAAAGACAACAAACTGAAGCGTGTCGCATGATTTCGATTGATGCGACACGCTTCAGGCAACAGAGTGGCAGCAGCCCGACGCCAGATCGAACGCTATTCCAAGGCGCCGCGCCCATTCCGACACGAGGCAATATCATGAACTTCGAAGCAGCCCGCATCAAGATGGTGGACAACCAGATCCGGACCACGGATGTGACGTCGCATTCAGTCCTGTCCGCCTTCCTGTCGGTGCCGCGCGAGGAGTTCGTTCCAGCCAAGATGCGGGAACTGGCCTATATCGACACCGACGTCGAACTCGTGGGCGGGGTGCAGCCGCGTTACCTGATGGAGCCATCGCCGCTGGCGAAGCTGCTTCAGCTCGCAGAAATTTCGAAATCCGACCTGGTCCTCGAGATTGGCTGCGGCACTGGCTACGCTTCGGCATTGCTTTCGCTTCTCGCCGGTTCCGTCGTGGCCCTGGAGAGCGACGAAGCCCTCGCTGCGACGGCCACGGCAACGCTGTCGCGTCTCGGTTATGACAACGTCGCCGTCGTGAGTGGCGATCTGACCAAAGGCTATGCGGCGGAAGCACCCTATGATGTAATCTTCGTCAACGGTGCAGTGGAAATCATACCGGCCGAACTGTTCGAGCAGCTTCGCGACGGTGGACGCCTCGTGACGGTGGAAGGTTTTGGTAACGCTTCCCGTGCAAAACTTTATGCGCGCGAATCGGGCATGACATCGGAGCGAGCTGACTTCAATACGGCCGTGAAACCGCTTCCCGGTTTCCTTCTCGAGCGTAGTTTTGTTTTTTGATGGGCCTCTTATTGAGGTAGCTCAACATATGAGTGTTGACGCTGAAACTGCAATGTTGCCGAACGGCAACGTATTATTTGTTTCTTTTTGAAATGGCCGTGTAGAGGGTCGGTGCGCAGTTGTCGTAGGACCGAATCCGGAGTTCAAAAGAGCTTGGAAGCGGTGATTTGCCCGCCATGGGTGGCGCGGAGCTTCACCGTAAGGTTTGTGCAGGCCGCCGAAAGGCGATTGGCCTGCTGAAATGCGGGGGTGGCAAATGCTGCCTCGGTTGATCGGAGGGAAGATGGTGTCGATTGTCCGCAAAGCAGCCTTGTGGGCGGCTGTCTCGACCAGTGTGCTGCTCGCGCCCCATGCCGTTCTCGCGGAGACGATTTTCGGGGCGATGGCCAAGGCCTATGCGAACAACCCGGATCTCAATGCCGCTCGCGCCGGGTTGCGGGCTACGGATGAAGGGGTTCCGATCGCGAAGTCAGGCTTTCGGCCGCAGATTTCCGCATCCGCGACGGGAACCCTGACGCGGCTCGACCAGGAAAAAAGTCGGGCGCAAGACCTTCATGCCGGGCAGGTAGGCATCTCCATCACGCAGATGATCTTCGATGGATTTCAGACGCTGAACAATGTCCGCGCCGCCGAAGCGGAGGTTTTTTCGAGTCGCGAAACGCTGAAGGCCAATGAGATTCAGATCCTGCTTTCGGCCGCGCAATCCTATGCTAACATCGCACGCGACCAGCAGATCGTTTCCATCCGCCGGCAGAACCTGGCCTTCCTCAGGGAGCAGCTGAACGCAGCGCAGGCCCGCCTCGATGTGGGCGAGGGCACGCGGACCGATGTGAGCCAGGCGCAGGCGGAACTCGCCAACGCTCAGTCGCTGCTCGTCGCTGCCGTCGCGCAGCTGAAGCAGAGCGAGGCGGTTTATGTGCAGATCGTCGGCGCGGCGCCGACCGGCATCAGGCAGCCGGGGCCTGCGACCAAGGCCATGCCAAGGTCGCTCGACCAGGCCGTTGCGACCGGGCTGCGCGAAAACCCGCAAATCCTGGCGGCTCAATATGCCGTCGATTCGGCCGGCTATCAGGTCAAGTCCGCCGAAGGCACGATGTTGCCCGGCGTCGTCCTCCAGGGCGCCGTAACGCGCAACACCGGAAATGCCGGTCAGGGGCTTGATGACACGACCGCGAGTGTCACGGCCCGGCTCGAAGTTCCGATTTATCAGGGCGGTGCGGAATATGGTCAGATTCGCCAAGCCAAGGAAATACTCGGACAGCAGCGGATCCTCGTCGACTCTGCACGCGCTTCGGTGCAGCAGACCGTCGTCTCGGCCCATGCGCAGCTCGAATCCGCGCTCGCCAGAATCCGAGCCAGCAGGTCGCAGATCTCCGCCGCGAACCTGGCGCTGGAGGGCGTGATCGAAGAACGCAAGGTCGGCCAGCGCACGACACTGGATGTGCTCGATGCACAGCAGGACGTTCTGGATGCGCAGGAGTCGCTGGCCGGGGCGCAGCGTGATGCCGTGGTTGCCAGTTATGCCCTGCTCGCCGCAATGGGGCACCTCACCGTCAGGAGTCAGGGCCTCCAGGTGGCTGAATACCGGGCCGAGGAACACTACGAGGCCGTCAAGGACAAGTGGTTCGGACTGCGTACCGTCGACGGACGCTAGATTACGATGGTTTAGGCCGGTACGGCCTGAAATCATGAACATGACGCACGACGCCGCGTGGCCGATAAGGGACCGCGGCGTTTCGCGTTACGGCGCAGTCGCCATGGCCTCTGCCGAAAAAAACAAATCTGTGCAAGAATTTACGGAGCTGATTCGCGGCGTTTGTTTCGCCGGCGAACTCACTTAAGGTTTGTTCGAATCGGCACACGGAAGGCTTTTCCGTGTTCGTCCGCAGCAAACGGGGATTGAAATGGCGCAGCTCAACGTCGCACGCGAACCTTCGATGGATGAGATTCTGGCATCCATTCGCAAGATCATCGAGAGTAACGAGCCTGGGCCGACCGGAACCTCCATGCGGCAGAGTTTCGAGGACGACGGCGGCGATGATGCCGATCATTCGATCGATTCCGAGACAGAAGCGAACGATTTCGGTTCCATTGAAGATCGATTTTCCGCCGTGGGGTCGTCACAATCGGTGGCCGAAACCCGTACCGGCTCATCACTGTCCTCGACTGCGCCGCTTTCGCTTGCAGATGTTGCGGCAAGGGTGAGGGCGGCGTCCGAGCGGCAGGCGGTGCATACGCCACAGAGAGAGCAAACAGGGGGAGCGGATGCGCGTTCGCCAGAGGATAGCCCTGTGATTTCACGCGTTGCGGCGTTCCCTTCTTCGGCTGCCCTCGCGTCGAATGCGGCCACAGGAGGTTCTGTGAGCCGCTTCCCGGCGCATGGCGACCCGGCCCCTGCAACCGGGGAGCCGGCAGTGGATGCGCATGCGGCCGCACCGGAAGAGCCAGCCGAGCCGGAAAGCGCGCCAGGCTCGATCGTTTCCCCGGCTGTCAGCCGCCAGGTGGCGCGCGCCTTCGACGAACTGGCGCATGCCGTGGAGAACGGTCCTCGCCGTTCCTTCGACGAAATCGCCGAGGCGATGCTGCGCCCGATGCTGCAGGAATGGTTGGACGACAACCTGCCGACTCTGGTGGAGAGACTGGTGCGCGAGGAAATCGAACGGGTGGCCCGCGGGCCGCGGCGCTGAATCGGTGCATAGCACCTCAGGGCTGGCAAGCCGCCTGTGTGCAAGCTGAATTGACCGTTCGATTTTGCCTGGCGTTTTCGCGCTTGTCATCGGCACCGCCGCGTCTGCTGTGCGAAGGGTTCTTTCAACCAAGGACCTGCGATGGCTGGACGTCCGAACGGAAACCGTTACCATCACTGATCGAAAGTGTTTCAACGAGGAGGCCGCGTTCGCGATGAAAGCGGCTTTTTCCCCGTTCAGGTTGACTCGCCCCGGGCGTTCCGGTTTACAAACGCTGACATCAATCTCCAAAAAATCGGCTGAAGAATGCTTGATAAAACCTACGATTCCGCAGCGGTAGAACCGAAGATCGCCAAAGCCTGGGACGAGGCGGACGCCTTCCGTGCCGGTGCGAATGCGAAGCCCGGGGCAGAGACCTTCACGATCGTGATCCCGCCGCCGAACGTGACGGGTTCGCTGCATATGGGTCATGCGCTCAACAATACGCTGCAGGACCTCATGGTCCGCTTCGAACGCATGCGCGGCAAGGACGTACTCTGGCAGCCGGGTATGGACCATGCGGGTATCGCCACCCAGATGGTCGTCGAGCGCCAGCTCAGGGAACGGCAGCTTCCGGGCCGCCGCGAGATGGGACGCGAGGCCTTCATTGAGAAGGTCTGGGAGTGGAAGGCCGAATCCGGTGGCCTGATCTTCAATCAATTGAAGCGGCTCGGTGCCTCCTGCGACTGGTCGCGTGAGCGCTTCACGATGGACGAGGGGCTTTCCGACGCCGTCATCGAGGTTTTCGTCAGCCTTTACAAGGAAGGCCTCATCTATCGCGACAAGCGCCTGGTCAACTGGGATCCGAAGCTGCAAACGGCGATTTCCGACATAGAGGTAGAGCAGGTCGAGATCAATGGGCATCTCTGGCACCTGCGCTACCCGCTCGAAGATGGCGTGACCTATGAGCACCCGGTTTCCTTCGATGAAGACGGCAATGCGACGGAATGGGAGACCCGCGACTATCTGGTCGTCGCGACCACGCGCCCTGAGACCATGCTCGGCGATACCGGCGTTGCCGTTCATCCCGACGACGCGCGCTACAAAGGGATTGTCGGCAAGCATGTCATTTTGCCGATCGTCGGGCGCCGCATCCCGATCGTCGCCGACGAGTATCCTGATCCGACGACCGGCACCGGCGCGGTGAAGATGACGCCTGCCCACGACTTCAACGATTTCGACGTCGGCAAGCGCAGGGGGCTGCGCCAGGTCAATGTTCTGACAGCGGACGGCCGGATCACGATCAAGAACAACGAGGATTTCCTCGAGGGCCTCGACCATCCGGCTGCGCTCCATGGCGCCTGGGACCAGCTGGAGGGCAAGGATCGCTTCGAGGCCCGTAAGCTCATCGTGGAGATGCTCGAAGAGGCTGGCCTCGTCGACCATATCGAACCACACAAGCATATGGTGCCCCATGGCGACCGCGGCGGCGTTCCCATCGAGCCGCGCCTGACCGAGCAATGGTATGTCGACGCCAAGACCCTGGCGAAGCCTGCCATTGCAGCCGTCAAGGAAG
Source organism: Sinorhizobium medicae (assembly GCF_007827695.1). Lineage (GTDB taxonomy): Bacteria > Pseudomonadota > Alphaproteobacteria > Rhizobiales > Rhizobiaceae > Sinorhizobium > Sinorhizobium medicae. The sequence goes on along the minus strand of NZ_VITA01000008.1, from coordinate 113,315 downwards.
GCAGGACCAACTTCGTTCCGAAGAATTGGGAAAAGACCTATTTCGAGTGGATGGAGAACATTCAGCCCTGGTGTATTTCGCGCCAGCTCTGGTGGGGGCATCAGATTCCGGCCTGGTACGGTCCCGACGGGCAGATTTTCGTCGAGCGAACCGAGGAGGAAGCACTGCATGCGGCGATTCAGCATTATATCGCCCATGAAGGACCGATGAAGGCCTATGTCGAGGACTTGCTCGAAAACTTCAAGCCGGGTGAGATCCTGACGCGTGACGAGGACGTTCTCGACACCTGGTTCTCCTCCGCGCTCTGGCCCTTCTCCACGCTCGGTTGGCCGAAGGAGACGCCGGAGCTCGACAAATACTATCAGACCGATGTGCTGGTAACGGGCTTCGACATCATCTTCTTCTGGGTCGCTCGGATGATGATGATGGGCCTTCATTTCATGAAGGATGCGGACGGCACGCCGGTCGAGCCGTTCCACACGGTTTATGTTCATGCGCTCGTTCGGGACAAGAACGGTCAGAAGATGTCGAAGTCCAAGGGCAACGTCATCGACCCCCTCGAGCTCATCGACGAATACGGCGCCGACGCGCTGCGCTTCACGCTGGCGATAATGGCGGCTCAGGGGCGCGACGTGAAGCTCGATCCGGCCCGGATTGCGGGCTACCGCAACTTCGGAACCAAACTCTGGAACGCAACCCGTTTTGCCGAGATGAACGGTGCAACGAGCAGCGAAGGCTTCATCCCGGAGGCGGCTTCGCTCACGACCAATCGCTGGATTCTGACGGAGCTGTCGCGGACCATCCGCGATGTGAGCGAAGCAATCGAGGACTACCGCTTCAACGATGCGGCCGGAACCCTCTACCGCTTCGTCTGGAACCAGTTCTGCGACTGGTATCTCGAACTCCTGAAGCCCGTCTTCAATGGCGACGACGAGGCGGCCAAACGGGAGTCCCAGGCCTGCACTGCCTATGTTCTGGACGAAACCTACAAGCTCCTGCATCCATTCATGCCCTTCATGACGGAAGAGCTTTGGGACAAGACGAGCGGCCCAGGGCGCGAGCGCGCCACGCTTCTTTGTCACGCCGAATGGCCTGCGGCCTTCTATGCGGATGATGCGGCGGCGGACGAGATCAACTGGCTGATCGACCTCGTCTCGGGCATTCGTTCCGTTCGGGCCGAAATGAACGTCCCCCCGGCGGCGATGGCCCCCCTTGTGGTGGTCGGGGCGAAGGCGCAAACGCGCGAGCGTCTCGATCGGCACGCTTCCGCCATAAAGCGTCTGGCGAGGGTGGAGAAGATCGAACCTGCTGCTGTGGCCCCGCGCGGCAGCGCGCAGATCGTCATCGGCGAGGCGACGGCTTGCCTTCCGCTTGGCAGCCTCATCGATCTCGCAGCCGAGAAACTGCGCCTGGAAAAGGCGATCGCGAAAGTCGACGTCGAGCGGGAGCGGATCCTCGGCAAGCTGGCCAACGAGAAATTCGTTGCCAACGCCAGGCCCGAGCTGGTGGAGGCCGAACGCGAGCGGCTGGTCGAACTCGACGCGCAGAAGGACTCGCTCGGCATTGCTTTGTCCCGCGTTTCAGAAGCGGGCTGAAGGTCACCACGAGGCGAGACCATGATCCGCGGCAGCATTGCCGCGGATTTTTTATAGCGGCTTCCATGTGATTCGGTTGGCCGGAGAGGAAAGACGACAATACACGCATGGGTTTTGCCCGGTCGGATTTCAACGGTGCTTGGGTGACCTAATTTGCAAAAAGCAACATTGTTGTTCCAGCGTCACAGTTCGGTTTGACACTAGGATGCTTTTCTTGCTGGCCTCTGTTTTCCCTCCATTTGAGGAATAAAAATCCGGAATTTACGAATTGCGGCCAAAAGATGAAGGTCTTACGTAAATTTGGCGGAGGTCTCCGCCAAGGCGGTTCGGGGCCCGGCGGTTTGCCATTTCACGCAATCGTGAGGATACTCACCTCAAGCGCGGCACGAGGTGAATGGTCGCATCATTTGGAATGCAGGGGAGGAGCTTTATGGCTCGGATTGGATTGAAGCGGGGTGTTCTGGCTGCGGTTGCCGGAATGCTCGTGGCCTCGGCTGCGCAGGCGGGAGGGCTGGAGCGCAGCGGCTATAATATCGATCTTCTGTTCGACCCGTCGGACTATGCGGCCGAAGCGACGGCGACCTACGTTAATCCGCAGCGTGAGCTGAAGAATGTCGCCGATATCAACCCGGCAAATGGGATCGGCTCCAACGGGATCGGTGGGGGAAGCACAAGCGTTCGGGACACGGAGAGTTATTGGGCGCCCCGTATTGGAGTAAAGGCTGGTCTGGGTGACAGCATTGACTGTATGGCGGACTACTCCCAGCCTTGGGGCGCCCACACCAATCCAGGCAAGAATTGGATGGGTGCGAACGACAACATCGAAACGAAAGTCGAAAGCGACAATTATGCGGCCACCTGCTCCTATAAGTGGGACGTAGGCCCCGGTGTCGTGCGCATCATCGGCGGTGGTTTCTACCAGGAAATCGGCGGCTTCAAAGATAGGCTCGTCGCCCCCGAAATCGCGGTAGCGCCGCTTACCGGTGTTGGCCGACTTGAACTCGAAGGCGAGGCGTGGGGTTGGCGCACCGGTATCGCCTATGAGATTCCGGAATATGCAATGCGGGCAAGTCTCGTCTACAACAGCAAGGTCGACTATGACGATTTGTCCGGATTCATTGACCTGACGCAGTTCGCATTCCCGACGCCAGGTGGACCGATCCGTGGCACCAAATACGATGTTTCGGGTTCCGCCTCGATGCCGGACTCGCTGGAACTAAAGGTGCAGTCCGGTATTGCTCCTGGTTGGTTGGCTTTCGGCTCGGTCAAGTGGACGGACTGGAGCCAATTGCAAGTCCTCGAGTTCTGCCCGGCGACCGCCTCACCGCTTACGCCGTGCACCACCCTTGATCTCCTTTATCGCGACGGTTGGACCGTTACCGGCGGCGTCGGCCATAAGTTCAACGATCAGTGGAGCGGCGCGGTCAGCCTCACCTGGGACCGCGGTACGAGTCACGGCTATGGCACCCAGACCGACACGTGGCTGCTGGGATCCGGCGTCTCCTATACTCCGACGGAGAACGTCGAACTTCGCCTCGCTGGCAGTGTCGGTATTTTGACCAGCGGGAGTTCCGGCCCGGTCAGTTTCAATGGCGAGAGGATCGGCAATGAGGTCACCTACGATTTCGACAACGACTTCGTCGGGGCGATCTCGACATCGCTGAAGGTCAGGTTCTGACCCTCTCGCATCGAGTGCTCTGGGCCCGGCTTGCGCCGGGCCTTTTTTGTATCTGGTAACCAAGCTTATAAGCAGTTCTGAATGTGACGATTCAGCAACACATTTCCTGCTACGTTTTGCTACTGTCCGGGCGGGGTCGATTATGTCCATTTCCCGCCACAAAATGAGAGCAGCGATATAGGGGCGGAAGCGTAGTCGAGTTCCATGCCCCGCGTTGAGGTGAAGTGAGTTTGAGTGCCGTCATGACATCCCCAAGCATTTGGCGCCAGGCGCGCAGCCGGAGCACCGGTGGCGCAGATGCCGGGGCGCGCCTGCGAGGATCGCGCCGGCCGCGTGCGGGGCGATTGACCTGCGTCAACTCGATCAGTTCGCTGGTGACGAGCGGTTGTGCATGGATCGATCTTTGCGACGGTGATGGGGTCGGCTTGGCCGGCTCGAACGAAAGAAACTGATTGTTATGCGCGCGGGTGAAATGAAGTCGCTGAGAGTTGCGGTGCTGGGCCTGTCGATGGCGGTTGGTGCCACGGCCGGCCCTGCACGAGCTTTCGACCCCGGAGCCGGGGTAACGAAGGAGTCTGGTCCCTTCGCGCTCTTCAAGTTCGGTTTTTCGGCCTATAAGGACGGCAGGAAGGACGAAGCAGTCGAGGCCTATCGATATGCTGCCGAGAAGGGTCATACGGGTTCCCGTTGGGCTCTCGCCAATATGTATGCCTATGGCGATGGTGTCGCGGAGAATGACCTCGAGGCATTCAAGATCTACAGCGAAATCGCGCAACAGGGTGTCGAGCCCGGATCGGAAGACACGGGCTATTTCGTCAACGCTCTAATCTCGCTTGCCGGCTATTACCGGCGCGGCATTCCCGATACCCCCGTCGGATCCGACCTGTCGCAGGCCAGGCAGCTGTATTTCCAGGCGGCCTCCACCTTCGGCGTGGCGGAAGCGCAGTTCCAACTGGCGCGCATGCTGCTTTCGGGCGAGGGCGGCAGCGTCAATGTCCAGCAGGCCAAGAAATGGCTGAACCGGGCGCGCAAGAATGGACATGCCGGTGCCATGGGCGTTTTCGGCAACGTCATTTTCCAGGAAGGCCAGACCGCACGCGGTCTCGCTTATATGACCGCCGCGCTCGATCAATGTTCGCCCAAGGACAGGCCCTGGCTTCAGGCGATGCAGGAACAGGCATTCTCGCTCGCAACCGAAGACGACCGCCGCGTCGCGATAACGATGTCCCAGAATATGCATCTGCAGAGCGACGACGATTGAGTCGTTTCGGGTTTCGGGTATTCCCGATACCCCCCTAAGCGATCTCGAATGCGAATTCAGCCGTCACAGGTACGTGGTCGGACGGCTTTTCCCAGGATCGGACGTGCTTCTCGATAGAGGTCGACACGAGCTTGTCGGCCGCCTCCGGCGACAGCATCAGGTGGTCGATGCGGATGCCGAGATTCTTCGGCCAGCAGCCGGCCTGATAATCCCAGAACGAATAGAGCGGCGCCTCGTCGGAGGTCGCGCGCACGGCGTCGGTGAAACCAAGATTGCGCAGACGGCGGAAGGCGGCGCGGGTCTCGGGCAGGTACAGGGCGTCGTTACGCCAGACCTTGACGTCCCAGCAGTCATGAGGCTCCGGAATGACATTGTAGTCACCGGCGAGGATGAGTGGTTCCTCGAGCATGAGCCTTTGTTCCGCAAAGGCGGCGAGGCGCCGCATCCATGCAAGCTTGTAGGGGTATTTTTCCGTCTCTACCGGATTTCCGTTCGGCAAATAGAGGCAGCAGACGCGTAGCGCACCGCCGTTGACCGAGAACACGCCTTCGATAAAGCGTGACTGTTCGTCGGAAGCGTCCCCCGGCAATCCGCGATTGACCTCGTCCGGTCGCAGCTTGGAAAGCAGCGCAACGCCATTGAATCCCTTCTGACCGTGCGTTTCGACATGATAGCCGAGCGACTCGATCTCACCTCTCGGAAATGCGTCGTCAATGGACTTGATCTCCTGCAGACAGGCGATGTCGGGATTTGATTCCTTTAGCCAGCCCACGAGGCCGTCGAGACGCGCCTTGACGCCGTTGATGTTCCATGTGGCAATCTTCATTGGACGGCCTTGCCTCTCATGCGCGTTTTGAGTCTTCCTCGGTGACGTCGTTCTAGCCGCTGAAAATTCTTTTGACAAATCCGGGGTCTGCGACATCGTCGGGCGCCAGGCCGACTGCTTTTAAGGCCTGTATACCCTTGAACACCCGAATTGATTCCGTTCGGCGTCCGTCTATAGTCCCGCGCATGATCGCTTTCGTAGAGAGTTATTGGCCGCATTTTCTGGCACTGCTGTCCATCGCCCTGGGCGTTCCGGCGATCATCCATGCCGCTATGACGAAGGATGACGTGCGTGCGGCCGCCGGCTGGGTCGGGGTCGTCCTCCTGTCACCGGTCATCGGTGCAGTCATCTACGCGGTCGCCGGTATCAACCGGATGCGCCGCTCGTCCATCGGCCTGCAGCGTTCCTTGCTGCGCTCGACGGAGCGGGACCCGTTCGGGCGCTTCGATATCACGCATGATCAGGTGGTGGCGCGCTTCGGGCAGCGTTTTGCGGCAATGAAGATGCTTGGGGACCGGGTCGCACGCTTTACGATGTCAGCCGGAAACCGCATCACCATGCTCGAGGGCGGCGACGCGGTCTATGCGGCGATGCTCGACGCGATTTCGTCCGCCCGCCGAAGTATTCTCATCGAGAGCTATATTTTCGACCGTGATGCCATCGGCATGCGTTTTGCCGACGCCCTGATCGCCGCAGTCAAACGCGGTGTCAGCGTGCGCGTCCTGATTGACGCCGTCGGCGCTCGCTACTCCGTGCCGAGTATCGTGGGCTACCTCAAGGAAGGGGGCGTGCCGACCGCCGTCTTCAACGGCAATATCATCATGGGTCTGAGGCTGCCCTATGCAAATCTCAGGACCCACCGCAAGATCGTGGTCATCGATGGCGCGGTCGCCTTCGCCGGGGGCATGAACATTCGCGCAGGTTTTGCCGCTGAAATCGTAGGCAGCGCGGCTTCTTTCGACACGCATTTCCAAGTAACCGGGCCGGTCGTCTCCGACATCTTTCAGGTTGCCGCGGAAGACTGGCAGTTTTCGAGCGAAGAGGTGCTGGCGGGTGACGCCTGGCGCCTTGCCGACCTCCCGGTTGAGCCGGATGTGGGGTCGGTGCTGATGCGAGCAGTTCCCTCGGGGCCTGACAACACCAATGAGACCAATCACAAGATGCTTATGGGCGCTTTTTCGATTGCGCGAAAGCATATCCGGTTGATGTCGCCATATTTCCTGCCGGACAAGGAATTGGTCAGCGCGTTGGTGACTGCTGCAAGGAAAGGCGTCGAGGTCGACATCATCGTACCCTCCGTCAACAATCTGACACTCGTCGACCGAGCGATGACGGCACAGTTCGACCAGGTGCTGAAAGGCCATTGCCGAGTGTGGAGGGCGAAAGGTGCCTTCAACCATTCCAAGCTGCTGGTCATCGACGATCGCTGGGCCTATGTCGGTTCGACCAATCTGGATCCCCGTTCCCTGCGCCTCAATTTCGAGTTCGATCTCGAAATACTCGACGAAGCCTTCGCCCGTGCGATCGGTGAAAAGGTCTGTGCAATACGAGCGACCGCGGACGAGGTGACGCTTGCAGGTCTGCGCGCGCAGCCGCTCGTCAACCGCCTGGCGAATCGCTTGCTCTGGCTCGGATCGCCATATCTTTAGCGGTGGCGCGCAGTGTCAGACCGAAAAACTTGTCCCACACCCGCAGCTTGCGACGGCGTTCGGGTTTTTGATCTGGAAGGACTGTCCAAGCAGGTTGTCGACGAAATCGATCTCGGAGCCGCCCATATAGACCAGCGAGAGACTGTCGATCAGGACTTTGGCATCATGTTTTTCGAGGATGAGGTCGTCGGCATTTTCCGCGTCAACCAGATCGAACTTGTAGGAGAAGCCCGAGCAACCGCCGCCTTCAACGGAGACGCGCATCGCGCTCTTGTCCTTCTCCGCCTGGAGAATGGCGGCAATGCGCCTCGCGGCCGCATCGGAAAGGGTCACTGTTTCGTGCATTTTCTTTGCCTCCTGCCGGGGTCAAGATCCGGAGAGATTCATCTTCGCTCTCGCGCTACAATCGCATGCTGTGACAGGCGAACTTCGGGCTCGCGGCCAAGCGATGGCTCTGTCCGAGGGGCGGAGTCACTGGCCGGCGTCGCTTTCCTGTAGCGTCTTCTATAGGTATGAAGGCTTGAATGTCCCGTCAATGGGATGAGTCACGCAGGTGTGAAATGACAGTCGACAGGCAGGCCCTTGGTTTCGGTTACGGTGAACATGCAGCGTATGCTTCGAACCCGTGGGCTTCGCGTGGCAGGCTCTATCCCGAGGCGTCGAGCCCGACGCGTTCGGATTTCCAGCGCGACCGCGACAGGATCGTGCATACAACGGCATTCCGGCGGTTGAAGCATAAGACGCAGGTCTTCATTGCCGCCGACGGTGATCACTACCGCACCCGGCTAACCCATACGATCGAAGTCGCCCAGATCGCGCGCGCACTCGCCAGAGCGTTGAACCTGGACGAGGATCTCGCAGAAGGCGTGGCGCTCGTCCACGACTTCGGCCACACTCCCTTCGGGCACACCGGCGAGGACGCGCTTGACGAGGTCCTGAAGCCCTATGGAGGGTTCGACCATAACGCGCAGTCGCTGAGAATCGTCACCAAGCTGGAGCGGCGCTATGCGGAGTTCGATGGCCTCAATCTCACTTGGGAGAGTCTCGAGGGGCTCGTCAAACATAACGGCCCCCTGACGACGGCGGACGGCCAGGGGCTTCGCGGCCCGGTCTCGCAGCCGATCCTCGACTACTGTGCTCTTCACGATCTCGAACTCGCGAGCTTTGCAAGCCTCGAAGCGCAGGTTGCGGCAATCGCCGATGATATCGCCTATAATACCCACGATATCGATGACGGTCTGCGCGCCGGCTATCTCACCTTCGAAATGCTGGAGGAGATACCGTTTCTCGCCCGGTTGATGTACGAGGTTCGCGACCGCTATCCGGGCCTTGAAAGCAGCCGGTTCACGCATGAGATCATGCGGCGGCAGATCACCGCCATGGTGGAAGACGTCATCGGCGTTTCGCAGAGAGGGCTTGCGGACGTCCGGCCCGCAAGCGCAAGGGACGTGCGTTGCGCCGGCAGGGTCATCGCGACCTTCTCGGACGAAATGAGCGAGACGGACCGTCAGATCAAAAATCTGCTGATGACGCGCATTTACCGGCATCCGGAGGTCATGCGGGTACGAGAGGGAGCGGCATCGATCGTGACGGACCTCTACCGTGCCTTCATGGACGATCCTTCGCTCATGAAGGAACACTATTGGATCGATCAGATCGCGGGGATGGAGGAGCCGGCCCGGGCCCGCCATGTGGGGGATTATCTCGCCGGTATGACGGATACTTTCGCGATCAGCGTGCATAGGCGTTTGTTTGACCACACGCCCGATTTGCGCTAGTGACGCCCCCGCGTGGAGGCCGCGGGTTTTCGATTGACCCGGCCTCCTTTTGAATTTGCGCCATTCTCCAGTGTGGCTGGAAAAAGCGGACGGATTAAATGAACCTTTTCACCGACTTCGAAGCGAGAATTAATAGAATTCTGGAATCGATTGATGTTATTCGTGAAAAGCGATCCGAGTTGGACTTTCGGCGCATCAATGTGGAGCCGCCGCGCGATGCGAGTCACGGTGATGTGGCGACCAATGCGGCAATGGTGCTTGCCAAGCCGCTCGGCATGAACCCACGCGCGCTGGCGGACCTTATTGGCGACAAGCTGGCACAGGATCCGGAAGTCGCCGAGGTTTCCGTTGCCGGTCCCGGGTTCATCAATGTCCGCCTGTCGGTTTCCTATTGGCAGAAGCTTCTGGCGGTCATAACGCGCGCCGGCGTCGATTACGGTCGCAGCGCATTAGGCGCCGGCCGCAAGATCAACGTGGAATATGTCTCGGCCAATCCGACCGGCCCTATGCATGTCGGCCACTGCCGCGGTGCGGTCGTCGGAGACGCGCTTGCCAATCTTTTGGCCTTTTCGGGTTTCGACGTAACCAAGGAATACTACATCAACGATGCGGGTTCGCAGATCGAAGTGCTCGCCCGGTCGGCATTCCTGCGTTATCGTCAGGCGCTTGGCGAGGACATAGGCGAGATTCCGGCGGGCCTCTACCCCGGCGACTATCTCGTACCGGCGGGAGAGGCGCTCGCGGACGAGTACGGCACGAGCCTCAGGATCATGCCGGAGGACAAATGGATGCCGCTCGTCAAGGAGCGCGTCATCGACGCAATGATGGCGATGATCCGGGAGGATCTTGCGGCACTCAATGTCAATCACGACGTGTTCTTTTCCGAGCGGGCCTTGCACGACAACGGTGCAGCGCGAATCCGCACGGCGATCAACGATCTGACTTTTAAGGGGCATGTCTACAAAGGCATGCTGCCGCCGCCGAAAGGCCAGTTGCCGGAAGATTGGGAAGACAGGGAGCAGACGCTCTTCCGCTCGACCGAGGTCGGTGACGACATCGATCGCCCGCTTATCAAATCCGACGGCAGCTATACCTACTTCGCAGCCGACGTCGCCTACTTCAAGGACAAGTTCGACCGCGGTTTCGACGAAATGATCTACGTGCTCGGCGCCGACCACGGCGGCTATGTAAAGCGGCTGGAGGCGCTTGCGCGTGCGATCTCTGGCGGATCGGCAAAGTTGACCGTGCTGCTGTGCCAGCTCGTGAAGCTCTACCGCAATGGCGAGCCGGTGAAGATGTCCAAGCGCTCGGGCGATTTCGTGACGCTGCGCGAAGTCGTGGACGAAGTCGGGCGCGATCCCGTCCGGTTCATGATGCTGTACCGCAAGAGCTCCGAGCCTCTCGATTTCGACTTTGCCAAGGTGACGGAACAGTCGAAGGACAACCCTGTCTTTTACGTGCAATACGCCCATGCGCGCTGCCGTTCCGTTTTCCGCCAGGCTGCTGAAGCATTTCCTGACCTGGATCTGTCGTCCATCGATCTCGCCGGCGCGGCGGGCGCTATTGCCGATCCCACGGAAATGCAGCTCGTCGCCAAGCTCGCAGAATATCCCCGTGTAGTGGAGGCCGCAGCATTCTCGCATGAGCCGCACCGAATCGCTTTTTACCTGTATGATCTTGCGGCGGTCTTCCATGGCCACTGGAACAAAGGTAAGGAAAACCCGGCATTACGTTTTGTTAACGATAAGAATAGAGAATTAAGCATTGCCAGACTCGGGCTGGTGCATGCTGTCGCCTCGGTATTGAAGTCGGGCCTGTCGATTACAGGGACTTCGGCACCGGATGAGATGCGGTAAGTAGTGTCACCAATTCCCCACAATGCACTGGCAATTCAACGCAGGCAGTTGTGAGTGGAGAGTATGGCAGACAAACAATTCGCACGAAGCGGACCGGCGGAATTCGATAGGTTAGCCGATGATGATCCGTTGAGCGAACTTGCCCGCATTGTCGGTTACGATGCTCGGCCAGCCGTTCAGCAATTGCAGGAGTTGCAGCGCCATCAGGAGGCGATGCGGCGCGAGCCGGTTTTCGATCTCGAGGAGGAGCTCCTTCGCGCGTTCGACAGTTACGATGCTCCCCAGGCACTGCCCGTCCGGCCCGATAGCGGCCTTGTCGGGCATCCTTCGGACGGCATGTCCGATGATCGGGAGCATGCCGTATTCGAAGAACAGTTCGCTCCGGATTCAGCCGCCACCGATGCCGTTCCGGCCGTCGAAAAGGTCGCCGTCGGTGCCGAGTATGCATCCATCGAGACGCCGATCGAAGAGGCGCCGAGTGACGATGCAGCATTTGCGTCAGAGCGGTATTCCCCTGCATCCAATGCCGATGTGGCCGAACGCGCAATGGCATCGCATCAGGAGCCTGCCGTCGACCTAGAGCGCGAGCTCGAATTGTCGCTGGGCTACGATGCGTCACCTGATGACACGGACGCCGTGCAGTCGGTTGTTGTCCCGGCTGACGCAAACCCTGCTGCCGGCCTAAGTGATGAGCCGGTTTTCGCCGATTGGCAGGAGCCGCTCTCCTCAAAGCTGGCCGTCGCCGGCAAACTCGCCGAGCGGGCCGGGCTGGCGGAACCGGTCTATGTCGACATGGCCGGTCATTTCGAGGGTGTTGAGCGTGCGGATATTGCCGCGGCGCCTGCAGAAATGCTTCCGCAGCAGGCGGCTTCAGCAGACGCCGACCGGCTCCTGGCCGATGTCGAGCGCTTCCCGGTCCCGGCGGCAGCAGAGGCTGCGGCCCCCGTCGTGGCCGAAATTCAGGATCGGCCTGCTCCGGTCGTGAAGAAGAATAACTTCCCCTTTACGCCGACATTCAGCCGCGCGACGCCGGTGGCGTCACCTGGCGGTGTTTCGCAGCAGCGCGCTTTTGCAACGCCGGCTGTCGATGCGGTCATCGCGAGTGCGGCCGCTGTTGGCCCGGTGTCTGCCGTGCCGAGCCAACCCCCGGAAGATGCACGCGCACTGCGTGCGGAAGAGGCGCCTCCGGTGCTTCAGGACAGCTCGCCTGAAGCGGAAGTCGAGCCGAGCTTCGACATCGAAGACTTCGAACTGGAGTTGGCCGACATAGCGCTCGATCTTGCGGACGGCCCTGTTGATGAGGCTCCTGCGAGCGTCGTCGCTGCGCACCCGGCCGTCTCCCACCCGGCGCTCGTCGAAACGCCTGCACAGCCCTATCTGCAGGCTCTGAACATGCCGGGCGATCCGGAGACAATCGTCCGCAGGCCGCAAAACCCGGCGCCTGAGCCTTTTGTGCCCGTGGAGCCCGAAATGAAGCCTGCCGAGGTCGTATTGCCTTTCGACCCGGCGATGATCGGCGAGACGGAGACGGGGGTCGCGCCTATCGCCGAACTGGACGTCCCGCAATTGCCCGCGGTCGAGGCAGAGGGGAAGGCGGCCGGATATCCCGCCGACTACGATCTCGACATCGATGCCGAGATGGCTCAACTGTTCAGTGCGCCTGCTTCCCCCGCCCGGAGCGCCGCAGACCACGCATCCGCGCCTGTTTCGGCGGATAAAGCGGGATCTACATTCGCTTCGGCTGATGATTTCGACGAGTTCGAGAAGGCTATGGAGGAGGATTTCCAGCGATCCATGGCAGAGCGACGGACCTCGGTTCCGGAAGCCGAAGGCATGACGGTGATGCCCCATGCGCAGGCCGAAGAATATGTTGAAGAAGGTTATGGCCGCCGCTCCCAGCGCATGATGATGCTCGCCGCGAGTGTAGCCGGCGTCATCATCATCGGCGGCGCTGCAGTCTACGCCTGGATGGGCGGCAGTCACGCTGTCCTTTCCGGCGATGGTCCGAAGATAATCCTTGCGGATAAGGCGCCGGTGAAGGTCGTACCCGAAGAGAAGGGCGGCAAGACTGTGCCGAACCAGGACAAGGCAGTTTACGACCGCGTTGCCGGTGTCTCGGGCAAGGCGCCGCTCCAGCAGAGCCTGGTCTCCTCGACCGAGGAGCCGATGGATGTGGTGCAACGTACGCTGACCCCGGAGACCTTACCGCTGGAAGGTCGCGCAGAAGAGGGCGCATTGCAGGGTGCGTTGCCCGGCGAGGAGGACGAAGTCGCTCGCCTGCTGCCGGATGGAGATGCCGGCAATGCGACGGCGGATGCAGAGGAGGCGGTTCCAGCCGTTGCGCCGCGCAAGGTCCGCACCATGATCGTCAAGCCGGACGGCACGCTCGTCCCGCGTGAAGAGCCGGCGCAGCAGCCGGAAAGCGTGGCGGTTGCGCAGCCGATTCCGGCTCGTGCCTCCGGCGAAGCCGTTGCGGCCGGCTCACAAGGCGAAGCAACCGTGGCCGGAGCCGGAGCCGATCTTCGGGCAGCCGCGCTGCCGGATCCGTCCAACGCAGCGGCTGACGGGGCGACCCCTGTTCGGAGTGTGAAAACGTCCGCGCTGCCTCAGGCACGCCCGGCCGCTCAGCCGCAAGCGGCTGCCTCCAACGCGACTCCCGCGGAGAACCAGCCCGCCACCGAAACGGCAGCCTCGCCGCTGGCGACGGCTTCGGTTCCGGCCGGCAGCTACGTGATTCAGATTGCTTCTCTGCCTTCGGAGGCCGAGGCGCAGAAGAGCTATAACAATCTTTCCTCCAGGTATGCGAGCGTGATCGGCGGTCGCGGCGTGGACATCCGCAAGGCGGAGATCGCTGGCAAGGGCACGTATTACCGGGTCAGGATACCGGTCGGTACGCGGGAGGAGGCCAATTCGCTTTGCTCTCGCTACAAAAGCGCGGGCGGAAGCTGCCTCGTAACGAAGTAATGCGTAAGCGGGGCAACGAAAACGGGCGCGGCAGGAATGCCGCGCCCTTTCTCGTTGTCAGGAGATTTTCGCTGTGCACGACTCCGTAAAGGCTCAAAGCCGGCTACGCTTCGGGAAAACATGCAGTATGCTTTTCGCATGAGCGAATCAAAAGCATTCATTTCCGGCTGCAAGGGCCTTACGCTGACGCAGGAAGAGCGCGACTTCTTCGCCGGCGAGCGCCCATGGGGCTTCATTCTCTTCGGACGGAATATCGGCGAGGAAGAGCAGATCTGCGACCTGGTGGCGAGCCTGCGCGACAGCATAGGTAACCCGGGAGCACCGGTGTTGATCGATCAGGAGGGCGGCCGTGTTCAGCGCATACGCCCGCCGCTCGTCGCGCAATATCCCAATGGCGCGGCGATCGGCGAAATCTATCGCCGGGATCGTGAACTCGGTGTGCGTGCCGCGTGGCTCATGGGACGCCTGCATGCGTTCGACCTGATGCGCTTCGGCATCACGGTCGATTGCCTGCCGGTACTCGACGTACCGGTTCCCGGGAGCCACGACGTGATCGGCAACCGCGCCTATGGGCATGATCCGGCGACGGTCACTGAGATCGGCCGCGCCATGAGCGAAGGGTTGAAGGCTGGGGGCATGCTGCCGGTCATGAAGCATATGCCCGGTCACGGCCGAACCTTCGTCGATTCGCATCACAGCCTGCCGGTCGTCAGCGCCGGCCTCGATGAATTGAAGAGTAGCGATTTTCTTCCCTTTGCGGCGATGAAGGATGAAGCGATGGCCATGTCCGCGCACATGGTCTTCACTGCAATCGACCCGGACAACCCCGCAACGACCTCCACAAAGGTCGTTCGCGAGATCATTCGAGGCCATATTGGCTTCGACGGCCTGTTGATGTCCGACGACGTTTCCATGAATGCCCTTGCCGGGGACATGGCCGCACGCGCCCGCGGAATAATCGCCGCCGGTCTTGATCTCGTATTGCATTGTCATGGCATTATGGAGGAAATGAAAGCTGTGGCAGATGTCGTTCCGGTCATCTCCGGGGAGAGGCTCCGCCGGGCTAAGGCTGCCGAGGCAGCCTTCCGGGAACCGGACAGTTCGGTCGAAGCTGCACTGCGCACAGAGTTTAACGCAATGTTCGCGCTCGCCTAGGCTGCTGAGCCTGAGTGAATGGGACCGTTGTTGAAAGGGCAAGGGTCGGGGTCGTGACCAATTCGGGCGAAAGGCAAGTACAGTCTTCCGTGAAGGCGCCAATGGAGCCTTTGTGGCAGGACGAGTCTGCGCGTCGCGGATTGCACGAGGACGAGCTCGTCATCGACATTGCCGGTTTTGAAGGTCCGCTGGACCTCTTGCTGCACCTCGCGCGCAGCCAACGCGTCGATCTTTCGCGTATCTCGGTGCTGGCTCTCGCGGAACAATATATCGCCTTTGTGGAGCGGGCACGGTCCATCCGGATCGAACTTGCGGCCGACTATCTCGTCATGGCCGCATGGCTTGCCTATCTCAAGTCTCGCCTGCTTATCCCGCAGCAGGCGAAGGACGAAGGGCCATCGGGCGAGGAACTGGCCTCGGCGCTTGCTTATCGTCTGAAGCGCCTGGAAGCGATGCGCGACGCTGCGACGAAGCTCGTAAACAGGAATCGCCTTGGCCGGGACATCTTCGTGCGCGGCGCCCCCGAGCACATCCTCACGGAAAGAAAGTCAGAATACGAAGCTTCGCTTTACGACCTGTTGACGGCCTATGCGACGCTCAGGCAGCGCGAGGCGATAACCCAGGTCACGATCGAGAGACGGCATGTCTGGTCGCTCGGCGATGCGCGTTTGATCCTGGCGCGGATGGTCGGCAGCCTTGACGACTGGACGGCGCTGGATCACTTCCTGATCCGCTACATGACGAGCCCGCAGGAGCGCGCGACGGCAATCGCAAGCTCTTTCGCTGCATCGCTCGAAATGGTGCGCGAGGGGCAATTGGAAATCCGCCAGGAGGGCGCTTTCACGCCGATTTATCTGCGGCGCGGACCAAATCCGATCGATGCGGCAACCCTTGCGGAGATGGAGGCGGCGCGTGGCTGAAGCCCAGAAGATCCTGCCGGTGTTACCGGATGGAGAGGACGATGCCGAAGAAGCTTCGGTCGCGCCAAGGCTCGAGCGGGAGGCAGAGCGGATCGCCGAAGCGCTCGTCTTCGCCTCCGCTCAACCGGTCTCGGAAACCTATATTGCCGGCCGGCTGCCGCGTGGCACCGACGTCGGAAGCGTTATGGCGCGGCTCAAAAGCCGGTATGCAGGCAGCGGCGTAAACCTCGTTCAAGTCGCGGACCATTGGGCCTTCCGTACCGCCGCGGATCTGTCCTTCGTCGTCCAGACGGAGGAGCAAGAAGTCCGAAAGCTGTCGCGCGCCGCGCTGGAAGTGCTGGCGATCATCGCTTATCACCAGCCGGTGACACGCGCCGAGATCGAGGACATACGCGGCGTCCAGACCTCGAAGGGTACCTTGGACGTGCTGATGGAGGCAGGGTGGGTTCGGTTCCGCGGTCGCAGGCGATCGCCAGGGCGTCCGGTGACTTTCGGGACGACGAGAGATTTTCTCGATCATTTCGGCCTCGAAGAGATCCGCGATCTTCCGGGGATCGAGGAGTTGAAGGGAGCCGGGCTTCTATCGGGACGTGTTCCCTCCAGCCTGAATATTCCGGTTCCCGTCGGCGAGGATGAATTTTCCGATAACGAGGATCCGATAACCCAGATGGACTTGGAAGAGCTGGGCCTCTTGACACCGAAGGCTGAAGAAGACGATTAGAAATCCTGAGTATGGGTATCGTCTTTAGGTCTAGAGCACCGACGGCATGACGTCTTCGGGTCGAGGAATGCAAAGCATGGCTTCAGATGCGCGCAACGGCGCCGTCATGATGACGAGGCGCTCTGGAGTGTCGTTCGCGGCGAATCTTGCATTCGAGAATATCAGCCATCGCTACCATTCCAAGGATACGATAAAGGGCGTCACGCTCAAGGCTGAAGCCGGCGAGGTTCTCTGCCTGCTCGGACCCTCCGGCTCAGGCAAGACAACGCTGTTGCGTATTGCCGCGGGCATCGAGATGCAAACGGGCGGGCGCCTTCTGCTGAACGGGCAGGAGATATCAGGTCCTTCCGTTTTCGTCCCGCCGGAAAAACGCGGCGTCGGATTGATGTTCCAGGACTTCGCGCTCTTCCCTCATATGACCATCCGCGAGAACGTTTGTTTCGGCTTGACCGAACTGCCGAAGAACAAGGCGTTGATGCAAGCCGATACTGCCCTGGAGCGGGTGGGCCTTCTGCACTATGCCGAGCGGTATCCACATGTGCTCTCGGGCGGCGAGCAGCAGCGCGTAGCGCTCGCCCGTGCCCTTGCGCCGCGGCCGGCGGTTCTCCTGATGGATGAACCCTTTTCCGGCCTTGATTCGCGCCTGAAGGATTCCATTCGCGCCGACACGCTTGCGATCCTGCGCGAAACGCGGGCGACCGCCATCGTGGTAACGCATGATGCCGAGGAGGCGATGCGCATGGCTGACCGGATCGCGCTTTTGAGAGACGGCCGGCTGATACAGGTCGGCACGGCTGACGAGCTCTATCGCCGCCCATGCGATCTTTTCACTGCCGGATTCTTTTCGGAGATAAACGTCTTCGACGGTCGCGTGCGCGATGGCCGTGTCGAAACACCGCTGGGAGTTGTGGCTGCGGGACAATATGCGGAAGGCCAGTTGCTGAACGTAGCGGTTCGGCTCTCCGGCATCCATCTTGACGAGGAGGGCGGAGAAATTCCGGCGCGGATCGTGTCCAGGCGCTTCCTCGGGGTCGTTGAGCTTCTGGAACTTGCCGTGCCGCAGTCCGAACGAACGGTCAGGGCTCGCATCCGTGCCGATTTGCTGCCGCAAGGATTGCGTGACATCACGCTTTCCGTTAACGAGCGCGATATATTGGTGTTTGAAAAAGACGCATCAACACCTTAGGGTCCGCCTAGCGCATCGGCCCGAAAATTGGAATCGGTTCGATGCATGGCGCTACTGCATGTTTCCTTCAATCGGATCCGATTGAAGGACAAAACGTGCAGCAGATCAAAGTGCTACAGCGACCTTGGTGCGTCTGATAAGACGCACGGCGCCGTAGAGTGTGGCTGCCCCTGGGTGCGCCTGAAAAATGACAACGTAGCGGGCTCTAATGCGTTTAGGGTCTCGAGGGAGTAAGTGGATGGGTTCCTTTAGTATCTGGCACTGGTTGATCGTCCTTGCGGTGGTCCTGCTGCTGTTTGGCCGCGGCAAGATTCCGGAGTTGATGGGCGACGTTGCCAAGGGCATCAAGAACTTCAAGAAAGGCATGAGCGACGAAGACGCCGCTGCGGCCGATAAATCGATCGACGGCAAGACCGTCGACCACAAGTCTGACGAAGTCCGCTGACGGTCGAAAGTGGCGGAGCCGGGTGCGACAAGCGCCCGGTAGGCCGCATCACGGGTATGTAGGGCGCGTCGGATGCTTGATATCGGCTGGACCGAGCTTGTTGTTATCGCAATCGTCTTGATTATCGTCGTCGGGCCGAAGGACCTTCCGCCGATGCTGCGCGCGTTTGGGCGGATGACGTCCAAGATGCGCGGCATGGCGTCTGATTTCCGGCGACAGTTCGATGAGGCTTTGCGTGAAGCCGATCTCGACGAGGTTCGAAAGACGATCAGCGACGCGCAAAGCCTTAACCCGACGACGGCGTTGCGAGATGCGATGAACCCGCTGCGGCAGCTCGGAAACGAAATCAAGTCCGATCTTCAGAAGGCGACCACGCCCGATAAAGCGTCAGAACCGCCTGCTCCGGAGCCGTTGGTCGAGCCGGCTAGGACCGAGGCGGTCGGCGAGACGGCTGCGAAGGGAACGGATAAAGTGACGGCGGCTGCCGTAAGCTCTGCATCCAGACAGATGGACCGCGCCGCCGAGGCTTCGAAGGCAAGCGAACCGAAAGCTGCCGCCAAGCCCAAAACGGCGTCGAAGAAGTCGGCCGCCCCGTTGAAGAAGCCACGCGCTTCGGCCGCGGCGGACGCCGCTGGCGAGGCGCGCCCGAAGAAGTCGCCGGCGCGCAAGGCGCCGAGCGAGGCGTCTCCCGTGAGCAAAGCGAAGACGCGTGCGGTTTCGCGTAAGAAAGGTGATGCATGAGCCGCGAGATCGAGGACCGGCCGCAGCCGCTTTTGGAGCACCTGATCGAGCTGCGCACACGTTTGATGTGGGCGGTAGGTGCCTTCTTTGGCGCCTTCCTTGTCTGCTTCTATTTTGCCAAGCAGCTGTTCAACCTTCTTGTTCTGCCGTTCAAATGGGCCGTGAGCTGGGCAGGGCTCAGCCATCGGAACGTCGAACTTATCTACACCGCGCCGCAGGAGTTCTTTTTTACCCAGATCAAGGTCGCAATGTTTGGTGCGCTGGTGATCGCGTTTCCCGTCATCGCCTCACAGGTCTACAAGTTCGTCGCACCTGGTCTCTATAAGAACGAGCGCGCTGCTTTCCTTCCGTTTCTCGTCGCTTCGCCGCTCCTGTTTCTGCTTGGCGGCGCGCTGGTCTATTTCTTCTTCACGCCCATGGTCATGTGGTTCTTCCTGGCGATGGAGCAGGGCGGCGGCGAGGGGGAGGTGGCGATCCAGCTCCTGCCGAAGGTATCCGAGTATCTTAGCCTCATCATGTCACTGGTCTTCGCCTTCGGGCTGGTGTTCCAGCTGCCTGTGGTGACGACACTTCTGGCACGTGTCGGCTTCGTCACGTCCCAAGGGCTCGCCGAAAAGCGCAAATACGCGATCGTGATCGCCTTCGTAGTTGCGGCGGTTCTGACGCCGCCGGATCCGGTTTCCCAGATCGGCCTTGCGCTGCCAGCCATCCTTCTCTACGAAATTTCAATCTATACGGCGCGAATCGTTGAAAGGCGACGGGCTGCCGAGGCCGTCGAGCGCGAGGCTGCCACAGAGCAGGAAAGCTCATCCGAGACGGCCGACGCCGCCAAGAGCTGACCGCCGAGTTCTTGCGCCGTTTACTGCAGCGCTCCGCTCCGAACGGGCAGGGCGCGCTGCGGCATTCTGAATGACTGTATGATCTCGTCGATCGACCCGAGGAAATGCAGTAACCAACGCGTGGAACGACTATGCTCGATATCAAATGGATCCGTGAGAATGCAGACGTCCTCGATAGCGCCCTGGCGAAACGGGGTGCGGGGCCATTGTCGGCATCCCTGATCGCTCTTGACGAGCGCCGCCGGACAATTCTGCAGTCGCTGCAGGACATGCAGTCCCGCCGCAATGCCGCGTCCAAGGAAATCGGCGCCGCAATGGCCCAGAAGAACAGCGAGTTGGCAGACAGGCTCAAGGCCGAAGTCGCCGAGCTCAAGACCACGCTGCCGGCCGCCGAAGAGGAAAGCCGACGGATCGAAGCCGAGCTTACCGATGCGCTGTCGCGCATTCCCAATGCACCGCTCGACGATGTTCCCGTCGGAGCGGACGAAAGCGCAAACGTCGTAACACGTGTGGTCGGGGCCAAGCCCACATGGAACCACAAGCCGCTCGAGCATTTTGAGATCGGCGAAGCGCTGGGACTGATGGACTTCGAAGGAGCGGCGAGAATCGCCGGGTCGCGCTTCACGATCCTCAAAGGTCAGCTCGCGCGCCTGGAACGCGCGCTCGGCCAGTTCATGCTCGACCTACACACAGGGGAACATGGGTACATCGAGGTTCAGCCTCCGTTGCTCGTCCGCGACGATGCGATGTATGGCACCGGCCAGCTGCCGAAATTCACTGATGATCTCTTCCGCACGACTGATGGACGCTGGTTGATCCCGACGGCTGAAGTCCCGCTGACGAACATGGTCCGGGAACAGATCCTCGACGGCGAAAAGCTGCCGCTGCGCTTTACGGCCTTGACCCCATGCTTCCGCTCCGAGGCCGGCTCCGCCGGCCGTGACACCCGAGGTATGTTGCGCCAGCATCAGTTCAATAAAGTCGAACTGGTGTCGATCACGGATGCCGAGAGCGCGCTCGACGAACACGAGCGGATGACTGCTTGTGCCGAGGAGGTACTTAAGCGTCTCGGCCTGCATTACCGTGTGATGACGCTTTGCACCGGCGACATGGGATTTAGCGCTCGCAAGACGTACGATCTCGAGGTCTGGCTGCCGGGACAGGACGCCTATCGCGAGATTTCTTCGTGCTCGGTCTGCGGCGATTTTCAAGGCCGCCGAATGAACGCGCGTTACCGCGGAAAAGAAGAAAAGGGGACGAAGTTCGCCCACACGCTGAACGGTTCCGGCGTCGCCCTCGGCCGGGCGCTGATCGCCGTCATCGAGAATTACCTGAATGAGGACGGCTCTATCACCGTGCCAGACGCCCTCATAGCCTACATGGGCGGCCTGCGACGGATCGAGAAGGCTGCTTAGGGCAGGCCCAGCTTTGTGAAATCGAGACCTGCCGGAGCAGAGAACCCGTTAGACGGTTTTCCGGGAAGTGCTCCGGCACCATAAATGGAAGAAGACCGGCAATGCGCATCCTGCTGACGAACGACGATGGCATTCACGCGGAAGGTCTTTCCGTGCTCGAACGGATCGCTCGAACGATAACCGACGATGTTTGGGTCGTCGCGCCGGAAGTGGACCAGAGCGGGCTTGCCCATTCGCTGACGCTTTCGGAGCCCTTGCGCCTGCGCCCGGTTTCAGAACGGCGGTTTGCGCTCCGGGGCACACCGACGGATTGCGTGATCATGGCGGTGAAGAAGATCCTCGACCGAAAGCCCGATCTCGTTCTTTCCGGCGTCAATATCGGCGCCAACCTTGCAGACGACGTAACCTATTCCGGAACCGTGGCGGGCGCGATCGAAGGCACGTTGCAGGGGATTCGCTCGATGGCCCTCAGCCAGGCATATCACTACGCCGTCGGCCGGGAGGTTCCCTGGGATGTGGCGGAGACGCACGCGCCGGCTCTCATCCGCACATTGATGGATGTCGACCTGCCGGATGGAACGCTTGTCAATTTGAACTTCCCGAATTGCGCCGTCGATTCCGTTGCGGGAGTTGAGGTCACATCGCAAGGCAAGCTCGATTTCGGTCTCAGCATCGACGAGCGGACGGATGGACGCGGCTTTCCCTATTTCTGGCTGCGTTTCGGCGAGCGTGCCGGCGATTTCCGTTCCGGCACCGACATTCGGGCGTTGCGGGATAACAAGATATCGGTAACCCCGCTTAAACTAGATATGACCGATCATGCCGTTCAGGATCTTATAGCGCGCGCATTGCGGAAAGGGACGGTCGCTTGAACGCACGGGTTTCCCAACAGGAGGGGTTTGCAGCGATGGTGCTGCGGCTTCGCTCGGGCGGCATCGTCAACCATGAGCTTCTGAAGGCCGTGGAGCAGACGCCCCGGCTGCTTTTCGCTCCGCCGCAATATCAGGACGAAGTCTACTCCAAGCGGCTGATCCCGCTCGATTGCGGTTCCTTCATGGAAGGCTGCGACATGGCCGTCCGGCTTTTGCACTGTCTCAACCTGAAGTCCGGCCAGCGTATACTCGAGGTCGGAACCGGCAGCGGCTTTACGGCGGCCGTTATGGGGCGGATCGCCGAGCGCGTGCTGACGATCGACCGATATCAGACGCTGGTCGCATCGGCGCAAAAGAACCTGGAGAAGGCGGGCATCCGCAACGTCGTCGTCCGGCAGGCGGATGGTAGCGCAGGCGTTCCGGGCGAGGGCACGTTCGACCGCATCCTCATTACCGCTGCGTTCAACAGCCTTCCGCGGATGTTCTCTGATCACCTCGTTTCCGGTGGTACCCTGCTTGTGCCGATCATGATGAGCGAAACGCATTGCCGGATCGTTCGCGTCAACCGCACCGGCAGCCGTTTCGACCGGGAAGATCTGTTCGATGCGCCTTACCTTCCGATCGTCCCCCAGGTAGCGTCGTTCCTTTAGAGCGGCTCGGCGTGTTCAGAACAAGCGCACCATACGATCTTAATAGAATCTTAACTCGCTCCAGCTCCGCGCAAGCTTGCAGTCCTAGGCCGGACAGCATGATCATGTCGCGTGTGGGCATTCCTTCCGCATCGCGCGTCATGCGAACGGCGGAGACGGCATATGCAGGTCGGGAACAGATTGAACGCTGCCGCTGCGGCTGGAGACGGCTTGGGCAATCTCGCCGGGCGGCCGGCCGACCAGACCGGTGCCGCAAGCAAGAGCGAGAGCGGGGCGCAGCTTCCGCCGGCAAGCTTTCTCGATCCAACGCCCCGGATTTCGCTTTCCGCTGATGCGCTGCTTTACCTCGGCCGGACCAAGAGAACGCTCGAGAAATTGCCGCCTCTCACAAAAGACGAGTGGAACAACCATCTTTCGCCGCAGCTTGCGGCGCGCGAACATCAGGCGTTCGGCAAGTTCGCCCAAACCGCTGATTACAGGGCCTATTATAGGGGCTTCATCGACTACTATGACAACCTTCGGCCGGAGGACCAGAATAGCCTGCGCTATTTCGGAACGCGCGAGGCGGCGGTCGCGGGTTTGCGCTCGCTTGAATATGATGTGGAAAGCGGCCTCGATATCGGCGCCAACTTCGAAGGCCTGGTCAGCGTTTTCCTCGAAGAGAATAAGACTGCCCTCTCGCCGGCAACCGCGCCGCCGCCGGCCGAACGCGCGTATTTCGCTTGGGATGCATCCAACATCAGCTATGAGCACGAGGCGCCGGAGCCCAGGCTGATGACCGAAATAGAACGGTTGTATTCCGAGCTGATCTAGAGCACGAACGTGATTGGTTCCAATGGGGGATGCGGGCGGAAAGGCCGCGATATTTTTCTCATCCCGCTCCAGCGTTTCATCTTCGCGTCCTGCGTGCTGCATCTGGCTGGAAAGCGCCTGTTTGGACGCCCTATGGTTAGCATTTCGCCAGAATCGTGCCGCCCTTAACCGGGCGGTAACTCTAATGCGCTTTAATCATTCTACAGCGAGTTGCGTTCGGAGTGGGTAAAGCGTCATGCGTAAATTTGAATCTCCCCAGGCAGGCAAGTCTATGATCCGTCTCTGCGCGGCTATATTGCTTGCGGGTGTAGCGACCGGTTGCAGTTCTGACGCCAGCCGCTTCGGCGGGCTCTTCTCGCGGTCTGACGACATAATGACAGGCTCGATCCCGCAGGGTTCGAGTACGATGCCGAGAGGCGATGTCGCAAGTGGCGATGCAGCGCCCTCCTATGGAAACAGCGCGTCGGTCGGTCAATCCTATCCCGCTGGCGGCGGCTACAATGCGGCAGCGGCGCCGGTCTCCAGTGCTCGTGTCGCATCCACGCCTATGGCCGTCCAGCGTACGAGCCTCGACGAGCCGTCCGCCACATCCGGGCAGCAGCAGGTTCGGACCGCTTCTCTCGACTCGCAGGCCGCCGCCCTTCCGAGGTCGCAGCCGCAGTCGGGGGGCGCCAGGGATATTCCGAGCAAGGGGGGGTGGAGTGCCTCCAACGCGCCGACGATCTTGGTCCGTCAGGGCGACACGGTGACCGTTCTCGCCAGACGGTTCGGCGTCCCCGAGAAGGAGATCCTGAGGGCGAACGGATTGAAATCGTCAAGCCAGGTAGAGCCGGGCCAGCGCCTGGTCATTCCGACGTTTGGCGCCGCGGGCAGCGCCGCGAAGGCGGCTGCATCGGGGTCGATCGCCGACGTGGAAGGTGGTAAGAGGCGCCCGTCGCCGCTGCCGACTGATCAGCGCGAGGTCGCAATCCTCCCCGGTCAGTCCCAATCTCGCGAAAAGAACGAAAGCCGCAGCGATGTGGCCGCAGGCAAGCTCAACAGCGCTGGCGAGGGCGGCGGCACTGGCGGTTATGCGGTCAAGCCGGGCGACTCGCTGAACCGGATCGCCAAGGCGAACGGTGTCTCGGTCGCTGCTCTGAAGCAGGCAAACGGGCTTACGACGGAAGCCATCCGCATCGGACAAAAACTCAATATCCCCAGCGCTTCGGCCAATACGCCAGCGACCGACGCTGTCGTCACGGCTTCTGTCTCGCCCAAGAAGAACGAAGCCAAGGTTGCCGCAACGGAGCAGTCCAAGCCGGCCGAAGCCAAGGCGGCTGCCGCCAAGGAGAGCGTGTCCGAAGTCGCCATCAAGTCGGATGTCAACGAAGATCTCCCGAAGTCGACCGGCATCGGGAAATACCGCTGGCCGGTCCGTGGCGCGGTCGTCGCTGCCTATGGCGCCAATGTCGATGGCAACCGGAATGACGGTATCAACATATCGGTTCCGGAGGGTACGCCTATCAAGGCGGCTGAGAACGGCGTCGTGATCTACTCGGGCAGCAGCCTCAAGGAGCTCGGCAATGCCGTTCTGGTGCGCCACGATGACGGTACCGTAACGGTCTACGGCAATGCTGCCGAACTGAAGGTGCAACGCGGTCAGAAGGTCCAGCGCGGGCAGACGCTCGCATCATCAGGCATGACGGGCAGGGCATCGCGGCCGCAGGTGCACTTCGAGGTGCGCAAGAATGCGACCCCGGTCAACCCGGTGACCTATCTCGAATAGGTATAGCAGGCGCGTATCCCGAACCGTACGGGACTTAAGAGCAAACACGAGACGATCGAAAACGCCGCGCGGCTGACAGGCCGCGCGGCGTTTTCGATCGTTGCAGCCTTGCTACGGCAGCCTTGGTGGCAGCTACCGCTGCATCGATCTGATCGAAGTCAAGTGACCTAAGCCGCTAGCAAAATGCAGTGGCGGACGCACAGCGGAGAGGCGTTCAGGTGACTTTTCCGGATGGTGCAATTGAGGCCATTGCGCGGGCGAACGGTTCGGCTGCCATCGCGACGCGCAATGAGGGTCCGTTCGAAGCCATTGGCATCCGGGCCGTCAATCCATGAAGGGTAGCTTAGTCTAGCGCGGGGTGAGGAAAGGCGGGCGTGGTTCTCTGCCCGCATCCCCGCGTGTATCAGGCCGGCGTGTCGAGCTGCCTGCGCAGGCGGCCGGCCAGATCCTGGATGAATTGCCAGGCGACGCGGCCGGACCTCGATCCCCGTGTCGTCGCCCATTCAAGAGCTTCGGCATGCAGCTTTTCGGGCTCGACCGGCAATTTGAAGTATTGGGCATATCCGTCCACCATCGCCAGATAATCGTCCTGGCTGCATTTGTAGAAACCCAGCCAAAGACCGAAGCGGTCGGACAGCGACACCTTTTCTTCGACGGCCTCCGAGGGGTTGATGGCGGTGGATTGCTCGTTTTCCATCATGTTGCGGGGTAGCAGGTGTCTGCGATTGGATGTCGCATAGAGCAGGACATTTGCCGGACGTCCTTCGACGCCGCCGTCGAGGACTGCCTTCAGCGACTTGTAAGACGTATCGTCATGGTCGAATGAGAGATCGTCGCAGAATACGATCACCGGCACAGGCGCCGCCTTGAGGATTTCCATGAGCACGGGCAGAGTGGCTATGTCCTCCCGGTGCACTTCGACGAGTTTGAGCGCGCTGTCCGCGTCATGTGCGACCTTTGCATGGACTGCCTTGACCAGGGATGATTTGCCCATGCCGCGCGCGCCCCACAAGAGCACGTTGTTGGCGGGATAGCCTTGGGCGAAGCGGAGGGTATTGTCGAAGAGAATGTCGCGTACGTGGTCGACGCCGGAAATGAGTGCGAGATCGATACGGTTCGGCTTCGGTACGGGCTGGAGATGGCGCGTCGCCGGAGCCCAGACGAAGCAGTCGGCCTCATTCCAGTCGTTGACGGCATATGCCGGTCCGGCGATACGCTCCAGCGCCGCCGAAAGCCTGTGTATTTCGTCGAGCAGGACGTCGATTTTGCTTTCGGGCATTTCATACTTCTCCGGCAGGCTGAACTTCAAAATCGGCAGTTGACCCGCGCAATGACGGGCAAGCGCCAGGCTTAGGCAAATTCTTGAAACGCCGCGACATCCGTCTTCCGGTCGAATCCATTGAGGCTGCCCGGCGGCGTTTTTCTCGGTAGCACGGCGGTTTACGCTGGAAAAGACCGGCAGCCTGCAACCAAGGGGTTCTCCTGCTGCGGAATTTGTGCCAGAGGCAGGAGAAACGGGGAAGAGTGCAGGTGATTTGTGTTGCGGCACGGCTTTCCTATATTCCTGCAGGTTTGCCGCGGGGGCAAGCGCGCAATTGAACTCAAGGAGTGATCGATGTTTATTACCGAAGCTTTCGCGCAGACGGCGGCCCCTGGGGGCGGCGGCGCCGATATTCTGATGTCCATCCTGCCATTCCTGCTGATTTTCGTGGTCATGTATTTCCTGATCATCCGGCCGCAGCGTGCACAGATGAAGCGCCGCGAAGAACTGCTGAAGAACATCCGGCGCGGCGATCAGGTCGTCACCGGCGGTGGTATCGTCGGCAAGGTGACCAAGGTCGTCGACGATACCGAACTCGAGGTGGAAATCGCCGAGGGCACTAAGGTCCGCGTCGTCCGCAGCGGCGTTTCCGAAGTTCGCGTGAAGGGCGAGCCCGTCAAGGAATAGCCCGTCGCGGGACTGAGAAGCGTGCGCGGATTTTTCGCCCGCATCCGCGCTTGCTATCGGCATGGATCACGTTTGATTTTGGATCTGTCTGAGGCCAAAATCACCTGATTAGGGCAGGGGTCGCGACCGGCTGAGACCGGCGGATGGAGCATTTCGACGTATGCCCAGGTTTTCGCCGTTCAAGAACATTCTGATTTGGCTGGTCGTCCTGGCGGGCTTTGCCTGTGCGCTGCCAAATCTTCTTTCCAGGGAGCAGCTTGCCGATTGGCCGACATGGCTGCCGCACCGGCAGGTACCGCTCGGCCTCGATCTCAGTGGCGGCTCTCATATTGTCCTGCAGGTCAACCGCGAAGACATCGTTGCGGAGCGCCTGCATTCAACGATCGATGCCATCGCCGATGCGTTGAGGCAGGCGGATATCCACTATACGGGTCTGTCAGGTAGCGGGCGGAGCCTGCAGTTTCGTCTCCGCGACGGAACGAAGGCGCCTGCCGCGCGTGAGGCGTTGAAGGCTTTGTCCGCTCCCGTTCAGCAGGACGGCCTCTTTGGGAAGTCCATCCAGGAATTGGTCTACGAAGAAAGCGCGACCAACGACACGCTTCGGCTTCGCCTGACCGACGAAGGCATCGACTTCAGGGTCTCCGCCGCGGTTGCCCGTTCCGTCGAGGTCGTGCGCCGGCGCGTCGGCGAGGTCATCGCAGTTGCACCATCGATAGAGCGTCGGGAAAATGACCGCCTCAGCGTGCAGGTGCCCGGTTTGGACGAGCCGCAAAGGCTCAAAGATCTTCTTGCCCAGCGGGGCGACGTCGCTCTGAGGTGGCTGGACCTGTCGATGCCGGCACAGCAGGCCGTCGACACCAGGCCGCCGGCAGCTTCCGAGGTCCTCTATTCGCTCGACGATCCACCCATCCCCTACCTCGTGGAGCGACGAGCCTTCGCTGCAGCACCGGACTTCGTCGAGGCACAGCCGGGCTTCGACCCCGCAACGGCCGAACCTGTCGTAGATGTAAGGATCGCGGCGGGCGCAACCGAGCGGATTGCTCCGATCCTGCAGTCGGATCCAAGGAAGCAGTTTGCGATCGTACTCGACGGGCAGGTCATCTCGACCTCCGTTCTGGACAGCGCCGTCTCTGGTGATGCCGTCCGGATTTCCGGAAATCTCTCGGAAGATGGTGCCAACGATCTCGCCGCTTTGATCCGTGCCGGTCCGCTTCCCGTTTCGCTGACCGTCATCGAGGAACGTACTGTCGGCCCGGAGGACGGGGCCGACGCAGTTGCAAATGGCCTCACGGCCGGCCTGATCGCCGCCCTTGCGGTCGCGGCCTGTATGATCGGCTTTTACGGCTTCTTCGGCCTCGTCGCAGTCGTCGCCGTCATCGTCAACGTCGTACTGATAATCGCGGTATTGTCCGTCACCGGCGCCACGCTGACCTTGCCCGGAATTGCCGGGATTATCCTCACGATCGGAATTGCGGTCGACTCGAACGTTCTCATCTACGAGCGTCTCAGGGAAGAGGCACGCAGCAGTGACAAGCCGTTGCGACGGGCGCTGGACGATGGCTTCGAACGCGTCTTGAGAAGCATCGTCGACTCGAACCTTACGATATTCATCGCGGGCGTTATCCTGCTCTCTCTCGGCTCCGGCGCCTTCAGCGGGTTTGCGGTCACGCTTGCCGTCGGCAGCCTTACCACCATTCTAACCGCGCACAGCCTGACGCGCCGGCTTATCCGCGGCTGGTATCGCCGTCGTCGGCCGCACCGGCTGCCACGGGGCATTCGGACGGGATTTTTCAGTCGGGCAGACTTCCGTTTCATGGCGATCCGTAATCCGGTTTTCATTTTGATGACAGCTTTGTCGCTTGCTTCGCTGGTCCTCCTGACAAGCCTCGGGCTCAACATGGGAGCAGATTTCAGAGGTGGCTCCGTTATCGAGCTGCGGGCGCGAACCGGGGTGGCTGACCGTGCCGACATCCGTGCCCGCCTCGACGAACTGAACCTCGGAGAGGTTCAAATCGAGGAACTTGGTTCGGCGCGAGACGTTCTCATCCGTATCCCCTCGCAGGAAGCGGGCGACAATGCCGAGCAGACGGCAGTTGGTCTCGTTCGCGCAGAGCTCGAGGATCAGTATGACTTCCGGCGTGTCGCGGTGGTCGGTCCCGGCGTTTCCGGGGAGCTGACGCGGGCAGGATCGCTTGCTCTTGCTGCTGCGGTGCTGAGCGTTCTGCTTTATGTCTGGCTTCGTTTCGGCCGGCGATTTGCGTTAGGAGCCGTTGTCGCGACCTTGCACGATGTGCTGCTGACCCTCGGATTCCTTGGGCTGACAGGCATTGAATTCAATCTCGCCAGCATTGCGGCGCTGCTGACGATCGTGTGCTATTCGCTGAGCGATACCATGGTGATTTATGATCGAGTTCGGGAAAATCTGGTGCGCTATCGAAGGATGCCGCTTTCAGTCCTGATCGACACGTCGATCAATCAGACCCTCTCGCGAACCGTTCTGACGTCCTTGACGACGATGCTTGCTCTCGTCGCGCTCTATCTGTTCGGGGGCAGCGTTCTTGTTCAGACCTTCAGTGCGACGCTCATATTCGGCGTACTTGTGGGCACAGTCTCTTCGATCTATGTCGCCGGACCGCTGCTCATTCTCTTCAACCGCCGAAACAGTCGGCTTGGTGGCACGGAGGACCCGAACAATCCGGATTCGCCGTCGAAGACAGAAGCAAAGGGTGCCGTCTGATCATGGCAAAAGGGATCGAAATGCGCGAAGCGCACTTTCCGGGACGGGCGCCTGTCGACGCTTACGGCAATGGCGGGTTCCGCTTCGCCGACATGTCGCATCGCGGCTCCGTTCTGATGCTGCCTTCCGGTATCTACGCCTGGGGCGTGGCCGAAGGCGATCTGCTTGCGGTCGCGAAGTTCCAGCGTGTTTTCGATGAGGCGCCCGGAATCGAGGTGCTGCTCGTCGGAACCGGCCTGGAAATCCGCCCGTTGCCGGTCGAGCTGAAAGCGGCGCTTAGGGCCGCCGGCATCTCGTCCGATCCGATGAGCACGGGTGCGGCGGTGCGAACCTACAACGTGATGCTGGCGGAATCGCGCGCCGTCGCCGCGGCATTGATCGCGGTGTGAGGCGTTCCAAGGAAACTCGGCGTGCAACAGTCCGATGACCAAATTCTCGCGACCCTGCGGGACACCGACCGCGATCGTTACCTGGCCTGTCTGCTTTCTCCGGTAGAGAAGCGGCATTCGCTCGCGGCACTTTATGCCTTCTACGCCGAGATCGCCCGCGTCCGTGACATGGTCAAGGAGCCGCTACCCGGTGAGATCCGGCTGCAGTGGTGGCGCGACATTCTCGAAAACGAAAAGTCGGACGGCGGGGGGCATCCTTTAGCCGAAGCGCTCCTGCGATGCGTTCGCGAGCATCAGCTGCCTGTTCGCGTTCTGCAGGACATGATCGACGCACGCATTTTCGATCTTTACGAGGATCCGATGCAGGACAGGGCGGCGCTCGAAGGCTATGCCGGTGAAACCGCATCGGCGCTCATCCAGCTCTCTTCGCTGATCCTCGACCCGGTCAACGCGGCGGAATCCGCAGACGCGGCCGGTCATGCCGGTGTCGCTCAGACGATCGCCGGTCTCCTGCTTCTTCTGCCTGTTCATGTCGGGCGTGGCCAGGTCTATTTGCCTGCTGAGATTTTGAGCGCAACGGGGCTCGACAGGGAGGCTCTCCTTGCGGTGAACGACGAGGGCGCCGTCGAAAACGCCATCCGCGCATTTTGCGGTCTCGGCCGCGATCATCTTGCCAGGGCGCGCAAGAGTGCCAGTTCGATTTCGGCCCGGAATTTCTCCGCCTTCATACCCGTCGCCCTGGCCGAACCTGTGTTCGACCGTGCCGAGGCCGCCGGAGCGCGAATCCTTCGTCAGCCACTGCAGGCACCGCAATGGCAGCGGCAATGGCGGATGTGGCGGGCGAGCCGGCGTCGGAAATTTTAGCGGATAGCCGTTCGGCCGTCATCCTGGCGCAAGTCTCCCATTGTTCTATCGGATTCCCGTCGCTCTCAAGGGACCCACGCGATGCTTTGGTTACTGTTCCCGGCTGCGATTGCCGCCGTCTGCGTGTTTTATATCAGGATGAACGCACGCGCCGAGCGCGATGCAGACAATCCGGACGCGGGTTCGGCGATCGTGGAATTCGGCCGGGCATTTCCCGACGAGGCCATCCGGGCGCTGCATTCAAGCGTTGACGGAACAGCGATCTTCCTGCGTCTCCATGACGGTAAGGCGGGCTTCATACAGTCGCATGGCACGCATTATGTCTGTCATGTCGTTCAACCGGACAAGGTGCGGGTCAATACATCAGACAGTGGGCGCGGGTTGATCGTCCACTTCCCGGATTTCGCCTATCTCGACAATGCTTTCGAATTTCGGACCGCGGCCGAGGCGGCCGAGGTCTCGCTATGGCTGCTCGGCAGTTTCAGGACGAAACTCGAGAAGGAAGCGTCGGGCAACGCGGCGCCTGGACCGGATTGACCGTTGACGTCAACGGGTCGCTGCCCCGCCGATCAATAGATTTTTGTCGAGCCAGGTTGCACAGTCGCTCAGCGCTCGTGAGGCCATCGCCTGCTTCTTGGCGCTTGCCTTTTCCTTGCCGCGAAAGCGCTTCGCCCCCTCCGGCCTTGTGAGGGCCCCGGGATCGAGCGGCGGAAACAGCCCGAAATTGACATTCATCGGCTGGAAGGAGCGCTTGCCCGGTTCATCGTCGGAGACGATGTGCCCTCCGGTGATGTGATTGAGGAGAGCGCCGAAGGCGGTCGTCACTGGCGGAATGGCGGGAGAGGCGCCCTTGCGTTCCGCCGCGGCGAAGCGGCCGGCCAGAAGTCCGATACTCGCGCTTTCTACATAGCCCTCGCAGCCGGTGATCTGGCCGGCGAAGCGCAGTCCCGCACGCGATTTGAGGGTCAGCGACTGGTCGAGCAGGGTCGGCGAATTGATATAGGTATTGCGGTGCAGACCGCCGAGTCTTGCAAACTCTGCCTTCTCGAGCCCCGGGATCATCCGGAAGACCTCTCCTTGCGCGCCATATTTCAGTTTCGTTTGAAAGCCGACCATGTTGTAGAGCGTGCCGAGCGCATTGTCCTGCCGAAGCTGTACGACCGCATAGGGCTTGACCGACGGATTATGGGCGTTGGTAAGCCCCATCGGCTTCATTGGCCCGTGACGCAGGGTCTCACGTCCGCGTTCTGCCATCACTTCGATTGGAAGGCACCCGTCGAAATAGGGTGTGCCTTCCCATTCCTTGAAGCCGGTCTTGTCGCCGGCGATGAGCGCATCGACGAAGGCGTTGTATTCCTCCTGCGTCAGCGGACAGTTGATGTAATCCTTGCCCGTGCCGCCGGGGCCTACCTTGTCGTAGCGCGACTGATGCCAGCAGATATCCATGTCTATCGTATCCGCATGGACGATCGGCGCGATGGCGTCGAAAAAGGCGAGGGCGTCAGCGCCGGTTTCCGCCCGGATCGCGTCGGCGAGATCCGGTGCCGTAAGCGGACCGGTCGCAATGATGGCGAGATCCCATTCCTTCGGCGGCAGGCCGCGGATTTCCTCCCGCAGGACGGTGATCAGCGGATGGGCCGCGATCGCCGCGCTGACAGCCTCGGCGAAGCCTTCGCGATCAACGGCCAGCGCGCCGCCGGCAGGAACCTGATTGAGATCGGCGCATCGCATGATAATCGACC
Organism: Sinorhizobium medicae; assembly: GCF_007827695.1. Taxonomy (GTDB): domain Bacteria; phylum Pseudomonadota; class Alphaproteobacteria; order Rhizobiales; family Rhizobiaceae; genus Sinorhizobium; species Sinorhizobium medicae. The sequence goes on along the minus strand of NZ_VITA01000008.1, from coordinate 80,506 downwards.
CCGCGAGGCGCATCTCCGCATGAAGAACGCCGACGGCATTGCTGGTCGCATCGTCGGAACGGAAAGAATTGGAGCAGACGAGTTCGGCAAGGCTGTCGGTCTTGTGAGCGTCCGTGCCGCGCACGCCGCGCATCTCATGCAGGATGACCGGGACGCCCGCTTCCGCGATCTGCCAGGCGGCTTCCGATCCGGCAAGGCCGCCGCCAATAACGTGGACGGGGGAATAGGAGGATGTGAGTTTGTTCATGCGCGGCTTCCTACCACAGCCGATCTTCGCTTCCAAGAAACGAAAACGGCGCCCGAGGGCGCCGTTTTCAAGCTGTGCAATGCTCGTCCAGTTAACGGAAGGAGCGGGCCGCGATGTTGCGGATATCGTAGCGAGTGATGCCGATATCGTTCAGGGCGTGGTTCGAAAGGCTGCCGAGTTCGGCAACGGTGCGGCGGTAGTTGATCCAGCTCTTTGCAATGCGAATCGGGTTCATGGTCGTTTCCTCAAGAAGATCGCTCGCGACAGTGATTGTCTGCGTCGTTGAGGTTCTTATACGCCTGTCTAATTGGGAGATGGAGTGCAAAGTAGATGCATCTGCTATGCATTTGTGCAGTGCATCGATCATTTGATGAGCATGAATACAGCCTCGGCTGAAAATGCGCCATCGCTTGAGATTCAAACTCCCGGGGTCACTGCATGAGACCAGAAAGCAGCAGATAAAGAAAAACGCCCGCCGGCAGAGCCGGAAGGCGTTTGAAAGGCCAAGATCTGGCGAAAAGCTATTCTGCTTACTTGATTGCCTGACGCGCAACGTAGGGAATGTCTGCCCGGCCGATGCCGAGGTCAGTCAGTTCCCGATCGCTCATGCGGCCGAGTTCGTTGCAGGTCTGACGATACTTGCGCCAGTTGTTGAAAGAACGTGCGAGGTTCATGATCCTATTCCTTTCTAGGTCGTTCGCCAGCGCTCTATCTCTCTTGCTGGCCATCATCTGATGACCCGGAATATAATCGATTTGACCCAAAATTACAGAGATAATGCTGCATCGCACCCATGCATGTCTTGCAAAGCTTTGTCCGATATTAATTCCGACTTAACCTTTTGGTGCCGGTCCGCCTTCCAGATTTTTGCAGCGAGCTTTTGCGCGCTTCTGAGAGGCGCCGCGTTTAGCGCAGATGCGCGGTGTAGCTGTAATGGAATAAGAAAGCAGAAATAAACAACGCCCGCTGGGGGAGGAGGTCCAGCAGGCGTCGCTTGTTCTGATTGGCAACTGGGAGGAGGAGTGCTGCCAATCCGTATCGGGTGCGCTGGGAGGAGGAGTGCGCTGCCCGATCGATGAGTGGAATATAGGCAGCATACCCGTAGCTTGGTAGGGGTCTCTCCGAATGGCACCTATGCGAACAGTGCATAGCTAAGGAGCCGGAAAGTGAACATGTGCCAAAATAGTAGGCAGGTGGATCACTTGAAGAGTGCAGTGCGGGAGAGGAAGAGAACGCCCGCCGGGGGAGGACCGGCGGGCGTCACAAAGGCGATTGGCAACCGGGAGGAGGAGTGCTGCCAATCCTATCAAAGCGGCGCTGGGAGGAGGAGTGCGCTGCTTCGAATTCCATGAGGTGAATATAGGACGCTTAAATCGATTTGTGCAGTGCAATGTCCACATGGAAGATATGCAGTTTGCGCAACGCATCGGCATGCGCCGCCGCATCGCGTTTCTGTCGGCACCCGGCTGTAAAGAGGGCAATCCTCCCGTTCGGAGACAAGCCGGATAAGGGCAACGGGCGCGAGCATTTTCCCTTTGATCCGATGAAAACGAGTGATATAGAGACGCCGCGCTCGGGAAGCCCCTGAACCTTTCGCACGGCCCAAGAAATATCTGCGGCATTCCGCTGGTGAGATCTTGTGAGGAATGCGATTGGGCGGTGCGATCGTCTGAATGCGGGTATGGTGAAATTGGTAGACACGCCAGATTTAGGTTCTGGTGCCGCAAGGCGTGGGAGTTCAAGTCTCTCTACCCGCACCAGGACGATATAGCAGTCACGCGTCGTTTTCGGCGCTGAGGAAGGCCGGCAAGGCGCCATTTTGCTTGCAAAGCGGTCGGAATTGCGTAAAGCCACTCCCGGCAAATGGATCGGCTCACGTGCTCGCCTAGCCTTATCAAGGGAAGAGCACCGTCAACGTGAAGTGAAGGTTTGAACATGCAGGTTATCGAAACGCTCGCTCAAGGGCTGAAGCGCGAACTCAAGGTCGTCATTCCGGCCGACGAAATGGAAGCTCGGATGAACGAGCGTCTCGTCGAGGTGAAGGATCGTGTTCGCATCAATGGCTTCCGCCCCGGCAAGGTGCCGGTTGCGCATCTGAAGAAGGTTTACGGCAAGTCGATCATGGCCGATCTCGTCAACGAGATCGTTCGTGAAAAGCCGACGGAAATCCTCACCAGCCGCGGCGAGAAGTCTGCGACCCAGCCGGAAATCGGGATGACCGAGGACGAGGCGGAAGCTGACAAGATCCTGAAGGCCGAAGCGGATTTCGAATTCACCGTCGCCTACGAAATCATTCCGCCGATCGAACTCAAGGACGCGAGCGGCATCAAGGTCACTCGCGAAGTCGTTGATGTCGGCGAAGACGAAGTCAACGAGCAGATCGAGCGCATCGCTGAAAGCGCCCGTACTTATGAATCGAAGAAGGGCAAGGCCGCCAATGGTGACCGCGTCACGATCGACTACCTGGGCAAGGTCGACGGCGAAGCCTTTGACGGCGGCAAGGACGAGGATGCGGAACTCGTGCTCGGCTCCAACCGCTTCATCCCCGGCTTCGAAGAGCAGCTCGTTGGCGCGAAGGCCGGCGATGAAAAGACCATCACGGTCACGTTCCCGGCCGACTACCCGGCAGCCAATCTCGCCGGCAAGGAAGCAACCTTCGACGTCACGGTGAAGGACGTCGCTGCCGCGGCTCCGATCGAGATCAATGATGAGCTGGCAACGAAGCTCGGCCTCGAATCCGTCGACAAGCTGAAGGAAATCGTTCGCGGCCAGATCGAAAGCCAGTTCGGCTCGATAACCCGCCAGAAGGTCAAGCGCCAGCTTCTAGACCAGCTCGACGAACTCTACCAGTTCGATACGCCCGAGCGCCTCGTCGACGCCGAATTCGAGAACATCTGGCGCCAGATCAACACCGATCTGCAGCAGGCCGGCAAAACCTTTGCCGATGAAGACACGACGGAAGAGGAAGCCCGCGCCGAATACCGCAAGCTTGCCCAGCGTCGCGTCCGCCTTGGACTGGTTCTCTCCGAAATAGGCGAGAAGGCCGGTGTCCAGGTCAGCGATGACGAGATGCAGAATTCACTGTTCCAGCAGCTGCGTCAGTTCCCCGGCCAGGAAAAGGAAATCATCGAATATTTCCGCAATACGCCCGGCGCTGCCGCCTCTCTGCGCGCACCGCTCTTCGAGGAGAAGGTCGTCGACCATCTGCTCACCGAGGTCTCGGTGACCGACAAGAAGGTGTCCAAGGAAGAGCTGACCGCGGAAGACGACGCCGACGAAAAACCGGCCAAGAAGACGGCTTCCAAGAAGAAGGCAGCTGCCAAGGCCGATGCCGCCGAGGGCGAAGAAGCCGCAGCGCCGAAAAGGAAGGCTCCGGCCAAGAAAAAGGCTTCGGACGAGAGCGCCGAGTAAATCGAGTGTCTTGCAATGAATTGAAAAAGCCGCCCTCCGGGCGGCTTTTTCTATGCGCTGATGCCGGGCGCCAACCCTGACGTTCGCCCAACCCTGACGTTCGCCGCGCTTGCTGGGAGCTCTCGCGCCGTCGACGCGCTGAACTGATGTGGAGCGAACGCCCCTCATCCGCCTGCCGGCACCTTCTCCCCGCGAGCGGGGGGAAGGGACAAGCGGCATGCTCCTGTTGCTTCCGAGCCGTTGCGGAGTATTGAGCGGTTGCGGCAAGTCCCTTCTCCCGATGGGAGAAGGTGCCGGCAGGCGGATGAGGGGCCGAACGCGCCTGGTGTCCTCTACGCCAAGAGACGATCGTCGAGCCGGACGCCTGACCAGCGCCCGGTCCGATCATCTCATTCAGCAGCTTCCGCATAGCTTTCGATCGGCGGGCAGGTGCAGACGAGATTGCGGTCGCCATAGACATTGTCGACGCGGTTGACCGGCGACCAATATTTGTCGACGCGGAATGCGCCGGGCGGGAAGCAGGCTTGCTCGCGCGAATAGGGCCGGTCCCAGTCGCCGACGAGGTCCTCGACCGTATGCGGGGCGTTCTTCAGCGGATTGTTGATCTTGTCCATCCGGCCTTCCGCTATGGCGCGGGCTTCCTCTCGGATCGCCAGCAAGGCATCGCAGAAGCGGTCGAGCTCGGCCTTGGTCTCCGATTCCGTCGGCTCTATCATCAAGGTTCCGGCAACCGGCCAGCTCATCGTCGGCGCATGGAAACCGCAGTCGATCAGCCGTTTGGCAACGTCGTCAACGGTCACACCGGCGCTCTCGGCAAGGGGGCGGGTATCGATGATGCATTCATGCGCAACGCGGCCTTTGGCCGACTTGTAGAGCACGTCAAAGGCACCCTTCAGCCGGGCGGCGACATAATTGGCATTGAGGATCGCCACCTTGGTCGCTTGCGTCAGGCCTTCGCCGCCCATCATCAGGCAATAGCTCCAGGAGATAGGCAGGATCGAAGCCGACCCGAACGGTGCGGCGGAAACGGCGCCCTTATGTTCGCCGCTTTCCGGATGCCCCGGAAGGAAGGGTGCGAGGTGGGCTTTGACCCCGATCGGACCCATGCCGGGCCCGCCGCCGCCATGCGGAATGCAGAAGGTCTTGTGCAGGTTCAAGTGGCTGACATCCGAGCCGATATCGCCGGGACGGGAAAGGCCGACCATCGCATTCATGTTGGCGCCGTCCAGGTAGACTTGGCCGCCATGCTTATGGACGATCTCGCAGACCTCGCGCACGTTCTCCTCGAATACGCCGTGGGTCGAGGGATAGGTGATCATGCAGCAGGAGAGCGTTTCCGCATATTGCTCGGCTTTGGCGCGGAAGTCGTCCATGGCGATCTCGCCGGCGTCGCTCACCTTGACGACCACCACCTTCATGCCGGCCATCTGCGCCGAGGCGGGATTGGTGCCGTGCGCCGAAGTCGGGATCAGGCAGACGTCACGATGTTCGTTGCCATTGGCAATATGGTAGGCGCGGATAGCGAGCAGACCTGCATATTCGCCCTGGGCGCCCGAGTTCGGCTGCATGGAGATCGCGTCGTAGCCGGTGATCGCGCAGAGTTTCTGCGACAGGTCTTCGATCAGATGGTGATATCCCATCGCCTGGTCGGCGGGCACGAACGGGTGGATCTCCGAGAATTCCGGCCAGGTTATTGGCAGCATCTCCGCCGTCGCGTTGAGCTTCATCGTGCAGGAGCCGAGCGGGATCATTGCCCGATCGAGCGCAAGATCGCGATCGGCGAGGCGTCGCATGTAACGCGTCATCTCGCTTTCAGCCCGGTTCATGTGGAAGATCGGATGGGTGAGATAGTCGCTGGTGCGCAGCAATTCCTTCGGCAGGCGGTAGTCCGGCTCGAACTGATCGACGCTGAAATCGCCGCCGAAAGCCCGCCAGACGGCCTCGAGGGTGATTGGCCGGGAGCGCTCGTCGAGACTGATGCCGATCTTCGTCGTCCCGATCTTGCGAAGGTTCACGTCCTCGGCGACGGCAGCCTTGAGGATGATGCCTTGTAGTTTGCCGACCTCGACGGTGATCGTATCGAAGAAGACGTCCGGCTCGACGGTATAGCCGAGTTTTTCGAGGCCGAGCGCAAGGCGGACCGTCTTCTGGTGGACGCTCTGGGCGATCGCCTTGATGCCCTCGGGCCCGTGGAAGACGGCATACATGGAGGCCATGACGGCAAGCAGCACCTGCGCGGTACAGATGTTGGATGTCGCCTTTTCGCGCCGTATATGCTGCTCCCGCGTCTGCAGCGAAAGCCGATAGGCGCGGTTTCCGCGCGCGTCGACCGACACGCCCACGAGACGGCCGGGCATCGAGCGCTTGTAGGCGTCCCTGACCGCCATGTAGGCGGCGTGCGGCCCGCCATAGCCCACCGGAACGCCGAAGCGCTGGGTTGAGCCGACGGCGATGTCTGCGCCCATCTCACCCGGCGACTTCAAAAGCGCCAGCGCCAGCGGATCGGCTGCGACGGCGGCGATTGCGCCCAGTTCGTGGAGCCTGGCGATCAGGCCCGAGAAATCGCGAACATGACCATAAGTGCCGGGATACTGGAAAATCGCGCCGAAAACGATTGCGGCGTCCAGATCCTCGAAGGGATTGCCGACGACGATCTGCCAGCCGAGCGGCTCTGCCCGGGTCTTCAACAGTGCGATCGTCTGGGGGTGGCAGTTCTCGTCGACGAAAAAGGCCTTCGCTTTGGACTTTGCGACGCGCTCCGCAATGGCCATCGCTTCCGCCGCCGCCGTCGCCTCGTCCAGCAGCGAGGCGTTTGCGACGTCAAGTCCGGTCAGGTCGCAAACCATCGTCTGAAAATTGAGCAGGGCTTCGAGACGCCCCTGGCTGATCTCCGGCTGATAGGGCGTATAGGCGGTGTACCAGGCGGGATTCTCGAGAATATTACGCTGGATGACCGGGGGCGTGATGGTTCCGTAATAGCCCTGGCCGATCAGAGAAACGACCTTCCGGTTGCGGTTCGCCGTCTCGCGCAGCTTGTCGAGCGCCTCGCGTTCCGTCATCGGCGCACCCCAGGCGAGTGGAGTCTGCTGCCGGATCGACGGCGGAACGGTGTCGTCGATGAGCGCATCGAGGCTCGGATAGCCGACGACCTTCAGCATTTCGTCCATTTCGGCCGGCGAGGGGCCGATGTGACGGCGATTGGCGAAGTCGTAGGGCTTGTAGTCGGTAAAGGTAAAGTCCTTGGGCATGCTCATCAGGCGACGAGCTCCTTATAGGCCGCTTCGTCCAGGAGCGCCTTGGCGGCGTCCGGATCGGCGAGTTTCAGCTTGAAGAACCAGGCAGCGCCTTGCGGATCGCTGTTGACGAGTGAGGGGTCGTCGACGATCGCCTGGTTGGCCTCGACGATTTCGCCGTCAAGCGGACAATAGACGTCCGATGCCGCCTTGACCGACTCGACGGTCGCTGCCGTATCGCCCTTGGAGAAGGTGCTCCCGGCTTCCGGCAGTTCCACGAAGACAAGATCGCCGAGCTGGCCCGCTGCATGCTCGGTGATGCCGACGGTCGCGACATCGCCATCGATCTTCAGCCACTCATGTTCCTCGGTGAATTTAAGCATATGCAGGTTCTCCTGATCAGCGTTTATACGTTTGTTTGATGAAGGGCAGGGCGGAGACGGCGACCGGCAGAAACTTGCCGCGCACCTCCGCAAACAGTCTGGTACCGGTTTCCGCGTGTTCGGCGTCGACATAGCCCATGGCAATCGGTCCATCGACACTCGGGCCAAAACCGCCGGAGGTGACCGTTCCTGCTGCCGTGTTGCCTTCCGCATCGGCAAATAGCCGCACGCCACCTCGAACGGGCGCACGGCCCTCGGGCTTCAAGCCGACACGCCGCCTGGAAACCCCGTGGGTGAACTCGGCCAGAATTCTGTCGGCGCCGGGAAAGCCGCCTGCGCGCTCACCGTCGGCGCGGCGGCTTTTCTGGATTGCCCATTCGAGTCCCGCTTCGATAGGGCTGGTGCTCGTGTCGATATCGTTGCCGTAGAGACAAAGGCCCGCTTCGAGGCGGAGCGAGTCGCGCGCGCCGAGGCCGATCGGCAGGACGTCGGGGTGTTCGAGAAGACGTTGAGTGACATCAACGGCCGCTTCGGTGGGAATGGAAATCTCGAAGCCATCCTCGCCGGTGTAACCGGAGCGGGATATGATGCAGCTTACGTCGTGAAGGTCGGCTTCGGCGACATCCATGAAGCGCATCGACGCGACGTCTGCCCACAGTTCGCAGAGAACCGCCCCCGCCCGAGGGCCTTGAAGGGCAATCAGGGCGCGGTCGGTCAACATGGTCACGTCGCAGAGACTGCCAAGACCATTCTTGAGATGCGCGAAATCGGCGTCCTTGCAGGCTGCATTAACGACGAGGAAAAGATGATCGCCGCGATTGACGATCATCAGGTCGTCGAGAATGCCGCCTGTCGCATTGGTGAACAGGCCATAGCGTTGCCGGCCTTCCGCGAGGCTGAGCACGTCCACCGGCACGAGCTTTTCCAGAGCCAGTGCCGCGTCCTCGATCTTTCCGGACTTCGGCCGCACGAGGATCTGACCCATGTGGGACACGTCGAAAACACCGGCCGCGGTACGGGTATGAAGGTGTTCCTTCAGCACGCCCTCCGGGTACTGAACCGGCATGTCATAGCCGGCGAAAGGCACCATTCGCGCCCCGCGCGAAAGATGCAGCGCGTGCAGCGGCGTGTGTTTCAGGGGGGAAACGTCTTCCAAGTCCGGCCTCCAGGTCTGGCGCGTCGTCGCGCCGGCTCACAATACCGGCGTCATGCGCCGACAAATTCGAGCCCCCTCTGTCCCTTTGCCTGAGATTGTTATCCCTTCGGCGAGCGCGAACGCTTCTCTCCAGAGTCCTACCGGCACCTTGCTGGTCCTTTGGCCTGAGAGTTTCCGGGGCGGTTGCTCCTTCGGCACCGGATCGAACCGGTTTCTCCCAACAAGGTCGTCTCCAGATAACGGCGAAGGCCGGATCTTGGCAAGGGCCTATGTCGCGACCGAACATCTTTTTGTCGCCCTGGCTTCATCCACCGTCATGCGTGCGGCAAATCGGCCTTTGCAATTTGGTTGGGCAGCCGCTAGGAAAACCTGCGAGAGGTGACGATGACGGGGCGCGAGCGGAAATGGGGAATTGCGGTGCGGCTGCTTGCAGCATTCGCACTCGTATTCCTTTCCTTTGCCCACCGGCCAGCCTTGGCAGAGGGGATCAGCCCGGCGGTCGCGGCCGAATACGTTCTTCCCGACGGCACTTTCGCCGATATCTGCTTCGGCGCGGACGGCGTCGATCTTGATACCGGCCACGGCAAACTGTCCTTCGCTCCCGTTTGCGAAGCCTGCCGGCTTGCCGCCTCCGTGCTGCTGCCGGTGGCGCCCGATGAGAGCCTGCCTGCACGCAACGGCAACTGGGCTGCCGGCACACCGATCATCGTAACCGAGGCCGTCCTTCTGCCCCTGCGTCTGGTGCCGCCGCCGCGCGGTCCGCCAGCTCAATCGTAATCCTCCTGAACCGATTGCAGAATTCATTCCGCCGCTCAGCGGCGTTGACCCACAAAGCCGATTGAGGCGCGTGGTTGGAGATTACGACATGAACAAGATCAGACTTTCTCTTCTTACGGCAGGGCTGACGCTTTCCGCCGCGGGCTTCGCCCATGCGCATGCGACATTCGAGAAGGGCAGTGCTTCCGCCGGAGAAACCTTCAACGCCACCCTTCAGGTGCCCCATGGCTGCGACGGCAAGGCGACGACCGAAGTGCGGGTGCGGCTGCCCGAGGGTTTCGTGTTCGCCAAGCCTCAGCCAAAGCCGGGTTGGGAACTTGAGATCATTGAGGGCGACTACGGGAATACGTACGACAACCATGGCACCAAGGTCTCGGCCGGTCCCGTCGAGATCCGCTGGAAAGGCGGCAATCTGCCAGACGCGTACTACGACACCTTTGTCGTACGCGGCAAATTCGCGGGCTTCGAAAAGGAGACCGTGCTCGCCTTCCCGACGACGCAGCTTTGCGGCGAGGACGGCAAGGTGGTCTGGGATCAGGTGCCGGCAGAGGGCCAGGACCCCCATTCCCTCGATCAGCCTGCACCGACCATCACGATCACAATGGCCGGAGGCGACGATCCGCATGTCGGCCACGGGAGCCTGCCTCAATCCGCGGCCGAAACGGTCAAGCTCGGCGATCTCGATATCTCGGGAGGAGCTGTGAAGGCTATGTTGCCCGGCGCCAAGGTCGGCGGCGGCGGCTTCCTCGTCAAGAACAACGGCAGTGTCGACGACCGCCTGATTGCCGTCGAGAGCCCCGCTGCCGGCCGTGTCGAACTCCATGAAATGACGATGGAGAACGACGTCATGAAAATGCGCAAGCTCGACGAAGGCATTGCCGTCCCCGCCGGCGAAACGGTCGAACTGAAAAATGGCGGCCTGCATCTCATGTTCATGGAGGTGGAGAAGCCCTTTGCCGAAGGCGACACCGTGCCGGTGACGCTTACCTTCGAGAAGGCCGGGAAGGTCGAATATGTCCTGCCCGTCGGCACCGCAGCGGGCGGCGCTCATTCCGGGCACAGCCATCAATAAAGCACGTCCAGGAAAAGTGCGTAGCCGTTTCGATGCGGACATACGCAGTTCGAAAAGTTGAGGATTGAGCTTCGCGGGATCGCGGCGGCGCCGCTCAACTTCCCTGGATGATCCGATCGAGCATTTCGGCGATCTCGCCTTGCTCTGTTTCATCGCCGGCAGAGTTGTCGTCCTGCCGGCGATCCTCTCTGCCGTCGTCGCCATCCCCGTTCTCCAGATACCGGCGTAACGTTTCGGCCTGCGTCTGTTGCGGCAGGCGACGCTCTGCACCGATCAGCATGAGGTGCAGCGGCAGCAAACTTCCGATTTTCGAAGGCATCGTGATCCGTTCCAGCCGACCGGCGGAGAGAAGCGTGATTGCCTCGTCGACGAGCCCACCGCCACGCATGTGCGTGGACGGCTTCGCTGCTTCCGCCGCATATGCCGCCGTCGTCGCGGAAATGGTGACGACCTGGGTCAAACTGTCAGTCCTTGGGCACGATAGTGCATTCCTGTGCCAGACGTCGCTTTCGATCGGGTGAAAACGGGCGATCGGATTTTAAGAGAATGCTAACGATTCGACTGTGCAGAACTGAGAGCCGCGCAATTTTGTGTACCGTCGGTTGAACGGCATGTACAATCATGGCCGTAATGAAGAACCGATGCAGTTGCTGCGTCGACAGATACCGCATTCATGAAATTCATATTGAAGACAATTTCACTCACGAAAGGACGTAATCTATGCGCGCGATCGTATTGTTGTTGGCGATCTCTGTCCTTAGCGCGTGCTCGCAAACAGCCAGGCCCAGCGCCGAACGGTATTATGCGGGAGAAGGGCAATATTATTCCGGGGTCGTACCTCCAACGCCTTTCTGACGCAGGCCGGCTCAAGCCCATGTCGGTTTGAGAAGACATGCATAAGCAAAACTCTGAAGTGAGGCGCGTGGACCGGTTTCAGTCGCGATGCCCATGGGTTGTCGCCGTGTGGTTCAGGGGGCATTTGTAAACCGCCATCCTCTACCTGCCGGTGATGACAACGGGTCGTTGCGCTGAAGCAGCGCTATAGACTCTGCCGTCATTCCCGGACGAAGCCTGAATATGACTTCCGGAGCGGAGAAAGTGATCAACCAGATCCTCCACCAGACAATAGAGCAACGAACGACACGTAGCCGTCTGGGGCCAGCACGTTTACGCCTCAGAAGTTGCAGATCGGCAGGTTGGGAATTGATCCTGCGCGAATGGCAGAATATCAATGGCCGTCAAATCGTTAGGAAAGGTACGGGGCCTATGCGCAAGATCGTGATGTTGCTTGCACTCGCAACCCTCGCGGCGTGCTCGCACACGGGAGACCGGGTGGTCGGAGGAGATGGGGACTACTATTACGGCCTTGTTCCGCCGAGGTGACCTTCACCATCGCGGCGGCAAAGTCTGTTGCGTGCCGGTACCGGCGTGTGGACGCGCATAACGGACGGCGAGGCGCGTCGCGTATGCGCCGCCCTCGTCGAACTCAACGTCTCGACGGACAGCCTTCGCCGACGAATGCGGCCGGCCCCCTCAGATCTCGCGGGTGTGCCGGTGCCTAATAGCCTACGCGCACGCCGCCGGGGCTTGTTGCGCTGAAGTTCGGTACCGGATTCGGCCCGTACCACTGAGCATAGGTCGTGTTGTTTGCGCCGGTGCTGGAGCACCCGGACAGAACGACAAGCGCCAACATGGTGGCGGCCAGATATTTGATGGGCATGAACTCTCCGATTCTGCTTCCTCAGATACGCGTAAATTGCGGTATCCTGAGCCGCCAGTCCATCGCTTTCACATTGACTCTTTTGCTTTTTCTTTCGGGGTGACAAGCAGCGCCCCGGGCCATTTGATGGGTTTGCATCGGCAGGTCGAGATCTCCAGGGACCAGGAGGGCCTCAATGACGGAAAAACCGCGACTGTTCGGAGCGGACTACAGTGTCTATGTCCGGATCGTTCGGCTGGTGCTGGCAGAAAAAGGAATCGACTGCGACCTCGTTCCCGTCGACATCTTCGCGGAGAGCGGTCCTCCGCCCGGATACCTGGACCGGCATCCCTTCGGTCGCATTCCCGCATTTGAACATGAAGGCTTCAGGCTTTACGAGACCGGCGCCATAGCGCGCTATATCGATGAGGCATTTCCTGGAATCAGTCTTCAGCCCCCGAAGCACGGGAGCGCGCCCGCTGCAATCAACTGATCAGCATCGCCGACAACTATGCCTATCCCATTTTGGTCTGGGGAATTTACGTCGAGCGCGTTTCAAAGCCGGCAAAGGGCGCCATCGCCGACGAAGCCGCGATTGGCGGAGCGCTGCCGAAGGCGAGAACGTGCCTGAAGGCCATTTCGGAAACAATGGGTACTGCGCCGTGGCTAGCCGGGGAGAGCATTTCCCTCGCCGATCTCTATGCTGCGCCGATTTTCGACTATTTCCTGACGGCGCCGGAAGGGCAGGAGATATTCCGGGATCATGAAAACCTGGTGGCGTGGCGGTCACGCATTTCGGCGCGGCGGTCGATGAGGGACACGCTGCCTTTATAGCCTTGGCCTCTAATGCAATGCCGGGCCCGAAGTGTCCTTCGGGCCCGGCATTGTTCTTGTCTGTGTTTCGTCACCGTTTGTGGCCCGCCTACCTCACGAGCACCCGCTCGTCGCACCGCACGTGTCGCACTTCTCGCACGTCCCGTTCCTCACCATCGTGAAGTTCTGGCATTCGGAGCACATGTTGCCGGTATAGCCCTGCATGATCGAGCGGGCGCGGCGCTCGGCTTCCACCTTCTTTGCCTCCGACTTTGCCGCAGCGGCCTCTGCCGCAGCCTTGTCGGAGAAGAGGGCGGTCACTTCCTGTTCCGCTTCTTCGGCGATCTCCTCGGCGAGTTCGACGGCTCGTTCCTCGTAGTCGCGCTTGAAGGCGACGACTTCGGAGGAGGCGGCGGCGATTGCCGGCTCCAGCTTGCGCACGGCATTGCCGGAGATCGAGGTTACCGACGCGCCGCCGGAGGCGCGGGCGGGGGCGGCGGTTGCGGCACCCTTCGGCTCGGAGCGCTCGCCCGTGCCACCGACGATCGACGGCTTGTAGCCGCGGGTCCAGCCGGTCGAGACGAGGTTGGTCTTGCCTTCCTGAATGCCGCGGCCGAGCGCGGTGTTGCTGAAGTCGGAGGTATCGACATGAGCAAGGTCGTGACGGCCGAGATAAGACACGGCAAGTTCGCGGAAGACGTAGTCGAGGATCGACGTCGCGTTCTTGATGGCGTCATTGCCCTGGACCATGCCGGCCGGCTCGAATTTGGTGAAGGTGAAGGCCTCAACATATTCCTCGAGCGGCACGCCATATTGCAGGCCGAGCGAGATGGCGATGGCGAAGTTGTTCATCATCGCCCGGAAGGCCGCACCTTCCTTGTGCATGTCGATGAAGATCTCGCCAAGGCGCCCGTCGCCGAATTCGCCGGTGCGCAGATATACCTTGTGACCGCCGACGACCGCTTTCTGGGTGTAGCCCTGACGGCGGTTCGGCAGCTTCTCGCGGGCACGCACCACCCTCTCGATGACGCGCTCCACGATCTTCTCGGTGATGGCGACGGCCTGGGCGGCGGCCGGTGCCTGCATCAGGTCTTCGATCGCATCCTCGTCTTCCTCGTCCTCGATCAGCGAGGAGTTGAGCGGCTGCGAGAGCTTGGAGCCGTCGCGGTAGAGCGCATTGGCCTTCAGCGCGAGCTTCCAGGAAAGCATATAGGCGTTCTTGCAGTCCTCGACGGTCGCCTCGTTCGGCATGTTGATCGTCTTGGAGATTGCGCCCGAGATGAAGGGCTGGGCAGCCGCCATCATGCGGATGTGGCTTTCGACTGAAAGATAGCGCTTGCCGATCTTGCCGCAGGGATTGGCGCAGTCGAAGACAGGCAGGTGCTCCGCTTTCAGGAAGGGTGCGCCTTCGAGCGTCATCGCGCCGCAGACATGGATGTTGGCGGTTTCGATGTCCTTCCTGGAGAAGCCCAGATGCTCGAGCAGGTTGAAGTCCACCGATGCAAGCTGCTCATCGCTGACCTGCAGCGTGCCCTTGAGGAAATCTGCACCCAGCGTCCACTGGTTGAAGACGAACTTGATGTCGAAGGCAGCCTTCAGTGCCGCGTTGACGGCTTCGATCTTCTCGTCGGTGAAGCCCTTGACCTTCAGCGTCGTGGGATTTATGGCCGGTGCCTGGTTGAGATTGCCGTGGCCGACGGCATAAGCCTCCATCTCGGCGATCTGGCTTTCCGAATAGCCGAGCGTGCGCAGCGCCTCGGGAACCGCACGGTTGATGATCTTGAAGTAGCCGCCGCCGGCGAGCTTCTTGAATTTCACCAGGGCGAAATCGGGTTCGATGCCGGTCGTGTCGCAATCCATGACGAGCCCGATCGTACCGGTCGGCGCGATCACCGTGGCCTGGGCGTTGCGGTAGCCGTGCTTCTCTCCGAGCTCGACCGCCTGGTCCCAGGCGCTCTTTGCATGGGCGATCAGGTCCTGGTCCGGGCAATCGCCATGGACGAGCGCGACCGGGTTGACGGACAGGCCCTCATAACCGGCGGTCTCGCCATAAGCGGCGCGCCGGTGATTGCGCATGACGCGCAGCATGTTGTCGCGGTTCGGCGCAAATCCGGGGAAGGGGCCGAGCTTTGCGGAAATCTCGGCCGAGGTGGCATAGGCGACACCGGTCATGATCGCGGTCAATGCGCCGGCGATGGCGCGGCCCTCGGGCGAGTCATAGGGAATGCCGGACGACATCAGAAGGCCGCCGATATTGGCATAGCCGAGGCCGAGCGTGCGATAGGCATAGGAAAGTTCGGCGATCTCGCGGGAGGGGAACTGAGCCATCATCACCGAGACTTCGAGAACGACCGTCCAAAGGCGGACGGCATGCTCGTAGTCGCCGATATTGATCCGCTTGTTCGCGGCATCCTTGAACTGCATCAGGTTGAGCGATGCGAGATTGCACGCCGTGTCGTCGAGGAACATGTATTCCGAGCACGGGTTCGATGCGCGGATCGGCCCCGCAGCGGGGCAGGTGTGCCAATCGTTCATCGTCGTGTTGAAGTGCAGGCCCGGATCGGCGGAGGCCCAGGCGGCATGCGAGATCGACTCCCAGAGGTCGCGCGCCTTCAGGGTCTTCATGACGCGGCCGTCCTTGCGGGCGGTCAGGTGCCAATCGCCATCCGCTTCCACGGCGCGAAGGAAATCGTCCTTGATCGAGACGGAATTGTTGGAGTTCTGGCCGGAAACGGTGAGATAGGCCTCCGAATCCCAATCCGTGTCGTAAGTCTTGAATTCGATGTCCTTGTAGCCCTGGCGCGCGAACTGGATGACGCGCTTGACATAGTTCTCCGGTACCAGTGACTGCTTTGCGGCGCGGATCTCGCGCTTCAGCGCCGGGTTCTGCTTCGGATCGAAGCAGGCATCGTCGCTGCCGTCGCAATTGATGCAGGCCTTCATGATCGCCTTCAGGTGCTTGGCGACGATCTTCGAGCCGGTGACGAGGGCGGCAACCTTCTGCTCTTCCTTGACCTTCCAGTTGATATATTCCTCGATATCCGGGTGGTCGATGTCGACGACGACCATCTTGGCCGCGCGACGTGTCGTGCCGCCCGACTTGATGGCGCCCGCGGCGCGGTCGCCGATCTTCAGGAAGCTCATCAGGCCGGAAGACTTGCCGCCGCCCGAGAGCTTCTCGCCCTCGGCGCGCACATAGGAGAAGTTGGAGCCGGTGCCGGAGCCGTATTTGAAGAGGCGCGCTTCGCGCACCCACAGATCCATGATGCCGCCCTCGTTGACGAGGTCGTCTCCGACGGACTGGATGAAGCAGGCATGCGGCTGCGGATGTTCGTAGGCGGACTTCGACTTCGTCAGCTTGCCGGTGAAGGGATCGACATAGAAATGTCCCTGGCCGGGGCCGTCAATGCCATAGGCCCAGTGGAGGCCGGTGTTGAACCATTGCGGCGAATTCGGCGCGACGCGCTGGGTAGCGAGCATATAGGCGAGCTCGTCGCGGAAGGCGCTGGCGTCTTCTTCCGTGTCGAAATAGCCACCCTTCCAGCCCCAATAGGCCCAGGTTCCGGCCAAGCGATCGAAAACCTGGCGAGCATCCGTTTCGGAGCCGTACTGTTCTTCTTTCGGAAGCGCCTTCAGCGCGTCGGCGTCCGGAACCGAACGCCAGAGAAAGGACGGCACGTCGTTTTCCTCGACCCGCTTCAGCTTTGCGGGCACGCCCGCCTTGCGGAAATACTTCTGGGCGAGGATGTCGGCCGCGACCTGCGAGAACTGCGCGGGTACGTCGATATCCGCGAGACGAAAGACCACCGACCCGTCCGGGTTCTTGATCTCACTCGTCGCCTTGCGGAATTCTATTTCGGCATAGGCGGATTGCCCGGCCTTCGTGAATCGACGCTCGATCCTCATTGTCCCGTCCTTTGTTGTCATGCGCCAAAGCGCAGTTAACCCAGCCCGGCCGCGATGGTTCTCGCAGCCAGCTTCAAATTTCTTTCGATGCGAGGAAACCCAGCACGTGGGTAATCCTGTATCTTGTGGTGATGCTGGCTGCAAACACTAAATATAGTATTAACAGGCTCTTTACGCCAGCCCGAAATGCCACTTAGGCGCCCGAATCTCGCGCAAAATTCCGCCACTGCAGCCGCTCGGGGTTATCCGCTCAGGCCGCATATCGGAACCGACGATTTAGGGGTTTGAACCGGCCTCAAAACTTCCCGGTCCGCCGCCGTCGCAACGTGAAATCCATTAACCGTGAATCGCCCGTGGGCGTCAAGGGGTGGTTTGTGACGGAAGTTTGAGCGCTATATCTTGTGTGGATGGACTGTGGAAAACGGGGACATCGCTCAAGCCATTGAAAATCAGGGACTTCCAACACTTGCCTGCCAAGCCGACGCAGCGGCAGGCGGAAATTCAAATTTTTTATGGATGAAAAAGCGGGTACGAGACGGTATTGGGTGCCACCCGCGATTGCGAATGGCGCCGCGATGTGACTGCTCGAGACCGATTCGGATTGGTTGATCGCCCGACCGTGGTCGGCCGGAGTGCCAGGCCTTATGTTATGGCAAGTTTCGAGCGGGCGCATGCACCCACGTCCTGCCTGCCGCAGGGCCTAGTCCACGCGCTTCTGCAATTCCCTTGCTCCGTTCGGCGCATTGATCTTGCCTGAGGTGATGAAGAAGGCAAAGACGTCGCGAGGCGTCTTCTCCGGCTTGCGCGCCGGCGCGCTTTTCTCCAGATCCCCCGGCTCGTCACCGGCGGCAAAGGCCTTCAGTCGCTTGGCCCAGTGGTCGAGGTCCTTCGGCGGGTAGCAGCTCTTCACCTCGTCGCTCCCCTTCTGCAGACGCGCATAGATGAAATCGGTGGTGACATCGGCAATCATCGGGTAGTCCGCGTGCTCTGCGAGCGCGACGGCCACCTTGTATTTTTCGAGGAGCTGCACGAACTCCGGCGCCTGGAAACTGGGATTGCGAACCTCGACCACGTGGCGAAGCTTCAGGCCGTCCTGCTTGTCCGGCAGGAGCTTCAGAAATCCCTCGAAATCCTCCGCATCGAACTTCTTGGTCGGCGCGAACTGCCAGAGGATGGGCCCGAGGCGGTCGCCGAGTTCGGTAAGCCCCTGCGTCAAAAACCGCTCCATCGATTCGCCTGCTTCCGAGAGAATCTTGCGGTTCGTCACGAAGCGACTGGCCTTCAGGGAAAAGATGAAACCGTCCGGAACCTCCGCCGCCCATTTGGCAAAGGTCGCCGGCTTCTGCGAACTGTAATAGGTGCCGTTGACCTCGATCGTCCGCAGTTCCTTGCCGGCAAATTCGAGCTGCCGTTTCTTCGGAAGGCCATCCGGGTAGAAGCTGCCTTCCCAGGGTTCGAAATTCCAACCGCCGATACCGGCACGGATCCTACCCGAACTTGCCATGCTTTTCCTCCTCGAAGCTTTCTTTCAGCGCAGTGCTTTATCAGTCACGC
Source organism: Sinorhizobium medicae (assembly GCF_007827695.1). Lineage (GTDB taxonomy): Bacteria > Pseudomonadota > Alphaproteobacteria > Rhizobiales > Rhizobiaceae > Sinorhizobium > Sinorhizobium medicae. The sequence goes on along the minus strand of NZ_VITA01000008.1, from coordinate 62,255 downwards.
GAACGTCGCGCAGGATCATGCCGCAGAGCTTGGCCAAATCGAACCGGAAACACCACCCGCTTTGCGCAGCACGGCGAAGCATCACTCCGCCGCCACCACCTTCTTGACCGGCCGGCGCTCCAGAAGTTCCTTCAGGAATTGTCCCGTATAGGAACGCGGCTCGTTCACGACCTCTTCCGGCGTCCCCTGCGCGATGACTTCGCCGCCGCCATCGCCGCCTTCCGGGCCGAAATCGATGATCCAGTCGGCCGTCTTGATGACCTCGAGATTGTGCTCGATCACCACGACGGAATTCCCCTGATTGACAAGCTCATGCAAAACTTCAAGTAGCTTCGCTACATCGTGGAAATGCAACCCTGTTGTGGGCTCGTCCAATATGTACAGCGTGCGTCCGGTGGAGCGTTTCGACAGTTCCTTGGCCAGTTTCACGCGCTGGGCCTCGCCGCCCGAAAGCGTATTCGCCTGCTGACCGATCTTGATATAGCCGAGGCCCACCTGATTCAGCGTTACCAGCTTGTCGCGCACGGCTGGAACGGCTGCGAAGAACTCGACGCCTTCTTCCACCGTCATGTCGAGCACGTCGGCAATCGACTTGCCCTTGAAGTGCACGTCGAGCGTTTCCCGATTGTAGCGCTTGCCGTGGCAGACGTCGCAGGTGACGTAGACATCCGGAAGGAAGTGCATCTCGATCTTGATGACCCCGTCACCCTGGCAGGCCTCGCAGCGGCCGCCCTTGACGTTGAACGAGAAACGGCCGGGCTGGTAGCCGCGGGTTTTTGCCTCCGGCAGACCGGCGAACCAGTCGCGAATCGGCGTGAAAGCCCCCGTGTAAGTCGCCGGGTTCGAGCGCGGCGTGCGCCCGATCGGCGACTGGTCGATGTCGATGACCTTGTCGATATGCTCGAATCCGTCGATGCGGTCGTGCTCGGCCGGATTTTCGCGCGCGCCCATCACGCGGCGGGCGGCAGCCTTGTAGAGCGTCTCGATCAGGAAGGTGGATTTGCCTCCGCCCGAAACGCCGGTGACGGCGGTGAAGACGCCGAGCGGAATCGATGCCGTCACATTTTTCAGATTGTTGGCCCGTGCCCCTACGACGGTCACTTCCTTTTTCTTTTTCGGCTTTCGCCTTTCGCCCGGGACAGCGACGGACAGTTCACCGGAGAGATATTTCCCCGTCAGCGACTTCGGATTGGACATGATATCGGACGGGGCACCCTGCGCGATGACCTCGCCGCCGTGAATGCCGGCCGCCGGGCCGATATCGACGACATAGTCCGCCGTCAGGATCGCATCCTCGTCGTGCTCGACAACAATGACCGTGTTGCCGATATCCCGCAGGTGCCTCAGCGTATCCAGAAGGCGGGCATTGTCGCGCTGATGCAGGCCGATCGAGGGCTCGTCGAGAACATAGAGGACGCCTGTCAGCCCGGAGCCGATCTGCGAGGCAAGCCGGATGCGCTGGCTTTCTCCACCCGACAGCGTGCCGGAGTTGCGCGACAGGCTCAGATATTCCAGCCCCACATCGTTCAGGAAGCGCAGGCGCTCACGGATCTCCTTGAGGATGCGCACCGCAATCTCGTTCTGATTCGTATTGAGGTGCCGCGGCAGATCCTCGAACCAGTCGCGTGCGGCGCGGATCGACATTTCGGTGACTTCGCCGATATGCAGCGCGTGGATCGTGACCGCAAGCGCCTCCGGCTTCAGCCGGTAACCCGCGCAGGCGGGGCAGGGCGCCGCTGACATATAGCGCTCGATCTCTTCGCGTGCCCAGGCGCTGTCGGTCTCCTTCCAGCGGCGTTCGAGATTGGGCACGATGCCTTCGAACGTCTTCGTCGTGTTGTAGGAGCGGGCGCCGTCCTGATAGTGGAAGGCGATCTTGTCCTCGGTGCCGTGGAGGATCGCGTCTTGCGCTTCCGCGGAAAGCTCGCTCCAGCGGCTCCCGAGCTTGAAGCCGAATACCTTGCCGAGCGCCTCCAGCGTCTGGTTGTAGTAGGGCGAGGTGGATTTTGCCCAGGGCGCGATGGCGCCGTCGCGAAGCGTGCGGTTCGGCTCCGGGACGATCAACGCCTCATCGATCTTCTGCTGGCTGCCGAGGCCGTCACAGGTCGGGCATGCCCCGAAAGGATTGTTGAAGGAGAAGAGCCGCGGCTCGACCTCGGGGATGGTGAAGCCCGAGACGGGACAGGCGAATTTTTCCGAAAACAAGACGCGCTCATGCGTCTCGTTCAGCGATTTGTTGGCCGAGCCGCCGGCCGACGTCTCCTCCGGGGGCAGGGGCCGGTCGGCGAATTCGGCGATCGCCAGTCCGTCGGCAAGCGTGAGGCACGTCTCGAGGCTGTCGGCAAGGCGTGTGGCGAGATCGGGCCGAACGACGACGCGGTCCACGACCACATCGATGTCGTGCTTGTATTTCTTGTCGAGTGCCGGCACGTCGGCAATCTCGTAGAACTGGCCGTCGACCTTTACGCGCTGGAAGCCCTTTTTCATAAGCTCGGCGAGTTCCTTCCTGTACTCGCCCTTACGGCCGCGCACGAGCGGCGCCAGAATGTACAGGCGCGTACCTTCGCCGAACTCCAGCACCCGGTCGACCATCTGGCTGACGGTCTGGCTTTCGATCGGCAGGCCCGTGGCCGGTGAATAGGGCACGCCGACACGCGCGAAGAGCAGGCGCAGATAGTCGTAGATCTCGGTAACGGTGCCGACAGTCGAACGCGGATTGCGCGACGTCGTCTTCTGCTCGATCGAGATTGCCGGCGAGAGCCCGTCGATCTGGTCGACGTCGGGCTTCTGCATCATTTCGAGGAATTGGCGGGCATAGGCCGAAAGGCTCTCGACATAGCGCCGCTGTCCCTCGGCGTAGATCGTGTCGAAGGCAAGCGAGGACTTCCCGGAGCCGGAAAGGCCGGTCATCACGATCAGCTTGTTGCGCGGCAGGTCGAGGTCGATGCCCTTGAGATTGTGCTCGCGGGCGCCGCGAATGGAGATGGTCTTGAGTTCGCTCATCGGAAGGCCAGCTTTGAATGTCGGTTGAATGCCCCTATGTAATGACGGCTGCGCCCATGTCGAGGCGCAATCGGCAAAAGAGGCGGCTCAATTGCGATTCGGTTGACAGAATAATAGAGAGATACTAGAACAAAAAAAGAACAAAGTCAGCTTCGTCCAAGCCAAATCAACTGTGGATATTTGCGCGAAGCGGGGCGTATCGGCGGCAGCGGGCCGCTAAGGTGTTCGCTCGTGAGACATTGGAGAGCCGGGCTCGCGGTCCGGCGGCAAAAACGGGAAAAGCGACATGGCTGGTAGCGTCAACAAGGTGATCTTGATCGGAAATGTCGGGGCCGACCCGGAAATCCGGCGCACGCAGGATGGCCGGCCGATTGCCAATCTCAGAATTGCCACCTCCGAAAGCTGGCGCGACCGTAACTCCGGCGAGCGCCGGGAGAAGACGGAATGGCATACTGTCGTCGTCTTCAACGAGGGTCTTTGCAAAGTCATCGAGCAATATGTGAAAAAGGGCGCCAAACTCTATATCGAAGGCCAGTTGCAGACCCGCAAATGGCAGGACCAGAACGGCAATGACCGCTATTCGACCGAGATCGTCCTGCAGGGCTTCAATTCGACGCTGACGATGCTAGACGGCCGCGGCGAGGGCGGCGGTGCGAGCCGCGGCGGCAGCGATCTCGGAGGCGGCGGATACGAGGAATACGATCAGTCGCGGGGGCAATCGTCAGGCGCCCGGTCGGGCGGCCAGTCGAACCAGGGCGGCAACTTCTCGCGCGATCTCGACGACGACATTCCGTTCTGATCGACGACGGCAGCAACGCTGCGATCATCGGCCCGCTTCGTTGCGGGCCGACGACGTCCGCGAGGAAGCCACTTATCTGCCCTGTCGAACTGCATCCTGTAATTGCCTGACGAGTTCTGCGGTCCGCGGGTCATGGGGCCGAAGCTGGGCGAGCGCTTCGGCAAAAGCGAGCGTCTCGGCATAGCGTCCAAGTTTGAGCCCGATTTGAATGGCAGTGCCGAGCAGATCGGCATCTGTCGTACCACCCGCATCGGCCGGATCGAACAGTCCGAAAGCGTCCTCCGTTCGGCCGACCGCATCGAGCGCGATGGCCGCCGTCATCCTGTATCGAGTATTGGCGGGTTCCAGACGCACTGCCGCTCCCAACTCCTCGATCGCTTCCTGCATGGCCTTTTGACGGACAAGCGACAGGCCATGTCCATAGCGAAGGTCTGCCAGATCCGGATTGGCCGCGACTGCTTCGGCGTAAGCCTGTTCCGATTTCTCGTTGTCGCCGCTGGCGCGATAGAGCTCGGCAAGGTTGATGCGCGCGCCCGAAAACGTCGGATCAAGGGTGATCGCCTGCCGGAATGCCTTTTCCGCCTCGTCCGTGCGCCTCTGCTCGAACAGGAACGACCCGTAGGTGCCTTGCGCCTCGGCGCTGTCCGCGTTGGCCTGGACAAAGCCGCGCAAGTCGCCGGCGGCGGCCTCGAAGGCCCGCCGTCGATCGCCGAGAAGCTCCAGTGAGGGAGTGGCGCCAAGGACCCTGATGGCGGCCACCCGGACAGCTCGGGTTTCGTCGCCAAGCAGGCCGCCGATCACGTCTGGCCGCAGCTCGGGCGGCAGGTTGGCAGCCGCCTCGGCTGCTCCCAGCCGGACGAGCGGATCGGGGTCCGCCGCGGCCACTCTGACGTCCGCGGCCGCGGCTGCCCCATCGAGCCTTGTCATTTCTCCGATTGCGCTGCCCCTGACGATGCCCGGTTGCTGGCGGTCGGCCAGAAATCCGCGCAGCTTCTCTATTGCGGCAGCATCATCCCGCGCCGCTGCTGCGAAGGCATGGGCGATTGTCGGGCGTTCACGCCATCCCTTTCCATACCATTCGTCCATACTCTCGGACGCCCACGCATTCGTTTTGCCGACATGGCATGCGATGCATGCATTCGGGGTGCCGTAGATCGCGGAAAGGTCGGGGCGAGGGATCACGAAAGAGTGGTCGCGCCGGGGGTCCACCTTCATGTAGGTACGTTCCGGCATGTGGCAGTTGGCACAAAGAGCGCCAGCTGAGCCTTCGGGGTGATGCGTGTGTGCGGGCGTATCGAACGCGCCGCTCGGATCGTTGCTGGCAAAACGCTCCGGCGCGGTCTCGGCGTGACATTGGGTGCACAGCGCGTTACCGGCGGCCTTTACGGTACCTTCGTGTGCCCTGTGGCAGTCGAAACAGGTGACGCCGGCCTTTGCCATCTTGCTCTGCTGGAAGGAGCCGTATTCGAAAACCTCGTCGAGGATCTGTCCGTCCGGGAAATATAGGTCGCTGCGAAGCAACGCGGGGGAAAAATGGTCGAGAAAGGCTCCTCCCGGCCGGTAGCCGTCGACAAGTCTGGTGCGCCGCGCGTGGCAGGCGAAGCAGGTGTTCACGTCGACCTTCGCCAGGCTTGGATCTGCCATGTCCGCCGAGACACCTCCCGCTTTGGTCTTGGCCCATTCGACGTGCTTTGCGCCGCCGCCATGGCAGGACTGGCAGCCGATGCCGGTCGCCACATAGGACGACTTGTACTCGTTCGCCTGCGGCTGGAAATTGGCCCGTGGGTCGGTGGAATGACAGTCGATGCAGGTGCGGTTCCAGCGGTAGAACGGCCCCGTCCAATGAAATGTGGAGCCCGGTTTTGCCGCGCTGCCTTCGCCCAGCCAGAACCAGGTCTGCTTTCGCGTATCCCAGGCGATGTCGAGAGCCTGCAGCCTGCCGCCGCCGAGATCGATCAGGTACTGCTGTAGAGGCTCATAGGCGAATGTATATTTGACTTCGTAATCCGATTGCCTGCCATCCGGCCCTTCGGTGCGGACGAAGAAGCGGTCATCTCGGCGAAAGAAGTCCGCTGCGATACCGACGTCCTCGAACCGGGTGCCGTTGAAGTCTGCCCGTACCGACTGTTCATCGGCGACAGCCATCGCCCTCGCGTGATGCGACGCGGCGAAAGCGGCCGCCTGTTCGGCATGACAGGATGAGCAGGTTTTCTCGTCCGCGAAGCCGTCATGAATTGCGATCAGCGGGTCGCCCGGAGCCTTCCTCTCTTCTGCCGCAGCCGCAGTTCCGAAGAGCGTAAGCACGCAACAGAGCGCCAAAGCCATCCAACGAAGCGCCGCACGTCGAAGGCACAAATGCGGGCGGAGGACTCGGATGCCGAGTTTTGGCAGATAGCGGATAGCGCCCGAAAAGACGCGACGGAAAACCTCGGCCGGAGACGTGGCCGACATCAGCGGCGGTTTCGTCGAACCTGCGCTCACCAATGCTCCCTTCGTGAAAGCGCCGAGCCTTCGGCCCGCAACCTTATTTGTCTGGAAAGACTTGCTTCCAGTCCGCCTTCATGTCGACAACGGTCCATTTGTTTATCGCCGCCGCATCAAGCGCCTTGTCCAGACGTCCGAACTCGGTGTCCCGATCGTAAGCGTATTCGCGATCTGCGTCAGTGTGGTGAATGATCATGCCGAAGCGGGCGGTTTCGCCTGCCAATGTCGTCCATTGCAGCATTTCGAGGTCGCCGTCGGAATTGCCGAAGGCGGCGATCGGGCGGCGGCCGATATGCGCGTTGATGCCGACCGGCTTGCCCGCTTTGTCGTCGATGAAGTTCACTTCAGGCAGGCGGAACAGGGTCGGGGTGCCGTTACGCATCTCGAACTGCGTCTTTATGGATGAGCCCAGCACCTGCTCGGGAGGCACGCCGTAGACCTGTTCGACCCACGGGCGCATGAACTCGATGCCCCCTCCGGACACGATATAGGTCTTGAAACCGTTGGCGCGCAGATAGGTGAGCAGTTCAAGCATCGGCTGGTAGACAAGCTCGGTATAGGGCTTCTCGAATCTGGGGTCGCGCGCGGTCGCGATCCAGTCGGAAACGACCTTCTGGAACTCGTCGCTGGTCATACCCGCATGGGTCGCCATGATAAGCTCGACAAGGCCCTTCTCGCCTGCTGCAGCAAGGGCCTTCATGTCGCCCTCGAGTGCCGCCTTGAAGGGTTGAGTGTCTTTCCACTCCGGATGCGCTGGTGCCTCGGCCTTGACCCGGTCGAGCGCGAAGGCGAACTGTGTGTAAGCCGGATGCTCGACCCACAGCGTGCCGTCATTGTCGAAGACGGCGATGCGCTCCGATTCCGGAACGAAGTCGGGCGAGCTTTCCATGGTCACCTTTTCGACGAAAGCGACAATCGCCGCCTTCGGAGCGGTGTCGTTCCACGAGGGCAGGGGATCCGACTGTGCATGCAAAGGCGCAAGGGCAAGAAGGTAGATCGCTGCGCCGGCCGTGGCACGGCGAGCCAGTTGAAAGAAATTATACGCCGAAAACATTGCGGGCACCTCCATTGGCGATCGGCGCGGTCTTGCGACCGTCGCCCGGACGACGAAACGGCCCCGGCTTCTCGCCGGGGCCGTGGTTGGACGGATCAGTTGCCTGTCGGTAGCGGGATGTTCACGCCTTCCTTCCCAAGTTGCTGGCGCGCCCACTCAAAGCGCTGGTAACTGGTGATCGTAAGCGGTCCGCTGTAAGATTCGCTCTGCAGCTTGCGCGGCGGATGCTGCACATAGGTCTTCATCAACTCCTCGATGGCGTTGCTGATGCTCACCATCGTCCAGGTGTGCTCCGTATAGTTGTTCATGAAAATGTCGTAGCGTTCCTGCGGATCCTGCCAGAGATCAAAGACCTGCGGGACTGTCGCCACATAGCTCTCCGCCCCCTTCCAGCCGAGATTGGAATCGACTGCCAATCCTCCGGTCGATTGCCCGTTGTCACCCCGCAGGTTGAACACCGCCTTGTAGTTGCCGACACGGGCGGCGCCCGGCGTCAACTCGTTCTCGGTGAAGTAGAACCAGGACTTGCGCGCCGACTTGCCGGTGCCGAGAAGAACCGGCGACATGTCGTAGCTGTCGAAGACGATCGGCTTGTCTTCGCGGTCCTTGTCAGGAAGCGGGACGCCGCCGGCTGCCGCGAACGTCGCCATCAGGTCAAGGCCGCCGACGATGTCGTGATTCTTCGAACTCGGCTTGATCTTGCCGGGCCAGACCGCGATGGCGGGAACGCGATTGCCGCCCTCGCGCACGGTGCCCTTGGTACCGCGAAACGGCGTATAGCCGGCGTCGGGATAGACGTCCTGCCAGGCCCCGTTGTCGGTCGTGTAGAAAACCAGGGTGTTCCTGTCCATGCCGGTTTCACGCAGCTTGTCCAGGATCCTGCCGATGCGCGTGTCGAGCTCCACGACGGAGTCCGCATATTTGGTCTTTGACAAGGACTTATGCTGGAACTCCGGGGCAGGAAGATTCGGCTGGTGCACCTTCATGAAGTTCACGTTGATGTAGAACGGCTGATCCGGCTTTTTGGCGGCGGCATCGAGGAATTCGATTGCCGCCTTTTCGACATAGCCGTCGAAGAACGGGATCCCGACGACACCGGGCTTACCGTCGATCACGGGAGTGTCGACGTATTGTCCGTTGATTTTGAAGTCCTCCGTCACCTCCCCGCCGGCTTTGCCGGAAAGCGAGCCTTTCGTCACTTTCTGGAACATGGCCCTGAGTTCCGGGTCCATGTCCGGGAACCAGGTTGCGTCCGCATAAGTGTAGGCATTGAGATGATAGAGGCCGACATATTTCATTTCATCGTAGCCCTGTGCGATCGGCAGCGCGTAGTCTGCCTCGCCGAGATGCCACTTGCCGGTGAAATAGGTCTGGTACCCGCCGCGTTTCAGCACAGACGCCAACGTCCATTCGGCTGCCGGCAGCCCACCGCCCTCGCCCTGGAAGGCGACCGTGGTCATGCCGCTGCGGTTCGGAATGCGCCCGGTCTGCATGGCAGCGCGGCCGGGCGTGCAACTTGGTTGGGCGTAGAAGGAAAAGAAGGTCATGCCTTCATCCGCCAGCTTGTCGATGTTCGGCGTAGGCATGCCGCGGCCCTCGCCGCCGCCGTAAGGGCCGAGATCGCCGTAGCCGGTATCGTCGGACACGATGAACAGGATGTTGGGCTTTCTCGTCTCCTGAGCTTGCACTGGGGCAAGCGCGCCCCAAAGGACGGTGGAAGCAGCCAATGCTCCAACGCCGCAGATAATTCTACGATTCATTTCAGAGTCCTCCGTTGAGATCTCCGGCCGAACGGTGATTCACTCAGGCGCACGGCGGAATTCAATGGGCGCCGGTCGCGTATTCAATCTGAAATCAAGAAAACAACTGAAGCGATAATAATGCGATGCGAAACCTTTCGGTCGGCAATAGGGTCCAGAGCGTCCGTCATGGATTGCGAGCGGCACTCATGGCGAGCAATCTACCGCATGGCGAGCCGCAGCGATATTGCGCCTTGGGGCAACTATCGCGCCGCAGCTTTGGCATCTCTCGATGAGCTTCTCGGGGCATCGTTACCGGCTGCTGCATCCAGGGCGTGAATGGTGGCGCTTCGTTCAGACCTGAAACGCCGAGCGCACGCCATCCACGACGAATTGTACGGCGAGTGCCGCAAGGATGACGCCGAGGAGGCGGGTGAGGATCGCGCGCCCGGTCACGCCGAGGAACCGGTCGATACGATCGGCGATCACCAGCGCCAGGAACAATATGGCCATCGATGCCGCAAGGACGACGATAAGCTGCATTCGCTCGACCGCCGAGGGAAAGGAGCTTCCGAGGAGCATGGTTGCCGAAATCGCCCCGGGTCCTGCAATCAAGGGCAGCGCCAGCGGAAAAACCGCAATGTTGTGAAGGTGGTCCTTCGTGATCGCCGTCTCCCCGGCCTTTTCCTTTCGCTCCTGACGCTTCTCGAAAATCATCTCGAAAGCAATCCAGAAGAGCAGCATGCCGCCGGCAATGCGGAAGGCGCCGATCGAGATGCCGAGCAGGCCGAGGATGCCGTCACCGAAGAGAGCGAAGGCGGCGAGGATGAAGAAGGCGATGAGCGAGCCACGGGTCGCCACCTGAAACCGTTGCTGCCGATTCAGGCCGACGGTCAGGCTCAAGAAGATCGGCGCAAGGCCGGGCGGATCGAGCGTGACGAGCAGCGTCGTCAGCGCATTGATCAAGAGATCGACATCGAACATCCGTGTCCCCTTCCGGATTTTTGCCCCGGCTTTTCCCGGTAGCGTGCCCGCATTGTTAGGCAAGCGCGGCAAGCTTGGAAAGAGCGGGTAGCCAAGTGCTGCGCAATGGCTTAAACCAGCGCGACCCCAAGGCACGCAGCTTTCTTTGCGCGCTCTTCCCAATTCACTGCCGCTGCCCTAGAAAAGCCCGCTCCAGCGGCAAAAGACTGTTCAAAACACCGGCCGAAAATTGGCGCTGCGAGCCGCATTCGGCTATAAAAACCCGACTGATTCTGAACAAAGATCGTGATCGCCATTGACTGAGCAAAGCACCCCCGGCGGCGGAAAAAATCCGCCAGGCATCGAGCCGATTTCCATCATCGAGGAAATGCAGCGGTCGTATCTCGATTACGCCATGAGCGTGATCGTGTCGCGCGCGCTTCCCGATGTGCGCGACGGTCTCAAACCCGTTCACCGCCGCATCCTTTATGGGATGAGCGAGCTCGGCATCGACTGGAACAAGAAATACGTAAAATGCGCTCGCGTCACCGGTGACGTGATGGGTAAATATCACCCGCACGGCAACGCGGCGATTTACGACGCGCTGGCACGCATGGCGCAGGATTGGTCGCTGCGGTTGCCGCTGATCGACGGCCAGGGCAATTTCGGCTCGGTCGACGGCGATCCGCCGGCGGCTGAGCGTTATACCGAATGCCGGCTGCAGAAGGCGGCACATTCGCTGCTCGACGACCTCGACAAGGAAACGGTCGATTTCCGGGACAACTACGACGGCACCCTGCACGAGCCGGTCGTCGTTCCGGCAAAGTTCCCGAACCTGCTCGTCAACGGCGCTGGCGGCATCGCCGTTGGCATGGCGACCAATATTCCGCCTCATAATCTCGGCGAAGTCATCGACGCCTGTATCGCATTGATCGACAATCCCGCCATCGAGCTGCCGGAGCTGATGCAGATCATCCCAGGGCCGGATTTTCCGACCGGAGCCCTGATCCTCGGCCGTTCGGGCATCCGTCAGGCCTACGAGACGGGCCGCGGCTCCGTTATCATGCGCGGGCGCGCCCATATCGAGCCGATGCGCGGAGATCGCGAACAGATCATCATCACCGAGATTCCCTATCAGGTGAACAAGTCGACGATGATCGAAAAGATGGCAGAGCTCGTTCGCGACAAGCGGATCGAAGGCATTTCCGATCTTCGCGACGAGTCCGACCGCCAGGGCTATCGCGTCGTCGTCGAACTGAAGCGCGATGCCAATGCCGAAGTCATCCTCAACCAGCTTTACCGCTACACGCCCCTGCAGACCTCGTTCGGCTGCAATATGGTCGCGTTGAACGGCGGCAAGCCGGAGCAGATGAGTCTGCTCGACATGCTGCGTGCCTTTGTCTCCTTCCGCGAGGAAGTCGTCAGCCGGCGTACGAAATACCTGCTGCGCAAGGCGCGCGAGCGGGCGCATGTGCTGGTCGGTCTTGCGATCGCCGTCGCGAATATCGACGAGGTGATCAAGCTGATCCGCCAGGCGCCGGATCCGCAGACCGCGCGCGAACAACTGATGGAACGCCGCTGGCCGGCCCACGACGTCGATGGGCTCATCCGGCTGATCGACGATCCGCGGCACCGGATCAACGACGACGCTACCTACAACCTTTCCGAGGAACAGGCCCGCGCCATCCTCGAACTCCGCCTGCAGCGTCTGACGGCACTCGGCCGCGATGAGATCGGGGACGAGCTCAATAAGATCGGCGATGAGATCAAGGATTACCTCGATATCCTTTCGTCGCGGCTCCGCATCATGCAGATCGTCAAGGACGAGCTTACTTCCGTCCGTGACGAGTTCGGCACTCCGCGCCGCACCGAGATCGCCGAAGGCGGTCCCGACATGGACGACGAAGACCTGATCGCGCAGGAGGACATGGTCGTGACCGTGTCCCATCTCGGCTACATCAAGCGCGTGCCGCTCACGACCTATCGCGCGCAGCGCCGCGGCGGCAAGGGCCGCTCCGGCATGGCCACCCGCGACGAAGATTTCGTTACCCGGCTGTTCGTGGCCAATACTCACACACCGGTTCTGTTCTTCTCCTCGCGGGGCATCGTCTACAAGGAGAAGGTCTGGCGGCTTCCGATCGGCACGCCGCAATCACGCGGCAAGGCCCTGATCAATATGCTGCCGCTGGAGCCGGGTGAGCGCATCACCACGATCATGCCGCTGCCCGAGGACGAGACGACCTGGCAAAACCTCGACGTCATGTTCTCGACGACCCGCGGCACGGTCCGCCGCAACAAGCTCTCCGACTTCGTCCAGGTCAACCGCAACGGCAAGATCGCGATGAAGCTCGAGGAGGAGGGCGACGAAATCCTGTCGGTCGACACCTGCACCGAGTTCGACGATGTGGTGCTCACGACAGCACTGGGCCAGTGCATCCGCTTCCCCGTCGCCGATGTGCGCGTCTTTGCCGGTCGCAACTCGATCGGCGTTCGCGGTATCTCGCTCGGCGACGGCGACCGGATCATCTCCATGGCGATCGTCGCTCATGTCGAAGCCGAACCTTGGGAGCGTGCCGCCTATCTGAAACGGTCTGCCGCAGAGCGTCGCGCCGTGACGGGTGAAGAAGAGGAAATCGTCCTTGTCGGCGAGGAAGTCACCAATGGCGGCGAACTCACCAATGAGCGTTACGAGGAATTGAAGGCGCGCGAGCAGTTCATCCTCACCGTCTCGAAGAAGGGCTTCGGCAAGCGCTCCTCGTCCTACGACTTCCGTACGTCCGGCCGCGGCGGCAAGGGCATTCGCGCCACCGACACGTCGAAGACGGCGGAAATCGGCGAACTCGTCGCGGCTTTCCCGATCGAGCACAACGACCAGATCATGCTCGTCTCGGATGGCGGTCAGCTCATCCGCGTGCCGGTGGAAGGCATTCGCCTCGCGAGCCGCGCCACCAAGGGTGTGACCATTTTCTCGACCGCCAAGGACGAGAAGGTCGTTTCGGTCGAGCGGATCAGCGAGCCGGATGGCGACGAGGAGATTGAGGCCGTAGGCGCCGAAGGCGTTATGGCGCAGCCGGAGCTCCCACCGGAGCCCACGTCGACGCCGGAGGAGTGATCGGGCCGGAAGATGAGTTTCAGGCCCGCCGCTGGTCCAGCGGCGGGCCTCTTTTTATGGGCCTGCGCGCCTGTCGCGCTTCCGGGAGAGGAGCCTTGTAAACCAACCGATATAGCCGTTATGACGCTTCTCGGTTGCCTCCGCTAGGCAAGGCACAGGAATCGGGCCCGTCAGTTCTTGAAGACGATGCAGGCACCGCCGCTCTTGCGGATAGCGGCGCAAAGCTGATCGGCTTCGGCACGTGTCTGCCGGCCGATGCGGGCGGCGTAGCGGCGTCTGCCTCCGAAACTGCCGTTGCGCTCCCGAACAAGAACCGCCTTTTCGCTGTTGATCGGCGCTGGCAATCTTTTCACGGCATTCATGAACAAGCGTTGCGCCACGGATTTCTGGTAGTGCGCCGAAAGTTGAATCCCCCAGGGCGCCCAGACGGCTTCGTCGGCGACCACCAGCTCGCGCAGGCGCCGCGTGTCGGCGAGTGCAACGCAGCCGTCGAGAAAGCTTTTTTCCTTGTCGAGTTCGATATTGAGCGATTTCGGTGGATTGTCGCGCCAGTCCTCGACCGAGTAGGCCGTGATCGCCAGCACGTAATCCCGCGTTTCATAGGGCAGCCGGTCTTTTTCGAGGAAGCGCTCGAGGCCGGCCTCGCCAGCATTATAGGCCGCCGCCGCAAAGCCAAGATTGCCGTAACGCGACTTGAGCTCGCTTAAATATTCCGCCGATTTGCCGAGGGCCGCCACAGCGTTGAAACTGTCCGACAACCCGCGCAGCTTTGCCGTCCCGGGCATGAACTGGGCAATCCCCTCCGCGCCCTTCGGGCTGATGGCGTCGGGCTGGAAAAGGCTTTCGCGCCAGATCAGCCGGGCAAAGAAAGGGGCAGGCAGGTCGTTCGCCTTGGCATAGTGTTCAATAATGGTGCAGACGTCGCGAGAGAAATTATCGGGGCTGATGCAGAGACGAAGGGATGGGTTTTCTGACGACACTCCCGAATACAAGCATTTTTTCGGCGGAGCTGGCGCGTCGGTGCGAGCCTCGGCGAGCCGATATTGATCGGCGAAGATCAGCGCCGCGGCAGAGAACATGGTTGCGGCAAAGCGCAGCAAACGCTTGTTTCGGATGCTCCAGATGCTGATTGTACCTGTGTTTTCGTGCCCGATCATGCGGCCCTCAGCGACGAACGATTGCACATAGATAGCATTTCCGCTGCGGGCGAGAAATCGTCAGTTCTGGCTTCAATCAGGTGAGCCGCTGCTCAGGATCAGCTGCATGAAGGTAAGGTCGAGCCAGCGGCCGAACTTCGTGCCCACCTCCTTCATATGCCCGGTCTGCCGAAAGCCCAATTGCTCATGGAGGCGGATCGACGGCAGGTTTCCCGATTCTATCCCCGCGATCATTACGTGTTTGCCAAGCCCTTCGGCCCGGCCGATGAGTTCAAGCATCAGCGCCCGGCCTATGCCGCCCCCGCGCTGGTCCAACCGGACGTAGACCGAGTGCTCCACGGTGTGCCGGTAGCCATCAAAGGCACGCCACTCGCCGAAAGAGGCATAGCCGACAACTTCGCCCGTGCCGGACAGCGCGACAAGCACGGGCAATCCGGCAGAGTTGCGCGCGTCAAGCCATGTGGCTCGATTGGCGACATCGACAAGGGTCTCGTTCCAGATCGCCGTCGTATTCGCCACGGCATCATTGTAGATGGCGCAAATTGCCGGGAGGTCGGTCTCAATGGCGTCCCTGATTTTCATATCGGCCTCCTGACGGCGATTTTCTCCGTTGTCGCCTAGCCGTGCAGCTCCGCGGCGGCAATCTCGGCGATGGTCAAAGTGCTCTCTGGGTTTTCGCCGTCACCAAGAAACCAGGCGGCGGACAGGCCGGCATAGGCGACTATCCAATGCAGGAGCCTCCTCGGCTCAAGGCGCGCCTCATGGGCGACGACCGCAAGCTGCCCATGCAGACGCCCTGGAAAAGTTCCGAGCGGAAGCTCCGGATTGCAGAAGAGATTGGCGTAATCGAAACCGCGTTCGCCGAGGAGCCCTTTCGGATCGATGGCGAGCCAGCCCCGGTCATCGAAATCGAGAATATTGCCGTGGTGAATGTCGCCATGCAGGACGACCGGCGCACCGGGAGCGGAAAAGAGAAACCGCGCAGCATCCGCGCAGGTCCCGAGAACGCCCCCGTGGATGCGGGCTGCGGGGGCAAGCGCCTGGAACCAGCGTTCGAGCGGTGCTAAACCCGCCGGCGGCGATGGACGTGGTGCATGCAGCGAGGCAACCGTCCTGCAGATGATCCGGGTCACGGCATCGTCGCTGCCGGTCATCGCCATGTGAAAAAGCGATCGTCGGCTGTCAGATCGCTCGATAAGGATCGCGTTGTCGGTTGCGGCGTAAACCCTTGCGGCACCGTGGCCATCCCACCATTTCATCAACCGCCCACCGGATATCTCCTCCGGCTCGTCTGCCACCTTGAGCATGGCCGGCAAGCCACGCCAACGAACGGGCAGCAGGCGGCTCGTCCGCGTGAGGATGGGCTCACCGGCGGGGTCGAGAGCCCATTTATCAATGAAGGATGTGAACATCCGTGCAGCATAATCGATTCGCATCGTGAAGGGCCCGCCTGCTGAGCGGGCCCTTTCCTCATGGCGATCTCTCAATCGATATCAGGCGACGTTTTCGAGCGACGGATAGTCCGTGTAGCCTTTGGCACCGCCGCCATAGAAGGTTGCCTGATCCGGTGCATTCAGGGCCACATTGTCTCTAAGCCGGCGTACGAGGTCCGGGTTGGCGATGAAGGGTTTGCCGAATGCAACGAGGTCGGCTTCGCCGCTTTCGACGGTCCTCAGCGCCAGATCGCGATCGTAACCGTTGTTCGTCATCCAGGCCGCCTTACCCCCGGCTGCTGCATAGGCGTTACGCAGGGCTGCGTAGTCGAAGGGCCGATCGCCCTGCTGGTGATCGCGTGCTCCGCCCGTGGCGCCTTCGATGACGTGCACATATGCGAGCGGGTAACGAGCCAGTCCTTCGACGACATAGGTGAAGAGGGGCTGCGGATCCGGATCGAAAGCGTCGTTTGCAGGGGTCACGGGAGAGATGCGGATTCCCACCCGACCGGCGCCGATCTCCCCGGTAACGGCGTCTACGACCTCGAAGAGGAAGCGGGCGCGGTTCTCGATCGAGCCGCCATAGGCGTCCGTGCGTTCGTTTGAGCCGGAGCGCAGGAACTGGTCGATCAGATAGCCGTTGGCAGCATGAATCTCGACGCCATCGAAGCCCGCCTCGATCGCGGCGCGGGCGGCCTTGCAATAATCCTCGACGATGCCGGGGATTTCCGCCAATTCGAGCGCTCGCGGTTCGGAGGTTTCGGCAAAGGTCCCGGTTCCATCGGGGTTGATCAGATAGGTCTTCGATTTGGCACGGATGGCCGACGGCGCAACAGGCTTGCCGCCCTGCGGCTGAAGCGACTCATGCGAGATCCGCCCGACATGCCACATCTGCACGACGATCCTGCCGCCGGCTTTGTGAACGGCATCGGTGATCTTGCGCCAGCCGGCTAGGGCTTCCGGCTTGTAGAGGCCCGGCACGTCTGCGTAGCCCTGGCCCTGGTGACTTATTGCCGTCGCCTCGGTGATCAGCAGGCCGGCGGATGCGCGCTGCTCGTAATAGGCGACGTTGAGATCATTGGGCACGGCCTGGGGCGAACGGTTCCGGGTCAGAGGTGCCATTACGACGCGGTTCTTGAGTACGATGTCACCGATCGAAATCGGGTCAAAGAGAGAGGCCATGGATTGTCCTTTCCGTAGCGGATTGAGGCTTTGGGGGGAAAAAGGGTTGATCAGAGATTGCCGATCGTCTTTAGAAATTCGGCGATCGTCTCCTCATTGCGCTTGTAGAAGACCCACTGGCCGACGCGGCGGCTCGACACCAGACCAGCGCGCTGCAGCACAGCCAGGTGCGACGAGACCGTAGACTGCGAGAGGCCGCACCTCTCGAACTGCCCGGCACACACGCCCATGTCGAACGGATGCTCCTGGCCCGAGAAATGAGCCTGCGGCTCCTTCAGCCAGGTTAGAATCTCCACGCGCGTCGGATGCGCCAGCGCTTTTAGAATTTCATCTCTATCCATCGTATTTCGGTATATTTGGTTTAATCGAAATATATATCGGTAAATTCCGATATGAAAAGTCACAACGCTGTGATTGCAGCATGGACCACCACGGAGGCCGGGAAAAACGTGCAAAAAAAGAGGGCCACAAGAAAACTTGGGCCCTTTCAGTTGTGAAGGTTTCAAACCTCCAGAGGGGAACAGCTGCTGCAGCGGCTGGGGAGGAGAAAGCCGCTATATGCACCAGCTGAAACTGATATGGGCAGGGCCGTGGTCGCTTTCAATAGCCGCCTCCAATATTTTATCAACTGAGGGATGTGAGGCATTCACAAGGAAAAAAAGAGGGCCACAAGAAGAACTTGGGCCCTTATAGTTGTGAAGGTAATTTAAACCTCCAGAGGGGAACAGCTGCTGCGGTGGCACTGGGAGGAGAAGCCACCAAGATGCATCAGCTGAGTTCGGTATGCTGTTTTTTTGGGCTGCCGGCAATCATTTAATATGCATGACAGCCATGCCGTTTGCGCATCCCTGCCTGTTTTTGCGGCTCTCGACAATCAAAGCTCTCGACAGAATCGATCATCCTGGAAAATAATACAGTCGTAACAGCGCGTTAGCGCGGATTATGGCAATTGCCCGAAATTCGGGCAATTGCCAAACCGTCAAAAGTTCCAGTTTCTCGCTTTGGAAACGATGTAGTCGCGGAAGACTTTCAGCTTCGCCGCGTTCTTCAGCTCGTCCGGGTAGCAGAAATAGGTATCGAAGGATGGAATGTCGGCGCTGATCGGCAGTTGAATGAGGCCCGGATCGCGGCCGACGATGTAATCCGGAAGCATCGCGATACCGATGCCGAGCAGGCAGGCCCGCTTGATCGACGTCTGGCTGTTGATCTGCAGGTGCGATATGCGCGGATTATCCGAGTCGCGTCCGGCAATCTCAAGCCAGTTCACATCGAGCAGGTAGTTCGGCGCCGGTTCGCCGAAGGTGATGATCCGGTGATTGTCGAGATCGTCAAGAGATTGCGGCTCGCCGAACTTGTTGATGTAGGACGGTGCGGCATAGACGTGCATGTGCACGGTAAAGAGCTTGCGCTGGATGAGATCCGATTGCTGCGGCTGCCGCAGCCTTATGGCGCAGTCCGCATGACGCATGTTCACGTCCAGCTCTTCATTGTCGAGGATGAGCTGCACCTGGATCTCCGGGTACAAGGACATGAATTCCTGGATCTTGTCGGTCAGCCAGCCCTGGCCGAGCCCGACGGTGGTCGTGATGCGCAACTTGCCGCTCGGCTTGTCGGTCGTTTCGCTGAGCTGGGCCTTGACGCTTTCGAGCTTCATCAGCACGTCGTGAGCCGTGCGATAAAGCATTTCACCCTGTTCAGTGAGGATCAGGCCGCGGGCATGCCGATGGAAGAGCTTGATGCCGACGTCCTGCTCGAGCGAACTGACCTGACGGCTGATTGCCGACTGTGATAGATGGAGTTTGTCTGCCGCGTGCGTGAACGAGCCAGCTTCAGCCGCCGCATGAAAAATGCGAAGTTTGTCCCAGTCCAGCGACATAGAGTCCCCCATAAAGGCTCGGCCGGAGAGAGCTGCCAGGTTTCTCCGGAGACGACCGATGCATCTGTTCCCTGGATCACGTCGATTTAGGTCGGAGACCCAAATCATGAACGCGATCGTTTCTAATTGGTCAGGGCGGGATGCGGGCGGAAAGACCGCCCATACTTTCCTCATCCCGCGCCCAGCAGAGCCCACGCCCCCAATCCTGGCGCGCGCTCTGATTCGCAACTTCTATTCGGCTGCGATTGCGACGGGCATATGACCCGCCAGATATTTCTCCGCTTCAAGCGCCGCCATGCAACCCATGCCGGCCGCTGTAACGGCCTGACGATAGATATCGTCGGTGACGTCGCCGGCGGCGAAGACGCCGGGCACATCGGTCGCCGTCGAATCCGGCGCGGTCCAGAGATAGCCGTTGGGCTTCTGGCGAAGTTTACCCTTGAAGAGCTCGACGGCGGGCGCATGACCGATCGCCACGAAAACCCCGTCGATGACCATTTCCGATGTTTCGCCGGTCTTGGTGTTACGAAGCTTTACACCGTTTACCGAGGCCGGCATCGGGGGCTTTGCCGGCGTCCCGAGATATTCCAGAACCTCGTGATCCCAGATCACCTTGACGTTCGGCTTCGAGAACAGGCGCTCCTGCAAAATCTTCTCCGCGCGAAAAGCGTCGCGCCGGTGAACCACGGTCACCGTCTTGGCCAGGTTGGAGAGATACAGTGCTTCCTCCACCGCCGAGTTGCCTCCGCCCACGACGATGACATCCTTGTTGCGGTAGAAAAACCCGTCGCAGGTGGCACAGGCGGATACGCCGAAACCCATGAAGGTCGGTTCCGTTTCGATGCCGAGCCACTTCGCTTTGGCGCCGGTGGCTATGATCAACGCGTCTGCCGTCCAATCCGTGCCGCTATCCGTTCTTATGCGGAAGGGGCGGACGGAGAGGTCGACGTCGGTTACGAGATCGTTGACGATCTCCGTGCCGACATGGATCGCCTGTTTCAGCATCTGCTCCATCATCCAGGGGCCTTGGACCGGATCGGCATAGCCGGGATAATTCTCCACGTCGGTGGTGATCATCAGCTGGCCGCCTTGTTCCATGCCGGCGATAAGCACCGGCGAAAGCATGGCCCGCGCCGTGTAGATGGCGGCGGTATAACCGGCAGGGCCGGAACCGATAATCAGCACTTTCGTGTGGCGCGCAGTCATGCTTTTGTCCTTCGTCCGCCGGGTTGGCCGGGCAGCCTCGTCCGGTGCAATCCAATCATGCAAATATTGCCTTACTTTAGGTATTCACAACGCGCACTTTCAAGGGCGCGCGATCTGATACACACAAGTGGTTGCGTGGGCAGCGTCGATTTGACACCAGATCGGGCATATTTGCATCGGTTTTGAACCGCCCAACCGCCATAAGACGCGACCGCGCGGGACGGCACAAGGATTTTGTGCATGCAGATGCGAGCGCTCTCGTTTCGGTATTCGATTACGTGCTACCCAAGGGAAGGAGACAGCGCCCGGATCAGGCGCCGCTGACGCGGCGCCTTCGGCGCGAAGGGATCGGCGCTACGGTATCGTACCGTCGTCCATCGATCGGCGGACAAAAGGCCTTTGCCGCAAGCAAGGCCGACATGATTGGGGATATGGGCAATGGTCGTACGCGTCGAGCTCGATGCCATCGATATGAAAATACTGCGCGAACTGCAGGATAACGGCCGTATGACGAATGTGGAACTGGCCGAGAGGGTGGGGATTTCGGCACCTCCCTGCCTGCGCCGGGTTCGCAAGCTCGAGGAGGCCGGCGTCATCCGGGGCTATCGCGCGCTTCTGAATGCCGCCGCGCTTGGATATGATCTCGTTGCCTTCTGCATGGTCGGTCTGAAGCACCAGTCCGACGCCAATCTGAAGGCCTTTGCCGCCCGCACCGCCTCATGGCCGCTTGTTCGCGAGGCCTGGATGGTGTCCGGAGAGTCGGACTTTCTGCTGCAGTGCGTGGCCGAGAACCTTGCGAGCTTTCAGGATTTCGTTATTGAAGAACTGACCGCCACCGAGAATGTCGATACGGTGCGGACGATGCTGACGATCCGGCAAGTGAAGGACGCATGTCAGGTAGAAATCTGAGGTGCAGAGCGGGTTCCCACCCGGCACCACAAGCCAAGGTCTTGCGGACTGCCGTTTCGACCGGCTTCCAGGACGAGAGCGAATGCGGGACGGCCCTATGACAGCTAAGCTTCCGCTTTCAGCCTTCATCATCTGCCTGAACGAAGAGGCCTATCTCGGCAACTGCATCGAGAGCCTCGAACAATGCGCCGAAATCGTGATCGTCGATTCCGGATCGACGGACGGCACTGCCGCCTTGGTGCAGTCTTATATCGACGCGGGTTGGCCGATTCGTTTCATGCACGAGCCCTGGCGCGGTTATGCCGGACAGAAGCAGTTCGCGCTCGAGCAGTGCAGTGAGCCCTGGTGCTTCAATATCGATGCGGACGAGAGGCTGGACGGGGCGCTGCGAAATCTGCTGCCCGAACTGCTCGCAACATCAGACGAGATCGTCGGCTGGCGCGTGGCGCGTCGCCCCTATCTGATCGGCTATGGCTATACCCCCGAAAACGTGCGGGAGCGGCGGAATTTGCGGCTGATCCGGCGTGGCAGGGGGGGCTACGATCTTAGCCAGAAAGTCCATGAAGGCATCGTGCCCGATGGAAACGTCGGCAAAGCGCGCACCGGCAGCCTCCTTCATTTCCGTCCGCTGGTCATGGACGAACAGATCCTGAAGGAAAACAAATATTCGACGTTGAAAGCGGACCAGCAGGTCGAATCCGGCAAGCGACCACGGTTCTACAAACTCGTCTTCGCCCCGCCGATCTACTTTCTGAGGCTCTATTTCCGCAACGGTCTCTGGCGCTGCGGTCTGTCAGGCTTCATCGAAGCTATGACCGGAGCGGTCTATGCCTTTCTGACGGCAGCGAAGATCTATCAGCGGCACGCCCTGGAGGCGCGCCCGAATGTCGACGACGCGCTTTCGCGCTGATCGATCAAAGGATTCAGCATGAAAATTATGCATATTCACTTCGGCAAGGAAGGCGGAGCTGAGCGCTTCTTCGTCAATCTCGTCAATGCACTGCATGAGAGGGGCGTCGAACAACGGGCGCTGATCCGGCCGGACCGCAGCTGGCGCAGGGACATAGAAAAGAGCGCGACGATCTATGAAGGCGTTTTCCGGCGCATTTCGCTGTCTCGTTTCCTTTTGAAATGGAGGTTGAACCAGGTTCTTCGCGAGTTCAAACCGGACATCATAATGGCGTGGCAGTTGCGGGCCAGCCGGTTCATGCCGGCCCATGCCAAGGCCTATCGCATATCTCGGCTGGGAGATTATCCCGAACATCTCGGTTACTACACCAATGTCGAGACCCTCGTTTGCATCACGCCTGATATTGCCGCCAAGGTTCGCGATTTTGGCTGGAACCGCGACATCGAGGTGATCGCTAATTTCACCCGCGCAGAGCCTGTCCCGCCCGTTGCGCGGGCCGATTTGCAGACGCCGGAGGATGCCTTCGTCGTGGTCGGAATGGGACGCTTCGTGAAGCGAAAGGGCTTCGACGGGCTTATCCGAGCAGTGAAACAAGTGGAGAACACCTATCTGTGGCTCGTCGGGGACGGTCCGGATAGAGAACAGCTCGAACGGCTCACAGACGAACTCGGGCTTCGCGATCGCGTCCGCTTCACCGGTTGGCAGACAAACGCCTATGGTTTTCTGTCGGCCGGCGACGCCTTCGTCATCAATTCATCGCATGAGCCTCTCGGCAATGTCTGCTTCGAAGGATGGGGCGCCGGAAAACCCACGATAGCCGCACGCGCGGAGGGCCCGTCCTGGGTTATGACGCATGATGGTGATGCTCTCATGGTCGATTGCGGTGACGACAGAGGGCTTGCCGAGGCCATCCGCCGGCTGCGCGATGATCCTGCGCTTCGCGAGCGACTAAGCGCCGCCGGCCGCGAAACCCTGCGGGCGCGCTTTTCCGAAAAGGCAATCACCGACGCTTATCTCGATCTTTTCGCCAGGAGCGTCGCACGGCGATGAAGGTCAGCCATTTTCATTTCGGCAAGGATGGCGGTGCCGAACGGTTCTTCGTGCATCTCGTCAATGCGCTTGCGGAACGTGGAGTGGAGCAGACAGCAACCATCCGTCCTGGACGCAGCTGGCGGCGCGACATCGAAGGCGTCGCGAAGATCAGGGAAAGCCATTTCCGCAATCTCTCACTCGATCGAATTCTTCTGCCCTTGAAGGTGAAGCATATGGCGCGGCGCGAGAAGCCCGATGTCCTGATGGCCTGGGCGCCGCGGGCAAGCGAGCTGATGCCAAACTATAGAGGCGCATTCAAGATCTCGCGTCTCGGCGATTACCCGACTCGCCTCAGTTACTTCCGAAACACGGACTGTATCGTCTGCAATACACCGGGCATTGCCGAGCGCGTGCGTGATCTCGGCTGGACGAGGGAAGTCAGGGTCATCTCCAATTTCACCGCGACCGGGCGTGTCGAGGCGGTAGACCGGGCGAAACTGGACACGCCGGCCGATGCGCCCGTCGTGATGTCCATGGGACGTTTCGTCGAACGCAAGGGGTTCCATACGCTGATCGAAGCGGTGGCCAGACTGCCGGGCGTCTATCTTTGGCTGCTCGGCGACGGTGAGGAGGGCGACAATCTGCACAAGCTCTCGTCTGACCTCGGCGTATCCGACCGGGTTCGCTTCGCCGGCTGGCAGAAAGATACGAGGCCCTATCTCGCTGCCGCCGATATTTTTGCGATGTCGTCCAGTCACGAACCGCTTGGCAATGTTATCCTCGAGTCCTGGGCACAGGGGACGCCCGTCGTATCGACCCGATCCGAGGGGCCGAAATGGTTCATGCGCGACGGCGAAAACGGCGTGATGGTCGAGATCGGCGATGCGGAGGGCTTTGCACACGCCATCGGGCAGATCGTCGCCGACCCCACACTCGGCACGCGCCTTGCCGAGCGTGGACACGAGACGCTCATCCGCCAGTTTTCGAAGGAAGCAATCACCGACGCCTATCTGCGGCTCTTTGCTTCGAAGACGTAGGCCAATCCATTTCCTGGGATTGCTTCGGATCAGCGCGTAAGACTGTCGTAAACCGCGCCGATCGCGCGTGCTTCCCCTTCGATGGCGAAGTTCTTTGCCGTCCGCGCAAGACCATTGGCGCCGGCGGCCGCAAGCCGCGGCAGGTCGTCCATGTAGGCGGCTGCCGCGCCGACCATTGCGGTGAGATCGTCGGCTGCAACGATGAGGCCGGTTTCTTCGTTCCCGACTGTTACGAGTTCCGAAAAGGCGCCGACATCGGTTGCCACCACCGGCACCCCGGTCGCCATGGCTTCCAGCGGCGTGAGGCCGAAGCCTTCCCATCGCTGCGGTGCGATGAAGAGGTCGAGAGCGCGGTACCAATCGGGAATATTCGTATGCTCGCCGACAAAGAGGATTCGGTCGGCGAGTCCGGCCTTTGCGACGCGTTCCTTCAGTTCGGTTTCGAAGGCCGCGTGGGGACCGGTGGCACGGCCGGCAACGATTGCACCCCAGCCCGGACGGCCGGGCAGGAGGGCGATCATGCTGTCGACGAACAGGTCTGTTCCTTTCTGGCGGCGTACGCGCCCGAAGCATCCGACGAATTTCTTCGCAGGATCGAGGCCGAGCGCCTGCTTCGCCTCCGCCTTGTCGAAAGGCGGTTGAAAGCGCTGCGTATCAATTCCATGCAGGATAACGGTGTTCGGCACTTCGAGATAGGCGGCCGTCCTGGCACTGGTGGCGATAACCGCGTCCATGCGGCCGATAAGGAACTTGCTCCATCCGGTATGCCGGCGCTGCGAAGCGGAGGTAAAGACGATCCTGATCTTCATCCGCAGCAGGTCGCGGAGGAGAACGGCCGGCAGCATCTCGACATTGCGGCGCGCATGCCAGACTCGGCACCGCCGTCCCGGCGGCCTCTTCCAGAGGCGGATCAGATCGCGAAAGCGAACCGACGGCAAGCTCTTTGGAAGTCCAGGCCCGAGAACCGCGATCTTCTGCCCAAGGGCACGCTGCACAGGCACCAGCTGGATGATTGACGAGGTAACGCCGGAAAGGCGCCGCTTGAAGTTCGGCGCGATCACCTCGACGTCGCGGATATCCACCACCTGTGCGCGCTCCTTGCGCCTGCGACCATCAACCTTAGGGGAGGAGGGGCAGCGCGGCGGGACCGGCGCACCCCCGAAAAGCAGGTCAGCCCCATTGGACGGCGAGAATCTCATACGCCTTGGAACCACCAGGAGCATTGACTTCGATCGAATCGCCGACTTCCTTGCCGATCAACGCGCGGGCGATCGGAGAAGAGATGGAAATGCGTCCCTGTTTGACGTCTGCCTCTTGATCGCCGACGATCTGGTAGGTCTTTTCTTCTTCCGTATCCTCGTCGACGAGCTTCACCCTGGCGCCGAACTTGATCTTCGATCCGGACATTTTCGAAAGATCGATGACTTCGGCGCGCGCGATCAGGTCCTCGAGTTCGGAGATCCTGCCCTCGTTATGGCTCTGCGCTTCCTTGGCCGCATGATATTCGGCGTTCTCCGACAAGTCACCATGGGCGCGGGCCTCGGCGATCGCCTCGATGATGCGCGGGCGTTCTTCCTGCTGGCGCCAACGCAGCTCCTCCTGCAGATTGACGAATCCACCCTGTGTCATGGGCACTTTGTCGACCATTTCATTATCCTTCATCAAGCACGCGGCGCCGCCTTTCGGCAGCGCCAGCGCAAAAGAAAACGGCCTCCGGAGCGCAAGCACCGGAACCGTTCAAACAACCGAACCGACCTTATAACAGAAACGGCAGTTCGAAAGCCAGATTTTTCGATCCTCGCGCGGCGGATCAGCGCCGGACGCCGGACTCCAGCCCGTACTTGTAAAGGTGAAATTCGGCGGGGAAACCTCTTTACCTCAACCGTGATTGAGGTCGTATCAGTGCTGGTCCACGGAAATCGATAGGGACCGAATCATGAGTTTAGCCGAAGAGAAATCGTCAATGGCCGATCCGGCGCAGCAGACTGTTACCAACGCGGAGGATGGGCGCTGGAGCGAGCTGCTGCAGCCGCGTCACTTGGCGGCGACGGTGACACTGTGCCTTGGCGTAGCGCTTTTTGCCTTCAACGAGTTCTTCGTGTCGACGGCGCTGCCCACAGCCGTTGTCGAGTTCGGGGGAGCCTCCCTCTTGTCCTGGGCGTTCACGCTGTATCTCGTTTTCGCCATCGTCGGTGGCGCGCTGGCGGCGAATCAGAAAGCTCGATTCGGCGCACGCAACACACTGGTTGCGGCGGCACTCGTCTTCGCTACGGGCACGATCATCGCTACGATGGCGAGCAGCATGCCTCAGGTTCTTGCCGGGAGGGTTCTCCAGGGGCTGGGCGAGGGCGTCATTGCAGCTCTATGCTACGCGCTGATACCGGAGCTTTTCCCGCAACGGCTGGTGCCCAAGATCTTCGGAGCGGAAGCGATCGTGTGGGCTGGTGCCGCCTTCGGCGGCCCGCTCATATCCGGTTTGCTGACGGAATACTGGTCGTGGCGCGCGGCCTTCTTCGTCAACATACCTGCGGCCGCAATCTTCGTTGTGCTCGTCGTCGCGATCGTGCGCCAGCCGGCGCAAAGCCCGGGAGGGTCTGCCGGATCGATTCCCCTGCTGCGTCTGGTGACTTTCGGCGTCGGGATCTTGCTAGTCTCGCTTTCAAGCACGGCGACCAACGATTATGCGATGGCGGGTTTGCTGGCGGCAGCGATCGCTGTGTTCGTCAGCACGGTCCGACTCGACCGCCGATCGCGGCAGTCTATTCTTCCTTTCGGAGCCTTTTCGCCCACCCACTCGCTCGGGGCCGGGCTCTGGGTCATCCTTCTGATGCCGCTGGCGCAAGCCTCGGGCTCCGTTTACCTCGTCTACGCCCTGCAACAGCTATGGGGATTCGGCCCGACTGCGGCTGGCTTCTCGAACGCCTTGATGGCCATATCCTGGAGCCTGACGGCGATACTCATCGCGAGCCTCCGCTCTCATGAGATGCGCGTGCAGATCGTCTGGACCGGTCCGTTGATGCTATGCCTCGGCCTCGTTGGCTTGGCGCTGGCCGTCGGAACCGGCGAATACAAGCTCGTCTTCATCAGCCAGGCTGCAATCGGAGCAGGTTTCGGCCTTTGCTGGGGGACGCTGAGCCAGCTGCTGATGAACGTCTCGACCATAGAGGAACGCGACAAGACCTCCGCGCTGCTTCCGACGCTGCAATCGGCCGGTTACGCGATCGGCGCGGCGGTCTTCGGAGCCGTGGCCAATGCCGGAGGTTTCGATGAGGGCGCCAGCAATCGGGTGATATCGGCGGCATTACTGGGTGTCTTTGCAGTTGGCGCAACTCTTGCGGCAGCATCGGTCTTCTTCGGGATCACGACCCTGCGGCTGGCCCGATGCGAGGGCAAGGTTCACCAAAATATGCCGTAGCGGCAAGGGAGCGGTTGCGGCCGAGAAGGGCATCCTGTTCGACGCCGCGGCCTTGGGATGGCGTGAGTGCCGCAAGCATCACGCCCGCCTCCGACCTTACCCTGACCTTCAGCGAGCCGTAATCCACGTCGCGGCCGATTCGGTCGGCGATACGCTGGCCGTAATAGAGCGCCGAACCTTCGTCGAAATGGAGGATACCCTCATCGTCGGCGAAACACTCGTCATCCCAATGGAGATCGAAGAAATAAAGCTGCATGTCATGCCCCAATCCGGTGCGTCCCAGGCCTTACCGCCTTGCGCGCGTCCTGGAACATGGAACCATGCCGCCTAGGAACGCAGCCTGAACCGAGCGTTCAGACTGCGTTCAGAAGAATGAAGCTGTCCCGTTCAGGTCTCGAAATAGCTCTGCAACGGGCGCACTTCGAGGTTGCCGGCCTTCAGCGCCTTGATGGCGAGTGCCGCCGCCTCGGCGCCCGCCATGGTGGTGTAATAGGGCACCTTCTGCATCAGGGTCGCACGGCGCAGCGACTTCGAGTCGGAAATCGCCTTGTTGCCATCCGTGGTGTTGATCACGAGCTGAACCTGCCGGTTGCGGATGGCGTCCTCGACATGGGGTCTGCCTTCCAGGACCTTGTTGATCTTGGTCGCCACCATTCCCCGTTCACCGAGAAAGCGGGCCGTGCCGCCGGTCGCCATGACCTTGAAGCCGATGTCGGCGAGAATGCGGATGGCGGGAAGCACCCGCTCCTTGTCCTCGTCGCGAACCGAAACGAAAACAGTTCCGTCGCGCGGCAGATCGACGCCGGCGCCGAGCTGTGACTTCGCAAAGGCCAGTGCGTAATCGGTGTCGAGCCCGATGACCTCGCCGGTCGAGCGCATTTCGGGGCCAAGCAGCGTATCGACGCCCGGGAAGCGGGCGAAGGGGAATACTGCCTCCTTGACTGCGATATGTTTCAGATTGCGCGGATCCGGCTTCTTGCCATAGGCGCCAATCGCGTCATCGAGCCCTTCGCCGGCCATGACGCGTGCTGCGATCTTGGCGATTGGCGCGCCGATCGTCTTGGCCACGAAGGGAACGGTGCGCGAAGCGCGGGGATTGACCTCGAGAACGTAGATCGTGCCGTCCTTGATCGCGAACTGCACGTTCATCAGACCGCCGACGTTCAGCGCCCTGGCCAGCGCTGCGGTCTGCCGCTCCAGTTCGTCGACGAGGTCATCGCCGAGCGAGTGAACCGGCAGCGAGCAGGCCGAGTCGCCCGAGTGGATGCCGGCCTCCTCGATGTGCTCCATGATTCCGCAAACGAAGACATCCTTGCCGTCGCAAAGGCAATCGACATCGACCTCGATCGCATTCGTCAGATAGCTGTCGAAAAGGAGCGGGTTCTTGCCGAGCAGGGTGTTGATCTGACCCGTCTTGTCGTTCGGATAGCGCTGCTTGATATCTTCAGGCACGAGGCCCGGAACGGTATCGAGCAAGTAGCTCTGAAGCATGCTTTCGGAATGGATGATCTGCATGGCGCGGCCGCCGAGAACGTAGGACGGGCGAACCACCAGCGGGAAGCCGATTTCTCCGGCGACGAGGCGTGCCTGTTCGACGGAGTAGGCAATGCCGTTGTTCGGCTGGTTGAGGTCGAGCTTCATCAGAAGCTTCTGGAACCGGTCACGGTCTTCGGCGAGGTCGATCGCATCGGGCGCGGTGCCGAGGATCGGGATGCCGTTCTTTTCGAGCGCTTCCGCGAGCTTCAGCGGCGTCTGGCCGCCGAACTGCACGATGACGCCGTGCAGAGTACCGTTCTCCTGCTCGGCGCGCATGATTTCGATCACGTCTTCCGCCGTAAGCGGCTCGAAATAGAGCCTGTCGGAGGTGTCGTAGTCGGTCGAGACGGTCTCCGGGTTGCAGTTGATCATTATCGCCTCGTAACCGGCGTCCTTCAAAGCGAAGGCGGCATGGCAGCAGCAATAGTCGAACTCGATGCCCTGACCGATCCGGTTGGGGCCGCCCCCGAGAATGACGACCTTCTTGCGGTCCGAGACCTGCGCCTCCGAGCGGGCGGTACCGACGAAGGGCGTCTCATATGTCGAATACATGTAGGCGGTCGGCGAGGCGAACTCGGCCGCACAGGTGTCGATGCGCTTGTAGACGGGGCGGACGTTCAGAGCGTTGCGGAGCTCCGCGACCTCTTTCGGGCGTTTGCCGGTAAGCGTCGCAAGCCGCGCGTCGGAGAAGCCCATCGCCTTCAGCATGCGCAGGTTCTCGGCGTCCGCCGGCAGGCCGTGTTCGCGGATCCGCGTCTCCATGTCGACGATCGCCTTGAACTGCGCGATGAACCACGGATCGATCTTGCAGGCTTCATGCACCTCGGCTTCGCTCATGCCGAGACGAAGAGCCTGGGCGACCATGCGCAACCGGTCCGGCGTCGGCGTTCCGAGCGCGGCGCGGATTGCGTTGCGGCCGTCGCCATTCTCGTCGGAGTCAGGAATCTCGATCTCGTCGAGCCCGGTCAGCCCGGTCTCGAGACCGCGAAGTGCCTTCTGCAATGATTCTGCAAAGGTCCGCCCGATCGCCATGACTTCGCCCACCGATTTCATTGCGGTCGTAAGCGTCGGCTCGGCACCCGGGAACTTCTCGAAGGCGAAACGCGGGATCTTGGTGACTACGTAATCGATCGACGGCTCGAAGGATGCTGGCGTGGCGCCCCCGGTGATGTCGTTTTCCAGTTCGTCGAGCGTATAGCCGACTGCAAGCTTGGCGGCGATCTTGGCGATCGGGAAGCCGGTCGCCTTCGATGCCAGCGCCGAGGAGCGCGACACGCGCGGATTCATTTCGATGACGACGAGGCGACCGTTTTCAGGGTTGACTGCGAACTGGACGTTCGATCCGCCCGTTTCGACGCCGATCTCGCGCAGCACCGCGATAGAGGCGTTGCGCATGATCTGATATTCCTTGTCGGTCAAGGTCAGCGCCGGCGCGACGGTGATCGAATCGCCCGTGTGCACGCCCATCGGATCGATGTTCTCGATAGAGCAGATGATGATGCAGTTGTCCGCCTTGTCGCGGACGACCTCCATTTCATATTCCTTCCAGCCCAGGACCGACTCTTCGATCAGGACTTCGGTGGTAGGCGAGGCATCGAGGCCGCTTCCGACGATCTCGAAGAACTCCGAACGGTTATAGGCGATGCCGCCGCCGGTGCCACCGAGCGTGAAGGACGGCCTGATAATCGCGGGGAGGCCGACATCGTCGAGCGCTTGCGCGGCGATCGCCATCGCGTGGTTCACATAGCGCTGCTTGCGATCGCCTTCGCCGAGGTTCCACTTGTTCTCCAGTTCGTCCAGGGCCTTGTCGAGATCGTCGCCGGAAAGCTTTGCCTTGAGCGCGGAGCGTTGCGCCTCGTGGGTCTTGCGGTCGTGGTCCTTGATGTCCGTGGCGTTCGCCAGGCGCGATTTCGGCGTTTCCAGGCCGATATGGGCCATCGCCTCCCGGAACAGGGCACGATCTTCCGCCTTGTCGATCGCCTCCGGCTTCGCACCAATCATCTCGACATTGTAGCGATCGAGCACGCCCATGCGGCGCAGAGACAGTGCGGTGTTGAGCGCCGTCTGTCCACCCATGGTCGGAAGGAGCGCGTCGGGACGCTCCTTGGCGATGATCTTGGCGACGACCTCCGGCGTGATCGGCTCGACATAGGTCGCATCGGCGAGTCCCGGATCGGTCATGATCGTTGCCGGATTCGAATTGACCAGGATGACCCGGTAGCCTTCCTCCTTCAGCGCCTTGCAGGCCTGAGTGCCGGAATAGTCGAACTCGCATGCCTGACCGATGACGATCGGCCCCGCGCCGATGATGAGGATCGATTTGATGTCTTGGCGCTTCGGCATGGGCAATCATCCGTTCTAGCTGCGCGAAAAACCGGCCAGGTTGGGAGGTCACCGGCCGGGTCGCGCATTGATGGTCTTTTCAGGCTAGAAGCGGCTTATAGGCAAATGTTTTCGCCAGCGAAACCCCGAAAATTCCGGAATCGACAAGAATGCGCAGATATTTGGCAGCGCTTTCGAACCAAGGTCCGCGAGCTTGGGCGCTATTGCTGCTACGCCGGCTCGCGCGACGGGATGACCAGTACCTTCACCTCGCCGGCAGCGGCGGGATTCGAGATCGCGTGCGGCGCTTCGTCGAGGGATATGCGCCTCGAAATCAAGCGGTCGATTTCGATCGCGCCGGAGGCCACGAGGTCGGCAGCGCGGCGATGGACGAAAGGATTGATGAAGGAACCGAGCACGCGAAGCTCACGAAAGAGGATGTCGAAGGGCTCGATTTCGACCTTTTCTCCTTGCGGCAGCACGCCGAGGATGACGACCGTGCCGCCGGCCTTGGCGAGGCGCGTCGACTGTCTCACGGTTTCCGCAACGCCCGCGCACTCGATAACGACGTCGACGCCCCCGGGGACGAGGCCTGCCGGACCAGCGATAGCCTCGACCACGTCGCCGGCCGAGGGGTCTACCGTGGCGGTGGCGCCGATCTCTTCAGCCAGACGGCGCTTCGATGCCTGTCTTGTCGAGAGAACGACCTTCGCTGCCCCGGCAAGCCTGGCGAGCTGAACCGTCAGCAGGCCTATGACGCCGCCGCCCAGGATTGCCACGGTCGAACCGACTTTGATCCCCGATACGTCGATGCCATGCAGGCAGCAGGCGAGGGGCTCGCAGAAGGCGCCATGGGCGGGATCGAGCGTAAGCGGAATTTCGAACGCCTGCTTCCGCGGCACCAGCACGTATTCGGCAAAGCCGCCATCGCGATGAATGCCGATCGCGCGCAAGTTCCGGCAAAGATTGACCCGGCCCGCTTCGCACTGGGGGCAGCGTCCGCATGAGATATTGGGATCTCCGGTGATCCTCGCACCCGGTGCGATGTCTTTGACAGCGCTCCCCGCTTCCATGACGATCCCGCAGAACTCGTGTCCGAGCGTGACCGGGGGTGTCGACGGAAACTCGCCATGCAGGAGGTGGCGATCGGTACCGCAGATGCCGCAAGCTTCCACCTTGACGAGCAGATCGTCAGGTCCGGGCTTGGGGATGTCGACATTTCGCACCGAGATAGCGCCCACCGACTCCAGACGCAATGCCTTCATTCTTGGTCCTCCCATTCTCAGCATTCCATTGGACCGGAACAGGATGAAAGCGTCAATCCTGCCCGGCTGCCCTTGGGAGGCTTGCATGATCGGCCCGACAAAACGATGCGCTGCATGCAACCGCGTGACCGCGATTGCGTTTTACAAGGATTGCCGCCCGGGCTTATAAAATCACTCAGCGCGCTAAAGTAGAGGCGACGCCTTCTGGAGGACAGATCATGGAATGGAAGGGCCGCCGCCAGTCTGGAAACATCGAGGATCAGCGCGGAGCCGGCCCGCGCGGAGGAGGCAACCCCTTCGGCCGAGGCGGTGGATTCCGCCTGCCGGGCGGCGGCGGCATGCGCCGCGCCGGCGGCGGCATGAGTTTCGGCACGCTCATATTCCTCGTTATTCTCTATTTCGTTCTGAAGGCGATGGGTATCGACATGCTGCAGGTGCTTGAAGGCGGTGGCCCGGCGAACATGCCGGGCTTCGAGCAGAGCGACGGGTCCGGAGCGCCGCAGGGCACGGCCGAGGAAGAAGAGATGAAAGCCTTCATGGCCACGGTGCTTGCGGAAACGGAAGACACCTGGAACGGCATTTTTCAGGCGAGCGGCGAGCAGTACGAGGAACCTCGGCTGGTGCTGTTCAGCGGCTCGGTCCGCTCGGCCTGCGGCTTTGCCTCTTCCGCCTCGGGTCCGTTCTATTGCCCCGGCGATCGTAGGGTCTATCTCGATATGGGCTTCTTCGACGAGCTGGCGCAGAAATTCGAAGCCTCCGGCGATTTCGCCCAGGCCTACGTGCTAGCGCACGAGGTTGGTCATCACGTTCAGAACCTGATCGGCGTATTGCCCAAATTCAACGAGATGCGGCAGCGCATGAGCGAGGCCGAGTCGAACCAGATGTCGGTTCGCGTCGAGCTGCAGGCGGACTGCTTTGCAGGAATCTGGGGCAAATACACGGAACAGAAGGGCCTTCTGGAGCGCGGCGATCTGGAGGAGGCATTGAATGCCGCCACCCAGATCGGCGACGATACTTTGCAGAAGCGCATGCAAGGTTATGTCGTCCCGGAGAGTTTCAACCACGGCACGTCCGAACAGCGGAGGCGATGGTTCAAGCGCGGTTTCGACAGCGGCAAGATGTCGGATTGCGACACTTTCTCCGGCGGTGTCTGACCGCGTGGCCGAACCGGGGCCATCCCCGGTCCGGCGCCGCTGTTCATTTCTGCCGCTCGCTGTCCATGTGTACAAGCTGCGCTTCCGGATAGCGCGCGCCGGCAGCGGCGTTCTTTGGCACGGCGCTTTCGATCGCAGAGATGTCGCCGGCATCCAGGTCAACTGCCTGGGAACCGAGTGCTTCGGCGAGACGATCCCGGCGGCGCGCGCCGATGAGAGGCACGATGTCCTCTCCCTGGGCGGCCACCCAGGCAATGGCGATTTGCGCGACGGTGACGCCTTTGGCATCGGCGATGCGCCGGAGCGCCTCCACCAAGGCGAGGTTCCGCTCGACATTTCCTTCCTGGAATCGGGGGCTCATCGCACGGAAGTCGCCGCTCTTCGCATCACCCCTCTGCCAATGGCCGCTGATCAGGCCTCGCGAAAGCACGCCATAGGCAGTGACGGCGATGCCGAGCTCGCGGCACACCGGCACGATTTCATCCTCAATGCCGCGTGAAATCAGGGAATATTCAATCTGCAGGTCCGAGATGGGGTGAACGGCGGCAGCGCGCCTTATCTTTTGCGGGCCTACTTCGGAGAGACCGATATGGCGCACGTAGCCGGCCTTCACCAAGTCCGCGATGGCGCCGATGGTATCCTCTATGGGTACATCGCTATCGAGGCGGGCCGGGCGATAGACATCGATATAGTCGACTCCCAGGCGCTGCAGCGTATAGGCGAGAAAGTTGCGCACCGCCTTGGGCCGTGCATCGTAGCCGAGCCATGTGCCCGACGCATCGCGCAATGCGCCGAACTTGACACTCAACTGGACCTGGTCGCGAAGACGTCCCTTCAGCGCCTCCCCGATCAGCATCTCGTTATGCCCCATGCCGTAAAAGTCGCCGGTGTCCAACAGGGTGATGCCCGCATCGATTGCCGCATGAATGGTGGCGATGCTTTCGGCGCGGTCCGATGGACCGTACAGATCCGACATGCCCATGCAGCCGAGCCCGATCGACGATACCTTCTGGCCGGAATTTCCGAGCGGAATCATACGCATCTCATTTCTCCTTAGTTGAGGCCGTGCCGTGGCCGCTTGCGTCGGTAGATGTTTACTTCGAACGGCGCTGTGCGATAATCACCGGCAAGCCAAACGGCTTGTTCTGGTTTTCGCACAATGAACGACCTGCCTCTTGCCGATCTCGATGCTTTCGCCGCAGTTGCACGCGAGCGCAGCTTTCGCACGGCCGCGCGCAAGCGCGGCGTTTCCGCTTCTGCGCTCAGCGAAGCCTTGCGGCGGCTGGAGGCAAAACTCGGCGTCCGATTGCTCAACCGCACCACGCGCAGCGTCACGCCGACGGAAGCGGGCAAGCGCTTGCTCGAACGTTTGACGCCTGCGCTCGGCGAGATTGCCGGGGCGCTCGACCAGGTCGCGAGCGAGCGCGACAGCCCCGCGGGCACATTGCGGCTGAACGTTCCGACCATCGTAGCAAGGGTTATTCTGCCGCCGCTCGTCGGCCGCTTCATGAAAGCGCATCCGGCGATCACGCTGGAGGTGACCGCCGAGGATGGCTTCATCGATGTCCTTGCCGCGGGGTTCGACGCCGGCGTGCGATACGAAGAGCGGGTCGAGAAGGATATGATCGCAATTCCCCTGGGGCCGCGCGTACAGCGCTACATCACTGCGGCGGCCCCGGATTATCTTGCCCGCCGAGGCGAACCGCAGCATCCGCGTGATCTCCTCGAGCACGCAACCGTGCGCCATCGCTTTCAGAATGGCGTGATGCTGCCATGGGAGTTCGGCGAGGGAGACGCGACAATAATCATCGCGCCACCCTCAACCGTACTCGCCAACACGATCGAGCTCGAAATCAGCGCGGCTGTGGACGGACTGGGGGTGATCCGCACATTCGAAGAATTCCTGAAGCCGGAAATCGAGGCCGGGCGACTGATTACGGTCCTTGACGCCTGGGAAACGAGTTTTCCCGGGCCGTTTCTTTATTATGCGGGTCGCAGACATCTGCCGGCACCTCTCCGCGCCTTTGTGGATTTCTTGAAGTCCGAGCAGCGGCAGGCGGGGCGGTGATGGAGTGCCGGCGAATACGAAATATCAGCGCGCTCGATCGTCACGATCAAATACTTTGAGATGTTCACGTATTGTTTCGGCTCAGGCAAGTTGTTACACCTAAACTGGTAACTTTGTTCACGGTCTGTCTCCGCTCCGGCAGACAGGGGGGAGCTCATGATCGACCAGAAATTTGTGAAGCGCGGTCTTTTCCTCGTCTTTATGATCCTCTTCCTCGATATTATGGGTATCGCCATCATTGTCCCTGTATTGCCGAGCTATCTCGAGGAATTGACGGGGGCGGATGTTGGTGAAGCGGCAATCGACGGCGGCTGGCTGCTGCTCGTTTATTCGGCGATGCAGTTCTTCTTCGCGCCGCTCATCGGGAATCTGAGCGACCGATTCGGGCGCCGGCCGATCCTTTTGGCCTCCGTGCTGACCTTCGCTATCGACAACCTGATCTGCGCGCTTGCGACGAGCTACTGGATGCTTTTCATCGGGCGCAGCCTTGCCGGGATCAGCGGCGCGAGTTTCGGCACCGCGTCCGCTTACATCGCCGATGTCAGCAATGACGAAAACCGCGCCAAGAACTTCGGGCTGATCGGCATTGCCTTCGGAACCGGTTTTGCACTGGGCCCGGTCATAGGAGGTGTCCTTGGGGAACTGGGACCAAGGGTGCCCTTTTATGGTGCCGCAGCGCTGTCGTTCCTCAATTTCGTCATGGGTGCCTTTCTCCTGCCGGAAACGCTCGATCCGGCCAATCGGCGTCGCTTCGAATGGCGCCGGGCCAATCCGTTCGGCGCGCTCAAGCAGATGCGTCATTACCCGGGTATCGGCTGGGTGGGCCTCGTCTTCTTCCTCTACTGGCTGGCGCACGCCGTCTACCCCGCCGTCTGGTCCTTCGTCGCTTCCTATCGCTATGGGTGGAGCGAAGGGCAGATCGGGCTTTCATTGGGGATTTTCGGCGTCGGCGGCGCAATCGTCATGGCGCTGGTACTGCCGCGCGTCGTCCCGGCATTGGGAGAAAGGCGAACGGCCGCGCTCGGGCTTACATTCACGGCTCTCGGAATGGCCGGCTATGCTGCTGCCTGGGAAGGCTGGATGGTATATGCTGTGATCGTCGCGACCGCGCTTGAAAGCCTTGCCGATCCGCCGCTCCGCAGCATAGCGTCGGTCCATGTCCCGCCCTCCGCACAGGGCGAATTGCAAGGCGCGCTCACCAGTATATCGAGCATGACGACGATCATCGGACCTCTGATGTTTACGCAGATTTTTGCCTATTTCACTAACCCCGCCGCCACCTATGCCTTTTCCGGGGCTCCCTATGCGGTGGCCGGCTGCCTGATCATCGCCGCATTGCTGATATTCCTTGCCAAGGTCCGCACCGGACGGGGTGGCACCTATCGGGATGGGGTGCCCGGCATAGCGGAGGCATCATCCTGATTTCATGCCTTCAGATTGATCAATTATGTTGATCGATCGATGAAAAATTGAGCAGCCGCGCCATTACCGCTGGCGCAAGTCCCGGTGGTGCTCTAATTCGATCGTTCTTCTTGCTTTACCTATTTTGTCCACTGCCGCTGCAGAGCCAGGATTCTTCATGCTGACTGCGACCAAAGATCTCGTGCTTCCGCAGGGCGACAATTCGTGGGCCACGCATTTTCGTGCGAGCCTTTATCTGGGTGTGCCCTTCATCGGCGCGCAGCTCGCGCAGCTGGCGATCAATACCACGGACGTGCTCATGGTCGGTCAGTTGGGGGCGACCCAGCTTGCATCGATCATCCTTGCGACCCAGGTCTTTTTCACGATCTTCATCTTCGGCAGCGGGTTTGCCAATGCAGTGGTCCCGATGGTCGCTCAGGCGCAGGGGCGGGGCGACCATATCTCCGTCCGGCGTTCGGTGCGGATGGGCATGTGGGTGGTGCTGCTTTACGGCGTACTGACGGCGCCGATCCTCTGGATGGCCGAGCCGATCCTCCTCTTTGCCGGACAGGAACCCGAAGTCGCGGCTTGCCGGGGAATATCTCCATATAGCCCAGTGGGCGATCTTCCCGAGCCTTCTGTTCATGGTGCTCAGAGCATTCCTGAGCGGCCTCGAACGGGCGGGGGTGATCCTCTATGTAACGCTCGTGACCCTGGTTCTGAATGCCGCGCTTTGTTACGTTCTCATTTTCGGCCATTTCGGCTTTCCGGAACTGGGGATCTTCGGCGCGGCCGTTGCCGCCCTTGGCGTAGCGCTGCTCGGCGCGGCCCTGACGATCGGCTATATCCGCCGGCAACCGGAACTTCACCGCTATGAGCTTTTCGTCCGCTTCTGGCGACCGGACTGGCCGGCCTTTGGCGAGGTGATCTATCTCGGCATTCCGATCTCGATTACAATTCTCGCCGAAGTGAGCCTCTTTACCGTCGCCTCGCTGCTGATGGGCACGATCGGCACCATAGAACTGGCAGCCCATGGCATAGCGCTCCAGTTCGCCTCCATCGCCTTCATGATCCCTCTTGGGCTGGCACAGGCCGGAACGGTGCGGATCGGCTTGGCCTATGGCAGCGGCGACATGGTCGGCGTGAAGCGTGCCGCGGTTGCGGTGCTAACGCTCGGCATCGGCTTTGCTGCCGTCGGCAGCACGATTTTCGCGCTGTTTCCGCATGATCTCGCGTCGCTCTATCTCGATACGAGGCGACCGGATGCTGCCGAAGTTCTCGCCTTTGCCGGACCGCTGATCGTCATTGCCGGCGCCTTCCAGCTCGTAGATGGCCTTCAGGCGATCGCCGCTGGTATGCTGCGCGGGTTGAAGGACACAACAGTGCCGATGATCCTGGCGATGATCGCCTATTGGCCGATAGGCTTCTTCTGCGCCTGGATCTTTGCTTTCCCGCTGAATTTCGGCGGTGTCGGCGTGTGGTTCGGCTTCGTCCTTGGCCTTGCATCGGCGGCGCTCTTGCTCAACTGGCGCTTCTTTCGACTGCTTCGATCGGTCAGCAGGGTGCCGGCTGCGTCTTAGATCATGATGTTTTCAGGTCGGATCGGCCGTGTGAGAAGCGTTTGGCGGTTCATGATCGCTTGAGGCAGACCTCTGCTCGAGGCAGTCGCAATGCTGCATCATTGAAGAAAAAGAAAGCCGGACGGGCAGGGGAGACCGTCCGGCTTACAGAGCGATCACATCAGGGGAAGAAATGGGATCGCTTATTTTGAAACTTCCGGCGAGAAGTTTCCTGGAGGCATTGGTTCAGCGTGGCAAACGATGATGATTCGACTGGTTGCGCCTGCGGCGCGCGGCCACCGGCAACAGAACGGTTGCACGGTCACGGGTCTCATCTCGCAACGCATTGATCGTTGCAGCGACCATCGCGATGAACATCGCCATCGAAAACAGAGCAAGTCCCATGGCCGTCTCCTTTCGCCGATTTAAACGGCGTATACTCGAAAAAGTTCCCGCTACTTGGTTCGACATTACCGCTTGCCGCGTAAAACCTTCTTGAACGTTGCGTTCA
The DNA here is from genome assembly GCF_007827695.1 of Sinorhizobium medicae. Taxonomy (GTDB): domain Bacteria; phylum Pseudomonadota; class Alphaproteobacteria; order Rhizobiales; family Rhizobiaceae; genus Sinorhizobium; species Sinorhizobium medicae. The sequence continues at coordinate 23,128 of NZ_VITA01000008.1, read as the reverse complement.
TCTAGCATTCAGCCCTTTGCCGCCGCTGTTTCCCAAGGAACAAGAGCAGGATAGTACAACCCTTGCGGTTCGGCGCCGTCCATGACAAAAGGCTTCACCAAACGGAAACTGGCGCGATGACCACGGCTTTCTATCCCGGCTCCTTCGATCCGATCACCAACGGGCATCTCGATGTACTCGTACAGGCATTGAACGTCGCAGCGAAGGTCATCGTCGCGATAGGAGCCCATCCCGGCAAGGCGCCGCTTTTCTCCTTCGATGAAAGGGCGGACCTCATTCGTGCGGCCCTCGTGGAAACGCTACCGGAGAGGGCAGTGGACATTTCCGTCGTATCCTTCGACAATCTGGTGGTCGATGCTGCGCGAAAGCATGGCGCAAGGCTGCTCGTTCGAGGGCTTCGTGACGGAACCGACCTTGACTACGAAATGCAGATGGCGGGCATGAACCGGCAGATGGCTCCCGACATTCAGACCCTCTTTCTGCCGGCGGGTACTGCCTCCCGGCCCATTACGGCCACATTGGTTCGGCAGATCGCGGCCATGGGCGGTGACGTCAGCGCTTTCGTCCCCGGCGCGGTTCATCAGGCGCTTCAGGCCAAGCGCAAGTAAGCTTACATCACGCAAGGAGTTCCAATGAAGATCCTCCAATTCGCTGTTGCCGGAGCCTTGGCGCTCGCCACCTTCACGGGAGGCGCCTTCTTTGCGGGAGGTGCCGTGGCGCAGTCTGGCGAAAACATTCTCACCGTTCAGCTCAAGGACGGCCCCGTCGTCATCGAGCTGCGTCCGGATATCGCTCCGAAGCACGTGCAGCAGATCAAGGAACTGGCCGCCGCCGGCGAATATGACAATGTCGCGTTTCATCGCGTCATCAAGGGCTTCATGGCCCAGACCGGCGACGTCGAGTTCGGCGACATGAAGGACGGTTACCAGGCTGATCGCGCCGGGACCGGTGGTTCGTCCAAGCCCGACCTCCCGGCCGAGTTCTCCGACGTTCCTTTTGAGCGCGGTACGGTCGGAATGGCCCGAGCGCAGGACCCGAACAGCGCGAATTCCCAATTCTTCATCATGCTCGCACCCGGCGACTTCCTCAATGGCCAGTACACGGTCGTCGGCAAGGTGGTGGAAGGCATGGAGAATGTCGACAAGATCAAGCTCGGCGACGACGCCAATAATGGTGCGGTTGCCGATCCAGACCGCATAGTCAGCGTTAAGGTCGGCAGTTAGATCGAAAACAGAAGGAGTAGAATCATGGCCGAGATCAAGGATCCGGAAAACACGATCATAATGGAAACCACGAAGGGCAGGGTGGTGATCGAGCTGCTGCCGGACGTGGCTCCGGGCCATGTCGCCCGAATCAAGGAGCTGACACGCGAAGGCGCCTATGACGGTGTGGTCTTCCACCGCGTAATCGACGACTTCATGGCGCAGACCGGTGACGTGCAATACGGCAAGACCGGTGGCGAGCAGTTCAATCCGGCGCGCGCCGGCATGGGCGGTTCCTCCAAGCCGGACCTGAAGGCCGAATTCTCCGACGTTTCTCATGTACGCGGGACATGCTCGATGGCTCGCAGCCAGATGCCGAATTCGGCCAATTCCCAGTTCTTCATCTGCTTCACCGACTCTCCCTGGCTCAACAAGCAGTATTCCGTCTGGGGTCAGGTCGTCGAAGGAATGGAGAATATCGACGCCATCAAGCGCGGCGAACCGGTCCGCGATCCGGACTCCATCGTCTCGATGCGGGTTGCCGCCGACGCCTGATTTGCGCTAATGCACTGACACGCCCGCCCCAGTCGCGCGAGCCGCCGGGGCGGGTTTGCTTTTGGCTGATATTCTAGATGCGCGTAGACCTGTTTGATTTCGACCTGCCGGAGGATTCCGTAGCGCTGAGGCCCGCAAGCCCGCGCGATAGCGCCCGCATGCTCGTCGTTCGTCCCGGTGGCGAACCGGTTCTCGAGGATCGTGGCGTCCTCGATCTGCCGTCGTTCCTGCGGCAAGGCGATGCGCTGGTCTTCAATGACACCAAGGTCATACCGGCGCAGCTCGAAGGCGTTCGCTACCGGGGTGAGCATATCAGCACGCCCGTGTCGCTGACGTTGCATATGCGTGTTGCGCCTGATCGCTGGAAAGCTTTCGCGCGTCCGGCCCGCCGGCTGAAACCCGGAGACCGGGTCAGCTTCGGGCATGGCGGCAATGCCTGCCTGCTCGGCTCGCTGGACGCCATGGTCGAAGAGAAAGGCGATGCCGGCGAGGTGACGCTTCGCTTCGATCTCTCGGGTCCTTCGCTTGATGAAGCGATCATGTCCGTCGGGCACATCCCTCTGCCGCCTTACATTGCGTCCAAGCGTGCCGACGATGCGCGGGACCGGACCGATTACCAGACTGTCTATGCGCGCGAGGAAGGCGCGGTGGCGGCGCCGACTGCGGGGCTGCATTTCACCGATCGCCTGTTCGCCATGCTCGACGAGGCAGGCATTGAGCGGCATTTCGTCACGCTACACGTCGGGGCCGGTACATTCCTGCCGGTCAAGGCGGACGATACCGACGATCATGTGATGCATGAGGAAATCGGCCATGTCGATGCAGTAACCGCGGCGAAGCTCAATGCAGTGCGGGAACGCGGGGGCCGTGTCGTCTGTGTCGGCACGACATCGCTTCGGCTGGTCGAGAGCGCAGCCGCCGAAGACGGCACTATACATGCCTGGTCGGGCGCAACCGGCATTTTCATCACCCCGGGCTACCGCTTCCGCGCGGCCCACATGCTGATGACCAATTTTCACCTGCCGAAATCGACCCTGTTCATGCTGGTCTCGGCCTTCGCGGGGCTCGAAACAATGCGCGACGCTTATGCCCATGCGATCGCAACGGGGTACCGTTTCTATTCCTATGGCGATTCGAGCCTGCTCTTCCGGAAAGACTAAATGACCGAAGCGTTTCAATTCAAACTGCTTTCAAGTGACGGCAATGCACGCCGCGGCGAGGTCTTGACGCCTCGCGGGACGATCCGCACGCCAGCCTTCATGCCGGTCGGCACCGTCGGCACCGTCAAGGCGATGTATCTCGACCAGGTCCGCGAGCTGGGTGCGGATATCATTCTGGGCAATACTTATCACCTGATGCTGCGCCCGGGGGCCGAGCGCGTCGCCCGGCTCGGCGGTCTGCACAAGTTCATCCGCTGGGATAGACCGATCCTGACCGACAGCGGCGGATTCCAGGTCATGTCGTTGTCGAGCTTGCGCAAGCTCAACGAACAGGGCGTGACCTTCAAGAGCCATGTCGACGGCGCGCTCTATCATATGTCGCCGGAACGCTCGATCGAAATACAAGGCTTGCTCGGCAGCGATATTCAGATGCAGCTCGACGAATGCGTCGCGCTGCCGGCAGAACCCGGCGAAATCGAGCGCGCCATGGAGATGTCGCTGCGCTGGGCCGAGCGCTGCAAGGTCGCCTTCGGCGACCAGCCGGGCAAGGCGATGTTTGGCATCGTTCAGGGCGGCGATATCCCCAAGCTGCGTGAACGCTCGGCGTCGGCGCTCAACGAGCTCGACCTCAAGGGCTATGCGGTAGGCGGCCTCGCCGTCGGTGAGCCGCAAGAGGTGATGCTCGATATGCTCGACGTGACTTGCCCTGTCCTGCCGGCCGACAAACCACGCTACCTTATGGGCGTCGGCACCCCGGACGATATCCTGAAGTCGGTCGCCCATGGTGTGGATATGTTCGACTGCGTCATGCCGACCCGCTCCGGCCGTCACGGCCTCGCCTTCACTCGCTACGGCCGTATCAACCTGCGTAATGCCCGACACGCGGAGGATGCGCGCCCACTCGACGAACAGTCCTCCTGTCCGGCGGCGCGCGACTATTCGCGCGCTTACCTGCACCACCTGATTCGTTCAAACGAATCGCTTGGCGGGATGCTGCTAAGCTGGAACAATCTGGCCTATTATCAGGAGCTGATGGCCGGTATCCGCAAGGCGATCGAGGAAGGGCGCTATTCCGATTTCATGGCGGAGACCATCGAAGGCTGGCAGCGCGGCGATCTCGCCCCCGTGTAATCATGTAAAATCAAGGTCGTATGGAGATTACTTAATCTTCATACATAGCCCGTCGCAACGCGCGCCTGAAAGGCAACTGCTTTACGCCCGGGGTTCTGGATGCCCCGCTATCCGCTTTGCGTTGAGATGTCGCGAGAGCTGCCGCGAGCGCCGCAGCATGCCGTGTAGCTCCTACCCGAACCGCAGGGGCAAGGATCCTTGCTCCTGCGCTGCAGCCGGCCGATCAGGGGGAGCATGATTGCCGAGGGCACCAGCGTAGCCAACAGAATCGTCAGCTTGGCCGAGAGGCCGGGTATCACCAGACGGCGGCCTGCTTTGAAACCGCGCCAGGCCCTTTCAGCGACATAGCCCGGCTCGAGCTTGGGCAAGATCTTGAACAGTGCGACGCGATTGGCGCCGGAGGTCGACAGAAACTCCGTTGCGACCGGACCGGGAGCCACGCATGTGACGGTCACACCGGTGCGGCGCAGTTCCTGGTGCAGCGCTTCTGAAAACGAGCGAACGAAACCCTTGCTGGCGTAGTAGAGCGCCATGTAAGGGCCGGGCGTAAAGCTTGCGACCGAGCCGAGGTTGATGACGCCGCCGCGCCGGCGCGCGACCATTCCCGGGAGGAGGCGCAAGGTGAGCTCTGTCAGGGCGCGAATGTTGAGATCGACGAGACCGAGCTGCTCTTCGAGCGGCAGGACCGCCGCGCCTCCGCGCAGGCCAAAACCGGCGCTGTTGACGAGCACGTCGCAGAACAGGCCGTTTGCGGACAGGAAGTCGTCGACACCGCCGGCCGCATTTTCAGCCAGCAGATCCAGCGAGAGTGTATACGCCTCGCCTCCGGCCTTTCGGATATCGTCAGCGGCGGTGGCGAGCGTCTCGGCCGAACGCGCCACCAATACGACCGGCGCGCCATCCCTGGCGGCCACGTCGGCAATGGCCTTGCCGATTCCGCGCGACGCACCGATGACGACGACAGCGGGGCGATCTTGACCAGGCGCCGTCATCGCGCCGTTCCGGACGCCGCTGCAGCGGTGATCTCACGTCCGCCTTCGAATGCTTCCAACTCTGTGGTGACTTCCCCGTTCAGTATCCGTTCGAACCTCTCAAGGGCACGCGCGACATTCGCGCCGTCCATGACTCTGTGGTCATAGTGGATCCGCACGGTCACCCCGCCGTCCACGTCGATCGGGCCGTAATTGAGAAGGGAGGTCAAAGGCGTCAGGGGATTAAGTGATTCGGCCCCCAGGCCCGAATAGACCGAGAGCTGAAAGGTGCCGAATCGGCGCGCTCTTTGCCGACCGATATTCAAGCCGAGCCACATGAGAAGCCATCTGATCGGGCCGGGGAGGCGGGCGATCTTCAAGGCGCGGCGGAACTCCTTGACCTCTAGCACCGGACTGGTTCGCGCGGCCTGCATCAACGCCCCCAGTTCGGCGATCGAACGCCGCTCGGGGTTTTTGATCGTCGTCAGCAGGACGACCCGCTCGCCCTCGTATTCCCGTTCATGCGCAATTGATGCCACACTTCCCGGATACTCATAGAGCTGCGGTTTGGGAAATTTGACGTAGGCCCGCCGCAATTCAGGAGTCTCCTGAGCGAGAAGGGCGTATCCCTTGAGGAAGAGCGCTGTCCAGGACGGCCTCGTCTCAAGCGATGCTCGGGCCTTGAGCAGCGGTCCGAGTTGCATCCGCCGCTGCACGCTCACCCGCGGCACCTTCATCGAAAACCGCATCAGATCCCCGACGAGGCGCCGAGACGCTGAAAGCTTGAGGGCTCGGCCGCGCATCATGCCACCTCTAGTAAATATACGGAATGATTCGTTTGGTCGTTCCCATGTAGTCCCGATACTCGGCGCCAAACATCTCCAGCATCATGCGTTCCTCCTTGTCCACTCTTAGAAGGAAGAGGACTGCGAAACCGGCCAATCCGGCGAGCCCCGCTACCCAGTTCGGCAACAGGAAAGCCTGGCCCATGCCCATCAGCAGGAACGAAGTATACATGGGATGGCGGACCAGAGCATAAGGACCGCGGCGAATCAGCTCGTGCTTGTCGCGGATCTCAAGTGTGATCGACCAGTTTCGACCCAATTCCTTATGGGTTCTGCGAAAAAACCACAGGGCCAGGCAGAAAACCGCAGCGCCGAGCACGATAGCCCAGATGCGGGCAGGGCGGTCGGCTCCCTCCGGAATGCCTGTGGCTACGTAAAAGGCGGGAATGATCGCAAGGCCGAGCAGCGCCGCCGACAGCCCCAGCATCTCGGAGGTCGAACGGCGGTGGCTGACGACACGCACGCGCTTCGCCCGGCGTTCGTAAGGGCGGCGAATGAAGTACCAGGCGACGATTCCAAGCACCCAGGCGATCTCGCCGGTGGAGGATAGCGACATATTCAGTTCCCAAGTCCTTGGATCACAGTGGCTTTAAGGCGGATCTTTCTAAGATCATGAACGTGATCTGGCGTCAACGATCGGCCGGGAACTCTCTTTACCGATGCTGCCCTGCGTGGTTCGGCTTGAACGGGAGCCCGCTTGGGATTGCGAGCGCTGCGCCGTCACCTCACCCGCCGTTCATCTCCCGAAGCCTCGTAATGAATTCCTGCGGCCTGAGCCAGATGCCGGGTGTCTTATAGCCCATGGATCGGGCGATTTCCGCGACGAAGGCATTGCAGTTGTAAAGCGACGCGTGCCAGACTTTCGACCGCGCTTTCAGTTCTTCGATGAAAGCCACGACTTCGTTGTATTCCGCCTGGCTCAGCATCACACGCCAGCTAGCCGAGCGGTACTCTTCCTCAAGATCGCCGTCGCTCGCGCCGGTTTCAGCCGGAACCGGCACGAAGTGACCGAGGACATAGGGCGTGGGGTCGAGCGTAGCCGGCGCAAGGCCGGCCACTGCCCGCTGTACCACCGCGCCGGCTTTGTTCGTGCGCCCATAAATGACGTAGGTATGCCCGTAGCTCAGCGCGTAGCGGGAGCGAAATTCGATGAAATATCCCTGGCTTCTCGCTTGCGATTCGAGTGTCGCCGGCCCATGAAGGCTGCTGGAAACATAGCGAGGTTCGGGATTTTTGTCCTGTGTCTGGCATGCTGCCGCCGCCAGCGCGACCAGGATCACAAGGAATATGCGGCCTCGTGCAAGCGTCATCACATCACTCAGATTATCTTCCGAGCTCTGACGATTCAGACCCCGGGCCGGTTCTCGCGAGTTCTTGGCTCAGTAGGCGCCAGTCTCACAGCCGGTCTAGCCCTGAATAACGTGCCGTGGGGAAGCACTTATCGAGCGTCCCCACGGCACAAAGTCAGTCTTACTTGTATACAGGTGCCGGCTCTACGGTTTCTACGGCAGCGGGCGGTGGGGCCTTACCCTTACCCTTGCCGATCGTATCACACGCGGTGAGGCCGGCGACAGAAAGCAACGCAATCATTACTACTAGAATTCGGCTCATCAAGAAGTCCTTTCCTCAATAGTCGGAATGGGTTATCGAAGGCAACACTTCAAGTAATAGTGGCGATTCGCGCCGGGGCCTAGTGCAGAAAGGACACAGTTGATAACCGCTTTATGGTTACTGGGTTATCAACTGTGTCGGAACACACGGCGCGTAGTCATTTATACCGAATTATTAGGGGAAACGCCATCAAACGATCAGTACCGCCGTGCCCACCGGGGTACGGCTGTAAAGATCGACGATATCCTCGTTCGTCAAACGGATGCAACCGCTCGATACGGCCTGGCCGATGCTCCAGGGCTCGTTCGTTCCGTGCAGCCGGAACATGGTGTCGTTTCCGCCGCGATAAAGATAGAGGGCGGCGGCTCCGAGCGGATTGTGAAGTCCACCGCTTACGCCGCCGGCATATTGCGCCAGATGCGGCTTGAGGCGAATCATATTCGCGGTCGGCGTCCAGGAAGGCCATTCTGCCTTGCGGCCGATCTTCGCCCTGCCTTTGAGCGTGCGGCCTTCCTCCCCTACGCCGATGCCGTAGCGAATCGCCGAGCCTCCTCCTTGAACGTAATAGAGATATCGTTCCGCCGTATTGACGACGATCGTTCCAGGGGCTTCGCCGCCAGGATAGGCGACTTGCTGCCTGCGGAATCGCGGATCTATACGGGTCCTGGCCGTTTGCGGCCTGTCGGCCGTTCGCAATGAGCCACAGCCAGAGGCCAAGAGGGCCAGGCTACCCAGCACGAGTACCCGGCGCGTGATGCGATCGTTCTCCATTGTCACCTGCTGAGTAATTTGTGAGTCCCTACGATTTCGTGTTTAACACCGGTGCGCGTGTCGGCCAAGCCTTACAACGGACACGACCGCAAGGATGAATCCTCTTGCGACCGGAACGGGCCTCTGCTCGACTGGTCCGTGGAAAAAAAGAGATAAGGAGCGGCACGATGAAGCTCGGCTTGGAAGAAAAGATCGCAATCGTGACCGGCGGAGGGTCCGGCATCGGCGCCGCAGTGTCAAGACAGCTTGGCGGTGAGGGCGCTGAAGTCATCGTTGCCGACCGCGACGCCGATGCGGCGCGCACCGTCGCAGCCGAGATTCGCTCGAATGGGGGGAAGGCTCGGGATTTCACCGTCGACGTTGCCGATTCGGCAGCGGTGGAGCAAATGGTCGCTTTCGCCGTGCGGGAATGCGGCGGCTTGCATCTGGCGGTCAACAATGCCGGCGTCGAGGGCCCACGCAGAGCGACCGCGGACTATCCGCTCGAGGATTGGCGCAGGCTGATCGAAGTCAATCTGAATGGGGTGTTCTACTGTATGAAATACGAGATCGCCGCCATGCTCGGAAAGGGAGGCGGGGCCATCGTCAACATGTCCTCGATTCTGGGCGCCGTCGCATTGCCAACCGCGTCCGCCTACACGGCAGCCAAGCATGGGGTCGTGGGGCTCACCAAGGCGGCCGGTATTGAGTATGCGAGAATGGGCATTCGCATCAATGCGGTCGGCCCGGGCTGGATCGAGACGCCGCTCCTGTCGGAGCACTCGGAACTTGCGAAAACGCGGCGCCTCGAAGCACTGCAGCCGCTCGGCCGGCGCGGAAAACCCGAGGAGGTCGCGTCACTCGTCTGTTTCCTGCTGTCGGAGCAGGCGAGTTTCATTACCGGCAGCTATCACCCGGTCGACGGAGCTTTCACGGCCCATTAGGGAAGGTTGATTCCAGGCGGAAAACCGTCCGCACTTTTCCCGCTCCGCTCTAAGGCTGCAGCGCATGCAGATGGAGGCTGCGATCAGCTCCGCCATCTGTCCGCCAGCAGCAATACTATCAGGACACAGCACAGCAGGCCGAGCGACAATGGCAGCCCCTGGTACCCAATCAGTTGCATTGCCAGTCCTGTCGCCGGTGAGCCCGCAATGCCGCCTATACCCCAAACGAAGGCGAAAGCCGCGTTCCCCGCGATAAGGGCCTGCCCGGTAAACCGTTCTCCGAGCTGGATGAGCGACATGGTGTAGATGCCGAACGAGACGCCGCCCCAGACGAGCACGAGTGGCCAGATGAGCCAGGAACCGAACATCAAGGGCAGCAGCAGGCATCCCGCCAGCGAAGCCATGGCGCAGAACAACATGGTCCGCGTCGACCCGAACTTTTCGGCCGCGTGGCCCAGCAATATCTGCAGCACGGCGTTGCCGGCTATAAAACAGGTTATAAGTGAGGCGATGCGCTCCTCGGCGCTGCCGAGAGCGGCGCCGTAGACCGCGAACAGGGAAAGCAGGATCTGCTCGAAGGCTGCTGCAGCGAACACCGCGAACAGAAGGAGCGGCGCCAGCGCGAAGAAGCCGCCGACCGATGTCGCCTGGCCTTCCTGCGGCATCTTCGGCAGCCGCGGCACGACCGCAAGCACGATAAGGCCGCAGAGAAGGAAGGCGACGATTCCCACCAGGAAGGGCGGCCAGCCTTCGGTGCCGGCCATGCCGAGGGAAAGCGGGCCGATGGCAAAGCCAGCCGAAACAATCGATGAATAGAGCCCCATGACACGGCCTCGGCGTGAGGCGGGCGTGATCGTGATCAGCCATGTCTCGCTGATCACGTAGAGCGGATTGGCAAAAAAGCCGAGCAGGAAGCGTAGCGGCATCCAGGCCCAGACCTCCTGCGTCCACGCAATCGCGACCAGGGTGGACGCGGCCAGGGCCGAACACAGGGTCGCGAACCGGGCCGCGCCCACGCGCCCTGCCAGTGCCGGAATGAAGGGCGCGGAGATGATGAAACCCAGCGGAGTCATCGCCGCCGACAAGCCGATCAGGCCGGGGGTCGTGCCCTGCCGCTCCAGGATGAAGCTGAGGAGCGGATAGGTGAGACCCTGTGCCAATGCGAACACGGTAACCGTCGCGACAATGCCCGCCATCGCGGCCAAGGGGATTCGATCGTCTTGCGGGGATGTCGTGGTTTCGGCGGTCATTTCGCGGTCCACCTCACCATGAATCGCAGAATATCCAGGCTGCTATGCGGATGCGGCACTTTCGCCGTTCCGGTTTGGAAAGTATCATTCATGGTAACCTCCTTAATGGCTTGGGCCCGCGGGCCCGTCACCGGAAAGTGCATGAATTCTGCCGGACGCGAACGGCGTAGTAATTAAGCCGCGCCAAAAAATTTTCAAAAACATCCAAACGGATTATAGATGCGCCCTATGCCCCGCATGCGCTTTGCCTTCGGTCCCTTCGTGCTTGATCCGGGTGCTGGAACGCTCCTTCGGAACGACGATCATATTGCCGTCGGCTACCGCGGAGTGAAGCTGCTTGCAGCGCTCGTCGGACAGCCCGGAGAAATCCTGAGCAAGGCCGAGCTGATCGAGGCGGCATGGCCGGGCAGGGTTGTCGAGGAAGGCAACCTCACTGTCCAGATTGCCCTGCTGCGGAAGCTGCTTGGCCCTGCCGCCGACCGCGGTGAATGGATCGTCACGGTTCCGCGCGTCGGCTATCGCTTCGCGAAGTCCGTCGAACAGCTCGGCGGGGCGAAGCGAGAAGCCCTGCCGCTGCCCGAGAAACCGTCGATAGCCGTGCTGCCCTTCGTCAATTTGAGCAAGGACCCTGATCAGGAGTCCTTCGCGGATGGTTTGACCGCGGACCTCATCACCGACTTGTCCAGGACTCCGGGCCTGTTCGTCATCGCACGCAACTCGGTCTTCGCCTACAAGGCAAAGACGATGGAAGTTCGCGAAATCGCACGGGATTTGGGCGTCCGTTACCTGCTGCAAGGCAGCGCAAGGCGCGCCGCGGGCCGCGCACGCATCAACGCCCAGCTGGTCGACGCGATGAGTGGGGAGCATCTATGGGCCGAGCGCTACGACCGCAGCCTGGATGATATCTTTTCTGTACAGGACGAGGTCACCGGCAAGATCGTGAAAGCACTGCTTGGCCGGCTGCGCGCGCCAACGCCGCGCAACCGGCCAAAAAATGTCGAGGCTTACGATCTTTGCGTCAGAGCACGCAAGCTGATGGATGATTCGCCTCAGACGGCGCGGGAGGCGCATCTGATGCTGACGCGCGCGGTTTCGCTCGATCCGGAATATGCCGAGGCCTATCGCTGGCTTGCCATAAACCACTGGATGGGATTGGTACATTCCGGCGGACCGACCGTGTCTTCGCGTGGCATCGCTTTGGAACTGGCGCGCAAGGCCGTTGCAATCGACCCCGGCGATGCCGGCTGTCGCTGGGTCCTGGCTTACCTTCTTGCCTATGACCAAAGGTTTACCGAAGCGGACGCGGAATTCGCCAAAGCGGTCGAACTCGACCCGAACGAGGCAGACGCCTGGGCGGCTCTATCCGACATCACCGTTCTGGCGGGTCAGGTCGAGGAAGGCCTCGATCACATCCGCAGGGCGTTCCGGCTGAACCCTTTTCCGGCGAGTTGGTACTATCTGACGCTCGGTCAGGCACAATACGCGGCCGGCGAATACGAGGCCGCTGTCGAGACGCTGCGCAGGGACGAGACTTATCGTACAAGTTCACGCCGTTTCCTGGCGGCAAGCCTTGCTCAACTCGGCCGGCTCGACGAAGCGCGGGCCGAGGTCGAGCTATTCCTCGTCGGCAATCCGCATTTCACAATCCGCCACTGGGCTGCGACGGAGCCATTCCGCGATGCGGCAACACTCGAGCATTTCGTCCTCGGCTATCGCGGGGCCGGTTTGCCAGAGTGACGCGCCGGCGCGCGCTCCCACCGCTCCTTTCGGCGGCCTACTCCTCGAAACGACTCGTGTCGGTTCGATCGCCTTCATATAGTTTCGAGAGCGGAAACGGCGGCAACCAGGACTCGCGACGCGCAGTCCAGAGTTCGTAGGTCGGTCTCAACTGATCTGGGGCGTCAAGGGATCCGAGGTTCACTTCGATTTCATCGCCGGAGCGCCCGAAAACGGGCGAACCGCAGCGGGGACAGAAAAACCGATTGGCATAGCCGCGTGTTTCGCCGTCGATCGTCACCGCATCCTGAGGGAATATCGCGGAAGCGTGAAAAAGGGCGCCATGATGCTTGCGGCAGTCGAGACAGTGGCAAATGCCGACCCGGTACGGGGGGCCTATCGCCACGATCCGGACTTTCCCGCACAGGCAACCGCCCGTGTATCGGTCCATGCTGCGTCTCCTAGAGGGTCATGACATGTTGGTCGGATCGACCTAATTCGTGAATGTCGTCGGTTTAGAGCGGGATAAGCTCGCTCTAAGCTGTTGGATTTTTACACCGAAGGACACGGTCAGTGCAATTGCGTCACGAGGACTGGAATGAGTCGAGAACGCGCCTAAGGTACGATCATTGACTCATCATACCAGTTCGGTTACTCGAATGAGCAAGACGGCTGGAGGAGGTCCAAATGACATCGAGTGCGATGGATGGGGTGGCATGACCGAAATTGCCGCAAATCAGGTACGTGCTCCTGAGCGAATTCTTACAGCCGGCCCGCTTTCCGCAGAATTGGTGGCGGGCAACTTGCGAACGATCCGATGGCACGGTCACGAAGCGATCCGCGCCATCGCATATCTCGTGCGTGACGAGAACTGGGGCAATTATCCACTGCGGATCTCCGGACTGGATGTCGATGAGCAAGGCGACAGTTTCGTCGTATCCTACCAAGCGGAAGCGGTCTCCACGGCGGGTGCGCGGCTGGCGATCAGCGTCCGGATAGCCGGCAGTTCCGGAGGCAAGCTCGTCTTTGAAGCCGATGCCGTAGCGGATGCCGACTTCGGAACGAATCGCTGTGGTTTTACGATTCTGCACCCGATCGTCGGCGTTGCCGGACAGCCAGCGACGGTGGAACATACGGACGGCACGGTCCGCGAGTCGCGTTTCCCCGATTTGATCGAACCGTCACAGCCTTTTCTGGATATGCGTGCGATCACGCATGCCATCGCTCCCGGCGCCAGCGTCGAGTGCCGCATGGAAGGCGACACATTCGAGATGGAGGACCAGCGGAACTGGACCGATGCGTCCTACAAGACCTATGTCCGGCCGCTTGCGCTCCCTTGGCCCTATGTAGTGCCGGCGGGTGCCGCCAACAGGCAGGCCATTACCCTGACCTTTTCCGGGCGGCCGGCGGCCGTGATCTGTGCCGCGGAACGCAGCGCGCCGGTTCGCCTGTCGCTTGGACCGGAGGCTGGCCGGGTCCCGGCTTTCGGTCTCGGCATCCGTCCCGAGGACCTTCCGTCGACATTCGCGTCCCTGGACGCCTTACGCGAAATCGCCCCCCAGCATCTTGTGCTGAATTTCAACCCGCTTGCGGGTCATGATTCGACGGCGCTGGAGGCCTATGCGAAGCTATTGTCCGTCTATCGCGCCGCGGCCACACTGGAATTGGTGCTGCCATGCAGGCAGGCGCCGGATGCTGAGATGCGCGAGGCGGCTGCCGCGGTTGAAAGGGCCGGCCTGGTCCTTTCTGCGATTGCCGTCAGTCCGGCGCCGGATCTCAAATCGACGCCGCCCGGCAGTGCCTGGCCGGAATGCCCGCCACTGGACGAGGTTTACGCGGCGGCGCGAAAGGCCTTCCCAGGTCTGCCGCTCGGTGGTGGCATGTTCAGCTATTTCACCGAATTGAACCGCAAGCGTCCCCCGGTCCATTTGCTGGATTTCATCACCCACACGACCTCGCCCCTCGTGCACGCCGCGGACGATCGCAGTGTCATGGAAACACTCGAGGCTCTGCCTTTCGTCACCCGCTCCGTTCGCGATTTTGCGGAACGGCTGCCCTATCGTATCGGCCCGTCCTCGATCGGCATGCGCAGCAACCCCTACGGGGCTGCGCTGAATCCCAATTCGAACGGGGAACGGATGACCATGACGGCCCACGATCCCCGCCAGACGACGGCTTTCGCCGCTGCCTGGATGGTCGGCTATGCGGCGGCCGTCGCTAGTGCGGGTCTCGACGTCCTAACGCTCGGTTCGCTGGCGGGACCGTTCGGCGTCGTCGGTGAGGGAATTCGCTATCCGGCGTTCAGGGCGGCATGCCGCCTGTCCCGGTTTGCCGGAACGCGGGCTCGTCTGGTCGAAAGTTCCGACCCGGTTCGGGTCCTGGCGCTTTGCGGCGGAAACACCGTTCTGGTTGCGAATATTTCGCCGGAACGCCTCGAAGTCGTGCTTGACGGGGCAAGTGCCGACGAAGCGCTCCCGGTTGTCATCGAAGCATATGGGATTTACGAGTTCGACGTGAAGGCGCGCGGATGAGCAAGCCTCTGCTGACCTATTATGGCGACGACCTCACTGGTTCCACGGACGTGATGGAGGCGCTCGCCACGCGCGGCTGCCCGACCGTGCTTTTCACCGACATTCCAGGTGAAGAATTAGCGGCGCGCTTCTCCGACCGGCAGGCGATTGGGATCGCAGGAACCAGCCGCAGCGAAACGCCCGAATGGATGGACAGGAACCTGCCGCCTGTCTTCGAGTGGATGAAGCAGTCAGGGTCCGTCCTTTGCCATTACAAGGTTTGCTCGACGTTCGATTCCAGTCCCAAAGCCGGAAGCATCGGCCGCGCTCTCGATATCGGCGCGGCGGTCTTCGATCAGGCTTCGACCCTTCTGGTCGTCGGCGCGCCGGAGTTGAAGCGCTATACGGCCTTCGGACATCTGTTTGCGCATTTCGGGCCGGACATCTTCCGGATCGACCGGCATCCCGTCATGGCCCGCCATCCGGTGACGCCGGCGGACGAGGCTGACCTGCGGCAGCACCTGATGCGCCAGACGAGGAAAACGGTAGGACTCGTCGATTTCGTGCAGTTGAAGAGCCAAACCGCAATCGAAGAGCTGAAAGCCGTTGCAGTGCGGAATCCCGTGGCGCTCGTAGATGTGCTGGACGAAGAGAGCAAGGTCCGGGCCGGACAACTCATCTGGGCCTCGCGCGACGTTTCGCCGTTCATCGTCGGCTCCTCGGGAGTGGAATATGCGCTCGTGGCGGAAGCGGCCGGAACGCCGCTTGCGGGAGTGCCCCGCAATATTTCTCCGCCGGGAAGCCGTGGACCGATCGCGGTTGTTTCAGGCAGTTGCTCGCCTACCACCGAACGGCAGATCCGCCATGCGATGCAAAACGGCTTCGAAGGCATTCACGTCGACCCCCGCAGCCTGGTTGAAGACCAGGAATCGACCGTCGCGAATGCGCTGGTGACCGCGGGTGATGTGCTCGCCAGCGGGAAAAGCCCGCTGTTCTACACGGCGATCGGCCAGGCGGATTACGGCGGCGCGGCGGAAAGCGGCCATGCCATCGGCTCAGGGCTCGGTCGAATCCTTGCCGAGATTGTCGGGCGCCATGGCTTGCGCCGCGCGGTGGTTGCCGGCGGCGATACCTCCAGTCACGCGATTCGGCGGCTGGCAATCCAGGCGCTGGAGCTGCTGGTTCCGCTGCCTGGCTGTCCCGGATCACCGCTTTGTACGGCTTCCACGGAGGCCGGCACCAGGACACTCGAAATCGCGTTCAAGGGCGGTCAGGTAGGCACGGATGCCTATTTCACGATCGTTCGAGACATCTGACCGCACCGCAAGCAGTCAAGGCGCGTATACAAATAGCTCACGCGTTCGTGGATGCGCACGTGCGATATCCGACGGAACCGCCTCCGGCGGAATGCCGTCAAATTTGTTACTCTCACAGACGGCTTTCCGATGCCAGACTGGCTCAAGACAGAAACAAGCCAGTAAACGAGCAGCGATTGGGACGCGCCAAATGAGGCGCGGCAGCGCGCGCAAACCGGAGGTGTCAAGCCATGGCAAGATCAATGCATATGCCACCCGTCATTCCGCCCCAGGCGTGGGAGGCCGCCCGCCAAGAACTGCTGCTAAAGGAAAAAGCGCTCACGCGTGCCCGAGATGCCTTGGCTGCCGAACGCCGTCGGATGCCATGGATGGCGGTGGAGAAAGAGTATACCTTTGAAGGCCCCGCGGGGCCGGTCAGTCTTGTCGACCTGTTCGAAGGTCGTCGTCAGCTGATCGTCTACCGTGCCTTCTTCGAGCCGGGCGTGTTCGGCTGGCCGGACCACGCGTGCCGAGGTTGCTCGATGGTGGCCGACCAGGTGGCGCATGTTGCGCATCTGAACGCCCGGGACACTACCCTCGTCTTCGTCTCGCGTGCGCCGCAGTCGGAAATAGCACGGCTGAAGGCACAGATGGGCTGGAAGATGCCGTGGTTCACGCTTACAGACGGCTTCGATGCCGACTTCGGCGTGGATGAGTGGCATGGAACGAATGTGTTCTATCGCGACGGCGATCGCGTGTTCCGTACCTACTTCGTCAACAATCGCGGCGATGAGCAGATGGGAAGCACGTGGAATTACCTCGATATCACTCCGCTAGGGCGTCAGGAGGTATGGGAAGAGTCGCCGGAGGGCTACCCCCAGACGCCGGCCTACAAGTGGTGGAATTGGCACGACAGCTATGTGAAGGACGCCGAGCCGGACAAGAAGTGGGTCGAAGTGTCCGACGCGGGAGAGGCCGCCTTCCGGAATCAGGAGACAAACCCCAAGCCGTGAGTCGGGTTCCCTCCTCGAACTGAACGGGGGGAGACCCGCCCCTGGGGCAGGGCGGGTCCAGGGTCGATCGCTTAAAAGTCCATGCCGCCGCCGGCCGGAAGCGCCGGCGTCGATTCCTTCTTGGGCTTCTCGGCGATCATGGCTTCAGTCGTGACGAGAAGACCGGCCACCGACGCGGCATCCTGAAGCGCCGTGCGGACGACTTTAACCGGGTCGATCACGCCCATGGTGTAGAGGTCACCATATTCATTGGTCTGGGCGTTCCAGCCATAGGAGAACTCGACCTTCTCGCGCAGCTTGCCGACGATGATCGAGCCTTCCGCTCCGGCATTTTCGGCAATCTGGCGGACGGGAGCTTCAATCGCGCGGCGCACGATCTCGATTCCCACGCGCTGATCGTCGTTGGCGGTCTTGAGACCGTCAAGAGCATTGACGGCCCGCAGGAGCGCGATGCCGCCGCCGGGCAGGATGCCTTCCTCGACTGCCGCGCGGGTCGCATGCAGGGCGTCGTCCACGCGGTCCTTCTTCTCCTTCACCTCGACTTCAGTCGAGCCGCCCACTCGGATGACTGCAACGCCGCCAGCGAGCTTGGCAAGACGTTCTTGCAGCTTCTCGCGGTCATAGTCCGAGGTGGTTTCTTCGATCTGCGCGCGGATTTGTGCGGTCCGCCCCTCGATCTCGGTTTTCGAACCTGCGCCATCGATGATGGTCGTGTTCTCCTTCTCGATGGAGACCTTCTTGGCCCGGCCGAGCATTTCGAGCGTGACGTTTTCCAGCATGATGCCAAGGTCTTCCGAAACCACGGTTCCGCCGGTCAGGATGGCAATGTCTTCCAACATGGCCTTGCGGCGGTCGCCGAAGCCGGGAGCCTTGACGGCAGCAACCTTGAGGCCGCCACGCAGCTTGTTGACGACGAGGGTGGCGAGCGCCTCTCCTTCGACGTCCTCGGCGATGATGAGCAGCGGCTTGCCGGATTGGACCACGGCTTCAAGCACCGGCAGTATCGACTGCAGATTGGAAAGCTTCTTCTCGTGGATGAGGATATAGGGATCCTCCAGCTCCACCCGCATCTTGTCCTGATTGGTGACGAAGTAAGGCGAGAGATAGCCGCGGTCGAACTGCATGCCCTCGACGACCTCGAGCTCCGTATCGGACGTCTTGGCTTCCTCAACCGTGATCACCCCTTCATTGCCGACTTTCTCCATCGCCTCGGCGAGATAACGCCCGATCTCGGTATCGCCATTGGCGGAAATGGTGCCAACCTGGGCAATCTCGGAATTCTGGGAGATTTTCCGGGCGTTGCTCTTCAATTCTTTCACGACCGCATCGACTGCGAGATCGATGCCGCGCTTCAGGTCCATCGGGTTCATGCCTGAGGCAATGGCCTTGGCGCCTTCCCGAACGATCGCCTGAGCGAGTACCGTGGCGGTCGTCGTTCCGTCTCCCGCCAGATCGTTGGTCTTGGATGCAACTTCGCGCAGCATTTGCGCGCCCATATTCTCGAACTTGTCCTCAAGTTCGATTTCCTTGGCGACGGACACGCCGTCCTTAGTGATCCGCGGCGCACCGAAGGATTTGTCGATGACGACGTTGCGGCCCTTCGGGCCAAGGGTTACCTTTACGGCATTGGCAAGTACATCGACACCTCGCAGCATGCGCTCGCGCGCGTCGGCTTGAAATTTGACTTCTTTCGCAGCCATTTCTTCACTCCTCAACAGGCAGCTTTTTGACTGTGTATCGCATCATCAGGCGGCGATCTGCTCGGCAGGCTGCGCCTCGATGATACCCATGACATCGCTTTCCTTCATGATCAGCAGGTCCTCGCCGTGGATCTTGATCTCCGTGCCGGACCATTTGCCGAACAGAATGCGATCACCAGCCTTGACATCGAGCGGCTGGACCTGGCCCTGCTCGTTGCGCGCTCCAGGACCCACAGCGATGACTTCGCCCTCCTGGGGTTTCTCCTTGGCAGTGTCGGGAATGATGATGCCGCCTTTGGTCTTTTCTTCGGACTCGACGCGTCGGACGAGAATACGATCATGAAGCGGTCGGAACGCCATGTTTTCCTCCGTGGACAAACATTGATGATCTAGCTCCCCGACCCGGACCGGATGACCAATCCAGGCGGGTGCGAAGCCTCGCTTGAGCACTTCGCGCGGGATGATCTGGTTGGGCCGGAAACTGATTTCAAGAGGTCCTCGAAAAAAAATAGCAGCGCTTCTGTCTGGCTGCTAACAGGCTGGAAAGGAACAAGAAATTCGCATTGGCGTTAGGGTAGGCCGGAGCCGACATGACCAGCGGCGATCGGCAGACCACATGACGGAGATCTAGCATGCGATTTTCATCGGATTTCGAGCGTCAGCTCAACGGCTATGGCCTGACAACGGCGCACATTCTTTACCGCATTCCCGACTTCGAATCCGTCCTGCAGACCTATGTATGGCAGGACTACGACGTCGCCCCGGAATTCCCCCAGATGCGCAGATTTCTCGACTTCTGGCAGGCCAATCTGGACGGGCCGCTCCACTCTGTGCGCTTCACCCACAAGAGCCTGATCGGCCCGAGCGAGTGGCGGCAGCTCGATGGCGAATTCCACGTCCACTGACCTTGAAAGACAGATTATGGCTTCTTAGCTGCTACCGGCAGCCGAGGCTTGGAACGCTCGGCTCGTCACAATGTCTGGTTTAGAGTGGGTGACCAAATGGAAGCAGAAAGAAAGTCGATCCGGAACCTCAGCGTCGAAGAACGCGAGGAGATTTTCGCCAACGTCGCCAAGGTGCTTGAAGGCACGGCTCGCGAAGCCTTTGCCGGTGGCGACGGCCGCTATGCAGCACTGTCGAGCAATATGGCGGAGGCAATTCTCGTCCATGCCGACGAATTGGCGCGCGATCAACTGGATGCGGCCGAGCGCGTCCTGGAACAGGCAGCCGCAATGATTTCGCAATTCAGGGCCGTGAACCCGTACCCGATGGTGAGCACGGCCGTGCATTAGAGCGAGATGCGTTCCCGCCCGCGTCTGGTCCAAAGTGCAACGATGGGCACAGAGGGTAGGGGACCTGCTTGCGCGCTGACTTAAGGCCCCCGGTTCTACGCCGAGCGAAGATTATATAGTCTTGCAACATCTTCCCGCATGAATGGAACCTGATCTCTATCGACCTGTTCCTGAAAGTTTCGCGCATATTGATGGCCGGAATAGACCGCGGCGGCGATCAGGCCGGGCGCGAGACAGTCGCCGAGGCGGGTCACGGTTTTGACGCCGGCGTCAGCCCACTCTTCTTCGCGTGCCTTGAGCTCCAGCCACAGAGTTTCGTAGGGCAGGCGGGCAGTGACCGGGACGAGGGTGGCGCAATCGACCGGACGGGTCCTGCCGCTGTAGACGCACGACAGTTCCAGCTGATCTTTCGTGCGTCCGGCAAGAGCCATGGCCGTGACGATCTCGACCCCGAGTTCGATGAGGCGCTTTTGAACACGTTCCTGTTCCAGCGTGTTTTTGCTCCAGGGGGAGACCTGGGATTCCGGCGTGATGAAGGTGACCATGCGGCCGGCCTTGGCGAGCAGTTCGGCGAGCACGCTGCCCATATAAAAGCAATCGTCGTCGAAGACGATGACAGGTCCACCGGCCGGCACCGCCTGCGGCCCATCGGAAAGGATGGTGTCGGGAGAGACGAGGGTGCCTTGCGAGAGAAACTCGAGTGGTACTCTGTGTGTCCGGCCGACGCCGTCGATGCGCCAGCGCGCGCCAGTCGCGATCGCTACATGGGGAATACCATATTGCAGCACATCGGAGGCGGAGAGGCGGCTGTGCAGGTAAAGTCCGGCGTTGACGCGGGTGCTGAGTTGGCCGATACGCCAGTCGCGCACGCGGCCCCAGGTCGAAAGGCCGGGCAAGCGACACTCGCGCGCAACGCGACCGCCCCATTCGCCGCTGCCTTCCGCCAGCACGACATCGACGCCGCGCTGGGCAAGCGCCCGTGCCGCTTCGAGACCTGCCGGACCGCCACCGATGATGAGGGCAGGTTCGGGAGCGACGGAGATTGCGATGGTTTCCGGATGCCAGCTCTTACGCCATTCCTCGCCGATCGTCGGGTTCTGTGTGCAGCGCATCGGCACATTCGTGTTGTCGCCGGAGGTGCAGATGTTGCAGCCGATGCATTCGCGGATGTCATCGATGCGGCCTTCCTCGATCTTCTTCGGCAGGTAGGGATCGGCAATCGACGGGCGCGCGGCGCCGATGAAGTCGACGATGCCCTGCTTGACAACCCGAACCATACTGTCCGGTGATGTATAGCGGCCGACGCCGACCACCGGCTTGGTCGTGACGGATTTGACGAAGCGTATATACGGCTCCTGGTAGCCTTCCTCGGAGAAGCGGGCCGTCTGGCTGTCGTTCGACCAGCCGGACAGGTTGACGTCCCAGAGATCGGGGAACTCTGCGAGCGCCGAGATGATGTCTTTTCCTTCCCCTTCACAGGTGATGCCGGAGGGACCCATGAGCTCGTCGACGGCAAGGCGCACGGCAAGCGCGCAGCTGTCGCCGATCGCCTCGCGCACGTCATCCAGAATCTCCCGGAACAGACGGAGCCGGTTTTCGAAGGAGCCGCCATATTCGTCGCTGCGGTCGTTGTGGCGGCGGGAGAGGAAGTGCTGCAACACGCTCATGTCGTGGCCGGCATAGAGATAGACGATGTCGAATCCGGCCCTTTTTGCGCGTAATGCGGCACTGCGATACCAGCCGCGCATGTCGGCGATGTCGGTCTTGTCCATTGCGCGCGCCTGGACCGGGTCGAGGCTGTCGCTAATTGCATGTGAGGGCGCCAGTGGGATCATCCGGCTGAAGCGGTTGGCGACGTGCAGGCCGTTATGCACGAGCTGTATGGCGGCAAGACTCCCATGGGCGTGGATGCGCTCCGTAACGGCGTTGAGCGCCGGCAGGTCGCCGTCGTCCCAGAGTCGAGCTTCGTTGGCCGGTGTCAGGTCCGATGTCGGATGAATCTCCGCTTCCTGGGTGGAGACGACGGCCCAACCGCCTTCCGCCTTCATGCCGCGCAGATGGGCTTCCGCATTGGGGTAGCGGTAGCCCATGCCGGAACAGTGGGGCACCTGATAGAAACGGTTGCGTGCCGTGACGGGGCCAATCTTGACGGGCTCGAAGAGAATATCGAAGCGGGGATCTCGGGACATGTCCTGCCATCCTGAAAGGAGTTGCGGACCGCAGCATGGGCGCGGCCGTGGGGTGGCCGCCAAAATATCGTGAACCTTCCGCGACGCAAGTGTATTGTTATACGGTCGTATAATATCAGACGCGCGCTTGACGATCACTCGGATCAAGCACCCGAGCTGGGATAAAATCGTCGTCCCGCCCTTGGAATGGGCAATGAAATCAGCTCGTTGGCGATCTACGCTCTATCGTGAGCTGAAGCGCAATACCTTTCATGCTGCCGAGTTTTCCTGAATACAGCGGCGATTACGTTCGAGAAGCTGATGAGCGCGTCGGCGATCGAGAAGGGTGAATTGCAAATAGCAAAGCGACATCCAAAAATCTCCAAGGCGAAGCCTTTGTTTTTATTGGAATGTCGCACTTCATCCTTGAACCCACCCGGCTACATGGAGTGTGGCGGCCATGTTGAACTGTCCGCCGTTGGGCAAAGTTGAAATGTCACTTTGGGTGCCTCACCAACCATTTAGAAATGCGACACGCGACATCCCCACTGGCACTGAGCCAAGCCCCCGACCGGACCGGCTGGGCCGGGTTGCAAGGGAAGGGAGGGGGCGGGTGAAGGGCACCCCTTCGGCTTTAGCTTTGACAGTTGCAGCAGCCAGTCATTCCGCCGCATCGAGCTCAGAGAGCGCTTGTCGCCGTCGGGCAATGACCGCTGGATCGTTGGTGAAATCCGTCCGCTTGCCCGGCTTGCGGCCACGCGGTCGGTAGCCGATCTTCTCGCTGTTGGTCTTCACCTTCGGCGCCGGCCGCTCGTCCTGGCGCGCCTTGATGTAGGCCAGGACATCACCGAGCCGCTTGTTCTCGGTGATCGCCGCATGCGTCACCCGCTGGTCCTTGTCGAATACCCGGTAGGGCAGGCAATGGCCTTTCCACCGCACATCGAGCCGGCCGTCGGCATAGGCGTAGGTCTCGACATAGCGACCGACCAGCCCGCGCGTCACCTCGGTCTCCTCA
>NZ_VITA01000007.1 GCF_007827695.1 Sinorhizobium medicae | reverse complement strand
CAAAATCAGCATCCGCCAATCAAGGAAACCCTAGAGCGAAAGGCATCGTCGCCAGCAGCGCCGCCGCCCTCGTCAGTGATCGGGCTTATAGACCCACCCACTCCGGCACGTCAACAGGGTTCTTCAAAAAAAATGACAGTTTTCTGACAAACCCCCGGAGAGCAAGCTTTTGCGGGTCGCAGATTCTTTTCCGAGGGAATCTCTCGGGCTGTGGATACACAATTTCGCCTTCACTTCTTCACAATGGAACGATCTAAGCGAGATCACTCGCTGCTTCGTTTCGGAGCCGCGGCGTTGGGGCCCTCCCCTGCGCCGTGATTTGACTTCCGTGCACGGAAGATGCACACCTTCGCGCAACGTATCGGCGATAAGTATACGGAAAGAGCATTCTAGGGGGCCTCCAGCCTGCATGAGCAGCGATAAGAACATGCTTCGTTCGCTTGGCGACCACCCGCCGATCCTTGCGGACGGCCGTCGGGCGCCGGATCGGCGCGAGATTTCGCTGCGCTGGCTCTCGGGCACGTTCTTGACCGGTATCACATCGAGCCTTCTTATGGGCGTCGCGCTCTTTGCCGCCCTCGACGGCCGTCAGCAACTGGCGATCCCGGCGGAAGCCTTCGCCGCGCTCGCCCCCTCCGCGCCCGCTGGCGCCGCCAAACGTGGAGACCGCGTCCTTTCACCCAACATCGTCGCCAAGCCGGCCGACAAGACCGTGATGGAAGTCTCGACAATGATCCATGACGGCGAAAAAGAGGTGGTGCGCCGTCAGCCTTTCGTGCACGTGAAAATGGCGCTTGCGGCCAACCACCAGACGTCCGAGTCCTATCCCGACTTCGACCCGCTGGCCATCTTCTCCACGGATGAGGCGGACGCCGAGGCGGCGCCGGCAAAGACCGGCACGATCTACGGCTCGGACGTCGAGTCCGAGGTTGCGCTGAAGACCGTTGACTTTCCGCTCGATGGCGGCGGCTTCAAAGTCGGACCGTCGATGTCGCTCGACGAGGTGGAGGAGAATGTCCGCACCAACGGTTCGGTGCTGACCGAGGGCAGCACCCAGGTCGCCTCGCTCTTCTATGTCGACCCCCAGCGCTTTGCGTCCGACGCCGACAATCTCGACCTGATGCAGGGCCTTGCCGCGCGCGTCGTCGAGGAGAATATGAGCGTCTCCTCCTATGAGAACATCACCAAGCAAAGCACCGAATACGCCGACGACATCATACCGGTACGCCGCGCACTGCCCATTGCGAAGGTGATGACCAATGCCGGCTATGCCGAAGCCCAGGCCGAGGACGCAGCCGGCTATCTCGGCGAAGCGCTCGGCGCCAAGAATCTTGGCCCCGGCGACGTGCTACGCATTGGCATTATTCAAAAGGGCGAGGAAGCAAAGATCGTCCGCGCGACGATCTATTCGAACAGCCGGCACGTCCTGACCATGGCGGTGGACGACCGCGGCCGTTTCGTTCCCGGCGCCGAGCCCCCGAAGCTCGAAGCGGTAGCCGCTGCCTTCGACGACACCGGCAGGCCGGTGATCTCAAGCAGCCACGACCTGCCTCGGGTTTATGACGGAATCTATCGTGCAGCCCTATCCTACGGAATGAACGCCGATATGATCGCGCTCGTCGTCAAGCTCTTGGCGAGCAACGTCGATTTCCAGGCCCAACTGAAGCCGGCGGATTCGCTCGAAGCCTTTTTCTCCGTTACCGATGAAAGCGGCCGGGCAACGGAAGATTCTGAACTGCTCTACGTCAATGCCAAATTCGGCGACGCCGAGACACGGTTCTATCGCTTCCAGGATCCGGACGATAATTCGATCGACTATTTCGACAAGGACGGCAAGAGCATCCGCCAGTTCCTGCTTCGCAACCCCGTTCCGAACGGTCGTTTCCGCTCCGGCTTCGGAATGCGTCGCCACCCGATTCTCGGCTTCTCACGCATGCACACGGGCGTCGATTGGTCAGCCCCGCGCGGCACGCCGATCATCGCCGCCGGCAATGGCGTCGTGCAGAAGGCCGGCTGGGATTCCGGCGGCTATGGCAACCAGACCCTCATCCGCCACGCCAACGGCTACGTCTCGTCCTATAACCACCAAAGCGCAATTGCCAAAAGCGTCAAGCCGGGGGCAAAGGTGGTCCAGGGCCAGGTGATCGGCTGGGTCGGCACGACCGGCCTTTCGACCGGTCCACACCTCCATTACGAACTGATCGTCAATGGCAACAAGGTGGACCCCTTGCGCATTCGGCTGCCGGGCGGCAAATCGCTTGCCGGAGAAGCCTTGGCGCAATTCGAAAAGGAACGCGAACGCATCGACGAGCTTCTCGGCGACGATGCGAACGAAGTCGCAAGCAAGTAGGCGCCCAGTAACGGCATGGCGGGCTCGTACAAAAATGGGCCGCCCTGCAGGGCGGCCCTCATGTCGAAATGCGCAGTTTACGCGGCTTCTTTGTCCGTCCCGGCTCCGCGCTCGAAGTTGAGGCGGTCGGAACCGGTAACGACTTTGATCACCGACCCGTCCGGGAACTCGCCCTGCAGTACCTTCTCGGCCAGCGGATCCTGGACATATTTCTGAATCGCCCGTTTCAGGGGGCGTGCGCCGTAAGCAGGATCGTAGCCCCTTTCCGCCAGGAAAACGCGTGCATCGTCCTCAAGCTCGAGCGTGATCTTGCGATCCGCCAGGAGCTTGCGCAGCCTTTCAAGCTGTATGTCGACGATCGCGCCCATCTCCGAGCGACGCAGCCGGTGGAACAGGATGATCTCGTCGACGCGATTCAGGAATTCCGGACGGAAAGCCGCGCGCACCACCTCCATGACCTGATCGCGAACAGCATCGCTGTCCTCGTTTTCACCGAGTGCGGTCAGGTATTCCGCACCGAGGTTCGAGGTCATGATGATCATCGTGTTCTTGAAGTCGACGGTGCGCCCCTGACCATCGGTCAGACGTCCATCGTCAAGCACCTGCAGAAGCACGTTGAAGACATCCGGATGCGCCTTCTCGATCTCGTCGAAGAGCACGACCTGATAGGGCCGGCGACGAACGGATTCCGTCAGCGCCCCACCCTCCTCATAGCCGACATAGCCGGGAGGCGCGCCGATCAGGCGGGCTACCGAGTGCTTCTCCATATATTCCGACATGTCGATCCGCATAAGCGCGGTCTCGTCGTCGAAGAGGAACCGGGCAAGCGCCTTGGTCAGCTCCGTCTTGCCGACGCCCGTCGGGCCTAGGAAAATAAACGAGCCGATCGGCCGGTTCGGATCCTGTAGCCCTGCGCGCGAACGGCGAACCGCCCGCGAAACCGCCTGCACGGCGTCGCCCTGACCGACGACCCATTTAGCCAGCTCGTCTTCCATCCTGAGCAGCTTGTCGCGCTCGCCTTCCAGCATCTTGTCGACCGGAATGCCGGTCCAACGCGAGACGATATGAGCAATATTGTCTGGGGTCACGACCTCCTGCACCATCGGGTTGGCGCTGGCGCCATCCTGGCTTTCCGCCTCGGTAAGTTCCTTTTCGAGGTTTGGGATCACGCCGTAGGCGAGTTCGCCTGCCCGCTGGAATTCACCCTTGCGCTGCGCGATCTGCAGTTCGTTGCGTGCTTCGTCGAGCTGCTTCTTGAGGTCTGCCGCCCGGCCGAGCTTCTGCTTCTCCGCCTGCCAGCGTGCCGTCAATGCCGCCGCCTGTTCTTCGAGCGAGGACAGGTCGAGTTCGAGCTTGGAAAGGCGATCCCTGGAGGATACGTCGGTCTCCTTCTTCAAGGCTTCGCGTTCGATCTTGAGCTGAATGACGCGCCGGTCCAGCTCGTCGAGTTCCTCCGGTTTGGAGTCGACCTGCATCCTCAGACGTGAGGCTGCCTCGTCCATGAGGTCGATAGCCTTGTCCGGAAGGAAACGATCCGTGATGTAGCGGTTGGAAAGTGCGGCAGCCGCAACCAGCGCGGAGTCGGAGATCCGCACCTTGTGGTGCTGCTCGTATTTCTCCTTCAAGCCGCGCAGGATCGAGATCGTATCTTCGACCGTCGGCTCCTCGACCATCACCGGCTGAAACCGCCGGGCAAGGGCTGCGTCCTTCTCGACATGCTTTCGGTATTCGTCGAGAGTCGTCGCGCCGACGCAGTGCAGCTCGCCGCGGGCAAGCGCGGGCTTCAGGAGGTTCGATGCATCCATGGCGCCCTCAGCCTTGCCGGCACCGACCAGCGTATGCATCTCGTCGATGAAGAGGATGATCTCTCCCCCCTCCGAGCGCACTTCGTTCAGCACGGCCTTGAGCCGCTCTTCGAACTCACCGCGGAACTTTGCACCGGCGATCAAAGCGCCCATGTCGAGCGCCATCAGCCTCTTGTCCTTCAGGCTTTCGGGGACATCGCCGTTGACGATCCTGAGTGCCAGGCCTTCTGCGATCGCGGTCTTGCCGACGCCCGGCTCGCCGATCAGAACAGGATTGTTCTTCGTTCGGCGCGAAAGCACCTGGATCGTGCGGCGGATCTCGTCGTCACGGCCGATCACCGGATCGAGCTTGCCTTCCCTCGCCTCGGCGGTCAGATCGCGGGCATATTTCTTGAGCGAGTCGAAGCCCTGTTCGGCATTCGCGCTGTCGGCGGTGCGGCCCTTGCGAATTTCATTGATGACCTGGTTGAGCTTCGTCGGCGTAACGCCGGCCTTGGAGAGAATCGAGGCCGTCGCCGCCGAGCTTTCGATCGCCAATGCCAGAAGCAGGCGCTCGACCGTGACGAAGCTGTCGCCGGCCTTCTTTGCGGCGTCCTCGGCTGCGGTGAATACCTTGGCGAGCGGCTGCGACAGATAGACCGAGCCATTGCCGCCGGTCACCTTCGGAAGCTTGGCCAAAGCTGCGGCGGTACCGACTTTCGCCTCGCGCGCATTTCCGCCGGCGCGCTCGATGAGCGAGGCCGCCATGCCCTGGTCGTCGTCGAGCAAGACCTTGAGGACGTGCTCCGGCGTGAACTGCTGGTGCCCTTCTGCCAGCGCATAGGTCTGCGCCGACTGCAGGAACCCGCGCACGCGTTCCGAATATTTTTCGATATCCATTTCTTCAACCTCCATAACCCGACGAGCCCATCAATGTGGCACTGGCCGGCGGTTCAGGATCAGGCTCCCGCATTCGGCAAACCCTGTACGACGTCGCCGCGCGATCCGTTGGACGCGCTGCAACCCCGCCTCGTTCTCGCGTGCGAGGCAAGGCTTCGAAACGGAATATGGGGCAGCGTTCTTCAAAATTAAAGAGCGGCAGGCAGACGCGCTGGAGTTCCCCTCGATGCAGAAAAGCCCAGCCGCTATTCGGGGCTGGGCTTCGAGAAGATCGACTGCGGAAGGTTATTCCGAGGTGGCGAGCGCCGGGGTACTGCCGTCGGTCGCGGGCTGCGCGTCGCCGGCCGCCTCGTCCTGAGCGGCGCGGCGCGGTTGCCGGCGAGGCCGGCTCGTACTGCGCCGGCGGGAAGCCGACCGACCGGCAGAGCCCTGGGCTTCCTCTTCCATTGCCACTTCGGCAGGCATGCCCTCGATCACCGGCTGCGGGCCCGAACCATCAATGACCGGCTGAGGTTCGCTGGCGGGAGCCGCTGCTGCTGGTGGAGCGGCCGGCGCTTCGTCTGCATAACCCTGATCCATATCGTCCTGATCGCGGTCGGCAGAGTCACGATCGCCGGAGTCACGGTCCTGATAGTCCTGGCGCTCGTCGCGCTGGAATCGGTCCTGCATCTGAGCCTGCGCAGCCGCGATGATGCGGTTGTAATGCTCGGCATGCTGCAGGTAGTTCTCGGCGATCACGCGGTCGCCGGAGCTCTGCGCGTCGCGAGCAAGAGCCGCATATTTCTCGGCAATATGCTGTGCGGTACCACGAATCTTCACATCCGGGCCGGAGCTGTCGTAGGTCCGCGTCAAGGGATTGGATCCCTTGCGATTGTTGTTGTTGTTGTTTCCGCTGTTGTTGTTATTCCGCCCACGGCCGCGCTTGTTCTGCTGTCCTGGCCTCATAGCCCATTCACCTGAATTTTCTTGATAATGATGATCATATGGTTCCGCTCTCGGTCCGGCTGTCCGCACCCGAGAAAACATGCGCCATGGCAGATCGCCTCTTCGCGATCTCGGCGCTGGTCGACGTTAAATTAACAGCTACCCGCACAAGGCACTGTCGAACCCTAGCAACTCTTTCTTGAGAGCAATCCCCGTGGCCAGGTCATACTGGAACGAATTTGGTCCATGACCTTCTGCCCAGTGCGCGGGGTGAAACTAGCCCGCTTCCTTCGGGATTCCAAGCCCTTTCTTTGCTCTTCCAGAAAAGAGAAGTGCGAGTGCAGCATTTTTTCAACGGTTGCTGCTGCGTTCACTACATGTTTCCTTCGCTCGTACTCGATCGAAGGACAAAACATGCAGCAGCTCGATGCCCTGCCGCGACGTTTGCGCGTTTGTCAGACGCGCGGCGCTGCAGGATCATGCTCGAACACCAGGACCCGGTCGTTGCCGCCGAGGTCCTTCGCGGCATAAAGCATATGAAAGCCATGCGCCTCGAAGAGCGCCGTTACCGCTTGCTTTTGGTCGAAACCGATTTCCAAGCCTATCACGCCGTCTGGTTCAAGATGGCGACCAGCGTCGGAAGCGATGGCACGATAGGCATTCAGCCCATCCTCTCCGCCATCAAGCGCGGCGGCCGGATCGTGGAATTTCACTTCCGGCTCAAGGTCTGGAATGACATTAGACCGGATATAAGGCGGATTTGAGACGATGATGTCGAACCGGCCATTCACCGCCTCGAGCCAATTGCTCCGAAGCGTTTCGAAGCGCCCCGCCAAGCCATTCCTGCGGGCATTTTCACATGCCGTCGCCAATGCGTCCTCCGATATATCGGTACCGAGGCCGCGCGCGTCAAGTACCGCATCGAGAAGCGCGAGACAAATCGCACCCGTGCCCGTTCCAAGGTCGACGATGCGGCAACTCCCTTTTTTCAAGGCGATCCGCCGGGCGTGGGGAATTAGGCATTCGACCATGGTCTCGGTGTCCGGGCGCGGCTCCAGCGTCTCCTTCGAGAGCTTGAGCTTCAGGCCGGAAAATTCCCGCTCACCGAGGATCCTATAGACTGGCTCGTGCGCAGCCCGGCGCTCGACCGCGGCACGGATGCGCGCCGCATCCTCGTCGCTGACGGGCTCCCTCCCGCGCGTCACGAGCGCGGCAAGTGCGAGTTCGAGCAAGCCGGAGACCAGGTGCCGCGCATCGAGTGCCGCCGATTCGATGCCGGCGGCCTTCAACCGGTCGCGGGTCTCGGCAAGAAGGTTGTCGAGGGTTTCGGGCATCGACGCTCAGTTCTGCTTTTCGCCGAGCAGCGCCAGCTGGCTCGCCTGATAGTCGGCAAGAAGCGCATCCACGATCTCGTCGATCTCACCCTCCATCACCCGGTCGAGCTTATAGATCGTGAGATTGATGCGGTGGTCGGTCAGGCGCCCCTGCGGGAAATTATAGGTGCGTATGCGCTCGGAACGATCGCCGGAGCCTACCTGGTTCCTGCGGTCGGCCGAACGTTCGCTGTCGGCGCGCTGCCGCTCCATGTCGTAGAGCCGGGAGCGCAGCACCTGCATGGCCTTGGCACGGTTCTGATGCTGCGACTTTTCCGAACTGGTGACGACGAGACCGGTCGGAAGATGGGTGATTCGCACCGCCGAATCCGTCGTGTTGACGTGCTGGCCGCCTGCGCCCGAGGAGCGCATCGTGTCGACGCGGATGTCCTCCGACCGGATGTCGATGTCGATATCTTCGGCCTCCGGTAACACTGCTACGGTCGCCGCCGAGGTATGGATACGGCCACCGGCTTCCGTCTCGGGTACACGCTGCACGCGGTGGACGCCGGACTCGAATTTCAGCCGTGAGAACACACCGCGGCCGGATACCGTGGCGATGATTTCTTTGTAGCCGCCGGCCTCGCCCTCGCTCGCCGACAGCACTTCGACGCGCCAGCCCTTGCCTGCGGCATATCGCTCATACATGCGGAAAAGATCGCCAGCAAAGAGGGCGGCTTCCGAGCCACCCGTCCCGGCGCGGATTTCGAGAATCGCGCTCTTTTCGTCAGCCGCATCCTTCGGCAGGAGGAGTATCTGGATTTCCTGCTCGAGCGCTTCGACCCGCTCCTCGATCTCTGGCTTTTCCAGCTCCGCGAGGTCGCGCATGTCCTTGTCCGTCGCCCGGTCTGCGAGCATTGCGCCGATGTCGGCAAGCTCGGCAGTCGCTTTTTCATAGGCGCGGATCTTCGATACGACCGGCTGCAACTCGGAATATTCCGAGGCAAGCTTTACGTAGACGTCAGCCGAGGGTCCGGCCGACATGCGCGCCTCGATTTCGCCGAACCGCCGCTCCAGCTCACGCATCTTTTCAACGGGAAGCTTTGCCAAATCTCACTCCAAATGCACACGGCTCGCACGGATCGGGTCCGGGACAAGACGAGAGCTCTTTTTACAATCTAAACCGGTATGCCGTTCGCGGCAGCGAAATCGACCAGGAGCTGGCGGATCGACGCGTCGGATTTGACGTCGTCGAGCGCAGCCTCGAGGCGTTCGTTGAGCCTGCCGGCGTCGAGCGCCAGAAGCATCGCCTTCACCGGCCCGACAGCCGTCGGCGACATCGAAACCGACCGGAAACCAAGTCCGAGCAGCGCCATGGCGGAAAGCGGTTTGCTCGCCATTTCCCCGCAAAGGGTCACGGGTGTGCAGTTGCGTTCGCCAGCACGCACGATCTCCCGGAGTATCCGCAGGAACGGCCGGCCGAGAACATCGAAGCGATCGGAAACACGGGCATTGCCGCGGTCGACAGCCATGGCGAACTGGAAGAGATCGTTTGAGCCGACCGAAACGAAATCGACCTCGGCCATTAATTCGTCGAGCTGCCAAAGCAGGGCGGGCACTTCCAGCATCGCCCCGAACTGCAGCTTGCGCGGCAATTGTTCGCCGAGCTTCGACTGACGCTCGATCTCCTTTTGCAGAAGTCCGCGCGCGGCCTTGAGCTCGGTCACTTCCGTTACCATCGGCAGCATCATCTTGAGCTCGGCGCCGGCCGTCGCCTTGAGCATAGCCCTGAACTGGGTGCGCAGGAGGCCCGGCCGGTCGAGCGACAGCCTGATGGCGCGCCAGCCGAGTGCCGGATTCTCCTCATCCGCTGCCCGGAAATAGGGGACGACCTTGTCGCCGCCGATATCCAGGGTCCGGAAGGTCACCGGCTTGGTCCCTGTCTGCTTCAAGACATTGCGATAAAAGACCTCCTGCTCCTCGGCTTTCGGCATGGTCGAAGCGATCATGAATTGCAGCTCGGTACGGAACAGCCCGATACCTTCGGCACCGGCTTCGTTCAGATGGGGCAAGTCGACCAGCAGGCCGGCATTCATCTGCAAGGTGATGCGCTTGCCGTCCTTCGTCAGCGGTTCGACGTCCCTGAGTGCACGGAACTGCGCCTGTCTGCGCGCGCGGAAACGTACCTTTTCCTCGTATGCGCGCTGGAGGTCCGCCATTGGCCGCAGATGCACCTTCGCATCGTCGCCGTCGACGATGATCGCATCTCGGTTTTCCGCAAGCGCCACTGCGCCTGCCGCCTGTCCCACGACCGGAATGCCCATGGCCCGGGCGACGATCACCACATGACTGGTGACGGCGCCCTCTTCCAGCACGAGACCGCGCACGTTTTCTCGCGGATAGTCGAGTAGCTCCGCGGCGCCCATGGCACGGGCTACGACAATTGCGTCATTTGGGAAGTCGGCAGCCGAACGCTTGGCGCCGTAACCGGAAAGCTGCCGCAACAGCCGGTTCGCAAGATCGTCGAAATCGTGCATCCGTTCCCTGAGATAGGGATCGGTCAGGCGTATCATGCGGGCCTTGGTTTCGCTCTGCACCCGCTCGACCGCCGCTTCCGCCGTCAGACCGTTGCGAATCGCCTCCTCGAGTTTTCTCACCCAACCGCGGTCATGGGCGAACATGCGATAGGTCTCGAGCACCGCGCGGTGCTCGCCCTCCATCGATACGTCGCGGCGCGACAGCATGTCGTCGATCGAGATGCGCAGTGACCCGAGCGCCTCTGCAAGACGCTGCAGTTCCTGCTCCGTGTCTTCGTTGAGCAGATTGGTAACGACGATGCGCGGCTCATGCAGAACGACGTAACCGAGCCCGATGCCTTCGCCGTAGCTATTGCCATCGATCGTCACCGGACGCGAAAGATCGAGTTCCAGCCCGGGTTTGGTGATCTTCTTGAGCTCGCCGGTCGCGACCATTTCGGCCAGTACCATGGCGGTCGTTTCCAGCGCCTCGACCTCGTCCTCGCGATAGTTGCGCTGCGCCTTGTTCTGCACGACCAGCACCCCGAGCGCACGGCCGGTGCGTAGAATCGGAACGCCCAGGAAGGAATGATAGATCTCTTCGCCCGTCTCCGGCAGATAGGTGAAGGCCGGGTGCGACTGGGCATCGGAGAGGTTGAGCGGCCGCGCCGAAGCGGCGATCGTGCCGACGAGACCTTGCCCCATCTTCAACTGGGCCAGGTGCACCGCCGTCTTGTTCAGGCCCTCGGTCGCGTAGAGTTCCAGCACGCCATCAGAGCGCAGCACGTAAACCGAGCACACTTCCGCGACCATGTTCTGCGCTATCTGGCGCACGATCCGGTCAAGGCGCTCTTGCGGCTCGAGCGGTTCCGCCATGAGCTCGCGCAACCGCTTGAGGAGAACGCGCGGACCTGCGGAAAGGTCTCTCATCGCGTGGGGTCTCCTGAATAAGAATAAACGTCGGGCCCGTGTGGACGCCGCGGCCTCTGCATGCTCCCTGAAGCGGCGTCGATTCAAGGACACGTCATGCAGCAGTTCTAGTCATTACAGCGACGTCTGCGCGCCTGTTCAGACACGTGGCGCCGCGGGCCGCGTTTCCCAAATCAAATGCCTGCCCGTTTAACTCTTATCCAGACCGTAGGTAGAATGCAAAGTGCGAACGGCCAATTCGGCGTAAGGTCCGTCGATCAGGATGGAAATCTTGATCTCGGACGTGGTGATCGCCTTGATGTTGATGCCCTTGTCGGCGAGCGCCCGGAACGCGGATGCGGCAACGCCCGCATGGCTGCGCATTCCGATGCCGATAACCGAAACCTTGACGAGACCCGACTCCGACTGAATCACGTCATAGCCGATCTTTTCCTTGTTGTCGCCGAGAACCCTCAGCGCCTTGTCGACATCGCCGGAAGGTACGGTGAAGGTCATGTCGGTCTTCGAGCCGTCTTCCGAAATGTTCTGGACGATCATATCGACATTGATATGAGCTTCGGCAAGCGGTCCGAAGATCGCTGCCGAAACACCCGGCCGGTCGGCGAGGCGGCGCAGCGAGATCTGTGCTTCATCCTTGGCATAGGCAATGCCGGTTACCACTTCCTGTTCCACGATCTCATCCTCATCACATATCAGCGTTCCGGGCGGGTTCATGAGGTCACCCATGCCCGGCGCATCGGGGTCCTCGAAAGACGAGCGCACGAATGTACGCACCTTGTGCACCATGGCGAGCTCGACCGAGCGTACCTGCAGCACCTTGGCACCGAGGGATGCCATTTCCAGCATTTCCTCAAAGGCGATTTTCTTCAATCGCCGGGCCTTCGGCTCGATGCGCGGGTCCGTCGTGTAGACGCCGTCCACGTCGGTATAGATGTCGCAGCGATCGGCCTTGACCGCGGCTGCGATCGCGACGGCGGACGTGTCGGAGCCGCCGCGGCCGAGCGTGGCCAGGCGATTGTCCGGGCCGAGACCCTGGAAGCCGGCGACGACCGCCACCTGGCCCTCACCCATGCGCCGGGTGATATCGGTACCGTCGATATCGAGTATCCGTGCCGCACCATGCGCGTTATCGGTCCTGATCGGCAGTTGCCAGCCCTGCCAGGAGCGGGCGTTGATGCCCATCGACTGCAAGGCGATCGCAAGCAGGCCGGAGGTCACCTGTTCGCCTGAAGCGACCACCGCGTCATATTCGCGCGCATCGTAGAAGGGGGCGTTCGAGCCCGCGACCTTGGGCATGTTCTCGACCCACCCGACCAGCTCGTTGGTCTTGCCGGACATCGCGGACACGACGACAGCAACTTCGTGGCCGGCATCCACTTCGCGTTTCACATGGCGCGCGACGTTGTGGATGCGGTTCAAATCTGCGACGGAGGTCCCGCCGAATTTCATCACGATGCGTGCCATTTCGCCTCTACCGTACCAACATATTCTGCGCGCGACAGGAAAACGCCCCCGCCGGCGCCCGACGATCAAAAAGCTTTGAGGAGACTTCTCGGATATCGGCCAGCCACCGCTTTCCGGGAGCGGAAAGTCGCGGCGTCTCTTAGCGGATCAGGGGACTGCGTGCAATGGGAGGGGCTGGAAGAGTTCTCCTCTCTGCAGCTGCTGCGAGTTTGCACCTGTTGAGGCCGCCCTTGTCCGGGCATTGCGATCGCCTCAGGATTGCAAAGGCGCGTGCGCAGTGCTATCCATTTTTGGAGATTTCAACACGACAGGAGGGTTGCGCGTGATGATGTATTTCCGGCACCATCGCCAGCGTGGCCCCGTCTCAGCCCTGCAAATGCGTTTGCAGGGCTGACCAGAGACACCTCTCATCTTTCCTTTCCTGGTCTGCCCAGTCGTCATGCGGCGTTGAGCCTTCAGGGTTCCAGCGCGTCGCATATCGTCACCAACCCAGCAGCAGCACTTCAACGATGCGCGGCCCGCATCGGGCTTGAGCTGCTCGGGCAGTCCAGAGAACGACAATGGCCCTGATCACGACAAGAAATCTCGGTGTCACTATGGGTGCGCCGCTCTTTTCGCAACTTGACCTCGCAATCTCGCCCGGCGATCGCATCGGCATCGTCGCCGCCAATGGCAGAGGAAAATCGACCCTTCTGAGATGCATCGCCGGCGCGCTCGATGCGACAACCGGCGACGTCATTCGCGCACGAGGCCTGCGCATCGGTCATGTCGAGCAGTCGATCCCGCCCGGCCTTTCTGAAATTCGGTTCCGCGACGCAGTCCGCCAGGCATTGCCGGACGAACAGGCCCAAACGGAGGACTGGCGGGTTGACGTCGCCTTGGACTCACTCGACGTTCCGCAGGCGCTGCGTCAACGGCCGATCGGACGATTGAGCGGCGGCTGGCAAGGATTGGCGCTGCTTGCACGTGTCTTCGTTACCGACCCGGACGCGCTGCTTCTGGACGAGCCGACGAACCACCTGGATCTTGAAAAAATCCTCAGGCTCGAGACGTGGCTCCTGAACCTACCCCGTGACATGCCGGTGCTGATCGCGAGCCACGATCGGGCGTTTCTTGATGCGACCACCAATCGGACGTTGTTTCTGCGCGCGGAGCAGTCGTACGCGTTTTCGCTGCCCTATTCGCGGGCACGAAACGCATTGGACGAGATCGACGCTTCCGACGAGCGACGGTACCGAAAGGACATGAAAACGGTTCAGCAGCTTCGCCGCCAGGCAGCCAAGCTCAATAATATCGGCATCAATTCCGGCAGCGACCTGCTGACGGTAAAGACGAAACAAATTCGTCAAAGGGCAGAACGGCTGGAGGATGCTGCACGCCCCGCCTTTCACGAGCGATCGTCCGGCGCGATCCGGCTCGCCAATCGGGGCACGCACGCCAAGGTTCTCATCACGCTCGACGATACGCCGGTTGAAACGCCGCAGGGAACTTTGCTGTTCAGGACGGGCAGGCAATGGATTCGCCATGGTGACCGGATCGTTCTTCTCGGTCGAAATGGTGCGGGCAAGTCGCGCCTCGTCCATCTGATCAGGACTGCGATCGCAGAGCCGGAAAATCCGGAGGCAACGATCAAGGCGACGCCATCATTGATGCT
This sequence comes from Sinorhizobium medicae, assembly GCF_007827695.1. GTDB lineage: Bacteria > Pseudomonadota > Alphaproteobacteria > Rhizobiales > Rhizobiaceae > Sinorhizobium > Sinorhizobium medicae. The sequence goes on along the minus strand of NZ_VITA01000007.1, from coordinate 351,574 downwards.
CGGTTACAGCGATCAGGCGCTCGCAGAACTCGCGGGCGATGAGACGCCGCTCACTACGATAACGCGGCGCTTCGAGATCGGCGACCAACGCGCCCGCACCCTGCTGGTCGGCGCCGGCCTCGGGATCGAGCTGCAAACTCGCCCCGTCGGCGTTCTTTCCGGCGGGCAGAAGTCCCGCTTGGCAATGCTCGTGCTGAGGCTCACCAATCCGAACTTCTATCTGCTCGACGAACCAACCAACCATCTCGACATCGAGGGCCAGGAGGCCCTGGAAACGGAGTTGACGGCGCAGAAAGCGAGTTGCCTGCTGGTGTCGCACGACCGCAGTTTCGCGCGGGCAGTCGGCAACCGTTTCTGGCTGATCGAGAATCGCCGTTTGCTTGAAGTCGGCGATCCCGATGACTTCTTCAAAGGCCTTCGTGAGTGACGCCGAAATAAAACCACTCGCGTAACTGAACTGGTTTTTCAACGCTGGAGCTTGACAGGCAAGGGCGGAAGCCCTTGCCTGTCGGAACGGCAATGCGCAAAATCATCCTGTGGCACATGGTCAGTGTCGACGGGTTCTTCGAAGGAGCCAGACGAGCCTCAGGCCCTTGACATCCCACTTCGATCGTCCGACTTCACCATGGGAATGAAGACGCAGCGAGCGGACTCCTCATGAATCCGCCCGGACAAGCAAGGAGGCTCTGATGAGCGAAACGGCGCGCACCACGATCGACCAGAGCGAGGTGGACCGCTTTTCGGCCATGGCGGCCGAATGGTGGGATCCGACGGGTAAATTCCGCCCGCTGCACAAATTCAATCCGGTGCGTCTCGCCTACATTCGCGACAGGGTGGCGGAGCATTTCGGCCGCGATCCGAAGAGCCGGCAGCCGCTTGAAGGACTGAGGCTCCTCGATATCGGCTGCGGCGGCGGCCTCCTTTGCGAGCCGATGGCCCGCATGGGCGCGGACGTGCTCGGAGCCGACGCCTCCGAAAAGAACATCGGTATTGCCAGGACACATGCGGCCGGCAGCGGCGTCCGCGTCGACTACCGTGCCGTGACTGCAGAGGCTCTTGCCGAAGCCGGCGAAAGTTTCGACGTCGTTCTCAATATGGAAGTGGTCGAGCATGTCGCAGACGTGGATTTTTTCATGACGACCTGTGCGCATATGGTGCGGCCCGGCGGGATGATGTTCGTGGCCACCATCAACCGCACGCTGAAGGCGGCGGCACTGGCGATCTTCGCCGCGGAGAACGTGCTGCGCTGGTTGCCGCGCGGCACCCACCAATATGAAAAGCTGGTACGCCCGGAGGAGATCGAAAACCCACTCGTCGCAAGCGGCCTGGAAATTGCAGACCGCACCGGCGTCTTCTTCAATCCGCTTTCCAACCAGTGGAACCTGTCCAAGGATATGGACGTCAACTATATGATCGTTGCGAAGCGGCCGATCTGAACTCTGCAATCGTCAGTTCGCGTCGTCGGGCAATACCGGCAGCGGCGCGATCTCTATGCCCTCTTCGATAAGAGCGATCGCCTCTTCTGCGGTGGCCTTGCCGATCAGTCCGCGCTGGTCGGCCTCCCCGTAATGAATCTTTCGCGCTTCATCCGGGAACCGCTCGCCGACGTCTTCCGCATTTTCGCGGATCGATTTTACCAGCTCTTTGAGCCTGGCTATCGTTTCCTTTTGAGCCTGATCCGTCACCAGCGCGCGGCGTGCCTCCTTTTTGCGCGCCGTGGAGACGGCAGGCGCCATCAATTGCTTGTTGACGGAGAGCGAACCGCAGCTGGGACACGTGACCAGGCGCGCCGCGACTTGCCGGTCGAAATCATCGCTCGACGAGAACCAGCCCTCGAAGTCGTGGCCCTTGTCACAGGCAAGAGTGTAGTGGATCAAGCTGCAGCGCCTCCTTTTCCGGCCGGGACCACCTCATCCAGAACGAAGCTGCGCGCGTTCTTGAGGTTGGGGATCTTAGCGCGGGCCGTGTGCACCGCCAATGGATCGATCTCTGCGATGATGATCTCCTCGCCGGTCCGACCGGCTTGAGCAAGCACCCTGCCCCACGGATCGATGATCATCGAGTGGCCGAAGGTCTCCCGCCCGTCCTCATGCGTGCCTCCCTGAGCCGCGGCAACGACGAAGAGCCCGTTTTCAATTGCGCGAGCCCGCAGGAGTATCTCCCAATGCGCCTCGCCGGTCTGGCGTGTAAACGCCGCGGGCACCGACATGATCTCGGCCCCGGCCACCGCCTGCTGTCGGAAAAGTTCGGGGAAGCGGACATCGTAGCAGATCGAAAAACCCAGCTTGCCGAACGGCAGATCTGCGATACGGGCGGTCGCACCGGGATGATAGGCGGCGCTTTCGCGCCAGCTCTCGCCATTCTCAAGGTCCACGTCGAACATGTGGATCTTGTCGTATTCACAGATCTTAGCGCCATCGGGCCCGAACAGGAAGCCGCGATTGGCAATCTTGCCGTCGGCGAGCGCGATCGGCGTCGAGCCCACATGCAGATAGATGGCGAGTTCGCCGGCAAGGCGGGCAGCCTTCCGAACGACGATATCGTTCGCCTCGTCCCGCAATATGCTCCGCAGGCCTGACCGGTCGCGCTGGATCGCTCCGGTCATCTCCGGCGTCTGGACATAGCCTGCCCCTCGCAATGCCGCTTCGCGCACCAGCTCCGCCATCGTCTCGGCATTCCTTGCGGGGTCGACCCCCGAGCACATCTGGACGGCGGCGGCCTTGAACATCATCGCATTCTTTCTCCCAAGCGAACTTCCTGGATCGGAACGATCCCGCATTGCTATTCAATGCTCTTCTGATGGGGGGCGGGCCCACGCCGCCACCTTTGCGTCAGGCCGCGAGCAGATCGTCAAGCTTGCCGGCGCGGTCGAGCGCATGCAGATCATCGCAGCCGCCGACAGGGACGTCATTGATGATGATCTGCGGGAAGGTCCTGCCACCCTTGGATTTTTCGATCATTTCCTGACGCAGTTCCGGCGCATAGGTGGCGTCATACTCGATGAAGTCGACGCCTTTGCTCTCCAGAAGCCTCTTCGCTCTCGTGCAATAGCCGCAGAACTGACGCGTATAAATGACGACCGAGGCCATAGTCTCCAACCGCTCCTTTGCCGGCATCGATCGCCGGATGTCTTTTGCCTGTCATATAGGACCGGACACCGCCATTGCAAAGGTCAAAACCGTAACGTCGCCTGCCCCCGCACGCTTCAGGGCCCTGGCCGCCGCGGTGACGGTCGCGCCTGTCGTATAGACATCATCGACGAGCACGATGCGTTTCCCCGCGACTTCCCGCCTCAGGCCTTCGGGAACGGAGAATGCGCCGCGTACATTCGCTTCGCGTGCCCTCGCGCCAAGGCCTACCTGCCGGCTCGTGCGTTTGGTCCTGCGAAGGACATCCGGCCGATAAGTTCTTGCCGAATGCTTGGCAACGAACCGTGCGAGCTCCGCGGCCTGATTGAACTTCCGCCTCCAGAGGCGGAATGCGTGAAGCGGAACCGGCACGATCATATCCGCCGCTGCGACGGCACCGTCGCCTGCACGAATCATCCATTCGGCCATCATTGGTGCAAGGTCGGTCCGATCGCGATATTTCAGGCCGTGCACGAGATCACGGACGATCCCCTCGTGAATCGCTGCGGAGCGTAACCTGTCGAAGACCGGAGGGTTGGCGATTGCCTCGGGCGAGACTGCACCCTCCCCCGGGTCGAAGGTGAAAGGCATGCCCAGAACCTCGCAATAGGGCCGTTCGATGAGCGGGATCTTCGCCCAGCAGGAGGGGCAGACGGCACGAGCATCGCCCGTCAGCCGGCCGCATCCACAGCAGACCGGCGGGAAGACGAGATTGATCGCCAGGGCCGCAAGCCGGCGAAGCGGGCCTGCCCGATCTCTGATCGAAGCTCTACCTTGGTCTGATTCCATGAGATTGACTTTATCCGCGGCACTACATGTTTGTCCTTTAGTCGAAGCGGATTAAAGGACAAACATGCAGCAACTCAAGTGCTACAGCGACCTTGCACGTCCGATGCGAAGTGCGGCGCTTTAGCCTTTCTCTCGCACGCCTTATTTCGGAGAGACTATCGTGGAAATCATCTTTGATCAGAGCCTCGTGGAGGCGCACCGCCGGCGCGCGCTGCGCCGGCGTGACGAAAAGGCAGGCTTCCTGCTCGAGATCGTCGCACAGGAATTGGCCGAGCGCGTGAGTGTCGTCGAGCGACAGTTCGAGAAAGGAATGGAATTGCACGGCTATACGGGCGCTACCGCGCGCAGCCTTTTCACGACCGGCAAGGTCGGCGCGATCGAGCGCGTGGAAACGGACAGCGCCTTCGGCTCAGCCGACGAGCCCGTCACGGAAGCGCCTCTGGAGCGTATTCCGGCGGAGCCGGCCTCGCTCAACCTCCTTGTGTCGCCGCTGTCGCTTCATCTCACCAACGATACGCCCGGCGTCTTCATTCAGGCACGCCGGGCGCTGAAGCCGGACGGACTGTTCCTCGCCGCCATACCCGGCACCGGTACGCTACAGGAACTGCGCGAAGTGCTTCTCGCAGCCGAGGCGGAACTGACGGGCGGCGCGAGCCCCCGGGTCGTCCCGTTTGCCGACGTGCGCGACATGGGGGCGCTTCTTCAGCGGGCAGGCTTCGCCCTTCCGGTGGCGGATACCGAGACATACACCGTACGCTACGATTCGCTCTTCGGGCTCATCCGGGATCTGCGCGCAATGGGGATGACCAACCCGCTCGCGTCGCGCAATCGCAAGCCGATGCCGCGGCGTTTCTTCCTGAGGGCGGCGGAAATCTATGCGCAGCGCTTTTCCGATCCGGACGGCCGCATACGTGCCACCTTTTCCATCATCTATCTCTCCGGCTGGGCGCCGCACGAAAGCCAGCAGAAGCCGCTCAAACCAGGTTCGGCGAAGCAGCGATTGTCAGAGGCACTCGGCGCAAAAGAGCACAAGTTCAAGGATGGCGAAGGCGAGTCGTGATCCGGGTTTTCATGCCCAGGCTGCCTCGAGCGTGCCGGTGATGAAGGTCAGCATGTCGAGCAGTGCGCTCGAGAAATTCTGCAGTCCGATGAGAAGGCCGACCGAAATCAGTGCGGCGAGGAGGCCGTATTCCACGACGGTAGCACCGTCGCGGTCTTCAAACAGGCGTTTCAGCGTCTCCATTGGCCCTCCAGCCACCTCACGACAAGCGAGGCTCGCTCCTCCGTGAATCAACCGCGAAGCTGAAAAGCCCGGCTTTTCAGCGCTCCGCTACGATCAGCATCCGCTTTTGCTGCCGTCGGCATCGATGATGCAAACCGCGCCCGGCATCTCCTGAAGCACACTCCGGCGTACGGTGTAGCGCTTGACAGTGCCGCCGGCGGGAATGGAGCCTGTCGAGATGCGATCGTAGTCGATCGGCGTATTCGCTAACATCGGCTTGTCGGTCTTGGACGACAGCATCGGCGTTAAAATCAAGGTGAGTGCGATCACTGCCGTGCCGAACAGCAGCGAAAGGTTGAGCACACCCGTCCGGCGGGACTGGCTCGTCACCAGATCCTTGTCCTGAACTGTCCTCCAGAAATCCTCGTCCACCATCCCAGCCTCATAAAATACGCAAAGAGCGGCGGGCGAAGCACCCTTCCCAAGCCTCGACCTGACCACATCTGCTCGAAAAACAGCGCAGCCGAAGTGGCGTACGCCGGAACTGACACCATCATGCCTGACGGGTGATAAACGTTTGATTAATAAATCAACGAATCCAGGGGTCTTTAAACCCGTAACCGAGGGTGCGGCCACCTCTCGACGGCCGGACTGGAGCAGTACCCGAGAAGTTGTGTACCGGCTTCCGTCTGCCGATGCGTCTCACAGGGTAGATCGCGCCATTTGCATCCATTTGGACGCACAGGATGAGGAAAAGTGTGTGCGGTTTTCCGCCCGCATCCGCTCTATTTATTTGGAGTCGATCACGTTCATGATCTTAGGTCGCCCCGATCTAAGACATCGTGATCTAAAGCAGGTCCATCAGGAACGGGATCAATGGTTCGTCGGCGGGCGGCATCGGATAGTCGCGCAGCGCTTTGGGCCGCACCCATTTGATGGCCTGGCCTTCGCGGCCTTCGGCGAAACCCTCGTAGCGGCGGCAGACGTAGAGCGGCATCAGCAGGTGAAATTCGTCATAGCCGTGGCTCGCGAATGTGAGCGGCGCGAGGCACGCGACCTTGGTGCGGATCCCGAGCTCCTCTTCGAGTTCGCGGATCAGCGTCTCTTCGGGTGTCTCGCCACTCTCGACTTTACCGCCCGGGAACTCCCAGAGGCCGGCGAGAGGCTTGCCCTGCGGGCGCTGCGCCAACAGAACACGTCCGTCGGAATCGACGAGCGCGCAAGCGGCGACGAGCACGATGTTCCTATCCTGCATGTTCCTCAGACCTTCGGCATACGATAGAGATAGCGGTAGACCTCGGTGAAACCGGCCTTGCGATAAAGCTCGATCGCAGCCGCGTTGTCGGCCTCCACCTGCAACCAGGCCTTCTTTGCGCCCTTGAGGCGTGCCCACCGAAGCGAGGCGTCGAGGAGCGCACTGCCGACGCCGCGCCGACGCACCGCTTCGGCAACCGCGAACTGCATGATGCCGGCAAGGTCGTTGTCATGGACGACGAGCGATACGGCGGTCGGGCCGATCTTTCGGTCCTCGAACAGGAACATGCCGCATTCCGGCTTGATGGCGTCGATGATCCCGGTCAGCGCGGGCTTTGTTTCCGCAGGATCCCTGCCGATCAGGATTCGAGCATCCACGAAACGGCCCACATCCTTGATCGGCAGATGATCGATGCCTTCGCTGAAATCGCGCTCCGCCAGATCGAGCGCCAGCACCAGGCTGTGAGCGAACGACGTCCAGCCTTCGGCATCCATATGATCGATCATCTTCGGCGGCGTGAGCGGCGTCTGGCGGACTGTGAGCGCACGGCCGGATTCGGCGAAAAGCCTGCGCGCCTTCTCCAGCCGGATGGCGATGTCCCGATAGTCGGACGGATCGAGCGGATTGACGGAATTCAGGCGCTTGGAAGGGTGTCCTGGCGTCAAGCGAATAAGCCAACTGCCGTCATATCGTACCGATAATGCAGGCCAGGCACGAAAACCCACCGCCTCCAGCCGCCGCACGCTCGGCAGATCAACCGTTGCCGCTTCTCCGCTCCCCGCCCCGTCGCCGGGCGGCTCTCTGTCATCAGATGTCATGTTCGTAGCCTTGACTGCCGTGCCGTCGGGAAAGCGTCCGCAGCTCTCCAGCCACGTTCCGATCTCATCTCCCCGACCGGCTCAGCTTCTGTAGTCGCCGTTGATTTCCACATATTCCTTGGTCAGATCGCAGGTGTAGACCGTGGCACGGCCCGAGCCGATACCGATATCGACACGGATCGGAATGGTCTCGCCCTGCATCACCGCACTCGCGGCCGCTTCGGAATAGGCCGGATCGCGCTCGCCCTCGACCGCTACGCGGATATCGCCGAACCAGATCGCCAGCCGGTCACGCTCGGCCATTTCGCCGGCCTTGCCGACCGCCATGACGACGCGGCCCCAATTGGCATCCTCGCCGGCAACCGCCGTTTTGACGAGCGGCGAATTGGCTATCGAAAGGGCAATGCGTTTCGCCGCGGAATCGTTCTCTGCGCCCTCGACGGTCACCTCGACCATCTTGCGTGCCCCCTCGCCGTCGCGCACCACCTGCAGCGCGAGATCGCGCAGCAGATCGTTGAGCGCGATGCGGAAGGCGTCGAGACGCGCGTCGGCCGCATCTTCTACCCTTACCTGGCCATCGTCTGCCGCCGCACCGGTTGCAAACAGCATCAGCGTGTCCGAGGTGGATGTGTCGCTGTCGACAGTCACCGAATTGAAGGTCGGTCCGACTCCGGCCGAAAGCAGCGCCTGAAGCGCCGCCGGAGCGATATCGGCGTCGGTGACGACGAAGGACAGCATGGTCGCCATGTCCGGCGCGATCATCCCGGCGCCTTTGGCAATCCCGTTGAGCACGACACTGATGCCGCCGATGTCGGCGCTGCGGGTGGCGACCTTGGGATAGGTATCGGTCGTCATGATCGCTTTGGCCGCTTCGAACCACAGGTCTTCGGTGGCCGACGCGGCAAGCTTATCGAGGACACCGGCGAACTTGGTGGCGTCGAGCGGCTCGCCGATAACGCCCGTCGACGCCAGAAATACCTCCGCCTCGCTGCAGCCGACCGCCCTGGCCGCGGCCTCGGCGGTCAGCTTGGTGGCCTCCCTGCCCTTCTTGCCGGTGAATGCGTTGGCATTGCCCGAATTGACGACGACGGCGCGCGCAACGCCGCCCGGCAGGTTCTGGCGGCAGTGGTCGACCGGTGCGGAGGGGCACTTCGACCGCGTGAACACGCCGGCGACGGATGCCGGCCGGTCGAAGAGCATCATCAATACGTCCGTACGGTTCTTGTACTTGATCCCTGCGGCAGCGGTTGCCATGCGTACGCCGCGCAGGGCAGGCATTTCGGCGAAGGTCTTCGGAGCAAGCGGAGAGACGGAACCGGACATTGAATCAAACCTGTTTTTCAGAAGTCTCGAATGTTGCGCGAAATGCCCGAACGGCGTTCAGCCGTCGGGCATCCTGGTCTTTTAAAGGCGAGCGGAGCAAATGCGAGCAGACCTTCAACCCCGCTCGGGCCGTACGCGCCCCGAAGGGACAGCCCCGCCCGGCCTTCGGTGCTTACTTGCTTTCCTGCGGTTTGCCGGCCTCGTCATAGGCCTTCTTGAGAGCCGGGTCGGAGATTTCGACTGCAGTGCTCTCCTTCGCTGAATTCAGAAGCTCGAGATACCTGTCGCGCATGACGAGCTGGCGAACCTGGGGCTCGACCTGCTCCAGCGTCGGCGGCGCCTGGGGACGCTTGTCCTCGACGAGGATGACGTGGAAGCCGAACTGCGTCTTGACCGGTGTCTTCGTGTAGGCGCCCTTTTCCAGAGCGAAAGCTGCCGTTTCGAATTCCGGCACCATGCGGCCCTTGGTGAAATATCCGAGGTCGCCGCCCTCGTCCTTGTTCGGATCGGTGGACTTCGCCTTGGCAAGCTCCGCAAAGTTCTTGCCGGCGTCCAGTTCCTTGATCACTGCCTTCGCCTCGTCCTCTGTCTTGACGAGGATATGCCGGGCCTTCACCTCTTCCTGCGGAGGAATGGCTGCAATTTCCTTGTCATAGCGCGCCTTCACTTCTTCAGGCGTCACGGCATCGATCACATGCTTTTTGAAATAGGCGTTGTGCAATTCCCGTTCCGTCAGGAAGGCAATGCGCTGCTTGAACGTCTCGTCGTTCTGAAGGCCTTCCTTTTCGGCGTCCTTCAAAAGCAGCTTGACGTCGATAACGGCCGAAAGCGCTGCGGCGCGCTTCTGCTCGTCGGGCATCCGCTGAAGTTGCGGATCGAGGCTCGTGACTGCGAGATCAAGTTCCGACTGGCGGATTTCCTGGTCCCCGACTTTCGCAATGACCGGGTCGGTCCCTTCGGCGCGGGCGACGCCCGCTGCAATCATCGCGACCAGGGCCGCGGCCGCAAGGGTCTTGTATCTGAGCATTTTCCTAACCTTTCACCATTGGCCGCCAGCGCGATTGGCGCCGGCCCTGCGAGTGCTGCACAACAACCAGAATGTGGCGGTTCTGCAGCCGTCCGGCCGTGCAAGTGCGTTGACATAATCCGACCCCCCTCTTATCTGTCACGCAACCTCGCGTCCAGAACAGTTTCCGGGCGTTTCGCGGCGTGACGCGGTTTTTCGACCGCGCGCCCGAAAGCCAAGGCGACAAATAAGGAAAGGACCATTCGCATGGTCAGTCTCGGCGGCTTTGCCCGCAAGTTGTTTGGTTCGGCCAACGATCGCCGCGTTCGCGGCTACAAGGGCCGGGTGGACGCCATCAATGCTCTCGAAGCCGAAATGAAGGCCCTGAGCGACGAGGCCCTTGCGGCGAAGACGGCGGAATTTCGTCGTGAAATCGCCGACGGAAAGTCATTGGACGACATTCTCGTGCCGGCCTTTGCAGTCGTGCGCGAGGCTGCGCGCCGCGTCCTCGGGCTGCGCCCCTTCGACGTCCAGCTGATTGGCGGCATGATCCTGCACGAGCGCGCCATCGCGGAAATGAAGACCGGCGAAGGCAAGACGCTCGTCGCCACCCTTCCCGTCTATCTCAACGCGCTCGCCGGCAAGGGTGTGCACGTGGTCACCGTCAACGATTACCTCGCCCAGCGCGACGCCGGCATGATGGGCCGCATCTACGGCTTCCTCGGCATGTCCACAGGCGTTATCGTCCACGGCCTCTCCGACGAGCAGCGCCGCGACGCCTATGCCTGCGACGTCACCTATGCGACGAACAACGAGCTCGGCTTCGATTATCTGCGCGACAACATGAAGTACGAACGCTCCCAGATGGTGCAGCGCGGCCACTTCTTCGCGATCGTCGACGAAGTGGACTCGATTCTGGTGGACGAAGCACGCACGCCTCTCATCATCTCCGGGCCGCTTGACGACCGTTCCGACCTCTACAACACCATCAACGAGTTCATTCCGCGCCTGTCTCCGGAAGACTACGAGATCGACGAAAAGCAGCGCTCGGCCAACTTCTCGGAGGACGGCACCGAGAAACTCGAAAACATGCTGCGTGAGGCGGGCCTGTTGAAAGGCGAGTCGCTCTACGACATCGAGAACGTGGCGATCGTTCACCACGTCAACAACGCGCTCAAGGCCCACAAACTGTTCACGCGCGACAAGGACTATATCGTGCGAAACGGCGAGATCGTCATCATCGACGAGTTTACCGGTCGCATGATGCCGGGCCGCCGCTACTCCGAAGGGCAGCACCAGGCACTCGAAGCCAAGGAGAAGGTGCAGATCCAGCCCGAGAACCAGACACTCGCCTCGATCACCTTCCAGAACTATTTCCGCATGTACGACAAGCTGGCCGGGATGACCGGTACTGCGGCGACGGAAGCGGAGGAATTCGGCAACATCTACGGCCTCGAAGTGCTCGAGGTGCCGACCAACCTGCCGATCAAGCGCATCGACGAGGACGACGAGGTCTATCGTACCGTCGGCGAAAAATTCAAGGCGATTATCGAAGAGATCAAATCCGCGCATGAGCGCGGTCAACCGATGCTCGTCGGCACAACCTCCATCGAGAAGTCAGAGCTTCTCGCCGAAATGCTGAAGAAGGACGGGTTTTCGAAGTTTCAGGTGCTGAACGCCCGATATCACGAGCAGGAAGCCTTTATCGTCGCGCAGGCCGGCGTTCCGGGCGCCATTACGATCGCCACCAATATGGCCGGCCGCGGTACCGACATCCAGCTTGGCGGCAACCCCGACATGCGCATTCAGCAGGAACTGAGCGACGTCGAACCCGGTGCCGAGCGCGAATCACGCGAAAAGGCGATCCGCGAAGAGGTTCAAGTGCTCAAGGAAAAGGCTCTCGCCGCGGGGGGGCTTTACGTTCTTGCCACAGAACGGCACGAAAGCCGACGCATCGACAACCAGTTGCGCGGCCGCTCCGGCCGTCAGGGAGACCCGGGCCGCTCCAAATTCTACCTGTCCCTTCAGGACGATCTGATGCGCATCTTCGGCTCCGACCGTATGGACGGCATGCTGCAGAAGCTCGGCCTGAAGGAAGGCGAGGCGATCGTTCACCCCTGGATCAACAAGGCGCTCGAACGCGCCCAGAAGAAGGTCGAGGCGCGCAACTTCGACATCCGCAAGAACCTCCTGAAATACGACGACGTGCTCAACGACCAACGCAAGGTCATCTTCGAGCAGCGCATCGAACTGATGGATGCGGAGAGCGTCACCGATACGGTGACCGACATGCGCAACGAAGTGATCGAGGAAGTGGTCGCGAAGCGGATTCCGGAGCGTGCCTATGCCGAGAAATGGGATGCGGAGGGACTGAAGGCCGACGTCCAGCAATATCTCAATCTCGACCTGCCAATCGTCGAATGGGTTGCCGAAGAAGGCATCGCCGAGGATGATATCCGCGAGCGCATCACCGCCGCTGCGGACCAAGCGGCGGCCGATCGCGCCGAGCGTTTCGGTCCCGAGGTCATGCAATATGTTGAGCGTTCGGTCATTCTTCAGACGCTCGACCATCTCTGGCGCGAGCACATCGTAAACCTCGACCATCTGAGATCGGTGATAGGCTTCCGCGGATACGCCCAGCGTGACCCGTTGCAGGAATACAAGTCCGAGGCTTTCGAGCTGTTCCAGGCGCTCCTCGGCAATCTGCGCCAGGCAGTGACGGCACAGCTGATGCGCGTCGAGCTGGTTCGCGAAGCTCCCGAGGAGCCTCAGCCCCTGCCGCCGATGCAGGCGCACCACATCGATCCCTTGACAGGCGAGGACGACTTTGCGCCCGCAGGCGACACTTTGCTGGCGGTCGCCCCCACGACCCGCGACCCGGCCGACCCGTCGACCTGGGGCAAGGTCTCGCGCAACGAAGCCTGCCCCTGCGGCTCCGGCAAGAAGTACAAGCATTGCCACGGCGTATACGAGGCTTGATCGCGAGCCCCGTATGCCCAAGTCCGAATGCATGGAGCCGTAGCCATGGGAGCTGAAAAGTCTTCAGACAAATAAGCCGCAACAACGCATTTCCTGTTGTTGCGGCGTCTGTCGATCCGACCCTGATCCTGATAGGCCGACCGCCGCCGAATGTTCCTCATTTGAGCGGAAGTCTTTCCATGTCTTCAAAGCCACATGTCTGGCGCTATTCGCTGCCGGCAGCGCTGCTGCTGATGGCGCCCTTCGATATCCTCGCCTCCCTGGCCATGGATATCTATCTCCCCATCGTTCCGGCGATGCCGGGCATTCTCGGGACCAGCCCCGCCGTGGTGCAGCTCACGCTGAGCCTCTATGTGGTCATGCTCGGCCTCGGCCAGATCGTCTTCGGGCCTCTCTCCGATCGCATCGGACGACGGCCCGTGCTCATCGGCGGAGCGATGCTTTTCGCCGCGGCTTCGTTCTGCCTTGCGGCATCATCCAGCGCCATTCCTTTCGTCGCCTTCCGCTTCCTGCAGGCGATTGGCGCATCTGCGGCCCTGGTGGCCACCTTCTCGACTATTCGGGATGTATATGGCAATCGCCCTGAAAGCGTGGTCATCTACAGCCTGTTCAGTTCCATCCTGGCATTCGTGCCGGCTCTGGGGCCGATCGCCGGTGCCGCGCTGGCGGAGAGGTTCGGATGGCGCTCGATCTTCGTGACACTGGGCGCATTTGCCGTAATCGCGCTGCTGCAGGCCTTGCCCCGGTGGCATGAATCTCGCCCTTCGGCGCCCGCGCCGTCGCGGCACGCATTCGGGCCGCTTCTCCGCAGCCTCGCCTTCTGGACCTATACTCTCGGCTTCAGCGCCGCCATGGGCACCTTCTTCGTGTTCTTTTCCACCTCACCGCGCGTGCTGATCGGCAAGGCAGGATATTCGGAGCTTCAGTTCAGCCTCGCCTTTGCCACCGTCGCGGCCGTCATGATCTTCACGGCGCGCTTTGCCAAGCAGTTTGTCTTCCGATGGGGAACTTCGGGCAGCCTCCTGCGGGGCATGTGCATGTTGCTCCTCGGGGCGGCACTCCTGGCTGCCGGGCAAGGCCTCGGCACCCCTTCGTCCTGGGTCTTCATCGCGCCCATGTGGGTCATGGCCGTCGGCATCGTCTTCACGGTGTCGGTAACCGCGAACGGCGCTCTCAAGGATTTTGGAGACATGGCGGGTTCGGCGGTCGCAGTCTATTTCTGCGTCCAAAGCCTCATCGTCGCGACGGCGGGGACACTGCTCGTGATCGCACTGCCCGGCGACACCGCATTGCCGCTTGCGGCCTATGCCTCGATCATGGCCGGTATCGTGCTGATCGCGCGCCGGCAGCTGCATTCCGGAAGGCAGCCGCAGACATGATTGTAGAGGAAGTCGGCAAAAGCCCGGCTTCCTCACCCGCTAAACGAGGGTGCTGAACCCTTTGTTAACGCTGATCTGGCAGAAGTGAAGCCCTGTATTGCGTAATGTCAGGGTGTGCTCGTGTTCATGGCGGTATGTCAATCGGCCGGACGAATGCTGCCGCCGGCGCTGAGATATCGCCTTTCTCTTGTTGCGCGGGGGCTCACGCCGCTTCTTGCGGGTGCCGATCAGAGGCGCAGCGCCCAGCGCGTTGCGCTCATCGCCTTTCTGATCCGTGTCGTCAGCGCGGCAATCGCTTTCCTTTCACAAATCGTTCTGGCGCGGTTCGTCGGCGAATTCGAATACGGCATCTTCATTTTCGTCTGGGTACTGGTCGTCCTCTTCGGGAACCTGTCCTGCCTCGGCTTCCATGCGACCGTGATCCGCTTCCTGCCGGAATATCATACGACCGCAGCACTTGCGAACATCCGCGGCCTGACGACCACGGCACGCGTCTTCGCGATGATTTCGGCAACCATGCTCGCCGCTGCCGGGATGACCGGCCTCTGGGCCTTCGGGTCAGCTATCGAAAGCTACTATGTGATCCCGCTCTATATCGGCCTGTTCACCCTGCCGATGATCGCGCTCGGCGACGTCCTGGACGGCACCGCACGGGCGCATAGCTGGCCGGTCGCGGCGATGAGCCCGACCTATCTCGTACGTCCGATGCTGATTCTCGGTTTCATGATCATCGCGGTCCGGGCCGGGCTCCCCCGTGATGCGACGACGGCCATGGGCGCTGCACTGGCGGCGACCTATGTCACCACGTTCGGACAGTTTCTTGCGATGGCATGGCGACTCCATCGGCACTACACGCGCGGACCGATGAAGATCGAGCTAGGGCGGTGGCTGCGCGTTTCCGTTCCGATCTTTCTGGTCGACGGTTTCGGTTTCCTGCTGACCAATTCCGACGTCGTCATCGTGGGTCTTTACCTGAAGCCGGACGATGTGGCGGTCTATTTCGCGGCGGCCAAGACAATGGCACTCGTTCATTTCGTCATGTTCGCTGTCAAGGCAGCGGCAGGTCCGCGGTTTGCCGCGGCCATGGCTGCCGGCGACCGCCGGCAGTTGGCGGAAATCGCCGTGGAAAGCGCGCGCTGGTGCTTCTGGCCTTCGCTTGTCATCGGCGGCTGCGTGCTGGCAGCAGGCAACATGCTGCTTTCGCTGTTCGGCCCGGCCTTTACATCGGGTGCGCCCTTGATGGCCATTCTGCTGACGGGAATTCTTGCCAAGGCCTTCGTCGGACCCGCCGAAACACTGCTCACGATGGCAGGGCGGCAAAAGCTTTGCGCCGTCCTTTATGCCGCCGCGCTCGGGGCAAACATCGCCTTGAACCTGACGCTCATTCCGGCCTTCGGCCTGACGGGCGCAGCCGCCGCGACTGCAGGCGCGATGTTCGTGGAGGCAGCCATCCTGCATTTCGCCGTCAGGCGCATCTTCGGCTTCTCCCTGCTGGCCGTTGCCGCCGCGGCGGGCATGAACAACAACGAGAACGAGGCGATTGAGCCATGATCGGCAATGTCCATCTTCCCGCAGACGCGAATGGCAGCGCGGACCGCCTGCTTGGCGGCCTTGCGCATTCTGGTCTCGACGGGTTGCAGTCCGAGCGGACGCTGATGATCGGAAGGCCCGGACGGCATCTCGCGGTCTATCCCGCGAGGGCCGGATACGAGCTGCAACGGGAGCTCGACTTCCTTTCCAATCGGGCCATCGAGCAGAACGTCTTCTTCACCGGCCGCTTTCTCGCGCCGGCCATGCCGCGCCTGGAAGATCGGGTGGTTCGGCTCGCGGTGATCCGCGACCAGAGCGAGCAGAGTAGCCGCATCCGGTTCCTTATGCCTTTCTCCATAGAGAAGCCCGGCTTCGCGATCGGCGCATCCATCATCCGCGCCTGGTCCAATCCTTTCGGGCCGCTGGGAACGCCCCTTCTCGACGCCGAGGACGCAGCCGAAACGATCAGCAATCTCTATGCCGCGCTGGCTACACCCTCAGCCGGCCTCCCGCCAGTGCTCGTGCTCCCCGACATCAGGTTGAACGGAAAATTCGCCCAGCTTGCGCGTGCCGTCGCGATCGGCGAAAACCTGCCGCTGACGGTGACCGACACCTTCAGGCGGCCGATGCTCGAAAGCCTGCTGGACGGCCCTACCTATCTGAGCGAGGCAATCGGCCCGCAGCGCCTCAGGGAGCTGAGGCGGCAGTGGAACAATCTCGCAAAGCAGGGATCGCTGACTTACAGTGTTGCGCGTCGGCCCGATGATATCCGCCTGCGCATGGAGGAGTTTCTGGTCCTCGAAGCATCCGGTTGGAAAGGCCGCGAACGCAGTGCCATGATCATGGACCGCTTTCGCGCCGCCTTCGCAAGAGAGGCTATAACCAACCTCGCAGAGGCGGATAGCGTCCGCATTCACACACTCGACCTGAACGGCAAGGCGATCGCGACCATCATCGTCCTGATAATGGCGGGCGAAGCCTATACCTGGAAGACGGCCTATGACGAGCGTTACGCCAAATATTCTCCCGGCAAGCTGCTCGTCGCCGAGTTGACGGAGTGGCATCTCGACGATGCCAACATCATCCGCTCCGATTCCTGCGCGGTGCCCGATCATCCGGTGATGAGCCGCCTGTGGCAGGAGCGTGAGGAGATGGGCACACTTGTGATCGGGCTCGGGCAGAACCGCGACCGCGACGTGCGCCAGGTCGCAGCACAGCTTCACCTCTATCGCAACACCCGCAATATGGCTCGGCTGCTGCGCGAGAAGATCCGGGCGCTGGCAGGTCGCTGATCTCCCAGCTTATCATCAGCCGTGAGACGGGCGCGCCTCTGCCGCCGCCTTCTGCCGCAAAAGCCGGCGGATCACCTTGCCCGACGTGGTCATGGGCAGGCTGTCGACGAAAGCGATCTCGCGCGGGTATTCGTGCATCGACAGCCGGTTCTTGACCCATTCGCGAATCCCGGCAGCGGTCTCTTCTCCGGCAGCTACACCTGGTTTCAGCACCACGAAGGCCTTGACGATCTCGGTCCGGATCGGGTCCGGTTTGCCGACGGCGGCGGCGAGCTGAACATGCGGGTGCCCGGCCAGACAGTCCTCGATCTCACCAGGGCCGATGCGGTAGCCGGATGAGGTGATGACGTCATCGTCGCGTCCGAAGAAGGTGAAATAGCCCTCCTCGTCCATCACGCCTTGGTCGCCGGTGGTCATCCAGTCCCCGATGAACTTGGCCTTCGTCGCCTGTTCATTGCCCCAATAGCCGAGAAACATCACGGGATCGGGCCGCCTGACCGCCACCTGCCCGACCGCACCGGCAGGCAGCACTCGCCCCTGGCCGTCAATTATCGCGACCTGATGACCAGGTGCCGCCTTTCCCATGGAGCCGGGCTTCACGACACCGAGGCCGGTCGCGGACGAGATTACGATATTGCATTCCGTCTGGCCGTAGAATTCGCTCACCTCGATACCGAGCTCCCGCTTGGCCCATTCGAAGGTCTCGCGCCCGAGCGCTTCCCCCGCCGAACCCAGGGTGCGGAGCTTCAGCGCGTAGCGCTGGCGCGGCCGCTCGACGGATTTGAGCAGCCTGAGCGCAGTCGGCGGTATGAAGGCATTGCGGATGTCCATCTCTTCCATGATCCGGAACGCCTTATGCGCATCGAACTTCTGCGCCGGCGAGGAAACCACGGGCACGCCGAAGAAGAGCGACGGCAGGAGAGCGTTCAGGAGACCGCCTGCCCAGGCCCAATCGGCGGGGGTCCACATCCGGTCGCCAGATTGCGGCAGGAAGTGATGATGCAACTGGAAGCCGGGGAGATGACCGAGCAGCACGCGATGCCCGTGCAGCGCACCTTTGGGTGGCCCGGTCGTCCCCGAGGTGTAGATCATCAGCGCCGGATCGTCTGGCTTCGTCACGGCGGCCTCGAAGCGGCTCACGCCGTTTGCCAGTGCACGAAAAGGAACGGTGCCGGGCTCATCGCCCCCTTCTGCAAGCACGACCAGTCGCAGTTCCGGCAGTTCGTCGCGGCTAGCTACAAGCCGTTCATAGCCGAAGCGATTGGTGATGATCGCTGCTGCGCCCGCATCCTTGAGGCGATAAGCAAGCGCCTCGACGCCGAAGAGCAGTGCCAGCGGCAGCGCGACGGCGCCCATCTTGTAAATAGCCGCATGGGCGATCGCCGCCTCAAAGCCCTGCGGCAAGAGGATAGCAACGCGATCGCCGGGGCTCACGCCGTGCGCGGCAAGGCCGCCGGCAAAGGCGGACGAGCGCGCTGCGAACGCACCATAGGTAAGCGCAGCATGCGCTCCATCCGGGCTGAAATGCTGCAGGCAGACCCGGTCCGGATCGCGGGCCGCCCAGGCGTCGCTGACCGCCACGCCGATGTTGAACGTCTCCGGAATCCGCCAGCGAAATTCGCGAAGGAGTTGGTCGTAGTCTTCGATCTTCGGTAGCATGGGCCCGCCGCAGCTGAATTTGCTGCAACGCAGCTAACATCTTCGCACGTGCGAGTTCAATGGGGTGGATGCACGGCAAGAGTCGCTGAAGCTTCAGCAGTATGGCCGAGTTTCGCCACCCGAAGCGATGAAGCACCGCATGTCCGGAGATCAGATGTCGGCAATTGTCGCCGGCGGCAGCCTACCGGCCCATAAGGAGGCCGAAATACAGGCGATATGGCCTTCGTGACGATGGAGAAACGACCGGACACAGCGCCATTCCCGCCAAGGCCAACGAAAGCCCGGCTTCTTCCGCAAGACGCTCTACAAGGGTCTGCCCGCATCGAGCAAGCCCTCGGAAAGCTCAAGCGCTTCGAGCGCGTCGCCCTACGCTGCGAGAAGACGAAGCGCCTTTGCAATCCTCGATCGCCCTCACCGCCGGCTTCATCTTGCTCAAATCCGTCCACACGACCTCGATTAGATACACAATGTGTATCTAATCTGGATACCGAGTTGCACGGACCGATAGGCGCAATCCCCCGACGAATGATTACCGAGAAGCGCATTCGCGATCTCGAAGCGGCAATGGCCGTCAAGGCCAAGTTACGTCCCGCTCCAAGATGTTGGGAGACCTGCAAATGTCAAAAAATAGAATGGTGCCCCATGCCGGAGTCGAACCAGCACTCCTTTCGGAACTCGATTTTGAGTCGAGCGCGTCTACCAATTCCGCCAATGGGGCTTGAGGCTTGCGTGATATCAGCGTTCGGGATTTACACGATCGTTTTCGCGCCGGTCAACCGGGAAGTTTCGATTTTCGTCAATCGCGTGAGTTTGATCCTATGCGGCACGGACGGCATCGCTTGCCGCCCTGCTCCGCACCGATCACAAAAGCGTGCAGGCGGCTGAACAGGCGAGCCGATTTACAGCGGCAGCGATCCTGCCTAAGAAGGCGGCGTTCGATTTAACGGGCGCCGGGGCGACGGGTCGCCGCCCAGGGCGCCGAGAGGTGTGCATGGTTGAAGCTCCGCTCGTACAGCGCCGGCAATTTCTTTTCGCCTTGCTCGTCACCATCGGCATGGCCGCGACCGTCGGAATTGCGCTCGGCTTCGAGCATTTCGGCGGCTACATCCCCTGCGCGCTCTGTCTACTCCAGCGCGATCCTTACTACTACGGCATACCGCTCGGCGTTGCCGCCGTCCTCACAAGCGCCCTGAAGCTGCCCTCCTGGACCACCCGCACGCTGCTTCTCATTATCGGCATCTTGATGCTGATAGGCGCCGGTCTCGGTGTCTATCACGCCGGCGCCGAGTGGCATTTCTGGGAGGGCCCCTCGACCTGCGCCACCACGGCCCAGGGCGTTTCCTCCGATGTCGGCGATCTGCTGGGCGATCTCGACGCCAAGCATGCACCTTCCTGCACCGATGCTGCCTTGCGCGTGTTTGGGCTTTCTTTTGCAGGCTGGAACGTTGTCGCGAGCCTGGTGCTTGCGGCGATTGCGCTAAGCGGGGCGCGCCGGGGCCTGACATCGTGATCTAAGATGCCGCGGCTTTACGGCTGCAGCTCGACATCCCAGTAGAGATAATCCATCCAGCTGTCATGCAGATGGTTCGGCGGAAAAAGCCGTCCGTTGTTGTGCAGATCCTGCACCGTCGGGTGATAGGGCTTCTGATGCGGGAACATGCCCGCCTGCTTGGGCAGTTTGCTCCCCTTGCGCAGATTGCAGGGAGAGCAGGCGGCAACGACGTTTTGCCATGTCGTCTGACCGCCATGAGCCCGCGGGATGACGTGGTCGAAAGTCAGGTCATCGGGCGACCCGCAATACTGGCACTCGAATTTGTCACGCAGGAAAACGTTGAACCGGGTAAAGGCCGGGTGACGCGAAGGCTGGACATAGCTCTTGAGACAGACGACGCTCGGCAGCCGCATCGAAAAACTCGGCGAGGAAACGGAGTGTTCGTATTCGGCAAGGATCGTCACACGGTCGAGAAAGACCGCCTTGATCGCGTCCTGCCAGGACCAGAGCGACAAGGGATAATAACTCAGCGGCCTGTAGTCGGCGTTCAGCACGAGCGCCGGCAGGGCCTGAGGTGAGACTGCAATCGTCAAGCGTGTTCTCCTGAGCGATTCGGCATCTGCATCTTCTATATTAGGCGCGTTGCGACAGGATTGTGAAGCCACAAAGAAAAGGGAGTAAAGCATCCGCCTTTTTTCTTCAGGGCACCACGGGGAGCGCATCGCGGCGCATTTCCTGCGCATAATAGGCCCAAAAAAGCCGCGCGGCGACGCTGCGCCACGGCGACCATGCGGCAGCGAGCGAATCGACCTCGCTTGCCGTGGGGCGCAGTTCGAACCCCAGCGCGTGGCCGATGGCATTCTGCAGGGCGACGTCGCCGGCGGGGAAGACGTCCGGATGACCGGCGCAGAAAAGCAGATAGACTTCGGCAGTCCACCGGCCGATGCCCTTGATCGCAGTCAATTCGTGGATCGCCGCGGGCGCTTGGACGTCGCAGATGGCATGCAGGTCGATTTCGCCGGCTACCGCGGCGGCCGCGGTGCGCCTGAGCGTATCGGCCTTGGCACGGGACAGGCCCAAGCGCCGGCAATCGTCATCGTCGAGCGCAAGCACCGCGTCTGCAGTGATCTCCCCAAGCAAGGACTCCATCCGCTTCCAGATCGCCGCCGCACTCGCTTTCGAGACCATCTGCGACACGATTATGTTGGCAAGTCCCCGGTAACCGGGGTCGGTGCGCCTCAACGGCACCGGCCCCGCCTTCCCGACGACATGTTCGAGCCGGGCATCGAGCAGCACCAGACCGGCGATTCCGGCCTCTATGTCCTCGTGCGTCCGGATGATTCGCATGCGTCCTCCAAAAAAAAAAGTGATATTTATATCGCTTCCATGGCAAAGCAAAACGATGCCGATTTCACGACCAGAGCAACCGGTTTTTCGCTTTGCGCCGAGCCCGAACGGTTTCCTGCATCTCGGCCACGCCCTTTCCGCGATCATCAATCACGACATTGCGGCTGACTCGGGCGGCCGGTTTCTGCTGAGGATCGAGGACATCGACAGGACTCGTTGCCGGCCGGAGTTCGAGGCCGCGATCCTCGACGATCTCGCCTGGCTCGAGCTCGAATGGGAGGAACCGGTGCGGCGCCAGTCCGACCATCTCGATCTCTATGCCTCGGCGCTCGAGCATCTCAAAGCAATGCGTCTCGTCTATCCGTCCGCGATGACACGCGGCGAGATCAGGGCCGCGGTCGCGGCGTCGGAGGCGAAAGGTTCCGCCTGGCCGCGCGATCCGGACGGAACGCCGCTCTATCCCGGCCGCGAGCGCGGTTTCAGGCCCGATGATCAGGCGGCGATCCTGGCGAGTGGCCGTCCTTATGCCTGGCGGCTGGACATGGAGGAGGCCGTGAAGCGTGCGGGCGGATCACTGAGCTGGCAAGAAAAGGGTTTTCGGGGGTCAGGTGAATACAGCCAGATCGCCGATCCGGCCGCCTGGGGCGATGTCGTCCTGTCGCGTTCGGATGCGCCGTCGAGCTATCATCTCTCGGTCGTGGTCGACGATGCCGTGCAAGGTGTCACCCACATCGTGCGCGGCCGCGATCTTTATCACGCAACATCCGTGCATCGCCTGCTGCAGCGCCTTCTTGAGCTTCCGGAGCCGGTCTACCACCATCACCGTCTTATCCTCGGCCCGGACGGACGGAAACTGTCAAAGAGCAACCGCGACACCGGCATTGCCGCTTTTCGGGCTGCCGGGCACGGGCCTGCAGATATCAGGGCGATGGTTCTCGGCGAGCAATGAGATAAGCCGATAGAGATCTACTCGCCGCGACCGGCCTGGAAACTGCGCCTGACCATGAGCTTCACCTTGTATTTCAGAATGGCGGCGTTGATTTCCGCGCCGATGATGAAGATCGCGCCGAGCATATAGAGAAATACCAGCACGACCATGATCGAGGCGAGCCCCGCATAGGTCGTGGCATAGCTTGAAAAATTGGCGATATAGGAGGCGAAAGCGTAACCGCCCACGGACCAGAGCACGAGCGTGAGGAAAATTCCCGGCAATACGTCGACGATGTTGCGGTGACCGGACGGCAGCCACAAATGCGCGACGAGCAGGCCGGCCGTGAGCATGGCCAGAGTCAGCGTCAGCCCCCAATCGTCCACCGCCGCCATAACCGTATCCAGCCAGGGAAACCACTGATCCGCATTGCGCACCGCCAGAGGCACCGCCACCAGCAGAAGGCTGAGAGCGGCGAGAATGAGCACGGCACCGAGCACGAAGCCGAGGCTCGAAAGCCGGGTCACGTACCAGGAGCGGCTTTCGGCGACCCTGTAAGCGCGATTGAGCGCGATCCTCAACGCTTCGACGCCGTTCGAGGCGAAATAGGCCGCGGCAAGAACCGAGATCGTAAGCAGGCTGCCGCGCGGTATAGTCAAGACGCGCACCACCTCGTCGGCGACCGGTTTGGCAATCGATTCGGGCCATGTGTCGAAGATCAGGTGGACTGCCGTCTCGGCGAATTGATCGGCCCCCAGGAAGCTGGCGAGTGCCGTGCCGAAAATCAGGAAGGGAAAAACGGCCATCAGCGAAGATAGGGCCACATGACTGGCCATCGCCCAGCCGTCATCCTCGCTAAAATGCCAGAGTGCATCGAATACGACCTTCCAGATGATGCGTATGACCGGCATTCCGTCTCCGATTCTTCCACCGGTTCCGCTCCAGGAAGGACCAGCCGGCGTGGTATTCGAGGCCGGCCTTGACCATCTCCGGTCCGGCCAACCCCCATGCAATTCAATTGTATCGCATCGATGAATATGGGAAATGGGGCTTGCATTGCTACAGGAATCGAGTGGATGCCGGATCGCCCCACGATTATCGTCACCGGTTGCTCCTCGGGTATCGGAGCCTATTGCGCGCGTGCGCTGAAGCGGGACGGCTGGCGCGTCTTCGCGACGGTGCGGCGGCCCGAGGATCAGCCGCCGCTCGAAGCCGAGGGCATCGAGACCTTCATCATGGACTATACCAGGCCGGAGACGATTGCCGCCCTGGTCGAGGCTGTGATGGCGCTGAGCGGCGGACAGATCGATGCATTGTTCAACAATGGCGCCTATGGTCAGGCCGGCGCGGTCGAGGACCTGCCGACCGAAGCCTTGCGGCTCCAGCTCGAGACCAACGTGATCGGCTGGCACGACCTGACGCGGCGCGTCATCCCGGCGATGCGCGCTCGTGGACAGGGCCGCATCGTCCAGTGCTCGTCCATTCTCGGCATCGTGCCCTACCGATGGCGCGGCGCTTATAACGCCTCGAAGTTCGCGCTCGAAGCGCTGTCGCTCACATTGCGAATGGAACTCGCCGGCAGCGGCATCGAGGTGAGCCTGATCGAGCCGGGGCCGATCGCATCGAAATTCACGGCCAACGCGATCGCCTATATCGAGCGGTTCATAGATCTTGAAAATTCAGTCCATCGCGCGGAATACGCGCGGCAGATGCGGCGCCTGCGCGGCGAAAGCAAGCCGGCACCCGGAAAACTCGGCCCGGACGCCGTCTACGCGGCGCTGAAACAAGCTTTGACGGCACGCCGCCCGAGGCCGCATTATATCGTAACAAGGCCAGCCAGACAGGGAGCGCTCCTGAAAAAGCTCCTGCCGGCGGCGCTATTCTATCGCATCATCGGTCGTCTCGGCTGACCGTATTACAAGGACTTACGCCATGAACAGCTTCCTGACCGGTCTGACCCTGCTCGTCATGGGCCTGGTTGCGATCGTGCTCATCCGCGGTCTCCTCAACATGGCAAAGGGCGGCAGCGGCAACACCTCCAACAAACTCATGCAGGCGCGCGTGCTGTTCCAGGCGGTCGCCATCGTGCTGATCATGCTGACGCTCTGGGTAACCGGCGGCGGTCGTCCGGGCTAGCAGGAAAGTGGGCGGTCATGGATCAACCACGCACATAAGAACAATGACCCGGGGATAGCGACAGCGCCATGGTGAAATTGAACAAGATCTACACCCGGACCGGCGACAACGGCACGACTGGCCTCGTCTCCGGTCCACGCCGCCTGAAAAGCGATCTCCGGGTGGAAGCCTATGGTGCCATAGACGAGGCGAATGCCTTTGTGGGACTCGCCCGCCAGCACACCCATGCGATGCCTGACCTCGACGCAACGCTCATGCGCGTTCAGAACGACCTTTTCGATCTTGGA
Organism: Sinorhizobium medicae; assembly: GCF_007827695.1. Taxonomy (GTDB): domain Bacteria; phylum Pseudomonadota; class Alphaproteobacteria; order Rhizobiales; family Rhizobiaceae; genus Sinorhizobium; species Sinorhizobium medicae. Next base: position 327,004 of record NZ_VITA01000007.1, on the reverse strand, counting down.
GCCGATCTCGCGACGCCGGACACGGGTGAAAAACCCGAATACGAACCGCTGCGCATCGTCGCCGCCCAGGTCGCGCGCCTGGAAGAGGAGATCGACAGGCTGAATGCCGACCTCGAACCGTTGCGCTCGTTCGTGCTTCCCGCCGGCAGCGCCGCTTCCGCCGCACTCCATGTGGCCCGTACGGTAGCGCGCCGCGCCGAGCGGCAAATGGTCGCGCTCTCCCGCGTGGAGGGCGAAGTCGTCAGCGCCGAGGCGGTTGCCTATGTCAACCGTCTTTCAGATTTCCTGTTCGTCGCGGCCCGCTGGACGAATGACAAGGGACATGCCGACGTTCTCTGGGTTCCCGGCAAGAACAGATGATGGACTTTCGAAAGTTTGCGCTCTTTCCTCCGGCATGATTCCAGTTCACCCGGTCTAAAATCATCGTGATCTGATCGGATACGCCTACAAAGACACGTTGCAACAGCTCGAGCTCGGGGACCGCATGTTCATACCGCTGCATGATAGAAACGAGCTGAAGCACATCAGAATGCAATATGTGACGATCGCGCTGATCCTCACCAACATCGTCGTCTGGCTCGTCACGGTGCCGGTGGCGAGCGAGGAATTCGCCAATGCGGCGATCCTCGGGCTCGGCTACATTCCTGCGATCATCTTCGATTATGCCGATCTCGACCCGTCGCTGGTGATCGTCCCCGATGGGTTCACCTTCCTCACCTATTCGTTTCTGCATGGCGATCTTTCGCATCTTGCCATGAACATGCTTTTCCTTTGGGTTTTCGGCGACAATGTAGAGGACGCGCTCGGGCACTTCCGTTTCCTTGTCTTCTACCTCCTGTGTGCTGCCGCCGGAGCATTTGCGCACGGGCTGCTCGACCTCGCCTCCGAAGCGCCGCTGATTGGCGCCTCCGGCGCGATATCGGGCGTCGTGGCCGCCTATTTTCTCCTGCACCCGAAGGTGCGGGTCTGGGTGCTCGTGCTCTTCCGGATCCCCTTACCCCTTCCCGCAGCCATTCCGCTCGCCTTCTGGATCGGCCAGCAGTTTTTCATGTTGGTGGCAGATACCGACAGCGGCGTTTCCTGGAGTGCGCATGTCGGCGGCATCGTCGCGGGTCTTCTGCTCGTTGTCATTTTGCGACGCCGCGGTGTGCCCCTGTTCGACCGGACGATCGTTACGCCGCGGGCAGTGGAGCACCGGACAAAGGCGCCCGAAGAGGTGCTGACCCCGGCATCAGGAGTTTCGAGGCCTGCCCCGCATTGGGGCCGCCCGAGCTGATTTGGAGCGCAGCCTCCAAGAAAACCCGCAACAAACTAAGGTCGATAGCTGCCGGGTTTCAACAGGTTGCGCGCGATCTTCCGAGCTGATGCCCGAAGAGCTCATCTCGACTTGTCAGAGAGTATTTTGACTTGTACGTAAACGTCATTAAATTCGGACAGGGTCATATCGATTTGACCTTGGGTGATCGCGATTTAGCGTCAAGAACGGCTTGTCTACGGAGCAAAAACGCGTATCGATGTCGCCAACCGACAATCAGGCCGCCCTGTTAAGGCGCATTTTCCTGCGAACGTTCTTGGAGGGAAAGAATCCATGAAAATACTTGTGACGGTGAAGCGGGTCGTTGACTACAACGTCAAGATCCGGGTGAAAGCGGACGGCAGCGGCGTCGAGCTTGCCAATGTGAAGATGTCGATGAACCCGTTCGACGAGATCTCGGTGGAAGAAGCGCTGCGGCTGAAGGAAGCCGGCAAGGCTTCGGAAGTGATCGTCGTCTCGATCGGCCCGGCCAAGGCGGAGGAAACGCTGAGGACGGCGCTTGCCATGGGCGCCGACCGGGCGATCCTGGTCGAGACAGAGGATCAGGTGGAGCCGCTCGCGGTCGCCAAGATCGTCAAGGGTGTCGCAGAGGCCGAACAGCCTGGGCTGATCATCGTCGGCAAGCAGGCGATCGACGACGATTCCAACCAGACCGGGCAGATGCTTTCGGCACTGCTCGGCTGGGCCCAGGGCACGTTCGCCTCCAAGGTCGAGATCGGCGACGGCAAGGTCAACGTCACCCGCGAGGTCGATGGCGGCCTGCAGACGGTGGAACTGAAGCTGCCCGCGGTGGTCACCACCGACCTGCGCCTCAACGAACCGCGCTATGCCTCGCTGCCGAACATCATGAAGGCGAAGAAGAAGCCGCTCGACAAGAAGAGCCCGGCCGATTTCGGCGTTGACACCAGCCCGCGGCTGAAGGTGTTGAAGACCGAGGAGCCGTCCGGCCGCAAGGCCGGCGTCAAGGTGAAGACGGTTGCCGAGCTCGTCGAGAAGCTCAAGAACGAAGCCGGCGTGCTCTGAGAACGGAAAGGGAGAACTAAACCATGGCCATTCTGCTTCTGGCTGACCACGATAACAGCCACCTTTCCGACCAGACGGCGAAAGCGCTCACGGCGGCCGCCAAGATCGGCTCCGACGTGCATGTGCTCGTTGCCGGCGCGGGCGTCAAAGGCATCGCCGAACAAGCCTCCAAGCTTTCGGGCGTCGCCAAGGTGCTCGTCGCCGAGGACGCCTCGCTTGCCAACAATCTCGCCGAGCCGCTGGCCGCCCTGATCGTCTCACTCGCGGGAGGTTACGACACGATCGTCGCCGCCGCCACCTCGGTCGGCAAGAACGTCATGCCGCGCGTGGCCGCCCTTCTCGATGTCGTTCAGGTCTCGGAGATCGTCGAGGTCGTGTCCGCCGATACCTTCAAGCGGCCGATCTATGCCGGCAACGCCATCCAGACGGTGCAGACGAGCGAATCGAAGAAAGTGATCACCGTGCGCACGGCTTCCTTTGCCGCTGCCCCGGAAAGCGGCGCGGCCCCGGTAGAGACGGTTGCCGCAGCGGCGAACCCGGGCCTTTCCTCCCATGTTTCCGATGCGCTGTCGTCCTCCGACCGGCCGGAACTTACCTCGGCGAAGATCATCATCTCCGGCGGCCGGGCTCTTGGTTCTGCCGAAAAATTCCAGGAAGTGATCCTGCCCGTGGCCGACAAGCTCGGTGCCGCCGTCGGCGCATCCCGCGCCGCCGTCGATGCCGGCTATGCGCCGAATGATTGGCAGGTCGGTCAGACCGGCAAGGTGGTCGCCCCCGATCTCTACATCGCCTGCGGCATTTCCGGTGCGATCCAGCACCTCGCCGGCATGAAGGATAGCAAGGTGATCGTCGCCATCAACAAGGACGAGGAGGCGCCGATCTTCCAGGTTGCCGACTACGGCCTGGTCGCCGACCTGTTCGACGTCCTGCCGGAACTCGAAAAGGCGCTCTGAGGAACTGGCCGCCGGCACGAAAAAGCTGGAAAAAGCGCCGGCATGGCATTAACAATCGTACCGGGCCGGCCCTGCCGGCCCGGTATTTTTGCATCTACTGCAGCATCGCTGCCGTAACCTGTTGAACATGGGTGTTCGCTTCAATGATCAAGACGGTGGGAATTATCGGCGCAGGACAGATGGGCTGCGGAATTGCCCATGTTTCGGCTGCCGCCGGATATAAGGTTCAGCTCTACGACATCGCTGCAGACCGCATCGAGGCAGGGCTTGCCACCATCAATGGCAACCTTGCCCGGCAGGTTTCGTCCGGCAAGATGACGGACGAAGACCGCAAGCGCGCTCTTTCCCTGATCAAGGGCTCAGGCGATATCAACGATCTCGCCCAGGCCGATCTCGTCATCGAAGCGGTGACGGAAGACGAAACCGTCAAGCGGAAGATCTACGGCCAGGTTTGTCCGGTCATGAGACCCGATGCCATTCTGGCAACCAACACCTCGTCTCTGTCCATCACCCGGCTTGCCTCCGCGACCGACCGCCCCGAGCGCTTCATGGGCATCCACTTCATGAACCCGGTCCCGGTCATGAAGCTGGTGGAGCTCGTACGGGGTATCGCTACGGAGGAAGGGACCTTCAAGGCGGCAAAGGAATTCGTCGCGCATCTCGACAAGACCGTCACTGTCGCAGAAGATTTTCCCGCCTTTATCGTCAACCGCATCCTGCTGCCGATGATCAACGAGGCGATCTACACCCTGTATGAGGGCGTTGGAAGCGTCGATGCCATCGACACCGCCATGAAGCTCGGCGCCAACCATCCGATGGGCCCGCTGCAGCTTGCCGACTTCATCGGTCTCGACACCTGCCTTTCGATCATGCAGGTGCTCCATGACGGCCTGGCGGATTCGAAGTATCGCCCCTGTCCGCTGCTCGTGAAATATGTCGAGGCCGGCTGGCTCGGCCGCAAGTCCGGCCGCGGCTTCTACGACTATCGGGGCGAGGCTCCCGTACCGACACGCTGAACCTTTCTTCAGCAACGGCGAAAACCCGCCTGCGTCTTCAACTCGCCGCGGGCGGAGCCATCGCCGCCTCGATCAGCTTCTTTGCATCGTCGCTGTCCCAGGCGGCAGGTCCATTCATCGAGCCGATCAGGCAACCCTTTTCGTCGAGCAGCAAGGTCGCGGGAAGCCCAAAGGCGAGCCCCTCCTTCTTGAGCGTGTTGAAAACGCCCATCGAGGCGTCGCGGTAGTAGCCGAGTGCTTGAACGCCGACCTCGTCGAGAAAAGCCTTCGGCTTGTCGTCGGCACCGGTGTCGATATTGATCGCGACCACTTCGAAACGATCGCCGCCGAGCGCCTGTTGCAGGGCGTTGAGCGCCGGCATTTCCTCACGGCAGGGCACGCACCAGGTCGCCCAGAGATTGACGAGAACGGTCTTGCCTGCAAAGGCAGCGAGCGTCAGCGGCTTGCCGTCCGGGCCGGCGAAGTCGAGGCCGCCGATCGGCCGCGCGTTGGCCGCCGGAGTCATCGCCGCGACCTGACCACGCATCAGCGGCGTGAGCGAAGCAACCTTTTGCGCCGCAAGCGGGCAGCTCGCATCGGCCGTCGGCGCGTCGCCGCCATTGCCAGACCCCGTCTCCTTCACGTATACCGCAGCCGCACCGGCGATCACCCCAAGAAGGGCAGCGATCGCGAACAATTTCCGGGCTGGAGGGCGTTTCTTCTGGTCTGGCATTTCATTCTCCAAGGCGGGCATCCTGATGGCTGACGGCAGTTCCGAGACGAAATCCTCCAACCAGATGTGGGGCGGTCGCTTCGCCTCGGGGCCCGCTTCCATCATGGAGGAGATAAATGCCTCGATCGGCTTCGACAAGAAGCTCTATGCCCAGGACATCCGCGGCTCAATAGCGCATGCAACGATGCTGGCGCAGCAAGGCATCATTTCCGCCGAGGACAAAGACAAGATCGTTCACGGCCTCAACACGATATTGTCAGAGATCGAAGCCGGCGCATTCGAGTTCTCGCGTCGCCTCGAGGACATTCACATGAACATCGAAGCGCGGCTGGCGGCGCTGATCGGCCCTGCCGCCGGGCGCCTCCATACGGCGCGGTCGCGCAACGACCAGGTTGCGCTCGATTTTCGCCTGTGGGTCAAGGAAGAGCTTCAGAAAGCCGATGCGGCACTCACGGCTCTGATCGCCGCCTTTCTCGACCGCGCCGAGGAGCATGCCGAAACCGTGATGCCCGGCTTCACCCATCTGCAGACGGCGCAGCCGGTCACCTTCGGGCATCACTGCATGGCCTATGTGGAAATGTTCGGCCGCGACCGGGCGCGTGTTCGTCACGCGATCGAGCACATGGACGAGAGCCCGATCGGCGCTGCAGCCCTCGCCGGCACGGGCTTTCCGATCGACCGGCACATGACCGCCAGGGCGCTCGGCTTCCGCGAGCCGACGCGCAACTCGATCGATACGGTTTCCGACCGCGACTTCGCGCTGGAGTTTCTCGCGATCGCAGCGATCGCGGCGACGCACCTGTCGCGGCTTGCAGAAGAAATCGTCATCTGGTCTACGCCGCAATTCGGCTTCATCCGGCTCTCGGACGCCTTTTCGACCGGATCCTCGATCATGCCGCAGAAGAAGAATCCGGATGCGGCGGAGCTCGTACGTGCCAAGACGGGCCGCGTCAACGGCTCGCTGATCGCACTGCTGACGGTGATGAAGGGCCTCCCGCTCGCCTATTCCAAGGATATGCAGGAAGACAAGGAACAGGTCTTCGATGCGGCCGAGAGCCTCGAGCTCGCGATCGCGGCAATGACCGGCATGGTCCGCGACCTGACCGTGCGGGCCGACCGGATGAAATCCGCAGCCGGTTCCGGCTATTCGACAGCGACCGATCTCGCCGACTGGCTGGTGCGCGAGGCAGGCCTTCCTTTCCGTGACGCCCACCATGTGACCGGTCGCGTGGTCGCGCTTGCCGAAGAGAAGGAATGCGATCTCGCCGACCTGCCGCTGGGCGAACTTCAGGCGATCCATTCCGCGATCACGGACAAGGTCTTCGGCGTCCTGACGGTCGAGGCCTCCGTGGCGAGCCGCACCAGTTTCGGCGGTACCGCGCCCTCCGAGGTCCGCAAGCAGATCGCCTGGTGGCGGGCGCGCGATTGATCCTGCCGCTGGGTCCGTCGCAGGTGGCCCGTCCATCGCCGGCCGGCCGTCTCCTTCCGCAGGCGGGGCGAAGCCGGCACCCTGTTCCTTCGGAGCAAGCTGTGCCGCAGAAACAGGGTGCACAAACCGCTGAAAAATCGATAAGACATCGCACCGGAGTGGGGGAACGACCTCAACTCCGAAGAACGTCGCTCTCAGCTTCGTCAAAGGGAAATTACGATGATATTCAGGAAGGCCGCCCGAATAGCGCTTCTTCTGGCAATTCCCGGGCTGGTTCTCGCCGGCTGCGGGCGCAAGGGCGACCTCGACCGGCCCGGCGCCAGCACACCGATCAATACGAAAACGCCCGCCGGTACGGTCGCACCCAACGAGACTGTCGAGGACCGACCGTTCCTGCTTGACCCCCTCCTCTGAGCCGAGGAAAGACCGTGAACCATTTTCAATACCGCGACGGAATTCTTTACGCCGAAGACGTGCCTTTGACGGAAATCGCGCGTGCCGTCGGGACGCCGTTCTATTGTTACTCCACCGCCACGCTGGAGCGTCATTACAAGGTATTCTCGCAAGCCTTCGCCGATGTGGACGCGATGGTCTGCTACGCAATGAAGGCCAATTCGAACCAGGCCGTGCTGAAAACGCTTGGCCGGCTCGGCGCCGGCCTCGACGTCGTGTCCGAGGGTGAGCTGCGCCGCGCGCTTGCAGCGGGCATTCCGCCGAGCCGGATCATGTTCTCCGGCGTCGGCAAGACGGCGCGCGAGATGGATTTCGCTCTGGAGGCCGGCATCTATTGCTTCAACGTCGAATCCGAGCCCGAACTGGAGGTTCTGAACCAAAGGGGCGTGCGCGCCGGCAAGAGGGCGCCAGTTTCCTTCCGTATCAATCCCGATGTCGATGCTCGCACCCACGCGAAGATCTCGACCGGCAAAAAGGAGAACAAGTTCGGAATTTCCTGGGAGCGGGCACGCAGCGTCTACGCCCACGCCGCAACGCTTCCCGGTATCGAGGTGACCGGCATCGACATGCATATCGGCAGCCAGATCACCGAACTGCAGCCCTTCGACGACGCCTTCAAGCTTTTGCGCGAGCTGGTCGATACTCTGCGTTCCGACGGGCATGTCATCGAACATGTCGATCTCGGCGGCGGCCTCGGCATTCCGTACCGGGAAGATAACAACCCACCGCCGCTGCCGGACGCCTATGCAGATGTCGTCAAGAACCAGCTCAAAGGTCTCGACTGCAAGATCGTCACCGAACCCGGCCGGCTGATCGTCGGCAATGCCGGCATCCTCGTGACCGAAGTGGTCTATGTAAAGGACGGCGGCGACAAGACTTTCGTCATCGTGGATGGTGCGATGAACGACCTCATCCGCCCAACGCTCTATGAGGCCTATCACGAGATTCGGCCGGTGCGGATCTCCGCAGCCAGTGCGCCGCGCATCAAAGCCGACGTCGTCGGTCCGGTCTGCGAGACCGGCGACTATCTGGCCCTCGACCGGGAAATGGCGATGCCGAGGGCGGGCGATCTTCTCGCGATCGGCTCGGCGGGAGCGTACGGTGCCGTTCAGGCGGGAACGTATAACAGCCGCCTGCTGGTGCCCGAGGTGCTGGTCAAGGGCGATCGTTTCCACGTGATCCGTCCGCGCAAGGACTATGACGAACTGATCGGCCTCGACTCGGTGCCGGACTGGCTCGATTGAGTCGCCTGCTACTGCGGCGCCTCGCGGCGATCACGTTTTGTTGTCGTCCTCGCCTTCGCCACAAAGAATGTTATCCTGAAGCCAGCCTCTACCGCGGCGCGCTGTAGCGGCGCCGCGCGATTGAAAGGAATACAGGGCGGATGACGCAGTTCCGTGAGGATGAAACGCCAAGACGGCCGTCATTTGCCAGAATGTTGGCGGCGAAGCGGTTTCTCGCCCGCCTCGTTCTTTTCGCGGAAGAGCTGCTGCCGCGCATGCTCCTCCCTGCTTCGCTCGTGCTTCTGTTCCTCTCCGCGGGTTGGGTCGGCCTCTTCCGGGCCGCGCCGTTCTGGCTGCACGCCGCCCTTCTCCTTGCCTTGTTTGTGGGGCTATTCTTCTCCCTGCTGCCGCTGACCCGCATTCGCTGGCCCGCAACGCCCGAGGCGGACCGGATGCTGGAGGAACGCAACCGTCTGCCGCATCAGGCGATCCGCGTGCAGGACGATGCTCCGGCGACGGAAGGCGCTTTCGGTGCCGCGCTCTGGCGCGAGCATCAGACGCGTATGGCGCGCATGGTCCGGGAGCTCGATGCGGGTCTGCCGCGGCCCGATATTGCACGGCATGATCCGTGGGCGCTGAGGGCTATTCCCGTGCTGCTTGCCTGCATCGCCTTCGCCTATTCCTATTCGAACCGCGCCGGCCTGGTTTCCGACGCCTTCCGCCTGCCGGAGCGCGAATTGGCCGCTGCCGACATCCGTATCGATGCGTGGGTCACGCCGCCCGCCTATACCGGCCGTGCGCCCATCTTCCTCACGGGGCGGCAAGACGCGGCCACCTCCGGGCAGAACCAACCACAGGACGGGGATCCGCAGGAAAAGGCTGAGATCACGATACCCCAGTTCAGCGACCTTACGGTGCGGATTACCGGCGCAGGAACGGAGGAAAAGGTCAGATACGCCGCGGCGGGCGACGATGAGATCGTCATCCCGCCCTCGGACGCAAAGGCGGAGACTGCAGTTAAGCCTGAAGCGTCCGAGCCTGAAACGCCGAAAACATCCCCAAATGGGGTACGCAATCACATCTATAAGATCGCCAAGGACGGAACGCTTTCCGTTGGCGGCCAGAGCTGGACCTTCAAGATCACGCCGGACACCGTGCCCGACATCGCTTTCGACGGCGCGCCCCGCCCAACCGTCAATGCGGCGCTGGACATCAGCTACCTGGCCCATGACGACTACGGCATCACGCAAGCCTGGGCGGAGATCAAGCCGCTCGAGGAGCCGGCACAGAATGCCCGTCCGCTCTACGCTCCTCCCGAATATCGGCTTGATCTGCCGCGGCGCAATGCCCGGGAAGCAAAGGCCACCACGAGCCGCAATCTAAGCGAGCATCCACTTGCCGGAAAGCGCGTGAGCATCACGCTGGTCGCACGGGATGCAGCCGGTCAGGAGGGGCGAAGCGTGCCGCAGGAGATCGTTCTGCCGGCCCGCCGGTTCTTCGAACCGCTCGCCGCTGCGGTCGCCGAACAGCGGCAGGTCTTCGCACTTGACGCCAACCAATTGCCGCGCGCGATTGATCTCAACGATGCGCTGACGCTTTATCCTGAGGAGACGATCCCGAATCCAACGCACTTCCTGCTCCTGAAATCGGCACGCACGCGCATGCAGCTCGCCCGGAACGACGACATGCTGCGCGATGCTGCCGACCACCTGTGGGAAATCGCGCTCGGCATAGAGGACGGCGACCTGTCGCTCGCTGACCGTCGGCTGCGCGATGCCCAGCAGAAACTCTCGGACGCACTCGAGCGCAATGCTTCGGACGAGGAAATCGCCCGGTTGATGGACGAGCTCCGCCAGGCGATGCAGGAATATATGCGCGCACTTGCCGAGCAGGCCGCCAAAAATCCCGCCGTCGCCGCCAATCCCGAAATGAACAACGTGCTGCGCCAGCAGGATCTGCAGAAGATGATGGATCAGATCGAAAATCTGGCCCGCTCGGGCGCTCGCGACCAGGCGCGGCAGATGCTCTCCGAGTTACAGAGGATGATGAACAATCTCCAGGCCGGACGGATGCAGCAGCAGATGGGCGAGCAGAACAACGCCATGCGGCAACAGATGGACAAGCTTGGCGAGTTGATGCAGCGGCAGCAACAGCTCATGGACGAAACCTTCAAGCTGGACCAGGCATTGCGCGACCGCATGCAGCGCGGCGATCCGCTCGACGGCGAAGACGAGGAACTCTTCGGCCAGGACATGCCCCAGGAGCCCGGGCAGCAGGGCGACCCGAACGGGCAGCCCAACCCCATGGACAACATGACCGCCGAGCAGTTGAGGGAGGCTCTCAAGCAGTTGAGGCAACAGCAGGAATCGCTGGGCAAGCAACTCGGCGAAATGCAGAAGGGACTCGAGAACCTGGGCATCAAGCCGGGCAAAGGCTTCGGCCAGGCGCAGCGTGAGATGGAAGGTGCCGCAGGCGCACTCGGCAAGGGCCAGGGCGAGCAGGCGGTCGGCAGCCAGGGCCGGGCCCTGCAGGCCCTGCGCGAGGGTGCTCAGGACATGATGAACCAGATGCAGGCCCAGGGACAGGGGCAAGGCCCCGGGCAAGGCATTCCGCAATATGGTCAGAACGGACGTGACCCGCTTGGCCGCCGGCAGCAGAACGCCGGTCCCGATTTCGGCAACCAGGTGAAGGTGCCGGACGAGATCGACACGCAGCGCGCCCGACAGATCCTGGAAGAGATCCGGCGCAAATTGGGGGACAGCCTGTCGCCCGAACTGGAGCGGCAGTATCTTGAGCGTCTGCTCGACATGCGGTGATAGTCTAGACCACGATGTATCAGGTCGGGTGGACCGTATGACGTGATCGGTATCAGGGAGTTCGTGCGGGCGGAAAACCGCACGAACTCTTCCTCATCGTGCTTCGGCGCTTGCGCGCATCCTCATCCGCCTGCGGGCCATCTTGTCGCCTCAGGCGAAGGAGGCGGCGTCTTCCGGAGCCGCCTTTCCCCGCGCATCAACGGTTTACGAACGCGTCAGGCCGCCAGCGCCAGAGCAACCGCCTTGCGAATATCGGGTAGTGAAAACGGCTTCTCGATGACGTCGACGACCTTCGCGGAGAGGTCGTCGGCACGCTCGCGCTGTTCGGCGTAGCCGGTCATCAACAGGATCTTCAATGCTGGAAATGCAGCGGCGGCCTGGTGAGCGAGTTCGATGCCGTCCATGACCGGCATCCGGATATCGGACAGCAACAGGTCGAACGGCTGATCGCGAAGGCAGGCGAGCCCATCGGCTCCGTCCCCGGCTTCGACCGTTTCATGGCCGTCGAGCCGCAACGCGCGCGCGACGAAGGAACGCAGGGCATCTTCATCCTCGGTGATCAGGATTTTCGCCATCATGGCCTCCCGTATTTATGCTGCGGGGAGCGGCGTGGCGCTTGGATGCCATGAACGCTCCGTTTGATCTCCATATCGTCGGACGCCTCATGCGACCGCAATACGTCTCCCAAACAACCAGCTTTTCGTTCGATTCCGGTAAACGCGATAGGAGGCATTTTAATCATTCGGCGACGGCGCCCCCGAAGGAGACCGACAGGCGTGTGCGGTCCGGTTATTTTGCGTCACCCGTCACCACTCCGACGAACGGCAGCTCCCGGAATGCATAAGCGACATCCATGCCGTAACCGACGACGAAATGGTCCGGGCATTCGAAGCCGACATAATCCGCTTCGAGATCGACGCGGCGTTTCACCCGCTTGTCGAGCAGGACCGCGATGGTGACGTTGCGGGCGCCGCGCTCAAGGAGGAGTTCCTTGGCGAAGCGCAAGGTCCGGCCGGACTCCAAAATGTCGTCGATGAGAAGTACGTCCCGGTCTCGCACATCGCTGTCTATATCCTTGGTGATCTTGACGCCCTTGGATTCGGTCCCGGTTCCGTAGCTCGAAAGCGTGATGAATTCGACCTCCGGCGCAAGGCCTGCAGCGTGCATGGCGCGAATCAGATCCGCCGCAAAGATGAAAGACCCCTTGAGGATCGAGATAACCAGAAGGTCCTTGTGCGGCCCGCGAACGATATCGGCGGCCAATTCCTGGTTCCGCGCTGCAATGGTTTCGGCACTGTAGAGGACTTCGATATTCTTGCCACGGACGACGGGCATGCGGGTTTCTCCATTTCGTAAGGAAGAACACCGGCCTTCCCTTGTGGATCACGCCGACCGAAGTTCGGTCGATTCAAATCATCGTGATCGCATGTCAGCTACTGCATGTTTCCGTAGTTCGTAACGGCTGCACCTCGAGGAAACATGCAAGCAGGCGGCATTAGCACATTCAGCGTTCGGAAACACCGCCTTCGGCAAAGGAAACCATCATGTCGGGCTTTTTTCCGCCCCATAGGGGCACCGGGCCGTCATCCCTCGGCCTTTGTCTCCACGGAGGCGGCAGCCCCTCCGACCGCTAGAGGATCCGTCTCGCCATGTCCATCTCCGCCAAGCCCGGCGATCATCGCGAAAACCGCCAGTACAAGGGCGGCGACAAGGCCGGCAAAGCGCCGACGGGGAATGACGCTGAGCCGCGCCTCCCACGCGCTCAGAAGGCGCCCTGCCATGCTCACCTTTGCCCGAATTATCCTGGTGCGGTAAGCCGGCCCGCCGCCGGCACGGCGATTGTCGTTGAAGACAGGATAAGGGCTGCGCCGCGCTGTCGGCGCAACGGTTTCGAACTCTACATCGATACAATCCAGCCGCCTCGGAGCGGCGGCGCCGGAACGCGATTTGCGCTCCGGTGGAATCAGGTCGATACCGGAGGGCTTTGAGCGAAATGCCTGCATGGGCGCTCCCCGTCGCGGCGCCGAACGTCTTGGCGTACAAGGAACGTCCTGGCGTACAAGACCGCCGCAACTCTTCTGCCTGCCTTCGATGACGCCCCTTGCAAGAAGCGAGGCTTTGCGTCTAATTCTCACGACACGTAAAGCAAAATGGTTAATGCTTTCGAAAGACGGCGGCGAAGGGGGCGCTTTTCCGACGGAAAGTAACACTTGCTTAACCATAGAGGAGGAGAAAGATGTGTGCGGCTTGCCGCCCGCATAGGGCTCCAACCTTTTAAATCGATCACGTTCATGATTTCAGCCCGGTCGGGCCTAAATTCATCGTGATCTCGTGCCATGCACGGTTTTGCCTTGGCAGGAGCGCTGTCCTACTGCATGTTCCTGCAATCGACGCCGGTGCAGGAAACACGCCGTGTTTTCAAGACCGGTGGAGCTGCGATAACCCGGCCTGCGGCATAGTGGCGAGGTCGTGACGAGAGACTGGGCTGTCCCATTGATTCACTTTGAAAATGTCGGATTGCGCTATGGCATGGGACCAGAAATCCTTCGGGACCTGACATTCGACATTCCGCGACGTTCCTTTCAATTCCTCACCGGCCCGTCGGGCGCCGGCAAGACGACACTGCTCAGGCTCCTCTTCCTGTCGCTGAAGCCGACGCGCGGCCTCATTCGCATGTTCGACCGCAACATCTCCTCCATTCCCCGCGAGGAGTTTCCCATGCTGCGCCGCCGGGTCGGCATCGTTTTTCAGGATTTTCGGCTGCTCGACCACCTGACGACTTATGAGAACGTCGCCTTGCCTCTCAGGGTTCGCGGCAAAGAGGAGGCGAGCTATCGCTCCGACGTGCTCGAGCTCCTTAAATGGGTCGGTCTCGGCGAGCGCCTCAATGTACTGCCGCCGGTGCTGTCCGGTGGAGAGAAGCAGCGTGCCGCGATCGCGCGGGCGCTGATCGACCGGCCGGAGATCCTTCTTGCCGACGAGCCGACCGGCAATGTCGATCCGCCAATGGCGCGGCGATTGCTCAATCTCTTCCTGGAACTCAACCGGCTCGGGACAGCGGTGGTGATCGCCACGCACGACCTGTCCCTGATGGATCAGGTAGAGGCCCGGCGGATGATCCTGTCACAGGGGCGGCTCGACATCTATGAATGAGAAACGCGCTCCTCGCCGCGAGCCTGACCCGCCACCGCAACAACAGCAGCAACGCCGCAGCGAGATGCGCGTGCGCCCGACGGGCCCGATCGTGCCTTCCGCCAATGTTTCCGGCCATGCGCTCATGTGCGTCATCGCCATCATGTCCTTTCTCGCCTGCCTGACGCTCGGCGGCGTGAGCATGGTACGCGCGACCGCACAAAGCTGGCAGTCGCAGATCTCCCGCGAGATCACCATTCAGATCAAGCCGGACGACAACCTCGACATGGAGAGGGCGCTTGCCGACGCGCGTGATCTGGCCTTGACCTTCAACGGGACGACTGGCGGCACGATCATCGACCGCGCGGCGACGGCGCGCCTCCTGGAACCGTGGCTCGGTGGTGGACTGGACCTCAACGAACTGCCCGTCCCGCGGCTCGTCGTCGTCACGATCGATGAGAACAATCCCCCCGATTTCACCGCAATGCGCAACGCGCTGACCGAAATCATCCCGCAGGCCTTCCTGGATGATCACCGCACCTGGGTCGATCGACTGGTCGCAATGGCGAGCACGACCACGATGATCGGAACCGGGGTGCTGGTGCTGGTCTTCTCCGCAATGGTTCTGACGGTCGTTTTCGCTACGCGCGGGGCGCTGTCCGGAAACCGCCATATCGTCGAGGTTCTGCATTTCGTGGGAGCGGAAGCGGGCTTCGTCGCCGCCGAATTCCAGAAGCACTTTCTCCGAATCAGCCTTAAAGGCGCAGGCGCAGGCGGCTTTCTCGCGGCGCTGTCCTTTGCGCTGGCGAGCTTTTGGCAGTCGCAGACGCTTGCAACCCCGGAAACGGATCAGGCAACGGCGCTTTTCGGCACCTTCGCCATCGGCTACACAGGCTATCTCGGCATCTTCGCCATTATCGTCGTTATTGCCTTGCTGACGACCTTGACGGCGCGCCTCACCGTCATGCGGACGATCTACGAAATAGACCTCATCCGATCCGATCCCGGCCGGACCGACAGCTTTCAGGGTTGAAAACGGCCGGAAAGCCATGATTTACCCGCAAACGATCTATTCCCTGCCGCAATCTGCGGCTATGTGATGGGAATCATGAAGGCGGGAGAACTACGCGGGAGCGGAATGGCCGAGAGGGGCAAATGGCTGGAGAGGGCCGCGCGCCGTCGCCAGTCCCGCAGCGTGCTGCGCAAACTCCTGCGCCGCAGTTTCTTCGTGCTGCTCGCCTTTCTCGCCGTATTCATTGCCGGCTTCCTTCAATTCGCCGATACGGTCGCCTCGCTGCAGCCACCTCCCACCCCGAAGGCGGACGCGATCGTCGTGCTCACAGGCGGCTTTCAGCGGATCGACCAGGCGGTCGACCTCCTGAAACTCGGTGCCGGAAAGCGGCTGTTGATTTCCGGCGTGCATCCGTCGACGACACGAAGCCAGATCCGGCGCAACACCCAGAGCTCGGCCGACCTCTTCAAATGCTGCGTCGATATTGGCCGTGAAGCGGTCGATACGATTGGCAATGCGACCGAGACCTCGCATTGGATCCGCAGCCGGGGGTACCGGACCATTCTCGTCGTGACGAATAACTACCATATGCCGCGCAGTCTGCTCGAACTGCGCCGCGCCAGGCCGGAAACGGAATTCGTCGCCTATCCTGTCGTCAACTCGGATCTCAAGACGACCAACTGGCTCCGCAACCCGCTGGTGCTCAAGGCCATTCTGCTCGAATACGTCAAATACTCGGTCTCCTCGCTCCGCGACGTTATGGGCGCCGGTTGGACCAATGGACTGAGGAATGAGCCCTCGCCTGTCAGACTTGGCAAGGAATAGCTCCGCCGCAGACACGGCCCCTGCATCTGGTCGAGGATCGCTCCTCCAGTAATGCGCCGATACGGCTGTTTTCCTCGCGCGCATATTCGTGTAGGCAGCGTGGCGTCCATATCCGCTTCGAGAGTCTGCCCTGATGATCATCCTGCGTTCGATCCTCTTCAACCTGGCCTTCTACGCCAACCTGGTCGTGCAGATGATCGTGCTGACGCCGATCTATTTCCTCGTGCCGCGCAAAACGGCCTGGTTCGTGCCCAAGAACTGGGCGCGAAGCAACCATTGGCTCCTAGCGAAGATCGTCGGAACGACCTTCGAGGTCGAAGGCCTCGATAACATTCCCAAAGGCGCCTACATCTTCGCGCCGAAGCATCAGTCCTTCTGGGATGTCTATGCGCTTCTGCCCTGGCTCGACGATCCCTTCTTCATTCTCAAGCGGGAGCTCACCTGGATACCGCTGTTCGGCTGGTACGTTATGAAGCAGCGCATGGTTCCGGTGAACCGCGCCGCGCGCGGCAAGGCGATGGCCGCGGTCATGGAGCGCACGAAGCACGAGATGGCAACGGGTCGTCAGCTGATCATCTATCCTGAAGGAACGCGACGTCCGCCCGGCGCGCCGCCGGAATACAAATATGGCATAGCCCGGCTCTACCGCGACCTCCAGGTTCCGGTGGTTCCCGTTGCAATGCATCCGGGGCTGTTCTGGCCCCGCCGCAAGTTCCTGCGTTTCCCCGGCCACTTCAAGGTGCGGGTCCTTCCGCCGATCGAGGCCGGTCTGGATCCGGACGCCTTTCTCGCGAAGCTGGTGGAAGTGACGGAGGCGGCGAGCGACGACCTGCTCGTCGAAACGGTGAACGCCAATCCGCATCTGCCGCTGCCGCCCACTGCCGAACAGCGGCTGCGCGAACTTGCAGCGTGATCGCGGGAGCGAGGCGGGCATCACCCGCCCGCGTGCAGGCTTCGGTCGGGCGGTGCTTCGCTAGCCGCCAACCTCGCGGCAACCTCCTCCAGCCAGTGGTCACGAATGCCCATTTCGCGGAGATGCTGGAGCGTGTTGAGAACATATTCGCTGTTCGGGCCGGATTTGCCGATGGCCACGGCAACCGCCGCAGCCGCCTCCTCTGCGCGAAGCGCGCCGGCATATTGAGCGTGGCTGCGATCGATCACATAGGTCAGCGCAGGGACGCGCCGTCCGTCGGAAAGTAGCACCGGCATGGTTCTTTCCTTGTAAACATGGGTGACCAGTTCGCGTTCGCGCAGATAATCGATGACGCCAGTCTTCTGCGCGGACTCGACGCGGAAAGCCGTTCCGACGCAGGAGCCCCCATAATCGAGCCCGAGTACCAGCCCCGGGCGCAGTTCCGTGCCGCGGTGAACCCAGGAGCGCACACACAGGGAGCGGCGATAACCGAACGCGCGCGCCGTCAGCTTCTCCTCGAAGCGAAAGCCCGGATTCCACATCAGCGACCCGTAGCCAAAGACCCAAAATTCGTCCATATCCACTGCCATCCAAACATGCCGCCGGACCGGTCACCGAATTAGTGGCCGGCGCTCCTGCGGCGTACCGGAATTTTTACTGCATAATCGCCGAGATCGTGTCGATCGAAAGACAAAATTATGCAGCAGTT
Source organism: Sinorhizobium medicae (assembly GCF_007827695.1). GTDB lineage: Bacteria > Pseudomonadota > Alphaproteobacteria > Rhizobiales > Rhizobiaceae > Sinorhizobium > Sinorhizobium medicae. Next base: position 309,473 of record NZ_VITA01000007.1, on the reverse strand, counting down.
CTATTGCAATCCAGTCATCCGCGAAAAGGGGCATGACGGTCCCGAACTCAGGGACGCGGATGAAGACTAGTTCGCCGCTTGGCGACCGGCCACCCGAAAGGCCGCTTACTGCGGCAAGTTTGGAGTACCCATAATCATGACCGTGACCGCCGTCGCCAAGCCATCGCCTGCCGGAAGGAAATTCTTCTGGCTGGCAACAGGTATCGTGCTCGTGAGCGGCCTCTATTCCGCCGGCTGGTTTCTCGCCGCGGACCAGATTCGAGAGCGGCTGACCGCTTTTCTGACGGAAAGACAAGCGATCGGCTTCAGCGGTGAATGCGGCGCTATGGAAGTGCGCGGCTTTCCCTTCCGCCTCGGTCTTTTCTGCGACAAGGTTCGCCTGGATGATACACGCCGTGGCGCTTCCGCTTCCTTCGGCGCCTTGCGTTCGGCGGCGCAGGTCTACCAGCCCGGGCGTGCGGTGCTTGAGCTGGACGGGCCTGCAGAAATACGCGTGTCCCCCGGCTTCACCGTTTCGGCCGACTGGACCCTTCTCCGTGCAAGCGTCGCGGCAAGCTTCTCTGGCGTCGACCGCACGTCGATCGCCTATGACAACCTGACAGGCACCGCGCGTGCGCCCCTGACCGGCACGGGCCTCGGCTTCGGCGCCAGCCATGGCGAGCTTCATCTGCGCCAGAACGAGGGCGATCTCGACGCAGCCCTCAGCATCGAAGGGCTCGACCTGCGCCCCGACGAGGGCCCCAGCCTGGCCGCACCTGCCGATGTATCAATGGATCTGACCGTCGCGGAAAAAGCCGAGTGGCTTCAGTCGGCCCACGTAGCACCGCACATGCTCCGCGGCAGCAAAGGCGAATTGCGGCAATTGACACTCGATGCGGGCTCGGGGATGACGGCGAAGCTCACCGGCCCCTTTTCGGTGAACGATCAAGGCCTGATTTCAGGAGAATTTTCCCTCACGCTTGCAAATATCGATGCCTGGCGGGAAAACATCGTCAAGATCGCTCCCGACGAAAAAGACCTCATCGATAACGTCGCGAATATGTTGAAGGCCCTTGCGGGCGGCAAGAACGAGGCGACCGTGAAGCTGAACGTCAGGGACGGCACCGCTTTCCTCGCCTTCGTACCGATCGGGATGCTGCCGACGCTGTAGGCGCCGCTCTCCTTAAGGCGCACGCACCTTTCCTCGTCCCGCTCCAAAACCCGTCAGCATCTCAATCAGATAGCGGAACGCCGTGGCCTACTTCTGATCCATCGCGTGCCGGCCGAAGTCGGGCATAGCGGTATCCTGACCGGCCTGGATGATCGAGCGGCGTATCGCCCGCGTACGGGTGAAGAGATCGAAAAGCTTGTCGCCGTCGCCCCAGCGGATCGCGCGCTGCAGGGAGGCGAGATCTTCGGAGAAGCGGGCAAGCATTTCGAGGATCGCCTCCTTGTTGTGCAGGCAGACGTCGCGCCACATGGTCGGATCGGAGGCCGCGAGGCGGGTGAAGTCGCGAAAGCCCGAGGCCGAGTATTTGATAACCTCGGACTCAGTCACCGTCTCGAGGTCGTCGGCGGTGCCGACGATATTGTAAGCGATGATGTGCGGAAGATGCGATACGATCGCCAGCACCTTGTCGTGGTGCTCGGGATCCATCTCGTCCACCATCGAGCCGAGCGTTTCCCAGAAGAGCCTGAGCCTGGCGACGGCCTCGTCATTCGTGCCGGTGGGCGGCGTCAGAATGCACCAGCGGCCACGAAAGAGACCCGCAAAGCCCGCATCCGGACCTGAGTGCTCGGTGCCGGCAATAGGATGGCCGGGAACGAAATGGACGTTTTCAGGCAGATGCGGGGCCATCTGGGCGATGACCGAGCCCTTGGTCGAGCCGACATCGGTGACGATCGCCCCCGGTTTCAGATGGGCCGCGATTTCCGCAGCGACCGCCCCGGAGGCACCGACAGGCACCGACACGATAACGAGGTCAGCGCCCTTTACCGCCTCGGCCGCCGAAAGCGTGTAAAGATCGCCGAGGCTCAATTCGCTTGCACGCTTCAGCGTCGCTTCGCTGCGGGTCGTAACCACTACCCGACCGGCAAGCTGCTTCTCACGGATATCCCGCGCAATCGACGATCCGATCAAACCGACGCCGATCAGAGCGATGGTTTCGAACTGCTGAGCCATCATTTCCGTCCCATGAATTCAGTCAGCGCCGCAACGACGCCCTCGTTCGCTTCTTTCGTGCCTATCGTCATTCTCAGCGCATTGGGAAAACCGTAGGCGCCGACGGCACGCAAGATGAAACCGCGGCTTGTCAGATAGGAATCCGCATCGCCGGCAGACATGCCGGCTTCTGCCGGAAAATGGATCAGCACGAAGTTCGTCACCGACGGCGTAACGCGGAGGCCGATTTTCGTCAGCGCCTGACTGACGATTGCCAGCCATTTTTGATTGTGGTCGCCCGCCTCGGCAATAAAGGCCTGATCGCGGATTGCCGCGGCGCCGGCGGCGATCGCCGGAGCATTCAGGTTGAAGGGGCCGCGCACGCGGTCCAACGCCTCCACCACGTCGCGCGGCGCATACATCCAGCCGATGCGCAAACCCGCGAGGCCGTAGATTTTCGAGAAGGTTCGCGTCATCACGACATTGCGGTTGGAGGATACGAGCTCAAGCCCGGCTTCATAGTCGTTGCGCCTGACATATTCCGCATAGGCGGCATCGAGCACCAGCAGAGCGCCGGCCGGCAAAGCCGCATGCAGGCGCCGGACTTCGTCCACCGGGACATAGGTGCCGGTCGGATTGCCCGGGTTGGCTATGAACACGATCCTCGTCCGTTCGGTGACGGCCGCGATGATCGCATCGACATCGACGCGCTCGTCCCTTTCGCTGACCGTGACGGGCGTCCCGCCGGAGGCAGCGATCTGGATCCTGTAGACCAGAAAACCATGCTGGGTGACGATCCCCTCGTCGCCAGGGCCGAGATAGGTCTGGCAGAGAAGACCGAGCAGTTCGTCCGACCCGTTTCCGCACAGGATATTGGCGGCATTCAGCCCATGAACGGCAGCGATCGCTTCCTTCAACGCATTCGCCTGACCGTCCGGGTAGCGTTCGAGATTGAAAGCTGCCTTCTGGAAAGCCTCGATCGCGCGCGGGCTCGCGCCGAGAGGCGTTTCGTTCGACGAAAGCTTGTGCACCTTGGCAAGACCGGGCGCTATTTCCTTGCCGGGCACGTAGGCGGCGATGTCCAGAATGCCGGAACGCGGCTCAGGGCTTTTCAGGGCAAGATTCATCGGACCAGCTTTCACGGGGAGAATGCGGTCCAGCCAATACCGGGGACGGTGGAGTTTGTCGAGTGCGGCCGTGGCATGCTGGCGGCCTCCGCTGTGTCGGTTTCCCTATGGTCGGCTGCGCGTGCTGGGTATGCCGCGCGGGGCGAGCACCGGCACAAAGACGCGCCGCGAGGCACGCGCCGCCACGGGCAGGCCCTGATAAAGCCGTTTCTGCGCCTCGACGATGATCACGCCCGAAAAGGCGGGCCAGAGCGAACGACCAAACCGTTCGAGGCCGTGGCGCAGCCGAAGTGCAAGCTTGCGTTTCGAGGGCGGAAAGAACAGCGCTTCCGAGGTGGCGCCGGGCGTGAAGTTCGTTTCGCGCAGAAGCGCAGTCAATTGTCCGCGCGAATAGGGCCGCCCCGAGCCGAAAGGCGTGTGCTCCATCTGCGCCCACACCCCGCGGCGGTTCGGCACCACGATGATCAGGCGTCCGCCGGGCGCCAGGACACGCCAGATCTCCTTCATCGTCTCGCGCGGGCTCTCGGCAAACTCAAGAGAATGGACCATCAATACGCGATCGATCGAGGAATCCGGCAATGGCAGTTCTTCATCGAAAACCAGTGCCGTCGAAGAAAGGTCCGCGACCGGCCAGTTCACTGCACCCTGGCCGGCCGGCATGAAGGCGAAGGTCCGCTCCGTATCGGCACGGAAGCGCTCCAGATACGGTACGGCGTAACCAAGCCCGAGGAGTCTCTCTTCAGGCAGCCGTGCCCAGATTGAAGCAAGCGCCGCGCTGACCGATTGCTCCGCCATTCGGCCGAGCTCGGAGTGGTAGAATTGGCGGAGATCGACGATATCGGTGTGCATGGACGACATGTTAGACTCGAAGCGGTAGACTTCAAGGCGAGCCTCGCTACATTCGATCGAACGGGATCGCCCCGTCCCGATAACCGGCACCGATCGGAGGACCAATCATGGCCGCCCTCGAACTCGACCTCTTCCTCTGCCGCACCGACAATTACGGTGTGCTCCTCCACGATCGGCTGAGCGGCGCGACGGCATCGATCGACGCACCGGAAGAAAGACCGATCCTCGACGCGCTCGAACGGCGCAGCTGGCAACTGACGCACATCCTCACAACGCATCACCATGGCGACCATGTGGCCGGCAATATCGGTCTGAAGGAACGCTTCGGCGTGACCATCATCGGTCCGAAGAACGAGTCTCCGAAGATCCCTGGTATTGACAGAAGCGTGGGCCATGGCGACCGCTTCGACTTCGCCGGCCACCCAGTCGAGGTCATCGAAACGCCGGGACATACGGCCGGCCACGTCTGCTACCATTTCCCTGAGGACAAGCTGCTTTTCGCCGCCGATACGCTTTTTGCTCTGGGATGCGGCCGTCTGTTCGAAGGAACGCCCGAAACGATGTGGCAGTCGCTGAGCCGACTGATGGCGCTACCGGATGACACGGCCATTTACTTCGGCCACGAATACACGCTCGCAAACGCGCGTTTCGCCGTCACCGTCGATCCGGAAAACACGGCGCTGAAGGAACGAGCGGCCGAGATCGAGGAGACGCGATCGGACGGCGGATTCACTGCGCCCACAACCATGGGCCTTGAAAAGCGGACGAACCCGTTCCTGCGCGCCGATGATCCAAAGATCCGCGCCTTTCTGGGCATGGACAAGGCGAGCGATGCCGCCGTCTTCGCAGAAATACGCAAACGCAAGGACAGTTTTTGATGACGACCCGGGAGATGACGGCGGCAGCCATTATCGAAACCCTGAGGCTCGCGCGGCATCCTGAGGGTGGCTGGTATGGCGAGACATTCCGCGACGCCGACGGCGGTCCGCGCGGTCACTCAACGGCCATATACTACCTGCTCGAGCGGGGCGACCGATCGCACTGGCACCGCGTTCGCGATGCCGCAGAGGTCTGGCACTACTACGCCGGCGCGCCGCTCGAACTTAGCATTGGCGAACCAGGCAGGCCCCCTTCTCAGGTCCGGCTGGGCTCAGACATTCCCGCCGGAGAACGGCCGCAGCATGTCGTCCCCGCCAACTGGTGGCAATCCGCCGCTTCGCTCGGAGACTGGACGCTCGTCGGCTGCACCGTTGCCCCCGGGTTTGATTTTACCGTCTTCGAGATGGCGCCCCCGGAATGGCAGCCGCCTGACGCACACAAAGGGGCTCAAGTGAACGGGTGAGCGGATTCTTGCCCCTATTCGACCATCGGGGTGAGGGTTGAATCCGAAGAGGGGAAATTCGCTTTACTCCGCGGGTTGCGTCGTGGCCCTGCCCTTGCGGAAGATCATGTCCTTCGCCGCAAGGACGGCGCCGCCCGTGACCAGGAGACAGGCAGCCACAATTCGCCAGGAAGGCTCGGCGAAGCCGAACAGGATGAGGATCAGGGTCGAAAGCACCGGCGCCGCATAGCTCGCGACGCCCAGAAACTGGATATCGCCGTTCTTCACGCCGTGGTCCCACGCATAGAATGCTGCACCGACGGGAAGCAGGCCGAGCCCAGCCACCGCGAGCCACTCGAAGAGTGTCTCGGGCCAGACCGTCGTTTCAAGTCCTAAATGGCAGAGGAGGGACAGCGCGGACGTGGCAAGACAGAAACCGGTGACGACATCCGTCGAAACCGCGTCGAAGCAGCGTGTGATCAACGAATAGCCGGACCAGGTGAAGGCACAGAGGAATGCCGCGCCGTAGCCGAGTGCATAGGCGTCGTCGAAGGCGATGCCGTTGCGCGCCACGATGAGGATTGTTCCGACGAGCCCTGCCAGGGCGCCGGCGATATGGTGCCAGCCAAGCTTTTCGCCCGGCAACAGCGCGGAGCCGACGACGATGAAGAGCGGCCAGAGGTAAGCGATGAGCCCCGCCTCCACGGCCGGCGCGTTGCGGAGCGCCGTGAAATACAGAAAATGATAGCCGAAAAGACCTGCAATGCCGGTGATCCAGACTTTTGCCGGTTGCCTCAGAAGCGGGAGGCGCTCAGGCTTCGACGCAAGAACGAAAATGCCCGGCAGGCTGCCTATGAGAAAACAGATAGCCGAAAGCTGAAACGGCGGCATCTTGCCGGACGCGGCAGTAAAAAGCGCCAGCAGCGACCACATGAGGATCGCGGCGAAACCGATCAGCGTAGCCTTGAACTTCATTCCTGCCTCCTCACGCGGCGAATCAGCTTCGGCGGTCGCCGATAGCTCGATCGCAACTTTCACTGATCTATCGCGCTTCCTGGATTGTCGAAAGGGGCGCCACAGGTGGACAAGGCGGATCGCACCCCCGCGGGCCTCAATCGCCGAATCGCGTCGCCGACACCGTGACAGGGCCAATCTTCGTCGGTATGCGCGCATAGACCGGCGCATAGACGTCTACGCCGTTCGCTTTCGCATACCAGATCTCCATGGTTCCCAGGCGGCGCAGATATTCGACGTCCTCGCGTCCTTTACGATATCCGGCCTTCGGCACGAAGCGGATGCCGCAGACGATGACCTCCCCCTCGAATCCCCTCGTTTTGAAGTTTCTAGTCCCCTTCGGCGAAAGCCTTATGTCGAGTCGCGATTCGCCATCGAAGATCGGCAGGGTGTTGGGGCAGACCCGGGCCTTGGCCGGGATGATCAGGCCCGAGAGCGGATCCAGCACGTTTCGCATATCCCGGCTGGTGACCGGCACCCAGTTCTTTGGCAAAGGGCTACGCTTCGGGACCATGCTTGATCGCACGACATTGCCGTTGCGAAAACTCACATTGATGGCCCGGCCCTTCCGCCCACTACGATAGGACATGGAATATTCGCTGGCCCGTAGATGATCTCGGTCGATCACCCCCGAGACGCGAGTCTGCCCGGTCGTGTGGCTGATGATATCCGCGAGCCCTGAGGAATTCAGCGTTCCGGAGATCGTGTAGCGATTCTTTTCGACCTCGGTGTGGAACGATGCGCGCGCCAGAGGCAGGCCGGCAAGCCTGATACTGTAATCCGTCTGATGCGACACCTCCGCAGCGAGCGGAGCTGTGGAAAACATCATGGCGGCCAGGAGTGCCGGCGCGCGAAATCCAATGCACAACTTCATGCCCGAAAGCCCCATTCTCTCGTGCATGGTCCCCGATACCGGAATGGCTCGAAACGGATCCATGCAGCAGTTCACAGTGTTGCAGCGACTCGACGTTTCCGACGATAGCGTATTTATGCCGCAAACACCTGAGATGCGGGCGGTTTGCGGCATTTCTGCGCCCGCCGGAAATCTGGCGCAGTCCTCATGGAAAAGATAGCCTATCGGCCGCACTCTTGGAATGCGCCTGGCGTACCCGAACGGCCGTGCTAGACACGGAAAGACAGCCGAAACTGCCGCATTCGCCAGGGAATGCGAAGGATTGACTTGACTGGCGAGCCACCTGTGACTATAGAACCGCGACTTTCCAATAATGGCCAACAGGAACGCGGCCTGGGCTCTAGGCCCGCTACCGCATTGTCCGGCGGCGATAAGAGAATAGGTGTACCATGTCCCGTAGTTGCGAATTGACCGGCAAGGGCGTCCAGTCGGGCAACAATGTCAGCCATGCCAACAACAAGACCAAGCGCAAGTTCCTCCCGAACCTGTGCAACGTCACGCTGATTTCCGATGCTCTCGGCCAGCGCTTCCGCCTGCGCGTTTCCGCTGCGGCTCTCCGCTCGGTCGAACACCGCGGCGGCCTCGACGCCTTCCTGCTGAAGGCCGACGAGACCGAACTCAGCATGCGCGCTCGCCTGCTGCGTCGTCAGATCGTCAAGAAGGCTGCCGAAGCCGCCTGATAGCGCCGGTACGTCTGAGTAGACCATGAAGAGGCTTGCGGGTTCGCCCGGCGAGCCTTTTTCTCGTGTCGTCAAATCGCCGCGCAAGCACTGCCTGCGTATCCCTCAACTGGTGGCATAACCCAGGATAAAAAAATGCTGATCAACCGTATGTTCTACCTCTATGTGGCGCTGATGACCCTGGTGGTCGTGGCATCGAACTTCCTCGTTCAATATCCGCTCCCCGGCTCCATCGCCGGCATGCAACTGGGCGATCTCCTGACCTGGGGCGCCTTCAGTTATCCCTTCGCATTCCTCGTCACCGACCTGACGAATCGCCAGTTCGGACCCAGGATCGCGCGACGCGTCGTTGTAGCCGGCTTCGCGGTCGCCGTCCTGCTCTCCGTCCTTGCTGCAACGCCGCGTATCGCCATCGCCTCCGGTTCGGCTTTTCTGCTTGGGCAGCTCCTGGACATCTCTATCTTCAACAGGCTTCGGCGCCAGACCTGGTGGCATGCGCCGCTCGCGGGTTCGCTCATCGGCTCGGGCCTCGACACGGCGATGTTCTTTTCCTTCGCCTTTGCGCCGTTCTTCGTCTTCTTCGGTCCGAATGACGGTTTCGCGCTGGAAGCCGCTCCGGTGCTGGGTCTGCTCAGCGTCGATGCACCGCGCTGGATCTCCTGGGCGCTTGGCGATCTCGCGGTCAAGATTGTCTGCGGTATCGTCCTGCTGCTTCCCTATGGCGCGCTGATGAGCGTCGTTAAACCCATGCCCGCAGCAAAGGCCACGGCCTGAAAGAACGTCGACTGAAAAGCGTCTTTACGGGCCATCCGGCCCCGTTTCATTTGACGAGCCGGAATTCGAGCATCAGGTTCCGCTCGAGAATGGAGTGGTTATCGTCGGAAACGACGACAATCCGGATCTCGCCATCAGGCAGGGCGATGACGTCGAGCGCTTCCATATTGTCGATCTGATAGCCCATATCGGCCTCGAGCATCACGTCACCGTCGACGACTGCGCCCGGACGGATGTCGGCTCCAGCGATACGGCGGATGCGCATGCCGAGACCCGAGGCGAAATTGAAACGGCGTTCGAGGAGGAGCAGGTCGCCGTCCGGCAGGAAAGCCCCGTCAGTCACGGCATAGGGATCCGCACGCACGACCGCGAAGGCGCCCTTCATCGGCCCCTCCAGTATCCCCGCGAAGAGATTGTCAGACCTGTCGACACTGCGCTCGGATACGATCACGGCGGCGCCGCGCAAAGCGCCGTCCTTCGGCGCTATCGCAATGGTCTCGATGCCGCCATTGCTGCGCAATTCCTCAACAGGAAACGGCAGAGCCATCTGGCCGACCGGCTTCGCTTCGGCAAACCCCGGATAGGGATAGACCTCGATGCGCGGCGACTGCTCGAAGCTGACGATCGCCTGCCCCTCTCGCAAAGCCAGCCCCTCGGAATCGACCCGCCATTTCTCGAGCTGGGCTTCGCCGTTCGCATCGGTTATCGATGTGACCGTCAGATCGGTTAGCCCCTCGAGCCCGCCGGCATCGTCGCGGATGACGGCTCCCTTGACCCAGTGACCCGTATCCATGACTGCGACGAAGGATTGACCGTCGGGCAGGAATCGGATTGCCGAGAGCGCGCCGAACAATGGATTGGCCGACGTCATCTCGATGCCGCCGATGAACTCGAGGGCGCCGAACAGCCTCTCGTTGGACCCGACCCTGAATTGCGATATTTGCCGGCTCTTGACCGGAACGATCTCGCGCGCCGGCTCCGCGCGCGCGGCCGCGGCCGAGATCAGCATGAATAACACGGCGAAATGTCGGCAGAACATCTGAGCAATGACCTTACGCGGGGCAGCCGCTGCCGGACCGGAGCGGCACCCGTCGAGGGGGAATCCGGCGCGGCCGGCTTGATTAACCGGCTCGACGCGCCCCGCCCGGGCGGCGGCGCGTACTCTCGTCCTCGAAGAGGGCTGCAAGCTGCTCCGTCATCGCTCCCGCGAGTTCGTCCGCATCGACGATCGTCACGGCGCGGCGATAATAGCGTGTGACGTCGTGCCCGATGCCGATCGCAAGCAACTCGACCGGAGAGCGCGTTTCGATCTGCTCGATAACGGCGCGCAGATGGCGTTCGAGGTAATTTCCGGGGTTCACCGAAAGGGTCGAATCGTCGACCGGCGCGCCATCCGAGATCATCATGAGAATGCGTCTTTGCTCGGACCGTGCCAGGAGCCGGTCATGCGCCCACATCAGCGCCTCGCCGTCGATGTTCTCCTTGAGCAGTCCCTCGCGCATCATCAGACCGAGATTGCGCCGTGCGCGGCGCCATGGCGCGTCAGCGGACTTATAGATGATGTGCCTGAGGTCGTTGAGGCGGCCCGGCGACTGGGGCTTGCCGCCGGCAAGCCATTTCTCGCGCGACTGTCCGCCCTTCCAGGCCTTTGTCGTGAATCCGAGGATTTCGACCTTCACGCCGCAACGCTCGAGCGTTCGCGCAAGAATGTCGGCGCAGGTGGCTGCTACCGTGATCGGACGCCCGCGCATGGAGCCGGAATTGTCTATCAGCAGCGTGACGACCGTGTCGCGGAAATTGGTATCCTTCTCCCTCTTGAAGGAAAGCGGCTGCATAGGATCGATGATGATGCGCTGCAGCCGGGCCGTGTCGAGATACCCCTCCTCGAGATCGAACTCCCAGGACCGGTTCTGCTGCGCCATCAGGCGGCGCTGCAGGCGATTGGCGAGGCGCCCCACTGCACCCTGCAGATGGGCGAGCTGCTTGTCGAGAAAAGCGCGCAGCCTGTCGAGCTCCGCCTCGTCGCAGAGCTCTTCCGAGGCAATCGTTTCGTCGAAATCCCGGGTATAGACGGAATAATCCACCTTCTCGTTGAAATCCGCGAAGGGATGGTTCGGCCGCTTGACCTCGCCCGGCGTTTCGCTGTCCTCGTCGCCTTCGTCCTGAAGGTCGTCGTCGGAAATTTCCGCGCCGTCCATTTCGCCATCTTCCATCTGCTCCTCGGCAGACTGGTTTTCCTCGGCAGGGGCGGCATCGGAGCCCTGCTCTTCGTCGCTGGCGTTTTCGTCCTGCTCCTGACTGCGCGGCTGGTCCTCGTCGGTCTCGCTCTCCTGTTCGTCCGGCTCGCTATCGTCGTCGCCGTATTTCTCGGCAACGTCCATCGAAGACAGCATGTCGCGCACGACGCGGGCAAAAGCCTGCTGATCGTTGACCGTACCGGCAAGGTTGCGCATGTCGCTGCCGGCCTTCTGCTCAATGAACTCACGCCAGAGGTCGAGGACCTGGCCGGCCGATTCCGGCGGCTTCTCGCCGGTCAGCTTCTCGCGCACGAGCAGCGCCACCGCCTCCTCGAGCGGCGCATCCGCCTGGGCATTGATTGCCGAGAAATTCGCCTTGGCGTATTTCTCCTGGAGCATGGAGGAGAGATTGTCGGCCACACCCGGCATCCTGAGAGCGCCGATCGCCTCGACGCGCGCCTGCTCGACCGCATCGAAGATCGCTCGGGCGTCCGCCCCCTGCGGCGACATCGTCGCATGGACTCGAGCATCGTGGCAGGCCTTGCGCAGCGCCATGGAATCGCCAAGGCCCCGCGCCACTGCCAGCTCCTGACGGGTCGGGCGTTTGGAGAGTTCCGGCAGCCGAATGCGCTCGGCTGTCATTCCCGGCCGCTCATTGGCAAAAGCGACCTCAAGCTCCGCATCGCCGGCGATGGACCTGACGCAGCCGGAGAGCGCCCGCTTGAACGGTTCGGCGGCGTTTTCCCTCGTATTCGGTTTCGCCTTGGAATTCGAACTCACTGCAATTCCTTCTCCAGCCGGATTCGGACGCTATCCGAGCACATCGACTATAATGATAGGAGCGGAATCTGCATAAAAAACAATCCCTCCCGCTCCAGGGAAGCAGTCCGGCTTCTCACGGAAACCGGCGCTTGAAGGCTCAGGCGGTCGCTTCCAGCACGATATTGGCAGCGCTCTCCTTGAGTTCGACGCCGAAAGCGCGCTGATAATGCTCGGCGACCAGCGCCCGCTCCAGTTCGTCGCACTTGTTGAGGAACGTCACGCGGAAGGCGAAGGCGATGTCGCCGAAGATATAGGCATTTTCGGCCCAGGTGATGACGGTACGAGGGCTCATGACCGTCGACAGGTCGCCATTGATGAAGGCGGCACGCGTCAGGTCGGCCACACGAACCATCTTCGACACGGTCTCGCGCCCCTTGTCGGCAGTGAAACCCTTGACCTTGGCGGCAACGATGTCGACTTCCTTGTCGTGCGGCAAATAGTTGAGCGTCGTCACGATCGACCAGCGGTCCATCTGGGCCTGGTTGATCTGCTGGGTACCGTGATAGAGACCGGTCGTGTCGCCGAGGCCGACGGTATTGGCGGTCGCAAACAGACGGAAGGCCGGATGCGGACGGATGACGCGGCTCTGGTCGAGCAGCGTCAGGCGGCCGGAGGCCTCGAGCACGCGCTGAATGACGAACATCACGTCCGGGCGGCCGGCATCATATTCGTCGAAGACGAGCGCGACATTGTGTTGATAGGCCCAGGGCAGTATCCCGTCCTTGAACTCGGTGACCTGAAGCCCGTCCTTGACGACGATGGCGTCCTTTCCGACGAGATCGATGCGGCTCACATGACTGTCGAGATTGACGCGCACGCATGGCCAGTTGAGACGCGCCGCTACCTGCTCGATATGGGTCGATTTACCGGTGCCATGGTAGCCCGAGACCATCACGCGCCGGTTGTGGGCGAAGCCGGCAAGAATGGCGAGCGTCGTATCACGGTCGAAGAGATAGTCCTGATCGATATCGGGTACATACGCATCGCCCTTCGAATAGGCCGGAACGCGCAAATCGGTGTCGATGCCGAAAACCTCCCGGACCGAGACGGTCGTGTCGGGAAGGTTGGAAATGTCGAGGTCAATCTTGCTCATCATAACTCCAGAGCGGCCGCCGGACGGCACCCGCGCATTCGCCTGCAAACTGTGCTTCTGTCATAATCCGCGTTGTTAGCAGAAACCAGCCTGTTTTAACAATTGATAGGCTTGAATCACCGCCCGAAAGCGGTCTTCCGATCCCCTGTCTCCGCCATTCGCGTCGGGATGGTGCTTCTTCACGAGCTCCTTATAGGCCGCCTTTATGTCGGCCGAGGTCGCCGAGGCTGCAAGCCCCAGCGTCTCGAAAGCCTTGGCCTCGAGCGTCTTCAACTTCCGCATGCGCGGCTCGTGCCGTGCCTGGCGGGCCCGTGCCTCGTTGAAAAAGCCGAAGGGATCGCGCATGCGCGCCTGCGCGCCGGCCGTGCCGGAGCGCGTCTGCGACTGTGTCGGAGCGTTACGCGCATTCTTGTTGACGCCCACCGTCCAGGTCGGACGGTGTCCGGTGACCGCTTCCTTCTGGTAGCGGGCGATCTCGGTGTCCGAAAGGCCGGAGAAATAATTATAGCCTTTGTTGTATGCCTTCACATGCTCGAAACAGAACATGAAATACTCGCCCTCGGCATTGCGTCCCACGGGCGCCCGATGGACTGCCGTCTCGTCGCATCCATCCCACTGGCATAGCGGCGCAGACGGCTCCACGCGCGCTTGGCCCCGGGGGCGCGTCCGGATGCGGTCGAAATATTTAGAATCGAGCTTCATGACGCACATTATGGGGTTTGCAGAGGGCCACAACAAGAATTGACAAAGCGGAATGTTGCTGGCTTTGTGCGGGCATTTTGCATCGTTTGGGGTAGCGCCGCCGTCCCGTTCTATCCCGTGCAGCAAAACAGGAAGATGGGGCTGAAAATATGTCGCTGCGACGCCATATCGAAGACAAGCTTACGGAAGCCTTCCATCCCGAGCGGCTGATGGTGATCAATGAGAGTCATCAGCATGCCGGGCATCAGCCGGGGTTCGACGGCGGCGGCGAGACGCATATGCGCATCCGCATCGTTGCGAGCGCCTTCGCCGGCATGAGTCGTGTGGCGCGCCACCGCGCCATCAACGACCTGTTGAAACCGGAACTCGATGCCGGTCTTCATGCCCTGGCAGTGGAACCGGCTGCGCCCGGCGAGCCGACGCGCTGGTGAGTGAACCAACGCGCTGGCAAGCTAACCGACCTGCCCCTCGTCCTCGGCGGCGCGGATTCGCAATTTGGTGATCCGGTTTTTAACCCGCTTCATCACGGTGAAGCGCTTGCCGTAGAACGTGAAAGCCTGCCGCTCTTCCGGAATGCTCTTGGATTCATGGATCACGAGGCCGGCAACCGTCGTCGCCTCTTCGTCCGGCAATGACCAATCGAGCGCGCGATTGAGATCGCGGATCGGCACGGAACCATCGACCACGATCGATCCGTCGGCTTCCTGACGCACGCCTTGAATGTCGATGTCGTGCTCGTCGGCAATGTCGCCGACAATCTCCTCGAGAATATCCTCCAGCGTGACAAGCCCCTGCACCTGACCATATTCGTCGACGACGATGGCAAGATGCAGCTTGCGGCGAAGGAACGCATTGAGCTGGTCCTTGAGATTGGTCGAGTCCGGAACGAACCACGGCTTTTGCGCGATCTTGACGATATCGAGCGTCTCAGGTTCCACATTCGGTTCGGCCAGCGCCCGGAGCAGATCTTTGGAATGGACGACGCCGATGATGTTGTCGGCGGATCCGCGCCACAATGGCAGGCGCGTAAACGGACTTTCGAGGATTTCGCGCACGCAGGTCTCGGGCGGATCATCCGCGTTGATCGCCCGCATGGAGGTGCGATGGATCATGATGTCGGAAACCTCGAGTTCGCCGAGATCGAGCACTCCGCCCAGCCGGTCGCGGTCCGCCTTGATGACCGATCCCTCCCGATGAAGCAGGTTGACGGCACCGCGCAGTTCTTCATGCGCCGACAGCATCGGCAGGTCGGATGAAAGGTTGACGCCGAAGAGGTGCAGGATGCGGCGAACGATCGCGTTGACGAGGGAGGATATCGGTCCGACGACGACAACGAAGGGACGGACCAGAGGCGCAACCGCCAGCGCGAACCGATCCGGCGATGCGATCGCCCAGCTTTTTGGCAGCACCTCGGAGAAGATGACGAGCAGGACCGTCATGGCGACGGTGGCGATCGCCACGCCGGAATCGCCGAAGAGGCCGATCAGAAGGCTCGTCGTCAACGACGAAGCGAGAATGTTGACGAGATTATTGCCGATGAGCAGCGTCCCGATCAGACGGTCGCGCCGCTCGATCAAATTGTTGACGATACCGGCACGCTCGTCACCGTTGTTTTCCAGCGTGTGCATGCGCGAGCGCGAAGCCGCGGTCAGTGCGGTCTCCGAACCGGAAAAAAACGCCGAAATGACGAGAAGGCAGATAACGGAAAGCAGCGACAGCCAGTAGTCGGCCAGAAAGGCAAGGATAACATCGGTCATCGCGGGATCCTTTCCTCAAGAAAGCTTAGGACCTCCGAGGAGGGCACGTCATCCGCGATGAAGGACTGTCCGATGCCCCTGGTGAGAATGAAGGTGAACTTGCCTCCCTTTACCTTCTTGTCCTGGGCGATCGCCTCCAGCAGTCGATCGGCGGGCGGCAACATACCGGGAATGTCGGCCATGCGTGTCGGGAGGCCGACCGTCTTCAGATGCATTTCCACGCGCCGCGCATCGTCGGGACTCGCAATGTTCATCCGGGCCGAGAACTCGTGCGCCAGAACCATACCGATCGCAACGCCCTCCCCGTGCACCAGCCGTTTGCTGTCGTATCCGGTGGCGGCTTCCAGGGCATGACCGAAGGTGTGGCCGAGATTGAGCAGCGCACGCAGCCCGTTTTCGCGCTCATCCGCGGCGACGACGTCGGCTTTCGCCTGGCAGCTGACGGCGATCGCCTCGATCCGGGCGGGTCCGCCGGCAAACACGGCCTGCCAGTTCTGCTCAAGCCATTCGAAGAAATCCGGCTTGTCGATCAGGCCGTATTTCACGACCTCGGCATAGCCTGCACGGAATTCGCGCGGGCTGAGCGTGTCGAGCGCGGCGGTGTCGGCGAGAACGAGGTCCGGCTGGTGGAAAACGCCGATCAGGTTTTTGCCGTGCGGCGAATTGATGCCGGTCTTGCCGCCGACGGAGGAATCGACCTGCGCCAGCAGCGATGTCGGGATCTGGATGAAGCGAGAGCCGCGGCGGACGATACCAGCGGCGAAGCCGGTGAGATCGCCGATCACGCCGCCACCGAGCGCGATCACCGCGTCGTTACGCTCTATTCTGGCACCCAGGACCGCTTCGCAAACCGGGATCAGGTGCTCGAAGCTCTTGGTCTTCTCACCCGCCGGCAGAATCAGGGAGACCGGATCCATGCCGCTTCCCGCAAGGCTCGCCATCAACGGTTCGAGATAGCGCGGCGCAACATTCTCGTCGGTGATGACCGCCATCTTCCGGCCCTTGAGCCGCGAGGCGATCTCCCCGCCCGCGGCGGCGATCAGGCCGGGGCCGATGAGGATATCGTAGGAACGCTCCGCAAGATCGACGCGGACCTTACGCTCGGCGGCTGGCATCACATCGCTGGTCATGGGTTTCATGCTTTCTGGTGATCGGCGATGGCGGCGAGAACCTCCTCGACCATCGCTTCTTTTTTCACATCGCGCGAAAGGACCGTCAGATCCGCCTCGGCATAGATCGGATAGCGCGCGCGCATCAGGTTTTCGAGCGTCTGCTTCGGGTTCTCGGTCTTCAGAAGCGGCCGGGTGTCGCGTTTGTTCACCCGCTCCCAGAGAACGTCGAGCTCGGCATTGAGCCAGACCGTCAGGCCGCCCCTTTTGATATGCCGCCGCGAGCGTTCGTTGATATAGGCGCCGCCGCCGGTCGACACCACCCGAGGACCCGACCTGAGCAGGCGCTTCAGCACGCGAGCCTCGAGCGCCCGGAATTCTTCCTCGCCGTAGGTCGCGAAGAGATCGCTGATCGTCATGCGCGAGACGCGCGCTATCTCGTGGTCGGAATCGACGAAGGGGACGCCAAGCGCCTGCGCGGTCAGACGCCCGATTGCCGATTTACCTGCCCCCATGAGGCCTATGAAAACGAGATTGCGCTTACCGAGGGCGCGCTTGGCCCTTTCGACCAGCGTCGCGGAAACCGGTTCGGTCACATCGTTCATTGCACTTCAATTTCCCCATTCCCCCCCGGTATCGACAAATCGGGGTGGAGCGTCAAGTCGCAGGCGTTGGGGGCCACCTCGGACGATCAATGGGACATGGTCTCACGACCGGCAGAGCTGGTGCTATGCGAAATCCGGCAAAGGCGAGCGATCGCTGGCGCATTCAGGGCCGTGGTTTGTCTTCTTGAACTCTCCGGCGGAGCCGTTCATATAGTTCACGCACCCGCTGCAGCCTTCGTCCATGAACGTGCCGCAGCACATCGAACGGCTGCATGGCCCGTCCGCGAAACGGATCCGGTGTCCCGGTGCCATGCAGAGGAGACCGAAATGCCCACCCTCTTCCGCTTCCTGTTCATCTGCGCCGTCGCGGCCGGCATGATCTATGGCTCGATGGTGGCGCTCGTCACCTTCGTCGACCCGGTTGAGCGGGACGTTACGGTGCGCATTCCCTCGGAACGGATCAACAAGCCGCAATGACGGATCTGTCGGGAGCACACCTCGAAGCCTTCCTGGAAATGATGAGCGCCGAGCGCGGAGCGGCCGTGAACACGCTGCAATCCTATGAGCGGGACCTCAGGGACGCGCGTTCTTTCCTGCGCTCGCGCGGCGTGGGGCTTGTCGACGCCTCGGCCGACGATCTCCGAAGCTATCTCTCCCACCTCACGGGTGAGGGCTTCAAATCGTCGTCGCAAGCCCGGCGGCTGTCGGCCCTCAGGCAATTCTACAAGTTTCTCTATGCGGAGGGGCTGCGCACGGATGAGCCGACCGGCATCCTTGACGCGCCGAAGAAAAACCGCGCGCTTCCCAAGACGCTCAGCATCGAAGACGTCACAAGGCTGATCGGCCAGGCGGAGACGGAAGCAGAAAAGGGCGGTGAGGACGCCGTCGCGAAGCTGCGCATGCACGCACTGATCGAACTCCTCTACGCGACCGGCATGCGCGTCAGCGAGCTCGTTTCGCTGCCGGCGAGCGTGCTTGCGCAAGACGGGCGTTTCCTCATAATTCGCGGCAAGGGTAACAAGGAAAGGCTCGTACCGTTGTCGCAGACGGCGATCCGGGCTATGCGGGCCTATGGCCAAGCACTGCACAGAGAGGCCGACGGCGCCGATAGCCCCTGGTTGTTCCCCTCCTATGGCAGGAACGGGTATCTGCCGCGGCAGGTCTTCGCCCGCGACCTCAAGAGCCTCGCCGCACGTGCCGGAATTCGCGTCGCGGCGATCTCTCCGCACGTGCTGCGACACGCCTTCGCGAGCCATCTTCTCGCCAACGGCGCCGACCTTCGCGCCGTGCAGGAACTGCTCGGCCATTCGGACATTTCCACCACACAAATCTATACGCATGTGCTGGAAGAACGGCTTCACGACCTCGTGCAAAGCCATCACCCCCTTGCCAAACAGGCGAAAAAGCAGGATTAGGTCCGCCTAACGGAATGGATTGGCAGGGCGACCCCTGTCGAAAAATGATCGGAAACGCATCTGATGCACAATTATCTCGACTTCGAAAAACCCATCTCTGATCTCGAAGGCAAGATTCTCGAACTGAAGAAACTCGCCAGCGAAGACGAGAGCGTCAACACATCAGACGAGATTGCCCGATTGGAAGGGCGCGTCCGCGATGCGATGGTTGAGATCTATTCCAAGTTGTCCCCCTGGCAGAAGACTCAAGTCGCACGCCACCCCTCGCGTCCGCATTTCCTCGATTATGCGTCACGCCTCTTCACCGAGTTCACCCCGCTGGCCGGCGACCGGAACTTTGCCAATGACGATGCAATCCAGGCCGGGCTCGCCCGATTCCGCGGCGCGCCCGTCGCCGTCATCGGTCAGGAGAAGGGCAACGACACCAAGTCGCGGATCAAGCACAATTTCGGCAGCCCTCGACCGGAAGGCTATCGCAAGGCAACACGGATCATGGAGATGGCCGACCGTTTCGGCCTGCCGCTGATCACGCTGGTCGATACCGCGGGCGCCTATCCAGGTGTTAACGCGGAGGAGCGCGGCCAGGCCGAAGCGATCGCGCGCTCGACCGAAATGTGCCTCAACGTCAAGGTGCCGATCGTCACAGTGGTCATTGGAGAGGGCGGCTCAGGCGGCGCAATAGCCATTGCAACAGGCAACCGCGTCTACATGCTGGAACATGCGATCTATAGCGTGATCTCACCGGAAGGTGCTGCCTCGATCCTTTGGCGCGACTCGACGCGAGCCAAGGAGGCCGCGAGCAACATGAAGATCACCGCCGAAGACTTGAAGTCACTCGGCGTCATCGATGGAATAATTCCGGAGCCGATCGGCGGGGCCCATCGCGATCCGGACGCGGTCATCAGCCGCACCGAAGCCGTGATCGGCGATGCCCTCAAAGAGCTGTCCGCACGCAGTGGCGACGAATTGCGGTCCGACCGGCGGCAGAAATATCTGAACATCGGCCGTAATCTCTGAAAACCCTGGGAAAAAGCTCCGTCTTATCGCTCGTATCTGGCTTGTTCCGATCTGAACCATCGCGATTATCGGGAGCGTTCGACAACCGGATTTGGACTATGGCCAAATCTTGGCCATATTCATGCGGTCATGAGAGATGGCCATTCGCAGGGGGCGCCTGCACGGTTAAGATTTCGTGAAGAATAATGACGTACTGATTCGTTGACGCCTGTCCTTCCTGGAAGAGGCGTGCACGGATGGAATGTGGCTAGAACGGGCTTTGCTGATGCGTTTCAGGAACCTTATCCTCACCGTCGCTGTCGCAGCCGCTCTTGCGGGCTGCACCAACGAAACGCTCGATTCCGTAAACCTGTCCTCCGTCAAGAACAAGACCGAGTACCAGCTCTCCGGCAAGATGGTCAGCAAGATGCGAGAGCTGGGGATGCAGAAGACATCCCCGATCCTGCTGCGCATTTTCAAGGAAGAAGGTACGCTGGAAGTCTGGAAAGCGAACACGGCCAACCGCTTCCAGCTTTTGAAAAGCTATAAGATCTGCGCCTGGTCCGGTAAGCTTGGGCCGAAGGTGAAGGAGGGAGACCGGCAGGCCCCGGAGGGCTTCTATCCGCTCTATCCGCGTCAGCTCAACCCCAATTCGAGCTATTATCTTGCCATCAATACCGGCTACCCGAACACCTATGACAAGGCCAACGGTCGCACCGGTACGCATCTGATGATCCATGGCGCCTGCTCCTCGTCCGGCTGCTATTCGATGACGGACGAGCAGATCATCGAGATCTTCGCGCTCGCCCGCGATGCGTTCAAAGGTGGTCAGGAAAGCGTGCAGCTGCAGGCCTTCCCTTTCCGCATGACGGCGGAGAACATGGCGCGCCACCGCGACAATCCGAACATCGATTTCTGGAAAATGCTGAAGGTCGGCTACGACCAGTTCGAAGTGACCAAGCGCCCGCCGGCAGTGAATGTCTGCGAGCGGAAATATGTCTTCAACCAGCAGTCCGAGGGCCAGTTCAACGCGACGGCCCAATGCCCGCCAATGTCGACACCGCCGGCGCTGCAGATGGCTATGGCGAGCTACGACAAGGACTTCCGGCGCGACTACGAGAAGGCGTTGAAGAAATACCAGGGCATGGTCTGGTACGAACCGACCGAAGCCGAGCGCAAGGCTGTTGTCGCCGATCAGCGCAAGGGGCGCGAGCTTGCCTACGCGCCGACCGGCAGCTCGCTCGATGCCGGCAAGCTGCTCAAGGTGAGCGAACTCGAAAAGAAGATCGCGGAGCAGAAAGAGGCCGAGGAAGCCAAGCAGGCAGCCTTGATCCAGAAGGAAGCCCTGGAAAAGGCGGCCCGCGAAGGCAAGGGTCTGCCGGTACCTCAGGCCAACCCGCTTGAGCGCTCTGTCGAGCAGGCAGCGGTGCAGCCGGAGCCTGCGAGTAAGTCGCTATGGGGTCTTTTCTCCCGGAACGAGCCGAATGCCTCACCCGTGGCACCGACGGCCGCTTCTCCCGCGCCGCAGGCCCCGCCGCAACCCGCCGCAAACGGGCAACAAGAAGTCCCGCCGGCGCAAGACAAGCCGCAGGTGGCCGCTGCTCCTGCGGCGAATGCGCAGGCGCAGGCCGCCGAGCAGCCCGCGGTTGATCAGGCCCCGATCGATCAGCCGAAGAAGCGCCCGTTCTGGAAAATCTGGGGCAATTGATGCCCGAAGAGGCGAAATTGCGATACGATCTGAGGGGGCTGAAATGCCCCCTTCCCGTTTTGAAAACACGCAAGCGCATGGAAAACATGACGGCTGGCGCTCTCATCGAGATCGAAACCACCGATCCACTGGCCGTTGTCGACATCCCGCATTTCTGCAACGAGGACGGACACCGGCTGGAAAAGGCGGAGCCGGTTTCAGGCGGGCATCGCTTTCTCATCCGCAAGAAGACCTAGCGCTCCAGTTCGTCTCGTCGCAGACGATGGCCCCTGATCTGGAGGGGAATGGGTCGGAAAGACAGCGGCTCAGAACGTCATTCCCGGTACGGCCAGCGGATTGTCGGCGAGCGCCTGTGCGTCCGGCCGATCGATGCGCGGCTTGCCAGTGAAGGCGTCGAAAAGGTCACGCACGAACGCTTCCTCCAGGCCTTTGGTGATCAGCACCATCCGCGTGCGGCGATCGGCCGGGTCAGGCCAGGCGGCAAGCCGCTCCGGAGCGTGAAAGACCGCCTGCACGCCGTGCAGTACCACCGGCCGCTCGGGATTGTCGGCGACAGAAACGATCGCCTTCATGCGGAGAAGCTTTTCGCCATGCGCCGATCGCAGAAGATCGATGAACATCTCCAGCGCCATCGGCTCGATCGGCCGGTCGTGCACGATACTGAAGGAGCGGATGTCCGAGCCATGGCGATTGACGTCGTGGTGATGGTCGTGATGGTGGTGCCCGCCCCCATGGTCGTGACCAGCGCCGTGGTGGTGGTGATGGCCATGATCGGCGTCGGCCTCGTCCTGGAGCCAGCGGCCGACATCGGCGACCTTGGTCGAGGCGTCATAGAGGCCGCAGACGAAGAGTTCGGCCCGGCCCGCCTCCTCCGTATCGCCGTCGATGACGGGCGCGCGCGGGTTGAGATCCCTCAGTCGCGCCTTAAGCCCTCCGAGCCCTCTGCCTTTCGCGAGCCCGGTCTTGCTGATCACCAGCCGGTCGGCAACGGCGACCTGCTTCAGCGCCTCCGGATGATTGGCGATCGTCTGCCCGCCGTTGACAGCATCGACGACGGTGACGACGCCGTCCAGACGGAAGTTCTGGGCAATGACGGGATTGCCGAGGACGGACTGCAGCACCGGCGCCGGATCGGCAAGCCCGGTGGTTTCGATGACGACGCGCTTCAACGGCTTGATACGGCCCGTCTGCATCCGGTCCATGAGATCGGCGAGCGTATCGACAAGCTCACCGCGAACGGTGCAGCACAGGCAGCCGTCGGAAAGCTCGATGACGCCGTCACTTGATGCCTCGACGAGGAGGTGGTCGATCGAGACGTCGCCGAACTCGTTGATGATCACGGCCGTATCTGCAAGCGCCGGATCCTTGAGAACCCGGTTCAGAAGGGTCGTCTTGCCCGCGCCGAGAAAGCCGGTGAGGATCGAGACCGGCACCACCGGCATTGGACCATTCATGAAAGACTCCGTTCAGAAGCTCGGGCGCGGGACCGGAATCGGCACGTCAGCGATCTCGACGGCGTCGCCCTGCGCCGTGGCATTCTTGCCGGCCTTTGCGATCTTGTCGTTGCTGCCCGGCATGAGCCCGGCGAAGGCAAGTTTCAGCGGACGGTCGATCTCGTGAATATAGGGTGAAAGCAGTTTCTGCCGGCCCGCTTCGTCGCGGCCCTCGCTGCGCACCTTCGCTGCCTGCTTGGAGCAGATCTCCCTGCTGACGTCGGCAACGACTTCGCGGCTCTCGCCGTAAGGCGGAATCTCCGCAAGCGAAGGCTTGTCCGTGGCCACCGTCGTCAATGCCTTCTGCAGGAGCCGGGCCGACTCGTCGGCGCGCGCTCCAAGACTGTCTTCGCCAAGCACGACCGAGACCACCCGGCGTCCGGAGCGGACCGCCGAGGAGACCTGATTGAACCCCGAAGCGCAGATGAACCCCGTCTTCATGCCGTCGGCACCCTCGAAACGGCCGATCAGCATGTTGTAGTTGGGATAATCCTTCTTCCCGGTGGTGAAGCCTTCCAGCGCGAAATAGGAGGCATATTGCGGGAATTCGCGCTTCAGCGTGACAGCGAGGACCGCAAGGTCCCGGGCCGTCGTATATTGCCCTTCGCCGGGAAGGCCGTGGGGATTGATGAACCGCGACGACGTCATTCCGATGCGGCGGGCCTCGGCGTTCATCCTCTCGATGAAGGCCTGCTCGGTTCCGCCGACCGTCTCGGCGATCGCAACGGCGACGTCGTTTGCCGACTTGACCAGCATCATCTTCAATGCGCTGTCGAGCGTCATCTTCTGGCCAGGCTTGTAGAACATCTTGCTCGGCGCCTCGGAAGCGGCGTTCTTCGTCATCACGACCGGGCTCTCCAGCGTCAGTTGGTCCGCCTTGATCGCTCTGAACGTGATATAGGCTGTCATCAGCTTGGTCAGCGACGCCGGATACCACTTCTGGAAAATGTCCTGATGCTCGTAGACCTTGAGCGTATCGACGTCGATCACGAGCCGCGGATTGGCAGAAGCGGGAAGCACCGCAGCCAAAAAGATCGCGCAAGCGCCTGCAAGCGTGCCCATCCTGCCTAGCCTGTCACCTACCGACAATCCTGTTATCGCCACAATCCAAACCTCGAAAATCCGCTGTTGCCTCGTATCGTCCCGCTATTTAGCCTATATGGCAAGGAAATGGCAAAGCCCATTCATTTTGGCGGCCGCGTCAATCCACCGCCGGAACACTCCGGCGGCGAGACCTCAGCCGGACGCTCCAGCGCCGGACCTCAGGTTTCGAACCCCATGGAACGAACAGACCGACAGGAAACGAACGATGCCGATTTTGAACCGTGCCGCCGACCTCAAGACCGAAGTGACAGAATGGCGGCGCCACCTGCACCAGAACCCGGAGCTTCTGTTCGCAGTCGAAAACACGGCAGCCTTCGTCGAACGGAAACTGAAGGAATTCGGCGTTGACGAAATCGTGACCGGGCTCGGCCGCACCGGAGTGGTCGGCCTGATCCGTGGCAATCGCGGCCCCGGCCGCACCATCGGGCTCAGGGCCGACATGGATGCTCTGCCGATCACTGAGGCGAGCGGAATGGCCTGGACTTCGAAGACCCCCGGCAAAATGCATGCCTGCGGCCACGACGGGCACACGGCCATGCTGCTTGGCGCGGCGAAATACCTGGCTGAAACGCGGAATTTTGCCGGCAATGTCGCCGTGATCTTCCAGCCGGCCGAGGAAGGCGGCGGCGGCGGAAACGAGATGGTGAAGGACGGCATGATGGAGCGCTTCGCGATCGAGGAAGTCTATGGCATGCACAACATGCCGGGCATGCCGGTCGGCCATTTCGGCAGCCGTGTCGGTCCGATCATGGCCTCAACCGACGAATTCACCATCACGGTCAAGGGCCGCGGCGGACACGCGGCTCAGCCGCACAGGACGATCGACCCGATCGCCATCGGTGCCCAGATCGTCAACGCGCTTCAGACGATCGCCTCGCGCACCGTCGATCCGCTTGCCTCGATCGTCGTCTCCGTCACCAAGTTCAATGCGGGCTTCGCGCACAACGTCATCCCCGAACAGGCCACTCTCGCCGGCACAGTGCGCGCTTTGACGCCGGAGGTGCGGGACATCGGCGAAGTCCGGATCCGCCAGATCGCCGAGAGCATCGCTCTCGCCTATGGCGCCACGGTCGACATCTGGTACGGCCGTAACTATCCGGTGACCGTGAACCACGCCGCCGAAACCGGCCACGCGCTTGCCGTCGCCGCCACGGTTGCCGGCGAAGGCAACGTCGATGAAGCGCTCGATCCGTTGATGGGCGGCGAGGACTTCTCCTACATGCTGCTTTCCCGGCCGGGCGCCTTCGTGTTCATCGGAAATGGCGACACGGCGGGCCTGCATCATCCGGCCTATGACTTCAACGACGAAGTCATCCCGCATGGAATCTCCTATTGGGTGAAACTCGCCGAGGCACGGCTCGCCGCCTGAATAACGGAAAGCGGGAGGGGGCCATGCACCAGATCGACAAGACGGACCGGAGAATCCTCAATATCCTGCAGGCGGACGGGCGGATTACCAATCTGGAACTCGCCGACCGGATCGGGCTTTCCCCGACCGCGACCAGCGAACGCCTGAGGCGGCTCCTGAAAGAGGGCTATGTTTCCGGCTTCGGCGCACGCCTCGATCCGCACAAGCTCGGCTTCGGGCTGCTGGTCTTCATCGAGGTGATGCTCGACAAGACGACGCCGGAGGTCTTCGACCAGTTCGCGGCCGCCATAAAGCAGGCGCCCGCGGTGCTCGAATGCCACATGGTGGCGGGAGGCTTCGATTATCTCGTCAAGACGCGCTTCGAGGACATGGCCGCCTATCGTAATTTTCTCGGCCAGGTGCTGTGGACACTCCCGGGCGTCAAGGAGACGCGAACCTATGCGGTCATGGAGGAAATCAAGAATGACGGGCCGCTGCCGTTGCTTTGAGACAACGGCAGCGGCCCTGCAAATCAGGCCTTGAGCGAGGCCATGTCGATGACGAAGCGGTAGCGTACGTCGCTTCTCACCACGCGTTCGTAAGCCTCGTTGATCTGCCCGATCTCGATCATCTCGATCTCCGAAGCGATGCCGTGCTCGCCGCAGAAATCCAGCATCTCCTGCGTCTCCTTGATCGAGCCGATCATCGAACCGGAGATACTGCGCCGTGCCGGCACGAGCGAGAAGGCATGGACCGGAACCGGATTCTCAGGAATGCCGACCAGCACCAGATCGCCGTCGATCTTCAGGAGGTTGAGATAGGCGTTCCAGTCGATCTCGGCCGCGACCGTGCAGATGATGAGGTCGAAGCTGCCCGCGAGCTTCGTAAACGTCTCCGGATCCTTCGTCGCGTAGTAGTGATCGGCCCCGAGCTTGAGCCCATCCTCCTTCTTGGAAAGCGTCTGGCTGAGCACCGTGACCTCCGCCCCCATCGCATGGGCGAGCTTCACGCCCATGTGGCCGAGGCCGCCCATGCCGACGATCGCCACCTTCTTGCCCGGGCCGGCCTCCCAGTGACGCAGCGGCGAATAGAGCGTGATGCCGGCGCAAAGCAGCGGTGCGGCTGCATCGAGCGGCAGGTTCTCCGGAATGGAGAGCACATAACCCTCCTTGACGACGATATGGTCGGAATAACCTCCCTGCGTCGGAGTCCCGTCGGCCTCCACGCCGTTATATGTGACCACAAGGCCGGGCAAGTACTGCTCCAGGTCGAGATCGCGCGTGGCGCAGGTCGTGCAGGAATCCACGAAGCAGCCAACCCCTACCCGATCGCCGATCTTGAATTTCGTGACCTTGGAGCCGACCGCCCTGACGAGCCCGACGATTTCGTGACCGGGAACCATGGGAAAAGTCGAGTTGCCCCATTCGTCACGCGCCTGGTGGATATCGGAATGGCAGACGCCACAATATTTGATGTCGATCACCACGTCGTCGTCGCGCGGCTCGCGGCGTTCGAAGGTGAAGGGGGCGAGCGGCTTCGAAGCGTCCGTCGCCGCATATCCTCGTGCAATGGCCATTGGTCTGTCCTCATCTGTAGGAAAGTCGCGCCTGTCGGTATGGACCGAAGGCGGCAGGCGGGACTATGCTGCCTCACGAGGGCAGTGCGTTAGTTCGATCCTGCAATAATTTTGCACGATCCTGCAAAGATCATCCATTTGCGGTAGCGTTCTGACGTAACAGACCTATGTTCCTTTCCTAGTCTCATATATCCAAGCGTTTGGAAAGACTTCTGAATATGAAAGACATTCAAGACGCGCCGCGTCAGGAAATGATCGATATTATTGCCCGGATCGCCGGAGCGGACGGTGACCACCAGACGAGCATACCCGGCCTCAGCATTCACCGGCATTCGGTTGCGGCGAAGCTGAACTGCGCCGCTTACAAGCCGAGTGTTGCGATCATCGTTCAGGGGGCCAAACGTGTCGTGCTCGGCGAAGAAACACTCGTTTACGGAGCCTCCGACTACCTTCTGACCTCGATCGACCTGCCGGTTCTCTCGCAAATATCGCTCACGTCGCCCGAAGAACCCTATCTCAGCATGACTTTCCAGATCGATCCGACGAGGGTTCCGGCGCTGCTCGACACCATCGGCCACGGGGCTGCGAAATCCGCAGGCTCGCCGCGCGGCATGGCGGTGAGCAAGCTTACACCCGATCTCGAGGACACGGCGCTTCGGCTGCTGCGGCTCCTCGACAGACCGCACGACGTTCCTGTGCTCTTGCCGCTGATCGAACAGGAACTCCTTTACCGGCTGCTGCTCGGGCCGCACGGCGCCAAGCTCCGACAAATGGCGACAACGGAGAGCCAGCCGCACCAGATCGGCCGTGCGGTCTCCTGGCTGAAAGAGCATTATTCCAGGCCGCTGCGCATCGAAGACCTCGCAAGCCGCGTCAGCATGAGCGTTTCCTCGCTGCATCACCATTTCAAGGCCATCACGGCGATGAGCCCGTTGCAATACCAGAAGCAGCTCCGCCTCCAGGAGGCACGGCGCCTGATGCTGGAGGAGCGCCTCGATGCCGGCAATGCCGGCCACAAGGTCGGTTATGAGAGCCAATCCCAGTTCAGCCGCGAATATGCCCGCCACTTCGGAGAGCCGCCCTTGCGCGATGTCGGCCGCGTTCGCCGCAATCTCATCGGCCGCACGGGCGGCGAGGCGGAGATGCTGAGCGAGGGTTAATGGGAGCTTTCAGGAGGTTGTGCATACGGTAGCGGTCGCTTCGAAGAGCCGCTCAGCCTCGCTCGATGTCGCGGCGCAGCACGATCGAGGTGGTCAGATCCTCGACATTGTCGAGTTGCGCAACCTCGTTGCGCAACTCGTTGAGCGCATTGATCGATGCGACCTCCACCTCCACGATAAGGTCGAGCTGACCGCTGACGGAGGAGACCCGCCTGACCGAGGAAAACCCGGCGAGCCGGTCAAGCACGCCAAGCGAAGGCGTCCGCTGCAGCGTCACCAGGAGGAAGGCCTCGATCTGCCCTTCTTCCAGCTGGCCGATATCGGCGCGGTAGCCGCGGATGACACCGGCCTTCTCCAGCCGTGCGACGCGCTCTGCCGTCGCGCTGCGTGACAAACCGATGCGCCCGGCCAGCGACTTCATCGGAATGCGCGCCTCGCGGCTCAAAATGCTGAGGATTGTTCTGTCTACAGCGTCGATTTTCCGTCTCCTTCGGCCGGAATTGAAAGCGCCGGCAAAATGACGGTTATTACAAACAAAATGCCGGTGCAACCGGCGAAATGACTGGTGCACCCGCCGGGCGGGCGTGCAACTCTCGTGACAAGAGCGAGGGTTCCCATGAACGACATGCTGAAGACGACACCCGATTTCACGATCGAAGAGGCGCAAGCACTCCTTGCGCAGCATTTCGGACTGAACGCGGCGCTCACGCCGCTCGACAGCGAGCGGGACCAGAACTTCAAAGTCAGCGCCGGCGACGGCCGCAGCTATATCCTGAAGATCATCAATGCGGCCGAGCCCGAAATCGAAAGCGATTTTCAGACGGCCCTTCTGGCGCATCTCGGCGCCAGGGCCGACACTCTTCCGGTGCCGCATCTGCAGCCTGCCTTATCCGGCGAAAGCCTGGCTACGACGAGCGCCAGGAGCGGCCTCGTTCACCGGTTGCGCCTGGTCAGCTGGATCGAGGGCATGCCGCTTGCCCAGTCCGAAAGGACCGACGCGGCGCTTCGGTCCCTCGGCCACATGCTCGGCCGCTTCGACGCCTCGCTCAAGGGCTTCATGCATCCTGGCGCACTTCGCGATCTCGACTGGGACATCCGCAATGCCGGACGCTCTGCCGGGCGGCTCCTGCATGTCGCCGATCCCCAGGATCGTGCTCTTCTTCAACGCTTTATCGATCGGTTCGAAGAGCGCATCGCCCCGCGGCTGCCGATGCTGCGTTCGGCCGTCATCCATAACGACGCGAACGACTGGAACGTGCTCGTCGGTGAGGACGATCGCAACCGCATCTCCGGCATCATTGACTTCGGCGATGCCCTCTATACGCCCGTCATGGCTGAAGTCGCCATCGCGGCCGCCTATGCCGGGCTCGATCATCCCGATCCGATCGGCGCGGCCGCTGCGATCGCCAATGGTTATCACGCCGAATACCCACTCCTCGAAGAGGAAGTCGACCTCCTCTTCGACCTGATCGCCATGCGACTGGTGACCTCGGTGACGATCTCCGCCTCGCGTCGGGCGCATACCGGTGGCAACCCTTACCTCGCGATCAGCGAAAGGCCGGCCTGGGCGCTCCTGCGCAAGCTCGATGCGATGAACCCGCGCTTCGCGACGGCAATCCTGAGAAAGGCCTGCGGTTTCGAGGCTGTCGCCGGCGCCCGCGCCGTCGGCGCCTGGATCGACCGCAACCGCAAGAACCTGCTGGCGCTTCTCGACCGTCCAGCCGCAGCCTATGCCGCCGACATTGTCCCCTATGGCGACCCTGCGCATCCGATGACCGTAAATTCGGCAGCGGCGCGGCCGCATGAGGCGCAATCGGTTTGGACGGAGCATTGCCGTGGTACCGGTGTCGAGCTCGGCATCGGTCCCTGGGGTGAGGCCCCGCACCGTCTATTCGGGCGAAATGTTCGTCTCGCGCCTGCTCGAGAAGACCCGCCGCTCGCGCCATCTCGGCCTCGACCTCTTCAAGGCTGCAGGCACGAAGGTCTATACGCCGCTCGCGGCGACGGTCGCGAGTGTCGAGATCGAGACGGATCCGCTCGGCTATGGCTGCCTTGTCGCGCTGCGCCATGAACCGGAGGGTTGCCCGCCCTTCCTGACGCTCTGGGGACATCTTGCCCATGAAGCTGTCGGTCGGCTGAAGGCCGGCGACACGCTGGAGGCCGGCGCGCTCGTCGGCGAAATGGGCGCTCCGGAGGAAAACGGCGGCTGGGCGCCGCATCTGCATCTGCAGATCTGCACGGACACGGGCCTTTCGGCGTCGGAAATCCTGGGCGTGGGCGAGGAACGCTATCTCGACGTCTGGTCAGAACTTTTCCCCGACGCAAGCGCATTTGCCGGTGTTGCTCCGGAATTCTACGAGCAGACCGGCCGCACCCATGAGGAAATCGTCAGGCTTCGAAAGGACCTGCTGCTCTCGAACCTGTCGATCTCCTACGAAAAGCCGATAAAGTTCGTGCGCGGCGAAGGCGTCTGGCTCATCGACGATCGCGGTCGCGCCTATCTCGACTGCTTCAACAATGTCTGCCACATCGGTCACGCCCATCCGGCCGTGGTGGAAGCGATCGCGCGCCAGGCCGCAACGCTCAATACCAACACGCGCTACCTCCACGATAATATCGTCGCCTATGCCGAGCGGCTGACGTCGACGTTGCCGAAGGAACTCGCGATTGCCGCCTTCGCCAATAGCGGCTCCGAAGCCAACAGCCTCGCCCTGCGCCTGATGCGTGCGCACACGGGCCGCGAAAACGCTCTCGTGCTCGACTGGGCCTATCACGGCACGACGCAGGAACTGATCGATCTCAGCGCTTACAAATTTCGCCGCAAGGGCGGAAGGGGTCCAAAATCGCATGTGCACGTGGCAGCCGTCCCGGACAGTTATCACGCCCCCGCCGATTGGCCGGCCGAGGAGCATGGCAAACGCTTTGCAGAAGACATCGCCGAACTGATCGCGGCCATGCGTGCCAGAGGCGAAGCGCCCGGCTTTTTCCTCGCCGAGTCCATTCCCAGCGTCGCAGGCCAGGTGTTTCTGCCGGACGGGTACCTCAAGGAGGTCTACCGCATGGTTCGGGACGCCGGGGGCGTCTGCATCGCGGATGAGGTACAGGTCGGTTTCGGCCGGGTCGGCAGCCATTGGTGGGCCTTCGAAACGCAAGGCGTCGTCCCCGACGTCGTCACAATGGGCAAGCCGATCGGCGCGGGTCATCCGCTCGCCGCCGTGGTCACCACGCGTGAGATCGCGGCCTCGTTCGACAACGGCATGGAATATTTCAACACCTTCGGCGGCAATCCCGTGTCCTGCGCCGCCGGCCTCGCCGTGCTCGACGTCATCGAAGGCGAAGACTTGCGCCGCAACGCCCTTGAGATCGGCAATTATCTCCTTGCCGCCTTCCGCTCGATGCAGGAGCGCTATGAGGTCATCGGCGACATCAGGGGTCTCGGCCTCTTTCTCGGCATAGAGCTCGTCAGCGACCGAAGCACCAAGGCGCCGGCGACGGAGATCGCCCGGGCCGTCTCGAACGGAGCACGGCAGCGCGGCGTCCTGATGGGCACGGAGGGACCGCATGACAATGTCCTGAAGATGCGTCCGCCCATGATCTTTTCGAAGCGCGATGCCGATCACCTGATCGCCGTGCTCGCGGAGACATTCGAGGCCGTGCTCGCGCGAGCCGGATAGAGCTCGACGTAAAGACATCACCGAACCACCAGAGCCATCCGGCGCAACGATGCGTGCGCCGGAGCGAGGAATTGCGTCCAAAAACGGAGGAGAACAGGACCATGAAAACCGGAATCTCGGCACTCTTTGCAGCGGCGCTTCTTGCCGGCACCGCAACGCAGGCCGCGACCCTCGACGTCGTCAAGCAGCGCGGTGAGTTGCGTTGCGGCGTGAGCCAGGGCGTGCTCGGCTTCTCTGCCCCTGATGACAAGGGCGAGTGGTCCGGCTTC
This sequence comes from Sinorhizobium medicae, assembly GCF_007827695.1. GTDB lineage: Bacteria > Pseudomonadota > Alphaproteobacteria > Rhizobiales > Rhizobiaceae > Sinorhizobium > Sinorhizobium medicae. The sequence continues at coordinate 277,587 of NZ_VITA01000007.1, read as the reverse complement.
GATATCGACTTCTGCCGCGCGGTCGCGGCCGCCGCCCTCGGCGACGCGGACCAGGTAAAATATGTGCCGCTTTCGACCAAGGAACGCTTTACTGCCCTGCAGTCCGGCGAGGTCGATCTGCTGTCGCGCCAGACCACCTGGACGCTGTCGCGCGATACGGATCTCGGCATGAGCTTCGTCGGCGTGACCTATTACGACGGCCAGGCCTTCATGGTGCGCGACGATATCGGCGTCAAAAGCGTCAAGGAGCTCTCCGGCGCTTCCGTCTGCACCGAGACCGGCACCACGACCGAGCAGAATATGGCGGACTATTTCAGCGCCAACAAGATCGAGTACAAGGTCATCGCCTTCGAAAAGGCCGACCAAACGATCCGGGCCTTCAACGCCGGCCGCTGCGACGTCTATTCCACCGACGCCTCCGCGCTCTATTCCCAGCGGATGACGCTCAACGATCCCGACCGCTTCGTCGTCCTGCCGGAGGTCATCTCCAAGGAGCCGCTCGGCCCTGCCGTCCGGCAAGGCGACGACCAGTGGTTCAAAGTGGTTCGCTGGACACTCTTCGCGATGGTAGAAGCGGAGGAACTGGGTATCACCCTGGAGTCGGCCGCGTCGCTTCTTGAAAGCGGGACCGTCGCGCAAAAACGCTTTCTCGGCGTCGACAACGAAGCCGGCAGGGCGCTCGGCCTCAATCCGGATTGGGCTTATCAGGTGGTCTCGGCCGTCGGCAATTACGGCGAGATCTTCGAGCGTCACCTCGGCCAGGCGAGCGCGCTGAAGATCGATCGCGGCCTCAACAAGCTCTGGAACGCCGGTGGCCTGATTTACGCTCCGCCGGTCCGCTGAACTGAGAGCGGGATGCGGACACGTGTCTGCGGTTTTCCGCCCTCATCCGGCGTCTCGATTGTTACCACCCCTCTTCGAGCACCCTGCCCAGCGTGTCGGCGAAGAAATCCGCGCTCTCCCGGGCGAGGCAGAGCGGCGGCTTGATCTTCAGGACGTTCAAATGGTCTCCGGTCGGCTGCATGATAACGCCGAGGTCGAGAAGGCGGTCGCAGATCGCGGCCGTCTCTTCCGTGGCGGGTTCGAGCGTTTCGCGGTCCCGGACGAATTCGACGCCCAGATAGAGCCCCATGCCGTGAACGGCGCCGGCGAGCGGAAACCGCTCCACGAGCGCCTCGAGGCGCCCCTTGAGGTAGTCGCCCACGGACCGGGCATTCTCCGTCAGGGCCTCGTCGTGAAGGATGTCGAGGACGGTCAGGCCGACCACCGAACTCACGGGGCTGCCGCCGGCCGAGGAGAAGAAATAGCCTTCCTCCTCCAGCGCATCGGCAATTGTGCGCCTGGTGATCACGGCGCCCAGCGGGTGGCCGTTGCCCATACCCTTTGCGACGGTGATGATATCGGGCACCACGCCCTGTTGCTCGAAACCCCAGAAATAATGGCCGAGCCGGCCGTAGCCGACCTGCACCTCGTCGGCGATGCAGACGCCGCCCCTCGCTCGCACCAGGGCATAGACCGCTTCCAGATAGCCCGGCGGAAGCGGAATGCCTCCGGCATTGCCGTAGACGGGCTCTGAGATGAAGCCGGCGAGCTTCCCGCCCTTCTCGTCGAGTTCCCGGAGCTTTCGAGAGACGGCATCCACATAGTCGCCCGTCGATCCCTCCCCGCGGAACGGACCGCGATAGGTATTCGGTGAGACGACCGGATGCACCCAGTCCGGACGCGTCGTCAGCGCTTGCGGGTTGTCGGCGATCGAGGTGGAAACGGCGTCGCTTGCAACCGTCCAGCCGTGATAGGCCTCGAGTAGCGAGACTACATTGCGCGCGCCGGAAGCGGCCCAGGCGAGCCGGAGGGCGAGATCGTTCGCCTCCGAACCGCTGTTGACGAGAAAGACCGTGTCGAGCCCCTCTGGCGCCAGTGCCGCCAGGCGTTCCGAGAATTCCGCCACGGCGGCATAGTGAAACCGCGAATTGGTGTTGAGCAAGGACCATTGCCGCCCGACCGCAGCGGACAATCGGGAGTGCCCGTGGCCGACGAGCGTGACATTGTTGACCATGTCGAGATAGGCGCGCCCCTCGAGGTCGAAGAGGTGCTCCTTCCACCCGCGCTCGATCTGCGGCGGCATGCGATAATAGTTCTTCTGCGGCCGTGCATAATGCCGGTGACGGCGCTGCAGGAGCGCGGCTGCGTCAGGCAAGGGCGCATCGCATCCGAAACCCAAGATCGTCTCAGGCGATGGGCAGAGCCGGCCCCATGCCTCCGCCTGATGCGGGGCAGCGAAGGCGGGCGGATCCATATCCAGCACAGTGCAAAGCTGTACGCGCAGGAACCTCAATGCGGACGGTTCGCCGGGGACCAATCCGATCCTCGCGCCCGGCTCCAACGTACCTTCGGCAGGATCGTCCGCCTCGACACCGTAAAGATGGAGGTGAAGACCCTCTCCCGAGAGGATCAGCTTGCCGCCGCCCTGGTGGAGCCGGCCCGCGAAAGGCGCATGCACGGCGGTCTGCCCGTGTAGGCACAAATCCACGTGGAGCGCGAATGTTCGTGGCGCGCTTGCCTGCAGGAGCCGCGTTTCGGTAAGCCGGTACTCGCCATAGCGGGTTGCCGCGGCGCCGGCCGCGCGCGCCGCCGACTGCAGGAGCAGCGCTTCGGTGTCCTCGTAGTGCCAGCGATCGGCAGGAAGGTGCGGCCCGAGCACGGAGAGATCGACGATGCCGACACTTGCGGCATTGAGGTCCGGCAACAGGCGGCCGTGCATCTCGGATGGCGCTGGCTGCCGTTCCCTTGCCACAGCTTTTCTGATCGCATGCTCCATCAGCTCGTTCGGCACCGAAACCGCAACGTCGAAGATTTCCCGCTCATGCGCGGCATTGCTTGCGGCATAGGCATTTTCCGGATCGACCTCGAGCTGGTGCGCCGAGCTCGCGACGAGAACGCAGGCGCGTGCGACGATCAGCGGCCAGAGGGCCGTCAATTCGGCATCGGTCAGCGGGTAAGCCGCATGGAACGCCTTCACCGCCGGCAGGATAGTGAAGGGATCGCCGCCCGCATGGTGCAGCAACGATGCGCAGGTGACGGCGAGATCGGCGACCACCCAGCCCTTCAGGACGTCGCCGAAATCGATGACACCGTCGGGGATGAGCCGCCCGCCGCTGTCCACCCGGCTCACGACATTGTCGTCGGTAACGTCCTGATGGACCGCCTGCAGGCGCAGCTCCGGCATCAAGGGCTGAACTTTGCGCATCGCACCGATCATCGCCTCGGCAATGCGCTTGCGCAGGTCCACGTCGGCCATGGCCGAAAGCAGGTGCAGCGCGACCGGCCCCGCCCTTCTGAGGTCCCATTGCAGCTCTCGTTCGAGCCCAGGATGATCGAAATCCTTGAGTGCGGCGGCGAGTTGTCCCGCAACATCGCCGAGTGCCGCCACCGATTCAGCGCCCAGGTGCCTGCGGCGCGTCAGAGGGCTACCCTCGAGATAGGTGAGCAAGCGGACATGATAGGTCTCCTCGCGAACGGCTGCGGAGACGATGTCCTCACCGCCGAGAGAGGGCACCACTTCCGGCACTTTCGGCGCGCCGGGCTTTGCGCCGACATGCCGCAATGCGGCATTCTGGGCTTCGATCTCCACCCGCGCATATTCGACGCGCGTTACCTTCAGAACGAAACGCCCTTCGTCTGCGTCGACGCGGAAGTTGCGATCCTGCTGGCTGCCGAGTTCGGCAAGATCACCGGAAAGACCGTAGTGTTGGGCCAGGACCGCCTGCGCTTCGTCGGTCGACACGTCCGGTCTTGCAAGCTGCGTCCGGTGCTTCAGCAATTCGTCTACCATCCTATCCTTCCCGTCGGTCAAAGGTGTATCTGTTACTGCGAAACACCCTCGAGACGATAGCGTGTGCCCGGATAAACAAGACGTGCGACCGTCACATTCGCGGTTTCCGACCAGGTCCGGCGGCGGATCATCAGGCACGGCTCGCCGCGGCTGATCGAAAGAAGCTTGCATTCCCACGGCTTTGGCTGCACGGCCTCGACGATCTGCTCCGTGCGCGTGATCGGCGCCACCAGGGTCAGATAGACGTTCGGGGTCATGCTGGCAAAATCCTGTTCCAGATAATTGGGGCAGATTGCGGGATTGACGAAGCGGTCTTCGATCTGGATCGGAACGTCGTTCTCCGCATGAACGATGATCGAGTGAAAGACCCGCGCCTTAGTCGTAAGCCCGAGCGCCTCCGCGATTTCGGGGCTTGCCTGCTCCTCTTCCATGAGCGCTGTCCGCGAGGTATGCCTGTGGCCGCGCTCGCGGATCTCGTCGGCAATATTGCGGACCTCCAGAAGGGCCGTGCTTCCTTTATGGGCAGCGACAAACGATCCCACCCCCTGTACCCGCGTGATCGCTCCCTCGCTCGCCAACTCGCGAAGGGCGCGATTGGCGGTCATGCGGCTGACGCCGAGATCGGCGACGATATCGTTTTCGGAAGGAATGCGATGGTGTGGCGGCCACTCGCCGCTTTCGATGCGGCTCCGGATGAACTGCTTGACCGCCTCATAGCGCGGCACCGGTCCGTCGTCGAAGACCGCCCTATCGCTCCTGCGCCCCAATACCGCCATTCGATGCTCCATATGCGACCGCCCGCCGGGGCCGGAAATCAGGAATTGTTTTCCTTTATTTCCAACTTGCGCGCCACAAGAAAATATCTATAGTTCCATATACAACCACGTACAGGAACGGCACCTATGACAGCTTCGTCCGCTCACCGACTGTTTGCCGAACAGGCGCTGCTGCCGACCGGTTGGTCCGAGAACGTCGCGATCTCCATCGACCAGGCGGGATCCATCGTCGCGGTGGAAGCGGGCCAATTGGCAACTCCGGAAGACGAACGGCTTTGCGGCCCTGTCGTCCCGACGATGACAAACCTGCATTCCCATGCCTTCCAGCGTGCCATGGCCGGTCTCGCGGAAGTGGCCGGAACCGGCGACGACAGCTTCTGGACCTGGCGGGAGGAGATGTATCGCACCGTCGGGCTGGTCGATCCGGATGATGTCGAGGCAATCGGCGCCAAGCTCTACGTGGAGATGCTGAAGGGCGGCTTCGGCCGGGTCGTCGAATTCCACTACCTCCACCACCAGCTCGACGGCACCCCATACGCGGACCCGGCAGAAATGTCGCTGCGCATATTGAGGGCCGCTCAGACGAGCGGCATCGGCCTCACCCATTTGCCGGTCTTCTATGCCCGCGCCAATTTCGGCGGAGCGGCACCCAAGGCAGGGCAGCGCCCCTTCCTGCATGATCCGGACCGCTTCCTCGCGCTCCTAGATCGGCTCTCGCCCGCTTGCGAGGCGGCCGGCGCCACACTCGGCTATGCCATCCACTCGCTGCGGGCAGCGACGCCGGAGGAAATGGGCGTCATTCTGGAATCATCCCCGGTCACGGGGCCCATCCACATCCATGTCGCCGAGCAACCGCGCGAAGTGAAGGATTGCCTGGCCTGGAGCGGGCAGCGCCCGGTCGAATGGCTCCTCGACAATATGCCGGTAGACGAGCGCTGGTGTGCGATCCACGCGACGCACATGACGCCCGGGGAAACGAGACGGCTCGCCCATTCGGGAGCCGTCGCCGGCCTTTGCCCGGCGACCGAGGCCAATCTGGGCGACGGGATTTTTCCGGCGGTGGATTACCTTGCCGCAGGCGGCCGCTTCGGCGTCGGCACCGACAGCCACGTTGCAACAAGCGTAGCTGAAGAACTGCGCCTCCTTGAATACGGCCAGCGGCTGCGCGACCGCAGGCGCAATCGGCTCGCCGCATCAGGCGCATCCGTCGGCAGGACCATCTTCGATGCGGCGCTCGCAGGCGGCGCCCGGGCCGCCGGCGCGGGCGAACCCGGCATCCACGTCGGCGGCAAGGCCGACCTCGTCGTTCTGGACGGCGCCAATCCTTACATCGCGGCGGCAGGCGGCAACCAGATCCTCGATCGCTGGCTCTTCGCACTGGGCGGGGATACTGTTCGCGACGTCATGGTCGCGGGCGAATGGAAGATCCGTAACGGACGGCATGACCGGGAGGAAGATATCGACCGCGCCTTTGCGCGCGTTCTGAACAAGCTCAAATAGCAATCGAAATCGCGATCAGAAAAAAGGGGAATGCGCATGTCGATCAGCACAATGAAACTCACCGTCGCGGCAGCCGGCCTGATGCTGGCGGCATCCGCCGGCGGCGCCAATGCTTCCTATTGCGGCGATGGCAAGACCGTAACCTTCGCCGGCATAGATTGGGAAAGCGGCGCCTTCATTACCGAGGTCATGAAAACGATCCTTTCCAAGGGATACGACTGCCAGGTCGACTCGATTCCCGGCAATTCCGTAACTCTCGAGCAGGCAACGGCCAATAACGACGTTCAGATTTTCGCCGAGGAATGGCTCGGCCGTTCGGACATCTGGAACAAGGCGGTGGAAGAGAAGAAGGTGGTTGCCGTCGGCAAGACCTTTGTAGGCGCCAGCGAAGGCTGGTTCGTGCCGGACTATGTCGTCAAGGGCGATCCCGCTCGCAATATCGAACCCAAGGCGCCGGACCTGAAAAGCGTATCCCAACTTGCCGACCCGAAAATCGCCGAGATCTTCGCTGATCCGGAGGAACCGTCCAAGGGCCGCTTCCTGAACTGCCCTTCCGGCTGGACCTGCGAGGGCGTGAGCACGGCCAAGCTCGAGGCCTACAAGCTTGGCGAGTCCTACGTGAACTTCCGCCCGGGGACGGGAACGGCGCTCGATGCGGCGATTACCTCTGCCTATCTCCAGGGAGAGCCGATCCTCTTCTATTATTGGTCGCCGACCGCGATCATGGGTAAATACAAGCTGATCCAGCTCGAAGAGCCGCCCTATAACGAAGCCTGCTGGAAAGAACTGAGCAGTGCCAACGGCAAGCGTGACGAAGGCTGCGCCTTTCCCTCCGTCGACGTCTCTTATGGCGTGAACAGCACCTTCGCTTCCGAGGCGCCGGAAATCATCGAGATCCTGGAAAAGGCAACTTTTCCGCTCGAGGAGGTCAATGCCAGCCTCGCCTATATGACGGATAATAAGGTCGATGCGACGGCAGCCGCCGCGCAGTTCCTGAAAGCCAAGGGCGACATCTGGGGCAAGTGGGTCTCGGACGAGGCACGCGGCAAAATCGAAGCTGGCCTCGAATAACGGCAGTCTTTCGTCCGCGATCACCAGTGCCCTGCCCCACGCGGGGTAAGGTGATCGTAGGCAGAAGGCTGTTTCCCCGGCCAGGGGGGCTTTCGGCTTGCCGTCGCCCACCTGAACAAGGAACCTACCCGATGTTTCCGGACTCTCTCAATCTCTCGATCCGCGCGCCGGTGAACGACTTCATCCAGGCGCTCGTCGCCAATTACGGCTGGGTGTTCAAGGCGATCAGCGGTGTCATCCTGAAGGCCGTGCTGTTCATCGAATGGATCCTGCGCGGCCTGCCCTGGTGGCTTGTTATCCTCGCCTTCATGGCGCTCGCCTGGCGGAGTTCGCGGCGGTGGTCGCTGACACTGGCCGTCGGCGCCTTGCTCCTTGCCGTCGGCGTCCTCGGTCTCTGGGACCTGACGATGCAAACGCTCGCGCTGATGCTGATGGCGACAATCGTCTCGGTCGTGATCGGCGTACCCATGGGCATTCTCGTCGCCAAGAGCCGCGTCGTCCGCAACATCACCCTGCCGGTGCTCGACGTGATGCAGACCATGCCGAGCTTCGTGTATCTGATCCCGGCTCTGATGCTCTTCGGGCTGGGCAAGGTGCCGGCGATCCTCGCGACCATCATCTACGCCGTTCCGCCGCTGATCCGGCTGACCGATCTCGGCATCCGCCAGGTCGACGCGGAAGTCGTCGAGGCTGCAACGGCGTTCGGCGGCAGCCCGGGGCAGATTCTCTTCGGCGTCGAAATGCCGCTTGCGACACCGACCATCATGGCGGGCCTCAACCAGACGATCATGATGGCGCTTTCGATGGTGGTCGTTGCCTCGATGATCGGCGCACGCGGCCTCGGCGAACAGGTATTGAACGGCATCCAGACGCTCGATGTCGGCAAGGGCCTGGAAGCCGGTATCGGCATCGTCATTCTCGCAATCGTGCTCGACCGCATCACGCAGGGCTTCGGCAAGGTCCGGACGGAGGACGCCCGCAATGGCTGATATTGAGATCCGGAACGTCTACAAGATTTTCGGGCACGACGCGAAGAAGGCCCTGGGCATGGTCAGGGATGGCCTCGGCAAGGCAGATATCCTGGCGAAATCCGGCTGCAGCGTGGGCCTCAACGATGTGAGCCTGAAAATCGGCGCCGGGAAGATCTTCGTGATCATGGGGCTCTCCGGGTCCGGGAAATCAACCCTGGTGCGTCACATCAACCGGCTGATCGACCCCACGAGCGGCGAGGTCCTTTTCGACGGCAGCAACATTCTCGATCTTGACGCGAAGGCGTTGCGTGCGTTCCGAATGCGGCGCGTCAGCATGGTCTTTCAGAGCTTTGCTCTGATGCCGCACAGGACCGTTCTGCAGAATGTCGTCTACGGCCAGCGCGTGCGCGGAGTGGCGAAAGCCGATGCCCGTGAGATCGGCATGAAATGGATCGAAACGGTGGGCCTCTCCGGCTATGACGCCAAGTTTCCCCATCAGCTCTCGGGCGGCATGAAACAGCGCGTCGGCCTGGCACGGGCGCTTGCTGCCGACACCGACGTCATCCTGATGGATGAGGCGTTCAGTGCCCTTGATCCGCTGATCCGCGGCGACATGCAGGACCAATTGCTGCAACTGCAGCAAAATCTCTCAAAGACCATCGTGTTCATCACGCACGACCTCGACGAGGCTCTGCGCATCGGATCGGAGATCGCGATCCTGAAGGACGGCCAGGTCGTTCAGGTCGGTAATCCGAGCGAGATTCTCGACAATCCCGCCAACGACTATGTCGCCCGGTTCGTCCAGCGCCGTCATGAAAGGCCGGAGACCCATGCGTGAGATGATCTCGGTCGATGGACCGCTCAACTGGCGCGAGATCGCTTCGGTCGCCGAGGGCGCTCGCCTCGGTCTGTCGGAGCCGGCACGCGAGCGGATCGTCCACGCCAGGCGGATCGTCGATGCCCTGGTGGAGCGCGGCATCCGCGGCTACGGCATCAACACCGGCGTCGGGGCACTCTGCGACGTAATCATCGACCGCGAGAACCAGCAGGCGCTTTCGCGCAATATCATCCTGAGCCACGCCTGCGGCGTCGGCGATGCGCTCGGCCGTGCGGAAGCGCGGGCGGTGATGGCAGCACAGATAGCCAATTTCGCTCACGGCTATTCCGGTGTGCGGATCGAGACGGTCGAGGCGCTCCTGACGTTGCTCAATGCCGACATGATCCCTCTCATTCCGTCGCGCGGTTCGGTTGGATATCTTACCCATGCCGCCGCGATCGGCCTCGTCCTGATCGGTCATGGCTGGGCCATGCAGGGGACGGAAAGGCTGAGCGGCGATGCGGCGCTTTCCCGCCTTGGGCTGGCGCCGTTGCGGCTCGAAGCGAAAGAGGGCCTGAGTCTCGTCAACGGGACCCCGTGCGCGACCGGTCTCGCGGCGCTGGCGCTCGCGCACACGGAAAGGCTCTTCGCCTGGGCGGATGCAGCCGCGGCCATGACATACGAAAATCTCGGCAGCCAGGCCAATGCGTTTGCCGAATTGCCCCTGGCTTTGCGGCAATCCCCCGGCCTGAGGGCCGTCGGCAAAGACTTGCGTGACTGGCTGGCAGGGAGCGCAATGCTTGCAGAAACCGCCGGTACGCGCACACAGGATCCGCTAAGCCTCAGGGCAGTGCCGCAAGTGCACGGCGCCGCCCGCGACGCTTTCGGACAGGTAGCCGAAATCGTCGACCGCGAACTTTCAAGCGTAACCGACAACCCGGCCGTCGGCGGTTCGCCGGAGGCACCTGAGGTGCATTCGCAGGCACATGCCGTCGGTGCCGCCCTCGGCCTGGCCATGGATGGTCTCGCTGTCGCGGTGGCGGAACTCGCGGCGATTTCCGAGCGCCGTATCGACCGGCTCGTAAACCCTCTGGTGAGCGGTCTTTCCGCCTTCCTGGCTGCCGATAGCGGCGTTTCTTCGGGTTACATGATCGCGCAGTACACGGCTGCTGCGCTCGTGGCGGAGAACCGCCGTCTGGCGGCACCGGCCAGCCTCGATGGCGGTATCACCTCTGCGCTTCAGGAAGACATTCTTACCCATGCGACGCCTGCCGCCTGGAAGGTGCACGCGATCCTCAACAATCTCGAGCAGATCCTGGCGATCGAACTGCTTGCGGCCGTTCAGGCCTATGATCTGCAGCCGCAAGTGCGCGCCAAGGCGCAAGGCACCGCTGCCCTTTACGGGCGCATACGCTCGGTAATTCCCGCCTATCGCGACGATCGCCCGATGAACGAAGACTTCGACCGTATGCGGCGCCTGATGCAGGGGGCCGCCGACCAACAGAAATCGACAGGTAAACCGCTCTGAAAAGGAACGGAGGAGACGACATGACGCACATCACTACCGAGGCAAAGGGCTCGCGCGGCGGCGCCGCATTGCGGCTCGTGCTCTGCAGCTTCATCGGCATATTCCTGTTCTTCGTGCCGGTCGATATCAACGGCAAATCGACGATCCTGCTCGACCATGCGGCCACCGCCATATCGACGCAGGCGCGCCCGGTTGCGATCGGCTTCGTATTGTTGCTGATGGCCTATGGCGCCTTCGCACCCTTCCTGCGCGGTACCTGGCGCAAGACGGTGACCGATGCCGTGTTTTCGGTCCTGCGGGTCCTCGGACTGGCGCTCGCCGTCCTTTATCTCGCAGGCATCGGGCCCGAGGTCCTCTTCGCACCCGACATGCTTCCCTTTCTTTTCGACAAGCTGGTGCTCTCGGTCGGGCTGATCGTGCCGATAGGCGCTCTGGCACTCGCGTTTCTGATCGGCTACGGCCTTCTCGAATTCACCGGCGTGCTCGTCCAGCCGGTGATGCGGCCGATCTGGCGTACGCCGGGTTGGTCGGCTATCGACGCCGTCGCTTCCTTCGTCGGCAGCTATTCCCTTGCGCTCCTGATCACCGACCGGGTCTTCCGTGAAGGCAAGTATACGGTACGCGAAGCCGCGATCATCGCCACGGGCTTTTCCACCGTGTCGGCTACGTTCATGATCATCGTGGCCAAGACGCTGGGGCTCATGGACGTCTGGAATTTCTACTTCTGGACCACGCTTGTCGTCACGTTCATCGTTTCTGCGATCACGGCCCGGATCTGGCCGCTTGCCGGGCTTGCGCACGAGGGCGATCGGGACCAGCCGCTGCCCGCCGGCCGCAGCCGCCTGAGGTTCGCCGTCGAGACCGGCCTCGAACAGGCGGCTACTGCCAAGAGCCTGCCGACACTCTTGCGAGAAAGCTTCCTTGATGGCCTGCGCATGGCCGCGATGATCCTGCCGAGCATCATGGCTGTCGGACTCCTCGGGCTTCTTGCCGCAAAATTCACGCCGATCTTCGACATTCTCGGCCTGACGCTCTATCCCTTCACCTGGATCGTGCAGTTCGGCGAGCCGATGCTCGCGGCAAAGGCACTCGCCTCCGGCCTTGCCGAGATGTTCCTGCCTGCCATACTGCTCAAGGAGGCAGCACCGGACATGAAGTTCGTGGCGGCCGTGGTGTCTGTCAGCCAGGTCCTGTTTCTGTCGGCCTCCGTTCCCTGCATGCTGGCGACCTCTATCCCGCTCAGCTTCCGCAACCTTCTGGTGATCTGGTATATTCGCGTCGTATTGAGCATACTGGTGACGGCACCGATCGTTTGGATCGGAACATCCATGGGATGGCTCGGCTGACGATGATGCGAATTTTGCGCTCGAGCGAGTACAGGCATATGCCCTGGAAGAACGGCGGCGGGGAGACGGTGGAAATCGCCGTTTCCCCGGATCGCGCCACGATTGCCGATTTCGACTGGCGCATAAGCATGGCGACCGTCGCCACCAACGGTTCCTTCTCAACCTTCCCCGGCGTCGATCGCACGCTCTCGATCCTCGAGGGCGGCGGGATGACGCTTTCGATCGAAGGCCGGCAGCCGAAGCTGCTCACTGCCTCGGACGCCCCCCTCAGCTTTCCGGCCGATGTGCCGACATCGGCGGCGCTTTCGGATGGCCCGGTCACTGACCTCAATGTGATGACGCGGCGCCAGGCGTTGAAACATCGCATGCGCAGAATTCATGTCGAGGGCGCGCATCCGGTTGCCACGAACGCCCGCGACCTTGTTCTTTTCTGCCACCGTGGCAGCGTTGCGCTCGTGACCGGAGGCGTCTCGGCAACCCTGCATGGGCTGGACACGGCGATCCTTGTCCAGCCTGCCAGCCTCACGCTCACGGCCGACATCGCTTCGGAAGCTTTTCTGATAGAGATCGGCCCGGCCTGAATTCAGCGCATCCCGAAGAGCAGGAGAGCGCCACCGATCACCATGAGCGCGACGCCCAACCAGTTGCGGATGGGGCTCAGAAAACGCAGTCCCTGCCCGCGTGGCTCGAGCGTTTGCTCGGGATTGGCTCGCGGGGCCTGTGGCGGCTCGCTCAAACGTCTCCGCCCGAGCGCCTCCCAGGCCATGTAGAGGAGCCCGATTATAAAGAGAAATGCTCCGGTCGCTGTTACCCACACGCGCTCATCCTCCGGCCCAGCGCGAACGCCCTTTCCGCATGCCGCTCCAGAGCAATTCCGAGAAAAAGTGCGCGACGGTTTTCCGTCCGGAATTCCGCGATCCGAAGAAAATCGGAAATGCTCTAACGTATGCGCTTCTGAGGACGCACGACGTTCATCTGAAGCTCGTGGCTCGATGCGTAGCGCCCGAGAACCTTGATAAGACGGCGTTCCTCGGCCTCGTGGATGCCGCTACGTCTGCAGTATTCCGCCACATCCCAGACATGCTTGGCCTGGGATTCGTGAAGCTTTCCGATGTCCGCGTGTCTCATCCTGCGCCTCCCAACTGCGATGGATGAAACGCCGATCAGTTCAAATGGTTCCTCCCCCTGGCGATCTTTTTTCCTCGGCCGCGCGGCTCACATCCTCGCGCACGCAGAGATTGAGCAGACGCCCTGGTTCGCAGCGGCCTTAGACGATGCAAGCCGTATGAGGACCGTGTCGCCGGAACCTTTGCGCCCGGCTGCGGTTTCGACCATGAGCGACCGGAGGTGATGTCCATGAACCGGACCTGGGAGAGACTGGCGCTGATCGGCGCCGCCGTCATTATAATTGCCAGTGCGATCTTCTATGTATATGTCGACCGTTTCCCCTCGACCAATACTACCAGGATCGAGGACACCAAGGTCAATGCGGACGGCGTCAATACCATAGACGAGAACCCGCCGAGCGCCACGGGCGACAAGGACAATCCTTCCTGAATTGTTCAAATCGGCTCGCGGAACGCGCACGAGGCAGTCAGCGGGGGGCGGCGTAGTCGGGCACGGCCCGGGGATGGCTTTCAAGGCCCTCCTGCCATTGACCCCACGACCACCATCACCAGCGCGTCGACATCGATCTCTCCATTGATCGCGAGCTTATCTCCCACTCGACGGATCTGAAGCTTTGAAGGGTTCTCCGCCGCCTGCCGCTGCAGCTCTTCTACAACGGCAGTGATGGCCTTCGCCTCAAGATTGCCTTCGTTCATATGGCTGGTACCCATTTCCAGAAGACCCCTTCCTTTCGCTCGGGATAATACTTGAATTCGCATTCGAACTGCCGCCCATAGGCCGCCGCCTCGGCCAAGGCGGTTTTTGAGGGAGGGTTCATCCCCGTTCCCGGAGCGAACCAATCCTCCAGAAGATCGTCGGGAACATATGCCCCGATCCTCAAGGGCAGATTTGTGAGTGCGGAATCCATCTCTTTCGGCGCCGGCATGCGATCCTCCTGACCGATCTAACAAGGCCGGCGCCCGGAAGTTCCGCCGCCTGCCTCGTCCATCCAACGGTATAGCCGCCTTGAACCGAGCGCTGCCGAATGTCTGCTGCATCTGACATAACGGCAACGGAACGGCTTAGGCGTCGTGCATCGACAGACGCGCGGCGCCGCAGCTTATACTATCAGATGAGGTTCAACCTATGCGAGGACATCCCGGCCGATTTGCGAAATAGACGGTCGTCAGCCGCCCGCGTCGCCCGACCCCGTCTACCGCCACCTCGCGCCGCGTAATCGACCGAATATCAGGATCGCGGATACCGAGCCGATAGGCGCGGCGAATAGCCTGGCGCTCGCTGCAGCCCCTGTCGCGATAATCGTCATCGTCATATCTGCGATCACGAAGCTGTGGACCGTCCGGACCGATATACAGGTCGAATGACTGGGCCGACGAAGCAGAAGGTACGGCGGCCACCGCGCCACCCAAGATCAACCCGGCTGCAAAAAGCCTGCCGATGTTCATGACTTCTCCTCCATACTCTCATTTGAGAGATCGCTTAATCTCCTATCTGAACGGTAAGGGAGCGGATTGGTTCCGTGATTGCAGCGTCTCATGCAGGCGTGCCGAATTGATCGGCCAACCCGCCGATCAATTCTGCACGCTGTAGGATGGAAGCTGAGTTTCGAAGAAGAATGTGCACTGCGGGCGGTGGGCGGACAATCACCTCGAGCGGCATTGCCGCCTGCTATTCCAGCCGCCCCGCTATTCCAGCCGCCCCGCTATTCCAGCATGACGACGGCTTCGACCTCGAAGAGCATTGGTTCGATCGCAAGCTTTGGGACGGGAACAAGCGTCTGCGCCGGCAGTGTCTCGCCGAACATCTCCTTGACGGCCCTGGTCAGCACCTCAAGCTTGGACATATTGTGATCGACCACGAAGACCGTGAGCTTGGCGACCTGCTCCGGCCGTGCGCCCAGCGCATCGAGGGCGGTGCGCAGATTTTTGTAGGACTGCTCGACCTGAACGGCAAAATCGGGCGACAAAGCCCCCCTATTGTCCTGGCCGCCCTGCCCGGAGATATATGCCAATCGGCCTTCCCGAGGCACGATCACTGCGGTGCTGTAGCCGTTTGGCGTGGGGTCGTAGAGGTTTCGGGGATTGACGATGGTCAGCTTGAGGTCATTCTCGTTCGCTGCCGTCCCAATCGGAACTCCCATGGTCATGATGATTTGCCCTCCGATAAGCAGATGCGGGATTGCGCGTGACTTATTTCTCTCGGCTCTGGAGCGGGAGTAACGGTCACTCGCGGCTGACAGACCGAAATTTGCCCCCTCGCCATACGACTCGTACGCCGTACGAATAAATTGCATCGTACAACGTACGAGTCAATTGGTCAGGATCGACATTCGCCCCGGTGCCGGATTAAATCGGCGTATTGATCAGTAAGGAAGACGGATGGCAGCCAAACCCAGCGGCCCACAGGGCGACCGGCCTCGACGCCTGCGTGCGTCACCCCAGTCCGCACCACCTCAGTCCGCACCACCCCAGTCCGCCTCACCCGAGTCTGCCCCACCCGAGTCTGGATCATCTGAGTCTTTGGAGGGGCCGCGCACTGAACCATCCCTGTCTCTCGACCGGATCGTGGCGGCGGCGGTGGAACTGCTGGACACCAGGGGCGTCGACGGATTGAAGATGCGTCAGCTGGCCGACCGTCTCGGTGCGGGCGCGATGAGCCTGTACTGGCATGTCGAAAATAAGGAAATGGTCTTCGATCTGGCGCTCGACTCAGTGCTCGCATATCGCGGACCGCCGCAGAAAGCAGAGTCTCGGGACTGGCGCGGCGAAGTGTTTCATATGCTTGAAGACTGGCGCGCCAGCATGCTGCGCCATCCCTGGTCGGCGTCGCTGTTGCCGCGCCGGGCACTTGGCCCGAACATTCTCAGCCGCCTGGAACTGCTGAGCAATACCTTGTCCAGGGCCGGTGTAGCGGACGCGGATCTGAATGCCGCGATATGGTCGCTCTGGAACTATGTGATAGGCGCAACCGTCACGCGGGCGAGTTTCGTCCTCTCGGACGAGGACAGGTCCGTCGCGCAGCAGCGCCTTACAGGTCTCGGCGAACACTATCCGACAATCGAACGCTCTCGGCTGCTGTTGGATGACGATTGGGACGGCGCATTCAGGAAGGGTCTAGACTTCCTGCTCGACGGACTTGCTCCGAGATCATGAATGCCGGTCATTTGAACGCCAGGGTTTCCCCATCCGCAGGGACAAGCAGGCTGGATGCAAAGCCCTGCTCCTCCGAATAGGCTCGTAGCGCGGCGCGGCTGAGGACACAGTGGTTTACCGCCTCCATGTGGCTCGCGATCAACGTAGCTTCCGGTGCAGCCTTGTGAACGGCCAACACGTCTTCCTCTCCCATGATGATCGGAGGGAAACCGGGGAAGACCGCTTTGCCGGCGTTGAGCACGATGATTTCAGGATGATGCCGGGAGATGGCGGCTGCCACATGCTCGTTCCAGATCGTGTCGCCGGCAAGGTACAGCCGCTTGTTCGACGGGTGGCTGAAGACCACCCCGCAGACCTGCCCCAGCGCCGGAATGGCTTCCAGTGTGGCATCTGTTCCGTGCTGCCCGCCAGTCTTCGCAAGGTGGATTCCTTGGAACTCGGTGTTCTCCGTGAGGGTGCGGACATCCTGAAAACCTTGGCTCCTGATATGAGCCGCATCCTCATCGTTCTGGGCAAAGAGCGGTAGCTTCTTATCGAGGATGGCTGCGGCTTCGTCGTCCCAATGGTCGCTATGCAGATGCGTCACGACAACTGCATCTACATCGGCGAGCTGTTCGACTGTCAAAGGCAGGTCGACGAGAGGGTTCCTCAGCTTGCTGTTTGCCGATCCTTCGAAGCCGGGGGTTGCGCCCTTCCCGGCGAACATCGGATCGATGAGGAACCGAACGCCGGCGTAGTCGACACGTAGCGTCGCGTTGCGCACCTGGGTCAGGTGGAACTGCGTCGCTCCGAAGGCGGTTTTTTCCGAAAGGAGAGCGCCGGCGCCGGAAGCGACTGCCGCCGCGGCGAACAGTTTAAGCGTGCCACGGCGGCCTACGAGCATTGGATTCCGACTTGGATCTGTCATGGCTTTCTCTTGCTGTTGCGGTCGTCGGGTGGGGATCACTTCGCCAGATATTCGTCGGTCGAAAGCACCTTCCCGTATCCGAAGGCGAGCGCAGACATGAAGGCAGCGTGGACCTTCGCGGCGGGCACAGCCTCGCCCCGGTATTCAAGATCGCGTGTAGCGCAAGCATCCTGGATGATGGTCGTCTTGTACCCGAGATCGGCAGCAGCCCTTGCGGTCGCATCGATGCACATGTGACTCATGGCCCCGATGATCGTCACGTCTTCAATCGCAGCAGACGACAGCAAGTCCGCCAAATTCGTTTCACGGAACGCATTGGGGTAGTTCTTGGTTATGACGTCCTCGCCCTCCTGCGGGGTCATGGCAGGCACGATCTCCGCCCCCTCAGTGCCCGAGACGAAGAAGGGGGCATCGGTGGGTCCCTCGTGTCGAACGTTGATCACCAGATCGCCGGAACGACGAGCCATGGCCACGATCCTTGCAGCGTTTTCGATCGCAGCGTCCATACCGACCAAAGCGAATTTTCCTGAAGCCAGGTAGTCTTTCTGAAGATCGACAACGATTACCGCGCGCTTGCTCATGAGCATCCTTTCCGAAGTTGATGCGCCTGTATAATGAGGGCTAAGGCATCGTATGAGTGTCGTGAGTGACAAACTTCAGGGTGATATGGACAAAACGAAGGATATTCACGAAGTCGGCATCGTTGGCTACAAGGGGGCTCAGGCTGCCGCGGTGCTTGGAATGACCGATCTTCTGACCGCCGCAGACGGCTTTGCACGTAAAATGCATGCCATTGATCACCCCCTACTTCGCGTGAGTCACTGGACACGCGAAGATGGGCGGGCTGCGCCTGAGCGGCTGTTCGATTCCGACCCTGGCATAGGTGGCAGCAGGCCAACCGTCATCGTCATCCCTCCAGGGCTTGGCGATCCGCTCCCCGAGCACGAAGCGAAATTCTACGCCGACTGGCTTCTTTCAGAACATTCGAGAGGAGCAGCTTTGTGCTCGATCTGCAAAGGAGCCTTCCTGTTGGGAGAGACCGGGCTTCTTGCGGGCCGGACAGTGACCACTCACTGGACCTATGAGGAGCAGCTTGCCTCTCGATTTCCCGACATCAAGGTGAACACCGACCGTCTGATCATAGACGATGGCGACATACTCACGGCCGGCGGCGTGATGGCATGGATCGATCTCAGTCTGATTCTGATCGAGCGTTTTCTCGGCCCGAACATCATGGTGGAAACAGCAGGAGCTTTCCTGGTTGATCCACCGGGACGCAAACAAAGTTACTACAGGGGCTTCTCGCCACGTCTCAATCATGGTGACGATTCGATCTTGAAGGTTCAGCACTGGCTTCAACTCACCGGCGGGAAAGAGATGAGACTTGCGGCCCTCGCGGAGCAGGCAGGCCTTGAACCGCGTACCTTTATGCGGCGATTCCAGAAAGCAACCGGCCATACGGCAGGCGAATATGTTCAACGTCTGCGTATCAACCGGGCACGTGACCTGCTCCAGCTGACACGCGATCCCATCGATTCAATCGCCTGGGATGTTCACTACAGCGATCCCAGCGCCTTTCGACGAATCTTCACGCGGATCATCGGTCTGAGCCCAACTGAGTATCGCCGAAGATTTCGCGCAGGGCCGAACGGAAATGGGACTTGAGCGTGCCGGGGGACGGGCGGAAGCACTCTCGTCCGCACAGGCGCGCGTCGATCAATGACAAAAGCAGAGCTGCAGGTGGAATGGCCAGATCCGCTGCAGCTCCGTTCGCGACGTTTCATCACAGGTTGGGCTTATTCGTCCCGTTCCATCCAAGGGAACCGCTTCGAACGTCGTTACTGCTATTGAGATAGCGAGGACGGAAGCCGGATCAAGGGTGCGTGAGCACCGAAATCGCCCGACATGAAGGGCATATCGGACCTAAGTCCGTCCCATGAAAAGCAAAGGTCTTACGCACGCGGCCAAGCGAAACCATTGAGGCTTATTGGAGTTGTCATGCCGAGCGGCAACCTCGTCAGCCGTTCGTGTGAGTAGTGCCTCAGAGCCGCCGGCGCCGTCCCTTCTTGGCAGCTTTGAGGCGCACTCGCCTTAAACGCCAGGAATCGATGATGCCAGACCGAGACGAACACGGCTTGCCGGAAAAGACCGCACCAGCCGACGAGATTGTTGCATCGGATACGCCAAAGATAACTGTTGCGAAGCGCCGGAAGTCGGTAGGCGTAAACCGCGCAGCGCACCCCGACAGCCTGAAGGCGCTCGAATATCTCGGCAGAAGATGGTTGTCGCGCCGCTAGGACTTTCCAGCGACCTCCACCCGGGTGGCACGAAGTCGTCGCGGTGACCGCCAGCTGCCAAAGGCTAGACATCCGAGCCGTTTCAGCCAAACGGCACCCGGCTTCGTTGTCGAAATTCCGGAAATTCGCGGCGAGCTACAGTAACCTATGTGTCCAGAATGGACCCTGTTCTGTTGGTAGCGGAGGAGGGATTCGAACCCCCGACACAAGGATTATGATTCCTCTGCTCTAACCTACTGAGCTACTCCGCCGCCGGCGCCATGGAAGCTTCTGAGCGAAGCCCGTCTCGGCTGGTCGGGCGGCTTATAAGGCGCTGTTCCGGCTAGTGTCAAGCAATGTCTTCCGGAAAAAGCGATGTTTTCCCGTCTTGCCTGACCGCCTTGTCCTGAAGCGTGTCGAGACGCCTCAGGGCGCTGTTTTCCGATCTTCATTACCCGAAGATCGCTGTGCCCTTCGAGCGAGATGTATCAGGCCGCCGCGGGGGCCTGCAAAAGTGCCTTCAGCGCCGCTTCCGCGGCCGGCTCGCGCTCGGATCTGCGGATGAAGCCGCCGCCATAGACGCGTGCGTCCTCGCCGATGCCGGAATAGAGTGCACAGGCCTGGCCGGGCGCCACGCCCGCCTCGCCTTCCACCAGCTCGACATAAAGCCCTTCGGCGTCGCAGCTGAGAACCGCCGGAGCCGGACGGCGGGTAGAGCGGACTTTGGCGAAACATTCGAAGCCGCTACGCGCCGCCGCCTCCAGCTCTTCGTCACCAAGCCAATTGACGTCGCGCAGGTAGACGCGGCGGGTCTCCAGCGCTTCTTTCGGGCCGACGACGACGCGGCGCGAGCGTGCATCGAGATAGACGACATAGAGCGGTTCGCCGGTTGCCACACCGATGCCTCGGCGCTGACCGATCGTGTAGTGCAGAATTCCCTCGTGCGCGCCGAGCACGCGGCCGTCGAGGTGGACGATCTCGCCGGCCAGCGCCGCATTCGGCTTGAGCTTCGACACGATGTCGCTGTACTTGCCCTGGGGCACGAAACAGATGTCCTGGCTGTCGGCCTTCTTGGCCACGACGAGGCCCATCTCTTCGGCGAGCGCCCGCGTCTCGCTCTTCGGAAGACCGCCGAGCGGAAAGCGAAGGTAGTCGATCTGCTCCTGAGTGGTCGCAAAGAGGAAGTAGCTCTGGTCGCGATCGGCATCGGCAGGCCTGTAGAGTGCGCGTTGCCCGGGATAGCGCGGCATTGGGCTCGGCCGCGAGCGGATGTAATGGCCTGTGGCGAGCGCATCGGCGCCCAGTTCCTTGGCGGTCGCGAGCAGATCGGCGAATTTGACCGTCTGATTGCAGGCGACGCACGGGATGGGCGTCTCGCCCGCTATATAGCTTTCGGCGAAGGGATTGATCACCGTTTCGCGAAATCGCGCCTCGTAATCGAGGACGTAATGCGGAATGCCGATCGTCTCACAGACACGTCGCGCGTCGTCGATGTCCTGGCCGGCACAGCAGGAGCCGGCCCTGTGCACCGCCGCGCCATGGTCGTAAAGCTGCAGCGTGATGCCGAGAACATCGTAGCCTTCGCGTTTGAGCAACCCCGCAACGACGGAAGAATCGACGCCGCCGGACATGGCGACGACGACGCGCGTATCTTCGGGCTTACGGTCGAAATCGAGACTGTTCACGGGATCCAATCCGGCATCCGGGCACGGCACCTGCGGCCGATACTCTGTTTTCAAGCTTGGGGCCGCCGAGCATATCAGGGCGGCGCCCGCTCCTCCTGGAGGGCCCACCCCTTCAGGTATTTCATGTGCATGTCGTCATCTCAAAACAGCCATACACCCTCGGACGGCATGGATCAGGCTGTTTCATGCCGCGACATATAGAAACTTGTGCCGGTCACGGCAAGAGTGGGCGACCCGAACGGGCCGCCAGCAGGCAGGCCTGGCCCCGACCCATCAGATCAGCTTCATCCGCATCGCCCTTGCGATCGCCTGCATGCGGTTGACGGCGTCGAGCTTGCGGGTCGCGCTCTTGAAATAGCTGCTCACCGTATAGGCCGATATGCCGAGGATGATGGCTATCTCGTCGCTGCTCTTTCCGGCCGCCGCCCAGCGCAGACATTCGATCTCACGGCTCGAAAGCTTTTCGCGGGCGCCGCTGCCGGCATCGAAGGTACGCTCGAGACATTCGAAAAGCTGCACGAGCGCCAGATAGAGCGTCGCACGCTCCCCACCGGCCGGTTCGTCCCGCTTTCCTGAGAGTACCACCACAAAAGGTTCGCCATAAGTCGTGTGCAGCAGCACCGCGAAATGGGCCATATCGGCATGGGGCGGAAGCAGAATAGCCGGCGCCTTTCCGGCGCCTTTGCGCGCAGGCTCCATCAGTTCCGGGCCGCCGGCGATGGGCAGCTTCGTCTGGCGCAGCCGCTCGATCAGCAGGCTCGCCTGGAACGTTTCGCTGGCATCGTATTGCTGCACCAGTTCCGCCGGCCAGTTGCTCAGCATGAGACGCTCGGAAAACCGCTGCTCGTCGGCCATCGGCAGCCGCGCGATCATGAAATGCGCAAAGCCGTAGCGGGAGATCAGCCGCCTCATCAGATGCAGGAGTTCATATTCCGTGCGCACCGATGCGGGATCGATCTCGAAAAGCATGTCCGTTTCGCCCTCGCGCCGCGAGGCCGGTTCGTTCGTTACCTTCATTCTGGTCACCGTTTTGCCGGCGTTGCCGCGGCTAGACTGGAGCGGTCCTTTCAAGGCGGTCGACCCGCCCTGGCCGCAAAGATCATCCGCGCCGGCCTTCGCAAACTATGTGAGCGTGCGCATGGAGGCTCTTTGCCGGCGCCTCATTGTCGGGAATTCCAGTCGAAGTGAAATGTGGTAATTGCATGACTTGCACGCGCGAAACTCTAGGAACGGGCTCGCTCCTTCCATCGCGTTAAAGGCACTTCGAACCGTCGCGTCCTTCGCCGCCGAGGCGGGTCAAATGATGATCAAATGGTTATCAACGGTTTAGGCAATTATTAAATGTGGCAAGCTAAGGTCTCAGTCATATGGTCTTGAGTTTGTGTAGAGAGTCCCATGACCGAAATGATGCGTCCACGCGTGAAATATGTTATCGGCCCTGATGGCAGCCCCCTGACGATTGCGGATCTGCCGCCGGCCAATACCCGGCGCTGGGTGATCCGCAGAAAGGCTGAAGTCGTTGCCGCCGTGCGCGGTGGCCTTTTGAGCCTTGAAGAGGCGTGCGAGCGTTACACGCTGACGGTCGAAGAGTTCCTCTCCTGGCAGTCCTCGATCAATGACCACGGCCTCGCCGGCCTGCGCACGACGCGCATTCAGCAATATCGCCACTGATCAGCCCTCCAGGGCCATAGTTCGAACCGGCGGATCGGGAACCTCCTGAGCCGCCGGTTTCGTTTCATCCGATTTCAGCGATATAAACATACGAGATCGAAGTGCTGCAGCCATCCTGCGCGCCTGATAGGGCGTGCCGCGATGAAATGCGCCGCCGGCACCTGCATCAGAACATCACTGCATCATAAGAAGGACGACCGATGGAAATCGCGCAGGAAGAGACGAATGCGAAAGGCCGTTACACGGCGACGCTCGACGGTCACACGGGAGAAATGACCTATTCCAGGTCGTCGCCCCGTCTCGTCATCGTGGACCATACGTTCGTGCCGGACGCGTTGCGCGGCAGGGGCGTCGGGCAGGCGCTGGCGCTCTATGCGGTCGAAGAAGCGCGCAAGGGCGGCTGGAAGATCATCCCGCTCTGCCCGTTCATGCGCGCTCAGACAACGCGCCATGCGGAGTGGCGGGACGTTATCGAGGGCTGAACGTGATTCAGGCCTGAAAGCGCTGGAAGAAGCCTGAAAGAACAGAAAAGCCACCGCGACGGCACTGCGCGTCTCATCGGACGCGCAGTGCCGTCGCTGTGGCTGTTTTGTCAGGCGCGCAGACGCGTGCCCGTGTCCCGCTCCTCGAGTGCTGCTGCCCTCGCATATTCCGCCTGGACCTCCTCAAGCGCGAGTTCGGCCGCATCCTGCTGCATCTTCAGTTCACGGATTGAAACCTGAAGATTGTCGGCCCTCTGACGAGCAGCCTTGGCGAAGGTAGGGTAAGCGAAGTGCGAAGGGTCGGAGATCCCCGACTTCTTCTCCTCAAAAACGATCTGGTTTTCCAGATCCTTGGTCATGCGCTCGAACTCGGCCATCATCATCTGAAGCTGGCCGAGCTGACGCTGCTTTTCCCGAACCTGAAATTCCTTCAGGCGAACAAGGCTCTCACGTGCTTTCATACGCAATACTCCCGTGGATACCGAGACCCCGGTTACTGTTCCCGAGCGGGATGAGTAAGGTGTGAAGCGGATCTCCGTCCGCACCCCGCTCTAACTCCTTCCAACGATCAAACGGCCCCGGATTCGCCGGGAGCCATCGTGATCTGCGGCCCGTTGCGCCGGCCCAACCGAGCCGGAAACAAAAATCGACCGCGGCCTTAACAAATACCTACCGCTGGTAACCTTTCGTTTACGGGCATCGTTAATCATAGGTGCGATGATTTAAGGCTCCGTAAATGCTGATGCATGAAATGTGACTTTCGAGCATTTACGAGTCGTAAGAGTCAGTTAACGGCATTCTCTCACGCATCGCTTGAGGAACGCAAATTCAGATTTATGTTTGAAATCAGAGGACTGCTAAAAATATTTAACAATCTCAATACACCTTGCCAGAGTGAATCAGAATTTGTTAACCATTTAATGGCAGCCTCCAAATCAGGCAACGACTGGATCCGTATCGCGTAAGGATGCCACGACAACCTTGGGCGGCGGAAAAGGGGAAGACTATGCGGGTTCTACTAATCGAAGACGACAGCGCTACGGCGCAAAGTATTGAGCTCATGCTCAAGTCCGAAAGTTTCAACGTCTACACAACCGATCTCGGGGAAGAGGGCGTCGATCTCGGCAAACTTTACGATTACGACATTATTCTCCTCGACCTGAACCTGCCGGACATGTCCGGTTACGAAGTTCTGCGGACGTTGCGCCTGTCGAAGGTCAAGACACCGATTCTCATCCTTTCGGGCATGGCCGGCATAGAGGACAAGGTCCGGGGCCTTGGCTTCGGCGCCGACGACTATATGACCAAGCCCTTTCACAAGGACGAGCTGGTCGCCCGTATCCATGCGATCGTGCGCCGCTCCAAGGGCCACGCCCAGTCGGTCATCTCCACAGGCGAACTGATCGTCAATCTGGATGCCAAAACCGTTGAAGTCGGCGGCCAGCGCGTGCATCTGACCGGCAAGGAGTACCAGATGCTGGAGCTGCTCTCGCTGCGCAAGGGCACGACGCTTACGAAAGAAATGTTCCTGAACCATCTCTATGGCGGCATGGACGAGCCAGAGCTCAAGATCATCGACGTGTTCATCTGTAAGCTGCGCAAGAAGCTCGCAAACGCCGCTGGCGGCGCCAACTACATCGAGACTGTCTGGGGTCGCGGCTACGTGCTGCGCGAGCCGGAAGGCAGCGCCTACCTGGAAACCGCCTGATTTTACGGCATTCCCCCGCAGGCGGCTTCCCCGCACCCGCCGCCGCGCCCCAGCCGCAACCGAACCCGCCTCGACAGGCGGGTTTTTTTGTTGCCTTTGGATCATCGCCGTCTTTTTCCGCCGGCTCGGTTCGGAGGCCGTTTTCCTTCATCTCCATGCAGCAAACGAACAAAAGTGAAAGGAGCAGGCTATGACCGGCAAATGGCCTTCATTCGTTACGAAAGACCTTGGTGACACCCAAGCCGACGACGCCGAAATGATGCGGCGCTGGCAAGAATATGACCGGCAGATAAAAAAGGTCATTCTTGCCGGCGGCGTTCATCAAGACGCTGACGGATGGTGGGTCGAAAACGCCACGGGCGAATTGGTCGGCCCGGATCCTGAAATGGAGCGGCCGCTTCCCACAGAAGAGTTGGCATCGGCGAACCTACGAGGCCGTCTTTCAGCCAAAGCCTTGAGCTGGCGCATTTCAATGACAGCCACAACATAGGGATCAAGGGGTAAACCGCGCAGCTGAATGCTTCCAGGCTCCGTATCAGGCCGCCATGGACTGACCGGCGAAAACGCTCGTCAGGATCTTGCGGTCGAATGGTTTCAGCAGGAAGTCGTCGGCACCGGCCCGCTTACCGGCCATCATCTTCCTGAGATCGGCCTGAACGACACAATAGTAAATTCGCACCGACGCGCCTTCAGGCAGGCGACGGATATTGCCGATCAGGTCGAGCGCGCCATCAAGGCCCGCATCGACGATCAGAATGTTGGGAAGTTCGGCTTCGCATCGCACGAGCGCTTCAAGGCTGCTCGGCGCCTCGGAAACCAGGAAGCCCATCCCCGAAAGGATACGCTTTCCGACCTTGCGCACAACATCCGACCCGTCAGCTATCATCAAGCGCCGCACGACCAAACTCCTTCCCGCCTCGCCAAACGCGAAACCATCTCCATCAACCAATCCTATATGGATTTGGCAAAGAAACCGTTACCACGGTGAGGCCTGCAGCGCCGAAATCCACCGGTGCCTGTCCGAAGGTATCGAAAGGGGGAATGAACACGTGGACCCTATGGGAGGCGCGTGCGCTTTCCCAGAGGTTTCCGCGTCATGCTTTGAGCTTCAGGCGTCCGCCGCCTCCGGCGCGACGACGCGCGCTGTGAAGACGATCTCTTCGCCGGTCGAGACGACGTCGATAGCCATGCCGGCCTCTTCCGCCAGGAGAACAGTGTAATAGGGCTGGATCGAATGTGCGTCGACCGCCTCCTCCGGCGTGCCGGAGATGAGCTCCACCAGCTTCGGCGGCACCCGCATCATCCGGCCCTTCGCCGAAAGGGTAAACAGCGCGTCGAATTCCGGGTTTTCCAGAGTGATGTCGATGATGCCGCCGCGCGGGATCGATCCGTAGGCGATCAGGAAAAGGTTGAGGAGCAGCTTGACGCGGTTTTTTGCGATGATCGCCCGCGGTCCATTCCAGGTGACCTCGGTCTTCTTCTCCGAAGCGGCAAAATCCTTAGCGGCCTTCTCGGCCTCGCCGGTGTCGATCGACGCCCCGACGGAGCCGGACGCACCGAATGCCAGGCGCGCAAACTTCAATCGCACCGAGGCATTGAGCGCACTGGTGCGTATCAGGTCCATGGCATCCGCATCGGCACCGCCCTCGTCGAGGAGTTCAAGACCGTTGTTGATGGCGCCGACCGGCGAGATGATATCGTGGCAGACACGGCTGCACAGCAGCGCGGCCAGATCATGTCCCGTCAACGTCAGATTCGGATTCTTTGCCATCATTCTTCCTTGCTCGCTGCAAACCGGATCACGGGCTGTTGGGGCGCCGGGCACACATAAGCCCGATGAAGCTCCCGCACGGTCGTCGGTCAGACATGGGGCGCGCGGTCGTGCCATGTATCGTGAAGCCATAAAGACATCACATTTGGTAAACCGATTGTTAAGATGATCGGTTCAAATTGTCGAAGCACCCCGAATTCAGGTGGGTTCCTGGAACCGATAGGGTGCACTCGTTCCAAATGCTAGTGCGTCCCGAACGCATTCTTGTGAAAAATGGCCCATACCGGCACCAACCGGGCAGCCGATGGAAGAGCCGGTCATGACGGCCGGCGCGCGAGCCACTTTCGCGCCCCGACGGAGGAAACGATGCAGCCGATGACAAAGACGACCTTGATGGCTGTCCGCGCTATTGCGACCATGATCCTGACGGTCAGCACCCTGATTGCCGGCATCTCGATCACTCAGGCGCAATCCCAAAACACGAGCCAGTACACCATGCAGGAAATCGTCGATGCCGGCCACGGCTTCTTCGGCGAAACCTCCGGCGGTCTCGCCAAGGTCGTCGAACGGGCCTTCGAGCGTTATGGTCTGCCCAATGGCTATATCCTCGGCCAGGAAGGATCCGGCGCCTTCATCGCCGGCGTCACCTATGGCGAGGGCGAGCTCCATACCAAGAATGTGGGGCAGCACAGCGTCTTCTGGCAGGGTCCGTCTCTTGGGCTCGACTGGGGCGGTCAGGGCAGCCGCGCCATGATGCTCGTATACAATCTGCCGAGCGTCCCGGCGCTCTACAAGCGCTTCGGCGGCGTTTCCGGCTCGGCCTACGTGGTCGCGGGCGTCGGTATGACGGTGCTGACCGACGAGCAAGTCGTGGTCGTGCCGATCCGCACCGGCATCGGCGCCAGACTGGGAATCAATGTCGGCTATCTCAAGCTGACGCAACAGCCCACCTGGAACCCCTTCTGAGACGTGGGCATCACCCGGCGCCGATGACGCGTGCCACTCGAAAAAACGTGCAAGCTTGTGGTAATTGTTGCAGCATTTCCTGCATCATGCTTACTGCATGAACGCGAACGACTGACTGCTGCAGACCCGGTCCACACTGAAACGGCCCGCCCGTGATTGAATATGCGCTTCTCTTTGCCCTGGGTTTCCTGACGGCGGTCGTCATTGGCCTTCTCGTCGCGCCTGCCATCCAGAGGCGCATCGTGCGCTTTGCGGAGGACAGGCTGAAGGCAACGATGCCTCTGAGCCCGCAGGAAGTGCGTGCACAAAGGGATGCGGCGCGCGCAAGCTATGCCGTCGAAAATGCCAAGGCGCTTCAGGCGCTGCGCCGGGAGCGCGACAAGGCCGTCGCACTGATGGTGCAGAATGAAAAGACGTTGAGGGATGCGCGCCATCTGGCGAGCGAAAACACCGAACTTCAGGCGCAGCTGGCGGATATGAATGTCGAGGCGGCCAGCATGCGGTCCACGATCCGTCAGCTCGAACAGCGCCTGGAAAGCACGGAGGCCGCGGCCAAAGAATCGGCACGAGAGAACGGCGCGAATTCCGAGACCGTGCGCTCGTTGCAGAGCCGGATCGATAAACAAAGCGCGGACCTCGATGGCTTCAGGATAGATCTTGCGGCGCGCGACACCGAAATCGAGCACCTGAAGAGCCGGATGACAGCGCTGCACAGCGAGCGGGAGGCTTTGCGCGCCAAGCTCGAGGCGGAAGCCATCCGCGCGCGGGAAATGGAGCTGCGCCTCGCCCGAGACGAGACACGCATGCACCAATTGGAAAACCGGCTCGCCCGCGAAACGGCGGCCAATGCCGATCGCGAGAGTGCCCTCGAACAGCGCGCGGCAGAGATCGCTCATTTGAGGTCGCAGATCAAAACGCGCCGTGCGAAGCGCTCGAAACACGAGGACGAGGACAACCCGACGGCGGATGGTCTCGACGCGACCGCCCTTTCCGATGATCTCAGAAACCGGGCGACCGCGCTCTCGGAACGCCTTGTCGGCTCCACATCCGCTGCTCACGACGAGGCGCTCCGCGAGGAAATGGCCGAAATCGCAGCGGGCATGGCCGCCTTGACCGCGACGCGCGAGGGCGATACCTCGCCCATTCACGGCCTTCTCGCAGGGGACGATGCCGAAGGGCAGGCAGGGCGCAGGAGCTTGGCGTTGCGGGTGAAGGAGATGCTGGAGCCCGAATGAGATCAGGCGCTCGGCGCAGCCGGCATTCCCCCTCATCCGCCTGCCGAAGGGAGACCGGCCGTTCCGCTCAAATCCTCCCGTTGATATTTGCGACCTGGTGCAGCGCGATGCCCGCCGCCATGGCCACGTTCAGGCTGTCCAGGCCCGGCCGCTGGCGGATGCGGGCAGTGTGGATCTGCGAAAGGATAGCTTCGGGCAGCCCCTCGCCTTCGGTACCGACCAGCAATGCTGTGCGCGGCGCCGGCGGAATTGCGGTGATGTCCACGGCGCCGCGCGGCGACAGGCCCCAGACGACGAAGTCTGCGGCCTGCAGGCGCCCGATCAGCTCTGCCGCACCACCCTCGCGCGCAAAAGGCAGGGTCAGCACCGACCCGACGGAGACGCGGATTGCCTTGCGGTACATCGGATCGCAGCTCGCCATATCCATCAGCACAGCATCGGCCCCGAAAGCCGCCGCATTGCGAAACAGCGATCCCATATTGTCGTGGTTCGATATGCCGCAGGCCGCGAGCACGAGGCTCGACTGCGGCAACCCTGCAATCAGCGCCTCCTGCTCCGGCGCGGCGTCGCGCCGGCCTAGCGCCAGGACGCCGCGATGCATATTGAAACCGGCGATAGCATCGAAGACTGCGCTGGTCGCCACATAGAGGGGGACGTCGGGCGGAAACTGCGCGAGCAGCTCCGCCAAACCGAAGACCCGGCTCTCGAGGAGCAGGATCGCCTCGGCAGCGATACCGCGCCGCGCGCTGTGCGCGGCGGCGAGCATTCTCAGCACGACGGTACCTTCGGCGATGAAGCGGCCCTGACGGCCGGTCAAATCGCGCTCTTTGATCGACACCAACCCGGCTATGCGCGGGTCCGCCGGATCGTCGATGCGAAGGAGAGGCCGCGTCATGCCGTCAGTTGGTCCTGACCGTGACGTCGGCGACGATGCGGCCGGCCTTGATGTCGAAAACGATCGCCCGCGGCTCCGCGCCGGGTAGGCTGCCGTAGAAGACGATCTGCGAACCGGAAAGCGCCACATTGCTCACGGAAAAGCCCGCCGGCAGCGCTGCAATCGCGCTTATCGGCGCATCCCCCGGCACGCTCAGCCCCGGCTGCGCCGCCTCGGCGCTCCCGTCCGCGCGGGTCAGCTTGTAGACAATCGCCCCGAGGACGGCCATAAGCATCACCAGCATCACGGCGGCCGAGACGAGTTGCAGGCGCACCATCTTGCGACGGACATTCTCCATCGCCGGGTCAAGCGGCTTGTCGTCCTGTTCTTCAGGCTCAATTGCGGTCATGGTCGGCTTTCTATCGGAGTTGAAACGGCGGAATTGGAACGGAATGAACGATCCCTTTAAACAAGCGCCCGGCAATAGGAAAGTCCTGACAGCGGGCGATGACGCGTCGGGGCGCCTCGACGCCTTCCTGACGGAAGCGCTTGGGGGCGAGTTTTCCCGCAACCGTATCAAGGGGCTGATCGAGCAAGGGGCCGTCTCGGTCAACGCTCTAACCGTCACCGAGTCGAAGCGAAAGGTCCATCCGGGCGACACCTTCCAGATTGCCCTGCCGGAGCCGGAGGACCCCGAGCCCAAGGGGGAGGCGATAACGCTCGACGTGCTTTACGAAGATCAAGACTTGATCGTACTGGTGAAGCCGGCCGGACTGGTCGTGCATCCGGGCGCCGGCAACTGGACCGGTACCCTGGTCAACGCGCTCATCCACCATTGTGGCGACAGCCTTTCCGGCATCGGTGGTGTCAAGCGCCCGGGTATCGTTCATCGCCTCGACAAGGACACGAGTGGCGTCATGGTTGTCGCGAAGAATGATGCCGCTCACCGTCATCTTTCCGATCAATTCGCCGACCACGGCCGCAACGGTCCGCTGGAACGCGCCTATCGCGCCGTTGTCTGGGGCCGGCCCCGCCAGCTGAAGGGCACGATCGACGCGCCGCTTGGGCGGGCCGGCGACCGCACGAAGCGGGCCGTCAAACGCGACGACAGCGACGATGCGCGCGAGGCGATCACCCATTACGAAGTGGTCGACCGCTATCACGAGAAACCGGACGGCACCTCCCTCGCCTCTGCGGTCGAGTGCCATCTCGAGACCGGCCGCACCCATCAAATTCGCGTGCACATGGCGCATATCGGCCATCCGCTGATCGGGGATCCGGACTACGGCGCCGCCTTCCGCACCAAGGCCAACCTGCTGCCGGAACCGGCAAGGACGGCCGTCAATCGCTTCCCCCGGCAGGCCCTGCACGCCTTCATGCTTCAGTTCGAACACCCGTCAACCGGCGAGACCATGCATTTCGAAGCGGCCGTGCCGAGTGATATGCAGGAATTGGTCGACGCGTTGAGGATGGCCGCCCCTTGAATTCGCGCGTGAAGATTCCAATCTTATAGGCGTTTCAATACGCCAATCCTTTTCTCTGGCTTCACGACAGCGTGAAACCGGATTCCTTGAATCATGCTTTCGCCGCACTTATCTATTAGCATCGTGGGGTCTTGGATGAAGACCCACAGGCCCGGCCTGCCCTCCCGGAGGCCGGCGACGCACAAAGGGGGTGCTTCATGGCCCGCAATACCTTGCCGACCATTGCCGCTGGAGAGGGCGGCCTCAATCGCTATCTCGACGAGATTCGCAAATTTCCCATGCTCGAGCCGCAGGAAGAGTACATGCTCGCCAAGCGGTACCAGGAGCATGATGATCGTAAGGCCGCGCACAAGCTCGTAACGAGCCATCTTCGCCTCGTCGCCAAGATCGCGATGGGCTATCGCGGCTACGGCCTGCCAATCGGTGAAGTCATCTCTGAAGGCAATGTCGGCCTGATGCAGGCTGTCAAGAAGTTCGAACCCGATCGCGGCTTTCGGCTCGCGACCTACGCCATGTGGTGGATCAAGGCTGCGATACAGGAATATATCCTGCGCTCATGGTCCCTCGTCAAAATGGGCACAACAGCCAACCAGAAACGCCTTTTCTTCAACCTCAGACGGCTGAAAGGCCGTATCCAGGCGCTCGATGAAGGCGATCTCAAGCCGGAACAGGTGAAGGAGATCGCCACGACCTTGAAGGTCAGCGAGGACGAGGTCATTTCGATGAACCGCCGCCTGTCGGGCGACGCATCGCTCAATGCGCCGATCAAGGCGAGCGAAGGCGATTCCGGCCAGTGGCAGGACTGGTTGGTCGACGAAAACGACAACCAGGAACAGATCCTGATCGAACAGGACGAGCTCGACAATCGTCGCGCGCTTCTGGCCAATGCCTTGAAGGTTCTGAACGACCGTGAGCGCCGGATTTTCGAAGCTCGGCGCCTGACCGAGGATCCGATAACGCTGGAGGACCTCTCGACCGAGTTCGACATCAGCCGCGAGCGCGTGCGCCAGATCGAGGTTCGTGCGTTCGAGAAGGTCCAGGAAGCTGTGCGTAAGGCTGCGCTGGAACGCGCCAATGCGTTGCGCGTGGTGGAAGGCGCGTAGAACGCTTCCGGCATTTGCACACCAAACGAAAATCCCGGCTGGAGCCCCAGCCGGGATTTTCGTTTCAGCTCATGCGGCACGCCTTCATTGCCCGCTCGAAGCCGTGCTCCCGAGAGCGCTCCATGCCTGCAATGCTTTATTGAACGCCTCCGCTCCGCTCTGCCCCTTCTCCAGGGTCAGCAGTGCGCGGCGACCGTTGCGATAGGTGATCGGAATATCGATCCAGCTGCGGCTGCGCAGAAGCTCCGTGTTGTTGCTTACCGCTTCGGCAAAATCGTTGAGCGCGATCATGTGGAAATCGTCGGTGATCTTCGCCGGGACGGCAATCAGCGGGTCACCCCGATCCTGCTCGGTTCGCTTCATCGAGACGCGCTGAACGCCGTCGATCGCGCCGCCCTCGAAATTTTCAGGCAGCGAGAACACGAACTCGATGACATGGCTCGCCGGCAAGGACGGATCGGCATTGCGCTTGATCGTCAGCAGTGCCGTTAGCCCACGATCGGGAACCGTGATCTGAGCCTGGATCGCGGGCTCCGGTTTTGCATCGCCGCCCGGCGATTCCTCCTTTACCGACCAGGCGACAGCACCGGGTATCGCAGTCGGCGACGATTGGCCTAGCCTTTCTTCGTAGAGGAACATCTTTTCGCCGTCGGCGACGGAGACCTCAGGCTGCGCCGTCTCGCTGGGTGCCTGACCAGCCGCCGGCGAAGCCGTTTCACCCGCGGCTGCCTGCTGTAGGCCGGCATCGGTGTTCTCCGGCTCTCCCGCATGCGTCCGCGCAGCGACAGATTTGCCTTCCTGGGAAGCGGCCGTGTCGTTTGCGACGGCGGGGCCTTCGTCCCGTTCCGTTCCGTTGGCAAGCAAGCGCTGGGTGAACTTGGTGGAATTGACATCCGATTGCGCGGCATTGTCCTGCGCACCGGATTGTCCGGCCGGCTGGTCCGCCGGATCGTCCTGGCCAGGGGCCGTCGTCGCCGGTGCCTCCGCGGGTTCGCCCGGCATGATCTTCGCGACCATGTCCGAGAGCCAGGCATTGCCTGCCTCCCTGTTCTCCCAATAGGCGTAACCGCCGGCGCCGAGCAGAAGCACGACGGCTACGCCGATCGACAGGCGCTTGATGCTGAACCGGCTGGGCTTGGGCGTGGTGCGATAGGAAGCGGGTCGAGCGGGAATTGCCGGTGGCGCGGCAAGGCTGCTGTCGTTGTCCTTTTGACTGGCCGAACCATTCGCCGTCCGCCCGTCGTCAAGACCGAGCAGATCGCCGACATGGTCCCAGGCAGTGCCGGCGTGCTCTTCCTGGCCGGCTGCGGCCGGAGACTTTTCGACGGGCCACGACCATTCGGAAATCTCCACCTCATCGGCGGGACGCTCCTTCTTGACTTCAGTTCCCTGGGCAAAGGGGTCGCTGTCATCGAAGGACCAGGAACGCGCAGTGTCCGCCTCGCCGCTCTGCTGTTCCGTTTCGGCCCTCTCGGGCTCGACCGGATGTATGCCGAGGCGCTCGGGCTCGACCGGCGATACGTCGTCCTGTCGCGGCGCTTCGGGCTCGGCTGTAACCTCGCTCGGGCGGGCCGAAGGCGTGGCATCCTCCCACTCGGGCAGCGCCCATTCAGACGGCTCCCGCTTCCCCAGCGGATCATCGGTCGGTACGTCATGGGCCGGCACGTCGTCGGCCCCCGCGATGTCGGTTCGAGCCTCAACCGGCGTGGGTTCCGAAGGATGCGTTGCGGCCGCGTCGCCGCTGATATCCTGCGGGCCGGGCGCAATGGCGGTCTCTTCCTCGGCCGGATATTCCGCGTGCGTTTCGGCTTCGCCCGCCGGCGCCTGCTCCTCGATCGGTGCGTCCCATTGCGGAGCGGCGGGAGCCGCCTCGACCGGCTCCTCCTCACGGACAGGTGCCTCTTCACGCATGTCTGCCGTGGCCGTTTCGGCACCCGGTGCAGGCGTCTCCTCATCGGGGACGGCTTCTACGCGATCTTCAGGCTCCTCAGCCGAACCGCCGTCAGAAGAAGGCTCCTCCAGCTGAGCGGTGGCCGGCTGCTCCGCCTCGGCAGCTTCGGCCGGCGCTGAATCCGGCACCGGCTCCTGGGGTAGCGGCGTGGAATCCTCGTCCGTTGGCAGCTCTTCGGCGGAAATCGGCTCGAGAGTTTCCGCCTCATCGATTGGCGGCAATGCCTCGGCGTACTCGCCTTCGACCTCGGAGATTGCCTGTTCCAGCTTGTTGAGCTGACGGCCGATCATGTCGTCCGATGGCCGGGGGTTCATGCTCTCGAGCTGACGGCGTACGGCACCGCGCGCCTTCTCGTAGACCCTACCTCGCATTTCCGGTGTGTTTTCCGACAGGCCGTCTACCGTCCTGCGAATAACTGCAACAAAATCCGCCATCAGTACTTTCT
Organism: Sinorhizobium medicae; assembly: GCF_007827695.1. Lineage (GTDB taxonomy): Bacteria > Pseudomonadota > Alphaproteobacteria > Rhizobiales > Rhizobiaceae > Sinorhizobium > Sinorhizobium medicae. The sequence continues at coordinate 242,908 of NZ_VITA01000007.1, read as the reverse complement.
CAGTTTCCAGACCCGCGGCAATTGCCGCGTCGCCGCTTTCCCTGGGCCGACACTAGTCCTCAAAAGGGTCCGTCACAAGTATCGTATCGTCCCGTTCCGGGCTGGTCGAAAGTAGCGCGACCGGCGCGCCGATCAGTTCCTCGACCTGGCGAACATATTTGATCGCCTGCGCCGGAAGTTCGGCCCAACTGCGCGCACCAACCGTCGATTCTTTCCATCCTTCGAGCGTGATGTAGACCGGCTTTGCCAGAGCTTGCTGCGCTTGACTTGCGGGAAGATGGTCGATCTGCTGTCCATCCAGAGTATAACCGACGCAAATCTTCAACTCGTCGAGTCCGTCGAGCACGTCGAGCTTGGTAAGTGCTATGCCCGTGATGCCGTTGGCGGCGACCGACTGGCGCACCAGAGCAGCATCGAACCAGCCGCACCGACGCTTGCGCCCCGTAACGGTCCCGAATTCATGGCCGCGCTCACCAAGAAAGCGGCCGACCTCGTCGTCGAGCTCGGTCGGGAACGGCCCTTCACCGACGCGCGTCGTGTAGGCCTTGGTGATGCCGAGAATGTAGCCGAGCGAGCCGGGGCCCATGCCCGAGCCCGCAGCAGCCTGACCTGCGACCGTGTTCGACGAGGTCACGAAAGGATAAGTGCCGTGATCTATGTCGAGCAGCGTGCCCTGTGCCCCTTCGAAGAGGATCCGGGCACCCTTGCGACGCTCCCGGTCGAGGAGCAGCCAGATCGTATCCATGAAGGGCAGTACGCGCGCGGCGACCGACGACAATTCGTCCATGATCGCCCGGTGGCTGATTTCCGCCTCCCCAAGACCGCGGCGCAGCGCATTGTGATGCGTCAGCAGCCGGTCGACCTTGGCCGGCAGAGTGTCGAGATCGGCGAGATCCATGACGCGAATTGCGCGGCGGCCGACCTTGTCCTCATAGGCCGGGCCGATGCCACGGCGCGTCGTTCCGATCTTGGTGCCGCTGTTCGACGCGGCATCCTCGCGGATACCGTCGAGCTCGCGGTGGAGCGAAAGAATGAGCGTGGCATTATCGGCAATGCGCAGGTTTTGGGGCGTAACAGTGACCCCCTGCGCCGCAAGCCTGTCGATTTCGGCAATCAGTGCATGGGGGTCGATCACCACACCATTGCCGATGACGGCGAGCTTGCCGGAGCGGACGACGCCCGAGGGCAGCAGCGACAGCTTGTAGCTGACGCCGTCGATCACCAGCGTGTGGCCGGCATTGTGGCCGCCCTGGAAGCGCACCACGATATCGGCGCGCTCCGAGAGCCAATCCACGATCTTGCCTTTGCCTTCGTCGCCCCACTGGGATCCGACCACCACGACATTCGTCATAATTCTCTTCCTGTTCACGCGCGCATGCGGAAGGTGCGCTGTTCTCAAAACCCGCGCATCTATACTGTGTTGTCTTTCGGAAAGCGACCCCGTTATGAGCGGTCGCCGGCCCTTTTTGAATGGCAAGCCGCGGATTTAGCGCCTATATCTCGAACTCTCGTGCCAGTTCGGCAATCCTCCTCCTTCCCCTCACGGACCACATCATCGTGAACGCCAGAGCCTATGTCTATCTCAGCATTACTGCGCTCTTTTGGGGCGGCAATTCGGTTGCAGGCAAGATGGCCGTCGGGCACGTCAGCCCGATGATGCTGACGACGCTCCGCTGGCTGATCGCGCTGGCGGTCATCCTGGTGCTGATGACGCCGCAGATCCGTCGCGACTGGCAAAAGATCCGCCAGCACTGGCTGCAACTCCTCGCCTACGGCGCCATCGGCTTCACCATGTTCAATGCGTTCCTTTATTCCGCCGTGCAATACACGAGCGCCATCAACGCGGTGATCCTTCAGGCCGGCATTCCGATGCTGATCTTCATCTTCAATTTCGCGCTTTTCAAGATGAAGGCGTCTTTCGCCCAGGTCATAGGTTTTACCGTGACGTTGATCGGCGTGCTCATCACCGCAGCCCATGGCGATCTTGCAAGCCTCGTGCGCCTGAGCTTCAATTTCGGCGACGCACTCATGATACTCGCCTGCATCGTCTATGCCGCCTATACGGTCGCGCTACGCTGGAAGCCCGCTATGCATTGGCAGAGCTTCATAGCTGCTCCGGCCTTCGGGGCGCTGCTGAGCGCAATACCGCTTCTCGTGTGGGAAATCGGAAAAGACGCGGCGATCATGCCGGACGCGACCGGATGGGCGATCGTGCTCTATGCGGCGATCTTCCCCTCGCTGATGTCGCAGGTCCTCTATGTACGCGGCGTGGAGATGATCGGCGCCAACCGCGCCGGCCTGTTCATCAATGCCATTCCGGTGTTCGGGACACTTCTCTCGGTGCTGCTTGTCGAAGAGATCTTCCGCCCGTTCCATCTGGTGGCGCTGGCGCTCGTCCTCGGCGGCATCGCCGTCGCCGAGCGAGGGCGGCCGAAGCCTCCGCAATGATATGACTCCACCCCTCCCCACAAGTGGGAGGGTGGAGTCAATTGAAGCCCGGGTGCCGCTCAGTCGATATTGAACACCAGCGGCTTCGCCTGGCGGATCGCTTCGTTTGCGCGCAGCCTGTCGAGCACGGTCTCCGAAACCGGACCGTCGACGTAAAGCAGCGCGATCGCATCGCCGCCCTGCTTCTCGCGGCCGAGCTGGAAGTTCGCGATGTTGACGCCGGCGTCGCCGAGTGTGGAGCCGATGAAGCCGATCATGCCGGGAACGTCGGTATTGGTCAGGTAGACCATGTGGGCGCCGACATCCGCGTCGAGATTGATGCCCTTGATCTGGATGAAGCGCGGCTTGCCGTCGGAGAAGACCGTACCGGCGACCGAGCGGGTCTGGTTCGCCGTCTTCACCGTAAGTTTGATGTAGCCGTCGAAAACGCCCGTCTTGTCGCGCTTGACCTCGGAAAGAATGACACCCTTTTCCTTGATCATCACCGGAGCCGAAACCATGTTGACGTCGGCGACCTGCGGCCGGATCAGACCTGCGAGAGCCGCGCTCGTCAGCGCTTTCGTGTTCATCGCCGCGGTCGAGCCGTCATAGAGTATCTCGATCTCCTTGATGGCGCTTTCGGTGACCTGCCCGACAAAGGCGCCGAGAACATCCGCAAGCCGGATGAAGGGCTTGAGCATCGGCGCCTCCTCGGCCGTGATCGACGGCATGTTGATGGCGTTGGTGACCGCGCCCTTGACGAGGTATTCCGACATCTGCTCGGCAACTTGCAGAGCGACGTTTTCCTGCGCCTCGGTCGTCGAGGCGCCGAGATGCGGCGTGCAGACGACATTTGGCAGACCGAAGAGCGGACTATCTGTGGCGGGCTCCACTTCGAATACGTCGAAACCGGCGCCGGCGACATGCCCGGACTTGATGGCCTCGGCAAGCGCCTTCTCATCGACGAGGCCGCCTCGAGCGCAATTGATGATGCGCACGCCCGGCTTGGCCTTGGCGATCGCCTCCGCATTCAGGATGCTGCGGGTCTTGTCCGTCAGCGGCACGTGCAGGCTGATGAAATCAGCCTGGGCGAGGAGCTCGTCGAGCTCGACCTTGGCCACGCCCATTTCCTCGGCCCGCTCCTTCGACAGGAAGGGATCGTAAGCAATGACATGCATCTTGAGCCCGATTGCACGGGCACAGACGATCGAGCCTATATTGCCGGCGCCGATGACCCCGAGCACCTTGCCGGTGATCTCGACACCCATGAACTTCGACTTCTCCCACTTGCCGGCCTGGGTCGAACCGTCGGCGGCGGGAAGCTGCCGGGCAACGGCAAACATCAGCGCGATGGCGTGCTCGGCAGTGGTGATTGAATTGCCGAACGGCGTGTTCATCACGATGATGCCGCGGCGAGAAGCCGCGGGAATGTCGACATTGTCGACGCCGATACCGGCGCGGCCGACGACCTTGAGATTGGTGGCCGCGGCGATCAGCTTTTCGGTCACTTTGGTGGCCGAGCGAATGGCAAGGCCGTCGTAATTGCCGATGATTTCGGCGAGCTTCTCCTTGTCCTTGCCGAGCTTGGGCTGGAAATCGACTTCCACGCCGTGGTCGCGGAAGATCTGGACGGCGGTTTCAGAGAGTTCATCGGATACGAGAACGCGAGGTGCCATGGAGGCCTCCTTGAAGAAACAGGTCTGAGCGATTGGGGATCGTGCTCCGCCCCTCAGGGAGCGATGCAGTCGCATAGGATCAGGCGGCGACCTGCGACAGCGTCGCCTTCTGGGTCTCGAATGCCCAGGCGAGCCAAGGCATCAGGGCTTCCATGTCGGACGTTTCGATCGTCGCCCCGGCCCAGATGCGAAGTCCGGACGGAGCGTCGCGATAATGGCCGATGTCGAAAGCAACGCCTTCCTTCTCGAGGAGGGCCACGACGCCCTTGGCGAAGGCTCCCTGCGCGTCCGCGTCGAGCGCCGATACGTCGCCGTCGACAATCCTCAGGCACACCGACGTATTGGACCGCGTTTCGGGCTTCACCGCGAGGTTGACGATCCAGTCATTGGCTGCAACGAAACGATGGATGACCTCGGCGTTGGCATCGGCGCGCGCCGTCAGGCCCTTTAGGCCACCGACCGATTTCGCCCAGAGAAGCGCGTCGATATAGTCTTCGACGCAGAGCATGGACGGCGTATTGATCGTCTCGCCCGTGAAGATGCCCTCGATCAGCTTGCCGCCCTTTGTCATGCGGAAGATCTTCGGCAGCGGCCAGGCGGGGACGTAGGTTTCCAGGCGCTCCACGGCCCGAGGACTGAGGATCAGCACACCATGGGCGCCCTCTCCGCCCAGCACCTTCTGCCAGGAGAAGGTGACGACGTCGAGCTTGGCAAAGTCGAGCGCCTGGGCGAAGGCGGCGGAGGTCGCATCGCAGATGGTCAGGCCCTTGCGGCCGGAAGGAATGAAATCGGCATCCGGGACACGTACACCCGAGGTGGTACCGTTCCAGGTGAAGACCACGTCGCGGTCGAAATCGACCCTGGAAAGGTCCGGCAGTTCACCGTAATCGGCCTCCAGCCGACGGACATCGGCAAGCTTCAACTGCTTGACCACGTCGGTGACCCAGCCTGAACCGAAGCTTTCCCAGGCCAGCATGTCGACGCCGCGGGCGCCGAGCATCGACCAGAGCGCCATTTCGACAGCACCGGTGTCGGAAGCGGGTACGATGCCGATGCGGTAATCGGCCGGCACTTCGAGGATTTCACGGGTCAGATCGATGGCTTGCTTGAGCTTCGTCTTACCGATCTTGGCGCGGTGCGAGCGACCGAGCGGAGCGTCGGAGAGAGCTTCGAGCGTCCAGCCGGGACGCTTGGCGCAAGGGCCAGAAGAAAAATGGGTATTGGCCGGGCGCTGGGCCGGCTTGGCAGGCTTCGTCATATGCTATCCTCTCAGATAGAAGCCCCTCGTTGGGGAGGGGTGTCCCGCTGTCGGGGATATTGCGGCTCGGAGAGGAAGTCAAGCGGCAGCGTCGTGTTTGAAGAAACTTTTGCCGTTTAAAGCAAACCGGCGCTGCATTACCAAAGCGCGAAACGCAGTCCAACGCGGAATTCATGGCGCGAGAGCCCATCGTCGTAGCCCTGCGCGTCCCCGGAGCCGAACATGTCACCGTCCGAGATTTGCGAATAGCGATAGCCGGCATCGAACTTCAGCCGGTCCGTGACGTCATAGGAGACGCCCGCCATGAGGGCATAGGTAAAGCGCCAGCTGTCCCGTCCGCCGTAGGAAGCGCCGCCGGCGTTACCGGAGCATGCACCGCCTGGCCCGACGCAAGACGATGTCTCATGAGCCGTTTTCCAGTCGATCCGGGTCGCTCCGATACCGGCACCGAGATAGGGCGTGAAACCGGCAAGCGTCGCCAGATCGACATAGCCGTTTGCCATTAGTCCGAGCGCGGAAAAATTGGCGCGATGGGAAAAGGCGCACCCTGTCCCCGCACCCTCTCCCGCGCAGGGGGGGGCGGAGAGCGAGGTCCCGTCGAAGCGGCCCTCGAAATATTCGGCCGTAAGGTCGGCACGAATTACATCGGTGAACTGATACCCCAGGCCGATCGTGGCGGAGGCCGGCTCTTCGAAACGTGCATTGTCGAAGGCCACATTGCCCGAGCCGGGGGAACGATAGTAGGGATCTCCTTCGTCCAGCCAGGCCGCATAGCCTATGTCGCCACGCAGATACAGGCCGCCACCGGCGGCTTCTTCTGACGAGATCGTGATTTCGGGCGCGTCCAGAAAATCTTCATCGGCGGCCTGTGCGAAGAAGGGCGCCGAAAGGCCGGCGCAGAACGCCACACTGCAAAGTCCCCGTCGCCAATCCATGCCATGCCCTCTCGCTGGGGCCATTTTCGAAGTGCTGCGGATTTGGCGATCCAAGGCGCCGCACACGAAACCGGCCATCAGCGTTAACTATTGCAGGCACGGGTTAACTATGGGTTAACCATGTATTTTAGGATTTCGACAGGCCGCCTCAACGGAAGGGCGGCCCGCCTGAACACGCAGGGTTGACAGGATCACTTGTAAACGATCGGCTCCGCCGGCGGTACATAGGCCGCCTCGCAATTGTTGCCGAAAGAATAGCGCAGGCCGGCCCGCGCCTCGTGAACATAGATGTCTTTGTCATAGGCCGGACCGCTGTTCAGATTGTACCCGAACATGTCGCCGCCATTGATGTGGCGGAAGCGGTAACCGACATCGGCCTTGAGATTGCAGGTGAGATCCACCGCGGTACCGGCCATCAGCGCATAGGTGAAGCGCCAATCGCTTTCGCCCTTATGCTCGACCGTGGGGTCGCAGTTGCTCGGATCGGTAACATCGCAACTGGTGTTGCGCAGCGTTCCCCACTTTACCCTGGTGCCACCGATACCGGCACCGACATAGGGGGTAAAGGCGCCGTAGGTGCCGATGTCAACATAGGCATTGGCGAGCAGGCTCCAGGCGGACATCGATGCGACATCGTTCGAGACGCAATTGACCGCAACCCCGCAACCGCCCGTGGTAGAACCGTTGAAGTCGGACTCGCCGAGATAATCGAGCGTGAGGTCGGCGCGCAGATAGTTGTTGATCTGGTATCCGACACCCCCACCGAGCACGTAGGAATCATCGACATCGGCCCTGTCGAAATCGACCAGGTTGCTGTTCGAGCCTTGAAAATAGTGCGCTCCGCGCAGATCATTCCAAGCATATCCGACGTCGCCGCGCAGATACCAGCCGCTGCTTTGCACGACCTCCACCGGCTGCTCGACGAAAGGTGCTTCCACCGGCGGCTGATAGACGTCCGCCGCATATACCGGCGTGCCGCTTAGCAGAGCCGCGGCAACGCCCCTGAAAATCTTCTTCATGCCCCAACCCCAATACATTAGAGTATTCTTGAACGACCGACAAACACAGTCGTGACTGTCCGTATGCTTCGACGCACACTGAAGGGTAAAGGTTAATCGCTGATTAACTACAAAAATTTACCTTGAATATTAACCGTTGGCAGTATTAGCTCGCTTGTATTCACGTGCAGTGCTTGCCCCTCATCCGCCTGCACCTCCCCGCCGGCGGATGAGAGCCCGAAGCTGCGCTTTCTTTCCAAGCTCAGGCAGCGGCGTTGCGTACGGCGCCGATCACGCTGACAAGTTCGTCGACGATGCGCTCGACCTTTCCGCGATCGTCGCCTTCCGCCATGACGCGGATCAGCGGTTCGGTGCCGGAGGGACGGATGAGCAGCCGCCCGTTCTTGGCGAGCTGCGCCTCCGCATCGGCAATCGCCTGCTTGACCCCGGCATCTTCCAGCGGCTTTCCTGCCGAAATCCGCACGTTTTTCAGGACCTGCGGCACCGGCTCGAAACGGCGGCATATCTCGCTCACCGTCTTGCCCTGGCGTTTGACGACTGCAAGGATCTGCAGAGCCGCGACAAGCCCGTCACCCGTCGTTCCGAAGTCGGAAAGCACGATATGGCCGGACTGTTCGCCACCGACGTTCAGGCCGTCCTGGCGCATCTGCTCGACGACGTAGCGGTCGCCGACCTTGGTGCGGTGGAGTTTGAGCCGACGCGCCTGGAGGTAGCGTTCGAGACCGAGATTCGACATGACGGTCGCGGCAATGCCGCCACCCTTGAGCATGCCGTCGGCTGCCCAACTGTCGGCGATCACCGCCATGAGCTGGTCTCCATCGATGACCTGGCCCTCTTCATCGATGATCAATACACGGTCGGCATCTCCATCGAGCGCGATGCCGATGTCCGCCCTCACCTCGTGCACCTTCTTCTGCAGCGCGGCCGGATGCGTCGACCCGCATTCGAGATTGATGTTGACGCCATTGGGTTCGGTCCCGATGGGAACGACCTCGGCGCCGAGCTCCCAAAGGGCGGAGGGGGCGACCTTGTAGGCGGCACCGTTGGCGCAATCGATCGCGATTCTGAGCCCTGTCAGCGTAACGTCGCGCGGCAGCGTCCGCTTGGCCTGCTCGATATAGCGATAGATGTCGCCGTCGACCCGCTTCGCCCGGCCGATGTCCTCCGGTTTTGCAAGCTGGCGGGTCATGTCCTGATCCAGCAGTTCCTCGATCTTTTCCTCGATGTCGTCGGAAAGCTTGTAGCCATCGGGTCCGAAGAGCTTGATGCCGTTGTCGCGGAACGCGTTGTGAGAGGCCGAGATCATCACGCCGATATCAGCCCTCAGCGAACGGGTCAGCATGGCGACGCCGGGCGTCGGGATCGGACCGAGGAGAAACACGTCGAGCCCGGCCGCCGTGAATCCGGCGACCATCGCATTTTCAAGCATGTAGCCGGAAAGACGCGTGTCCTTGCCGATCACCACGCGGTGGCGGTGAGCTCCGTTTCTGAAAATGGTTCCTACTGCAATACCGACCCGCATCGCGAGGTCCGGCGTCATCGGAAATATATTGGATTGGCCGCGAATACCATCGGTGCCGAAATATTTGCGCTTCATAGAAACTCCATTGTCCTCTTTGGGCGTCGCCGCTTGCCCCGGCCGCGTCTGCCTGCGTGTTCCCCGATTGGCCTTCATCATCCCGCGACCCCGCCTGCAGACCCATGCCGACAGCGGAATGAGAAAATTGAAGCGGCCTTCCGTCCCTCATGCCGCTCTCCCATCATGCCGCTCTCTGTCCAACGCCCTTCCCGATCGCATCGGGAAAATCAAGTGGCCCGGCGCCATATTTGGCACAAAACCCTGCTAAACGGCACCGATCATAACATCAGAAATCATTACAGCGCGTAACAACGGTATCCTTCGCTGCAAGATGTTTTCGGCCGGATCGGCCCAGGCGAGAGCACGAAAACTGCTCTTCCTCGGGGGAAGTGCTTTAAGAAATGCCGCCGCCCCTTTCGGAGCGGCGGCATCTGATCTGAACATGCATCGAGCCTATTGCGGCTGCGGTTCGAACCCGCCTTCGGGCTCCTCGCCCTTGTTGCCTGTTTCTTTCTTGGTACCGGCAGAGGGAACGGCCGAGCCGCGATGCGGCGGCGTGTCGTCGCCAAGATCGCGCGCCGGCTTCTCGCCGCGGATCAGAGCCTTGATCTCGTCGCCCGTGAGTGTCTCGTACTCGAGCAAGCCTTCCGCGAGCGCCACGAATTCATGATGGTGCTCGGTAAGGATGCGCCGCGCCGTTTCATAGGCCTCGTCTATCAGACGCCGAATCTCGTTGTCGATCTTCTGGGCAGTCGACTCGGAAACGTTCTTCTGCTGGGCAACCGAATGGCCCAGGAAAACCTCCTGCTGGTTCTCGCCGTAAGCGACCTGTCCGAGCTGGTCGGAGAAGCCCCACTGCGTGACCATCGCCCGGGCAAGCTTCGTCGCCTGCTCGATGTCGGAGGAGGCGCCTGAAGTGATATTCTCCTTGCCGAAGGTCAGCTCCTCGGCAACACGTCCGCCCATCATGATGGCGAGGCGCGAGATCATCCACTTGTAGCTCATCGAATAGCGATCGCCTTCGGGCAGCTGCATCACCATGCCGAGCGCTCGGCCTCGGGGAATGATCGTCGCCTTGTGCAGCGGATCGGCCGAAGGAACGTTGAGCGCGAGGATCGCATGGCCCGCCTCGTGATAGGCAGTCAGCTTCTTCTCGGCTTCGGTCATGGCGGAAGAGCGGCGCTCCGCGCCCATCATGATCTTGTCCTTGGCGTCCTCGAACTCCTGCATGGTAACGACGCGCTTGTTGCGCCGCGCTGCCATGAGCGCCGACTCGTTAACGAGGTTCATGAGATCGGCACCGGAGAAGCCCGGGGTGCCGCGCGCAAGCACCTTGAGGTCGACATTCGGCGCCAGCGGCACGTTTCGGACGTGCACCTTGAGGATCCGCTCGCGGCCGTTGATGTCAGGGTTCGGCACCACGACCTGGCGGTCGAAGCGGCCCGGACGCAGCAGCGCGGGGTCGAGCACGTCCGGCCGGTTGGTCGCGGCAATGAGGATGATGCCCTCATTTGCCTCGAAGCCGTCCATTTCGACGAGCAACTGGTTCAGCGTCTGCTCGCGCTCGTCGTTTCCGCCGCCAAGCCCGGCGCCGCGATGGCGGCCGACCGCGTCGATTTCGTCGATGAAGATGATGCAGGGCGCGTTCTTCTTCGCCTGCTCGAACATGTCCCGGACCCGCGAGGCACCGACGCCGACGAACATTTCGACGAAGTCCGAACCCGAGATCGTGAAGAAGGGCACGTTCGCCTCGCCGGCGACCGAGCGGGCAAGCAGCGTCTTACCCGTGCCGGGGGGGCCGACCAGCAGAACGCCGCGCGGGATGCGGCCGCCGAGGCGCTGAAACTTCTGCGGATCGCGCAGAAATTCGACGATCTCCTCAAGGTCCTGCTTGGCCTCGTCGACGCCGGCGACGTCGTCGAAGGTTACGCGGCCATGCGCTTCTGTCAGAAGCTTGGCCTTGGACTTGCCGAAGCCCATGGCGCCGCGCGAGCCGCCTTGCATCTGGCGCATGAAGAACAGCCAGACGCCGAGGATCAGGAGCATCGGCAGGAGCGTTCCGATATAGCTGAGGAAACCCGACGAGCCGTCCGTCTCCGGACGAACCGTGACCGTGACGTCCTTGGCTTCCAGCCGCTCCGTGAGTGCCGTGTCGACCGCGGGGGCGTAGGTCTGGAAGGTCGCTCCGCTTTCGGTGTAGCTGCCGATCACCTTCGAACCGGTGATCACCACGTCCTTTACGCGGCTTGCATCGACGTCCTTGAGGAATTGCGAGAACGGAATTTCACGCGAGCCTGCCCGTTCGGTCGGCTGCTGGAACATGCTGAACAGCGCTATCAGGAGAAGCGCTATGATCGCCCAAAGGGCAAAATTTCGAAAATTAGGGTTCATCGAACTCCCCGGAACCTGTCGCAACCCGCGCATTCGCCAGGCTGTATTCTTGGTCCTAACATAGGTATCCGGGATGATCTTGCCAAGGAAAACCGCCGGTTACATTCCCATTTCTGTCAAAACATCATGCACTGGCGGAGCGGGGTATCGTTCACGCCCGAAAGACACGGCGACCGCATCCGCCATGATCCTGTCGAAACCCGGCAAAAAGGTGTCGAAAGGCGCAATGTTATACTCGATTTCGGCCAGAGCCTCGCCGTAGGCGATTCCCGCGGCATCCGCCGGCGCGATGCCTGGTGCCACCGTGGATGCGCGCTTGACAATCCCCATTGGCAGCCCTGCGTCAATAAGCCTCTGGGCCGATCGTCTCCCCGATGCGTCAGCGGTAACGACGAGGGCTGGTCCGCCGCTCGTTATCTTGAAGCGCCCGTCCCACAGTCCCTGTCCGCCCGGTCCAAGGGCAAGCACGGGCAGGTTGCGGGCCTCGCGGTAAAGATACAATCCGCCTGCACGTCGGTCGAAGACGACCCGGCCCGCCGTCATGCGGCCAGGCTTGCCGGCCCGCAGGAACTCCGAAAGCCGCTGCACCGTTGCCCGTGCGGGCAGATGATCGCGGCCGCCGAGAGCCGAAGCGACGATCAGGAGCGCTCGGCGCCAGTCCGGATCGTCCGTTGCACCAGCGTTCTCCGCAGTAATCTCCGCGACCAGCGCCTCATGAACGCGGATGCGATCCTCGATCAGCCCGGCCGCTGCCGCCGAAGAAGCAGCGCGCTGCCGTCCACCCCACAAGGGCATCTGCATATCGTCTGAGGCCGCGATCCTGGCACGAACCCGAACCCGCTCGAAGGCGTGGTTGGCGTTGCTCGGATCGTCGATCCAGGCGACGGCGCGTGCGTCGAGAAAGCTTCGGATCTCGGCGCGCCCCAAACGCAGAAACGGCCGCAGAACCCAGACCCGTCGCCCGTAAAGCATGGTTGCGGCCATGCCCGCACCGCCATGCCCCTCACCCTCCCCATCGTCTATACCGGGGCCGTTTGAGCGAGCGCGGCGCATTTCGATCGTTTCGTGCTGGTCTTCGCGCGTATGGCCCGTGACGATGCAGTCGGCGCCAAGCGCCTCGGCGGCAACGGCGAGCAATTCGTAACGTATCTTCCGCGCCGCCGCCTGGATGCCGGTCGCTGGCTTCGCGCCCTCCCAGCGGCGGGTGCGGTGAGCGATGTCAAGCGTTCTGCAGAAGGCAGCAACGCTGGCGGCTTCCTCGGCAGACTGGGGTCTCAGCGCGTGATCGACGGTGCAGGCCGCAAGGGAAAATCCGGGGTGCTCGCCTGTTGCGATCGCCGCGTGCAGGGCCATGAGCACGCCCATCGAATCGCTGCCACCGGAGACGGCCACGAGAATCCTGCAGGGCCGCGTAAAGGAACGAAGAAAATAACTGGCCGTGTCGAAGACGGCATCGGGCATATGGGCCCGCCTCAGCAGCCGAAACGGCTCTGTTCGCTCGTCACCTTGGCCTTCACGGCCGGCGATGCTTTCGGATAGCGCTTGCCGACCTCGCGCAGCGTCGCGCAGGCCGTTTCCTTGTTGTCGAGGGCACCGAGCGACATGCCGAGCTTCAGCAGCATCTCGGGCGCCTTGGGTGATTTGCCGTGGCTCTGATGCGCGTTGAGGAAAGTCTTGGCGGCGTCGCTGTACTTGCCTTGCGAATATTGTGCCTCGCCCATCCAGAAACTCGCATCGGCTGCCTTGTCGCCGCTCGGAAAGGCTTCGAGATAATTGCGGAACTCCTGCTCGGCGATACCGTAATCACCCGAAAGCACGTGACCGTAGGCGGATTGGTAGAGATCGCCCGGATCGCCGAGGGACGCGCTCGCCTGTCCGCCCTCCGTCGTGCTTCCCGGATTGTCGTTGAGGCCGCCGCCTTCGGTCGCAAGCCCCGTGTCGACGCCAGGCAGAGTGGCGTTGGCTCCGGGCTCCACGCCCGTCCTTGCAGAGACCGGATTGCCGTTCTCGTCGAAAATGATCTGACCTAGCGTTGACGGTGCCGGCGCCGCGCCCGTCGCATTTGGATCGACGCCCGCCATATCCGCGCCTCCGGCGGCCGGAGCACTGGGGCTCGGGCTATCCGTCACCCCGGGGGTGACGGACGCCTGATCATTTGATTTCGGCGTTGCAAGTGCGCCGCTTTTCTTGGAAGACGACCTGCCGCTCTCGAGGTCCTGAAAGCGGAATTCGTTGTCCTCCTGGAACTTCCGGATCTGCTCCTGCATCTGCAGGAGCTGGAAGCTCATTTCCTCGATACGCCCGTTGAGGGAGCGGATCTGTTCCTCGAGTTGACCGATCCGTGCAATATCGGGTGATTGCACCTTCACTACCGGAAGGTCTCCCTTGCTGGCGGCATCGGTCTGTGTCGTGCGGGCAACGAGCCCGGAAAGCGGCATGGCATTCACCGAAGAGCCGAGGCCCGCAAGGGTCACAAGGCCAAGCAGTCCTGCCACGACAAATTTCTTCATTTCATTTGTCCTGTTCGTAACCGAATATCCCACCTTTGATCGCGTTCCGCGGTACATCTGCCGATTCCGAGGTGGGTGCCGCACAGTTTTCCAACTGCCGTGAAAAAGCAACGGAGTTCGGCCAAAGTGTGGTAAAAAACAAAGGGCGGCCCTTGAGACCGCCCTCGAATTCCCCCTCGATACGAGGCTGATCAGCTTCCGGCGCCGCCGAGAACGGTAACCGCGCGGCGGTTCTGCGACCAGCAGGAGATGTCGTCGCAGACCGCGACCGGCTTTTCCTTGCCGTAGGAGATCGTGCGCATACGGTTGCCCGGCACGCCGCGGCTGACGAGATAGTCGCGGGTCGCGGCAGCACGGCGGGCGCCGAGCGCGAGGTTGTATTCGCGGGTACCGCGCTCGTCCGCATGGCCTTCGATGGTGACCGCATAGTTCGGATATTTCGCCAGCCACTGGGCCTGACGGTCGAGCGTCGTCTGTGCGTCCGCGCGGATCGAAGTCGAGTCCGTATCGAAGAAGATGCGGTCGCCGACGTTGACGGTAAAGTCCTGCTGCGAGCCCGGCGTCGCCGCACCGGCGCCAAGGCCGAGGCCGGCAGCATCATTCGGCAGGTTCTTCTTGGAAGCGCAACCAGCGAGGGCAAGCGTCATGACGAGCGCGATCATGATCGGATTGCGGGCGATGGTCTGCATGCGGCTTGCTGCCGGGGCGTCAATTCGGCTCATGGGCCGGGTCTCCTTGAGAAGTGTCAAATTCACGGTTGCCAGACTGTAACCGGAAGCGGTTAATTGCTTTTCAACAAGCATGGTTAACGAATCGACAATCTGCGTCGGGGCGCCTGCTACACCAGCACTTTGCGGCGAGAAAGCGGCACATTCGCCTCAATCTCCTCCATATCTGTGGACATGCGATCACGAAGAATTTCGGGCCGAAATCGGCCCGAAATAATTGAATCTCATGAATTCTCTCGAAAACGCGGCGCTACTGCATGTGTCCTTTGATCAGATCCGATTGAAGGACACAAATTGCAGCAGATCAAAGTGCTACAGCGACCTTTGTGCCTCTGATAAGACGCACGGCGCTGCAGCGCCGGCCTACTCCATGAGCGGCGACCAGGCCGGGTCCGAGGCGAAGCCCTGGGTCGGGACAAGCTGCTCGTTATAGCCCGTCAGGTCGATCGAATAGAGCTGTGGGCCGCCTGCGCCGGCGTTCTGGCGGAAGAACATCAGCACGCGGCCGTTCGGCGCCCAGGTGGGACCTTCATTATGGAAGCCTGTCGTGAGGATACGCTCACCCGAGCCGTCCGGTTTCATGACACCGATCGAGAACTTCCCACCCGACTGCTTGGTGAAGGCGATGAGATCGCCGCGCGGGGACCAGACCGGCGTCGAATAGGAACCGTCGCCGAAGGAGATGCGCGTCTGGCCCGAGCCATCGGCACCCATGACATAGAGCTGCTGCCTGCCGCCGCGATCACTTTCGAAAACGACCCGGCTTCCGTCCGGCGAATAGGACGGCGAGGTGTCGATCGCCGCGGTGTTGGTGAGCCGCGTCGTCGTGCGCGAGCGCAGGTCCATCGTATAGATATTGGCGTTGCCTTCCTGCTGCAGGCTCATGATCACCCGCTGGCCGTCCGGCGAAAAGCGTGGAGCGAAGGTCATGCCCGGGAAGTTGCCGACCACCTCGCGCTGCCCCGTTTCCAGCTGCAGCAGATAGACCCGTGGCTGCTGGTTCTCGAACGACATATAGGTGATTTCCTGGCGGTTCGGCGAGAAGCGCGGCGTCAACACGATGTCATTGGAATTGGTGAGCGCGCGGGAATTGGCCCCGTCCTGGTCCATGATGGCCAGCTGGCGCTGGCGCGCATTTTTCGGACCACTTTCGGCGACATAGACGATGCGCGTGTCAAAATAGCCCTTCTCGCCCGTGATCCTTTCATAGATCGCATCGGCGATGATGTGGGCGACCCGGCGCCAGTTTTCCGGCTGGGTGTAGAACTGCTGACCCAGCATCTGCGTTCCGGCGAAGGTATCCCAGAGGCGGAACTCCGCCTTCAGCCTGCCGTCGCCTTCTTTTGTGACGCGACCAATGACGAGCGCCTGCGCGTTGATGACCTTCCAGTCCTCGAAGCGCGGAGTGGCATCGGGATTGGAGACCTTCTCGATGAACGCGCCCTTGTTGATGGGAGCGAAAAGCCCGGAGCGCTTCAGATCGGCGGCAATGACGTCGGATATCTTCTGCGCAAGCTCGCCCTGCACGAAATCCGTGATCGCGATCGGCAGCGGCTCGACGTTACCTTTGTTGATGTCGATCTCGACGAGCGCCTTTGCCGGCGAGGCAATGAGCCCGCAGCCTGCGACCAGCACCATCAGAAGGCGGAAAAAATTGCGTCTCAGCATTTCCATGAAGCCTTTCAGCCTTTCGTTTCCCGAGCAGGATGGGACCGCGCCGCATCCCGCTCGCCTTGTCTAGAGCATCGAGCTCGGGTCAAAGTTGACGACGACCTCGCTCCACGAATCATATTTTTCAGCCGGCAGTCCCTTGAAGGGGGCCGATTTCAGGATGGCGCGACGCGCACCACCCATGAGCGCCCGCCGCGCCGAATCCGAACCGCCGCTGGCCTCCACCTCCGGATCGCCGATCAGCTCCCCGTTCGGGTCGAGCCGCATCCTCACCTTGATGCGGACATCCGCCGCGTCGGCCATGCCGGGGATGATCGACCAGTTGTTTTGGATCTGGCCGCGAAGTGCATCCATTTCGCTTTGCGAAAGGGTGTTTCCCGTCGTCGTCTTCTTGCCACCGAGAGCCGCTTCCTCGGTCGAGCGCTTGGCGCCACCGCCCGAAGACTCCTGCTTGTTGAGCAGCGCCGCGATTTCGTCGGCGTTGAAGTCGCTCTCCTTCTGCGAGGACGCCTTCTTCTGCTCCTTCTGGACTTCATCCTTCTTGCGCTCGGGGGTCTTGGCCGTCTGCGCCGGCTTTTCGACCTTCGGCTTTACCTGCGGCGTCGGCACCTTGTCCGGCAGAGCCTCAGCCTCGGGATTTTCCGTAGGCTGCTCTTCCGCCGGCGCGGGCTCCGGCTTCGTGTCCGGCTTCACTTCCTGCTTGGGTTCGGGCAGTGCCGCCACTTCCGTCGCGGGCTCTGCCGCAGGCTTCGTCTCTTCGACCTTCTCGATCTCTTCCTTCACGGGATCGGGCGTCGGCGGAGCCTTTTCGGTTTTCTGCGGTGCTGCGGCCGACTCGTTGTCGACCGGCTTGGCATTGGGCGTGGGCGGTGTTTTCAGGTCGACGTCGTTCTCGCCGACATTCTCGGCGTTTTCGACCGGCGTCGGCTTCTTGGTCGGAACCGGCGAAGCCTTTTCCCTGGCCGGAGCCTTCTTGTCGCCCTGCTGTATCTGGGTAATCGACTCGACAGGTACGATGTCGACCGGCAAGGCCTCGACATCCGCGACCTCGAAATCGGCCGGGCTGCCAAGCGACACCAGCGCCCAGGTCAGAACCAGGGCGTGGAGGACAGCAGATGTAGCGATACTGCCCTTCATTCAGATGTTCACTTCTCTTGTTCTTGAAGCGTTACCAGACCCAGGTTCTTGAAGCCTGCCGCGGAGATGCGCGCCATCACCTGCATCACGGTGCCGTAATCGGCATTGGTGTCGCCGCGCACGTAGATGCGCTCGTTGTAGCCGGTGGTGGCGATCGCCTCGAGCTTCGGCACGATCTCGTCGATCGCGATCGGCGTTTCCTGCAGGAAGATTTCGCCTGCGGGGTTGACCGAGACAGTGATCGGCTGGGTGTCGGCGTTCATCGCTTTCGCCTGCGTTTCCGGCAGGTCGATAGGCACGCCAACCGTCATCATGGGCGCAGCCACCATGAAGATGATGAGCAGAACAAGCATGACGTCGACGAGAGGCGTGACGTTGATCTCGCTGATCGCGCTTCTTCTGCCGCTGCGGCGGCGCCTGCCGCCCGACCCTTTGGCTCCCCCAACTGCCATACCCATCAGCGTGGTCTCCGTCCTTAGAGGTCGTTACTGCGCGGCCTGGCGAGAAGGCTGCAGCTTCTCGTCGATCTGCCGCGACAGGATGGCGGAGAATTCGTCGGCGAAGGCTTCCATGCGCGCCGACAGCTTGCCGGCATCGGCGGTAAATTTGTTGTAGGCGATAACGGCGGGGATAGCGGCCAGCAGACCGATGGCGGTCGCCAAGAGCGCTTCTGCGATGCCGGGTGCGACGACGGCAAGGTTGGTGGATTTCGAACCCGCGATCGCCTGGAACGAGGTCATGATGCCGACGACGGTACCGAAAAGTCCGATAAAGGGCGCTGCCGATCCAATCGTCGCCAGCGAACCGAGCCTCGCTTCGAGCGCCTCGGACTCACGGGCGAGCGTCACGTCCATTGCGCGATCGATACGCATCTGCAGGCCGATCGGCGCACGCGCGCCGCGTTCGAAGCTCTTCTTCCATTCGCGCATGGCCGAAACGAAGATCGCGCCCATGCCGCTCGTCTGCCGGTCCGAGAGCGTGCGATAGAGCTCTTCCAGTGACTGACCTGACCAGAACACCTGCTCGAAACTATCGAGCTGGCGGCGGACGCGCCCATAATTCAGGCTCTTGTCGACAACGATCGCCCAAGTCCAGACCGAGGCGGCGATGAGCCCCAGCATGACCAGCTTCACGACCAAGCCCGCTTGCATGAAGAGCGACCAGAGGGTCACGTCGCTCGTCGCGGCCAATCCAACCTGTTCCATCGATTTCAGTCCCCGAATCCAAACACCCGGCAGGAGCAACTTATGCTCGTGACCGGGTCGCCCAAATGTCCTGCAGCAGGAATGCCCCGGTATTGCCACTGATCGCGGCATTGCGATCTTCTCGCTCAGCCTGCCTTCTTGCCGTCAATTTTGGTCAAAGGATGACGTGCACTGCACAAATCCTGATGCACGGATTAAGACACCATTATGGTTAAGGGAGTATTACCGCGCGCGCAGTTTGAGAGAGCTTGCCCGATACGGAACCTCGCACCGCGTCGTACGTTTCGGTGCAATGAGCCTCTACCCCTGGAAATATGAAGCCTGCACGGCCCGCTATTGCCCTGATCGACGGCGCCTCGACGGCGCGAAAGCTGCTCTCGGGTGAGGTGCGTTTAGGACCATGGCCGCTCGCAACGAAACACTTACCGAATATAACAGGCGCCGTGACTTCACGCGGACGAAGGAGCCCAAGGGAACCGTCGCTCGTCGCAGCGGGAACAGGATGCGGTTCCTGGTCCAGAAGCACGCCGCAACCCGCCTGCATTACGACTTTCGCCTGGAATGGGAGGGCGTGCTGAAGAGCTGGGCGGTGACGCGCGGCCCAAGCCTCAACCCCGAGGACAAGCGCCTTGCCGTCCGCACCGAAGACCACCCGCTTGCTTATGGCGACTTCGAAGGAACCATCCCGAAGGGAGAATATGGCGGCGGCACCGTGATGCTCTGGGATACGGGCTGGTGGGAGCCGGAGGATGACCCGTCCAAAGCCTTGAGGAAGGGCAAGCTCTCCTTCAAGCTGCATGGCAGCCGCATGAAGGGAGGCTGGGCTCTGGTACGCATGCGCCCACGCGAAGGCGAGAAGCGCGAGAACTGGCTGCTCGTCAAGGAAACGGATGAGATCGCCTCCAAGGATGGCGAGAGCCTGATCAACGAAAACATCACCAGCGTCGTCACCGGTCGCACCATGGAAGAGATCGCCGAAGGCAGGGGCGAAAAGCGCTCACGCGTCTGGCACTCGAACAAAAGCACGGCGGCCAATCTCAGGGCCGGCGCGGTCGCTGAAGACGGCAATGCACGCAAGCGCCCCACGCGAAAGCCCTCAGGCAAACTGCCTACCTTCCGGGCGCCTCAGCTGGCGACGCTGGTGACCCAGGTACCCGTGGGCGACGCGTGGCTGAACGAAGCCAAGTTCGACGGCTACCGGCTTGTTTGCGCCCTGGGCGGCGGTACTGCCCGCTGCTACACGCGCAACGGACTCGATTGGACCGAAAAGTTCCCGGTCATTGCCGCAGCCCTTGCCGAACTCGACTGCCGGTCCGCCCTTATCGACGGCGAAGTCGTAGCACTGTCAGAAGGCGGGTCCACTTTCTCCGCCCTGCAGAAAGCGCTTGCAACAGGGGCCAGCACACGGCTTTACGCGTTCGATCTCATCGAGCTCGACGGCAAGGATTTGAGCAGAAAGCCGCTCGTGGAGCGCAAGGAAAAGCTCGAAGCGCTGCTCCAAACGCTGGGCACGACCTCGACCATCCAGTTCAGCGAGCATGTTCGCGGGAATGGCGAGCACGTGCTTGCCGCCATATGCAAGGCTGGTCAGGAGGGTATAATCGCCAAGGAGGCGAACGCCCCCTACCGGAGCGGGCGCACCCGAAGCTGGCTCAAGGTGAAATGCACCAAACGCCAGGAATTCGTCATCGGCGGCTACAGCCTGTCGGACAAGAAGGGGCGCGCCTTCGCCTCGCTCATCGTCGGGACTTTCGAAGGCGGGAAGCTGATCTATCGTGGCGGGGTCGGAACCGGTTTCAGCAAAAAGACGATGGAGGACCTCGCCGCAGCCTTCGCCTCACGCAAAAGAGAAACGTCGCCCTTCGACAGCATACCGCGAGAGAGAATGCGACATTCAGTTTGGCTGAAGCCGGACCTGGTGGCCGAGGTAGACTTCGCCGAATTCACGGCTGAAGGCCATATCCGCCACGGTTCGTTCGAGGGATTGCGCGAGGACAAGGAGGCAAAGGCCGTGAAACTGGAGACATCGAAGCCAGCGGAAGTGGAGTCCGGGACCACCACCAAGGGTAAATCCACCACAAAGGCGCGCAGGACATCGGCCGCACAAGGTGACGCCGACGTCCTCGGCATCCGTATTTCGCATCCGGACCGCGTCCTGTTCAAAGGTCAGGGCATCACCAAGATCGATCTTGCCCGCTATTATGCAATCGTCGCCGACAGGATGCTCCCCTTTGCCGCCGACCATCCCGTCTCGCTGGTGCGCTGCCCGCAGGGCGGCGAGCGGCAGTGCTTCTTCCAGAAGCACGCAAGCGACGGCTTTCCCGATGCGATCAGGGAAGTGCCCATCACCGAATCGTCGGGAGACACCGAAGACTACATGTATATCCACGATGCCAAGGGGCTCGTCGCAGCAGTACAGATGGGGACGCTCGAATTTCACATCTGGGGCGCAAGGACCGATCGGCTGGAGAAACCCGATCGGCTGGTCTTCGATCTCGACCCCGATCCAAGCGTCGACTTCGCAACCGTCAAAACAGCGGCCGTAGAGCTTCGCGACGAGCTCGCCGGGATCGGCCTGAAAACCGTGCCGATGGTGACGGGCGGCAAGGGAGTCCACGTGATCGTGCCGCTCCGCCCCCATGCCGAATGGGATGAAGTAAAAGGGTTCGCCAAGGCGCTCGCGCAATCTTTTGCCGAGCGCGATCCGGATCATTTCGTCGCGACCATGTCCAAGGCCAAGCGCAAGGGGAGGATTTTCATCGACTGGCTGCGCAACGACCGCGGCGCCACGGCGATAGCCCCCTACTCCACCCGTGCGCGCGCCGGCGGACCGGTCGCCACTCCGGTCGGCTGGGAGGAGCTTGAAAGCCTCGATGCCGCCAATGGGTTTCATATTCCCGAAATTCTCGCACGCATCGAGGCCGGAACCGATCCCTGGCGGGACATCGGCAAGATCAGTCAGTCGCTGACGAAGAAGATCCTGAACTCGGTCGCGTGAGGCCGCCTCTCGCCTGGTCTGCCTGAGCCCTGGATCACGATGATATCACTCGGGTCGAACGTGATCGATTTGAAAGAATAGAGCGGGGTGCGGGCGGAAAACCGCATAGACTTTTCATCACCCCGCTTTGAAAAATTTCGTTGCCAATGCTTCAGGCAGGCGCCTTGGCCGCCCTTGGCCGTTGATGACCGCAATGATCACCTTGGCCGCGATCAGCAGCGATTCGCCCCGCCTGATCTGCTGCTGCAGGATCATCTTGGCCCCGCCCGCCTTCTCGGTCCCCGTCTCGATCGTCAGGACGTCGTCCATGCGCGCCGGCGACTTGAAGTCGATCTCCATCCGATGGACGACGAAGACCAGGCCTTCCACGTCTCCTTCGATCGCGAGCGACGCCTGCTCGACGCCCAGAAGCCGCAAGTAGTCGGTACGCGCGCGCTCCATGAAATGGAGGTAGCGCGCATGGTAGACGACGCCCGAGAAGTCGGTGTCCTCGTAATAGACCCGCTGGATCAGCCGGTGACCGGTCTCCGTCAGCTCGCCAGCAAGCGAAATCAGTGACATGGCAATTCTCCGGGAGGATTATTGCGTTTTCCTGTGCAGGAACGAAAAGACATTTGCAAGCACCTGCAGCTTTGTCACAATCCTAATCTATCAGGACCCTGTCCTCTTCCGATCAGGAGAATCGTGCATGAAAATTGCAGTCCTCGGCGGTGACGGTTTCGTCGGCTGGCCCACCGCCCTGCATTTATCCGATGCGGGCCACGACATTCACATCCTCGACAATCTCTCCCGTCGCTGGATCGACACCGAACTCGGCGTGCAATCCTTGACACCGATGGATTCCATCCAGGAGCGCACGCGCATCTGGCATGCGGAAACGGGCCGGCGCATCCACTTCAAGCTAATCGATCTCGCCCGCGACTACGAACTTTTGAAGAACTGGCTCGCGGAGCATCGCCCCGATGCGATCGTCCATTTCGCCGAGCAGCGGGCCGCCCCCTATTCGATGAAGAGCGACCGGCACAAGAATTATACGGTCAACAACAATGTCAATGCGACTCACAACCTCCTGAATGCGCTGGTCGAACTCGAGCTGGACGCCCATCTCGTTCATCTTGGGACAATGGGCGTCTACGGCTATTCCACCATTGGCGCGGCGATTCCCGAAGGCTACCTGGCGGTCGGCATCGAAACCATGGGCGGCGATACGGTAAGCCAGGAAATTCTCTATCCGTCCAATCCGGGTTCCGTCTACCATATGACCAAGTGCCTGGATCAGCTGCTTTTTCAGTTCTACGCCAAAAATGACGGGCTCAGGATCACCGACCTGCACCAGGGCATCGTCTGGGGCACGCATACCGAGCAGACGCGGCGTCATCCCCAACTCATAAACCGCTTCGACTACGACGGCGATTACGGAACCGTGCTCAACCGCTTCCTGATCCAGGCGGCAATCGACTACCCGCTGACGGTTCACGGAACCGGCGGCCAGACGCGCGCCTTCATCCATATTCAAGACTCGGTCCGCTGCATCGAACTCGCACTCAATAACCCGCCGGCACGCGGCAACCGCGTCGAGATATTCAATCAGATGACGGAAACGCATCGCGTCCGCGACCTCGCCGGGATGATCGCGCGCATGACCGGCGCGAAGATCGCCTGGCTGCCCAATCCGCGCAAGGAAGCGGCGGAAAACGAGCTCGTGGTGCACAATGAGAAATTCCTGGCGCTCGGCCTCAACCCGGTACGGCTGGAAGACGGGCTGCTTTCGGAAATTGTCGACGTGGCGAAAAAATTCGCCTATCGCGTCGACCGCTCGCGCGTGCCGGCTGTTTCCGCCTGGACGAAGGACATCGCTCCGTTGATCAACCACGATCCGGAGGGCAAGCGGCTGAAATCCGTTTCATGAGCCGCGTGTTCGCCAGTCCGGAGGGGCTTAGCCCCTCCTCTCCTGTGGCTGCACGCCACGCGTTCGTGACGCTCGTCACCAATAGCGAGTACGCGCTCGGCGCGCGGGCCCTGCTGCGATCGATCCGGCTCACGCGGACACCGGCGGATATTGTGGTGCTTCACACCGGCGCAGTGAGCGCATCCGACCTCGAGCCGCTGACCGAATTCGACTGCCGCCTGATCGAAACGGAGCTCCTGCCGCTTTCGGACGCGTTCAACGCCCGGCATCAGCGCCGCAACGTCCACGAGCAGGCGCCTTTCACGAAGGGACGGAAGCCAGGCTTCCACTCGCCGCTCGACAATTTTTGCAAGATAAGGCTATGGCAGCTCGTCGAATACGAACGCTGCGTCTTCATCGACGCCGATGCGCTCGTGCTGCACAACATAGACAAACTGTTCTCCTATCCGGAATTTGCCGCTGCGCCGAATGTCTATGAGAACCTCTCAGACTTCCACCGCATGAATTCCGGCGTCTTCGTCGCCGAGCCCTCGGTCGCGACCTTCGAGAAGATGCTTGCGGCGCTCGATGCACCGGACGCCTTCTGGCCACGCACGGACCAGACCTTTCTTCAAAGCTTCTTCCCGGATTGGCACGGCCTGCCGGTAACGATGAATATGCTCCAATATGTCTGGTTCAACCTGCCTCAGCTTTGGGACTGGCGCTCGATCGGAGTGCTTCACTACCAGTATGAAAAGCCGTGGGAAAAGGATCATCCGCGCGCGGACGCCCTGCGGCCTTTGATCGATCTCTGGCATGCATATCTGACGGGCGACCGGATTCCCGATATTGCCGCTCTCGCCAACCCGGCGCACGCCGGCCCCACGTCCCCATGAGCAGCGCCGCCACGACGCGCGTTCTCATCTCCGGCGGAACCGGATTCGTCGGCCGCTTCATCGTCGAGCACCTGCTGGCAAACGGCTATCACGTCACGGTCGGCGGCCGCTCTCCGCCTCCTGCCGGCTTCTATTCGCAACCGGTTTCCCATGTGCCGCTCCGGCTCGACCCCGACGCGGACCAGGCCCGCGCATTCGACAATATCTGTTACTTTGTCCATGCCGCCTTCGAGCATGTCGAGGGCAGATATCGTGGAGGCGAGGGGCAGGACCCTGAGGGATTCCGCCGCGCCAATCTCGAGGGCTCGGTCCGCCTCTTCGAGGAGGCGCGCACCGCCGGCGTGCGCCGCTGCGTTTTCCTGTCGAGCCGCGCCGCCTATGGCGACACGGCGCCGCCGGTTGTCGCAGAAACGTCACCCGTCGCACCGGACACGCTCTACGGACAGGTGAAGCTCGCCGCCGAAAATGCCTTGAAGTCGATGACCGGGCATCATTTCGTCACGGCGAACCTGCGGATAACAGGCGTTTACGGGCCTGCGGGTGAAGGGCGACAGCATAAATGGAGCGATCTCTTCGCCGACTATCTCGCCGGCCGAACCGTGCCGGACCGCATCGGCACCGAAGTGCATGGCGATGACGTCGCCAAGGCTGTCCGCCTCATGCTCGAAACCGAGCCCGCGAGACTATCCGGCCAGGTCTTCAACGTCTCCGACGTGCTGACCGGCAACCGCGAGATCCTCTCCATTCTCCAGGCTGCAACGGGTTGTCCAAACCCCCTGCCCACAGCGGCAGCGGCCGAATTCACGACGATGTCGACGGAGAAGCTGCGCGCTCTCGGCTGGGTGCCGGGCGGAAGGGAAAAACTCGCTGCGACAATCCGTGAACTTGCGGGGAGACGGTGACCGGTAGGCGGAGACGGGGCGATTCCACTCACCCGATATCAACGACCACAATCTCCGGCGGCACGCCAAAACGGATCGGGGCGATGGAGCAGCCAAGGCCACCCGAGACGATCAGATTGCGATCATACTCGACAATATGACCGTATGCGTAACGGTCGCCGAAACGGGAGGGTACTACGGGCGAGTGGCCGGCAAAGCGCACCTGTCCGCCATGGGTGTGACCGGACAGCGTCAATGCCACCCGCGGAGGCACCTTCGGAAAAATGTCCGGCTCGTGCGCAAGCAGGATGACCGGTGCCTCGTCCGTGACCTGCGCGAGCGTTCCGTCGAGATCGTCGAGCCCGCCCATCGAGGCGCGTTTCCACTTCCGGCCCGGCAGAAGGGCAAGCTGGTCCTCGAGCCCTGCAAGCCAGAAGCCGGAGCCGTCCTTCTCGAGACGGACAGCGCGATTGCTGTAAACCTCGATCCCGGCCTCGGCCAATGCCCGATGCCCGAAGGTCTCGCCACCACCGTTCTTCTGGGCGGTCCTGTCTTCCCACCAATCATGATTTCCCATGATGGCATGGACGCCGAGGGGGGCCTTCAAAGTGGCGAGCGCTTTCGACCACTCGTTCGAATGGACGTAGCGCGTCACCAGGTTCATGCCGGCAGCGTAGTCGCCGAGAAGAACTGTGACGTCACCGCCAAGAGCGTTGGCGCGTTCGCAAATAGAGGTGATGCGGCGCGTCGACATCCACGGTTCGCAGGCGTGAATATCAGCGAGTGCCACAATGCGGAGCTTCAGGCCGGAGGGCCAGCGGGATGGGGTCAGGACGTAACGGGCCACGCTGAGGCGCGCCAACGGCTCAACGCCAAAGGCATAGCCGCCAAGCGCCATGGCGCCGAAAAATCCACCGCCCAGAAGTTTCACGAAGCCCCGCCGGGTGAACATGTCAGTCGTCCTCGAGCGTTAGGCGGAATTGGCTCGCCTCGACATCCTTTGGAGGGTTGAGGCCGAGATGCTTCCAGGCATTCGCCGTCAAAACCCGGCCGCGGGGGGTGCGCTGGATGAATCCCTGCTGGATCAGATAGGGCTCGATGATATCTTCGATCGCGTCGCGCGGCTCGGACAAGCCTGCGGCGATGGTCTCGATTCCGACCGGCCCGCCGCCGAAATTCTGGGCGATCATCGTCAGATAGCGCCGGTCGAGCTGGTCGAGGCCCATGCTGTCCACGAGGAGCCGGGTCAGCGCCTCGTCGGCAATCTGGCGCGTTACGGCCTCCGCCCGCGCGACCTCGGCGAAGTCGCGCACACGGCGCAGAAGACGGCCGGCGATTCGGGGCGTGCCGCGCGCACGGCGGGCGATTTCGCGCGCACCTTCGTCGGTCATGCCGAGGCCCATCAGCCGCGCGCCACGGCGCACGATCAGCTCCAGCTCCTCGACGGTATAGAAATTGAGCCGTACGGGGATGCCGAACCGGTCGCGCAGCGGCGTCGTGAGAAGACCGAGGCGCGTCGTCGCGGCAACCAGCGTGAACTTGGCCAGGTCGATTTTCACCGAACGGGCCGACGGACCCTCGCCGATGATGAGGTCGAGCTGAAAATCCTCCATGGCCGGATAGAGTATCTCCTCGACGGCCGGGTTGAGACGATGAATTTCATCGATGAAGAGCACGTCGCGCTCTTCGAGGTTGGTCAGCAACGCGGCAAGATCGCCGGCCTTTGCGATCACCGGGCCGGAGGTCGAGCGAAAATTAACGCCGAGCTCCTTCGCCATGATCTGCGCCAGCGTCGTCTTGCCTAGCCCGGGGGGGCCGACGAACAGCACGTGGTCGAGCGCTTCGCCGCGATTGCGCGCCGCTTCGATGAAGATCTTGAGATTGGCGCGTGCTTCTGCCTGACCGGTGAACTCGTCGAGCGTCTGCGGGCGCAAGGTCGCATCGACGTCTTCCCCTCGCTTTTCCGGCGCAATCAGGCGTGCGGCTTCACTCATGTCAAAGCTTCCGTTTCAGGCTGTCGGCGTCATGATGCGGGTCGTTGAAGCCGAACACCACCTCTTCTGCGCCCAACCATAGTAGGGTCGCCCCAATCAATCCACCGGCATCGGCCGGGCCGGCCCGCGCACCCGTACTCCAATGCCTTTGTGGCCGCAGGAAGGCTCGCCCCCTCACCGCGACAGTTCCTTGAGGCCAAGGCGGATCAGCCTGGCGCTGTCGGCGCCCTCCCCGCCGTTTTTCAGCGCGGCTGCAACGGCATTCGCAGCCTGGTCGCGCGAATAGCCGAGATTGGTGAGCGCCGAGACCGCATCCGAGACCGGCGCGGCGGCAACGCCTTCCCCGAGTTCCTGCTTTAGGCCGATCGACGGTGCCATCTCGCCGACGAAAGCGGGGGCCTTGTTCTTGAGTTCGGTGACGATGCGCACGGCGACTTTCGGGCCGACACCCGGCGCGCGCGAGATCGACGTCTTGTCCTGCAGTGCGATGGCATTGGCGAGTTCGCCCGGAGTCAGCGTGGAAAGAACCGCCAGCGCGACCTTGGACCCCACACCCTGAACGCTCTGAAGCAGCCGGAACCATTCACGCTCCAATGCGCTCAGAAAGCCGAACAGCTTCAGCTGATCCTCGCGCACATAGGTCTCGATGAAGAGCACGGCCGCCTCTCCCGCCCTTCCGAGCTTTGCGAGCGTGCGCGCCGAACAATGGGCGACATATCCGACGCCATGCACGTCGAGTACCACATGATCCTCGCCGATCTCGTCTATGGTGCCTTTCAGCTTGCCGATCATCTGGTCTCTCTGGATGGGGTTGGGTATCCGTCGCCTTTGAAGCAGTACCGATGGCCGGGCTACCCTGCAAGCGCTGCGAGGCGGCTGGTAATCGCCTGCCTGTTATGGGCATGGCAGATGGCGATGGCGAGCGCGTCGGCCGCGTCGTTGCCTTTGAATTCCGCCTTGGGCATCAGCACCTTCAGCATCATGTGAATCTGCTGCTTTTCGCCGTGGCCCACACCGATTACCGCCTTCTTCACGGCGTTGGGGGCATATTCCGCCACCCTCAGGCCTGCCCGGGCCGGCACCAGCATTGCAATGCCACGCGCCTGGCCGAGCTTCAGTGTGGCGGTCGCGTCCTTGTTGACGAAGGTCTGCTCGACCGCCGCCTCGTGCGGCTGATAGCTGTGGACCACCTCGGCAAGCCCGTCATGCAATTGGCAGAGGCGCGAGGCAAGGTCCATGTCGCCATCGGACGTGATCGTTCCCGAAGCGATGAAACGCAGAGAATTGCCGAGAGTCTCAATTATTCCCCAACCGGTGCGCCTTAGGCCTGGATCTACGCCTATGATGCGAATCATATTCTGCATGCTTCACCCTATTTCGGTCAGGGGAACGCTGCCAGCGAAAAGTGAACAAAACAAAAACATTACACAGAAATGGCTTCTCGCTGACCAAAAGCCCGCGGCGCGCCCTTGGCATAAACAAACTTGAACCTACATTGCGGGTGATCAATTTCCCTTAATCGCAGGCTTCGCCATGATCCCCTTTTCCATTCTCGACCTGTCGCCGATCACCGAAGGGGGAAGCGTCGCGGAGTCGCTCGAAAACTCACGCCAGCTGGCGATTGCGGCGGAGGAGAACGGCTACAAGCGTTTCTGGCTGGCCGAACACCATGGCATGAAGGGCATTGCGAGTGCCGCGACGTCTCTGGTTATTTCGCATGTGGCCTCGGCGACCCGGACTATTCGAGTCGGCTCGGGCGGTATCATGCTGCCCAACCATTCGCCGCTCGTCATCGCCGAACAATTCGGCACTCTGGCAGCGCTTTACCCCGGCCGTATCGATCTTGGCCTCGGCCGAGCACCCGGCACGGACATGAGAACGGCGCAGGCGCTCCGGCGCAACATGGAGGCGAGCGGCAACAACTTCCCGAACGACGTGGTCGAGCTTCAGGCCCTGCTCGGCCCGGCCGCCGACGACCAGAAGATCATCGCCGTGCCTGGCGCGGATTCCAACGTGCCGATCTGGCTGCTCGGCTCCAGTCACTTCAGTGCGCATCTCGCCGGCATGCTGGGCCTTCCCTTCGCCTTCGCCTCCCATTTCGCGCCGGACATGCTGCTCTCCGCGCTCGAAATCTACCGGGAGCGGTTCACCCCGTCGGCGCAACTCGACAAGCCGCATGTCATGGTGGGCGTAATGGGAGTCGCGGCGGATTCGGATGAGCAGGCGAATTATCTTTTCACCTCCATGCAGCAATCCTTCGTCGCCCTTCGCCGCAATGCACGCGGGCGCTTCCCGCCGCCGGTCGAGTCGATGGACAATTTCTGGACCCAGGATGAGAAGATTTTCGTCGACCACGCAATGAGCTACGCGATCGTCGGCGGACTCGAGACGATCCGCCGTAAGATCGGAGCGTTCCTCGACCTCACCAGGGCCGATGAACTGATCGTCTCCATGCCGATCTACGACATGGAAGCGCGGCTGCGTTCGGTGAAGCTGTTTGCGGAGGCGCAGAATCAGGCCGAAAGTTTCGCCAGCACTTCCTCAGAGACCTCGAAGTTCGAGTAGACGTTCTGGACGTCGTCGTCGTCTTCGAGGTTGTCGATCAGCTTCATCAGCGACTGCGCCTTTTCCTCATCCACCGGCACGGTGTTCTGCGGCTTCCAGACGGCCTTCACCGTCTCGGCTTCGCCGAGAGCGCCTTCGAGCGCCTTCGAGACCTCGCCGATATCCTCGAAGCCGCAGGTGATGGTGTGGCCTTCCTCATCCGTCTCGACGTCGTCTGCACCCGCTTCGATCGCCGCCTCCATCACAGTGTCGGCGTCGCCGACAGACAGCTTGTAGGTGATCTCACCGACGCGGTCGAATGAGAAAGAGACCGAACCGGTTTCCCCGAGCGCCCCACCCGCCTTGGTGAAAATCGAGCGGACGTTGGAGGCGGTGCGATTGCGGTTGTCCGTCAGCGCCTCGACGATGACGGCGACGCCTGCGGGTCCGTAACCCTCATAGCGGACTTCCTCGTAGGTTTCGGCATCGCCGCCCGCAGCCTTCTTGACCGCACGCTCGATATTGTCCTTCGGCATCGACTGAGCCTTGGCGTTCTGGATCGCCAGACGCAGCCGGGGGTTCATGGCCGGATCCGGGAGGCCGGCTTTTGCAGCGACGGTGATTTCGCGCGCGAGCTTGGAAAACATTTTGGAGCGCACCGCATCCTGACGGCCCTTGCGGTGCATGATGTTCTTGAACTGTGAATGGCCAGCCATGACGCCCTCTGCATGCGTGATTTTGGTGAGATCGGGCGCCTTATAGTTTCATTGCCGCCTCCAGTCCAGCAGGGGGCGTGTTTTCAGGAGCGGAGAAAGGTGTAGAACTGCTGGCACGCTCCGCAAACAGCCAGCACCCCTGCGGGCCTCAAACGCCCTGGAGAACATAGATGAGCGGCCTCTTCGGCAAAGAACGGAGCGATACCTTGACGGACGGTTCGGTGGCGAAGCTCTTGTCGAACTCGTCGCCGAACATCGCCAGAAAGTCGTTGGTCAACGGCCTGTGCATGGGCAGGATCAGCGCCGAGCGCAGCCGCGAGACGACGCGGCTCATGCTTTCCGCTCCCATCGTCAGCCCGCCGTCGACCGGCACCATCAGCACGTCGAGCCTGCCGATCTGCCGGTAATGGCTTTCATCGAGTTCGTGGTGAAGGTGGCCGAGATGGCCGATGCAGAGCCCCGCAACCTCGAAGATGAAGATCGAATTGGCGTCCGGTATCATTCCCTCGAAGCCGGACCGGATATCCGTGGTCACATTGCGGATGTAGGCGTCGCCGACGACAAGGTCGTGATCGGCCGGCGTGCCGTCGTCGCGCCAGCCATGCAGGACATGCTCGATCGCCGGATCCGGCGACAGAGTATAATGGCTCGAATGGGCCCTGTTCATCGTCACGACGTCAGGCGCCGACGGCGTGCGGAACCAGCCGTTGTAATCCGTGGCGATCGAAACCCCATCCGGCGTTTCGATCAGGAAAGTCGAATGCCCGACAAAGGTGATCGTCACCTCGCCCGTATCGGCCGAGGCCACCGGCACGGCCGCAGGGACCGAGAAGCTGGCGAAGCTTGCCGCCGGCGCCGCTGCCGCAATCGCCTGGCACTGGCTCACGGGGGTTGGCGCCTGTTGCGCGTGAGCCGGCTGCGGCCAGAGCGCATGGGTGAGCCAGATCACGGTCAAAGCGTAGGCAAGGTATCGCAGCAGCATCCTTCACCTCTCACCTAACGCGG
This sequence comes from Sinorhizobium medicae, assembly GCF_007827695.1. Taxonomy (GTDB): domain Bacteria; phylum Pseudomonadota; class Alphaproteobacteria; order Rhizobiales; family Rhizobiaceae; genus Sinorhizobium; species Sinorhizobium medicae. Next base: position 211,450 of record NZ_VITA01000007.1, on the reverse strand, counting down.
GATGAAACGCTTACCCTCTGATGCCGCCGCATCCCGCGGTCCTGCTCATGATCGAGCGGGAGGCAGGATCATTCAACGACGTGATTGCGTCCAGCGTCAAACGTCCGATGGATGCTCACAATCGCGTCATTTCCCCTCCACCTCCACCTCATTCGCCCGGCGCCGGCACGGCTTCGGCCGCCGGAGCGCGCTTCCGGCGCAGCGAACGCAGTGCCACGTAGAAGACCGGCGTCAGGAACAGGCCCAGGAAGGTAACCCCGAGCATGCCGGAGAAGACCGCGGTACCGAGCGACTGGCGCATTTCGGCGCCGGGTCCCGTGGCGATGACCAGCGGCACGACGCCGAGGATGAAGGCGAAAGCAGTCATCAGGATCGGACGCAGCCGAAGCCGGCTTGCATCGATTGCCGCCTCGACCGGCGTCTTGCCCTCCTCTTCGCCCTGGCGCGCGAACTCGACGATCAGGATCGCGTTCTTCGCCGCGAGTCCGATGAGGACGATGAGCCCGATCTGAGTAAGCACGTTATTGTCGAAACCCCGGATCGAGACGCCAAGGAGTGCTGCGAGAACGGCAAGCGGCACGATCAGGATGATGGCCAGCGGCAACACCCAGCTCTCATATTGCGCCGAGAGGGCGAGGAAGACGAAGACCACCGAAAGCGCGAAGATGAAGACCGCCGTGTTGCCGGTCTGGCGCTCCTGCAGGGCGAGTTCCGTCCATTCGAAAGTCGTACCCTGCGGCAGGATCTGGCCCGCAAGGGCTTCCATCTTATCGAGAGCGTCGCCCGTCGAGACGCCCGGCGCTGGATTGCCCTGTAGCGGTACGGACACATACATGTTGTAGCGCTGGACGAGCGCCGGTCCGCTCGTGTCGCGGATCTCGACCAGGGTGCCGAGCGGCACCAGAGCGCCCGTGGCGGAGCGTACCTTCAACGCGAGTATGTCTTCCCGTTCCAGCCGGAATTGCTGGTCGGCCTGGGCACGGACCTGGTAGACACGGCCGAAGGCATTGAAGTCGTTGACGTAGGACGTCCCCAGATTGATCGAGAGCGTCTCGAAGATATTGGGAATCGGCACGTTCAGAGCCCGGGCCTTGTCGCGGTCGATCGCCAGGAAGAATTGCGGACTGGATGCCGAGAAGGTGGTGAAGACGCCGGTCAGCCCTTCGGTCTGGTTGGCGGCTCCCATCATCTGATGGGCGAGGCCGAGCGCGCGGCGCATATCGGCGCTCTGGCGGTCCATGATCTGCATCTTGAAACCGCCGGAATTGCCGATGCCTCGCACGGACGGCGGAGGAACGGCAATGATGAAAGCCTCCTGGATGCCCTCCATGGCACCGAATATCTGGCCGATGATCTGTTCGGAACTCTGTTTTCGCTCGAGACGCTCTTCGAAACTGTTGAAAGGCGTGAAAATCACGCCGGAATTGGAGGCATTGGTGAAGGTTGCGCCGTTGAAGCCGGCAAAGGCGACCGCATCCTTGACCCCCGGAACCTCGCGGATGATCTCCGAGGCCCGGCGAACGACCTTATCGGTGCGCTCGAGCGACGCGCCGTCAGGAAGCTGTATGACGACGATGGCGTAGCCCTGATCCATCGTGGGTATGAAGCCGCGTGGCACGATCTGCGCCATGTACCAGGTCGCTCCAAGCAGGGCGACGAAGACGACGAGCGACCCGGCAAGCGCGATCCGCGTCGTGACGAGGTGGCGCACCGTCCATGCATAGCCATCGGCCATGCGGTCGAAGCCGCGGTTGAAGCCGTTGGCAAAGCCACGGCCGAGCCGCGTTAACGGATTACGGCTCTCATGTCCGTGGTTCTCGTGCGGCCGCAGCAGGATTGCGGCAAGCGCCGGTGAGAGCGTCAGGGAGTTGATCGCGGAAATCACCGTCGCCACTGCGATGGTCACTGCGAATTGCAGATAGAACTGCCCGGAAATGCCGGGAATGAACGCGGTCGGTACGAACACCGCAGTCAGGACGAGCGAAATCGCTATGACGGCGGCGCCCACCTCGTCCATCGTCACATGGGCCGCCTCTCGGGGCGAAAGCCCTTTCGCGAGGTTGCGCTCGACGTTCTCGACAACGACGATCGCGTCGTCGACCACGATGCCGATCGCGAGCACAAGGCCGAAGAGCGTCAGCATGTTGAGCGAGAAGCCGAAGGCGAAAAGCAGTGCGAAGGTGCCGACGAGCGAAACGGGGATGGCGACGATGGGAATGATCGCCGTTCGCCACGACTGCAGGAATATGATCACGACGAGAGCCACGAGAAGCGCGGCTTCAGCAATGGTCTTGTAGACTTCGTTGATGGATTCCGAGATGAACTCCGTCGGGTTGTAGATGATCCTGTATTCAAGCCCCTCGGGAAAGTCTCTCGAAAGATCAGCCATCGTCGCCTGGATCGCATCGGCCGCGGCAAGCGCGTTGCTGCCGGGACGTGAGAAGATGCCGAGCGCGACGGCCGGGCTGCCGTTCAGATAACTGTTGGTGACGTATTCGCGCGCGCCGAGCTCGATACGGGCGACGTCCTGCAACTGGACGAGCCTGCCCTCGTCGGTCGCCTTGACGATGACGTAACGAAACTGCCGGGCATCGCCGAATCGGCCGTCGGTGGTGACCGTATACTGAAAGGCGCTGTCGCTCGACATCGGCGGACCGCCGATCGAGCCACCCGAGACCTGGACGTTCTGCTGGCGCAGCGCCTCGACCACGTCGCCTGCGGTCATGCCGTAGGCGGAGAGCTTTTGCGGGTCGAGCCAGACGCGCAGAGCGTATTCGCGTTCGCCGAACAGAAGGACGTCTCCGACACCGTCCAGCCGGACGAGAATGTCGCGGATACGCGATCGGGCGTAGTTTGAGACGTAGAGCTGGTCGTAACGGTCGTTCGGGGAAAGCAGGTGAACGACCATCATCAGGTCGGGCGAGCTTTTCGTGGTGGTGACGCCGATACGCCGGACTTCCTCGGGAAGCCGGGGCTCTGCGATAGAGACGCGGTTCTGAACAAGTACTTGCGCCTGATCGAGATCGGTCCCGAGCTTGAAGGTGATCGTCAGCGCCATCGAACCGTCGGCTGTGGCGTAGGACGACATGTAGAGCATGTTCTCGACGCCGTTGATCTCCTGCTCGAGCGGGGTGGCGACCGTATTGGCCACGGTCTCGGCATCCGCGCCCGGATAGGAGGCGCGCACGACGATGGTGGGCGGTGCGATCTCCGGATACTGCGCGATCGGAAGCTGGAAATAGGCGATGCTGCCGACGATCAACAGGACGATCGAGAGCACCGACGCAAAGATCGGTCTGTCGACAAAGAAATGAGCGAACCTCATTGGGCGTTCTCCGCCGATTGCGCAGCCTCTGGGGGCAGGACGACGATTTCGGGCTTCACCTTCACGCCCGGCCGCACGCGCATGAGGCCGTTGACGACGATCGTCTCGTCTCCTGTCATGCCGCTGCGGATCACCCGATAACCGTGAAGCCTCGGCCCGAGGCGCACCGGCCTGGTCGAGACGCTGCCGTCTTCGCCCACGACGTAGACGACGCGTTCGTTCTGGTCGGCGGCAATTGCCTGGTCAGGCACGAGGACTGCCCGATAGGTGTTCGAGCCTTCGACTTCCACACGCCCGAACAGGCCGGGCTGCAGGACGAATTTTGGATTCGGGAAGCGGGCGCGCACCCGCATCGTGCCGGTTTCGCTGTCGACGCGGTTCTCCGCAAAATCGAGCTTGCCTTCGAATGGCTGCTCGTTGGCGTCGGCGATCGTCACCAGCACCGGAATCGAGCCTGCCCCTTCCTGCAGCGCGCTGCCGCGATCCCGGGCGGTACGGGCGTAGGAAAGCAGCCGGCGCTCATCGACGTCGAAATAAAAATCGATCGGGTCAAGAGAGACGATCGTCGTCAGTATCGTCTGGTCCGCCTGGACGAGATTTCCGGTGGAGATGAGCCTCCGATCGACGCGGCCGCTCAGAGGGGCTGTGATGGTCGTGTAGTCTAGGTCGAGCTTGGCCCGCTCGACGGCCGCCTCGGCTCCGCGCACATTCGCCTGCGCCGCAATCAGCGCGCGGCGGTCATCGTCCAGCCGTGACACGGACAGGGTGCCAGACCCGGCCAGGGACTCCGTCCGTTTGAACGTCGTCTCTGCAAACACGAGCGTCGAGCGCGCCGCCTCGAGCGAGGCTTCCGCCTGGGACAGAGCGGTTCGAAACGGCCGCTGGTCGATGACGAAGAGCTTGTCGCCCTTCTTCACCAGCGCACCATCGGTGAAGAAGACCTGGTCGAGATAGCCTCCGACCCGCGCGCGGATCGAAACCTCATCGACCGCTTCGAAACGGCCGATGAATTCGTCGGCGTCGACGACGTCGCGCACGACTGGTTTGGCAACGGTCACGGTCGGCATCTGCGCGTCCTGCGCCACCGCCGGGATCGAGACGAGAAGGGAGACGAAAACGCCGGCGACGGCCGGCAAACGCCACTTTCGCAACATGCACGCTCTCCAGATATCTGAACATCGGATCGCCGGCACCGGGGCTTGCAATTGGCGCGGCGACAATTCGATACCGAGACCCCTCCAGCGTTTCTGTTGCACGGCTATTCGACGCGCGACGCTACAGGCTCCGGTTACTCCAAGGCGAGACGAGGGAAAGCATGGGCACTTCCGCCCGTATCCCGCTGTAACTATTAGGCATGAAAAATCTGCAAAAACCGGCCGCGTGCATTCCGGCTCTCATTTTGGTCGCTAACCTGCCACCATTTGTCAGGTCTGTCACCCTTGAAAAAAGACGAGTCGGCAGAGACCGCTAACGGCCGTACGAACGCGGAGCAGGAGCAAGTTCTGCCCCTTAAACCCAGAATTGCGGGATCGTTTCGGCCAATCTCGGGCCGATTCTGAGCGGCGCGATCTTCTCGGCCAATCCCGTCCGGTCGGAAATCTCGATGCCGAGGCCGGAGATGGTCGCCGGACCCGATGCCGCTTCGAACCGGCCCTTGGGCATCTTCGAGATAAAGCGGTTGAGCGGCTCTTCCTTGTCCATCCCCAACGAAGAGTCGTAGTCGCCGCACATGCCGGCATCGCTCATATACCCGGTGCCGCCGTTGAGGATCTGGTGGTCCGCAGTGGGCACATGGGTATGGGTGCCGACGACGAGGCTGGCACGCCCGTCGACGAAGTGGCCGAAACACTGCTTTTCGCTCGTCGCCTCCGCATGAAAATCGAAGACGATCGCATCAGCCTGCTCGCCGAGCGGACAGGCCGCAAGGATAGCCTCGGCCGTTTTGAAGGGATCATCGAGTTCCGGATGCATGAAGACCCGCCCCATGACGTTGGCGACCAGCACCCGCGCGCCGTTTCGCGCGAAGAAAAGATTGGAACCCCGGCCCGGGGTGCCCGCAGGATAGTTCGCGGGCCGCAGAAACTGATCGTGACGCTCGCAAAAGACGACCGCCTCCTTTTGATCCCAGACGTGATTGCCGGTCGTCACGACGTCGGCTCCGGCGCTGATCGTCTCGAGGAAAATGTCTTCGGTAATCCCGAATCCGCCGGCAGCGTTCTCGCCGTTGACGATGACGAAATCCAGCTTGAGGTCGCTCACCAGTCCCGGGAGGCGCTCCCAGACGGCGGTGCGGCCCGTCTTGCCAACCATATCCCCCAGAAACAGAAGACGCATACGTTCAATCCCGTTTGGACCACGACAATCTGGATGACGCCAAATCACGCACGTGGTCGGTTCCAATGATTCAATTCGAGGACGCGACGGAGTCCGCGCGAATTTCCTCATTTCACCTTGAAATGTCGAAAGCCGCTCTCCGTCAATACCGCATCCAGCGCGACGTCGTGCGGTTCGGCCGGCACTGATGCCACTTCCTGGCAGTCGAATGCAATCCCGATCAACCGCGGCATGTGGCCTTTGCGACGCAGGCGATCGATTGCGCGGTCATAATAACCGGCACCATAGCCGATCCGATGGCCCATGGCATCGAAGGCGGAAAGAGGAACGAGCATGATATCCGGATCGACTTCCGGCGCATCCGGACCCGGACCGGTGGTGCCGAAGCCGGTTTCGACCACCGCGATACCGTCGAGCAGTTCCCGGAAGATGATCGCCTTCTTGTCCAGGATCACCGGCAGGCAGAGGCGTGCACCACGATCCCTCAGCCGCACCATCAGCGGCCGGATATCGGCCTCCGTTCGGATCGGCCAGAACCCGGAAACCACGTGGCCGGGATCGAGCGCGATAACGTCGCTTGCGTGGTCGGCCATTGCAAGGCTCGCCTCGATCCGCGCTTCCGCCGGCATCGCATCGCGGAGCGCCAGACGCTCCTTTCTCAATGCTGCCTTCAAATCCTTGGGTGACATCCAACCATCCTTCCGGGCAGACCGAACTGCTTTTAATGATCCGGATGCCATAATGCAAAATGGCGCTCGACTGAAACCATGCAGCCTCCTTTTTTCGCCATACCTCGCGAGCTCGTGCCTTCAGGTAATAGCGTTTGGGATTCTCGTCCTGGGGCGGCGACCTCACCGTGAGGGCCGTCCATGAAACCTTGATTCAGAGCATCCAGTGCATATGCCGAACCGATTCACGCTGGCGCCGGGCTTCCTCGCATGCGAGACGATATCGGTCCGGTATGGCTCCATCTGCCATGAGGCGTGGATCGCCGCGACGGCTTACGATCGCCCGTTGCCTTTGAAGGGCAAGCCACAGCCTCAAGCAGGCAAGGGACGTTGCAAGCGGCGAGTTGCTTCGAGAGACGGGACGCGCGGGCAGGACCAGAACGGGCATGGCAAAAACCTCGGAAGGATAGTGGCGGACCTATCTTCGCGCTGCCGTTGACATCTGACAAATGAATTGCCACCATGGCTGCCATCAGGTTTTCTTATGGCGCCAGCATGGTAAATCCGCTCGACAGCGATCTCCTCAGAACCTTTCTCGCCGTTGCCGATACCGGCAACGTGACGCGGGCTGCCGACATCGTGCGCCGCACGCAATCGGCGGTCAGCATGCAGATTCGCAAGCTCGAGGAGCTCATCGGCTCCGCGCTGTTCGAACGCCATTCGCGCGGCGTGATACTGACGGACGAGGGCCGGCGTCTGGTCGACAACGCACGCCGTATCGTAACCCTTCTCGACGACACGGCGGCAGCGATGCGCTCACCGGCGCTTGACGGTTCGGTCCGGATCGGGATTTCGGAAGAGTATATCAACTCCACACTCCCGAAGGCGCTCGGTGCTTTCGCGGCCATTCATCCTGGCGTGGAAGTGACGGTGCGGCAGGATACCTCGATGTCCAATACGGCAGCGCTCGCGGCCGGAGAAATCGACATCGCCGTCGTCTTCGAGCCGGGCGGACGCACCCGGAGCGAGGTTCTCATGGTGAATCCTACCGTATGGGTGACCTGCGACCAGCATGGCGCCCACCAAAGGCAGCCGTTACCGATCGCCACCTATACATATGCGGAAGGCGGCTGGTGCGACGACCTGGCTCTGCGGAGCCTGAAGGCGCGCGGCCTGGAGTGCCGCATCGCCTATGTGAGCCGCACGAGCGGCGGGCTCATTGCTGCCGTCCTGTCGGGCCTTGCGATCGCACCTTTATCGCGAAGCTCCATACCGGCCGGCTGCCGCGAACTCACCGAGGAAGACGGCTTCGGTATCATCGACATGTCGAACGTGGTGCTGCGAACGAGGCGCGAGAACCGGTCGCCGACGGTCAACGCCATGGCGGATGCCATCCGACGCGCCTTTCGAGCACCGGCCAGGCTGGAAGGGGCCGAGCAGGAAAAGGAAGAAGCGCGATCCACAACGACCGATGGATTTTTTACGATCCCGGGTACCTACTAGGTAGGTGGGCACCGTATGTCCGGACCCACGGGTCCGGCCAGGGACAGTTCCCTTGAGATCGTGTATGGCCCCGGGGATTGTGGTTCCTGTCGAGAAGTGCAGACCGCATCAGAGATATAGAACGTCTAGGAGCTTTCCGCCAGAGCAGGACGCCGAGATGCTGCATAATTTCTGCGGAATGTCAGATTGCCTCAATTTGCCGGGGGAATTGGCCGCCCGTTGAGTTTGGCGGCGATATCCTGAATCTGCGCCGTCACCTCTCCAAGCGCGAAGGCAAGCGCCTCCTCGCTTCTCGTCTGATCCGAAAGCGCGGTATCGCGGCCTCTCTTCAGGTCGTCCACTTCGGCCTCGATGCTCTTCAGCCGGCGATTGACCTCGCTCAGCTCGTCCATGACCATTATACCTGCCATGACGGTGAGCCTGAGGTCACCGATCTCGCCGAACTGGGCCTTCAAATGCCCTACATATTGATCGAACCGGGTAGCGAGGTCGCTGAGATGATCCTCCTGCCCTTCCTCGCAGGCCATACGGTAGGCCTTGCCGTCGATCGTCACCGTCACCTGCGCCATATGTTCAGAACCTCAGCGATCCAGCACCGCGCGAATGGTCTCCATCGCCGTCACCAGACGCCGGGATACCTCGCGATTGACCTCTTCCAACCGGTTTGCGCGAAACTGGGACTGGTCAAGCTCTTGCGCCAGCCGTGACCGGTCCTCGTTGACCCGCCTGACCTCGCCTTCGAACTCACTCAGATCCCTTTCCTTGTCAAAGCGGCCGTCGATCGCGATTTCAAGTGACTGAACCGCGTTGCGCAACTCGTCGATCGCCGCCTTGACCGTCTTTGCCGGCATGTCTTCCGATACCTCTCTAGGGGAGCGGCTTCGCCCTGCCCCTCGATCCCGGGCCGAATCGCAGAGCTTCCATCACTTCGGCCCTTTTCTTTTTAAACCTATTACGCAAGTCTCAACAATGCCAAGCGCGGCGATGACGAGCGGAACCTGTGGATCGTCGAAATCGCTCGGGCAAACGGGCTCCTGCAGCATGGCCGCGGTGCCTCTTAGAGGCACCGCGCGTGAGCCGCCGCATTTGGTCGCGGAGGGCCTGTATTTATTGACTCGGCTCACGCACCTGCTATGTGTCTGCCGCTTCTCATGCGGTCTTTGGAGGATAGAGACCGTCCCCTGACCACCGAACGCAAACGGAAAAGTCATGATCTCTCGCGAAAAACACGACCGGATGGCGAATGCAATCCGTTTCCTCTCCATGGACGCCGTCGAGAAGGCAAATTCCGGCCACCCTGGCCTCCCAATGGGCGCCGCCGATATCGCCACGGTGCTGTTTACCCGCTATCTGAGCTTCGATCCGAAAAACCCCGCCTGGCCGAACCGTGACCGTTTCGTGCTTTCGGCCGGCCACGGATCCATGCTGCTCTATTCGCTGCTCTATCTCACGGGCTACGACGACATCACCATCGACGAGATCAAGAATTTCCGCCAGCTGGGTTCGCGCACGGCAGGCCACCCGGAATACGGACACGCCGCGGGCATCGAGACGACGACCGGTCCGCTCGGCCAGGGCATTGCCAACTCCGTCGGCATGGCGATCGCCGAGCGCAAGCTGCGCGAGGAGTTCGGCAGCGAGCTGATGGAGCATTATACCTATGTGCTTGCCGGCGACGGCTGCCTGATGGAAGGCGTGAGCCAGGAAGCCATCGCGCTTGCCGGTCATCTGAAGCTAAACAAGCTGATCGTCTTTTGGGACGACAACAATATTTCCATCGACGGCCCGATCTCGCTTGCCGATTCGACCGACCAGCACGCGCGCTTCCGCGCCTGCAAGTGGCACACCATCGCCGTGAACGGCCATGACCCCGAAGCGATCGCCGCCGCGATCGAGGAGGCCCAGAAGTCCGACAAGCCGACCATGATCGCCTGCAAAACCGTGATCGGCTTCGGCGCGCCGAACAAGGCCGGTACCCACAAGGTCCACGGCTCACCGCTCGGCGCCGAGGAAATCGCAGCCACCCGCAAGGCGCTCGGCTGGGAGGCCGAAGCTTTCACGGTCCCCTCGGACGTGCTTGATGCCTGGCGTATCGCGGGCCTGCGTTCGGCCAAGGCACGCAAGGAATGGGAAGAGCGGCTCGAAGCCGCCGAGGCGGAGAAGAAAGCCCATTTCATCCGCCGCTTCTCCGGCGAACTCGAAGGCAGCCTCGCCTCGGCGATCAGCGCCTACAAGCAGAAGCTTGCCGAGACCAAGCCTTCGCCGGCGACCCGCAAGGCCTCGGAGGATGCGCTGGAGGTGATCAACGGCGTGCTTGCAGAGACGATCGGCGGCTCGGCCGACCTGACCGGCTCCAACAACACCAAGACGAGCCAGACCCACTCCATCACCCCGGACGATTTCTCCGGACGCTACATTCACTACGGCGTGCGCGAGCATGGCATGGCGGCCGCGATGAACGGTATGGCGCTGCATGGTGGTCTCATTCCCTATTCCGGCGGCTTCCTGATCTTCTCGGATTACTGCCGCCCATCCATCCGCCTGGCCGCCCTCATGGGTATCCGCGTCATCCACGTGCTGACACACGATTCCATCGGCCTCGGCGAAGACGGACCGACCCACCAGCCGGTCGAGCATATGGCTGCTCTTCGGGCCATCCCTAACCTCCTGATGTTCCGCCCCGCGGATGCGACCGAGACCGCCGAATGCTGGCAGCTTGCGCTGGAGAACCGCAAACGTCCCTCGGGTCTTGCGCTTACCCGCCAGAACCTCATGGCGGTGCGCACCGAATACGAGGAACAGAACCTCTGCGCCCGCGGCGCCTATGACCTGATTTCGGCAAGCGACGCGCAGGTCACGATCTTCGCCACCGGCTCCGAAGTCGAGATCGCCGTGAAGGCCTGCCAGACGCTGACTGCCAAGGGTATCGCGACACGCGTCGTCTCGGTTCCCTGCTTCGAGCTCTTTGCGGAGCAGAGCGAGGATTACCAGCAGGCGATCATCGGCACGTCGCCGGTCAAGATCGCCGTCGAAGCCGGCATCCGCCAGGGCTGGGACCACTTCATCGGCAATGATGGTATCTTCATCGGCATGTCGAGCTTCGGGGCTTCGGGCCCCTATAAGGACCTCTACAAACACTTCGGAATTACGCCGGAAGTCGTGGTTGCGTCCGCCGAAGCCAAGCTGTCCTGATCAAGCCGGAGGGCGCCGCAAGAGCGTCCTCCTTCCCACCACACGCATTCTGACAGGGAGAGACCCGATATGACAGTCAAAGTCGCCATCAACGGTTTCGGCCGCATCGGCCGCAACATTCTCCGCGCCATCGTCGAATCCGGCCGCACGGACATCGAAGTCGTTGCCATCAACGATCTGGGCCCGGTCGAGACAAACGCTCACCTGCTGCGCTTCGATTCCATCCACGGCCGCTTCCCGGCCGACGTGAAGGTCGAAGGCGACTCTATCATCATCAACAACGGTAAGCCGATCAAGGTGACCGCGGTCCGCAATCCGGCGGAACTGCCGCACAAGGAGCTCGGCGTCGACATCGCGATGGAATGCACCGGCATCTTCACCGCCCGCGACAAGGCCGCCGCTCACCTGGAAGCCGGCGCCAAGCGCGTCATCGTCTCGGCTCCGGCCGACGGCGCGGATCTGACGGTTGTCTACGGCGTCAACCACGACAAGCTGACGAAGGATCATCTCGTCATCTCCAACGCATCCTGCACGACCAACTGCCTGGTCCCGGTCGCCAAGGTGCTCCACGACGCGATTGGCATCGATCATGGCATGATGACCACGATCCACTCCTATACCAACGACCAGCCGTCGCTCGACCAGATGCACAAGGATCTCTACCGCGCCCGCGCCGCGGCGCTCTCTATGATCCCGACCTCGACGGGTGCGGCCAAGGCGGTCGGCCTCGTTCTGCCGGAACTCAAGGGCAAGCTCGACGGTATCTCCGTACGCGTCCCGACCCCGAACGTCTCGGTCGTCGACCTGAAGTTCGTCGCCAAGCGCGAAACCACGAAGGAAGAGGTCAACGCCGCCATCAAGGCTGCCGCCGACGGACCGCTCAAGGGCGTTCTCGGCTATACGCTGCAGCCGAACGTTTCGATCGACTTCAACCATGACCCGCATTCTTCGGTCTTCCACATGGACCAGACCAAGGTGATGGAGGGCAAGTTCGTTTCGATTCTGTCCTGGTACGACAATGAGTGGGGCTTCTCGAACCGTATGTCGGATACGGCGGTCGCCCTCGGCAAGCTCCTCTAAGACCGATGTTCCGGGCCCTTTCCTCAACGACGGTGCGCTGGCGCCCGATCGAGGGGGAAGGGCTTGAGCATCTGACGCTCAGATCCTTGAACAACGCTCTCGGCGCGGCTATCCGCGCCGAGAGCGTTCTCATCGGCGAACGCGGCGGATCGGCCTATGGCGTCCGCTACCGCATCGACTGCGATGCCGGCTGGCGCGTCTTTTCCTTCATCATCGAAACGACCGAAGGGGTGAGGCTGCACCTCCTGTCCGACGGACATGGCAACTGGCGCAGAGCCGACGGAACGGCCTTGCCGCAATTCGATGGCTGCATCGATATCGACCTCGCCGGCACCCCCTTCACGAACACGCTGCCGATCCGCCGCCTGGGCCTTACCCGGCAATCCGGGACGGCCAGGCTGAACATGCTCTACGTGCCCTTCGACAGCTTCGAGCCGACGGTCGACGGCCAGCTTTACACTTGCCTCGACGACGGCAGGCTCTATCGCTACGAGGCGGCGGATCGCAGCTTCACGGCCGAGCTGCCGGTGGACGAGCACGGCCTCGTCATCGACTACCCTACCCTGTTCCAGCGACTATCACCGGAGACCATCTGATGACTTTCAAGACTCTCGACGATCTGACCGACATCGCCGGCAAGCGCGTCCTCGTGCGCGTCGACCTGAACGTGCCGGTCAAGGACGGTCAGGTGACCGACACCACCCGCATCGAGCGCGTGGCGCCGACCATCCGCGAGCTCTCCGAAAAGGGTGCGAAAGTCGTCCTGCTCGCACATTTCGGGCGGCCGAAGGGCGAACCGGTCGCCGACATGTCGCTGAAGACAATCGCCTCCGCCGTCGAGGAGATCCTCGACCAGCGGGTCTATTTCGCGCCCGACTGCATCGGCGACAAAGCCGCCAATGCGATTGCCGATTTGAATGACGGCGAAGTCCTGCTCCTCGAGAACACCCGATTCCACAAGGGCGAGGAGAAGAATGATCCGGCCTTCGTCACGGCGCTCGCCGCCAATGGCGACATCTACGTCAACGACGCCTTCTCCGCCGCCCATCGCGCGCACGCCTCCACCGAGGGTCTGGCCCAGCATCTTCCCGCCTATGCAGGCCGCACCATGCAGGCGGAGCTGGAAGCGCTGGAGAAGGGGCTCGGCAATCCGCAGCGTCCAGTCGTCGCGATCGTCGGCGGCGCCAAGGTCTCTACCAAGATCGACCTTTTGCAGAATCTCGTGAAGAAGGTCGATGCGCTGGTCATCGGCGGCGGGATGGCCAACACCTTTCTCGCCGCGCAAGGCGTGGATGTCGGGAAGTCTCTCTGCGAGCACGACCTTGCGGAAACCGCCAAGGCCATCCTCGCGGCCGCCTCGGAGGCGGGATGCGCGATCGTGCTTCCGGTGGACGGGGTTGTCGCCCGTGAATTCAAGGCCGGCGCCGACAATGAGGTCGTCGACGTCAAGGCCATCCCTGCCGACGCCATGATGCTCGACGTCGGTCCGAAGTCGATCGACGCGATCAACGAATGGATCTCGCGCGCCGAAACCCTCGTATGGAACGGCCCGCTCGGCGCCTTCGAGATCACACCCTTCGACAAGGCGACCGTGGCGGCGGCGAAACATGCGGCAGCCCGCACGCGCTCCGGCTCGCTCGTTTCGGTCGCCGGTGGCGGCGATACCGTTGCGGCACTCAATCATGCCGAGGTGGCTGACGACTTTACCTATGTGTCGACAGCCGGCGGCGCCTTCCTCGAATGGATGGAGGGCAAGCCCCTGCCGGGCGTCGATATTCTCAAGCAGCAGAGGTGACGCTCAGGGGAAGCCGCCCTTGTGCACGGCTCCGCATCAGAGGATGCGGAGCGCCTCACGACCAACTCGAAACGCAAGCCGCTGAGAAGCTCGCGACGCCTGTATGCAACAAGACAGAACCAACCAAAAAGATTCTGATATTTCAAACGATTAAAATTATTTAAATCGTTTTAGCCCATTTTACTGCCATTTTCCCGCACGGTATCTTCTGTTAACGCGCCTTCGTTCCTGCGGCGCGAGGACGCTTTCGCGCCTCCGGCCGAAAACTTGTTTCATCCGCTGGTCCATTGGGACCAGCGTTGTTCGTAGGAGATAAATATGAGCGAAAGACTGGAAGATATCGCGGTTGCCATGGTCGCCAATGGCCGGGGCCTGCTCGCTGCCGACGAGTCAACCGCAACGATCAAGAAGCGCTTCGACGGCATCGGCCTGGAATCGACAGAGACGTCCCGCCGCGACTACCGCGAGATGCTGCTGCGCGCCGACGATGCGATGCGCGACTATATCTCCGGCGTCATTCTTTATGAGGAAACCCTGTTCCAGAACGCCGCCGACGGCACGTCGCTGGTCGACATCATCCGCAAGGCGGATTCGATCCCCGGCATCAAGGTCGATGCCGGTGCCAAGCCGATGGCACATTTCCCGAACGAAACCATCACCGAGGGCCTCGATGGGCTCGCCGCCCGGCTCGCCAAATACCATGAAGCCGGCGCCCGTTTCGCCAAATGGCGCGGTGTGATCGCGATTTCCAACGCCTTGCCGAGCCGGGGCGCGATCAGGGCAAATGCCCATGCGCTCGCCCGCTATGCGGCGCTCTGCCAGGAAGCGAAGATCGTGCCGATCGTCGAGCCGGAAGTGCTTATGGACGGCGCCCCCGGCGACCACTCGATCGAGCGCTCGGAAGAAGTCACCGAATGGACCCTGCGCACCGTCTTCGAGGAGCTGGGCGAACTTCGCGTCAAGCTCGAGGGCATGATACTGAAGCCGAGCATGGTGATCGACGGCAAGAAGGCGCGCAAAGCCTCAGTCGACGAGGTGGCGGAACGCACCATCAAGATCCTGAAACGCACCGTGCCGGCCGCCGTCCCCGGCATCGCCTTCCTCTCCGGCGGCCAATCGACGGAAGAGGCGACGGCCCATCTCTCGGCAATGAACGCTGCCCACGATCTGCCGTGGAAACTCACCTTCTCCTATGGCCGGGCGCTACAGCAGGAGGCGCTCAATGCCTGGGGCGGCAAGGCGGAAAACGTCGCCGCCGGCCAGCGCGCCTTCACCCACCGGGCCAAGATGTGCAGCCTGGCTGCAAAGGGTAGCTGGACGAAGGACTTCGAGAGGGCTGCCTGAGCGAAAAGATACCGGTAAGAGGGAGAGAGGAGAGGTCCGGCGGCAGCGATGCCGCCGGACCTCTACCTTTTTCGGACAAGTAATTGTCAGGGAGACAAGTTCTTCGTTCGTGTGGAGTGCCGGCATTTCTACATCTGTATCGTTTCCGATCCAGAGCGGGATGAGGAAAAGCGTGTGCGGCTTTCCGCCCGCATCCCGCGTCTCAACTCTTTGAAATCGATCACGAGGCTTTCATGAGCAGCGTCTCCTATGCCACCGTCGACGTCTTCACAGCCGAACGTTTCGCCGGCAATCAGCTTGCCGTCATTCCCGATGCCCGCGGTTTGAGCGATGCGCAGATGCAGGCGATCGCCACCGAATTCGCCTATTCCGAAGTCACCTTCGTCCTGCCGCCTGAAAATCCGGAGAATACCGCACGCGTTCGCATCTTCACGCCCACGACCGAAGTGCCTTTCGCCGGTCATCCGAATGTCGGCACGGCCTTCGTTCTTGGCCGGCAGCAGGAAATCTTCGGCCGCAAGCCCGGCCAGGCGTTGCGTTTCGAGGAAAAGGCGGGCCTGGTCGAGGTGACGCTCCTCGGCAATGAAGGCGTTGTCAGCGGCGCAAGGATTATCGCCCCGCAGACACTGCAGATCGGCCCCGCCATCGACCCAGCGGTGATTGCCGCCAGCGCTTCGCTGCGCAGTGACGAGCTCAGCGAACGGGCTCACCGGCCGGTGCGCATTTCGGTGGGGTTGCCCTTCGCCGTCGCGGAGGTGCGCGACCTGGCCGTTCTTTCGAAGGCGCGGCCGAACGTCTCCGCCTTCGAAGAGGCGAATACCCGCTATCCGCTCGCAGAAGACAGCTTCAGCCTGTTCCTTTATGCCCGCACGCTCGAGCGGCCCTGGTATGTGAGAGCGCGCATGTTCGCGCCCCTCGACAACGTCATCGAAGACCCGGCGACCGGCAGCGCTTCGGCGGCGCTCGGTGCCTATCTCGTCTCACTGCTTCCCGATGCCGACGCAAAGGTCGAACTCGTCATTGAACAGGGTGTGGAAATGGGGCGACGCAGCATCATTGCCATCGCTGTCGGCAAGCGAGGCGGCGCCATTCGCGAGGTCAGCATCTCGGGCGACTGCGTGACGGCGATGCGCGGCGTGATCGAGGTCTGATGTTCGCAGCACCCCGGGAGTCCTTCGGACGCGCAGAGGCGGTCGCTCGTCAGGGCCCTGCGGCGTTGCAGTCTCCGAGCGCGTCGAGGAGCGCGCGGAAGCGGGGATCGTCGCGTATGAGATCCAGGTCCGGGTCCTGATTGAACCATAGGACATGATAGCTGGAGCTCTGCGGCACCACTGTCTCCAGCAGCTCCAGCGCACGCTCGCCCTCACCGAGGAGCGCATAGACGCATGCTGCATTGTACTGCGCGACCACATCGTCGGGATCGGTCGCAAGTGCTCGGGAAACCCATTCCTTCGCGCGTTCGGCCTCACCCATATGCGCGAGCGCCAATGCGCCGCGATGGGCCGGACTGGCATTTTCCGGATTCCGCTCCAGCGCTCTTGTCGCCCGCTCGATGCCGATCCGTGCCCAACGCTGGCGCTCGGCTTCCCTACCGAGCGAGAGATGGCAACCCATCAGATGGATCGGCGAAAAATAGTCGTCCGACCTGATCTCCGCCGCGCGCTCGAAAAAGCCGATTGCTTCCTGGAATCGACCCTGCGCGAACAGGAAACGGCCATAATAGAGATTTGCCTCATAGAGCGAAGGATCCAGCGCGAGAGCCTGACGGAACTCACGGCTCGCTTCCTCCGTTTGGCCGTCGTGGTTCAATGCAAGCCCGCGCGAGGCGTGCGCTTCCGCCAGATTCGGATCCAGCGCGAGCGCCTTGGCGCTCATGTCGAGAATGCTCTTCAGCGGGAACTCCTTTTCGTGCCAGTCCCTGATCGCACATTCGCATTCGGCGATTCCCGCATAGGCACGAGCGTAGTTCGGATCGAGCTCGACAGCCTTGAGGAACATCCGGCGGGCGAGAAGCAGATAGGGCTTTGTCCAGGTATGTGAGAACTGGCGTCCCCGGAGATAGTAGGTATAGGCCTCGACGGAAGTCGTGGGATCGCTTTCGATCGCCTTCTTTTCCTCCGGCAGGAGCTTTATCTTGAGCTGGTTGACGATCGCGTGCGTGATCTCGTCCTGGATCGCGAAAATGTCGGTCAGGTCGCGATCGTAACGGTCCGCCCACAGATGCCCGCCGGTCTGGGCGTCGATCAGCTGGCCGGTGATGCGCACGCGTTCGCCCGCCTTGCGTACGCTACCTTCGAGAATGAAGCGCACGCCGAGTTCGTGGGCGATCTGTTTCACCTTCACTGCCTTGCCCTTGTAGGTGAAGACGGTGTTGCGGGCGACGACGTGCAGCCGCGCAACCTTCGAAAGATCGGTGATGACGTCCTCGGTGATGCCGTCGGAGAAGTATTCCTGCTCGGGATCATGGCTCATATTGGTGAAGGGCAGGACGGCGATGGACAATTCGTAGCCACGGTCAACGACACCGGCCGGTTCCGAACCCTTTGCGACCGGATGCGCGCCGAGAGAAACCGTGTAGACGCGAATTGTCGGCGCGATGTTCTTCAGACTGTATTCGCCCTTGTCGACGAAGCCGACATCGAGTCTCGAGCCGACATGGTCGCGCACGGAGGCCGAAACGGCGATGCCGGACGGGTCGGCAAGCCCTTCGAGCCGCGCAGCGACGTTGACGCCATCGCCGAAGATGTCGCCGTCCTCAACGATCACGTCGCCGAGATGGATGCCGATCCTGAGTTCGATACGCCTGCTTTTCGGCAGACCTTCGTTGCAGGAAACCATGCCGCGCTGGATTGCGACGGCGCAGGCGACCGCGTTCACAACGCTCGAAAATTCTACCAGGAAGCTGTCTCCCGCCAGCTTGACGATGCGGCCCTTGTGCTCGGCGATCTTCGGCTCCAGCAACTCGCGTCGATGCCGCTTCAGCGCCGCGAGCGTGCCGGCCTCATCCGCACCCATCAGGCGGCTATAGCCCACCACATCGGCGGCGAGAATGGCAGTGAGACGGCGTTCCAACAGAGCCTCGAATTTCATCTTGTAGCCGAGCACGGTAATTTAACCTTTTCCTGCCATAATGTCGTGCGGAGACTCGCGTCGTTTTGGCCGTGAAGATAAGTGGCCGTTCCGCAAGGTGCTGTTTCTAAAGGAACGCAAAGCTGCGCGATGCTGCCGGGAATGCCGGACGCGCAGCAGCGTGCGTCCAGCGGAAGCACCCCGGCTTCTTCAGGGGCGCACGAGCACCGTGAGCATCATCACGACGATGGCAAGGACGGCAATCTTCCAGAAATCGCGGCGCTGCCGGAGGCCCGGGCAGCCGAGCGGCTTGATCACCTGGACGCACATGGCCAGCAGCAGGAGAAGCGTTAGTGCCTTTGACATCTGCTCATTTCCGGGAAGATCCGCCGCAATGTGAGCGACGCCATACGGACGTCACTTTTCGTCGCATAGAGGGCTATTGTTTTCGCCGCCGATTTGCAATGACCGGTGGTATCGATTTCCCTCGGCAGGGCGATACGCGTCACAGCTTGTCCAGGGCAGAACGTCGGATGGATCATGAGAAATAACCTGCTTCCCGTTGCCGCTCTGCTTCTCGGCACATTGTTTCTCTTTCTCGGAAACGGTCTGCAGGGCCTGCTCCTGCCGGTGCGCGGCACGGCGGAAGGCTATCCGACGACGATACTCGGTCTGTTCGGCACGCTGTGGGCAACCGGTTTCGTGCTCGGCTGCTTTTTTGCGCCGAACATCGTCAAGCGTATTGGGCACGTGCGCGCCTTCAGCGTGTTCACCGCCCTGATCGCTATCGTTTCGTTGTTGACGGGTATTCTGATCGATCCGATCTGGTGGTTGGCGCTCCGCGCAGTCACAGGCTTCTCCACTGCCGGAACTTCGATGATCATCGAAAGCTGGCTGAACGAGCGCGCCACCAATGAGAGCCGCGGCCTGATCTTCTCGCTCTACATCGCCATCACCCTTTTCGGCGTCGTCGGCGGGCAGATGATGATTCCGTTCGGCGAGACCTCCACGACTTTCTTCTTTATGATCTGCGGCATTCTCTATTGCGTCGCGATGCTGCCGACGCTCATGTCCAGGGCCGCGTCGCCGCAGCCGCTGAAGCAGGTCCGCCTCGATCTGCGCGGTCTCTACAGCAATTCCCCGGTCTCCTTTCTCGGCATCCTGCTCATCGGCATCGCCAACGGCGCCTTCGGCACGCTGGGTGCCGTTTTCGGCCGGCAGGCGGGCCTGTCGGACAGCACCGTCGCTGCGATGATGAGCGTCGCGATCTTCTCGGGCGCCGTCATGCAACTGCCGGCCGGCCGCATCTCCGACCGCGTCGACCGCCGCTATGTGCTCGCCGCGCTCGCCGGGATCGGCGCGCTCGCCGGCCTGCTGATGTTTCTCGTCGAGCCGAGCCAGGTCTGGATCGTTCTGACCCTGATCGCAATCTACGGGGCGGCCGCCAATGCGCTCTATCCGATCGCTGTTTCCCACGCCAACGACTTCGCCACAGCCGAGGATTTCGTGAAGGTTTCGGGCGGGCTCCTGCTTCTTTACGGAGTCGGCACGATCATCGGGCCGACGATCGGCGGACCGATAATGACCGCCAGCGGGCCCTATGGCCTCTTCATGATCACGGCGTGTGCGCATATGCTGATCACTGCCTATGCGATCGTCCGCAGTCGCCGGCGCGCACCGGTTCCCGCGGCCGATCGGGAAAACTTCTCGCCGGTCAATGCCGGAACCGCGACGACGCCGGAGAGCCTGCAGCTCTCGCCGCGCGCAGCTCCGATGGAGGAACTGGCGGAGGAAGGCGCCGGCGATCCCCAGGAGGAGGAGAAATCGAATGAGCCTGTTTGACGAGGACCAAGCGAAGAAGAAGACCGAGCACGAGATCGGCAGCGACCTTTCGCTGCTCTCGGTGGATGAACTGAACGCGCGCATCGCGCTCCTGACGCAAGAAATCGCAAGGCTGGAAGCGGAAATGAACCGCAAATCGGCAAGCCGGTCCGCCGCCGAAAGCCTCTTTCGTTGAACTCGGATAGATCTGAAATCAAGAACGAGATCGATTTCAACAAGTTAGAGCGGGATGCGGGCGGAAAACCGCACACACTTTTCCTCATCCCGCTCTAGATCACGATGTTCTTAGGTCGAATCGACCTAAGAACATGAACATGATCGATTCCAATAAGTTAGAGCGGGATGCGGGCGGAAAACCGCACACACTTTTCCTCATCCCGCTCTAGGGGTTAACTCCATATTAAGCAATATCTGCGATTGTAGGATCATCCGGTTTCCTTCCGGACTCAGACAATTTCACCGACTGGCGAATGGTCTGATTTTTCTCCCTGTTTTACCTTGAGAGCCGCTTCGCGCGGCTCTTTTTTTGCTTTACGACAGCATGGCTCCAAAGAATTGTGGAGATTAACCCTTTCTTAAGAATGCCCTTGCGCGGAATGCGGTATGGGATCATTCTTCGAGCATGGAGGGGCCTCAGGAAACTTTTCCCAGAGCCGCCCGTTACCTGACAGTCGTGATGCGTTGGAACCAGGGAATACAGGCATGTCCGAAAGAGGATTGAATACCGTCAGTTTCGCCGGTCACGCTGCGTCGTCGGCGCAGTTCAAGGCGCTCTACTCTGAAGGGATGGGCCTGGTCGAGGAAACGGCGAGCTATCTGGATGGTCCCGGCCGCACCGCAGCAAAGGTACTGCCGCGCATGGCATCCGTTCTCTATGCCGCCGAGTCGATGCGGCTTACCACCCGGCTGATGCAGATGGCTTCCTGGCTCCTTCTGCAGCGCGCCGTCAACAATGGCGAGATGAGCCGTGACCAGGTTCTGTCGGAAAAGAACAAAGTCCGGCTCGACAGCTTCAATGTCGATCGCAGTGCGCCCGGATGGAACGACTTGCCGGAAAGCTTCCGCGACCTGATCGAGCGGTCGCTGCGGCTGCAGAATCGCGTCGCCCTGCTCGACCGCGAAATCTATCGGCCACAGGAAATGACGAGCTTCGTACCGGACAATCAGAATGGTGTGAAGGCGCAGATCAAATTGCTGCAGACCGCCTTCGGAGCGAACTGAAGCGAGGCGATCCTGCCGCTGAGATTATAAACCCGGCCATGTGCCGGGTTTTTTCTTTGGGCAGGCGAGAAAAGCAATGCTTGCGGTTGGATCCTCGGGTCAAGCCCGAGGATCCACACATGGGCCGGCGAAAACCACCGCGAGGTCGCAATAGCCAAAGCGGCCGCAAAGGCGATGCCAGCCAACAAAAAAGCCCGGCATGCCGGGCTTCGCAATATGCAATCGAGCGTCTGATATCAGAGGCCGAGGCCTTCGAAGCGCTTCTTGAACTTGGAGACGCGGCCGCCGCGATCGACGAGCTGCTGGTTGCCGCCGGTCCAGGCCGGATGCGACTTGGGGTCGATTTCCAGGTTCATCGTCGCACCTTCCGTACCCCAGGTCGAGCGGGTTTCGTATTCGGTGCCGTCGGTCATCACCACCTTGATCGTGTGGTAGTCGGGATGGATGTCTGCCTTCATAACAATCTTCCTAGAGTTCCAGGGTCCAATTGTCGCAAGGCATTGCGACTTTGGGACCGAACACGTAAATGAAGCCGCAGACCGCTCTTGGGCCGCGGCTTCCCAATTCGATGCCGTGCCTATACATGAAGGTCTGCGGGATAACAAGTGCCGCGCGGAAGACTTGTGATCTCTGCATGATTCATCGGATCAACACCGGTCCGGAACGGCAGCAGGTCGCAGTCGCACAGCGATAAGCGCCTGGTCGGCGCATGACGTTGTGGCCCCGTGACAGGCGAACGGGGGGCTATGTGCCAAAACAGGAAATTCAAATGCCGGCGCGCAGGTCCATCCGCCCGCTCGCAACCGTACTGCCTTACCTCGCCCGCTACCGCGGCCTTGCGATCGGCGCTGGCCTTTCCCTGACCGCCGCAGCGGTTACGACGCTGACATTGCCGATGGCCGTTCGCCGTATGATAGACCACGGCTTCTCCAATTCCGATTCCGGCTTCATCAACACCTATTTCTCCATGCTGATGGTGCTTGCGGTGATCCTCGCCCTTGCCAGCGCCGCCCGCTACTATTTCGTCATCTCGCTGGGCGAGCGCATCGTTGCCGACCTCAGACGCGACGTCTTCGCACGCGTCATGCAGCTCTCGGCATCCTTCTTCGACGTCAATCAGTCCGGTGAGATCGTATCGCGGCTGACTGCCGACACGACACAGATCAAATCGGCGGTGGGCGCGACGGCATCGGTGGCGCTGCGCAACCTCATCCTCTGTCTCGGCGCTATGGGCATGATGGTCTATACGAGCCCGAAGCTTTCGAGCCTGGTGCTCGCCGCGATCCCCGTCATAGTCTTTCCGCTCGTCGGCTTCGGCCGCTCGGTACGCCGGCGCTCCCGCGAAGCGCAGGATATGCTTGCGGCGGCTTCCGCCTATGCCGGCGAAACGATCGCCGCCACCCGTACGGTGCAGGCTTTCAACGGTGTGGAGAGCGCGCGTTTGCGCTTCGGCAACTCGGTGGAGGCCGCCTATCGTGCCGCCCGCGCTGCAACAAAAGCGCGCTCGGTGCTGACCGCCTTTGCCATCACGATGATCTTCGGAAGCGTCGTCGCCGTGCTCTGGTTCGGCGCAAGGGACGTCCTCTCAGGCTCGCTTTCCGCCGGTACTCTCGGTCAGTTCCTGCTCTACTCCGTTTTCGCGGCGGGCAGTCTCGGCGCGCTGTCGGAGGTCTGGGGCGAACTCTCACAGGCGGCGGGCGCCGCCGAACGCCTGAACGAGCTTCTGAGCGAAGTCCCTGAAATTCGCGCGCCGGAGTGTCCGGTCGCAATGCCCGCACCTGCGACAGGGGCGGTCGAGTTCGACGACGTGCACTTCGCCTATCCCGCCCGGCCGGATTACAAGAGTCTCCGGGGCCTGAGCTTTGCGATAAGGCCGGGCGAGACGGTAGCCATCGTCGGCCCATCCGGCGCCGGCAAGAGCACGGTCTTCTCGATGCTCCTGCGTTACTACGACCCGGCAAAGGGCACCATCCGCGTCGACGGTACGGATGTGCGCGCCGTCGATCCCGAAGAACTGCGTGAGAGACTAGCGATCGTGCCCCAGGACGTGACCATCTTCGCCACCTCGGTGCACGACAACATCGCGTTCGGCGTGCCGGACGCAAGCCGCGAAGCGGTGCGCGCAGCCGCTGTCGCGGCGCAGGCCGAAGAGTTCATCGGCAGGCTTGATCACGGCTACGACACGCTGGTCGGCGAGCGCGGGGTGACCCTTTCAGGCGGCCAGCGCCAGCGCATAGCCATCGCGCGCGCCATCCTGAAAGACGCTCCCATCCTTCTTCTCGACGAGGCCACCTCGGCGCTGGATGCGGAAAGCGAGACGCTGGTGCAAAAGGCGCTTGACGGCCTGATGAAGGAGCGCACGACGCTCGTCATCGCCCATAGGCTCGCGACCGTTCTCAAGGCGGACCGCATCCTGGTGATGGAACATGGCCGCATCGTCGAGGAAGGCACCCACGAGTCCCTGATCCGCCAGGGCGGGCTTTATGCGAAGCTTGCGCGGCTCCAGTTCGATCACGGCGCAGAAGCGCTGTTCGTCGGTTCGCCCGCGCCTGTTTCTCCGTGATCTTATTTTTCTGTTAGCTTGAGCTCGATACGACGATTCTGCGCGCGTGCTTCCTGGGTGTCGCCAGGCGCAATGGGCTGGTATTCGCCAAAGCCAGCCGCCACCAGCCGGTCCGCCGGAACCCCTTTCGAGATCAGGAATTTGACGACGGAGGTCGCTCGCGCCGACGACAATTCCCAATTGTCACGGAAGCGGCCTATTCCCGAAAGCTGAACATCGTCCGTGTGGCCGTCCACGCGCAGGACCCAGTTGATCTCCGCCGGAATCTCCCTGGCAAGGTCGAGAATCGCTGCCGCAAGCTTCGTCATCTCAGCCTGGCCTTCAGGGTTGAGCTCGTTGCCGCCCGAAGGAAAGAGCACTTCCGACTGAAAGACGAAACGATCGCCGACGATGCGGATATTTTCGCGATCGGAGAGAATTTCCCTCAGCCGGCCGAAGAAGTCCGAACGGTAGCGATTGAGCTCCTGAACACGCTGTGCCAGCGCAACGTTCAGCCTGCGGCCGAGATCGGAGATCTTGGCCTGAGAGGCCTCGTCCTTCGCCTCCGATGCCTGGAGGGCGCCCTCGATGGCGGCGATCTGGCTGCGGAGCGCCGCGATCTGCTGGTTCAAGAGTTCGATCTGGCTCATTGCCCTTGCACTGACCTGCCGCTCGTTTTCGAGCTCCGATCCGAGCCGGCCGATCTTTTCATCGGCGACTTCCGCACTGCCTGCACCTCTGTCAAGCAGCGCCTGCAGGCGTGACCGTTCGCCCTCGGATTGTGAAAGCGAAGCCTGAAGATTGGCAAGCGAATCCTCGAGATCCTGTTTGCCGCTTTTCTCGAGGGCCAAGAGCTGGGTGAGTTCGTTGATCTGGCTGTTCAGCCGGTTCAGCACCTCGTCCTTGCCGCTGATCTCCCTGCCGAGCAGGAACTGTGCAGTGACGAAAACACTGAGCAGGAACATGATTGCCATGAGCAGCGTCGAGAGCGCGTCCACGAAACCCGGCCAGTAGTTGATAGCCCGCGGTTCGCGGCGTCGGGAGAGCGCCATGGTCAATCTCCTCCGCTGTCTTCCATGCGGCTGAGTTTCGCCGGAGACACGGATTTCTCCGTCTGCACGGTGATACGGTCAGCCTGACCGATGCGCGCGGTCAGCCGATCGAGCGTCTTGCGCATCGCCTTGGCCTCCTCCTGCTGCGCTTCGATCCAGTCGCGCAGCATCTGCTGCTCGCCCCGCATATTCTTGACAAGGCCCTGAATGCCCTCGGCGAGGCTCGCCATGGCAGCCGTGGTGCGCTGGTTCACGCCACCCTCATGGGTCATGCGCGCGAGCTGGTCGGTGAGCCGCCGCAGTTCCTCGGCGGGAGCGCCGTCGCTCATTTCGCCCGGCTGGGAAAATCCGTGTCCAACATCGGTCACCGAGGAGAGCCAGTTCTCGAGCTCCGTATAGAAACGATTCTGCGCCCGCCCCGCCTGCAGGTCGAGAAAGCCCACGATGAGCGAGCCGGAAAGACCGAAGAGCGAGGCGGAGAAAGCCGTTCCCATGCCGGTGAGAGGCGCCGAAAGACCGCTCTTCAGCGAGGTCAGCAGGTCATCGGTGCTGCCGCTTCCGGCATCGAGCGACTGAATGACGGTGTTGATGGAGCCGATCGTGCCGAGCAGACCCCAAAACGTACCGAGCAGGCCCAGGAAAACGAGGAGACCGGCAAGATAGCGGGTGATGTCACGCGACTCGTCCAGGCGCGCAGCGATGGAATCGAGGATCGACCGGAGCGCAGCCGTCGATATCGCCGTCGTCTGGCGTCCCCCGATCAGGGCCCGCATCGGGGCGAGCAGCACCGGATCGCGTCCAACCTTGTCGGCACTGCCGGCGGCACGGAAGGAGTTGAACCAGCGAACCTCCGGCCTCAGGCTGAGGACATGGTTGAACGCCAGCAGAATACCGATCGCAAGCACGCCCAGGATCAACCCATTGAGGCCGGGATTGCCGGCGAAAGCCTCGCTGGCCTGGCGGAAGAGGATTGCGGCGACAAATCCCACGATGATCAGGAAAAGGACCATCGTCCAGAAATAGGGCATTGGGCTCGAAAGCTTGTGAGGACCGTAGTCCTCCTCCAAGTCTTCGCGATCACGCCACCCGGCCAGGTTCAGTTTCGCCATAAGTTCGCCAGTCTCCCGGTTCTGCGGCGGTTTCCGCGCCTGTCCGACGAACAAGAGGGCGGCCGCAACACTCTGAATTTGCCGCAACACTCCTAAATCGACGAGGAAAGAGGAGCGGTGCCGCCGATGGCCGAAGGCCATCCGTACTGGCCCGGAGACTAGTGGAAGTTTGCGCCGAATTGAAGGGAAAACAAAAGACTTGAGGCGCGCCGCATGCGATCGAATTCATCCGGCGCGGTAGAGGTGCTCCCACGCCCTGAAACCTCGGCGCAATTGGGACGGCAGCAATGCCGTCACCTGGACGGAATCGGACGCTGGATGACCTCGCGCAGCGCCTTGGCTATCTGTTCGTTGCCGCACACGACCGAACCCGCCTCGAGCGGCCTGCCGCCGCCTTCGGCATCGGTGACCCAGCCGCCGGCCTCGCGGATGAGCAGGGTGCCGGCAGCCATGTCCCAGGCGGCCAGATCCCGCTCCCAGAAGCCGTCGAATCGACCTGCAGCCACGTAAGCAAGGTCGAGCGATGCCGAGCCGAGGCGGCGAATGCCGGCGACCTCGCCCATGACGTGGCGCAGCTCGACCAGGTGCTTGCCGTGATTGCCGCGGCCGAGATGCGGCGTACCGGTTCCGATCACGGCGTCCGAGAGCACCTTGCGCCCGCCGACGCGCAGACGCCGGTCGTTAAGGAAGGCGCCGCCGCCGCGCTCTGCGGTGTAGAGCTCGTCCGTGGCCGGGTTGAAGACGACGGCGCCGACGACTTCACCCTGGCGCTCCAGCGCGACCGAGATGGCGAAATGCGGGATGCCGTGCAGGAAATTGGTGGTGCCGTCGAGTGGATCGACGATCCAGCGGTGGGCGCCGTCGGTTCCCTTGATCTCCTCGCCTTCCTCTCCGAGGAAGCCGTAGGTCGGGCGGGCCTTCATAAGGTCCTCGCGGATGATCCGCTCCGCCTTGTGGTCCGCCTGCGATACGAAATCGGCCGGTCCTTTCAAGGACACCTGCAGGTTCTGCACTTCGCCAAAATCGCGCGCGAGCGACTTGCCGGCCTTGAAGGCGGCCTGGACCATGACATTGAGAAGAGCAGAACGGGCCATGCGGCGATTCCTCTAGCGAAGGCCAGCCGAGATGCTCGACCGGACATTGAACCTGTCTGACAGTGCGCATGCCGGCCGCAGCTCGAAGCGCGGGCAAGGGAACCGTCGTCAAAAAACCGAGTGAGATTTCACTCCTTCCGCGGCGGTATAGGAATAGGAGGCCGCGGAGAAAACCGGGGCTTCAAGACCACAAAAACCCCGGAAGTTCAAGAGAAATAGATCGGATCTGCCCACGCATCTCAGGACGAGCGGTATTTGTTGGCCGCCGCGAGCGCCGACTTCTGCTGCGTTTCGTTGAGGCCGAGATAGAAATCCTCGAGCGCGTCATCTTTGAGGCCGGCCCGGCGCGACAGGACGTACCATTTTGCCGCTTCGACGGGGTCCGGACGCGTACCTATGGCATTCACATAGAGGTGGGAGAGTCGGTTCTGGGCGACGACGTTGCCGCTTTCGGCGGCGCGCTTCATCCAGGCAAAGCCCTCTTCGAGGTTGCGGTCGCCGGCGATCCCTTCTATCAGCCAGATCGCAATGTCGAGCTGCGCCGTATCATAGCCCGCGCGCGCCGCCCTGAGCAGCCACTCGCGGGCGCGGGCGCGTTTGTCGTCCTCGACGCCGTCGACATTGACGTAGATCTGGGACAGCGCATATTGCGCGTCCGCAATGCCTTGTTCGGCCGATTTCTCGTAATAGGGCATGGCGGCCTTCAGGCCGCGCTCGCCGGGCATGTCGGCCACCAGCGTTTGTCCGTAGTTGAACTGAGCCGAGGCATTGCCGAGATCGGCAGCCTTTTTCATGAGCTCGTCTGCTTTCTTCCGGTCGCGCTTGACGTGGCGGCCTTCCATCAGGATCAGCGCATATTTGAACATGGCCGCCGGATCGCCATTGGTGGCCGCCTGGCCGTACCAGAAGGCGGCGGCCTTGGCGTCGCGCGCAACACCGAGTCCCTGCTCGAGGATTCCCGCGACGAGCGTCTGGGCGGCTGGATCGCCGAGCTGGGCCCGCGGCAAGGCAAGGTCCATCGCCGTGAGGTAATAGCCCCGCTGGAAGGCACCATAAGCTTCGTCGATCTTGCCTGTGAAGGGTTTCTCCTCAGGAAGATCAGGCAATTCTGCTCCCATGCGATCGATCACGTTGACGCCCTTCGAAGGCGCACTGCCATCGCTGGGCTTCGGCTTTTCCGGCCCGGCCGCTGCCGGCTTTCGCTCGCCATCTTCCGGTAGTGCCGCGCCGTTGAAAGGCGTGATCCGCCCGCGCTTCTGCGCACTGCCCTCGTCGGTCTGCGCTGGCGGTATCGGTTGCTGTGCCAGTGCCGGCGCGACTGCTGAAAGCATCGCTGCGGCAAAGGCTACGGGCCGGCTGGAATTCAGGAGGGAGCGGATTACCATCGGCAGGTCTTAACCTTCAAACCGTGGCGCTTTTTCGTCAAGCAAGGCGTTGACGGCCGCGACCACCGACGGCGCCTGTTCGGCTTCGCCGAAGACGGCAAGGCGGAGTGCCACGAATTCCGCGCCGGTTTCCGCGACCGCAAGCGCCGATTGCGGATCCATGCCGCCCATGACGATGCAGGGAATCTCGATCATCGACGCCCACCATTCGGCAAGCGCCAGGTTCTTTGGATGGGCCTCAGATTTTATATCGCCGTCCGTGCGGCCGAAGAAGACGTAATCGGGCCGCAATTCGCCGATTTCGAGCGCATGGTGACGGTCGGTAGCATTGCCGCCACCAACAATGAGCTTCGGCGCATGCCGCTCGATCGCTTCGGCGAGGGCGGCGGCGGCGCCGGCGATATGGATGCCGTCCGCCTTGGCCCGTCCGGCAACGCGGGTATCTCCCTCGATCAAGGCCGCGGCGCCGGCCTTCTGGATCACCGGCACGAGCGCTTCCGCATGTTTCTGGAAATCCGCATCGCTAAGCCCGTATTGCGGCACGATCACCGACGCCACATCTCCGCCCTTCAGCGCATCGCCAACGAGCTTCACGCGTTCCAGGCCGTCCGGGATATCCGGTGCGACCAGCACGAGGCGGCAGCGGTCTTCAATTTTGCTCATGTCGTCAATCCTGGCGATCTCGGTTCGAGCCGGAAGCCGGCACTCGATTTCATTCGGGAAAACCGATAGACGGAGATGACAAAAGGATCAACCGCCGCCAATGCTTCCCGACATCGACTTCTATCTCGTTGCCATTCCGGCCGTTCTGCTCGTCGGCCTCGCCAAGGGAGGGATGGGCGAGGCTCTCTCGCTGATGGGGGTGCCCATCCTGTCCATGGCCGTTTCGCCGGTGCAAGCTGCGGCGCTGCTTCTGCCTATCCTGATCGCCATGGACATCGTCTCTCTCTGGATCTGGCGAAAGCACGGCGATCGGCAAACCTATATCATGCTGCTCCCAGGCGCGCTGGTCGGCATCGCCGTCGGCTGGGCTACGTCCGCCTATGTGCCACGCGACGCGCTGAGGCTGATCATCGGTCTCATCACTGTCGTCTTCGTGCTGCGCTATGTCTACACTTTGTGGCGCAGCCGCAACGGCATCGCCATTCAGCCGAAGCCGCAGCGCTCCGGCCCGGCTGCTCTCTGGGGCACCTTCGCGGGCTATGGCAGCTTTGTCGCTCATGCAGGCGGCCCTCCATTCCAGATCTACGCGCTGCCGCTGAAGCTCGCGCCCCGTGAATATACCGGCACGATCGTGCGCTTCTTCGCCACTCTCAACGCCGTGAAACTCATCCCCTATTTCGCCCTCGGCCAACTCGACCTCAGCAATCTCAAGACCTCGGCAACGCTCTTCCCGCTTGCCATGGCCGCAACCGCCTGCGGGGCCTGGATCGTCCGGCGCATGAAACCGCAGGTCTTCTATCCGTTCATGTACATGATGGCATTCGTCGCCGGCTGGAAGCTCGTCTGGGACGGCCTCGGAAGCGTAATGTCCGGGACGTTGTAGCAACGACGGAGTTCGCCATTTTTGCTGCAACGCAAAGCGAACTTTCGCAGCGCACAATTTTCTTGCCGGCCCGGGGGAATTCGCCTAACGTCTGCTTATGACGATCGCGGACCCTTTCGATGCCATTGCGGATCCGAACCGGCGCTATCTGCTGGAAGAGTTGCGGCGCGCGCCCAAGATCGTCAACGAACTCGCCGGAGGCCTGCCTATCAGCCGGCCCGCTGTTTCCCAGCATCTCAAGGCACTGCTCGACTGCAATCTCGTATCGGTGTCCGCAAGCGGCACACGGCGGATCTACACGATCAACAAGCCGGGATTCGACCGGCTCAACCTGTGGCTGGACCAGTTCTGGTCCTGATGCAGTCAGGCGGCGCGTGCAACAACGTGACCCCGCACCGCCTAAGGAAGCCGACCGGACGCGGAGCCCGGCCAGCCAATGTGAGTGTATCGTTTCGGGATTGTTTTGACCCTATCGTCGCATCGCCTGAGAGACGGCAATGCAATCGGGAACCGTTCACGATCAGTGCGTCGAGGAACGGAGTCTTTCGATTTCGTCCTTGATGCGCAGCTTCCGCCGCTTGAGTTCGCTGATCAGTTCGTCCTCGCAGGACGGAGAGTTCAGGGCTTCGTGGAGTTCCTCTTCAAGGACGCCATGCTTCTTCTCAAGCGTTGCAAGATGAGCCTCAATGGTCATTGGCAGTCCCTTCCTTTAGCTTGCACCCGGCACGCAAATGCCGGATGTTCCATGGTTGAAACCTTCTTACTGTGCCATGTCATTTTTCATTTGTCGAAGGCGAAATGATGACATCGGATAACTTCCCGTCACCGGGCAAGATGTGTTAGAGCGAGCAGGAAATTCTCGGATCGCGGATCGGCGAAGCCGGGGTTAAGGGGATCGCTTTGCATGCCGGACCAGGACCAGGCCGAACTCAGACTGACGATCGCGCGCCTGAGGCAGGAACACGAAGACTACGATGCGGCGATCAACGCGATGATCCAGACCGGCTGTGACGCATTGCGCATCCAGCGGATGAAAAAGAAGAAACTGGCCATCAAGGACAAGATCACCAAGATCGAAGACCAGATCATTCCAGACATAATCGCCTGAAAAACGGACCAAGACGTGACCGACACTACGCCCCCTCCCGTCGCCATCATCATGGGAAGCCAGTCGGACTGGGAGACGATGAAGAACGCCGCTGACACGCTCGAGGCGCTCGACATCGCTTATGAAGCCCGCATCGTTTCCGCCCATCGCACGCCCGACCGCCTCGTCCGCTTCGCCAAGGGCGCGCGCGACGAGGGTTTCCAGGTGATCATTGCCGGCGCCGGCGGCGCCGCGCACCTCCCGGGAATGTGCGCGGCCATGACGCCGCTTCCGGTCTTCGGTGTTCCGGTCCAGTCGAGAGCGCTTTCCGGTCAGGACAGCCTGCTGTCGATCGTGCAGATGCCCGCCGGAATTCCGGTCGGCACGCTTGCGATCGGCAGAGCAGGCGCCATCAACGCTGCGCTCCTGGCCGCAGCCGTCCTGGCTCTCAGCGACGACGACCTTGCCGACCGTCTCGACGATTGGCGCGAACAGCAGACCGTATCGGTCGCGGAATATCCGGTAGACGAGGCATGAAGACGATCGGCATCATCGGCGGCGGCCAGCTCGGCCGCATGCTGGCCATGGCCGCTGCCCGCCTGAATTTTCGAACTGTCGTACTCGAGCCCCAGCCGGACTGTCCCGCCGCGCAGGTGGCCAACGAGCAGATCCTTGCCGCTTATGACGATCCGGACGCCTTGGCCGAGCTTGCCCGGGTGGCAGACCTCGTCACTTACGAATTCGAGAATGTCCCCGTCTCGGCCGCCGAACAGCTCGCCCGTACGCGGCCGGTCTTCCCGCCGCCGAAGGCGCTGGAAGTGGCACAGGACCGTCTCGTCGAAAAGCGCTTCATCAACGGCTGCGGCATCGACACCGCCCGCTTCCGTTCCGTCGACAGCCAGGCCGACCTTGAGGCCGCCCTTTCCGACTTCGGCGGGGCCGGCGTGCTCAAGACCCGCCGGTTCGGCTATGACGGCAAAGGTCAACGCGTCTTCCGTTCCGCCACCGACGATCCGGCGGGCGCCTATGTCGCGCTCGGGCAGGTCCCCCTGATCCTCGAAAGCCTCGTGTCCTTCGAGCGGGAGATCTCGGTTATAGCCGCCCGCGCGGCCGACGGGACCACCGCCTGCTTCGACCCCGCAGAAAACATACATCGCCACGGCATTCTCCACACCTCGATCGTGCCCGCATCCGTCGGCGCGGCAACCACCGAAGCGGCCCGCAAGGCGGCTACCGGCATCCTTGCGGCGCTTGGCTATGTGGGCGTCATCGGTGTCGAGTTTTTCGTTCTCGCCGACGGCAGCGTCGTCGCAAACGAGATCGCCCCGCGCGTCCACAATTCCGGCCACTGGACGGAGGCCGCCTGTGTCGTTTCGCAATTCGAGCAGCATATCCGCGCGATTGCCGGGCTGCCCCTCGGCGACCCGTCGCGCCATTCGGACTGCGTGATGCAGAACCTTATCGGCGACGACATCGCCGGCGTTGCGGACCTGCTTGGAGAGCGCAACGTGCTTCTTCATCTCTACGGGAAGACCGAGGCGCGGCCCGGCCGCAAGATGGGGCATTTCACCCGCCTGCTCTGATCCGGCCCTCATGAAACGGGGACACATGGAACGGGCACAGATGGGACGGGGAACAGGCGGCAAAATCCCCGGCGCGCGGTTGACACGATTGGGACGACACGCTATGTGCCTGCCTACTTGGACAGCGCGCTGAACGGCGCGCTTTTGATTGTTAGAATTACCGGGCGAATTTTCATTCCCCGAAACCATGCGGATCAGGAAAAATGAAGATCAAGAATTCGCTCAAGTCCCTGAAGACCCGTCACCGCGAAAACCGTCTGGTTCGTCGCAAGGGCCGCGTCTACATCATCAACAAGCTGAACCCGCGCTTCAAGGCGCGCCAGGGCTGATGTCCTGCGGCGGCAATTGCCGCCTGCGCCTTGATGGGGTCACTCGCTGATTTCCTAAAATTGATTTGATCTTGTTTCATGGCGGGCTACGATGCCCGCCATGCGCGTTTTCTCGAACTTGATTCTGGCATGTCTTGCCATGTGCGCCACGACAGTGGACAGCACGCCGCTTGTGGCGGCAGAGCCCTCGCCTCAAACAGAGGTCGCGGCCCTCACCACTCCAAAAGAGCGCGTCGACGCACTCTTCACCGATCTCAAGAGGGAAGTCGAGGAGGACAAGGCCCGTCAGGTCGCCGAACGCATTCGCCTCGAATGGCAGGATTCCGGCAGCGCGACCGTGAACCTTCTGATGCAATGGGCCAACAAGGCGATCGCCGAGGAGAAGCAGACGGCGGCGCTCGATCTTCTCGACCAGGTGATCGCCCTTTCGCCCGACTATGTCGAAGGCTGGAACCGTCGCGCCACGCTTCATTACCAGATGGGCAACTTTCGCAAGTCGATGTCCGACATCAACCGCGTGCTCGCCTTGGAGCCTCGCCATTTCGGCGCACTCGCCGGCATGGCCACCATGTTGGAGGCTGCCGGCAAGGAAGAGCTCGCCATGCGTGCATGGCAGCAATTCCTCGACGTCTATCCGTCCGACCGGAAGGCGCAGGAGCAGCTTGGCGAATTGGCAGAAAAGCTCGCCGGCAGCCGGACGTGACCGGTACGCGTCGACGAATGCCCCTCAGCCGGCCTGATCGAGTCCCTCTCGCGGCTCGCGGCGTGCCGGACACATGCGCGGAGAGAAATCAGCACCTCAGCCTTGCCAGGGATCGACTACAACCACGCCCGTGCCTTCGGCGAAATGACAAGCAGCACAGACCCGAAACGCATCCTGCGATGCTTTACACCGCCGACTGCCCGTCCGAGCCGATATAGGCGATGCGCAACATGTTCGTGGCCCCCGGGGTACCAAGCGGGACACCGGCGGTAACGATGACGCGGTCTCCGGGCTTGCCGAAACCTTCTGTCGAGACGATACGACAGGCGCGGTTGACCATGTCGTCGAGGTCGGTGGCATCCTCGGTGACGACGCAGTGCAGGCCCCAGACCACGGAAAGGCGACGGGCCGTCTGGACGATTGGCGAAAGCGCGATGACCGGCACCTGGGGCCGCTCGCGCGCCGCCCGAAGCCCGGTCGTGCCGGAGGATGTGTAGGTTACGATCGCTGCGAGCTTGAGCGTTTCGGCGATCTGGTGGGCGGCAAGCGAGATGGCATCCGCACCCGTCGCTTCCGGCGGCGTGCGCTGGGCATAGATGATCCCCGGATAATGCGGATCGCGTTCGACGTTGCTGGCGATCGACGCCATGGTCGAAACCGCCTCGATCGGGTACTCGCCGGAAGCGGACTCGGCCGAGAGCATCACCGCATCGGCACCTTCGAACACGGCGGTGGCCACGTCCGACACCTCGGCGCGCGTCGGCACCGGCGAGGAGATCATCGATTCAAGCATCTGCGTTGCGACCACGACGGGCTTGCCGGCTCGCCGGCAGGCCCGCGTCAATTGCTTTTGAAGCCCCGGCACGGATTCGAGCGGCATCTCGACGCCAAGATCGCCGCGGGCCACCATCAGAGCATCCGAAAGCTCGATGATCTCGTCAATCCGCTCGATCGCCTGCGGCTTTTCGATTTTCGACATCAGCCCGACGCGACCCCGTGCGATCTTACGAACCTCCGCAAGGTCTTCAGGGCGCTGGATAAAGGAAAGCGCCACCCAGTCGACCTGCCCCGTCGCCAGCACGGCATCGAGGTCGACGCGGTCCTTGTCGGTCAGCGCGCCGACGCCGAGCAGCGTATCGGGCAGGCTGACGCCCTTGCGATCAGAGATCCTCGTGCCGGAGACGACCGTGGTGACGATGCTCTTGCCATCGGTTTTTTCGGCGCGCAGATGCAGCTTGCCATCATCGATCAGCAAACGATGGCCGGGCTTGACGGCTTCGAGGATCTCCGGATGCGGAAGATAGACGCGGCGGCTGTCCCCGGGCACATCCCGATTGTCGAGCGTGAAGGTCTGACCGGGCTTGAGCTCGACCTTTCCCTCCGCGAACTTTCCGACGCGCAGCTTCGGACCCTGCAGGTCGGCCAGAATGCCGATGGGGCGGCCGCAACGCGCCTCGACCGAACGGATCCGCTCTATCAGAGTGCGCATGACTTCATGACTCGCATGGCTCATATTGATACGGAACAGATCGGCCCCCGCCTCGTGCAGCTTCTGGATCATCTGCTCATCGGCCGATGCCGGCCCCAGCGTAGCGAGGATTTTGACTTTCCTGTTCCGTCTCATCAATTCTGGCTTTCCTGCGTGCCGGGCGTGTCGGAAAGCTGAACCATCCAGCTTCCCTGCCGCCCCGTGTCATATTCCTTGAATCCCATACGCTGGAAACCGCGGGCGAAGCAGTCCTGGACACCGACGATCTTGAACTCGTTCTCGGCCACGCACATGTTGACGTCGCCGGTCCAGCGGCCGCCTTTGGCCGCATCTTCCGCGTAGAGATAGTAGTACCGGGACTGGAGTTCGCCCTCGATCAGGGTAGCGCAGGTCGTTGCCGGCACCTGCCACCAGCCTTCCGTGACCCAGCCTTCCTTAGCCCGGTATCCGATCGCGACGCCGACAAGAGTCTGTGTCCCGTTGCACACGCGAAAATCGGCGCGGGCAGCGCCAGCGGAGAGAAATGGGACGGAAACTGCTAAAGAAAACAGGAGGATGGATCCAAACGTCATCGACCCCGGCTTCACTCTGGAAAAAGGATATCTAGACACGGCTTCCTGCGGAACTCCGTTTTGATTTGCGTGGCACTTTCTTGCGACGGACAGCCTTGAAAGTCAACGCAACTCTAATCGATTATATCAGTCACTCCTGTGACAGAACGGTATAAGAGCTTCGCGTTTTTCTTGCGAATGGCGGCTCTGCGTGCAATCAGATGGGCAGCTATGGACCCCGATGATTTCAGGTTGGATCAACCTGAAATCATGAATGGGATCGATTCTGAAAAGACGGAGCGGAATGCAGCACTACTCTCCCTACGAGATCATCGAGGGCAATCCTGCCAAGGGCCTCGTGCTTCTTGCCGACCATGCAATGAACCGGCTTCCGGCAGAGTACGGCCGGCTGGGCCTGCCGGAAAGCGCTTTCGAGCGTCACATCGCCTATGATATCGGTATCGAACCGCTCACACGGCAATTGTCGGTCGCACTCGAGGCGCCGGCGGTCCTCGGCTGTTTCTCGCGCCTCCTGATCGACCCGAACCGCGGCGAAGACGACCCGACGCTGATCATGAAGATCTCCGACGGCGCGATCGTTCCGGGCAACCATCCGATAGCCGACGAGGAGTGGCAACACCGGATAGAGCGCTTTCACCGCCCCTACCATGGAGCCGTATCGGAGACCATCGCCCGGACCGCGGCCGCCGGCGGACGAGCGCCTCTGGTCATCTCCTTGCATTCCTTCACGCCTTCTTGGAAAGGCATTGCGCGTCCGTGGCATGCCTCGGTTCTGTGGGACAACGATCCGCGTGCCGTCTTTCCGCTGATGGAACGGCTCCAGGCGGACGGCGAGATCGTGGTCGGCAACAATGAACCCTATGACGGCGCACTGCGTGGCGATACCATGTATCGGCACTGCATGACGCCCGGGATCGCGCATGCACTGATAGAAGTCCGCCAGGATCTTATAGCCGATACAGCGGGCGTCGCCGCCTGGGCGGAACGACTGGCGCCCATCCTTGCGGAGCTCAACGACCTGCCGGAGCTCCACGTCTATCAACGTCACCCGTCGCGCACGGGCGCCTATGAAAACTGACGAAGAGGAGACGAAGCCCATGACCGAGCTCACCCCGAACCAAAGCACCGCATTCGAGGCAGCGGCCTTTCGCCGGCTGCTCGAGCATCTGCGCGAACGCAGCGACGTTCAGAACATCGATCTGATGAACCTTGCCGGCTTCTGCCGCAATTGCCTGTCGAACTGGTATCGCGAAGCGGCGGAAGCCTCAGGCGTGACGATGAGCAAGGACGAATCCCGCGAGATCGTCTACGGCATGCCCTATGACGAATGGCGGGCTCGGAACCAGAAAGAGGCTTCCGCCGAGCAGAATGCCGCGTTCGAGCGCAACCGGCCCAAGGAATAGGAGTTGGAGGAAATGCCTGTGTTGTTGCGCAATCGCCCTTGACCTCGGCGGCCGTTCACGGCAGGTCACAGCACCCGGAAAATTCATCCCATAAGGAGACGACCATGTCGGATGCTCACGGCATTGCCCGCGACCAGCTTCGCGCTTTCATCGAACGGATCGAACGGCTGGAAGAAGAGAAGAAGACCATCGCCGACGACATCAAGGATGTCT
This sequence comes from Sinorhizobium medicae, assembly GCF_007827695.1. GTDB lineage: Bacteria > Pseudomonadota > Alphaproteobacteria > Rhizobiales > Rhizobiaceae > Sinorhizobium > Sinorhizobium medicae. The sequence goes on along the minus strand of NZ_VITA01000007.1, from coordinate 173,970 downwards.
ATGGCGAGGCGAAATCGATGGGCTTCGATGCCAAGATCCTGCGCAAGGTGATTTCCATCCGCAAACAGGATGCCGACGAGCGCATGGAACAGGAAGCCATCCTCGACACCTACCTCCAGGCGCTGGGCATGATCCCTGCGGCCGAGACCGAGGACGCAGCCTGATCAGCCACGATCGGCTTTGACCGGTCCTTGACGACATCCTTTCTCCTGGCATCTCGGACGCCGAAGCCGAGGAATGCGGCCCCATAGTTGGGCGCATTCCTCGAACAATTTCCAATCTTGGGATTGGGCATCGGACACCGCCGCCGCAAGCCCGCACATAGCTTGCCGCTGCAATCGCAGCGATTACGATATTGTGCTTGCCGCCGACGCCGAGGGCTACCTTCTCCGGCGGAGCACCGCATTGCGAACTCGCCTCCACAAACGGTCTGATTGACAGAAGCGTCGACCCAACCGGCGCTCACTCCTTGCGTGACGGCTGGAGGGCTTTTGCCTGCCGTGGATGGCTCAACGGCGGAACGTCTCGGCCCACCTCGTGGGAGCGAGGCATCGCTCCGACACGTCAAGCGCGTAAGAAACCTTAATGCAACTTATTTGCGCATAATGTCGGTTCCAGGCATGCAGATAAGAACCAACGGCCAAACCTCAATAATTGGATCGGCCCTGAGCACGGCCTATTTCGGCGGAAAGGCGCTTCGTAGCATGAAAAATCTTGCCCTTGTTCTCGCAGTGGCTACGGGCCTAAATGGATGTGCAAGCTCTTCTGAAACGGGCCCGTCAGATGGAAAAGGCCAAACCACGGCTATGGACATCAACAGAGCGTTGCAGCTTGCGATGGACAAATGTCTTCCGGCTGCAGAATTGCAAACCGTGTCTGCCGCCGATCTCAAACAGTATGGGTTCAAAGATTCTTTCTTAGCAGGAAAGAACACTGTTGTAGTTGCTGTAGGACCTAAAGTTATAATTGGCTTTTTTCCACGACAAAGATACATGGTTTTTACAATTAACCACAAGCATATCTTTGGAGAAAATAAAGGATGTAAAATTGAGCTGATTGACGGATCAGATTTTATCGGAGACGTCATGATCACAATATTAGGGAACTTCACAAAAGAAAGCTACGGGATTAAAACTGTTAGTAGAGGGCTATTTGAGATGACGAAAGGTTCAACTACTATAAACGTTTCGCTAACCATAATCTACGAAACCGGAAATTCTATTTTGGAAGTCACGGTTTGGCGCAAGGAGACGTCACGATAGCTGCTGATGTCAAAGGGTTCTTTTGAAAATCGAGGCAATTTTGCTGAAAATTTCACCCGCCCTCGCCAGACAGCAATCGCTCTGCTGAGCTTTGGTTTCATGGTCGGTTCAGCCGCATGAAGCATTCGCGACAGACTGTCCGGCTCCACATCCGTCCTGCTCTACGAAAGACTGTCCGGCTGCTTTGATCGGATGGCGCAAAGCGCCGGTCGGGCAGCGGCTTCTCATCCGAAGTTCGAAGCTTCGAAAACAAAAGAGCGTTTCAGCGGAACACTGAAACGCTCTTGCTTATGCGTGGCGGCAAGACTCAGTTGGTGTCGAACTTCTTGACTTCCATGAAGTTGACGGCACTGCCGCTGAAGCGCGCCGTATCGACCGCGCCGTTATTGCTGGTGAAGCCGGCCGCGTAAACGGTCGTCGGAGCGACGCGGAGCGACTTGCTGACGAAGCGCGGCGCCTTGACCGGCTTGGACAGGGTCGCCACACGACCCGCCGAGAGCGCCCACTCGGAAATGATCTTCTGCGTCAGCTTCGGCTCGGTGCGGACGGAAGACCGGCTTTTCGCCTCGGCATCCTGCCTCTTGGGGCGGGCGCCTTTCGTGGGGGCATCCGCGTCTGGGTCGAAGACACTGTCGAAGATCGCCTCACGCGCAGCCGAACCCGGTTGCGGCGCATAGGCGGCAAGCTCGATCGCAGGAGGAATTGCAGGCGCCCGGTTCTCGGTTGTCGGCGCGGCGAGAGCCACGCGTGACCCGGTCGCACCGGTTGCGTTCGGCGCCTGTGCCGCGGAAGCGAGCGCGGGCCGGTCTTCAAAGAGAGGAACGGTGACGTCCGCCTGAGCAACGGCCGCAAGCGCCTCCTCACCTGCCGGGCGCATTCCCGGCACCGGCACGAACCCGAACTCCTCGGCCTCACCGCCGGCCGCGGCGACGAGCGTCTCGTTGGCGATCAGAGCGTTCATGTCGCGCCGGTCGAGCATCTGCGGGACAGGAACCTTGAGGGTGCTCAGATCCGCAAATTCCGATGGCACGGCCGGCGTCTGCGGCATGGCCGCAGCCAACGCCTCCTGAGCGCTGTTCTTCTCCGGAGCGACGAGCGCTACAGCGACGCCGCCATCAGCCGGTGTTTCCTTGAAGGCCGGTCGCACGGCAGGCACTGGTGCGTCGATGTCCTGCTGCTGCGAACCCGCCGCAGACCCTGCAACGCCCGGGAGAGCATCCTGGGCCGCCGGCGCGGACGCGGTACGGACCTTGGCCGGAGCCTCTTCATCGCCACCGGCGACAATCGCCGCGGGTTCTTCATCCTCGTCGCCGCCTCCGCCAAAGAGCGCGGCAAAGAGGTTGCGGCGCTTTCCGGTATCGCCCGACCCCGTGGCACCGCCGCCCGCGACCTGGATCGCAGACGCGCCGACGCGGCGCTTATAATCGGCCACGGCCTGATTATAGCCGGGCAGCGGCTTGCCGTCGGAGGGGATGTGCATGGTCTTGCCATCGGGGAAGAGACGCGCAAGCTCGTTGCGCGTCATGCGCGGCCAGGCGCGTACCCCGCCAACATCCATGTGCACGAAGGGCGAACCGGAGGTCGGATAGTAGCCGACGCCGCCGACCTGGAACTTCATGCCGATCTCGCGCAGCGACTTCAGCCTCACATCCGGAATATAGAAGTCCATCGCCTTGCCGAGCATATGCTGGCTCTTCTTGGCGACGCCCTTGGAGCGTGACCTCAACATGCCGTTCGTCGCCGGTGAACGATAAGCCGAAACGACGTGGATATAATCGCGCGAACCGCTCTTCTGATAAACTTCCCAGACGAGATCAAGCAGGCGCGGATCCATTTTTGTCGGCTCGTTCCGCCGCCAGTCGCGAAGAAAACGGTTTATCTGCTGCAGCCCCTTCTGATCGTAGCGACCATTGCGCTTGAAGGTGATCTGCGCCTTTTCCTTGGTGTGGATGAAATACAGCTTGAGGGTGCGTGTCTGTCCGGCGGCCTCGACCGGAGGCGCCATGCCAGGCGTGACAAGGGAGCATACCAGCGCGATAGACGCCAGGACCTGCGGCGCCTTTCGAGCGACCGCCGAGCAGACTCTGCGCGCAAAGGAACCGACTGGTTCCTCCAAACCGAACAAATTTGGCATTCAATCCCCGTCCGACGGACAACCGTGCTTTGCTGTCTCAGATGACTGTCAAATAAGGTGACAGCATGGCAATTATGCCACAGTGTTCACCGCCCCTTATAATATAGTGAACAGTTTGCTAACAAGGTCTAAACGGCGGCAAACGATTTGCACGGGAAATGAGGTGTGAATGCGTCGATTTTATGCCGCCTCGCGCAAGGGATTGTCGGGATCGATGCCGTAATCCTTGAGTTTGCGGTAAAGGGTCGATCGACCGATTCCCAGTTTGCGGGCAACCTGGCTCATCTGGCCGCGGTAGAATTTCAAGGCAAAGCGAATCAGCTCCTCCTCGACCTCCGCGAGCTTCCTGACCTCGCCGCCCTCGCTCAGGCTGGCTATTGCGTTCTCAATGCGTTCGTCCCGTTGATCGGTAGGTGCGGTTTCCAGTGCCCCGGCATCGGCCGTCACGGCGGCCGGCCGATCGGGCGCGGTGCGGCCTTCCGGACCGCCGTCACCCCAGGAGAGACCGGTCCGGTCGGCAACGATATATCCCGGTATCTGGGTGGCGACCTGCGGAAAATCCCTGACGGTGAGTTCGTGACCTTCGGCGAGAACGACGGCGCGGAAGATCGCATTTTCGAGCTGCCGGATATTACCCGGCCAGTCATAGGATGTCAGCAGCGCCATTGCACCGTTCGAGACCGTCAGCCGCTGGTCGAGCCTCTGCTCTGCGGCGAAGCGCTCGACGAAGGCTCGGACCAGAACGGGGATGTCCTCCTTGCGCCGGCGCAGCGCCGGTATGGTGATCGGGAAGACGTTCAGCCGATAGTAGAGGTCTTCGCGAAACCGGCCCTCGCGTACCTCGTTGATGAGGTCCTTGTTGGTGGCCGAGATAAGCCGCACATTCACCTTCTGCGGCTGACGAGCCCCGACCGTTTCGATCTCGCCCTGTTGGACGGCGCGCAACAGCTTGACCTGGACCTCGAGCGGGAGGTCGCCGATCTCGTCGAGAAACAACGTGCCGCCATCGGCGTCGACGAACTTGCCGCTGTGCTTTTCGCTTGCGCCGGTAAACGCGCCCTTCTCATGGCCGAAGAGAATGCTCTCGACGAGATTGCCGGGGATGGCCCCGCAGTTCACGGTGACGAACGGTTTCGTCGCCCGATCGCTGGCCGCCTGGATTGCGCGGGCGACCATTTCCTTGCCGACGCCCGATTCGCCTTCGAGCACGACCGGGATGTTCGACTGCGCGGCGCGGCGTGCGAGATCGATGACACGGATCATCGCCGGGCTTGCCGAAACGATATCGTCGAAACCGACGGACCCGCCGCGTGGACGCCGGGCGGTTTTGACCTTGCCGTCTCGGCTCGCCATCTTCAGCGCGTTACCCAGGGCGATCGACAGCCGCTCCGGCGAAACGGGCTTGACGAGGAAATCGAAGGCGCCGGCCTGCATCGCCTGAACCACTGTTTCGATCCCCCCCTGCCCCGTCTGTACGATGACGGGGGTGTCGACGCCTCGCTCGGCGAGCGCTTCCAGAAAGCTGTGGCCGTTCATTCCCGGCATCAGGAGATCGAGCAGAATGACATTGATGATGCCACCCTTGCGCTGCATGAGCTCCAGCCCGCTGCGCCCGTTGTCGGCGAGATGCGCGACATGGCCGAGCCGCTCGATCATGTTCGTCAGCAGCCGCCGCTGCACCGGATCGTCGTCGATGACAAGAATATGAGCTGTCACGAAAGCCTCCTGCCTGGGACATGCGGGGTACTGTTGGCAAACCTCATGTGCCAAATCATGCGAGCCATTCGTCCCACAAACGGCTGAACATCCTGTTTTGAGAAATGCTTGCATTTTATCCATCGCCGGCGGTAGCAATGGGAGCCATGCCGTTGCCTCGCTTCAGGGTTGGGCCTGTCCAAAACGAGAGAACCGACAATGAAATTCGCTTCGCCACGTCTCGCCGCCTCCGGGCCCACTTTGCTGCGTGCCGCGCTGGCGAACTCCGGGGCTGATCAGGCAGCCTCGGCGCCGGCCGAACTCGGCGACCTGCCGTCCTGGCGGCTAACGGACCTCTACCTTTCGCCATCCTCCGAGGAATTCCGCTCCGACCTCGCCAGGGCCGAGGCCGACGCGGTCGCCTTTGAGGCTAAGTGGAAGGGCAAGTTGGACCAGGCCGCCGGCCGAACGGGTGATGAGGGTCTCGGCGCCGCCGTGAATGAGTTCGAGGCACTGGACGACCTCATGGGCCGCATCGCTTCGTTTGCCGGGCTCACCTATTTTTCCGACACTTCGAATCCGGCGAACGGCAAGCTCTACGGCGACATCCAGTCGAAGCTTACCGATATTTCGGCGCATCTCCTGTTCTTCTCGCTGGAGCTCAACCGCATCGACGACAAGCGCGTCGATGCGGCACTCGCGGCCGATGGCCTTGCCGCCCACTATGCCCCGTGGATTCTCGATCTGCGCAAGGACAAGCCCTATCAGCTCGACGACAGGCTGGAGCAACTCTTCCTTGAAAAAACGATGACTGGCGCAAACGCCTTCAACCGGCTCTTCGACGAAACGATCGCATCTCTGACCTTTTCGGTGGACGGCAAGGAGCAGCCGCTGGAAGTGACGCTCAACCTTCTGCAGGATTCCTCCGTAGAGGTGCGCAGGAAGGCCGCGCTCGCGCTCGCAGAAACCTTCAAGGCAAATATCCGCACCTTCACCCTCGTCACCAATACGCTCGCGAAGGACAAGGAAATCTCCGACCGCTGGCGCGGATTCGAGGATATAGCCGACAGCCGCCATCTCGCCAATCGCGTGGAGCGCGAGGTCGTGGATGCTCTGGCCGCATCGGTGAAGGCCGCCTATCCACGCCTCTCGCACCGGTATTATGCGATGAAGGCCAAGTGGCTCGGCATGGAGCAGATGGATTTCTGGGACCGGAACGCTCCTCTGCCCGAGACCCCGAACGCGCTCATTCCCTGGAACGATGCCAGGGATACGGTCCTTTCCGCCTATCACGCCTTCGCCCCGGAAATGGCGTCGATCGCCCGGCGCTTCTTCGACGATGGCTGGATCGATGCGCCGGTCCGCCCCGGCAAGGCGCCAGGCGCCTTCGCGCATCCGACCGTCCCTTCCGTGCACCCCTATGTTCTCGTCAATTATATGGGCAAGCCGCGCGACGTCATGACGCTTGCCCACGAGCTCGGACACGGCGTCCACCAGGTCCTTGCCGGCGCGCAGGGCGCGCTGATGGCCTCGACACCCCTGACACTTGCGGAAACCGCATCCGTCTTCGGAGAGATGCTGACTTTCCGCGCCCTCCTCGACCGGACGAAGGACCGGCGCGAGCGAAAGGCGATGCTTGCGCAGAAGGTCGAGGATATGATCAACACGGTCGTCCGGCAGATCGCCTTCTACGATTTCGAACGCAAAGTGCATACGGCCCGCAAGGAAGGCGAACTGACGGCCGAGGATCTCGGCCGCATATGGATGTCGGTGCAGAGCGAAAGCCTCGGCCCGGCGATCCGGCTTTCGGAGAGTTACGAGACCTACTGGGCCTATATTCCCCACTTCATCCATTCGCCTTTCTACGTCTATGCCTATGCCTTCGGTGATTGCCTCGTAAACTCCCTCTATGCCGTCTATCAGAACGCCGAGCGCGGTTTCCAGGAGAAGTATTTCGATATGCTGAAGGCGGGCGGAACGAAGCATCATTCCGAACTTCTGGCGCCCTTCGGGCTCGACGCCGCCGATCCGTCGTTCTGGGCACAGGGCCTGTCGATGATTGAGGGGCTCATCGACGAACTGGAGGCGCTTGATAAGGCGTAACCCGCTCGGGCAATCAGCCCCGTCGGACCGAGTTTGACAGCGACCGACCTCAATGATCGAACACGCGCCCTATGTCCTCTTCCGGGACGACAGCGAGAACCGCACCACGGTTTTCGCCGACCCTTTGCGCGTCGTCACGGCCCGGACGAGGGCTGAGTTTCACCGCGGCCTTGGTGAAATCGAAGCGGCCCATCGTGCGGGAAAATGGATCGCGGGCTTCATGGCCTATGAAGCGGGGCATCTTTTCGAGACGAAGCTGGCCCCCTTCGCGCCGGAGAACCGGGAAACGCCGCTGATGTCATTCGGGGTCTTCGACGCGCCGGCGGAGGACCATGCGCTTGCCGTGGCGCGGCGGCGCAGCGAAAACGAACCCTTCCTCCTGGAGCCTCGCGCCGGCTGGGATTTTCCTGCTTATCGCCAGCGCTTCGAAAGGCTGCACCGGCATCTGCGCCAGGGCGATTGCTACCAGGCGAACCTGACCATGCCGATCCAAGCGCGCTGGTCCGGCGATCCGCTTGCCGCCTTCTGGTCGCTCATCGAGCGTCAGCCGGTGAGATACGGCGCACTCGTCGCCCTCGACGGCCCAGTGCTGCTGTCGCGCTCACCCGAGCTTTTCTTCCGGGTCGATGCCGAGGGCTGGATCGAAACGCACCCGATGAAGGGCACGGCGCGGCGCGGCGCGAGCCCTAAGGAAGATGATGCGATCATCGCGGCGATGCGCGCCGACGAGAAGACGCAAGCCGAAAACCGCATGATCGTCGACCTTCTGCGCAACGACATCTCCCGCGTCACCGAAGTCGGCACGCTCGACGTGCCTAAACTCTTCGATATCGAGACCTATCCGACGGTCCATCAGATGGTGAGCCATGTCAGGGCGAAGCTTCTGACGGACATCGGCATCGCCGACATCTTCGCCGCACTCTTTCCCTGCGGCTCCGTTACCGGCGCGCCGAAGATGCGGGCCATGGAAATTCTTCACGACCTGGAGTCCGGCCCGCGCGACGCCTATTGTGGCGCGATCGGCTACATCGCGCCGGACGGGGCGATGCGCTTCAGCGTCGCGATCCGCACCATTTCCCTTTTCCCCGGGGGGGAGGCGGTGTTCAATGTCGGCGGTGGCATCGTCTTCGATTCGACGGCCGAGGCGGAATACGAAGAATGCCTGCTGAAGGCCCGTTTCGCCGTCGGCGATGCGGAGATCGCTCGATGATCGGTTTTTCCCTGATCGAGACGCTGCGCTACGAACCGGAGCATGGCTTTGCGCGGCTGCCGCTGCATCTGGCGCGGTTGACGCGCTCCGCCAGGCGCCTCGGTTTTGCGGATGCGTCAGCAGCCGGGCCGGCGCTGGCCCGCGCTGTTTCGGGCGCCCAAGCGCCGCTGCGTGTGCGCCTGACACTCGACCGCGACGGCAGCATCGACGTAACCACGGCGCCTTTCGTGCCGCTTGCCGAGGACGCGGTATGGCGAGTGCGGATCGCCTCGTCGCGGCTCGATTCCAGCGACCGGCTTCTCCGGATGAAGACCACGCGCCGGAGCCTCTACGAGGAGGCACGCCGCGAATTTTCCACGGCGGACGCCGACGAGGTGATCCTGCTCAACGAAAGAGGCAATATCTGCGAAGGCACGATCACCTCTGTCTTTCTCGATGACGGCAGCGGCCACTTGAAAACGCCGCCGATCGCCTGTGGCCTGCTCGCCGGCGTTTTGCGCACGGAGCTCATCTGCCGGCGGCGAGCAAGGGTTGAGCGGCTGGAGCCCTCCGACCTCGCCGGCGGCCGCCTCTATGTCGGCAATTCCTTAAGGGGTCTGATCCGGGCTGAACTCATCGCCTGATCCAGGCAGCGTAAAGCGACTTACGCGATCGCGACCTTCGCGCTTGGCGATATAAAGCGCCGCGTCCGCGCGCGAATAGATGTCGCCGACACTGTCGCCCTCGCGGTATTCAGCAAGCCCGACCGAACAGGTGTAGAAGAACTCCGGTATGTTCGACAGCGGCCTCGCGCTCCGGATCTTGTCCAGCAGCCGGTCGAGGATGAGATTGGCTTCGCTGACGGTGGTGTCGGGCAGGATCAGCATGAACTCTTCGCCGCCGATGCGGCCGAAGCAGTCGGAGCGCCGGACGAATTCCTGCATCTGGCGGGCAAAGTCGAGCAGCACTTCATCGCCCCGGTAATGGCCGAAGCGATCATTGATCGCCTTGAAATAGTCGATATCGATGATCGCCACGCATCCCCACATGTGCGGGTTTTCGGCGCAGTTCTGGATGAACTCCTTGAGTCTCTCCATTGTGTAACGCCGATTGGGTAGACTGGTGAGATCGTCCACCTGTGAGGCTCTCAGGGCAAAGTCGCGGTCCTGGCGAAGCTTGCGCTCCCCTGCGCGTACATCGGTGATGCCGGAAGCGATGCAGAGCATCCAGCCCTTCTGATCCACGGTCTCCGTCATCAAAAGCCAGCGACCGTCATGCAGGTCGGTCTCGACCGTGCGAAAGGGCACCTTGCCGCGCCTGTGGAGCGTTGCGGCGATCCAGCCTTCGAGGTCGTCGGTCTCGAGCACGGTACCCCTGCCCGCGGCATGGTTGCGACGCATGATTTCCGCCCAGGTCGGCGCCTCGTCCTTCCCGACATGGTAGGCGGACCGAAAGGCCTCATTGGCGTAGCGCAACCGATCCTGCGGATCATAAAGCGCGATCAACACCGGTGTTGCGGCTTGCAGGCCCAGCAGGGCCTTGAGGTGATCACCAGTCACGGTCGGTCTGCTCCACCAACATAAAGGTCGCTCTGCGAAGCGGCCAGCTCAGTTGAAGCTATAGCACGTAATGCTTGTGGCAAGCTGCCGTGCGAAACGACAGCCGAGAGGGTCAGGTCGAGAACGCACGGCTTCGGTCGCTGCCCCCCTCGGAGATCGCCGGTTAAGCACAGACTCAAGTGCGGGTTGACGGCCCGGCTCTTTATTGTGACAGGAAACTATGCTCTACAGCGCCGCGCGCCGATCCAGACGCGCAAAAGCCGCAGCAGCACTTGCGTTGCCCGCATGAGACGTCCTTGAATCGTTTCCGATTTGACGCCATGCAGGCCCGCCAGGAAGTCGAGGCTCGCTTTCGCGCGCATCCAAGGTACCGCACAGGGACGTTTTCTCAGGAGAAAGACAAAAATGGCAGACACCACCTATCCGGTTTACGGTGAGATCACCGGTCCCATCGTGATGATCGGCTTCGGTTCGATCGGTCATGGTACCTTGCCGCTGATCGAGCGCCACTTCAGATACGACAAGAGCCGGCTGATCGTGGTGGAGCCCCGTGAGGACGCCAAGGACACGGAGATATTCGCGCGTCACGGCGTCCGGCACGTGCGCGCAGCGGTAACCAAGGACAACTACAAAGAGCTGCTGAAGCCGCTTCTGACCGAAGGCGGCGGCCAGGGCTTCTGCGTCAATCTCTCGGTCGACACCTCTTCGCTCGACCTCATCAAGCTTTGCCGCAAGCTGGACGTGCTCTACGTGGACACGGTCGTCGAACCCTGGCTGGGTTTCTACTTCGACGCCGAAAAGGACAACGCGGCACGCACGAATTATGCGTTGCGCGAAACGGTCCGCCGCGAGAAGGAGAAGAACCCGGGCGGCACGACTGCCGTTTCGACCTGCGGCGCCAATCCGGGCATGGTTTCCTGGTTCGTCAAAAAGGCCCTGCTCAACCTCGCCGACGATCTCGGCCTGAAATACGATGAGCCTCACCAGGACGACCGCGATGGCTGGGCGAAGCTGATGAAGAAAGCGGGCGTCAAGGGCGTTCATATCGCCGAGCGCGACACCCAGCGCGCCAAGCACCCGAAGCCCCTCAACGTATTCTGGAACACCTGGTCCGTCGAAGGTTTCATCTCTGAAGGGCTGCAGCCAGCCGAACTCGGCTGGGGCACCCACGAGAACTGGATGCCGAAAAACGCCAAGAAGCACAAAAAGGGCTGCAAGGCGGCGATCTACCTGGAGCAGCCGGGTGCCAATACCCGCGTGCGCAGCTGGTGCCCGACGCCCGGTCCGCAATACGGATTCCTCGTCACGCACAACGAATCGATCTCGATCGCCGACTTCTTCACCGTCCGCGACAAGAACGGCGATGTCGTCTACCGCCCGACCTGCCACTACGCCTATCACCCTGCCAACGACGCGGTTCTTTCGCTGCACGAAATGTTCGGCAACGGCGGCAAGGCACAGCCTGAACTGCACGTCCTGGACGAGCATGAGCTGATAGACGGCGTCGACGAGCTCGGCGTGCTGCTCTACGGTCACGCCAAGAACGCATATTGGTTCGGCTCGCGCCTTTCGCTGGAAGAAACCAGGCGCATCGCGCCCTACCAGAACGCCACCGGGCTGCAGGTCACGAGCGCCGTTCTTGCCGGCATGGTCTGGGCTCTGGAAAACCCGAAGGCGGGCATCGTCGAGGCCGACGAAATGGACTACAAGCGCTGCCTCGAAGTGCAGCTCCCCTATCTCGGTCCCGTCGAAGGGCATTATACCGACTGGACGCCGCTTGACGGCCGCCCCGGCCTGTTTCCGGAAGATATCGACGCGAAGGACCCCTGGCAGTTCAGGAACATTCTCGTCCGTTGAAGATCCCGCCTCGCGGACTCTGATCAAGGCCCGGAGCACCCTGTCTCCGGGCCTTTTTTTTGCGAGCGTCGAGCGCGCCACGCGCATGCCCGCTCTTGCTTTCAACTCATGATCGCGGCATGTTTCGCGCACTGCGTCGCTGCGTGTCTCAAAAGACGCACAATGGTTGCTGCAGTGCTTTGAGACGCCGCACAATTCTCCGTGGACCGGTTCCGGTTCACGGAATTATGCGGTAGAGCGGGGACAGGAAAGTATGAAGCGGTCTTGCGTTTGCATCCCGCTCAAACTCGTGACGCGGGAGAAACGCCGATGAAGCCATTCGCCATCCTCACCCTCTTGGCATCTGCCGCCGCGCTGGCCTCCTGTCAGTCCCAACCTCGGGAACTCAGGCAGATGTCTTCAGCGCCGCAGGCAACGGGCGTCGAGGGTTCGTGGGTCGATCCGAACGGCATCGTCTCCACCTTCGCCGGCGGAACATTTTCGACGCGCACGACCGATACCAACCAGCTTCTCGCCTCCGGCAACTATGTGAACGTCAGCCCTACACTGGTGGAAATCAACATGACGTCCCTGGTGCGCAATATCCAGTCCAAGGTCAATTGCGCCTTGGCAACGCCATCTCAGCTGAACTGCACGACCGACTCTGGCGCCCAGTTCTCGTTGACTCGCCGCGCCTGAGGCCGTCACTTCACCGAGCAGCCCCCCGACCGGGGGCTTTTTTCTTTCTGGGGCCGGCTTAACCCTATCCGAAAGTCCGGCAGCGAGGCATGCGTTTGCGGCTTGAAGTCGCTCTCGACTGGTGAAAACATCCGCTGGAGCGGGACGAGGAAAAGTCTGTGCGGTTTTCCACCCGCATCCCGCCGCGCATCCTATCCGGAACTCGGCCGGCAGCACACAGGAGCACACCATGATCAGACACATGCGGGTCGGCTTTACAGCTGTTTCCCTTTTTGCGCTCTCGTCGGGCGCAGCCTTTGCCGATTATGAATTGAACATCCTGCACATCAATGACCTTCATTCGCGCATCGAATCGATCAACAAGTTCGATTCGACCTGCTCCGTCGAGGAAGAGGGCAAGAACGAGTGCTTCGGCGGCGTCGCGCGCCTCAAGACCCTGATCGACCAGAAGCGACAGGAACGGACGGGCAAGAACCTGCTTCTGCTCAACGCCGGCGACAATTTCCAGGGTTCGCTCTTCTTCACCACCTATAAGGGCGCCGCGGAGGCGGAATTCCTGAACCTGATGAAGTTCGACGCGATGACCGTCGGCAATCACGAGTTCGATGAAAGCGAGGACGGGCTTGCGAGCTTCCTCGACAAGGTCACCTTCCCCGTCGTCACCGCCAATGTCCTGCCGAGTCATAAGTCAAAGATCGGCGACCGCATCAAGCCGTCGATCGTTCTCGATGTCGGCGGCCAGAAGGTGGGTATCGTCGGCGCGGTGGCCAATGACACGCCGGAACTCGCCTCACCCGGCCCCGACATCCTCATCGGCGAGGATGTCGCGACGATCACCAGCGCAGTCGAGGAATTGAAGAAGCAGGGCATCAACAAGATCGTCGCCCTGACCCATGTCGGCTATCCGCGCGACCTGGCGGCAATTGCGAAGATCCCTGATGTCGACGTCGTGGTCGGCGGTCATTCCCACAGCCTCTTGTCCAACACCGACGAAAAGGCCGAGGGGCCCTATCCTACGATGGTCGACAACCCCGGCGGCTACAAGGTGCCGGTCGTACAGGCCGGCTCCTACAGCAAATATCTCGGCGACCTCATGGTGACGTTCGACGACAACGGCGTGGTCAAAGCAGCCAAAGGCGATCCGATCCTCGTCGATTCCTCCGTAAAGCCGGACGAAACGGTGGTCGCCCGCGTCAAGGAGCTGGCCAAGCCGATCGAGGAACTGAGAACGAAGGTCATCGGCAAGACCGAGGCGCCGATCGACGGGTCGCGCGAGAGCTGCCGCGCCAAGGAATGCGAAATGGGCAGCCTGGTGGCCGACGCGATGCTCGACCGCGTCAAGGGACAGGGCGTGACGGTCGCCATCACCAATGGCGGCGGCTTGCGCGCTTCGATCGACGGCGGCGACGTGACGATGGGCGAGGTCATCACCGTTCTGCCCTTCCAGAACACGCTGTCCACCTTCCAGCTCAAGGGCGCGGACATCCGGGCAGCTCTTGAAAACGGACTAAGCCAGGTCGAAGAGGGCGGCGGGCGCTTCCCGCAGGTCGCCGGTCTCAGATTTTCCTTCGATCGTTCGAAGCCCGCCGGCAGCCGCCTCGTCAGCGTCGAGGTCGAAGACGGCGGGGCCTTTGCCGCGCTCGACCCGGAAAAGACCTATTCGCTCGTCAGCAACAATTTCATGCGCGGCGGCGGTGACGGTTACGCGGTCTTCAAGGACAAGGGAGAGAACGCCTACGACTACGGTCCGGGCCTCGAAACGGTGCTCGCCGATTATCTCGCCGCCCATCAACCTTTCAAACCCTACACCAGCGGCCGCATCACGGAAGTGACTGCCGCGGCGGATGCGGCGCCCGGCGCTGCGAGTGAGCCGGAAGCCGCAGCCGCGCCGGCGGAAAGCGCAACGCCCACTCCTGCCCCCGAGCCCTCGACCGAGTCGGCCGCAGCCGCAGGTCCGCGCACGCACGTCATCGCCAGAGGCGACACGCTCTGGGACCTCGCCCAGACCTTCTACGGCAGCGGCGCGGAATGGAAGAGAATATCTGCCGCCAATGGCGATCCGGCACCGCGGGCGCTGGAAATCGGCCGAGAGCTGGAGATCCCGGCCGAATAAGACGATTTGCCTCGGCATTTCCCACCGGCGCGGGCTTTCCCGCGCCGGTATTTCTTTTTAGAAAGGTTTGAAATTGTAGGCAGCCGCGCAGTAACGTGGCGCCCCACGAGGACCGAGATGACAGCCATGGAAGCCGAGCCGAACACCAACCACCCCGCCGTCAGCTATGGAAAGCTGGGCGTGCTCCTGGTCAATCTCGGCACGCCTGACGGTACCGACGTCACCTCCATGCGCCGCTACCTCCGGGAATTCCTGAGCGACCGGCGCGTCATCGAATGGTCGCGCCTCTTCTGGTATCCGATCCTCTACGGCATCGTCCTCAACACGCGTCCGCGCAAGGTGGGCAAGGCTTACGAACTCATCTGGAACAAGGAACTGAATGAAAGCTGGCTCAGAACCTACACACGCAATCAGGCGGCCTTGATGACCGAGGCCTTCGGCGGCCAGCCGCAGGTTATCGTCGACTGGGCGATGCGCTATGGTCGGCCCTCTATCGCCTCGCGGCTCGATGCGCTGCAGAAAGCCGGATGCGAGCGAATTCTCGTATTCCCGCTCTATCCGCAATATGCCGCCGCCACGACAGCCACGGTCAACGACAAAGCCTTCGAGGCCCTGCTCGGGATGCGCTGGCAGCCCGCGCTCAGAACCGTGCCGCCTTATCACGACGACCCGGTCTACATCGATGCCCTGGCGACCTCCATCACCAAGCACCTCGCGACACTTGATTGGGAACCGGAGCTGGTTCTCGCCTCCTTCCACGGCATCCCGAAGAGCTATTTCGAGAAGGGCGATCCCTATTATTGCCAGTGCCAGAAGACGGCGCGGTTGCTGCGCGAAAGACTCGGCTGGCCGAAAGAAAAGCTGCAGATCACCTTCCAATCGCGCTTCGGTCCCGAGGAGTGGCTCCAGCCTTATACCGACGCCACCGTGGAAAGACTGGCCAAGGAGGGCGTGAAGAAGATCGCCGTCATCAACCCCGGCTTCGTTTCGGACTGTCTGGAAACGCTCGAGGAAATCGCCGGCCAGGCGGCGGAGAGTTTCCACCATAATGGCGGCGAGAAATTCGCCCATATTCCCTGCCTGAACGACAGCCCCGAAGGCATGGCGGTGCTCAACCATGTGGTCCGCCGCGAATTGGAGGGATGGCTCTACTAGGTAGACCAACCCAAAGACATCGTGAGCTGCAAGGAAGGCCGTTACGGCCTTTCCTGGAAGAGCTTAAATCCGGTCAAAATCGAAGGCGAGGGTGCCGCCGTCCATTACCGCGCTTGTGATTGCGGTCGCGAGAGGCAGACGCGTTTCGGCATTCTCAATTTGCCGCAACAAGGAGCCTACGATCCGTGCGGTGTCGATGCCTTCGACCGTTTCACCAGCGAGTTCACCCGACATGACGTCTGAGACCGTGCGGCCAAGGCCGAGGCCGTGGCCGAGCCTGCTATTGCGCCCGCCGCCGACCGTCACATGCAGGTCGCCGATCCCGGCGAGGTCGAAAGCGGAGGCGCGGCTGCCGCCAATCCGCTCACAAAGCAGGGCCATCTCCTGCGCCGCCTGGTTGAACGCGGCCGCCGTCGGGTTCTTGGATTGGCCATCGGCGCGCAGCCTGTCCGGATAGCGCGTCTGCATGGTGCTGACGCCGATCGCGAAAAAGTTCTTGAGCGCAGCGCAGGCCTCGACGCCGGTCACATCCTCGCTCGATGCAAGCCGGTAATAGGGTGTCCGCATCAGGCCGGCGGCGAAGTCCGCCGCAACCCTGTCGCAGCTGGCATAGATGCTGGACGTCGGATATCGCTCGGCAAGCTCGCGCGCGATGCAGGGCCCGCCGATGCCGATGAAGCTTTGCATGCCGGCGATCCGTGGCGGCAGCGTCTCGGCATAGGTGACGACCCGGTCGCCTTCGCGGTCGAGCCCCTTCGTTACGAAGGCGACCGGCTTTTCCCGGCCCAGCAGGCCATTAAGCCGGTCAACCGCCCAGACGATGCCCGGGCTGCTGACGCCGACGACAATCAGATCCGCCGCCTCGGCATGCTCGGGCCCGAGCTCTTCGTCCGTCAGGATCGTGACCGTTCCCGCAAGCGGCGCGCCGAGCTTCGGGTGGATCCCGCCTGCTTTCATCCGGGCGACCGGGACGGCATCGAGCGGCGTGCCCGCCAACAGCACCCGGTGGCCGTTATCGCTTGCCGGTACCGCCAGGGCGGTACCCATCACGCCCGCCCCGAGAATGAGGATGGTTGCCATCTTTCGGTTTCTCCGCTTACCTGTTCCCGCGCGCCCTCAACGCATCATCGCGGCAACGTTGCCGCCGTCGACGGTAACGACTGCTCCGGTGGAGGTCCGGGCCTTGGCGAGATGCACGAAGGCCGCTGCCACATCGGCGCCGGTCACCTCGCGGCGAAGCATGTTGCCCCGCATGTAATCCTCCGGCGTCAGGCCACGCGCCATCGAGCGTTCCTCGACCATCTTGTCGGTCATCAGGCCGGTGCGAATCCGGTCCGCATTGACGGCGTTCGACGTGATGCCGGAGCCGCCGTGCTCAATGGCATATTGCCGCATCAGCGCCATCAGTGCCGCCTTCGAGGTTCCATAGGGGCCGAAGTCGGCGCCGGGATTCACGGCTTGCTTGGAGACGTTGAAGACCAGCGAGCCGCCTGACTTCTGCTGTTCCATGACGCGTACCACCGCGCGCGCGACGTAGTGATGGCTCCAGAAATTGAGATCGAAGGCCTTTCGGAAGGTCGCCTCATCGACGCTGAGCAGTTTGCCCTGGAAGGCTGCGCCCGCATTCGAGATCAGAATATCCACACCACCATAGTGCTGCGCGACCCTGGCGACCGCCGCGTCGACCGCCTCGGAACTCGTCACGTCGCAGAGCACCGGCAGCGCGCCGAGTTTTTTCGCCGCCGCGTTCAGCGCATCTTCTGAAATGTCGAAGAGCGCGAGTTCGGCACCTTCCGCCTTCAAGGCTTCCGCGACAGCAAAGCCGAGTCCGCTTGCCGCGCCGGTGACGATTGCAACCTGCCGCGTCAGCGGCTTTTCCTGCACCTTTGTCAGCTTCACCTGCTCGAGCGACCAGTATTCGATGTCGAAAAGATCGCGCTCCGAGAGCGCCTCGAAGGCCTCGATGCCTTCCGCCTTCGTGATGACATCTATCGTTGCTTCCGCAACGTCGGCGCCGACCGTCGCGTTTTTTCGCGCTGCCCCGGCGGCGAAGAGGCCGATGCCGGCGACGTAGAAGACGCGCGGCTTCGGATCGAGCATACGCTTGCCACCCCCGACGCGGGCATTGTTCCGTTCGAAATAGGCCTGGTAGTCGGCCTGATAAGCGGCAACCGCTTCCCTTGCACGCACCGCCCATTCTCCAAGTCTGTTCTTCTCCGGAGCGGGCAGAGCAACGCCGAAGCGCTTGATATGGATCACATGTTCCGGCGTCGCATTGCCGCGGCGGACGAGGCTTTCGATATTTTCGGCGTTGCAGAAGTCGAGTATCTTTTCGCTGGTACGATGTTCGAGAACGAAGCGTTTCGGCGCTCCTTCGATACCGGTGTCGATCGCCAGCGCACCACGCAGAATCGGCGCGATATCCGCGGCAGCGGCCAGGCCTGCGGGAACGGCAATGCTCCTGAACGGCTTCGCCCGGCCTTGGGACAGGCGCCGCTCGGCCTTGTCGATTTTGGCGATCATATCCTCGTAGGCTTCGCGCGGATCCTCCGACCAGGTGAAGATGCCGTGCTTCAGCAGGATCATGCCGTCGCCTTTCGGATCAGCCTTGAAGGCAGTGTCGCAAGCCTTTGCCAGATCGAAGCCCGGCATCACATAGGGAACGATGATCGCATCGGGGAATAGTTCTCGGATCAGATCCTCGCCGTGCGGCTGATTGGTGAGCGAGACGATGGCGTTCGCATGGGTATGATCGATGTGCTTGAAGGGCAGGATCGCATGCAGAATGGCCTCGACCGACGGATTGGGCGCCGCTGGATCGACAAGCAGGCGGCGTTGAAGCATCACCATGTCGTCGTCGGAGAGCGTCTCGAAATCGATCATGGCCTGCAGCGGCTGCAGGCGGACGGCCGGCAGGCCCTGCGGCTCGATCGTGCCCATATCCCATCCGCTGCCCTTGACGCAGAGCACGTCCACCTCGCTGCCGTCCATCTCCGTAAAGGTGGTCTTGACCGAAGTGTTTCCGCCGCCGTGCAATACCAGTTCCGGATCGGAGCCGAGCAGACGGGTCGTATAGGTGCGAATGGCGAGGTCCCGATTGACGCCTTTGGCGACATAGGCATCGATGATGGAGGTGAACTCGGAGTCCGACCAGCGCGATTTCATGGCAGTTCCTTTCCTTGCCGGCACCGTTTGCAGCGCCCGGATACAGTCGATCGGGTGGGTGATGTCCGGTCCGCAGCGTCAAATGCGGATCTCTGTTTCGGCATCGAAAACGTGAACCTTCGAAGGCGGGATCGCGAAGCGGACCTCGGCGCCCTCCGAAAAACGTGCCGCCTTGTCGACGACGGCAACGAAGCTTCCCTCCGGACCTTCGCAAAAAAGCTGCGCGTCATGGCCGAGCCGCTCGGTGAGGATCGCCTTCGCTGCAAGCGGGCCGCCTGCATCGACGACCACGTCGGTCGGGCGCAGGCCGAGGACGACCTTGTGCCCTGGCTTTAGTGCAGGCGAAGGCTCGACGCTCACCCGGCCGGTCGTGGTGTCGACGGCAGGCCCGCCATTGTCGACGACCACGGTGCCGGGGAGGAAATTGATGGAAGACGAGCCTATGAAATCGGCGACGTATTTGCTGGCCGGCCGGTCGTAGACGTCGTCGGGCGAGCCTATCTGCTCGATCTTGCCGGCGCGCATGACGACGATCTTGTCGGCCATGGTCATGGCCTCGATCTGGTCATGCGTGACGTAGATCGTGGTTGTCTTCAGCCGGTTGTGCAGCTGACGGATTTCCGTGCGCATATGGGCACGCAGCTTGGCATCGAGATTCGAGAGCGGCTCGTCGAAAAGGAAGACTTCCGCCTCGCGCACCATGGCGCGGCCCATCGCGACACGCTGCCGCTGGCCGCCGGAAAGCTCCTTCGGATAGCGGCCGAGATAGGGGGTGAGGTTGAGCGTCGCGGCCGCCCATTCCACCCGGCTCTTGATCTCCGCAGGCGGAACTTTCGCCACTTCCAGGCTGAAGGCGATGTTGTCGTAAACCTTCATCGTCGGGTAGAGCGCGTAGTTCTGAAAGACCATCGCGATCGAGCGGTCGCGCGGGTGCACGTCGTTGACGCGTTTGCCGCCGATCATGAGGTCGCCCTGGCTGACGGCCTCGAGCCCGGCCGTCATTCTGAGCAAGGTCGTCTTGCCGCAACCCGACGGGCCGAGCAGGACCACGAATTCGTGATCCTCGATCCGGAAAGAGATGTCGCGCATGATCGTGACGGCACCGAAGGACTTGCCAATTCGTTGATATTCCACGGTCGCCATCGGTCGTTACTCCATTCTTCGTTCAGGCCTTCCGTCGCGCCGACGGCGGCTCCGCTGTGTCAGTATTTCTGTCGGGTCGGCGTGATGACGATTTCCTGGACGATCGCTCGCTGCGGCAGCTGATAGGCGTCGAGGATGAGATCTGCGACGACGTCGGCGGAAATGCCGCCGCCGATCGCCGCTTTGTTCGCCTTGTAATTGGCGAGCGTCGTCTCGTCCTTCACATGATCCAGCACTTCCGTATCGATAATGCCGGGGGAGACCACGATAACGCGCACGTCGTGCGGTGCCAGATATTCGCGCAGACTTTCCGAGACCGCGTGGACGAAGAACTTCGTGCCGCAATAGACCGTATGGTCCGGATAGACCTTGCGCCCTGCAATCGAGCTCATCATTACAAGTGTTCCGTGCTTCCGCCCGATCATTCCCGAGAGCACGGCATGCACGCTGTTCATCGCACCCTTGGTGTTGATGTCGATCATCTCGTCCCATTCCTCGGGCGCCTGGCGGGCGATGTCGCCAAGCCGCGCGATTCCGGCGTTGGCAAACATCATGTCGACCGGGCCGAACCTCGCCTCCGCCTCGCCCACGGCGGCGGCAAGTGCCGCGCGATCGCGGACATCGGCCTTCTTCAGCAAGGCGTTGGGCAGGCCGAGCGCCTCGAGCCGGTCGAGCCTGCGGGCGATCAGCAGAAGCGGATGCCCGGCCCTGGAGAAGGCCCGCGCGACGGCCTCGCCAATGCCGGAGCTGGCGCCAGTGATCGCGATCAGCGGTTTGTCGGGCATGGTGGTCCTCCTGTCTTTCGTCATGTCCGGCCGGAAGGGGCGCCGCTACAGCGCCCCGCCCATATGCAGGATCAGCCCTTCAGCACGGTCTCGACCTGAGAGGCGATGTCGTCCATCGCTTCCTTGGAGGAGCCGTAGCTGCCGGCGAAGTACTTGCCGAGGCCCACGGGAATTGTATCGCTCGACAGCTGGGCCCATTCCGGCAGGTCCGGCTCCGAGCCCATATATTTGTCGATGGTCTCGCGGACGACCGACAGGTGGCGGGTCGTGCCGGCGCCGACGCGGGCATTTGCCTTGACGCGCGGGTCGTCATAGACAGAGGCGCGGGTGGGGCCGGTACCGCCGCCGAGCGTGGTGATGAGGGCCTGCGTGTCGGCGCAAGTCGCCCACTGCATGAAGATCCATGCCGCATCCGGGCTCTTGGAGTATCTGGACACCGCGAGTGACGAGCCGCCCTGGTGGCCGGTGCCGGGAATTTCGCCATACCCGCATTCTTCGGGTTTCCTGAGCGCCACCGGCTGCGGCGGAACGACCGCCTCGCAGAGGCCGGAAACCTTGGTCTGGCTGGCATCGTCGAAGTAGGGGAAGAACTCGCCCCAGGAAAGCATCGAGGCGGCAACGCCCTGAGCGATCGCCTGGCCCTGACCGTCCCAGGTCCACTGATCCACGCCCGGCGGCATGGTTTCCTTGAGCTTGGTATAGTAGTCGAGCGCGGCAATGCCCCGCTCGTCATTGCCCACGAACTTCTTGTCGGCATTGAAGATCGAGCCGCCATTGCCCCAGAGCATGGAAGTCCATTCGCATTCCAGCGCGTAGTGGCCGGACTTCATCTGACCGGCGTAGCCATAGAGGTTCGGTCCCATTTCCTTGGTGATGGTGACGGAATTGTTCAGCAGATCCTCGAATGTTGCCGGAGCCTTGAGGCCGAGCTTCTCGTAGATGTCCTTGCGGTAGATCATGATGAAGATGGGGATGTCGTAGGGTACGCCGACCCAACGGTCCTCGTATTTGGCGATCCCGTCGACGAGCGCAGGCATGAAGTCATCGATATTGTAGTTCGGCATGGCGAGATCCGGCTTTTCCTGAAGCTGCTCGCGCGGATCGAACACGTCCTGGCTGAAAGATGCCGACCAGCTCTGGTCGATATAGTAGAGGTCATAGCTGCCAAGTGAGGAGGCGACATCGAGTGTCAGCTTCTGCAGAACCTGCTCAAGCGGCAGGACCTCGATCTCGACCCTGATGCCGGTCGCTTCCTCGAAATATTTCTTAAGCTGGGAGTTGATGGCGTTCGACGGCGGGGTCGATTCCGTCGCCAGCTTCAGCGTCGTCCCCGCAAACGGTTTGGCGACGTCCTTGAGCCAGGAGATCACTTCGGCGGACGGCTCGAGCTGTTCCTGGGCAAGCGCCCGGCTCACCCCGAAGGGCCGGCTGCCGAAGCCCATCCCGAGCGCGGTTGCGCCGAGGCCGAGCGTACCGGCCGTACGCAGGAAGCTGCGGCGGTCCATCTGGCCGCGGACGAAGCGGTCGGTCACAGACGCGAGATAAAACTTTCTGTCTTTCTCTTTCATGTCTCTCCTCCTCGATCGACGCCGGAAGTGGCCCCGATCTCTCCTGTTGTCGGCGCAGGCGCCGCATTCTCACTGCTTCAGAGACCCCATCGTCAGACCACGCACGAGATGGCGTTGAACGAGCAGGACCACGATGAAGGCGGGCACGATCGCCGCCGCACCGAGGGCGGCCATGTTGCCCCAGGCGGTTCCGATCGATGTGACGAAGGTCGACGACACGACGGGCACGGTCTTCAGACCCGTCTGCGTCAAGGTCAGGACGAAGAGGAACTCCGTCCATGAGAAGATAAAGCAGAGCACCGCGGTAGCGGCTATGCCGCCCTTGGCCATCGGCAGCACGATGCGGCGGAAGATCGTCCAGCGCGACGCGCCGTCGAGCAGCGCGCTCTCGTCGATCTCCGCGGGGATGTCGTCGAAGAAGCTCTTCAGGAGCAGCACCGCCAGAGGCAGGTTCATGAGACCATGCACGAGTATGACGCCGACATAGGTGTCGAGCAGGTTGAACTGCTTGAAGATGAAGAACATCGGGATCGCCACCGCTACTGGCGGCATCATGCGGGTCGACAGCACCCAGTTGACGAATTCATGGCGGCCGCGGAAATGCATGCGCGACAAAGCATAGGAAGCAAGCGTCGCAACCACGATCGCCAGCACCGTCGACAAAGATGCGACGACGATCGAGTCCCAAAGGCGCGGCCCCATGTAGAAGTTGCCGCCGCCGGGCGTCACGGCTTCCTGGCTGCCGTAACCGAAGCCCAGCGAGATGCCGAAGACCTGCTCGAAATTCCTCACCGTCGGCTGGAAATTGAAGAAGATCGGCGGCCAGTTGAAAATGTCCTTGGCGTCGCGGAAGGCGACCGAGGTCCAGAAGTAGATCGGGAAAAAGAATGCCCCGACGACGAGCCAACCGGCAATGGTGCGCAGCGTGCGGGCGAGAGCGCTCTGTTGCATGTTACCACCTCACCTTTGCAACGCGGATGAATATGTTGGCCATGACCATGACGATGACCAGGCTCGTCAGGCTCAGCGTGGCCCCGTAGCCCCATTTCAGGAACGAGAAGGTCTGCTGCCATGCATAGAGGCTGACGGTATAGGTCGCTGTGCCCGGCCCTCCCGAAGTCATCACGAAGACGTAATCGAAGACGCGGAAGAGATCGATGCCGCGCAGGAGTACCGCCACGGCGATGACGCGCGACATCATCGGCAGCGTCAGCCGGCGGAACATCTGCAACGACGAGGCACCGTCGATCATCGCCGCCTCATAGGGCTCGGCCGGCAGCGAGCGCAGCCCGGCCATGAAGATCAGCACCATGAACGGCGTCCATTGCCAGATTTCGGCGATCAGCACGCCGATCAGCGCCAGCGAGGAGGTGGCGAGCATGGGCGTTGCCTTGTCGAGCAGCCCGACGAGGCCGAGCAGATAGGAGAGCGCCCCGAACTGCGAATCCTCCATCAGGAGAAACATCATGCCGGCGATAGCCGGCGGGATGACCAGCGTCATCGAAAGCACTGCGCGCAGCATTGCGAAGCCCGGCAGTTCGGCGTCCAGGAGTAGCGCTATCGCCATGCCGAGGATGATCTCGATCGTCAGGGCCACGGCGAAATAGAGGAAGGTGACGCCAAGTGCGCCCCAGAAACGGCCGTCGTTCCACAGCTGTACCCAATTGGCGAAGCCGACAAACTTCAGTCCGCGGCTCTTCGGCACAAATTCGTGGAAGCTCAGCCACACATTGTAGATGAAGGGATAGATGGTGAAGACGGCGAGGAGCGCGATCAGCGGCAGGAGCCACGGCCACGGCGAGTCCGAGATCGCGATGCGTTTCACCTGTGCAATGGACATTGCCTTCTCCTCCCGGGGACCTCACCGCCGGCGTCCTCCCGCCTGTGGTCGGTTCCTCCAATAATTCGGCGACGATCCGGATACCGCCGGCGTCTCCCCTCACCCACCCGCCCCCCGTTTCAGGGAGCGGCAAGTCTATCCGGCGGCGCGCCTGGTCTCGCCGGCTCCGCGCCGCTCCTGCATGTATCGGTCAAGCGCCCCGATCTCCTCGCTCGTCATCCGCAAGCCGGATTTCGTACGCCGCCAGACCGCATCGGCAGCGGTCAATGCAAATTCCCGCTCCATCAGAAAGGCGATTTCCGCCTCGGTCATGGATCCGCCGAAATCACGGCCGAGATCGGCGCGATCCTGCGCCTTGCCGAGAATCTCTCGTGCCTCGAGCCCGTAATGGCGTACAAGCCGGCGCGCCTCCCGCACGGTAAGGTAGGGATGCTCGCCGTGAATGGCCCTTGCGAGATCATCAGCCGCTCCGGCCGGAAAGGCGCCGCCCGGCAGCGGTTGCGTCGCCGTCCAGCCTCGCTGCCTGTTCCAGTCCGGAAAGATCGCGGCGAGTTTGTCCAGCACGTCCTCCGCGAGGCAGCGATAGGTGGTGATCTTGCCGCCGAAAACGGAGAGCATCGGCGCCTGCGTCCCCGGCCGATCGAGCTGCAGCACGTAGTCGCGGGTCGTCTCCTGCGCGTTGGCGGCGCCGTCGTGGAAGAGGGCGCGGACGCCGGAATAAGTCCAAACGACGTCGGCTTCAGTGAGATCGGTGCGAAAATAGGACGATGCTGCCGCAAGCAGATAGTCGACTTCCTCCGCGGAGGCCGCGACCGCCTCGGGAGCGTCCTTGTAGTCCCTGTCCGTCGTGCCGATTAGGGTGAAGTCCTCTTCATAGGGAATGGCGAAGAAGATGCGACCGTCCGGATTCTGAAAGATATAGCAGCGATCGTGCTCGTAGAGCTTTTTGACCACGATGTGGCTGCCCTGTACGAGGCGTACGCGGCCCGAAGCGCCGATGCCGGCAACATCGGACGCGATCTTGTCGGTCCAGGGGCCCGCCGCGTTGACCAGAGCGCGGGCCGCAGCTTCGCTCTTCAAGCCGGATTGCGTATCTTCAAGCAACAATTGCCAGAGACCGCCCTCGCGGCGCGCCGCGACGCAACGGGTGCGCACACGGATGTCCGCACCCCGCATTGCCGCATCCCGCGCGTTGAGCACGACAAGCCGGTTGTCCTGCACCCAGCAATCGGAATATTCAAAGCCGATCGCCGAGACGTCGCGCAACGGCTCTCCGGCGGGGTGGCTCTTCAGCCGCAGCGTCTTTGTACCCGGCAGAAGCTTGCGTCCGCCCAGATGATCGTAGAGGAAGAGGCCGAGCCGCAGCAGCCAGGCCGGTCGCAGACCCTTGCGGTGCGGCAACACGAACCGCAAGGGCCAGATGATATGGGGCGCAATTCCCCAGAGCTGTTCGCGCTCTTTCAGAGCGTGGCGTACCAGCCGAAACTCGTAATGTTCGAGATAACGCAGGCCGCCGTGAATGAGTTTGGTGGATGCCGAGGAGGTGGCTGAGCCAAGATCGGATTGTTCGGCAAGCAACACCTTCAGGCCGCGCCCGGCCGCATCGCGGGCCACCCCTGCTCCATTGATGCCGCCGCCGATAACGGCAATGTCGAAAAGCGCGCCCGTCATGCCGCGTGCTTTCCCGACCGCGCGTCGAGGATGCGGTTCGCCACTTCGACGAAGCCGTGCCCGCCCTCGCGTGCGGCCACATAGGCCGGCTCCGCATCGATGCGGCCCCTGAAGGCGAGAACATTCGCAACGCCACAGGCATTGGGAAAGAAGCCGAACATGGGCGCGTCGTTCGGGCTGTCGCCGACGAAGACGATCCTATCGCGCTCGCTGTCGATATCTACGCCGAGGATATCGGCGGCAAAACGGCGGGTCATGGTCAGCTTGTCATAAGCCCCATACCAGCCGTTGACATGGATGGAAGAGACCTTGGCAGTAGCACCTTCCTCCTCGAAGATGCGCTTGATGCGCTCCACGTCGGAAACCGGAAGTGCAGGAACATCCTCGCAGAAATCGATGGCGAGGTCGGCCTCACGGTAGAGCTGGTCGGCGGAGATCGCCGCCCCATGCACCTCCGAGAGGATGCGGGTGCCCACTTCGGCAAGCCTCTCGCGGTCGGCCGCGCGCTGTACATCGGCGATTGCGAAGCTGCGACGCATTCGGCGCTGCGCCTGGTCGTAGGCGAAATAGAAGGCGCCGTTTTCACCGACGACCCCCGCGACCGGCCACATACGCGCGATCATATCGCACCAGCCGGCCGGCCGGCCGGTAATCGGAGCCACCGAGATCCCCTCTTCCGTGAGGCGTTCCACGGCGTCATATGCCGCGGCCGGCAGCCGCCCCTCATTGGTCAGCGTATCGTCGATGTCGGCGAAAAGCACCGTGATACGGGCAGCGATTTCGGTCGGCATCTCGGCAACCGCCCGCATCGCCTTACGCCTCCCCGGCAACGAAATCCTCGAGCATGCCCGTGTCGGCGGCAATATCGAGGAAGGTGTAACGGTTGCGCATTTCGCGGCAGTGCAGCACGGCCTCGCGGTAGAAACCGCCCGACAGGCCGAGTTCGGCCGCCGTCATCGGGCCGCCGGCATCCCGCAAGAGCTGCTCCATCTGAGCTACCGGCAGCGCGAAAGCCTCGAGTTCCTGGCGCAGCGTAGGCCAGAGCTCGGCGAGCCTTTCATTCATCTCGGCGGCAGATCGTTCATCGAAAATCTTCGGCTGGATTTCGGCGTAGCACTGGGCGGCTATGTCATCGCCCATGCGCCGGGCCATGTCCGCAGGGTCAATCCGTGTGGGGCCGATGACCGGCGGCTTGTCGCTGTCGAGAAAGATGCGTTGCAGCCGCGCCATGGTGAGCGTTGCGACGCCGACCTGCTGGCCGTGGAGCGTGCCCGGATGTCCCTCGCCGGCAAAGCAGTCGATATAGTGGGAGACCTGATGCTCGCCCATCGAGCCGTGGTTCGACATGCCCGTGAAGGAAACACCCAAGCCGCAAAGCGTCAGCACACGGTGAAGATAACCGTTCGCGCTGATGCTCCCTCGGGCAATACCGGCCGCACAGCTATTCAGGGCCCGCTCGTCGGCGTCCTGAATCATATAGGGCACGCTCGAATAGACGCTGCCGATCAGCCGGTGCGACATCCACCAGTCGATCTGGGCGACGGAGCGGACGAGGCAATCGGCGAAACCCGCAGCAGAAAGATGGCGCGGTGCTGCGGCGTTGACCGCCAGATCGACGAAGAAGCCCGCCGGCGCATGGGACGGCAGCGAGACCTTGAGGCCGTTTTCCAGGGTGATGGAGGCTGTCGTGGACGTGTAGCCGTTCATCGAGCCGGCCGTGGCGAAGATTGCGTAACGGCGGTTGGTACGTCCGGTGACGAATTTGCAGAGATCGTTGATTGTGCCGGACCCCACCGCGACCACGGCGTCGGCTTTCGCGAGCCTCTCGTCGAGATCGTTCACGGCTGCCATGTCGGCGTGCGGATGGTCGAGAATGACGGTATCGACCGGACCCAGGCTTTTCAGAGCCGATGCGACGCGCCCGCCCATCGCATCCCAGGTGCGTTCGTCGGCGACGACCGTAAAGCGCTCCCCGAGACGGAGGCTGGCGACGAGATCGGCCTCCGCGCCGTCGAGGCTCTCTTCGATGACGATCCTCTCGTAGGGAACCGTTGCCGGGCTACCCGTTTCGGGATTGACCCAGTTGCCGGCGAGGATGTCGTCGATGAGGGTCGTCCAGCCCCCTTCCGGCGCATCCGCGGCGATAGTCTGCTGCCTTGACGTTTCCATTCGCTGGTCCGTTTTCTACTGCTGGATAGCATGTGACAACACCTGTTGGCATATGTCAATACACTTGCCAGAGATGATTGACAAATGCCACCCGCCTCTGCCAGATAGCCAAATGGCAAGAGAGAAGAGTTCAGCCAGGGCTGGCGACGAATCGGCGAAAAGCGTGCCCACGGAGTTCGATGACGCCGTGATGTGGGCCGCATGGCTCTACTATGCGGATCAGATGACGCAGAGCGAGATCGCCAAGCAGCTCAACGTATCTCGCGCAACCATCGTCAATTATCTGCAAGAAGCGCGCGAGCGCGGCATCGTCTCGGTCAACATCAATCCCAAGGCCGGTGGCCGCACCAGTGTCGCCCGCGCTCTGATGGAGAAATTCAACCTTCAGGGCGCCTTCGTCATCCCCAACAGCGATGAGGAAAGCCTGTCGCGAAGGCTCGGCGACGCCGGTGCGCGGGTATTGGCCGACCAGATCGAGGATGGAGATACGATCGGCGTTGCCTGGGGCCGCACAGTGCTCGCCGTCGCCGACCGAATTTCGTTGCCGCGGCCGGTCGGCAACCTCACTGTCGTTCAGGTCTCCGGCAGCTCGACCGGAGAACCGAATTTCTCGCCCGAACTCTGCACTTCGCTGCTTTCGAACCGCATTCATGCGCGCTGCGTCAACCTCCTGGCACCCGCCGTGCTGTCGACACGCGAACTGAAGGCGGCGCTGCTCAATGAACCCGTGCTCCGGAAGCAGATGGAGCTGGTCCATTCGACCAATCGCATTCTCTTCGGCGTCGGCGACATCGGTCCGAAGAGCACCGTGCGGGCATCCGGCATCGCCAGCCAGGAGGAGATCGACGATTACGTCGCGCGCGGCGCCACCGCCGTGATTATCGGGCGCTTCATCGATGCGCATGGCGCTGCGATCGGCGGCGACCACGACGAGCGCATGGTCGGCATCTCGCTCGACGAACTGAAGCAGGTGGAGAGCCGAATCTGCGTTGCGGGTGGCGCGCTTAAAATCGCTGCGATCACCGCCACGCTCGAAGCAGGCTACGCCACCCATTTCGTGACAGACATCGCTACGGGAGAGGCGTTGCTGGCGGAGTGATGGGCTGCCGGCAGGCGAGACCGGCGCCCGACGGAAAGGGAGGAAGGCCGCCGCATGCGCTGCGGTCTGAGGAGGACGGAAGGACCGCGTGGTCTTGCGTCGCGGAGGAGGTACGCAATGCAGCCGGACGAACGCTATGTCATCGGCCTGGATTCATCGACTCAATCCGTCAAGGCAGTCGCCTGGACGGCCGATGGCACACCGCGGGCCGAAGGCCGTGCACCGCACCGCATTTCGACGCCGCATCCACTAAAGGCGGAGCAGAACGCCGAGGACTGGTGGTCGGCCGCCTGCGACGCCCTGTCCTCGCTCCTGCGCCAGATCGATTCTCACCGCGTCGACGGTGTCGCAATATCCAACCAGCGCGAAACAATGGTTCTTCTCGGCGTGGACCGGAAGCCGCTCAGCCCGGCAACCCTCTGGCTCGACCGCCGGGCGCAGGACATCGTGCAGCCGTTCGCCGATGAATTCGGCAGCGAGCGCCTGCATGCGATCTCGGGCAAGCCGATCGACGTCATTCCGTGCGTATATCGCCTTCGTTACTATCGCCAGCATGAGCCGGAATTGCTCGACCGCGCGGCGCAGATCCTGAGTGTACACGATTTCCTGACACAGAAGCTGACGGGTGAAGCCGCTGCAAGCTGGACGAGCGCCGACCCTTTCGGCATCCTCGACATCGAGGCGAAGCAATGGTCCCGCGAAATTCTCGATCATCTCGATATTCCTCTCAGCAAGCTGCCGCCGCTTCACCGGCCCGGCACGCTGATCGGCCGCGTGACTGCGGACGCCGCGGCCGCGACGGGGCTTGCCGCGGGCGTGCCGGTCTATGCCGGCGGCGGTGATGGACATTGTGCGGGGCTCGGCGTCAATGTGATCGAGCCGGGGGTCGTCTATCTTAATCTCGGCACGGCAGTGGTCGGCGGCTGCTGGACGCCGACGCGCAAGCTCAGCCGCTACTGGCGCACGCTGGTCTCGCCAAGCGGCGAAGGCTACCTGCTCGAAAGCTGCCAGCGCGGCGGCGCTTATTTCGTCAACTGGCTGCTGGACACCTTTGCCGGCGGCCGGTCCGATCCGGCTATTTTCGAACGGCTCGAAGCGGAGGCCGCCAGCCTGGATGTCGGCTCCGGCGGAGTCACCGTTTGCTCCTATCTCATGGGCTGCATGGATCCGCACTGGGACGCGGATGCCCGAGCTACCTTCAGCGGCATGGGTCCGGAGACAGGCATGGACCATCTCTACCGTGCCTCCATGGAGGCCATCACGCTTGAATTCGTCCGGTCTCTTTCCGAGATGAAATCGATGGGCGTGGCGGCCGACCGGATCTTCGTCATCGGCGGTGGCGCCGGTAGCGCCCTCTGGCGGCAGATGATCGCCGACGCAAGCGGACTCCCCGTCATACGCAGCCTTTCCAACGAGGCTTCCGCACTCGGCGCCGGCATGTCTGCTGCGATAGGTGCCGGCTGGTACGGGCATTTCGGCGAGGCCGCCGGCGCCATGTCACGGCTTGCCGAACAGATCGACCCGCGGCCTGCCGCTGCACAGGCATGGGCCGCACTATCCCGCAGGCAGGCGAACCTCTATCAGGCAACCCGCCGCCTGGATGCCTATGATGGCCCCTGACGCATTCGTGCCGGACAGTCGCACGCCTGCTTGAATTGTCGTCGCGAATCGCCACCTGATGTTTCGGGCGCGACTCCGAACGTTGGAGTTGCAAAAGGGAGGGGCTGTCATGGGCGGCATGGACATCGCAGTCGTTGCATTCGTGGTTGTCGTGATTCTCGTGCTCTTCGCCGGGATCAAGACCGTGCCGCAGGGCTACCGCTATACGGTCGAACGCTTCGGGCGTTACACACGGACGATGGAACCGGGACTGAATCTCATCATTCCCTTCATCGATCGTATCGGGTCGAAGTTGAGCGTGATGGAGCAGGTGCTCGATGTTCCGACGCAGGAGGTCATCACCAAGGACAATGCAAGCGTATCCGCGGATGCGGTCGCCTTCTATCAGGTTCTGAATGCCGCGCAGGCGGCCTATCAGGTCGCCGACCTGGAAAACGCACTCCTCAACCTGACGATGACCAATATTCGTTCCGTCATGGGATCGATGGATCTTGACGAGCTGCTGTCGAACCGTGACACGATCAATGATCGATTGCTCCACGTCGTGGATGAGGCCGCCAATCCCTGGGGCATCAAAATTACCCGCATCGAGATCAAGGACATCGCACCGCCGAAGGACCTGGTCGACGCTATGGCCCGGCAGATGAAGGCCGAACGCGAGAAGCGCGCGCAGGTGCTCGAGGCAGAGGGCTCCCGAAATGCGCAGATCCTGCGTGCCGAAGGTGCGAAGCAATCGGCGATCCTTCAAGCCGAGGGTCAACGCGAGGCAGCCTATCGCGAGGCGGAGGCGCGCGAACGTCTGGCGGAGGCGGAGGCCAAGGCGACCCGGATGGTCTCCGAGGCGATCGCCGCCGGCGACGTGCAGGCGATCAACTATTTCGTCGCGCAAAAATACACCGAGGCCCTGGCCGCGATCGGAACGGCGAACAACCAGAAAATCGTGCTGATGCCGATGGAAGCCTCGTCGCTCATCGGTTCTCTCGGCGGAATAGGCGCGATTGCGCGGGAAGTTTTCGGGGACGCCGCGGCGGCGTCCCAGCGTCAACGGCAGTCCACGCCCAGAACCGGCCCCTCCCTTCCCCTGGAAAAGCCGGAGGATCGCTCATGATCGAGCGCATCGTCCTTGAGCTCGGTCCCTGGAGCTGGTGGGTACTCGGCCTCCTGCTCCTTGCCGCGGAGCTGGCCCTGCCCGGCGTATTCCTCGTCTGGATCGCGCTTGCCGCCCTCGTCACTGGAGCTCTCTCGCTGTTCTTCTGGGAGGCGCCGTTCTGGAGCTGGCAGCTTCAGTTCGTCGCCTTCGCGCTGCTTTCGGTCGCTTCCGTCCTCATCGGGCGGCGTTTCGTCTCCTCATCTGCCGAAAGCGACGAGCCGCTGCTCAACAGGCGCGGGGAAAGCCTCGTCGGGCGTACGGCCGTGCTCGAGCAGCCGATCGCGGAAGGCCGCGGACGCGTCCGGCTCGACGACACGACCTGGGCCGTCGAGGGGCCCGATCTTCCGGTAGGGACGCGTGTCCGCATCGTTGCGAGCAGCGGGCGGCATCTGACCGTCGAACCGGTCTGAGCACGCCGGAAAAACCGCGTTCCGAGCGGCTGTACAGAAACGATTGATTAACCACGCGCCTTTACGATTGCGAAACGATTGCAATCAAATTTGCGGACAGACGGCGCATGGTGCCCAATATCTCACGCTCGACGATGTCGGGCGCCTTGCGTGTGAAGTCGCCAGCATGGCTGCTTGCGGGCTGCGCCTTCCTTACCTGTGCACCAGCGAGCGCGCAAAGCCTCGCCCCTGCAGACCAGCCGATTCCCGCCATCATCGACCCGCAGGCGACCGGCGCCGTTGCCGGCACCGATCTGTCGCCGGCCCTCGACGAGGACTTCAACCGCCTCAACCGGCGCGAGGAAACGATCGACAGGCTGCGCAGGCGCATCGATCCGGATGACGGTCAGGCACCCGGCATTCGCATCGGGACCTTCGTTCTGAAGCCGGCGCTCAGCGAGACATTCAACCACGAACGGCAGAAGAACGGCGGCAGCAGCGAAAGCCGGAGTTTCATGGAGACCGGGCTCAAGGGGTCGCTCACCTCCGACTGGTCCCGCCACCAGCTGAGCGTGACCGGCGAAGGCGTGATCCAGGACAATATATCCGGAGAAGGCGAAGAAGAGCCGCGTGCCGACGTCAATGCCGAACTGCGCCTGGACCTTGGAGAGGAAACCACGGCCAGGCTGAGAGCAGGTTACAGCTTCGAACGCGAGGACGCGAACGATCCGAACGCCATTGCCGATGCCGAAACCCAATCCGGCGTCGATACCTATCGCCTCGGCGCCGCGATCGAGCGCGACCTCGGTCTCATTCGCGGCGCGGTCGGCGTGGACTTCGAGCGCAGGACCTACGGCAATGTCGACCTTGACGATGGCAGGACGCTTTCCCAGGAGGATCGCGACCGCAACCTCGCAACGCTGACCGCGCGGATAGGCTACGAGCTTTCGCCAGCGCTGATCCCCTTTCTCGAGGCCTCCGCCGGCAAGTCGGTCTATGACCTGCGCCGGGATACGTTCGGCTTCGAGCGTTCCTACGAGAGCTATGCCGGCCGGGCCGGCATGGAGGTGGATTTCGGCGAGAAGCTCAACGGGGAACTGGCGCTCGGTTACGAGACCTTTCGCTTCGACGATCGACGTCTCGAGGACTTGGGCGGCGTTTCGCTCGACGGCCGCGTCAACTGGTCGCCTCACCGCGGGACCGACGTTCTGTTCGGCATGCTGACCTATGTCGATCCGTCGACTACACCCGGCGAGGCGGGATCGATCAACTACGAGCTGACCAATGTGGTCACGCAGCAGCTGCGTTCGACGCTCGTCGGGCGGCTTTCGAACAGCGTCACCTGGCGCGATTTCCCTTCCGACGCCACGGCCTCGGACGAGACCGCCTGGCGAGCCGGCGCCGGACTCACCTGGGACATGAGCCGCTATCTCGCGCTCACCGGAGACCTCAGCTACGAGCGCACGAACAGGGATCAGGGCGCATCGAGCGACACCACGCGCGTCGGCGTCGGCCTGACGCTGCGGCGATGACGTGTCGCTTTGCCTCTCCGGAGAGGCCGCGCCTCCTGGCGCGGCCGGTCATCTGATCGATAATCACTTCAGGCCCTGAAGCAGCGTCTTGAGCGGTCCCTCGACCGTGGGGCGGATGTCGCCGCGCTCGAGAGCGAAGGCGACATTGGCCAGAATGAAACCGTCCTTGGCGCCGCAATCATAGGTATCGCCGCGGAAGTGATAGGCGGCAAAGGCCTGTGCTTCTGCGAGCTTCACCATGCCGTCGGTCAACTGGATCTCATTGCCGGCGCCGCGTTCCTGCGTTTCCAGAATCGGGAAAATCTCCGGCTGCAGGATATAGCGGCCGTTGATGAAGAAATTCGACGGAGCCGTCCCCTTTGCCGGCTTCTCGACCATCCTGGTGATCCTGAAGCCGTCGCCGACGGTCTCGCCCACTCCGACGATCCCGTATTTGTGCGCCTGGTCGGGCGCGCATTCCTCGACGGCGACGACGTTGCCGCCGCTCTCTTCATAGAGTTCGACCATTCCCTTCAGGCAGCCCTTCTCTCCCTTCATGATCATGTCGGGCAAGAGCAGCGCGAAGGGCTCGTTGCCGACGAGCTCGCGGGCGCACCAGACCGCATGTCCGAGGCCAAGCGGCGCCTGCTGGCGGGTGAAGCTCGTGGTGCCGGCCTTCGGCAGCATGGCTTCGAGGAGCTCGATCTCCGCCTTCTTGTTGCGCTCGCGCAGCGTCTGGTCCAATTCGACCTGAATGTCGAAATAATCCTCGATGACGGCCTTGCTCCGGCCGGTCACGAAAATCAGATGCTCGATTCCGGCTTCCAGCGCTTCATCGACAACATATTGGATGACCGGCTTGTCCACCACCGTCAGCATCTCCTTCGGGACCGCCTTGGTCGCGGGAAGGAAACGCGTCCCGAGGCCTGCGACGGGGAAAACGGCTTTGCGGACTTTACGCTTATCGGTCATTGGCACCTCCTTGCAGTGCTTCTCAGTCTAGCCTGAAACGGTGGAATTGAATTGATTTAGTCGCCGATTGCCAATTTTTTGCGAAGGAAGACGACTCGGTTTTTTCATGGTAAAGACTTTGTTGACTTCGTTTCTGTAGGCTTCTCCATCGACCAGGTACGGCACACGCCGTCCGGTCTCTAGAAGAACCGCATACTGCCCCTTTCCAGTGGCCTGGTGCGGGCAAATTGCGAACCTCGGAGTAGTTGGTCCGGCATGAACGCTGGCTGAACGCTCCACCGAGAAACGGAACCGACAGCAGATGAGCACAAACCGCAGGACGTTCTTCCGACATATAGCCGCCGCTCTCGTCGTTGCCGCCGCTTTTGGGTCGTCGCCAGCGCGCGCGGATCAAGGTTTTCAAAACTGGATCAACAACTTCTATGCGACGGCTGCCAAGAGCGGCATCAGCCAGGCAACCTATCGCAAGGCCTTTGCCGGTGTGAAGACGCCTGATCAGGCCGTGCTGGAGAAGGCGGCCTATCAGCCTGAGTTCAAGCACAAGATCTGGGAGTATATCGACGCCCGTGTCAATCCGTACACCAAGCGGACGGGACAGGAAATGGCGGCGAAGCATGCACGCACGCTCAACGCTCTCGAGCGGCACTACGGCGTCGACAAGTCCGTTCTGCTGGCCATCTGGTCTATGGAATCGAATTACGGCGCGATCCTCGAAAAAGACGATCGGCTGCATTACGTGCCGCGGGCGCTGGCGACGCTTGCCTATGCCGATAAGAAGCGGGCCAAATTCGCCCGTACACAACTTATTGCGGCATTGAAGATCCTGCAGAGCGGCGATATCACCCCGCGAGAACTGACGGGCTCCTGGGCGGGTGCCATGGGGCACACGCAGTTCATTCCGACGAGCTACCTGCTCTATGCCGTCGACGCCGACGGGAACGGACATAGAGACATCTGGAACTCGGTGCCGGATGCCCTGGCGACGGCTGCCAATCTCTTGCGAAAGAACGGATGGAGATCGGGCGAGACTTGGGGTTACGAGATCGTCCCGCCGGCAAATGCGGCGCAATATTCAGGCCAGACGAAAACGCTTGGCCAGTGGGCAGCCCTTGGCTTTGCCCGCCCGAATGGTAAGGGTTTCAGCAATTCGAAGATGCGTGCGGTCCTGAAAATGCCCGGCGGCAGCAACGGCCCCGGCTTCCTGGTGACCAAGAATTTCTTCGTCATCAAGCGCTACAACGCCTCCGACTCCTACGCGCTCGGCGTCGGCCTCCTTGCCGATCAGATCGCAGGTTATGCGGGCATGCAGCAGCGCTGGCCGCGTCCGGACGGCTCGCTCGACATCAGCGAAAAGTTCGAGCTGCAGAACCGGCTGAAGGAACTCGGCTATTACGATGGCGAAGTCGACGGCAATTTCGGCTCGGGTTCGAAGGCCGCGATCGAGGCGTTCCAGGCACAGAACGGCCTGAAACCGGACGGGCAGCCGACACAGCATCTCCTGCGCGCCCTGCGCCGGTAAACGCACCTGTCGCTTTTTTCCCGGTCACGGCGGTTTCCCAACAAACGGTGCCAATCGCCGTGATTTGGCGTATGCTTCCGGGATTGTCTGCATTCGGCGGTGAAATGATCATGATGACGACCCGATACCGGGGAAAGGGACTGCGTCTGCTGCGACTGGCTCCGGTCATGATCGGCGCAATAGCAATGATAGCCGCCGGCCTCTTTGCCACCGCCGCCGAGGCACAGGAGCCCGTACCCCGGCGCAACGTGCTGCAAAGGCTTTTCGGTGTCTTCACGCCGCAAAGGCGCGTCTACCATCAGGACCAGTACGATTTTCGGCGTCAGCCCCGCCCGCAGCGCATACAGAAGCGCCGCCCGCAACCGTCCGAAACGCGGCAGTCGCGCCCGAGCCGGTCCAAGGCACGGCCAGTCGCGGCACCACCGCCGCCGCCAGTCGTCGTGGAGAAATCTCCCAACGCCAAAAAGGTCCTCGTCGTCGGAGACTTCGTTGCCGGAAGCCTTGGTGACGGATTGAAGGCTGCATTCGAAACAACGCCCGGCATCGTGATCGAGACGCGCGCCAACGGTTCTTCCGGCGTCGTCCGGAACGACTATTTCGACTGGCCGAAGGCCATGTCGGACTACATCGCGGAAATCAAACCCGCCGTCATCGTCGTGAGCCTCGGCGCCAATGATCGCCAGTTGATGCGGATCGGGGAAACGCGGGAGAAATTCCGGACCAATGCCTGGATGGAGGAGTACCGCAAGCGCGTCGCCGCGCTGGCGACCCTTGCGCGGAAGGACGAACTCCCGGTCCTCTGGGTTGGAATGCCGCCCTTTCAATCGACTTCGATGACTGCCGACATGGTCACGTTCAACGGCATCTACCGCGAGGAGGTCGAGAAGGTCGGCGGACAGTTCATCGACATCTGGGACGGTTTCGTCGACGAAGATGGCAAGTTCGTTCTGACCGGCTCGGACATCAACGGCCAGCAGGTCCGGCTAAGGGGATCGGACGGCATCAACCTGACCAAGGCCGGCAAACGCAAATTGGCTTTTTATGTCGAAAGGGATATCCGCAGGCTACTGGGCGAAGCGGCCGCAGCCACGGACGTACCGGGCGCGGAGGGCCTCAAGGATCTTGTCGTCAGCAAGCCGCTTGCCAACGAAGATATCATCAAGACGCAGCCGATCAGCCTCATCGATCCGGAACTCGACGGTGCCACCGCCCTTCTCGGCGGCGATACACCGCTCAAGAGCACGGGCAAAAGCCCGCGCGACCGGCTCGTGGAAAAGGGCGAGGTGGTCGCCGCGCCGCCGGGGCGTATCGACGATTTCCGGCTTGCCAAACAGGGTCCGCCAGGCAGTTCCACCCGTTGACGCGGCAGCGTCGAAGAGGAACTTGGCCGCTTATGCCGAATACGACCCCGGCCTTGTCTCTCGCCTTGATGCGCATCCTCAAGGTCGGCGCCCCACCTCAAGCCCGTCATCCTCGGGTGAGGGCGTCGCAGGAAGGCACAGTCTAATGGCCAAAAAGGGTGCGCGTCGGGAGACGCCCGCCTGAACTACCGCGGCAGCACCGTCGAGCCCATCAACGCCTCGTCGATCGCGCGTGCCGCCTGCCGGCCTTCGCGGATCGCCCAGACGACAAGAGACTGGCCGCGGCGAATGTCGCCCGCCGCCCACAGCTTGTCGACCGAAGTCCTGTAGTCGCGATCATCGGCAACGACATTGGTCGAACCGCGCCGGTCGGTGTTGAGCGTCAGCTTGTCGCCGAGGTCCTTGAGCACGCTATCTGCGAAGGGGCCACGGAAACCGATCGCGATGAAGGCAAGATCGGCCTTGATGATGAACTCGGTACCGGCGATCGGCTTGCGACGCTCGTCGACCTGACAGCATTTGACCCCGGTCAGGTTGCCGTCCTCGTCGCCGACGAATTCGAGCGTCGCAACCTGGAACTCGCGAACCGCACCCTCGGCCTGACTGGAGGAGGTGCGCATCTTCGTCGCCCAGAAGGGCCAGACGGCGAGCTTGTCCTCCTTTTCCGGCGGCTGCGGACGAATGTCGAGCTGCGTCACCTTGACGGCGCCCTGGCGGAAGGCGGTTCCGACGCAGTCGGATGCCGTGTCTCCGCCGCCGACCACGACGACGTGCTTGCCGCCGGCCAGGATCGGCTCGGACGGCCAGCCCACGCTGTCGATATTTTCGCGGCCGATCCGGCGGTTCTGCTGCACCAGATAAGGCATGGCGTCGTGCACGCCGACGAACTCCACGCCTGGAATGCCAGCGTCGCGCGGTGTCTCGGAGCCGCCGCAGTAAACCACGGCGTCGTTTTCATCAACGAGCTTCTGCATGGCCACCTCCACGCCGACATTGACGCCGCAATGGAACGTCACGCCTTCGCCCCGCATCTGGTCGACACGGCGGTCGATGAAGTTCTTCTCCATTTTGAAATCCGGGATGCCGTAACGCAGCAGCCCGCCAGGCTTGGACTCTCGTTCGTAGACATGCACCTCGTGGCCTGCGCGCGCCAGCTGCTGGGCAGCCGCCATGCCGGCCGGTCCGGACCCGATGACGGCGACCTTCTTGCCGGTCTTGGTCACGGCCGGTTGGGGCACGATATAGCCCATCTCGTAGGCCTTATCGGCAATCGCCTGCTCGACCGTCTTGATCGCAACCGGCACGTCTTCGAGGTTCAGCGTGCAGGCTTCCTCGCAAGGCGCCGGGCAGACTCTGCCGGTGAATTCCGGGAAGTTGTTGGTCGAATGCAGATTGCGGATCGCCTCGTCCCAGTTGCCGTTATAGACGAGATCGTTCCAATCCGGGATCTGGTTGTGCACCGGGCACCCGGTCGGGCCGTGGCAATAGGGAATGCCGCAGTCCATACAGCGAGCGGATTGCTTCTGCACTTCCTGATCGGACATCGGAATTGTGAATTCACGGAAATGGCGGATGCGGTCAGATGCCGGTTGGTACTTTGCTACCTGCCGGTCGATCTCCAAAAACCCAGTAACCTTGCCCATCTTATGATCCTGATATCTTCAATCTCAACAGGCGCGCCTGAAGCGCGCGTGAAGGCCTCTGACCCGGCGAGGGGCCGGGAGCCGTTTTCACGACGGGCCGGTTACTCGGCCGCTTCCGCCATTTTCATGCGCTCCATGTCCTCGAGCGCGCGGCGGTACTCGACCGGCATAACCTTGCGGAACTTCGGCCGGTAGTCCGTCCAGTGGTCGAGAATCTCCTTGGCGCGCGCAGAGCCGGTATGGTGGAGGTGGTTCGAGATGAGCTGGTAGAGCCGCTCCTCGTCATGCCGCGTCATGTCGCCCGAGACGTCGACCATGCCCTTGTGCATGAGGTCACCGCCGTGGTGATGCAGCTTCTCCAGCATGTCGTCCTCCTCCGGAACCGGCTGCAGCTCGACCATCGCCATGTTGCAGCGCCGGGCGAAATCGCCCTCCTCGTCGAGCACGTAAGCAACCCCTCCCGACATGCCGGCCGCGAAGTTGCGGCCGGTGCCGCCGAGAACGACGACGACGCCTCCGGTCATATATTCGCAGCCGTGATCGCCGACGCCTTCCACGACCGCGATGGCACCAGAGTTTCGCACCGCGAAGCGTTCGCCGGCCACGCCGTTGAAGTAGCACTCGCCGGAAATCGCGCCATAAAGCACGGTGTTGCCGACGATGATCGACTGATGCGGCACGATCCGCGCGTTCTGCGGCGGCCGAACGACGATGCGTCCGCCCGAGAGCCCCTTGCCGACATAGTCGTTGCCGTCACCAACGAGGTCGAAGGTGATGCCGCGGGCGAGGAACGCGCCGAAGGATTGGCCCGCAGTGCCCTTGAGGGTCACGTGGATCGTATCGTCCTTCAGCCCCTTGTGGCCCCAACGCTTGGCAAGGGCGCCCGAAAGCATCGCGCCGGCCGAGCGGTCGACATTCTTGATCTCGGCCTCGAAGGCGACCGGCACCTTGGTCTCCAGCGCCAGTTTCGCCTTCTCGATCAGTTTGCGGTCGAGAATATCCTGAATGGGATGGTTCTGACGTTCGGTCCAATAGGTTGCTTCCTTCGGAGCCTCCACCTTGTGGAAGATCTTCGAAAAGTCGAGGCCACTCGCCTTCCAGTGCTCGATCATCCGGTCGCGTTCGAGCAGGTCCGAGGCACCGATAATCTCGTCAAGCTTTCTTGCACCGAGCGATGCGAGGAGTTCGCGCACTTCCTCGGCAACGAAGAAGAAGTAGTTGACGACATGCTCGGGCGTGCCCTTGAAACGCTTCCTCAACACCGGATCCTGTGTGGCGACGCCGACAGGACAGGTGTTCAGATGGCACTTGCGCATCATGATGCAGCCGGCCGCGATCAGCGGCGCGGTGGCGAAGCCGAATTCGTCGGCGCCGAGCAGTGCCCCGATGACGACGTCGCGGCCGGTCTTCAGACCTCCGTCGACCTGCAGAGCGATGCGGGAGCGAAGACCGTTGAGCACCAGGGTTTGCTGCGTTTCGGCAAGGCCGATCTCCCAGGGGCTGCCCGCATGCTTCAGCGAGGTCAGCGGCGAAGCACCGGTGCCGCCGTCGAAACCGGCAATGGTGATGTGATCGGCGCGCGCCTTGGCGACGCCGGCCGCAACCGTACCGACGCCGACTTCCGAAACCAGCTTGACCGAGACGTCAGCCTCGGGATTGACGTTCTTCAGATCATAGATCAGCTGCGCCAGATCCTCGATCGAATAGATGTCATGGTGCGGCGGCGGCGAGATCAGGCCGACCCCCGGCGTGGAATGCCGCGTCTTAGCGACGGTCGCGTCCACCTTGTGACCCGGCAACTGGCCGCCTTCGCCGGGTTTTGCACCCTGCGCCACCTTGATCTGCAGCATGTCGGCATTGACCAGATATTCCGTCGTGACGCCGAAGCGGCCCGAGGCAATCTGCTTGATCGCCGATCGCTCCGGGTTCGTCGAACCGTCCGGCAGCGGCAGATAGCGATCGCTCTCCTCACCACCTTCGCCAGTGTTCGACTTGCCGCCGATCCGGTTCATGGCGATCGCCAGCGTCGTGTGCGCCTCGCGGCTGATCGAGCCGAAGGACATCGCTCCCGTCGAGAAGCGCTTGACGATCTCCGACGCCGGCTCGACCTCCTCGACAGGGATCGGCTTGCGGCCGGCTGCCTCGGCGTCCCTGATCGTGAAGAGCCCGCGGATCGTGTTCATGCGGCTCGCCTGCTCGTTCATCATGGCGGAGAACTCGCGATAGCGGTCCTCGGCATTGCCGCGCACCGCATGCTGGAGCGAGGCGATGGCATCCGGAGTCCAGGCGTGGCTTTCGCCGCGCATGCGGTAGGCATATTCGCCGCCGATATCGAGCGTGTTGGCAAGCACCGGGTCGCTTCCGAAGGCGGCTTTGTGGCGAGCGACCGTCTCAGCGGCGATCTCCTCGAGGCCGATGCCTTCGATCGTCGTCGCCGTACCGAAGAAGTATTTGTCGACCAGTTCGGAGGAAAGGCCGACGGCGTCGAAGATCTGCGCGCCGCAATAGGATTGATAAGTCGAGATGCCCATCTTGGACATGACCTTGAGGATGCCTTTGCCGACCGCCTTGATATAGCGGTAGACGACTTCCTTTTCGTCGACTTCTTTCGGAAACTCGCCGCGCTTGTGCATGTCGACGAGCGTGTCGAAGGCGAGATAGGGATTGATCGCCTCCGCACCGTAGCCGGCAAGCAGGCAGAAATGGTGTATCTCGCGCGGTTCGCCCGATTCGACGACGAGGCCGACCGACGTACGCAGGCCCTTGCGGATCAGGTGGTGGTGAACGGCCGCGGTGGCAAGCAGCGCCGGAATGGCGACGCGGTCCGGGCCGATCTGCCGGTCCGAAAGCACGATGATGTTGTAGCCGCCCTTGACTGCCGCTTCCGCCCTTTCGCAGAGACGATCGAGCATCTCCGGCATGCCTTCGGCACCGCGGGTAATGTCGTAGGTGAAGTCGAGCGTCTTGGTGTCGAAACGTTCCTCGGTGTGACCGATCGAACGGATCTTCTCCAGGTCGCCATTGGTAAGGATCGGCTGGCGGACCTCGAGCCGCTTGGCATGTGCCATGCCCTCATGATCGAGGATGTTCGGGCGCGGGCCGATGAAGGAGACGAGGCTCATCACCAGTTCCTCGCGAATCGGGTCGATCGGCGGGTTGGTGACCTGGGCGAAGTTCTGCTTGAAATAGGTGTACAGCAGCTTCGGCTTGTCGGACATTGCCGAGATGGGCGTGTCCGTTCCCATCGAGCCGATTGCCTCCTGACCGGTCGTCGCCATGGGCGACATCAGGAGCTTCGTGTCTTCATGCGTGTAGCCGAAGGCCTGCTGCCGGTCGATCAACGAGACGTCGCGGCGCAACGCCCGCGGTTCGACCGGCTTCAGCTCTTCGAGGATGAGCTGGGTATTGTCGAGCCAGTGGCGGTAGGGATGCTTGCCGGCGAGCGACGACTTCACTTCCTCGTCGGAAATGATTCGGCCCTCTTCCATGTCGATCAGAAGCATCTTGCCGGGCTGAAGCCGCCACTTCTTGACGATCTTTTCCTCGGCGACGGGCAGTACGCCGGCCTCCGACGCCATGATGACGCGGTCGTCGCTGGTGACGATATAGCGCGCCGGGCGCAGGCCGTTGCGGTCGAGCGTCGCGCCGATCTGGCGGCCGTCGGTGAAGGCGACCGCCGCAGGCCCGTCCCACGGCTCCATCAGCGCCGCGTGATACTCGTAAAAGGCCTTGCGCTCCTGCGACATGAGCTGGTTGCCGGCCCAGGCTTCGGGAATCAGCATCATCACGGCATGCGAGAGCGAATAGCCGCCGCGCACGAGGAACTCGAGCGCATTGTCGAAACAGGCCGTGTCCGACTGGCCCTCATAGGAGATCGGCCAGAGCTTGGATATGTCATCGCCGAAAAGCGGCGAGGAAACGGATGCCTGCCGTGCCGCCATCCAGTTAACGTTGCCGCGCAGCGTGTTAATCTCGCCATTATGCGCGACCATGCGGTAGGGATGCGCGAGCTTCCAGGACGGGAAGGTGTTGGTCGAGAAACGCTGGTGTACGAGCGCAACCGCCGACTGGAAGCGTTCGTCGGCGAGGTCCTTGTAATAGGCGCCGACCTGGTAGGCGAGGAACATGCCCTTGTAGACGATGGTCGACGTCGACAGCGACACGATATAGAAACCGAGATCGTCCCCGTCCGCCTCCGCATAGATGCGGTTGGAGATCACCTTGCGGAGCGTGAACAGCCGCCGCTCGAATTCGTCTTTCGTGGCTGCCTCGCGGCCGGCGCCGATAAACACCTGGACATGATGCGGCTCGGTCGCGGCGATGTCCGGCGCCTTGGACAGCGACGAATTGTCGACGGGCACGTCACGGTAGCCGAGCAAAATCTGGCCTTCCTCGGCCACGACTTCGCTGATCACGTCCTTGAAGTGGGCGATAAGCTTCTCGTCGCGCGGCATGAAGAGATAGCCGACGGCATATTCGCCAGCCTTCGGCAGCGTAACGCCCTGCTTCGCCATCTCCTCGCGAAAAAAGCGGTCCGGGATCTGGACGAGAATGCCGGCGCCGTCGCCCATCAGCGGATCGGCACCGACCGCGCCGCGGTGGGTCAGGTTTTCGAGCATGAAGAGGCCGTCGCGCACGATCTGATGCGACTTCTCACCCTTGAGATGCGCGACGAAGCCGACGCCGCAGGCATCATGCTCGTTCCGCGGATCGTAGAGCCCCTGTTTTCGCGGCAGTCCGGAGGAGAATGCGGGCGTTTTCACAACCGTCGCAGCGTCTTGTGCGAGGTTGAGCCCAATCTGTCGTGATGGCGAATGACCCGTCATCGTTTTCCCTCCTGTTGAACCCGGAAGTTCCGGGCATACCGCGGCCCGCACGCAATTGCCGCATGGCGCTTTCGCACGGTGGCAAGCCGGGGCGTTATCGTCGCATGATCCTGATCAGGTCGCAAATGAAGCGCGGCTCGTCAGGCACTGATGTCCGCGACCATCCTGACGCCAAGGCGTAACGACCGGATGAAATCCGGCGAAACCCCTCGCGCACCACGCCGGTTGCCGTTTTGCACGACCCTTCCGGCGATTGCTCCGGCCCCTAGACCGAAATAGGACAGCAAACC
The DNA here is from genome assembly GCF_007827695.1 of Sinorhizobium medicae. GTDB lineage: Bacteria > Pseudomonadota > Alphaproteobacteria > Rhizobiales > Rhizobiaceae > Sinorhizobium > Sinorhizobium medicae. The sequence continues at coordinate 129,504 of NZ_VITA01000007.1, read as the reverse complement.
TGTCCTATTTCATGCGCTCTATGCCAGAAAGCGCCCACCTTCGCAAGGGCCTTCGCCGCAAATAGTGACAGAGATTTTGCTGAACATTGCCGGAAATTGCGCAGTTTTGAAATTTAATTACCAGGATCCGACGCTTTCTTTATTTTGGTTTCAAACTGGTCTCCGTTGGCACTGCAAGGTGGCAAACGACAGGGCGCAGCCGCTTGCTTGCCGTCGGGACTCGGCTATGGTCGCGCCGACGCACTTGTCGCGCCCGCGTGGCTGGATACAAACAGGATAACTTCACGATGATCTTCTCCTCCGACAACTGGGCCGGCGCCCATCCGGCGATTGCCGAGAGTCTGGTGACGCATGCGGCAGGCTATGCGTCCGCCTATGGCACGAGCGAACTCGACCGGACGGTCGAGAAGAAATTTTCGGAGATTTTCGAAAAGGACGTTGCGGTATTTTTCGTCGGCACCGGAACTGCCGCGAACGCTCTTGCGCTTTCGAGCGCCAATCGGGCGGGCGGCATCGCTTTTTGCCACCGCGAGGCGCATGTAAACGTCGATGAGTGCGGCGCGCCGTCATTCTTCTCGCATGGTGCAAGACTCTGCCCGGTCGGGGGCGAGCGCGGCAGAATGGATCCGGCGAAACTCGAGGCCGGGATCCGCCGGTTCCCGAAGGAGAACGTCCATGGCGGGCAGCCGATGGCGGTGACTCTCACGCAGGCAACCGAGAGCGGCACCGTCTATCCGCTCGACCAGATCGAGTCGATCGGCTCCGTCGCCACAGCCCACGAACTGCCGCTGCACATGGATGGCGCTCGCTTCGCCAACGCCCTGGTCAGCCTCGGAACGACACCCGCCGAGATGACCTGGAAACGCGGCGTCGACCTCCTCTCCTTCGGAGGCACCAAAAACGGTTGCTGGTGCGCCGAAGCGCTGGTCCTCTTCGATCGGTCCAGGGCGCAGCAGATGCATTTCCTGCGCAAGCGATCGGCCCAGCTTTTCTCCAAATCGCGCTTCGTGGCCGCCCAGTTCGACGCATATCTCACCGGAGATCTCTGGCTCGATCTCGCCCGTCAAGCCAACGCAATGGCGCGGCGCCTCGCCGACGGCATCACTGCCTCGGCGGAGAGCCGGCTTGCCTGGACGCCGGATGCCAACGAGGTCTTCGTCGTGCTGAAACGAGAGGCGGCGAGCCGGCTGCGGGAGCAGGGCGCCCTTTTTTACGATTGGGACGTGCCGCACGATCTCGAGGGCAGCCTGGCGGACAATGAAGGGCTCTATCGCCTCGTCACCAGCTTTGCGACGCGCGCCGAGGATGTCGACCGCTTCGTCGCCGCCTGCTGATCAGAGGTTATCCATATAAAGCAGGAAAGGCTCTAGAGCGCACGAACCTTCGAAAGGATCTCGCTGGAGAGTGCGGCGATCAGTTTGCGGTCGGCGCCCTTGCTCGGCACAAGCACGAATTCGACGTCTTCAAGCGGCGGAAGGTTTCCGGCCGGCAATTCCTTGAGACCCTGCGGCACCATGCTGCGCGGCTGGACGAGAATGCCCATGCCGGCGCGCGCCGCGGCCGTCAACCCGCTCAGGCTTCCGCAGGTGCAGACGATTCTCCATGGGATACGATGACGGTCGAGCGTTTCGATCGCGACGCTGCGCGTGATGCTCGGCGGCGGGAAGGCGATGAGCGGCAACGTCCGATCACGGAGGATCCGCTCCGGATCGCGCGCGAGCCACACCAGCGGCTCGCGGTAGACAAGCTGTCCCCGCGCATCGCCGAGACGCCGCTTGGCCAGCACGAGGTCGATCTCGCCATTGTCCTGCATCTGGTACAGCACCCCGCTGAGCGCGACCGTCAGTTCCAGATCGACCGACGGATGGGTGCGTACGAAATCCTCCAGAACACCCGGGAGCCTGCTGGTGACGAAATCCTCGGAAACGCCCAGTCGCAAGCGGCCGCGCAGGCTGCTTTCGGCAAAAAGAGCCTCCACCTCGCTGTCGATTGCGAGCATCTTACGGGCATAGCCGAGAAGCGCCTCTCCGTCGGCCGTCAACGAAACGCGATGCGTATCGCGCGTGACAAGCTTGCGGCCGAGTGCCGCTTCGAGCCGCTGGATATGCTGGCTGACGGTGGATTGGCCGAGGCCAAGTTTTTCCGCAGCCAGCGTGAAGCTTCCCATTTGTTCGAGCGCCACGAAGCTGCGCAATTGCACGAGATCCAGCACCGCTTATCCTAATTCGCAATAGCTGTTATTTCTTGCATCCTGCTTCACAATGCGCTTTCTCGGCAAGCATCCTTTTGCTCGAAGATCCGACATGCGCCGCTATCTCCCAGATACTTTCACCATCCTGCTGCTGCTCACGGTCGCTCTCGCCGCGGTCCTGCCTATCGACGGCGCAGCGGCGGACTGGTTCGCCGTCGCAACCAAGATCGGTGTCGGCCTGATCTTCTTTCTTCATGGCGCAAGGCTTTCACGCGACGTCGTGATCGCCGGTTTCCTACATTGGCGCCTGCACCTGGCGATCCTGTTGTCGACCTTCGCGCTCTTCCCCCTGCTCGGGCTCCTGATCGGTTTCGTCCCGGCGTGGGTTCTGCCGCCGTCGCTTTATACCGGCATCCTCTTCCTTTGTGTTCTGCCCTCGACCGTACAATCGTCCATTGCCTTCACATCGATGGCCGGCGGCAATGTCCCGGCAGCGGTCTGCGCGGCATCGGCGTCCAACATTTTCGGCGTGTTCCTGACGCCGCTTCTCGTCGGCGTCATCTTCTCGGCCGGCGGACACGGGGGCGTATCGCTCGACGCGATCGAACAGATCCTTCTGCAATTGCTCGCACCCTTCGCCGCAGGCCAGTTCCTGCAGCCCTGGATCGGCGGCTGGATCCGCGCCCGCAAGAAACTGCTTGCGCCGGTCGACCGCGGCTCGATCCTGATGGTCGTCTATCTGGCTTTCAGTCAGGCTGTCACGGCCGGCCTGTGGCACGTCTTCACAATGACCGACCTGGCGGTCCTCATCGCCATCGAGCTCGTCCTGCTCGCGCTCGTCCTGGTGGCCACCATATTCGGCAGCCGGCTGCTCGGTTTCGACCGGGCCGACGAAATCGCCATCACCTTCTGCGGATCGAAGAAAAGCCTTGCGAGCGGCATTCCGATGGCGAGCGCGATCTTCGCGGGACAGGACATCGGCATGATCGTCCTGCCTGTCATGCTGTTCCACCAGATCCAGCTTATGGCCTGTGCCGTGCTCGCGCAGCGTTATGCCGCCAAGACGACAGAGCTTGAGGGAGCCGCTGTTCCGGCAACGCTCACCTGAGCAATCGAAAACGGCGCCCTTTCGAGCGCCGTCTTTTTCTTTCCGATGTCGATGCGGCGACTTAGGCGGTCTGCGCCTCGATCTGCTTCGGCTGCGAGGCTGCCGCGCTGATCTCGATGCGGCGAGGCTTGGCCGTTTCGGGGATCTCACGCAGAAGATCGATATGGAGCAGGCCGTTCTTCAGAGAAGCGGACTTGATCTCGACGTGGTCGGCAAGCTGGAAGCGGCGCTCGAAGGCGCGCTTGGCTATACCGCGATGGAGAAACTGGGTTTCCTCACCCTTTTCCTCGCTCTTTTCGCCCTTGATCGTCAGTGTGTTTTCGCGCGCTTCGACAGAGAGCTCGCTTTCGTCGAATCCGGCGACAGCCATGGTGATGCGATAGGCATTTTCGCCGGTACGCTCGATATTATAGGGCGGATAGGTCTGCGACTGATCCGGCTGACCAAGGCTATCGAGCATGGTGAAAAGGCGGTCGAAGCCGACCGTGGAGCGGTAGAGGGGAGAAAAATCAAAGTGACGCATGGTGTCGTCCTCCATAAGAGCAACGGTTGCGATATCTGGCCTGCCACCCCGTTCCGGCTGTGGCTCGACCGGTGAACGGACCCTTGTTCGGCGTCCGCGCTGAAGACATGGGAACGCCGCCGCAACAGTTCAAGAGGGAGCACATGCAGCCTTCCTGAACAATAGATGAACGATGGGTTCGGGCGCCGTTCAGCAGCCCTCGGATAGAAGGAAGATACTGGGGTCTCCCCAGGGCTGAAGTGACATGTCCCTTCTCCCTTCAGCGGCCGGAAACGGTGATCGTCCGGATTTCATCCACCGTTTCCGGCTTTTTTCTTTGACGGGCGGCGGGCCGCCGCCTATCCCTACTGTATGTTGCTACTGGCCCAGGCCCTATGAACGCGCGCCTCCATGACCACGCTCCCATGACCACGCTCCTCCAGTCGATGCCGCAAAATCCGCTTCCAGGCGATCCCGTGGTAGGCTTCTTCGACGGGGCCGATGAGCGCAAGATCCGCTACGCGGTGTTCAAGTCGCGAGCGCCCGTCATTCGCGGCACGATCGTGCTGCTGCAGGGCCGCAATGAGTCGATCGAGAAATACTTCGAAACGATCGGCGAGCTCATGGCGGCCGGCTTCTGGGTTGCGACCTTCGACTGGCGCGGACAGGGCGGCTCCGAACGGCTTTCGCCGCACCGGACCCGCGGGCATGTGGAACATTTCGCCGATTACGAGCGCGATCTGACGAGATTTCTCGATGAAATCGTCCTGCCCGACACCCGCCTGCCCTTCTCGATCGTCGCCCATTCCATGGGCGCGCTCGTCGCCCTGTCGCTCGCCCCCATGCTTGCAAGCCGCATAGACCGAATGGTTCTGCTCGCCCCCTTCGTCGGCCTGGGCGGTCAGGCGATCAGCGAACGGGGTATCGCGGCCATCGCGACCATCATGCGGTTGCTCGGTCTTGGAAGGCTGCCGCTGAGTGCCGACAGGGACAAACGCGCGCAGTTCAAGGGCAATGTACTGACCTCGGATGACCGCCGCTACCGCCGCAACCTGGCACTCATCGATGCGCGTCCTCAATTGCGGGTCGGCCCACCTACAGCCCGCTGGCTGAGCGAAGCCTTCGCAACTATGCGGCGTGTACTCCGACACGAACATCTGACGAGAATCACCATACCGACCGTCATACTCGCACCGACCGCCGACAGGCTGGTGCCCTATGTCCCGGTCGAATATCTCGCAAGCAATTTCCGCGCGGGGCATTTGATCCCGATCGACGGTGCGCGGCACGAACTCCTGCAGGAGGCCGACCGCTATCGCGCCCAGGCGATGGCCGCAATCTTCGCTTTCCTGCCCGGTGCGGACGCCGAGGACCCCGGCTCCCTGCCTCGGCAGCTGGAAGAGGCTTAGTGCCTTTCGTGCCGACTGGAAAAGCCCTAATCCCCCTTGAGCACCTCCAGCGCCCGCGCATGCACTTCACGGCTGCCGGCGGCGATGATTTCGCCGCCCATCTCGGCGGGTCCGCCCTGCCAATTGGTGATGATGCCGCCCGCCTGCTCAATCAGAGGGATGAGCCCGCCGACGTCGTAGGGCTTCAGGCCGCACTCTATGACGAGATCGACATGGCCGGCGGCAAGCAAGGCGAAGGCGTAACAATCGCAGCCGTAGCGGAAGAGCCGCACCTTCGCCTGCAATGTCTCGAAGCGCTCTTTGAGCGCTCCCTGATAAAGATGCGGAGAAGTCGTGAACAGGACAGCATCCGAAAGCGCGTGACAGGGCCGCGTGGCGAGCACCCTTTCTCCGTCCGGGCCGCGATAAAGCGCCTTCTCGCCGTCGGCGAAATAGCGCTCGCCGGTGAATGGCTGGTCCATCAGCCCCATGATGGCCTTGCCGTTGCGGTAGAGGCCGATCAGCGTGCCCCAAACGGGCAGGCCCGAGATGAAAGCGCGGGTCCCGTCAATCGGGTCGATGACCCAGACAAGCTCCCGATCGAGGCCGATATTGCCGTGCTCCTCGCCGAGGATGCCATGGTCCGGAAAGCTGCTCTCGATCAGCGCGCGAATCGATGCCTCAGCCGATCTGTCGGCTTCCGTAACCGGGTCGAAGCCGCCTTCGAGCTTGTTCAGGACACTCGTGCCGACGCGAAAGCGCGGCATGGTTTCGGCCTTGGCGGCATCGGCGAGGCGATCGAAAAAGGAGCGGTCTGGCAGCATGTCGTTCTCTGAGAGAGAGGAGTTCCGACCTGAATAGCCGAAATTCAGCGAAAGGCAACGACCGGGCTCACGCCCACAGTTCCCGATCAATCGGAAACGACAGGCAGATCGGCCGATACCAAAGTCTGCATCTTCGAATCTTGACAATTGTGCACTGCAGCAATATCCTCCGCATGCAGTCACTCGTGGCTGCAAATACCCTCCTTGGGTGTTTCCTCCCTAGACTTGACCGCGCCATTGGCGCGGTTCTTTTTGAGCACGGGTGGCGATAGGGCTGCGGATCGTGCACAGCCGCTGCGCGCGGCTACTCCGCGGCCAGTGGCAGATAGGCGCTGAAGTCCTCGACGTGCCGCGCGAGCGCCGCGATGAAGGTCGCGAGGTCGGCCTCGAGAGCCGCAAATCCCGGCTTTTTGATCAGCGTTGCCTCGTCGACGTAGAGACTGCGGTTGATTTCGATCTGCAGCGCATGCAGCCCGCGCGTCGGGCGGCCGTAATGTTCTGTGATGAAGCCGCCGGCATAGGGCTTGTTCCGCGCGACCGCATAGCCGAGCTGTTCAAGCAGCTCCACCGCAACTCTCGACAGTTCCGCCGCCGCGCTCGTTCCATAGCGGTCGCCGATGATGAAGTCCGGCCGGTGCCCGCTGCCCGGAAGATGCACGTTGCCCGGCATCGAATGGCAATCGATGAGTATCGACATCCCGAACTGGACATGGGTACGGGCGATCAGCTTTCGGAGCATCGCATGATAGGGCTTGTAGATCGTCTCGATCCGCTCTAGCGCCTCCTCGACCGGAAAACGGCCACGATATATTTCCATATTCTCGGCGACGAGGCGCGGAACGGTGCCGAGGCCGCCGGCGACGCGCATGGAACTGATGTTGGCGTGGGGTGGCAGGGCGCCTTCGAACATGCGCGGGTCGAGTTCGTAGGGTTCGCGGTTTACGTCGAGGAAGGCCCGTGGGAAATGAGCCCGGAGCAAGGGCGCGCCGAGAAAGGTGGCACTGCGGAAGAGGTCGTCGACAAAATGGTCTTCGGAACGGCGGATGGAATGCGGATCGAGCCGCGATTGGTCGAGAAAGGACTGGGGATAATGCCGGCCGCTATGCGGGGAGTTGAAAACGAGAGGTATCCGCTGGCTTGCGGGTTCCAGAACCTCGAAAAACGCCCACTCAACCGCTTCCCCCATCGGAACCCTTTTTACCATGTCCGGTTCTTGCTATCAGATCATGTTGCCAGTTGGTCGCCTCTGTGTCCATAGTGGCCGCCCGCTGGTCAAAGGGCATGTTTGCTCCCGTTCACCAGATATTTACCATGTTGCGGTTTGCTGAGCTGCCGCAATTCACCAGTATCCAGAAGAAGTAGCCACGGCTGAATATGACTGCGAAAATCCTCCTTGCCGAAGACGACAACGACATGCGCCGTTTCCTTGTGAAGGCGCTGGAAAAGGCTGGCTACAAGGTCCTTTCCTACGACAACGGCGCCAGCGCCTATGACCGGCTTCGCGAAGAACCGTTTTCGCTGCTCCTGACCGATATCGTGATGCCGGAAATGGACGGCATCGAACTCGCGCGTCGCGCGACCGAACTCGATCCCGACCTGAAAGTGATGTTCATCACGGGCTTTGCCGCTGTTGCGCTGAACCCGGATTCCAAGGCGCCGAAAGACGCCAAGGTCCTTTCGAAGCCTTTCCACCTGCGCGACCTCGTCAACGAGGTCAACAAGATGCTGGCGGCCTGAGCAGCCGGAAATATGCGCACGGGCGCTCCGCTTGAGAGCCTCTCCCGCAGCACCGCATCGAAGCCGCTCCAATCAGAGCGGCTTCTTTTGTTTCAAGAGGTTGCGCCGCGGGCGAAGCTTGCAGGAGACTGAGGAATGCACGAAAATTCCCGCCACTCCGGCCTTACGAATTTCCGTCGAAAAACCTGTGAAAAGCCTATTGACGCCAGCGCCGGTTTTGTGGTCTATGCGCCGCATCGGATGGGCGTGTAGCTCAGCGGGAGAGCACTACGTTGACATCGTAGGGGTCACAGGTTCAATCCCTGTCACGCCCACCATCCATTTCCTTGAAGATTACGTTCAGGGCTCCTTCGGAGCCCATTGCGGCATCGGCATAGATGGCCCACATCATGGATGGCCTGGCGTCAGCTTGCCAGCCTAGACCCGCGTAATTGCTGGCTGCCTATCAAGCGCCTCCTCAGCCCACTGGGTGAGGCTCTTACCGGAAAGCGCGGCGGCGATGGCGGCCTTTCGGTGGAAGGCGGGGTCGACACGGAACATCATCTCGCCGGAATAGGGCTTCTGAGGTTCTTTCCCGAGCGTGGCGCAGGTTTCGATGTAATCGTCCACAGCCTCGTGAAAGGCTTCCTTCAGCCCGGTGACCGTATCGGCATTCAAGCCGACAACATCGTTGATACCAGCGAACCGGCCGACGAAGCGTCTTCGCTGTCGAACTCGATGCGAGCGCTGTAGCCCTTGTAATTCATAACGTTGGTCCTGGCGTCACTCCTATCAGAGCAAGAAACTCGCGAGCTCCTTGACTTGGTAGCACCTGGCGTCCTGAACCCCAATCAGGGGATGCACGGATGCAAGCGCATCAGGATGAGCTGATATTCACTAATCGCTTTGGAAGACAGGCGAAAATTCACATCTGGAGCCGAAACCAAAGGTTGCATTTCCTTGGATCCTTCGGGTAGCCTTCCCGCTAAGGATGGGTCACCGGGTGCGCGTGTTTTTGGGGTGCGGGCACTGCTTTTGCTTACGAGAGGCATGTGACCCCAAAACGGGCATGGCATGAGTTCTTTCCCTTTACCGTTATTGGTCTATTTCGCAATTGCACTTGTATTTGCGTTCATAAGCGCGAGATCGGCGGCTGAGCAGGGGCGCAGCCGCTGGCTCTGGGGAATATTCGGTTTCCTGATCGGGCCCCTTATCATGCTGTTGCCGCGCATTGGGGCGCGAGGCGATTCCGAAACAGGCCAGCCAACGCGGCCAGCCGCCCCTGACCCTTCGGAGGCGGGCCAATCTCAAACGCAATCTTCTGAACCACTCCCGCGACCCAGTGAACGGCTTGTCCAAACTGGGCAAGGAAGGAAATCTCGAAGCTGCGGCAGCTTTGGGAGAATTCTATTTCCGCCAGGAACATCCGCTTACTTACAAGCTCTCGTTCGAATGGAACGAATGGGCAGCACGCAGAGGCGACGCCGGTTCTCAAGGCCGGCTGGCGACGATCTATCACGAAGGCCTTGGCGTCGAGCGCAATCCACAGCGCGCATTCGCATTCTGGCTGCTAGCCGCAAAGCAAGGCCACTCCGGCGCGCGGGCAATGTCGGGGTAAGCTACGAAATGGGAATTTCGGTGCCCCAGGATCGCATAGAAGCTGGCTACTGGAGGTATCTGAGCTGTGCCGCGGGAAATGCGGCAGGCAATGCGGTTTATAATTCACGCTGGCTGAAACTGTCCGATGACGAAAAGGACGCCTTGCAGGAGCTCATAGCGGCAAGGTATTTCGAAATCGGCGCAGATGGCGATCAGGATGACTAGGCTTTAGAGATTTCCGCAGACCGATGAAGCGCGCGCCATATCAGCATTGTCACGCAGTTTTCATTATCGGCTGGTAAAAGACACCCACCTCGCCATTGACCACGGATGTACTGGCACTGGCTGAAGGTGATGAGAAGGTCGGGTTCAGCCCGGCCTTTTTTGTTTGCGCAAGCTTCGGCGGCGGCCTTACGAGTGGCGCTCGCAGCCCGGATCATCACAACCTGCCGACTGCCGGCGGAGGGCGGCGCAAGCCGAAATAATCTGGCGCGGAAGATGACGTGCGCGCAATTTTGCGCTACTACCCCCTGCAATGGCGCTCTGTGATCGCCATATTCCGCCTCGTCACATTCGTCCGTGAAGGAACACGTTCATGCCTGCCTATCGCTCCCGCACCACCACCCACGGCCGCAACATGGCCGGCGCCCGCGGCCTCTGGCGCGCGACGGGCATGAAGGACAGCGACTTCGGCAAACCCATTATTGCGGTGGTGAACTCCTTTACGCAGTTCGTACCGGGCCACGTCCATCTCAAGGACCTTGGCCAGCTCGTCGCGCGGGAAATCGAGGCGGCGGGCGGCGTCGCCAAGGAATTCAACACGATTGCCGTCGACGACGGCATCGCCATGGGCCATGACGGCATGCTCTATTCGCTGCCCTCGCGCGAGATCATCGCCGACAGCGTCGAATATATGGTCAACGCCCATTGCGCCGACGCCATGGTCTGCATCTCCAATTGCGACAAGATCACCCCCGGCATGCTGATGGCGGCACTGCGCCTCAATATTCCGGCCGTCTTCGTTTCCGGCGGCCCCATGGAGGCCGGCAAGGTGGTTCTGCACGGAAAGACGCATGCGCTCGACCTCGTCGACGCGATGGTCGCGGCCGCCGACGACAAGGTGTCCGACGAGGACGTCCAGATCATCGAGCGCTCCGCCTGCCCGACCTGCGGCTCCTGCTCCGGTATGTTCACAGCCAACTCGATGAACTGTCTGACCGAAGCTCTCGGCCTGTCGCTGCCCGGCAATGGCTCGACGCTTGCGACCCATGCCGACCGCAAGCGTCTGTTCGTCGAAGCCGGTCACCTCATCGTCGACATTGCCCGCCGCTATTACGAGCAGGAGGACGAGCGCGTTCTGCCGCGCTCGATCGCCAGCAAACAGGCCTTCGAAAATGCCATGGCGCTCGACATCGCCATGGGCGGCTCGACCAACACGGTGCTCCACATCCTTGCCGCGGCTTACGAAGGCGAGATCGACTTCACCATGGACGACATCGACCGGCTGTCGCGCAAGGTGCCGTGCTTGTCAAAAGTCGCGCCGGCAAAAGCCGACGTGCATATGGAAGACGTGCACCGGGCCGGCGGCATCATGTCGATCCTCGGCGAACTGGACAAAGGCGGCCTGATCAACCGCGACTGCCCGACGGTACATGCCGAAACACTCGGCGACGCCATCGACCGCTGGGACATCACCCGCACGTCGAGCGAAACGGTCCGAAACTTCTTCCGCGCCGCTCCTGGCGGCATTCCGACGCAGACCGCCTTCAGCCAGGCGGCCCGCTGGGACGAACTCGATACCGATCGCCAGAACGGCGTCATCCGTTCGGTGGAACATCCCTTCTCCAAGGATGGCGGCCTTGCGGTGCTCAAGGGCAACATCGCGCTTGACGGCTGCATCGTGAAAACCGCGGGCGTCGACGAGAGTATCCTGAAATTCTCCGGTCCGGCACGAGTCTTCGAAAGCCAGGACTCGGCCGTGAAGGGGATCCTCGCCAATGAGGTCAAGGCCGGCGACGTCGTCGTCATCCGCTATGAAGGACCGAAGGGCGGGCCGGGCATGCAGGAAATGCTCTATCCGACGAGCTACCTGAAGTCGAAGGGTCTCGGCAAGGCCTGCGCATTGATCACCGACGGCCGCTTCTCCGGCGGTACGTCCGGTCTTTCGATCGGCCATGTCTCGCCCGAGGCGGCGAATGGCGGAACGATCGGGCTCGTGCGCGAAGGTGACATGATCGACATCGACATTCCGAACCGCACCATCGTTCTCCGGGTCGACGAGGCCGAACTTGCCGCTCGCCGCAAGGAGCAGGATGCCAAGGGCTGGAAGCCGGTCGAGCAGCGCAAGCGCCGGGTGACGACCGCGCTGAAGGCCTATGCGGCTTTCGCGACCTCCGCCGACCGCGGCGCCGTGAGAGATCTGGGCGACCGCTAAGCAGCATCGCAGCTGTCGCAGAAGGCTCCCACACCGAGGGAGCCTTCTCGATTCTAAGCCGGCGAGATCACATGTGCCGCGTCTCGGCCGGTGCGTTCCACCAATTGTTTGTGCAGCCCGTCCATATATTGGATAGGCAAGGCCGCAAGCTCCTCCGGTGCAATACCGTCGAGGCATGCGACATTGATGGAAACGAAGGCGCCGCCGATCTCTTCGACATAGCCGTGCCCGTAGGGCGTTACGCCGCACGCCATACAAAACCGGTGATGTCCGCTCATCGTTCCGAACTGATAGTCGCCGATCCCTGCCTCCTCACACAGGAGCCGAAAGTCCTCGGGCTTTACGCTCGCGCCCCAATAGCGCAGTTTGGAGCAGTACGAACAATTGCACCGGCTGGTCCCCGCTTCCAGGTCGATATCGACCTCGTAACCGATGCGACCGCAATGACAGCTTCCCTTGTATGTCTTTTTCATCCTGGATCCTTCCCCGGTTTTATTGGAGCGCGACCTTGCCAGCCGTCGCGCAATATGACAACCTATTGTCAATGTAATTGAAATGACAACATGTTGTCAATATGGATTCAAGCTCTCGTACTTCTTCGGGCGATGCGTTCGCCGCGTTCGCGATCTCCGTCCTTCGGCTCGCAGGACACTTGACCTCCGAAGGAGATAGGCTCGCGCAGCCGTCCGGCCAGACCAGCGCTCGCTGGCAGGTCCTGGCCGCGGCCCGGCACGGGAACATGTCGGTTGCCGAAGCCGCCCGTGCGCTTGGGCTCGCGCGACAGGGCGTGCAGCGCATCGCCGACGTTCTCAAAACAGAAGATCTGATCGATTATCGGGAAAACCCCTTGCATCGTCGCGCGAAGCTGATCGTGCTCACACCAGGGGGCGAGAAGGTGCTCGCCGAAATTACCGCACGCCAAGCCATCTGGGCGAATGCGCTTGGCAGCGAAATAGGAGAGGAAAGGCTGCGTCAGGCGACCGTGCTCGCCACCGAAATCATCGCTCTCTTCCGCGAACGAGGAAAAGCGGCCCCGCCGTAGGAGCCGACCGGCAAGCCCATACATGCGGAGGCGGTCCTCGGGCGGAAAGGGTCTCCGGCGCCGCAAACTGGACGGCGCCAGACACCTGCGACAAGCACAGCTATGTGTACGAAACAGCAAGCAGACAGCGCCGCCTTAGGGCGGCGCAATCAGCCGCCGCTTTCGATCTCGGCAAAGATTTTTTCCGCGGCAGCCTTCGACTTTCCGGGATATTTGATGGCCTTGACGGCTTTGAGGTTGGCTGGGTCCCCGACGACGATAGCGCCGATCATGCCCATGCCCAGATGCGGCGTGCATTGATACATGTACACCCCGGGCTCGCTCAGCGTCACGCTGACCTCTTCGTTGATCTTTCCCTTCCAGGTCTGCGCGCCTTCGGGTACGCCTCCCTTCATCACCGCAGAATTGTGGCCCCTGTCGGTTGCCACGAAGGTGATTGTGTCTCCGGGTTTGGCGCGGACGACGGCGGGTTCGAATACCATTATCCGGCCGTCAGCAGCTTTGTTCAGCATCTGCACGCGATATTCCTCGGCATGTGCCTGGCCTGCAAACGCCATGCCCAACATCGCCAAAAGCATCATTCTCGTCTTCAATCCACTCTCCTCCTTGGCGAGCCAAAAGCTCGCATGACGCCGGTCACTCGGCTTTTCCCGCGACCGTCGAGACATAAAGCGCAACGGCCTCGATTTCTTCTTCCGTAAGGGCCTCGTTGGCCGGCATCGGGCCGATGCCGTTGATGACAGCCGTACTGACCCTTTCCGCGTCCGGGGCGAGTTCATCGAGATTGGGCCCTACCTCTCCGACGGCCTCGGCATCCGCCAGCGTGTGACAGAGCGCACATTGCGGTTCCGAGCGCTCGAGGAATATCTCCTTGCCGAGCGCAAGCTTGCCATCGTCGGCGGATGCCGTGATCGGCGACAGGTTGATGGTGGCGCAGGCGAGCAATGCCGCAATCCCACGCGCTGATACATAGGTCATGTTCTGTTCCGAAACTGCTGAAAGAAGATCGTGAAACAGGGTTCCGCTACACAGCGCAGCGGAACCCTTGCGGCACAGTCAGGCAACGGTGAGTGTAACCGCAGGCGCGCGCCAGCCGTTGTGGCCGTAGCCGGCTCCATTCATTTCGCTCTCCTCGGGCTGGACATTGCCCTCGGTATCGGTCGCACGGCTGACGAGCGTGTAGGTCCCCGGCGCCAGATCGGCTGCCAGGAGGAAAACGCGCCAGGCGAACCGGCCGAGATCGGGCCCGACGAATTCGGCTTCCTGCCACGTCTGCCCGCCATCAAGAGAGACCTCCACGCTCTTGCAGGCATTCATGCCGCCGAAGGCGACGCCTGCAATCTGAACCGGTCCGGCTTTCGCGGTCTCATCCGCAGTGGTGATCCACGATTTCACCGGCTGTTCCCACACCGAGGGGTGGTCGGGAGAACCTTTTTCGCCGAGCGCATGAAAGCGATAGCTGCTTTTCTGGATCTTCGCGTCGGACTCGGCCTCGGTCAGAGCGACAGTCTTGACGTATTTGATGTTATTGACCCCCGAATAGCCGGGGACGACCATGCGCAGCGGCCCGCCATGAGCGAGGGAAAGCGGCCTTCCGTTCATTTCCCATGCCAGGATCACATTGTCGAGATTTGCGATCGGGACGGACCGTTCGACCACCAGAAGCTTTGGGTCGAGCCCAGCCGGAAGCTCCTCACCGCCCGTTCCCGTGATAAACCGGGCGCCATCTGCAGGGCCGCCCAGGGCGTCGACAACGGCCCGCAGAGGCACCCCGCTCCAGATGACACAGCCCGCAGCGCCGACGGTCCAGGGCGTCCCGCTCATTTTCTGGTTGCCCGTGAGCTGATCCTTGAAATATTTGCGGCCATTGCCTGAACATTGCAGAACAGTCGCTGCCGTCACCAGCCCCAGGCTCTTCAACTCGGCGACAGTAAGCGTGCGGGGCTCCTTCACGCCAGATATCTCCACTTTCCATCCGTCGCGATCAGCAAGGATCGATTCCGGCGGCGTGTTGACGTTGTTGCGGATGTAAAGCTTCTCTTCGGGCGTGATGACGCTGGTGCCGAATTCGCTCCGCTTGGTCTCCATGGTCTTGTCGCTATGGACGATCAAAGCATTTGCGTCTTTCCACGCAACGTAGTCCGGCAGAACCTTCGTCTCCTTGGCCTCCGCAAGCACACCGCTGCTGGCAGCAACCACGGCTCCGGCGCTTCCGGTCAGAAAACTCCGCCGTTTGATGGTCAGCATGTCTATCAAGTCGCATCTCCCTTTCCCGGATGGCGGCATGCCGATCCGATCGTCCTCGAAATGAACGGAAGAGACGAATGACAGCCCGAAAAATTCCCTCGACCCGACATTTTCCCGAAGATATGCCAAATCCTGACCGGCTCCCCGGAAGGACGCCGGTCAATGTCTGCAATCAAGCGCGCCAAAAACCGCCAGGCGTCAGCCGACGCACGGCTTATGCATCGCCTCGAGGCTCGCGATGACTTCCCTCTTTCCCCGGCCATCCCTTTCACTCGCCAGTTTCAGAGCCCCCGAAAGAAAGGCGAAGCGGGCTTCGTCCATCCCTCGCGCGACGAGCAGAAAGCTGGTGGTATCGTTTGACCAGGAGGCGTGAAGCAGGCCGTCTTCTCTTGCCATGTCGAACCCGTGCCCGGCTCCGGGGCGAGCGATCCGGAAGAGGCTCAGCCGGCAGCCGGAGCGGCCGACATAGCCTGTATGCGTCGCGGCCTCACCGCCAATCGACGCGTCGCGCACAAAGGCAGGGGTCAATCCGGCGGCTGTCATCTCCGGTACAAACACCTCGCCGGGTGCGGAAACCGGAAGCATGGGTGGCGTAAGAGAACCTTCGATCCATGCCGCGTGCTCCAGTGCGGCGTCGCGAACCGCCGCCTCCGCCGGCAGCCCCGCCGGCATCCTTGCCAGGCCGAACCACGTCGCTGCGGAGACGATGAGGAGAACGCATGCACCCGCCGCAAGCGACAGCATCCATCTGCTCACCGGTCGCGGGCGCGGCACCGTCACTACGACAATTTCCGGAGCCATTCCCGCAACCGCCGCCTTGACCTCGGACAGCCTGGCTGCGCGGCGCGCGACGCCCTCGTCGGAAGCAATCAGGCGCGCGACCCGCGACGCCTCCTCCGGCTCGAGCTCACCATCGATATAGGCACTCAGGATTTCGGGTTCGATGTCGTTTTCTTTCATTTGCGGCTTTCTCGTTGCCGGGCAAGGTCGACGACATTGGTCTCGCCGAGGTGAGCGGCCAGAGCCCGCCTAGCACGGCTGACCCGGCTCATGACCGTACCCTTGGGCACGGCGATCATCGTCGCCACCTCCTCGTAGCTGAAACCGGATATGTCGACCAGCGCGAGAATCTCCCGATGTTCGGTGCTGAGCCGGGTAAATGCCTGACGCACGGAAAATGCATCGACCAGCACGGCTTCCGGCGCGACCGGCGCGGGCACGAGATCCGTGACGAACTCCTGCTCCAGGTCGGACCGGCGGCGGCGCGAGCGCGACTGATCGATCCAAATGTTCCGCAGGATGGAGAACAGCCATGCGCGAAATGCAGGCTCCGCTTCGGGTACACTTCGCGCATCGAGCGCACGGGCGATGCACTCCTGGAAGATATCCTGCGCTCCGTCGCGATCACGTGACAACGCCACGGCATAGGCGAATAGCCGCGCATAATGAGGCTCCAGTCTCCGTTCAACGCGCAGGCGCATGGTACCCGATCAGGGGTGCATGGGATCCCGCTTCGATATCTCCGGTTCGTTCCATCGATCCTCCGCGTGTAAAGACGAGCGAACCGCCCCGCTTATTCCGCTCAGCCTGTCCGCGCCTAAGATTTTTTCGGCACAGCCACACAAACGGCTGCGCTGCCCGGAAATCTCAGTCGAGCGATTCAGATAAGCGACAGCAGATCTGCACGCAGGCGGCCCGCGCCGCCCTCACCCAGGCCCTCATCGAGCACTTCGTGCGTTGCCTTCCAGATCGGCAAGGCGTGGGCGAGAAGCTGTCCGCCCTCTTCCGTCAGCCTCACACGCTTCAGGCGCCTGTCGCCGGCATCGGCGAAGGCTTCGACGAGACCACGCCGTTCGAGGGGCTTCAGTGCCGCCGTCAAGGTGGTGCGGTCCATGGCGAGCACTGTGGCGACCGCCTTCATGCTCGGCGGGTCCGGCCGGTTGAGCGACATCATCAGCGAGAATTGGCCGTTGGTAATCTCAAGCGGACGCAACGCCTCGTCGAACCGGCGGGCAAGCGTACGGGCGGCGCGCTGGACGTGGAGGCACAGGCATGTGTCCCTGACGAAGAGAGTGCTGGAAAAAGGGACTGGCGGCGACTTTGACATAAAACAGTAATGTTGATATCAACATAAATAGTCAAGCGCCGGCATGAGGCCGCGCCCGGAACCGCAGATGGACAACCGGTATGGGAGGCGTTTCGACGCCGGTCCCGGCTACCATGGCGGCCGTGTATTCATGGGAGGGAAACCGATGCAAGTGGAGCCGCAGGAAGAACACCGATGGCTGGAGCAGCTGCTCGGCGAATGGACGGTCACCTCAAAGGATTCAACGGGAAGCGGCGAGGACAGCGAACCCTGGATCGAAAGCGTCCGCTCGATGCATGGCGTCTGGATCGTGTGCGAGGGGCGCGGCATCATGCCGGGCGGCAGCCCGGGACAGACACTGATGACACTGGGATACAATCCCGAGACGAAGCGCTATCTCGGAACATGGATCGGCTCCATGATGACCCATATGTGGATCTATAATGGCGTGATCGAGGACGACGGGAAGACACTTGCTCTCAATTGTGAGGGCCCGGACTTTGAAAACCCCGGAAGGTCAGCCCGGTATCAGGATAGAATAACGCTGGTCGATGCGAACCGCAGGACCCTTACGGCCCGCGTCCAGACCGAAAACGGCGACTGGAAGGAAATGATGAGCGCGGAATACCACCGCCGTTAAATCACGATAATTTCAGGCGGGTCGGCCTGAACATGAACGTGACCGATTTCCGATATCGAGCGGGATGCGGGCGAGAACCGCGCACATTTCCTCGTCCCCTTAGACTTTTCAAGACGGGTCGCCTTATCATCGAAGACGGAGAGGCCGAGATCGGCCTGCTATTACGTTGGCGTCCCGCAGCCGTTCCGTCGCGGATGAAGATACATCGAGACAACCGGAGGACCGACAATGCATGGGAAATTCGTCTGGTACGAGCTGATGACGACGGACATGAAGGCCGCGGAAGCCTTCTACACCGACATCGTCGGCTGGAGCGCCCGCGACGCGGGAATGGCCGGCATGGACTACACGCTTTTTTCCGCCGGCGACCACCAGATCGCGGGCCTGATGACGATGCCGGACGGCGCGCTTGAAATGAAGGTGCCGCCTGCATGGCTCGGCTATATCGCCGTCGAGGACATCGACGAGGTCGCCGCGCGGGTCGGTACGGAGGGCGGAAAAGTTCATCGCGCGCCGGAAGACATCCCGAATATCGGCCGCTTCGCGATCGTGACCGACCCGCACGGTGCTGCCTTTTCGCTTTTCCAGGCCAACGGCGAACCGCCGCCGCATCTGGAGCAAATGGCTCCAGGAAATGTCGGCTGGCACGAATTGATGGCCGGCGATCTCGAGACCGCTTTCAGCTTCTATTCGAATCTGTTCGGCTGGACCAAGGATCAGGCAATGGATATGGGCGACATGGGCGTCTACCAGATCTTCGCCCATCAGGGTCAGCCGATCGGCGGAATGATGACCAAGCCGAAGGAGGTTCCCAGTCCTTTCTGGCTCTACTATTTCAACGTCGATGCGATCGACGCGGCGATCGACCGGGCACAATCAGGCGGCGCAAAACTATTGCTGGAGCCGATGGAGGTGCCCGGAGGAGCGTGGATCGCGCAGTTCACAGACCCTCAAGGGGCGGTCTTCGCGCTGGTAGCGCCGAAGCGCTGAGGCTTGGCTCCTCTCAAACGCGGGAAAGGCGGCGAAGATCTTCGCCGCTACCCCGGCGTGACGCGGGCATGCCGGGCGAGGAAATCCAGGACGGCACGGACGCGGGCGGGAAGCGCCCCGCCCTGGCCGAGATAGACCGCGTGGACCTCCTCGAGATCACCCGGATTGAGGTCTTCCAGAACGGGCACGAGACGCCCGGCGCGAACGTCCTCCCGCACCGTGAATTCCGCAAGCCGTGCCAGTCCGGCTCCGGCAAGCGCCAGCTGGCGCAGTCCCTCGCCGTCGCTCACCTGAACCGCGCCCGAGGCCGGCAGCACGATCGTTTCCCCTTCCGCCCTTATTGGCCATCCGTCGACGGCGCGGGCGTAGCAGAAGCCGAGTCGCTCATGTCCTGCGAGATCCTCTAGCGACGACGGCATCCCGTAACGTTCTACGTAGGACGGTGCCCCCACGATCATCATACGCGTCGCCCCGAGCTTGCGCGCAATCAGCGTCGAGCTCTTCAGCGGCCCTGCGCGGATGGCAACGTCGGTTCGTGCTTCCATCAAGTCGACGACGGCATCGGTCATGACGATGTCGAGGCTGACGGCCGGAAAGCTGGCCCGGAATTCCGGCACAAGGCGCATCAGAACGTGAGTGCCGAACGAGGCATTGACGTTCAGCCGGACCCGGCCGGTCGGGCTCTCCCCGGCCGATGCCGAGCGCTCCGCCTCGTCGATATCGGCGAGGATGCGCACCGTGCGCTCATGGAACGCATGTCCTTCGGGCGTGAGCTGCAGCCTGCGTGTCGAGCGGTTGACCAGCCTTACACCGAGGCGTTCTTCGAGACGCAGCACAAGCTTGCTGACTGCGGAGGGCGTCATCCGGTAATGGCGGGCAGCCGCCGAAAAGCCGCCGAGCTCCACCGCTTTCGCAAAGACTTCCATTTCACCCGAGCGATTGACCGATGGCCGCGACATATGAATTCAGCTCACAGATAATATTCCTTTTAGCAGCCTATATCCAAAGTGCCAGAGGCTCCATCTTCGTGTAACCAGTTCATTGTCAAGAATGGAGTTGCGAAATGGAATATAGACGGCTTGGTTCCTCCGGACTGAAAGTACCGGCCCTCAGCTTTGGTGCGGGCACATTCGGAGGCAAGGGGCCACTCTTTAGCGCCTGGGGCAGTACGGACACGGAAGAAGCCCGGCGCCTCATCGACATCTGTCTCGAGGCGGGCGTCAATCTTTTCGACACGGCGGATGTCTATTCCGACGGCGCTTCGGAGGATGTCCTCGGAGCGGCGATCCGGGGACGGCGCGACGACGTGATCCTGTCGACGAAACTGACGCTCCCCACGGGAGATGGGCCTAACGACGCCGGCTCGTCGCGCTCGCGCTTGATCCGCGGTGTGGATCACGCGCTGAAGCGGCTCGGAACCGACTATATCGACCTGCTTCAGCTCCACGCCTTTGATGCGGGGACGCCCGTCGAAGAAGTGCTGTCTACCCTCGACACGCTCGTGCGCTCCGGCAAACTGCGCTATGTCGGTGTTTCCAACTTTTCCGGTTGGCAGCTGATGAAATCGCTCGCTGTCGCCGATCGGCATGGCTATCCTCGCTACGTCGCCAACCAGGTCTACTATTCGCTGGCCGGCCGCGACTATGAATGGGAACTGATGCCGCTCGGTCTCGATCAGGGCGTCGGCGCACTCGTCTGGAGCCCGCTCGGTTGGGGGCGGCTCACCGGTAAGATCCGCCGTGGCGAGCCCTGGCCGCAGGGCAGCCGCCTGCACGAAACCGCCGCCTTCGGGCCGCCCGTCGATGAGGAAAAGCTATACGATATCGTTGACGTTCTCGATGCTATCGCGCAGGAAACCGGCAAAACGGTCCCGCAAATCGCCATCAACTGGCTCCTCCGGCGTCCATCCGTTTCGAGCGTCATCATCGGCGCGCGCAATGAAGAGCAGCTTCGGCAGAACCTCGGAGCGGTCGGCTGGTCGCTCTCGGCCGATGAGGTAGCCCGCCTCGACGCCGCGAGTGCGACGACTGCTCCCTACCCCTACTTCCCCTATTTCAGGCAGGAAGGCTTTGCCCGGATCAATCCTCCGGCCGTCTGACCGGCGGGAGATCGCCTTGGAACGCGGCCGGAACCGTCCAACGGTTTCGGCCGGCGCGGCCGCCAAGGAGCCACGCGGCATGGCGGGCACACCAGGTGAATTTTTTCCCATCACGTACTGAAACTTCGTCAGCGATACATTCAATTTTTATGGTAAACGCTCGAATCGAGCGATCTACAATGTTGCGCTCCTCGGTTGCAGGTGTCCGGCAGGAGTTTGAATGGCGAAGAAGCAGACGGCAGTGCCGGAAGAGGCGAGCCGGTATGGCGGCGGCCCCGCATTGGGCTATCGCGCCTTGCCCGGCATCGCCGACGAAATGCTCGGCGCAGACGGCAATGTCCGGCCGGTGTGGCAGCGGCTGCTCGCAACGCTTGGGTCCATGAACGAGGCAAACCTTGCCGACCGCTTCTCCCGGGCAGACCGGTATCTGCGTGACGCGGGTGTCTTCTATCGTGCCTACGGCAAGGAGAATTCCGAGCGAAGCTGGCCGCTCTCGCACATTCCCGTACTGATAGACGAGACGGAATGGGCGACCGTTTCCACCGGGCTCGTCCAGCGGGCAGAACTGCTCGAGCGGGTGCTTGCCGACGTTTATGGCGAGAACCGGTTGGTCAAGGGAGGTCTGCTGCCCCCCGCGCTCGTCGCCTCCAATCCTGAGTTTCTGCGGCCGATCGTCGGCATCAAACCGGCCAATGGACATTTCCTGCATTTCTGCTCCTTCGAAATCGGGCGTGGTCCCGACGGCAATTGGTGGGTGCTTTCCGACCGGACCGAAGCACCATCCGGCGCCGGCTTCGCACTCGAGAACCGGGTGGCGACGACTCGCGCCTTCTCGGACCTTTATGCCGAAAGCCATGTCCATCGGCTGGCGGGATTCTTCGGTGCCTTCCGCGACACGCTGCAGGAGCATAAGCAGCATGCGGACGACCGCATCGCCGTGCTCTCGCCGGGCATCGCCAACGAAACTTATTTCGAGCATGCCTATATCGCTCGCTATCTCGGCTTCATGCTGCTCGAAGGCGAGGATCTGACCGTCGTCGGCGGGCGCGTCATGGTGCGGACGGTGGCCGGCCTTAAACCCGTGGGCGTGCTCTGGCGCCGCCTCGACGCATCCTTCGCCGATCCCCTGGAGCTCAACCAGTCGTCGCATATCGGAACGCCTGGTATCGTCGAGGCAATCAGAAGCGGCTCGGTTTCGGTCGTGAACGCACTCGGCTCCGGTATTCTGGAAGCACGCGCTTTTATGGCTTTCATGCCATCTATCTGCCGTCATCTGCTCGGTGAGGAACAGAAGCTGCCTTCGATCGCCACCTGGTGGTGCGGACAGGAAGCCGAACGCCGGCATGTCGCGAACAATATCGAGCGTATGGTGATCGGCCCCGCCTATTCGACGCGCCCCTTTTTCGACGACGACGGACAATCGATACTCGGCGCCTCGCTGCGCGAGAGCGCCAAAACCTCAATCGGGGAATGGCTCACCTCGGACGGCGGAAAGCTGGTGGGCCAGGAGGTCGTCACGCTCTCGACGACGCCGGCCTGGGCTCATGGCCGGCTCACGCCCCGGCCGATGAGCCTTCGGGTCTTCGCCGCGCGTACGCGCGATGGTTGGCAGATCATGCCGGGTGGGTTCGCTCGGATCGGCACCGGCGACGATGTGGCAGCGATCGCAATGCAGGCCGGCGGCACCGCCGCCGACGTCTGGATCGTAAGCGACAAGCCCGTCGACCGCACGACCTTGCTTCCTGCGGAAGAGAGCTTCACCCGAAACCTGCCCGGCAGCCTGCCCAGCCGCGCTGCGGACAATCTCTTCTGGCTCGGCCGTTATATCGAACGGGCCGAGGGAACCCTGAGGATTCTGCGCGCCTGGCACGGACGTTTCGCCGAATCCGCAGATCCGAACATGCCGCTTCTGAAGGATGTGAGCGACTATCTCGCCGCGCACGGCATCGACACCCGGCAGCCGGTGCCGGGCAATCTGCTTTCCAGCATCGACAGCGCTCTTTCCAGTGCCGGCAACATCCGCGACCGCTTCTCGCCTGACGGCTGGCTCGCGCTTAACGACCTGTCGAAAACGGCGCGGAAATTCCACGCGAGCGTACAGGCGGGCGACGACGCCACCCACGCGATGACAATCCTCCTGCGAAAGCTCGCCGGGTTTGCGGGTCTGGTGCACGAGAACATGTATCGCTTCACCGGCTGGCGATTCCTGTCGATCGGGCGTTATCTCGAACGCGGCCTCCAGATGACGGGGCTGCTCGGACACATGTCCGGACCGGAGGCTCCCGATGGGGCCTATGACATGCTGCTGGAGATCGGCGACAGCGTCATGACGCATCGCAGACGCTACAACGTCAACACGGCGGCACCGACGGTGACCGACCTCCTGGCGCTCGACGCCCTCAATCCGCGCTCGATCCTTTATCAGCTCAACGAAATCAAGAAAGAGGTCGAGCTTCTGCCGAACGCCTTCGTCAACGGGCAGATGTCGCGCTTCTGCCGTGAAACGATGCGGCTTCATTCCGGACTTGCGATCATGACTCCGGAGGCGATGGACATGGCCGTCTACAGCCGGCTCGAGCAGGATCTCCAGGGGCTCTCGGACCTGCTTGCGCAGACCTATCTCGGCTGATGGAGGCGGGTTCCATGCTCTATGACATCAGCCTGAAGATCACCTACGGTTACGAGGCTCCGGTAAGCGGCGGCAGGCATCTCGTGCGCGTACTGCCTGTCTCCATTCCCGAGCGCCAGCGTCTCGTTGCGGGATCGGTGACTTGCCAGCCGGCGCCAGACGAGCGGCTGGAAGGCAGGGACTTCTTTGCCAATCATACGACGTCCATCCTGTTCCGATCCGCGCACGATCATCTCGTCATCCTCATGAAAGCGCGCATTCAGGCGGAGACGCCTGCGATCACGGCCGATCTGTCACCTCCGCTCGGCGCCCTTCCCGCCGAGCTTGCCGGCTTGTGGTCCGTCGATTCGGAATCTCCCCATCATTTCATCGGTCCAAGTCCGCTCCTGCCGGCCGTGCCGGAGATCGCCGCCTATGCCCGCGCCATCGCCGGCGAAAACATGACGATCGAGCAGATCGGGGCCAGCATCTGTAATCGCATCCATCGAGACTTCGTCTACGACGCCGAGGCAACGACCGTGAACACCACGGCCGCGCAAACCTTCGAGCTGAAGCGCGGCGTCTGCCAGGACTTCGCCCATGTGATGATCGTGGCGCTGCGCAGTCTCGGTATCCCGGCCGGCTATGTCAGCGGGTTCCTAAGAACCCTGCCGCCGCCGGGCCAGGAGCGGCTCGAAGGCGCCGATGCCATGCATGCATGGGTCCGTTTCTGGTGCGGCACCAACTGCGGCTGGCTCGAACTCGATCCGACCAATGATATTCGCGCCGGCACCGACCACATCGTGGTCGGCCATGGCCGCGATTACGGCGACGTGGCACCGGTGATCGGGGTGCTGAAAGGCTACGGCAGTCACACGACGGAACAGGCCGTCGACGTCGTTCCAGTCGGATGACCCGGAACGGGACAGGCGTCCCGTTCCCGCACAAGCGGCCATTCAAGGAACCCCAGAATAAGCAGAGGTTTTTTCGGCAGTTGGATAAAATTGCACCGACTGCCGGAATGGGAAAGTAACGTCTCCGCCGTATTTGTCGTCCCGAGTTTGCGGATCTGTTCTTCTGGGGTGGCAACAATGGGAAGACGTAACAATGCAGGCCTGTCCTTCATGAGGATGCTGCGGGATCGAGGCGGGAATTTCGGGATGATGACGGCGCTGGTCGCGCCGCTACTCCTTGCCGTCGGCGGGGTATCCGTCGACGTCGCCAACATGCTGATGACCAAGAACCAGCTTCAGGACGCAACCGACGCGGCAGCGCTCGCGGCCGCCTCCGCTCTCGTATCCGACGCGAGGCCAGACATCGAAGAGGCAAAGGACCTCGCGCGCAAGTTCCTGAAGACGCAGGCGGCAGCGGCGACCGCGTCGGACCTCCCGGACGAGGGGCCGTCGATAGGGGCGCGCGGCGGCGGGAATGCGGATGACGAAGTACCTGCGACGCCCCGGTGGGAGGATGTGAATGCTACGGAAATCGACATCACCGCGACGCCGAACGGTGCAAAGGGGAAGTCTTTCCAGGTTACCGTCGCCAACAAGCACCTGCTCCAGTTCAATGCCATGACGCGTCTGCTCGGCCCGGAGTCGATCGAGATCGAAACCCGATCCACCGCCGAGAGCGCGACGGAGAGCAAGAACGCCCTGTCCATGTATCTGGTGCTCGACCGGTCCGGGTCGATGGCGTGGAAAACCAACACGATAAACACAGGCAAGGCGAAATGCCCCAACTACACGGAGGCGAACTGGAGCAAGTATCCGGACCTCAAGGCTACCGGCCCCTGCTATGTAACGAAGATTGATGCCCTGAAGACAGCGGTTGGCGACCTCCTCGCCCAGCTTGTCACGGCGGACCCGGAATCGGCCTATGTCCGCACCGGTGCGATCTCCTACAATTCCGCCCAGGACGCGGCGAGCAGTCTTTCCTGGGGAACGAGAGGTGCAGCCGGTTATGTCGACGCCCTGGTCGCCATAGGCGGGACCGCCTCCGGCAACGCCTTCAAGACCGCGTTCCAGAAGGTCACCAACGCTGCGGAAGACAGCGAGCACGGTGCAAAGAACGGTCAGGTGCCGACGAAGTACATCGTGTTCATGACCGATGGCGAAAACAACCATGCCAATGACGACACCGTCACCAGGCAGTGGTGCGACACAGCCAAAGCAAGCAAGGTCCAGATCTACAGCGTTGCATTCATGGCGCCGGATCGCGGCCAGAAGCTGCTGAAGTCCTGTGCTTCGTCTTCCTCCCACTATTTCGAAGCGGAGGAGGCGTCCGATCTCGTCGCCGCCTTCAAGGCGATCGGCGAACGCGCGGCCGCGTCGGTATCCCGCTTGACGAAATGATCCTGAAGTCCAGCTCAAGTGGCGCCCGGTTTTGCCGGGCTGCCTTTTGATTCGGCTGCTACCACAAGTGGGTGCTGTCAAGCATCTGCTGTTTTAATCCTTTTAAAAACACCTGTTGCAAGCGCTTCGGATCGATGCATAAATTGCCTTGACCTGGTCGGTTCCGACCCGGGGCTTCCGAAATGCAATAAGGGTATGACAGTTCTCATGATGAATCGGCTCTCCAACACCGAACTGCCGCAACCCGCCCCCAGATCCTCGGAACCCAGCCAGCTTGCAGTCGAAATCCTCGAGCGCCTGAAGTATCGCATCGGCAAGGATCCGAAAGTCGCCAAGCCGCATGACTGGCTGACGGCCGCCATTCTCGTCGCACGTGACCGCATCACCGACAAATGGATGGATTCCACCCGCAAGACCTACTCGACCGGTGCAAAGCGCGTCTATTACATGTCGCTCGAGTTCCTCATCGGCCGCATGATGCGCGATGCGATGACGAATCTGGGGCTTATGGACGAAATGCGGGACGCCCTCGCTTCGCTTGGTGTGGATATCGACGTGATCGCCGCGCTCGAGCCGGACGCGGCACTCGGCAATGGCGGTCTCGGCCGCCTCGCCGCCTGCTTCATGGAATCGATGGCGACCGTCGACGTGCCTGCCTATGGCTATGGCATCCGCTACATGCACGGTCTCTTTCGCCAGCAGATGGCCGACGGTTGGCAGGTGGAACTGCCGGAAACGTGGCTGGCCCATGGCAACCCCTGGGAATTCGAACGCCGCGAATGCTCCTACGAGATCGGCTATGGCGGCAGCGTGGAAACGGTCAACATCGACGAGGAAGTGCAGCGCTACGTTTGGAAGCCGGCTGAGCGCGTCATCGCCACCGCCTTCGATACGCCCGCCGTCGGCTGGCGGGCGACGCGTGTTAACACGCTCCGCCTCTGGGCCGCGCAGCCGATCGACCCGATCCTGCTGGACGCCTTCAATGCGGGCGACCATATCGGGGCTCTGCGCGAAAGCAACAAGGCCGAAAGCCTGACGCGCGTGCTCTATCCGGCCGACGCCACGCCGGCCGGCCAGGAACTCAGGCTCCGACAGGAATATTTCTTTTCCTCCGCCTCGCTTCAGGACATCCTGCGCCGGCACCTGCAGCAATATCCGGATTTCACGTCGCTTCCCGATGCCGTTGCCATTCAGCTCAACGACACGCATCCAGCCGTCTCCGTGGCCGAACTCGTACGTCTTTTGAGCGACGTCCACGGATTGGATTTCGAGCAGTCCTGGGACATCGCACGACGGACCTTCTCCTATACCAACCACACCCTGCTGCCTGAAGCGCTCGAGAGCTGGCCGGTTCCGCTCTTCGAGAGGCTGCTGCCTCGCCACATGCAGATCGTCTACGCCATCAACGCCAAGATTTTGATCGAAGCGCGCAGGGTGAGGTACGCGACGGACGAGGCGATCCGCAACATCTCGCTCATCGACGAGACGGGCGAGCGGCGCGTCCGCATGGGCAATCTGGCCTTTGTCGGCTCGCACTCGATCAACGGCGTATCGGCTCTGCATACCGAGCTGATGAAGGAAACTGTCTTCGCCGATCTGCATGCGCTCTATCCGGACCGCATCAACAACAAGACCAACGGCATCACGCCGCGACGTTGGCTCATGCAGTGCAATCCGGATCTGTTCGGTCTGATCCGCGAGGCGATCGGCGACGAATTCATAGACAATACCGAGGCGCTTCAGGCGCTCGACGCCTTTGCCGATAACGCGGATTTCCAGGAGCGTTTCGCAGCCGTCAAACGCGCCAACAAAGTGCGGCTTGCGAAGCTGATCCAGGCCAATCTCGGCATCCGGCTCGATCCCTCGGCGATGTTCGACATCCAGATCAAGCGCATCCACGAATACAAGCGGCAGCTGCTGAACCTTATCGAAGCCGTGGCGCTTTACGATCAGATCCGCTCACACCCCGAGCTCGACTGGGTGCCGCGCGTCAAGCTCTTCGCCGGAAAAGCGGCGCCAAGCTACCACAACGCCAAGCTGATCATAAAACTTGCCAATGACATCGCCCGCGTCATCAACAACGATCCGGCGGTCCGCGGGCTCCTGAAAGTCGTCTTCATCCCGAACTACAACGTTTCGCTTGCGGAGGTGATGGTCCCGGCGGCCGACCTTTCGGAGCAGATATCGACGGCCGGCATGGAAGCGTCGGGCACCGGAAACATGAAGTTCGCCCTGAACGGAGCGCTGACCATCGGCACGCTCGACGGGGCTAATGTCGAGATGCGAGACTGGGTCGGAGAGGAGAACATCCAGATCTTCGGCATGACTGCCGAGGACGTGGGCAAGGCGCGGGCCGAAGGGCACAATCCGCGCGCCATCATCGAAAATTCGCGTGAACTCTCGCAAGCGCTCTCGGCGATCGCGTCAGGCGTCTTCTCCCCCGATGATCGAAATCGCTTCTCGGGCCTCGTCGACGGACTCTATAACCACGACTGGTTCATGGTTGCGGCCGATTTCGAAGCCTACGCCAAGGCGCAGCGCGAAATCGACCAGCTCTGGACCAAGCCAGCCGCCTGGTATTCGAAGGCGGTCCGCAATACCGCCCGGATGGGCTGGTTCTCATCCGATCGAACGATCCGGCAATATGCCGGAGAGATCTGGAGAGCCGGATGACGGTTCCCCCCGGCCAGGATCCAGCTCCCGCCCCGTCAGGCACGCTGCCAGCGCCGGAAATTGCGGCAATACTTTCCGGCACCCATAGCGACCCCTTTGCCGTCCTTGGAGTCCACGCCGCGGGCAAGACATTTGTTGCCCGATGCTTCATTCCCGGAGCGGAGACGGTCGTTGCGGAGACGCTTGCCGGGAACGAACTCGGCACGCTCGTGCGGCGCGACGAGGCCGGCTTCTTCGAGGGGCCGGTGGCCTTGAGCAAGGAGCAACCCGTCCGCTACCGCGCTCGCAATGGCGGCGGCGAATGGACGGTCATCGATCCCTACAGCTTCGGTCCCGTGCTCGGGCCGATGGACGATTACTATATCCGCGAGGGCTCGCATCTTCGCCTCTTCGACAAGATGGGTGCGCATCCGATCTCGCATGAAGGCGCGGAGGGCTTTCACTTCGCCGTCTGGGCGCCGAACGCGCGGCGCGTCTCCGTCGTCGGGAACTTCAATGAATGGGACGGGCGCCGGCACGTGATGCGCCTGCGCGTGGACACCGGTATTTGGGAAATCTTCATACCCGGCGTGCCGGTCGGCACACCCTACAAGTACGAAATTGTCGACCGTCAAGGCACGCTCTTGCCGTTGAAAGCCGACCCTTTTGCCCGCCGGTCGGAACTCAGGCCCGACACGGCTTCCATGACGGCGGCCGAAATCGCTCAGGTTTGGGAAGATGAGGCGCATCGGCGCCACTGGGCCGAGCTCGATCCGCGCCGCCAGCCGATCTCGATCTACGAGGTCCACGCCGCCTCATGGCAGCGTCGCGACAATGGCGACATGCTCTCCTGGGACGAGCTGGCGGAAAGGCTGATCCCCTATTGCGTCGACATGGGCTTCACCCATATCGAGTTCCTGCCCATTTCGGAATATCCCTATGACCCGTCCTGGGGCTACCAGACCACCGGCCTGTATGCGCCGACCGCACGCTTCGGCGAGCCGGAGGGCTTTGCGCGCTTCGTCAACGGTTGCCACAAGGTCGGCCTCGGCGTCATCCTCGACTGGGTGCCGGCGCATTTCCCGACGGACGAACACGGGCTGCGCTGGTTCGACGGCACCGCCCTCTACGAGCATGCGGATCCACGCCAGGGCTTTCACCCCGACTGGAACACTGCAATCTACAATTTCGGCCGTCAGGAGGTCGTCGCCTTTCTGGTCAACAACGCCCTCTACTGGGCGGAGAAATTCCATGTCGACGGCCTGCGCGTCGATGCGGTCGCTTCGATGCTTTATCTCGACTATTCGCGAAAGCATGGCGAATGGGTGCCGAACGAATATGGCGGCAACGAAAACCTCGAGGCCGTGCGTTTCCTGCAGACGATGAATTCCAGCATATACGGTATTCACCAGGGCGTGCTGACCATCGCCGAGGAGTCGACCTCCTGGCCGAAGGTCTCGCACCCGGTGCATGCGGGCGGCCTCGGCTTCGGGTTCAAGTGGAACATGGGCTTCATGCATGACACGCTGCAATATCTCGCGCGCGAGCCCGTTCATCGGAAGTTCCACCATAACGACCTGACTTTCGGGCTGCTCTATGCCTTCAGCGAAAACTTCGTGCTGCCGCTCTCTCATGACGAGGTCGTGCACGGCAAGGGATCGCTGATCGCCAAGATGGCCGGCGATGACTGGCAGAAATTCGCCAATCTCAGGGCCTATTACGGTTTCATGTGGGGCTATCCCGGCAAGAAGCTGCTTTTCATGGGACAGGAATTCGCGCAGTGGCGAGAGTGGTCTGAGGACCGCGCACTCGACTGGAACCTGCTCGAATACAATCTGCACGAAGGAATGCGCCGCCTGGTGCGCGACCTGAACGGTACCTACCGCTCGAAGCCGGCGCTGCACGCGCGCGACTGCGAGGGCGACGGATTCGAGTGGCTGATTGCCGATGACCGTCAAAATTCCGTCTTCGCCTGGCTCAGGAAAGCACCCGGTGAGAAGCTCGTCGCCGTCATCACCAATTTCACTCCCGTCTACCGCGAACATTACGACATACCGCTTCCGGTCGCCGGGCGCTGGAAGGAAATCCTCAACACCGACGCGGAAATCTACGGAGGAAGCGGCAAGGGTAACGGCGGCGCCGTCATTGCGGAAAAGAGAGCGAACGGAGAGACAATCGCCACCATCACGCTGCCGCCTCTGGCGGCACTGATGCTGGAGCAGGATTAGAGGTCCCGCCCGGCTGGAAATGGCACGTCGGGCGGAGCAGGAGTAAGGGCTGCGAGCGTCGGAAAGAGCACGCCGGGCAGTCCTCCGAAATGACTTTGGGGAGGATGAACAGTGGAAAAACGTACGCAACCCCTAGCCCGTGATGCCATGGCCTATGTGCTTGCCGGGGGCCGCGGCAGCCGGCTCAAGGAACTGACCGACCGCCGCGCAAAACCCGCTGTCTACTTCGGCGGCAAGGCGCGGATCATCGATTTCGCGCTTTCCAACGCGCTGAACTCCGGCATCCGTCGCATAGGCGTCGCCACGCAGTACAAGGCCCACTCGCTGATTCGGCACCTCCAGCGCGGCTGGAACTTCTTCCGGCCGGAGCGTAACGAGAGCTTCGACATCTTGCCGGCAAGCCAACGCGTCTCGGAAACACAATGGTACGAAGGCACCGCCGACGCGGTCTACCAGAACACCGACATCATCGAGGATCATGGCGTCGAATTCATGGTCATTCTCGCCGGCGACCACGTCTATAAGATGGACTACGAGCTGATGCTGCAGCAGCACGTCGATTCGGGCGCCGACGTGACCGTCGGCTGCCTCGAAGTGCCGCGGATGGAGGCGACGGGCTTCGGCGTCATGCATGTCGACACCGAAGACCGCATCATCGCCTTCGTCGAAAAGCCGGCCGATCCGCCGAGCATTCCCGGCAACCCGGAGATGGCGCTCGCGTCCATGGGCATCTATGTGTTCCACACGAAATTCCTGATGGACATGCTGCGCCGGGACGCCGCCGACCCGAAATCGAGCCGCGACTTCGGCAAGGACATCATCCCCTACATCGTAGAGCACGGCAAAGCGGTTGCCCACCGCTTCACCCATTCCTGCGTCCGGTCCGACTTCGAACGTGAGGCCTATTGGCGCGACGTCGGCACCATCGACGCCTACTGGCAGGCCAATATCGACCTTACCCATATCACGCCCGAACTCGACATCTATGACAGCACCTGGCCGATCTGGACTTTCTCCGAGATCAAGCCGCCTGCCAAATTCGTCCATGACGATGAAAATCGCCGCGGCTCAGCCACATCCTCGCTCGTCTCGGGCGATTGCATCATATCGGGCGCCGCGCTCAACAGGAGTCTGCTCTTCACCGGTGTCAGGGTGAATTCATACTCCAGACTCGAAAATGCCGTAGTTCTCCCCGACGTGACGATCGGGCGCCATTCGATCCTGCGGAACGTGGTCATCGACAGCCGCGTCGTCATTCCGGAGGGACTGGTCGTCGGCGACGATCCGGAGCTCGACGCGAAACGCTTCCGCCGCACGGAGAGCGGCGTTTGCCTGATCACGCAGCCAATGATCGACAAACTGGGAATGTAGCCGAGTATGAACATCCTTTCAGTCGCGTCCGAAGTCTACCCGCTGGTGAAGACGGGGGGCCTGGCCGACGTCGTCGGCGCACTGCCCACAGCACTTCTCCCGCATGGCGTACGGACGCGCACGCTGGTACCCGGCTACCCCTCGGTGCTGCAGAAACTGAAGAAGAGAAAAAAAGCCGGCCGCTTCGACAATCTCTTCGGCCAGCCTGCGACAGTGCTTTCCGCAGAAGTCAACGGAATGGACCTGCTCGTCCTGGATTATCCCGCTCTCTACGACCGCGACGGCGGACCTTATCTGGATACGACCGGGCTCGATCATGCCGATAATTTCCGCCGCTTCGCCGCACTCTCGCTGGCAGCCGCCGAGATTGCAGGCAACGGCGTGGTCCCGAACTGGAAGCCGGATATCGTCCACGTCCACGACTGGCAGGCGGCGCTGGCGCCGGTCTATATGCGCTTCGGCTCCGCATCTGACATCCCGTCCGTCATGACGATCCACAACATCGCCTTCCAGGGACAGTTCGGCGCTTCTGTGTTCCCGGAACTGGCGCTGCCGCCGAATGCCTTCTCCACCGAGTTCGTCGAATATTACGGGGATGTATCTTTCCTCAAAGGCGGCCTGCAGACGGCAAGCGCAATCACCACGGTCAGCCCCTCATACGCGCAGGAGATCCTGACGCCCGAATTCGGCATGGGTCTCGACGGGCTCCTTGCAAGCCGCGTTGCGGACCTGACGGGCATCGTCAACGGCATCGATGGAGACACCTGGAACCCGCAGACGGACCCGCATATTCCGGCCCATTACGGTCCCGCAACGCTCAAGCGGCGGGCCGGCAACCGCAAGGCACTGGAAGAGCGCTTCGGTCTGGAAAGAGGCCCGGGGCCGATTTTCTGCGTCATCAGCCGCCTCACCTGGCAGAAAGGCATGGACCTCGTTGCAGAAGCGGCCGACGATATCGTGGCACTCGGCGGCAAACTCGTCGTGCTGGGCTCGGGCGAGCCGGCGCTCGAAGGCGCACTCATGGCTGCCGCCTCGCGCCACCGCGGACATATCGGCATGGTGACCGGTTATGACGAACCGCTTTCGCATCTCGTGCAGGCAGGTGCCGATGCGATCCTCATTCCATCGCGTTTCGAACCCTGCGGCCTTACACAACTCTACGGCCTGCGCTATGGCTGCGTTCCCGTCGTGGCCCGCACCGGCGGCCTCACCGATACCATCATCGACGCCAATGAGGCGGCGCTTTCGGCGAAGTGTGCGACTGGATTTCACTTCCTGCCCGTGACGGCCGACGGGCTGAAGCTTGCGATCCGCCGCGTCATGCGTGCATACAATGAACCGAAGCTCTGGGCACGCCTGCAGACCCAGGGCATGAAGTCCGACGTTTCCTGGGCAAAAAGCGCGGAACGCTACGTCTCGCTTTACTCCGCTCTTCTCGCGAAAGGCTAAGACAAATGACAAGAACCGTCTCCACCAATCCTTATAGCGACCAGAAGCCGGGCACCTCTGGCCTGCGCAAGAAAGTTCCGGTTTTCCAGCAGAAAAATTATGCCGAGAACTTCATCCAGTCGATCTTCGACTCGCTTGATGGCTTCGAAGGCCAGACGCTGGTGATCGGCGGCGATGGCCGCTACTACAACCGCGAGGTCATTCAGAAGGCTATCAAGATGGCGGCCGCGAACGGCTTTGGCCGTGTGCTCGTCGGCCGCGGCGGCATTCTCTCGACTCCGGCCGCGTCCCATGTCATCCGCAAGTACAAGGCGTTCGGCGGCATCGTGCTTTCGGCGAGCCACAATCCCGGCGGCCCCACCGAAGACTTCGGCATCAAGTACAATGTCGGCAATGGCGGCCCGGCCCCCGAAAAGGTCACCGACGCGATCTTTGCCCGCAGCAAGACGATCGACAGCTACAGGATCGTCGACGCGCCGGACGTGAACCTCGACGCGGAAGGCAGCCATCAGGTCGACGACATGACGGTGACCGTCATCGATCCGGTCGCCGATTATGCCGAGTTGATGGAAAGCCTGTTCGACTTCGATGCGATCCGCAAACTGATCGCGGGCGGCTTCCGCGTCGTCTTCGACGCCATGAGCGCAGTCACCGGGCCCTATGCCAAGGAGATCATCGAGAAGCGGCTCGGCGCACCCAAGGGCTCGGTCATGAATTTCATACCGCTGCCCGACTTCGGCGGACATCATCCGGATCCGAATCTCGTCCACGCGCGCGCTCTCTACGAGACGATGATGGCGCCTGATGCGCCCGATTTCGGCGCCGCGTCGGATGGCGACGGCGACCGGAATTTGATCATCGGCAAGAGCATCTTTGTCACTCCGTCTGATAGCCTTGCAATGCTCGCAGCCAATGCGCACCTCGCCCCGGGCTATGCCAAAGGACTTGCAGGGATAGCACGCTCCATGCCGACGAGCGGCGCGGCTGACCGTGTGGCCGAGAAGCTCGGTATCGGCATCTACGAGACGCCGACCGGCTGGAAGTTCTTCGGCAATCTGCTCGACGAGGGATTGGCGACGATCTGCGGGGAGGAAAGCGCCGGCACCGGATCGAACCACGTTCGCGAAAAAGACGGCCTCTGGGCCGTGCTGCTCTGGCTCAACATCCTTGCGGCGCGCAAGGAAAGCGCGCTCGAGATCGCCCGCAAGCACTGGGCGACCTACGGCCGGAACTACTATTCCCGCCACGACTACGAAGAGGTCGACTCCGATGCGGCGAACAGTCTGATCACTGCGCTTCGCGACAAGCTGGCCGCGCTGCCCGGCACGAGCTTCGGCGCGCTCACGGTCGATACGGCCGACGATTTTTCCTACCATGATCCAGTCGACAAGTCGGTCAGCAAAAACCAGGGCATCCGCATCCTTTTCAAGGGGGGATCGCGCGTCGTCTATCGCCTGTCCGGCACGGGGACGTCGGGAGCGACACTGCGCGTCTATATCGAGCGCTACGAACCGGATCCGGCGCGACATGATCTCGACACGCAGGAAGCGCTCGCCGATCTGATCGCCGTTGCCGACGAGATCGCCGAGATCAAGGCACGCACCGGCCGCGACCAACCGAGCGTCATCACCTGAGGTGTTGTATCAACGCCGCCCTCTGTGCGCCCTTTCCCCCTCCGCCCTGCCGGGCAGAGGGGGATCAACACCGGCACTGACTTGAGCTGCAATATCATGAGGGGGCCCGCACTCATGCCGACGACCGGCTTTCCACCACTCGGCGTGACACGGGCAGCCGACGGAACACGCTTTACGGTCTGGTCGCATAATGCAGCCCGCATCGATCTCTGCCTGTTCGACGGAGCCGGGATGGCAGAGCTCAGCCGCCTGCCGATGCTGCGCGATGGCGACGTCCACAGCATCATTCTGCCCGACATAGCGCCCGGCACCCGCTACGGCCTGCGCGCCGACGGCGTGTACTCCCCGGATCATGGGCTTTGGTTCGATCCGTCGAAGCTTCTGGTCGACCCTTACGCGGTCGAGCTCGACGGGCCTTTTCGTCACGATCCGCGGCTGACGGCCTTCGGCGAAGACACGGCCGACCTCGTCCCGAAAGCAGTCGTCACGGAAGCGAAGACGGTAAAACCCGGGCCTCCACTCTTTTCATCGGGCGCGCTGATCTACGAAGTTGCGGTCAAGCCGTTTACGATCCTTCACCCGGGCGTACCGGAAAAGAAACGCGGCACTGTGGCGGCTCTGGCCGAACCCGCCATCATCGAACATCTCACGCGCCTCGGGGTTTCCGCGGTCGAACTCATGCCGGTGGTTGCCTGGATCGACGAGCGGCATCTGCCTCCGCTCGGCCTGCGCAACGGTTGGGGCTACAATCCGATTGCGCCGATGGCTCTCGATCCGCGCCTGGTGCCGGGCGGCATCAGGGAACTGCGCGAAACCGTAGATGCCCTGCATCAGGCCGGCATCGGCGTCATCCTTGATCTCGTCTTCAACCATTCCGGCGAGAGCGATCGTTTCGGCGCCACGCTTTCGATGCGCGGACTGGACAACCTGACCTATTATCGCCATGCCACCGGCCGGCCGGGCGAACTCATCAACGACACGGGCTGCGGCAACACGATCGCCTGCGACCACCCGGTCGTCCAGCGACTGATCGTCGACAGTTTGCGGCATTTCGTACTTGCCGCCGGCATTGACGGTTTCCGCTTCGACCTCGCCTCGATTCTCGGCCGCGACATGGGTGGCTTCCGCCGCGATGCCGCGCTTTTCTCGGCGATGGCAGCCGACCCGGTCCTTTGCGACCGCGTGTTCATCGCCGAGCCCTGGGACACCGGGCCCGGCGGCTACCAGCTCGGCAATTTCCCGCCTCCCTTTCTGGAATGGAACGATCGGGCACGCGACGACATCCGCCGCTACTGGCGCGGCGATCGTCACACGGTCGGTGCGTTTGCGACAGCGCTCGCCGGCTCCTCCGCCAGCTTTTCTCGATGGGGCGAGACGGACACCCGCAGCCTCAACTTCATCGCCGCCCACGATGGCTTCACGTTGATGGATCTCGTCTCCTACGCCCGCAAGCACAATGAGGCGAACGGCGAGGGTAATCGGGATGGCCACGACGAGAACTTCTCGTGGAACAACGGTGCCGAAGGTCCGGTAACGGATCCGGAGATCGCCTCTTTCCGGCAGCGCGATGTCATGGCGCTCCTCAGCACTCTCTTCGCCTCGCGCGGTGCAATCATGATGAGAGCCGGCGATGAAGGCGGCCACAGTCAGGGCGGCAACAACAACGCCTATGCGCAGGACAATGCCGTGACCTGGCTCGACTGGAGCAAACCGGACGGCACACTCGTCGAGCACTCTGCACGGCTTTCCGCCATGCGCCGGCGTTTCGGCGTCTTTGCCGAGACCGCCTTCTTCACCGGCATCGACGATGTCGCCTGGCTATGTCTCGATGGAGAGCCCCTAACCGTCGAGCAATGGGAGCACCCCGCCACCGACAATCTCGTCATGATGCTTGCGACCGAAGATCGCCACCAGAAAAAAGCCACCCGGCTTGCCGTGGTCGTCAACCGCAGCCACGCGCCACACCCGATCCGGCTTCCGGCGAACCTCAAGAACGAATGGCGCGACGCTCTCTCGGATGGACCGGCACCGGCAAGCGTACCAGCCCGTTCGGTCACCTTTCTCGTCGAGTTTTTTTAACGACTTACGACCACTTGCTAGACCTTGCCCGGCCGGCCTATAGATCGGCAGGGGAGGCTATTTAGGACAGCCATATGCCGCAGGATATTTCACTTTCCGACATCAAGGAGCTGATCGGCAAGGAGCTCGGCGTCTCCGACTGGATTACCGTGACGCAAAAAACGATCGACCGGTTCGCCGAGGCGACGGGTGACTTCCAGTACATTCACACCGATCCGGTGCGCGCTGCCGCGGAAACGCCTTTCGGTGGTACGATCGCACATGGCTTCCTGTCGCTGTCGCTGCTTTCGGCGATGAACTACAATTGTCTGCCTAAGATCCGCGAGCAGACGATGGGCATCAACTACGGCTTCGACAAGGTGCGCTTCATGGCGCCAGTCAAGAGCGGTGCGCGCGTACGCGGCCGCTTTACGATGGCGGACGCACGTTTCCGAGGGGCCGGAATGCTGATGATTACCTACGATGTTACCGTCGAAATCGAAGGCGAAAGGAAACCGGCGCTGACCGCGACCTGGCAGACGATCATCCAGTTCGATCCGAAAGACCGGCCAGCAGATGTCTGACGCGACGCCAGCCGGGACGCGCGTTCGCGATGCTTTCCGAGATCAGGCAAGATCCTGCGACGAACTGGGATCGCCATTTACCGCCCGGCTCTGCCGTCTCGTCGCCGATCGACTGGCGACAGGGTCGAAAGTTGGCACGCATGTCCTCGGCTGGCATGGCGACCCGACCTCAAAAGGCGATTCGGTGCCGCTACGCCTTGCCGGTGCCTTGCATGCGCTGGTCCTCTCCGGCCGCGACGAGGAGCTCGAGGCAAGCTATCCACCGAACCGATACGACGACGAAGCCCTCTGGCAGGCGATCACTCGGGCAATGGAGCAGCAGGCCGGTTTCATCCTCGACCGCCTCATCTCGGCGCCGCAGACCAATGAGGTGCGTCGCTCCGCCGCCCTTCTTCCCGGTTTTCTCACTGTGGCGCAGCTTTTCGGAAAACCACTTCTGCTTTCGGAGGTCGGCGCCAGTGCGGGCTTGAACCTGCACTGGGACCGCTACCGCTACGCTCTGGCGGGCAACCATTGGGGCAATGAAGCCAGTGCTGTGGCCATCGCACCTGAATGGTCGGGAGCAAGGCCGCCCCTGCGGAATGTCGAAATCATCGACCGCGCCGGGTGCGACCTCAATCCCATCGATCCGTCCGATAGCGAGGATCGGCTTCGGCTTCTCTCCTATGTCTGGGCCGACCAGCAGGACCGGATCGACCGCACGAGGCAAGCACTGGAGCTCGCCGCCTTTCACGGCAGCCTGGTCGAGCGGGCGGACGCGATCGACTGGCTGAGGATGCGCTTGTCGATCGCCCATTCGGGCGCTGCCCACGTTGTCTATCACTCGATCGCCTGGCAATACCTGCCGCAAATCGCCCGCAACGCAGGTGAGGCTCTGATTTCCGCCGCGGGGGCGGCTGCGACATCTGAGGCTCCGCTTGCCCGACTCCAGATGGAAGCCGACGGTCAGGCGCCCGGCGCGGCACTTTCACTGCAGATCTGGCCGAGCGGCGACAAGCATCTCGTCGGCCGTGCCGACTTTCACGGACGCTGGGTCGCCTGGCAGGGATGGCCGACATGATTTCCGTGACAATGGTGAAGTGATCAGAACTCTATCACGTGTCTGATCACGCGGCCCTGATCCAGAAGGTCGAAGGCTTCGTTGATCTCCTCAAGCGGACCCGTGCTGGACAGTAACCGGTCGACGGGCAGCCTGCCGCGCTGATAGAGCGCGATGAACCGCGGAATGTCGCGCGCGGGCACACAGCTTCCCATGTAACTTCCGCGCATACTGCGCTCTTCCGCAACGAGGCTCACTGCCGGGATGGAGATCTGGCTCGAAGGATGAGCAAGCCCCGCGGAAACCGTCAGCCCTCCTCTCCGTGTGATGTGATAGGCAAGTTCGAAGGCCTTGGCGGAGCCCGCCGCCTCGACCGCATGATCGACGCCGCCACGGGTCGCGAGGCGGATTTTTTCGGCCGCGTCAGAGTCTGCCGCCAGGACGGTATCCGTGGCACCGAGCGAAAGGGCGAGTTTCAGCTTGTCCTCCGCGAGATCCACCGCGACGATGCGCTCGGCACCGGCGGCGACAGCACCGAGAAGAGCCGCCAGCCCTACCCCGCCCAGCCCGACGACCGCAACGGATTCGCCCGGCCGCACGCGGCACGTATTGACGATCGCCCCGACTCCGGTGAGCACGGCACAGCCGAACAGCGCCGCCTCGACCAACGGCAGATCCGCCTCGATCTTGACGACGGATTGGCGGGAAACCACCGAATAATCGGCAAAACCCGAAACACCGAGGTGATGGTTGACCGGAACGTCCTGGCAATGCAGCCGGCGCTCGCCGGAAAGCAGAGTGCCCTTGCCGTTCGCTTCCGCTCCGGGAAGGCAGAGTGCCGGCCGCCCTTCCGCGCAGGGCAGACAATGCCCGCAACTCGGCATGAAGCTCATCACCACCCGGTCGCCGGCGGCGAGATCATGCACATTGCTTCCGACCGCCTCTACCGTCCCGGCGGCCTCGTGCCCAAGCACCATCGGCACCGGCCGCGGCCGGTCGCCATTGATGACCGACAGGTCGGAGTGACAGAGGCCGGCGGCCCCGATCTTCACGAGCAATTCATCCGGCCCCGGCGGATCGAGCTCGATCGTCTCGATCGAAAGCGGCCTCGTATGGGCGTAGGGCCTCCCGACAGGTGATGTCCTCAGCAGCGCCGCACGTGTCTTCAAGCTCTTTCCTCCCGTTTGCAGTTCGTGCGAGGAAATATAGATGCCATTGTCTCCCGTAAGTCGAGATGCGGGAGAGCCCGTCTTCACTCTCCCCCTGCTGCGGACCGTTAGCGAGCCCGGTTGAGAGGCCGACCGCCAATCGAGCAACGACTGGCCGGAACAGATCGTGTTGCCCTGAATAAGTTTTCGTGCAACATTGGGTAAATACAACCTAGAGGGGAACATGAAAGCTTGGAGCAAATGGTTAACTCGGCTCTTCTGCCTGATTATCCTGGTCGACGTCGTTGGCATTGCTTCAAGCTACGGACAGCATCGACTTCTTGATCAATTCGAAACTGCGCTTGCCGTTAATGACACAATGCTGGCGGCAGCCGAGAGCAATGACCTCCGTCAACAAGTTGTTGCCGGGCTGCAAGTCTTCTTGTGGATCTGCGCAATGATCGCCTCGCTCACATGGATCAGGAGCGCGAACCAGAGCGCTCGCGCTCGGGGGGCAGTCGGGATGCGATTCACGCCGAATTGGTCTATCGGCTGGTATTTCATTCCGATCGCAAGCCTCTGGATGCCTTATCAGGCCATGAAGGAAATATGGCAGGCGGGACGCGGAGGAGATGCCTGGAAAGAGGACCAGGTACCCGACTTTTTTCCGATTTGGTGGTTCGTGTGGCTCTTCAACATATTCGTGAGCAAGGCCGTGCTCAGGAATACTCTGAACACCGAGACGATAGCTGAACTCAAGCACGCCACCGTCATTGCGATAGCGTCTGATGCAGCGAGTATCGTACTATACCTGATGTTTTTATCCGTCGTTCGAGAGGTGTGCCGCCGACACACTTCCGACCCTTCAAAAGAAAGCGATTATAACCGCCCGATGCAAGAAAGCCTGCCGGGTTAAGACCTGTTCCGAGGGGCGGCAGGTTGCCTTGGCTAGGCAGCTTCGCCCAGGCCGGGCCGACGGGCGGCGGCTCGTCTCGTTCGCCCCCGCCTCCTTGCGGAAGAAGGGCTTCAGGCCGAAGAAAGGCCGACGCTACGCCGCGTCAGTGCCCGGCGTCTTCCGCGCCTTCCGACAATAGCCCGAACACGAAGGGCGAGAACGACCGCCAGCATTCGACGCGGAAGGTATCCTCGGCGGTGCGCAGGAGCACGATCTCCGCCTTGCCGAATATCGTGCGCGAGCAGGCACCAACGGGAAAAAGGGCGAGCGACAGGTCCTGCGGGCAGCCGCTGTTGATCGCCGCCTCCGCGCCGGGTCCGCTGACGATGACAGCAGTGTTCCGATGCGAGACGTCGACGGCCGAGTGCAGGGCTCCGCTCGACGCGGCCGCCGCAACCAGATCGGCACCCTCCTCGTCGATGACCAGCCACTCATCGGGGCCGAGCCAGAGCGCGTGGCGTTTTCCTGTTGATGCAGAGGTCTTCGGCCGCAAGGGAACGGTCACACCGAGCGCGGCGGAGAGAGCGGATATGGCGTCATGGCCGGCGCGCAGCGAAATGCGCGAAGCCGGTTCCGCCGGCGTCAGGATCGCCGCCGGCGAGCCGCCACGGCGGCCGGCGAGCGGAGCTTTGCGGGTAGCGATTGCCTGGTCAGCCATGGAGGCGACCTCCTTCCTTGTCAAAAAACACCATGTCGCTTACCTCGACGGCGATCGTCCGGTCGGCCATCGGCACATAGAGCGTCTGCCCGTGGCGCGCGCGGCCGCCGGCGACCACCGCCAGCGCGATCGAACGGCCGCAGTTCGGCGACCAGTAGGACGAGGTCACATGGCCAAGCATGGTCATCGGCTTCGGCTGGTTCGGATCGGCAACGATCTGCGCCCCTTCCTCCAGCACCACCTGCGGGTCCTTCGCAAGCAGCCCGACAAGCTGCTTGCGGCCTTCCTTGACCAGATCCGGCCGCTTCATTCCGCGAATGCCGACGAAATCCGGCTTTTTCTTCGAAACTGCCCAGGAGAGGCCGGCATCTTCAGGCGTAAGAGTGCCGTCCGTGTCCTGGCCGACGATGATGTATCCCTTCTCGGCGCGCAGAACGTGCATTGTCTCCGTGCCGTAGGCGCAGGCTCCCATCGGCTCGGCCCTTGCCCAGATCGCTTCCCACACGGCCTGCCCGAAATCGGCGGGAACGTTGACTTCGAAACCGAGCTCGCCGGTGAACGACATTCGGAAGAGCCGGGTCGGAACACCGCAAATGCTCCCTTCCGCAACACTCATATGCGGGAAGGCCTCTTTCGATAGATCGATGCCTTCGACAAGCGGCGCGATGATCTCGCGCGCCCTCGGCCCCTGTACGGCGATAACGGCCCATTGCTCGGTCGTCGAAGTCAGCCACACCTTCAGATGCGGGAACTCCGTCTGAAGATAGTCCTCCATGTGGTGCAGCACCCGCGGTGCGCCGCCGGTCGTCGTCGTCACATGGAAGCGGTCATCGGCCAGACGGCCGACGACGCCGTCGTCATAGACGAAGCCGTCATCGCGAAGCATGATGCCGTAGCGGCAGCGGCCAGGCTTCAGATTGTCCCAGGCATTGGTATACATGAGGTTCAGGAACGCGGCTGCATCAGGGCCGACCACCTCGATTTTTCCGAGGGTCGATGCATCGAAGACTCCGGCCACGTCGCGAACGGTTTTGCATTCGCGCGCGACCGCCTCGTGCATGTTCTCGCCCGCCTTCGGATAGAACCAGGCGCGTTTCCAGTTGCCGACGTCCTCGAACTCGGCGCCATGCGCCTCCTCCCACGCATGGATCGGCGTCTTTCTGGCGGGATCGAAGAGATTTCCGCGCGAGTGGCTGACGATGGTCCCGAAGGTCACCGGCGTGTAGGGCTGGCGGAAGGTCGTGAGCCCCACCTGAGGGATTTCCTTGCCCAGCGCTTCGGCGGCGATCGCAAGGCCATGCATGTTCGAGAGCTTACCCTGGTCGGATGCCATCCCGTTGGTCGTGAACCGCTTGATGTGCTCGATCGAATGCATCCCTTCTCGCACCGCCAGGCGGATATCCTTCGCGCAGACGTCGTGCTGGAAGTCGATGAAGGCCTTGACCGTCGTATCCTGCCCCGCGCCTTCCGCTGCGCCGATCATGCCGCCCGTCCATTCGAAGGCATTGCGGCCGGAGAGCGCAACCTGCACGCCACCTTCCGCACCCGCTGCACGGGCTGCCAGTTCACCGGCGGCAAGCGCCTCGTCGATCGTCGCCTGCAGGTCGTCCGTGCCGTTGCAGGCGCCAACGGAGAGGCATTCTTGCGCATAGGTTCCCGGCAGGAACCGCTCCGTCGCCGCATCGAAGGTCACCTTGCCGCGCGACTGCGAGAAGAGATGCACCGAAGGTATCCAACCGGCAGAGACCAGCAGTGCGTCGACCGCGATCTTGCGTGCCGCTCCGCCGCCGTTCCGAGCGACGCTGATGGAGGAGATGCGCAGCTTGCCGGATGTGTTGACGACCGATTGACCGCTCAGCACTTCGATGCCGAGGCTTCGCGCCTCCGCAAGCACCATGTCGCCCGGCTTTTCGCGGCAATCGACGATAGCAGGGATGTCGATGCCGGCCTTTCTGAGGTCGAAGGCCGCCTCATAGGCGGAATCATGGGCTGCATAGATGCCCACCTTTTTGCCGACGGCGACGCCGAAATGGTTGAGATAGGTGCGGCCGGCCGAGGCCAGCATGATCCCGGGACGATCATTGTTGGGGAAGACCATGTGGCGCTCGATGGCGCCGTTGGCGAGAATGACCTTTTTCGCGCGCACCTGCCACAGCCGCTCACGCGGGAGCGCCTTGTCGGGCGCGGGCAGGTGATCCGTCACGCGCTCTACGAGGCCTACGAAATTGTGGTTGTAATATCCGAAGGCCGTCGTGCGGGTCAGCAGCGTGACATTGTCCATTGCCGCCAGCGCCTTGCCCGTCGCCAGCGCCCAGTCATAGCCCGCCCTGCCGTCGATCTCGCTGCCGCTGTCGTAATGCAGGGCACCGCCGACAGCCGGCTGTTCGTCGCACAGGATCACCTTCGCGCCGGCATTAGCCGCCGCAAGTGCCGCCGCAAGCCCCGCGGCGCCGGCGCCGACCACAAGCACGTCGCAATGGACATAGCGGCTTGCATAATGGTCAGGGTCTGTCTCCGTCGGCGCTACACCGAGACCGGCGGCCCGACGGATAAAGGGCTCATAGAGCTTATGCCAGGCGGCTTTCGGCCACATGAAGGTCTTGTAATAAAATCCCGCTGCGAAGAAGGGCGACAAGAGATCGTTGAAACCGCCGACGTCGAAGGCAAGCGAAGGCCAACGGTTCTGCGACGACACTCTCATGCCGTCGAAGACCTCCTGCACGGTGGCGCGGACGTTCGGCTGCCGGCGGGCGGCATCGCGAGAAACGTCGAGCAAAGCATTCGGCTCCTCGGCGCCTGCGGAAAGAATGCCGCGCGGACGGTGATATTTGAACGAACGGCCGACGAGATGAATGTCGTTGGCAATGAGCGCCGAGGCGATGGTGTCGCCCTCGAGCGCCGTCAGCGTCCGGCCGTCGAAGGTGAAGCGGGCGGTGCGCGCCGGTGTCAGGCGGCCCGCGCCTGAAATGCGGTTGACCCCGGTCATTCTGCCACTCCTTCCAATGCCTCGTAGGTCTCGACCGTTTCGTTCGTCTTCGGCTCGGCATCGAGGTCGGGCTTCGGCTCGCCGGCCTTGTAGGTCACGTGGAAGCGGTCGCTTACGGTGTCACGGACAGCATTGAAAAAGCGGCCGCAGCCGTGGATATGGCGCCATCTCTCATAGATCAGCCCTTTCGGGTTCTGACGGAGGAAGAAGTATTCCTCGAATTCTTCATCGCTGATCTCGGCGATATTGGCCGGCC
Organism: Sinorhizobium medicae; assembly: GCF_007827695.1. GTDB lineage: Bacteria > Pseudomonadota > Alphaproteobacteria > Rhizobiales > Rhizobiaceae > Sinorhizobium > Sinorhizobium medicae. The sequence continues at coordinate 84,662 of NZ_VITA01000007.1, read as the reverse complement.
GGACGATATGGGCATCGCCGGCATTGCGGAATTCGAGCTCGGAGCGCTCTTCTTCGCAATAGGGGCAGTAAATCAACAGCATCTGGAATGTCCTCGCATCAGAGCGCCGCGCTTCAGCGGAAGGCGCGAAAGGCCGCTCTATGTTCGTTTCTCTGAAGCATAACCGTATCGATCCTCGCTTCGCTCCGGTAAGCTCATGCTTTAATGGGCAACGGCGGCAGCCGCCGCCTCGTCGATGAGCCGCCCGGTGCGAAAGCGCTCGAGGGTAAGCCCCGCGGCCAGCCGGTGCGGCTCCCCGCGCGCGATGAGATGAGCGAAGAGATTGGCCGAACCCGGCGTCGCCTTGAAACCGCCCGTTCCCCATCCGGCATTGAGATAAAGGCCGGGCACCGGCGTCACGCCTTGAATCGGCGAACGATCCTGAGTGACATCGACGATGCCGCCCCATTGCCGCATCATCTTGACGCGACGAAACATCGGGAAGAGCTCACAGATCGCATCCAATGTATGCGTGATGATCTGCAGCCCGCCGGTCTGCGAGTAGGAGTTATATTGGTCGGTGCCGGCGCCGATAACGAACTCGCCCTTATCGGACTGCGAAATATACGCATGCACGGAGTTCGACATGACGACGCAGGGGAAGATGGGCTTCAAGGGCTCGGAAACGAGCGCCTGCAGCGGTTGGCTCTGCAGCGGGACGCGCACATCCGCCATCTGCATCAGAACCGACGAGTGGCCCGCAGCCGAGATGCCGACCTTCTTCGCACCGATGAAACCGCGATTGGTGTCGACGCCGGTCACATGCCCGGTTTCGTCGCGCCTGATGCCGGTCACTTCGCAGTTCTGGATGATGTGGACGCCACGGTCCGACGCAGCGCGGGCATAGCCCCAGGCAACCGCGTCGTGGCGCGCCGTACCGCCGCGGCGCTGCAGTGCCGCGCCGTTGATCGGATATCGGGCGGTCTTCGAGATATCGAGCGGCGGGCAGTAGGCCTTCGCCTGTTCCGGCGTCAGCCACTCATTATCGATGCCGTAGAGCCGGTTGGCATTGATATGCCGCTTGAAGGACTGCTGGTCGTGGATGTTGTGCGAAAGCATCATCACGCCGCGCGGCGAGTACATCACGTTGTAATTCAGGTCCTGCGACAGGTTCTCCCAGAGCTTCAGCGAATGCTCGTAGATGTCCATGCTCTCTTCATAGAGATAGTTGGACCGGATGATCGTCGTGTTTCGGCCGGTGTTGCCGCCGCCGATCCAGCCTTTCTCGAGCACGGCGACATTGGTTATGCCATGCTCTTTGGCAAGATAGTAGGCCGCGCCGAGGCCATGGCCGCCACCCCCGATGATGATTGCGTCATATTGCTTGCGCGGCTCCGGCGAGGCCCAGTGCGGGCCCCAACCCTTGTGCCCGCGCAGCGCTTCGCGCGCCACGGCAAAAACAGAATATTTGCGCATCCGCCTGCTACTCCATGAACCGGTAAACGTCCGTTGGCGTTAGAAATCGCAAATCCGGAGACCACGCAACGTTTCTTTTGCGACGCGATCCGGCGGACTTGCGCGGAGTTGCGACATCGAGGCTACACGGCCGCAGACGGCCCCGGCGCTTTTTCCCCGTCCAAAGTCTCTCCGCGCTGGACTTTCTGCGCGCGATCTGTTATCGGCTCTTTTAATCGTAGGGTTCTCGCCCAGCGAACGTAAATTTATTGCCTCCCTAAACCTGATGGTGAGGCTTACCACTCGAAGCAAAGGAACGGGATTCACGTGCAGGTACTTGTCCGCGATAACAATGTCGACCAGGCGCTCCGCGCTCTTAAGAAAAAGATGCAGCGTGAAGGCATTTTCCGCGAAATGAAGATGCGTGACTTCTACGAAAAGCCGTCCCAGAAGCGTGCGCGCGAAAAGGCAGAAGCCGTCCGCCGCGTCCGCAAGCTGGCCCGTAAGCGCGCACAGCGCGAAGGCCTCGTGGCGGCCCGCTGATCGTCTTTTTTTCGACGCTTTCCAATGCAAGTGGCGGAGGCGAGGAATCGCCGCCGCCATTTTGTTATGGACACCCAGTCCGTCGACAGTCTAGCGTGGATTATCAGCTGGCAACGGCCCAGCATCGCGCGCGAATGCTCGCAAACGGAAAGCCGCTGGCTTTCGTTGACCTTGTCGCATTGAGGGATCGACTTTGACACTTGCTGCCATGACTGCGGACGTCTCCGGCCTTGCCACCGAGGAGGCGAACCGCCGCCGCCAGCGCAAGCCGAAGCTTGCCGCCTTTTTCGTACTCGGCTCGGCCCTGCTCGTTGCAGGTTGCCAGACCGACAAGCCCGAATCGATGTTTCGCGTCGAACGCGCGCAAGGCTCGGAAGGCAACATCGCCTCGCTCTCGAGCGTCATCGCCTCTAACCCCGGCGATCCCGAGGGCTACAACGTGCGCGGCTCGGCCTACGGGCGCGCTGGCGAGTTCCGCCGCGCGGTCGCCGATTTCGATCAGGCGATCCAGCTCAATCCACGCTTCTATCAGGCCTATGCCAACAGGGCTCTGGTCCAGCGAAACCTGGGCAACCAGCAGGCTGCACTCGCGGATTACAACGCGGCGCTGCAGATAAATCCGAACTACGACGTCGCCTATATCGGCCGTGGGAATCTGTACCGCCAGGCCAACCAGCTCGACGCCGCCTTCAACGATTTCAACAAGGCGATCGAACTCGACACGGCCGACCCCCGCGCCTATCACAATCGCGGCCTGATCTATCAGACACGGAATCAGCACGTGCAGGCGATCGAGGATTTCTCCAAGGCGATTTCGCTCTCGCCGAGTTCCCCCGAGCCCTATAACGGCCGCGGCATATCCTATGTAGCGCAGGGCGATGACGACAACGCCTTCTCCGACTTCAATACGGCCATCAACCTCAACGGCAAGCTGGCCGAATCATGGGCAAACCAGGCGCTGGTCTACGAACGGCGCGGCGATAAGGCCAAGGCGGCGAAGTCCTATTCGCACGCCTTGTCGCTGGATCCCAAATACGAGCCGGCTCGTGCCGGCCTTGCCCGCGCCAAGGCGATGTCCTGAGGACAGCTTGAATTGTTCGACTTCAGACGCCCGCGACCATGTCGCGGGCGTCGTCGTATCATCTGCGCGGATCCGGGTTGCGGAACTATCCGGAGTTCAATCCGTTGACAATGGCTCAATACGGAGATCCGAGCCATGATCAGACAGACCTTCCTTACGGCTATCGTCCTAACGGCCCTCTCCGGAGCTGCCGCCGCCCAGAACTACGTGACGCTCGGCCGTCTTACCTGCGGGTCGGAGGGCGGGACCGGGCTTATTGTCACCTCGACCAAGAACCTGATGTGCACCTTCACACCTGCGGATGGCTCGTCGGGAGGTGTCTATGCGGGCAGGATCACCAAGATCGGCCTCGACATCGGTTCGACCGGCAAAACCGTCATGATCTGGGACGTGCTGGCTAAGACCGGCACACCCCTGGCCGGACATGCGCTGGCAGGCGAGTATGTCGGCGTCGGTGCCGATGCAAGCTTTGCGGTGGGCGGCGGAGCCAAAGTCATCGCCGGCGGCATGAACAAGGCCTTCATGCTGCAGCCTGTCAATGTTCAGGTGCAGGAGGGCCTGAATGTCGCTCTCGGAGTGGATCACCTCGTCCTGGCACCGGCCAGCTGATCGCCTCGAGCAGCCATCGGGGGGCAGCATGCCGGAGTTCCTCGCGCTTCGCAGCATATGACGTCCGGCAGCAGCAGCATCGGGTTACCTTGCGCGCCGCAGCAAGAGCGGGATGAGGAAAAGTGTGCGTGGTTTTCGCCCGCCTCCCGCTCTACTTTTGGAACCGTTCACGTTCATGTTTTATGCCGATCTGACCTAAAGAGAACGTGATCCAGGTGCGGCACTGTGAAGATGATCGTTGCCGGACGCGGTAACGCCGGCTCGACAGGATGTAGTATGAAGGAACAGCTGATCCGCGACATCGTTCTTTGGATGTCGGAAGAGGGAATTCGAGGTCTGAAGGAGCAGGATCTTCTCGCGGGCTTTTGTGACCGGTGTCACGCGGCAGGCCTGCCCATTGACCGCGCTCTCGGCATCATCGACACGCTGCATCCGGAGTTCGAGGGCCGCGCCTTTCAATGGAACAGTGACAGCGACGAGGTTCCGGAGGTCGTTCAATACGGCTCGACCAGCGGCGGCGAAGCTCAGGCCAATTGGCAGCGCTCCGTTTTCTTCTACATGCTCGAACAGAATGAAACCGAACGACGAATCCGCCTCGCAGCGGAGCCGCACATTGCCTTTACCGTCCTCGATACGCTCAAGTCAGAGGGCTACACCGACTGCGTGAGCATGATTCATCACTTTACCGACCGGGGCCGCGTCGGGCAGATGGACTGTCTCTATTCCTATTGGACAACGAAAAGGAAATCCGGCTTTCGTGAAGAGGATGTCGCGGCGCTGAGAGTGCTGTTGCCAACGCTTGCGCTCGCCGTGAAGACCGCCTCGTGCATACGCATCATCGGCACGCTTGCCGATGTCTATCTCGGTCGGGACGCCGGCCGCCGCGTCGTCGAGGGCAGCATCGAAAGAGGCTCGGCCGAGCGTATCGAGGCGGTCTTGTGGTTCTCCGATCTGCGCAACTACACGCGTATAGCCGACAGTGTCGCGCCGGAGGCCGTCATTCCCTTTCTCAATGACTATTCCGGCATGGTGATCACGGCCGTCCACGATCATGGCGGGAGCGTCTTGAAGCTGATCGGCGACGGCGTGCTTGCCATCTTCAACGGCCGCGAGCCGGCCGAGGCCTGCTCCGCCGCGATCGCGGCGGAGCGGCAACTGCGGGTCATGCTTTCGGAATTGAACGCGCGTCGGCTCGATGAAGGAAATCCGACCACCGACATCTATCTCGGCTTGCATATCGGCGAGGTCTTCTATGGCAATATCGGCAGCCAGAACCGCTTGGATTTCACCGTCGTCGGTCCAGCGGTCAACGAGGTGAGCCGTATCTCCGCCATGTGCCGTTCAGTCGAACGACACGTCATCATGTCATCGCAATTCGTCGCCGCCTGCCCAGTCGAACATCGCGCCAATGCCGTTTCGCTGGGCCGCTTTGCGCTACGCGGCATTGCCAAAGCAAAAGAACTCTTTACGTGGGATCCGGAGCTCGCGGGCGGTTGAGCGAAGCCGGGGCGCGGTGGACCATTGTTGGTTCAAGGCCCACAAACCCATCGCCCTGGCCCTTGCGACTCCGCCGCCACCCGGCATCGGCTAAGAGCCGTGCCGTTCACCGCGAGAACCGGAGGCGGCCGTCAGTGATTGATCGCCTTGACGATCTCCTCCGTCATCTTCTTGGCATCGCCGAGCAGCATCATCGTACCGTCCTTATAGAACAGCGTGTTGTCGATGCCGGCATAGCCGGAGCCAAGCGAACGCTTGACGAAGAGGCAGGTTTTCGCCTTGTCGACGTCGAGGATCGGCATGCCGTAGATCGGCGAGGACTTGTCGTCGCGAGCCGCCGGATTGGTGACGTCGTTGGCGCCTATGACATAGGCGACATCGGCCTGGGCGAATTCCGAATTGATGTCCTCCAGTTCGAACACCTCGTCGTAAGGAACGTTCGCTTCGGCGAGCAGTACGTTCATGTGTCCAGGCATGCGGCCGGCGACCGGATGGATCGCGTATTTGACCTCGACACCGTTCTCCTTGAGCTTGTCCGCAAGTTCACGCAGAGCGTGCTGAGCCTGGGCAACCGCCATGCCGTAGCCCGGGACGATGATCACCTTCGAGGCATTCTGCATCAGGAAGGCTGCGTCGTCTGCAGAACCCTGCTTCACCGTTCTCGCTACTCCGTCGTCGGCACCACCGGCCGCCGCGGTCTCGCCGCCGAAGCCGCCGAGGATGACCGAAATGAACGAACGGTTCATGCCCTTGCACATGATGTAGGAGAGGATCGCACCGGAGGAGCCGACCAGCGCGCCGGTAATGATGAGCGCCAGATTGCCGAGGGTGAATCCGATGCCGGCCGCCGCCCAGCCGGAATAGGAGTTCAGCATGGACACGACGACGGGCATGTCCGCGCCGCCGATCGGGACGATGATCAGAACGCCGAGGGCCAGCGACAGGGCGACGATCGCCCAGAAGTCGAAGTGGCTTTCGCTCAACGCCAGCCCGATGATGAAGAATACGACGAGTGCGGCAAGCGCGAGATTGATCGCGTGGCGGTAAGGCAGAAGGATGGGTTTTCCCGACATACGCCCATCGAGCTTCAGGAAAGCGATGATCGAGCCTGTGAACGTGATGGCGCCGATCGCCACTCCGAGCGCCATTTCGACGAGTGCCTGAGTGGGAATCGAACCGACGTCGCCGATGCCGAAGGAGGATGGCGCGTAGAGCGCGGCCGCCGCTACCAGCACGGCGGCGAGACCGACGAGGGAGTGGAAGCCGGCAACGAGCTGCGGCATCGCCGTCATCGGGATGCGCTTGGCGATATAGGCGCCCGCACCGCCGCCGATGGCAAGACCGGCGACGATCAGCAGGAAGCCGCCGATCGATGGCTGTGCAAGGAACAGCGTCGTGATGATCGCGATGCCCATGCCGACCATGCCGTAAGTATTGCCTTTGCGGCTGGTGGTCGGATGCGAGAGCCCGCGCAGCGCCATGATGAAGAGCACGCCCGAGACGAGATAGAGGAAGGCAGCAAAATTAGCGTTCATCGGCCCGCCTCACTTTTCTTTTTTCTTGTACATGGCAAGCATGCGCTGAGTGACCAGGAAGCCACCGAATATGTTCACCGAAGCAAGCACCAGCGCGACGAAGCCGAAGCCGGTGGCCAGTCCCGAGGCGGAGATGCCGACCGCGAGCAAGGCGCCGACGACGATCACCGACGAGATCGCATTGGTCACCGCCATCAGGGGCGTGTGCAGGGCCGGCGTCACCGACCACACGACGTAGTAGCCTACGAAAATCGCCAGCACGAAAATCGCGAGCCGAAAGACGAAGGGGTCGATCGCGCCGCCCGTCGCGCCATGCGCAACCGCTCCGGCCGCATCCGGTACGTATTCGGCGGCGGTCCTCACCGCCTCGACTGCCCGTTCAAGATCGACGAGCGCCTTGTCCAGAAGTTCGTTCGCCATTTACTTCTCCCCCTTCATGGCACCGCCGAAGGCCGGATGCACGACGGACCCGCCGTGAGTCAGTGCCGTAGCCTTTACGAGCTCATCCTCCATGTTCAACGCCAGCGCCTTCGTCTCCTTCGAGACCATCGTCTCCAAGAAGGTGACGAGGTTCTTGGCGTAAAGCAGCGATGCGGAAGCCGCGATGCGGCCAGGCACGTTCAGATGGCCGACGATCTTGACGCCCCCGACCTCCGTCACCTTGCCGGCTTCCGCTCCCTCGATATTGCCGCCGCGCTCGACCGCGAGATCGACGGCGACGGAGCCCGGCTTCATCGAATCGAGCATTTCGCGGGTCACGAGCCGTGGTGCCGGCCGGCCGGGGATCAGCGCCGTGGTGATGACAATGTCCTGCTTGGCGATGTGCTCGGCGACAAGCGCAGCCTGCTTGGCCTGATATTCCCCGGACATCTCCTTGGCATAGCCGCCGGCAGTCTCGGCGGCCTTGAACTCCTCGTCCTCGACGGCGATGAACTTGGCGCCGAGAGAGGCGACCTGCTCTTTGGCGGCAGGCCGGACGTCCGTCGCCGAGACGACGGCGCCCAGTCGGCGAGCGGTGGCGATCGCCTGCAGGCCGGCAACGCCCGCCCCCATAACGAAGACCTTGGCCGCCGGCACAGTGCCGGCCGCCGTCATCATCATCGGCAGCGCCCGGTCGTACTCATTGGCGGCATCGATCACCGCCTGGTAACCGGCGAGGTTTGCCTGGCTGGAAAGCACATCCATGGATTGCGCGCGGGTGATACGCGGCATCAGCTCCATGGCGAAGGATGTGAGGCCCGCACCGGCCATCGCCGATATCGACTCCTCGTTCCCGTAAGGATCCATGATCGCGATGACGATCGCGCCCGATCGGTAGCCGGCAACTTCCTGCGCACTCGGCCGGCGAACCTTGAGGATCACGTCAGCGGTCTTCGCATCGGTCGCCTTGCCGATCCGTGCACCGGCCTTCTCGTAGTCCTGATCGGGTATTCGCGACCCTTGGCCGGCACCCGATTCGACGACGACGTCGAAGCCGAGTGACTTAAGCTTTTTCACGCTATCGATGGAACCGGCAACGCGCCCCTCGTTCGGATCCGATTCCTTGGCGATAAAGACGATTTCGCTCACAAATCCCCCTCCCTGGCCCGGCCCGGCAGGCCGGGTTGCGGACGTTGTCCTCCAGGCGACAGCCTTCAGCCGCCCCTCAAATTCACATGGGCCTCCCGAATCGCGCCGATCCGAAAGAGAACCATGCCGCACTTCAATGCGCTATACCGACCTTGGTGCACCCTGTGGCGCGCCGTTACAGCGACAGAACTCCTCCTTCGGGGGCGGTTTCGTCCGCCGCCGAGGCAATACTCCCACATGGGGAAACTCGACCGTTCACGGCCAAGACAGGACCTCCTCCCATCTTCGGCGGAACGTGTCAGCGACGCCGGTCAGCGAAGAAAGAAATAACCGCCGACGTTGATGAGGATGAAAAGCACGAGCGAGCTGAAGAAGCCCATCGTCGTGAAGAAGGCAGCAGCCATCGCAATCAGCAACGCGATGCAAAACAGCGTGCCGTATTTGGTGGCGTTCACGAAGAAATTATATGTCTTCTCATGCTCGGAATAGTCCATCGGAGCGCCCGTCTCGACTGGTCCCGAATGATGCTCTGCCATCGTCCACTTCTCCAAAACTATGCGGCACCGCGTTGGCGGCCCGGCCTTACGCACTCACGACCGCCTGCCCGCGAAGGCGCAATTGGTTCCTTTAGCTCCGCATACACAATGCGCCGCCCGTTCGCAACGAAAACCCGCCCCGAGCGAGTGCGGCAAATCGAGCGGATGCCTTTTCGCCTCGCCCCTGCGCACCCACCGCCGGAGAGACGTTCAGCCCAGGGACTTGGGCTGTGACGGATTTTCATGAAAGTCGGCGGAGGGAGAGCCGCCTGATGCGGCCCTGGCCTGCGACGTGTGTGTGCAAAGGGCTGCAACGGCAGAAGCGGGCATCGGCGCGGCAAAGACGAATCCCTGAATCAGATCCGCACAATTGCGCTCGCGCAGGAGCTGCAGCTGCTCGGGCGTCTCCACCCCCTCCGCGACGATCTTGAGTTCAAGGGCGCGGGCCAGATTGACAATGCCGAGCAGCAATTTGAAGTGTCGCGAGTCTTCGTCGATATCATAACGAAGGATCGGTCGATCTTGATGACGCTGACCGGGAGCGAATCGAGATAGCTGAGGCTCGAGTAACCGGTTCCGAAGTCATCTATCGCGATCGTCATGCCACCCGCACGCAATTGATGAAGGACCTTCTGGACCCGCGCCGGGTCGGCCATCAGGCAGCTTTCCGTAATTTCCAGATGCAGCCGATCCGGCGCCAGTCCCGTCTCCTTCAGAATCCCGGTCAGGACCCCCACTATCTCGTCTCCGCGCAGATCGAGAACCGACAGATTGACGGAGACCGCCACTTCCGGTGGCCAGCTCAGGCAGTCGCGGCAGGCCTGCGCGACCACCAGACGCGTTAACTCCGTGACGAGCCCCAGCTCTTCAGCAAGCTGGATGAAGACCGGGGGCGGTACCGAACCGCGTTCGGGGTGGATCCAGCGCGTCAAGGCCTCGCAGCTCTCGACCCGTGACCCGTCCGGTGTGAACATCGGTTGATAGGCAAGGTCGAGGGCGCGCCCGGCGACCGCCTCCCGCAGATCGACCTTGAGCTTCTGACGGTCGAGATAGCGGGCCTCCATTGCCTCCTCGAAGGCAGCGCAGCCGCCATGGCCGCGTTTTTTCGCTTCCGACAACGCCAAGTCCGCCTTGATCTGCAATTCCTCGAACCGGAAATCGCTAGCATTCACGAGGACGAAGCCGCCATCTATCGCCATCTCGAATCTCAAGCCATCGGCCACGTAGGTGCCTTGCAGTTCGGCATGGAGACCGCATATCCGCTCCTTCAGATCCGAGCGACCTGGCAGGTTCGGGAAAAACACCAAGAACTCGTCGCCCATCAGACGGGCGGCGATCGTTTCGGCTGCCGCGAGGCTTTTCAATCGGACTGCAATCGCCTTGAGCAGTTTATCGCCGGCAATATGGCCCCTCGTGTCGTTGACGTGCCTGAACTCGGCAACGTCGAGGAGCAGAAAGCCGACATCGCGGTCGGGCGCGGCGTCGACCCCCATTGCGTCGTGAACAAGCTCGGCAAAATGATTACGGCTCGGCAGTCCGGTCAGCATGTCGAATCGCGCCATGTACAGAATCTGCCGCTCCGCCAGAACATGCGCCGTCATGTCTTCCAAAATCAGGACGACTTCGCCGTTCTCCCGAGGGTAGGCCGCAAATTCGAGGAAGAGATCTTCCGCAATGGAGATGAGAGTGCGGCTGCGCCTGCCAGCGATCAGGAGGTGAAGCTGGGTTGCGATGTACTCGCTCTTTTCCGCGTCGAGCGCCATGCCCCGAGCACCACGCTCGAGCACGTCGTCGATCGGCATTCCTTTCAATTCAGCTTTGTCGCCGAGGCGAAGAAGTTCGGCGGCACGCTCATTCACGACAGCAACGCGACTGTGCCTGTCCAGCATGAAAAGGCCGCGCGTCATACTGTTGAGTGCAGTCTCGAACTGGCTGGCGATCGTGCCGATTTGCTCGGCCGAAAGCAGGTTATCGTTCCTCGCCGAGAGCACTTTTTCGCTGAGGAAGGAGCGTACATTGTTGGCCATCATTCGAGTCGACAGAATGAACGGGAGTATCAGGAACGCCAGCGCAGCCATGAAGGGGTCGCCCAGAGAAAGGGCGGCGATCATCATCGGCAGGCACGCCGCCGATGACAGCAGCAGCACCGCCCGCTCGGAGCCGAAATTGCGGCCAACCAATGGACTGAGCGAAGCAAGCGTCACCGAGATGCACGCGAGCTGAGCGAAGGAGTCCCGGGTGACCGCTATGGCATATGCGCAGGCTGCGCCGCAGGTCAGCGCCACGGCAACCCCTCCGGCTATGTACCTGTTTTCCCATCTTCTGACGGCTGCATCGTCCGCATCGGAGAGATCCGAACGGTCGAACCGCATCATATCCAGGTTGCGCAAAACCCATAGAAAGAGGATCGCCACGATGCAGGCGAGGTAGAATGCGTCCGATGTCTTCAGAAAGACGAGCAGAAATGTGGCGACATGCAAAAGCATGCCGATCACGAGCATCCCACGATTATGATAGAGCGAGCTTACGAAGGACAGGTAGATGTCCGTCGGGAGGGGCCCTTGTTCATTGCGCATCGTGAACCAGCTCCGGTTTACCGCATGTTAGATTCAAACGCTTAACGAAATTTTTCGATCGGCGCAGAAGAATCCGAAGAGTTTAGCAACGGCGGAAACGTGCGTCCCCGTGTAAAGGTTCAGTCGAGCACGCCGACTATATCGATTGCACAGGGCAAAAGAACTTTCGAGATGAACTCAATTGTCGGCTTCTTTTTCTTGAGACTGCCGGACGGCGAACGTTGCCGAGAGTTACATGACGCCGCAGTAGCTTTCGAACGCACTCTCTTCTTGACCGCCCGACGGGCGGCGTGTTCTGCGCTGTGCGGCCTTTCTCCCACTGTTGACTTTCTGAACTTTCTGACGGCAAGGCTTTTGCGGAAGATATACGGAGCCTGAAGATGTCGAAACCTGTCGTTGCCATTCCTTGCGACTTCCGCGAATTCGACGGCAATGTCTGGCATGTTGCTGCCCACCAATATGTCCGCGCTGCAGTTGAGGGCGCTGGCCTGATGGTGTTCCTCGTTCCGGCTCTGGAGACCGGCAACGACGTCGACGAGATCCTCGACCGCGTCGACGGCGTGCTGGCAAGCGGCGCGCGCTCCAACGTCCACCCTTCGCTCTATGGCAGGGAGGCGGCTGAAACAGACGGGCCTTTCGATCCGGGTCGCGATGCGACCAGCCTCCCGCTGATCCGCCGCGCCATCGATCGGGGTATCCCTCTGTTTGCGATCTGCCGCGGGATACAGGAACTGAACGTCGCGCTAGGCGGCACGCTCGCAACGGAAATCCAGGAGCAGGCCGGCGTCTGGGACCATCGGAAGCCCGACGTGCCGGAGCTCGACCTTGCCTATGGCATTCGCCAGGACGTGGTGGTCAACGAAGGAAGCTGCCTCGCACCCGTCCTCGGTACAGGCCGCATAAGAGTCAATTCGCTGCACCGGCAGGCAATCGCCGCTGCCGCGCCGCGCCTTGCGGTCGAAGCCCTTGCCGACGACGGGACGATCGAGGCCGTCTCGGTCATCGGCGCCAAGGCCTTCGCCATCGGCGTTCAGTGGCATCCCGAATACTGGGTACGCACCGACGCCCCATCAGCCGCCCTCTTCAGGGCCTTCGGCGATGCCGCACGCGCCTATCGTGAGAGCAAGGCCCGTTAATTAGACACTTTACGCCGAAACGGCGTCTCGACGACCGGCGTCAACGCCTCGCCGGTCGAGAACCATGCCTTCAGATTGTCGACGACGAGATCGGACATGGCGTTGCGCGTGACGACCGAGGCCGATGCCACATGCGGCAGCAGCGAAACATTGGGAAGCTCAAGCAGCGCTCCGGGAACATGAGGCTCGTTCTCGAAGACGTCGAGACCGGCGCCCGCGATCGTACCGTTCTGAAGCGCGGTGACGAGCGCCGCCTCGTCGACGGTCGAGCCGCGGCCGACATTGATCAGCACACCATTCGGCCCGAGCGCCGAGAGCACATCCGAATTGATCGCCCTCAATGTGCTCGCCGTGCCCGGCACGATGACGATGAGCGTGTCGACGGCTTCGGCCAATCCAATGAGGCTCGAACAATAGGCGAAGGCAAGGCCTTCGCGGGGCGTACGCGTGTGATAGGCGATCGACACGCCGAAGGCTTCAAGTCGCCGTGCGATTGCAAGGCCGATCCGGCCGAGACCGAACAGCCCGACTTTCCGCCCGCGCAGCGAAAGAGGCGATAGCGGAAAGGCGCCGTCGCGCTCCCAGCGGCCTTGTCGCAGCCATTGCTCGGCTTGCGGCAGGAGGCGCAGCGTATTGAGGAGGAGGCCGATGGCCGTATCTGCGACTTCCTCCGTCAGGACATCAGGCGTGTTGGTGACGACAATGCCGCGGGCTGCTGCGCGCGAGACATCGACGCCATCATAGCCGACGCCGAAATTCGCAACGATCTCGAGGCTGGGGAACGCATCCATCAGCGGCACCGGAAGCTTGCCCGAAACGGCAATGCCGGAGATATCGCGCATGTCGGCGGTCACGAGCGCCGCATCGGCGCGCTCGATGCGCACGGTCTCGAACAACTCGGGCAGCCGTTCGAGGACCCTCGCATTGATCTTACCAGGCACAAGAATTCTAGGACGGCTCATCGGGTTTCCTTTCCAGGCGTAGCGGGAATGCGAACGATCACGCACGCATCCTGTTCAGACTCGGAGGAAACGATCAAGCGGTTACGCGCAGCGGTCCGGTCGACTGGCGGATGCGCATTTCCGGCTTGATCAGATGTATGCCGTCCGGTTCGTGGCTGCCGGAAAGCTTGTCGAGGAGCGCGCGCGCCGCGCTGCGGCCCACCTCTGCCTGGCCGTTCCAGACGGTCGTCAGCGCCGGCGTCGCGATCGACGCCTCCTCGAGATCGTCATAGCCGGTGACCGAGATGTCGACGCCCGGAACGAGACCGGCTCGGGCAATGCCGTTCATCATGCCGATGGCGACCAGATCGTTCCAGCAGACGACCGCCGTCGGCTTTTGCGGCAGAGAGAGGAGATGCACGGCGGCCTCGAAACCGCCCTGCTTGGAGCGTGGCCCGGGGATGCGCAAGTCCGGATCGACGTCGATATTCGCCTTGCGAAGCGCATTGACATAGCCCTGATAGCGGTCCCGTCCGGTGGAAGTCTGATCGGTTCCGCCGACCATCGCGATGCAGCGGTGGCCCAACCCGATGAGGTGGTTGGTGGCAAGCGCGATGCCATAGGCGTCGTCGCCGCGGAAGATCGGCACGTCAAGCCCTTCTATCGAGCGGGCGATCAGGATCGCCGGCATGTTATTGTCCTCGGCAAGCTGAATATCCTGCGGCGGCGTGCCGATAGCGGGCGACATGATGACGCCGTCGCCGCCGAGCTGCAGCAGCGTCTCGATGAAATCGCGCTGCTTCTCGACGGAATCGTAATGATTGGACAGAATAAAGGTCTGCTTGTCGCGATCGAGTTCCGCTTCGATCGCCTTCAGGATCTCACCGTAGAAAGGGTTCATGATGTCGTGAACGACGACGCCGATGATGCCCGAGCGCGACGTCCTGAGGCTGGCGGCACGGCGATTGTAGATATAGCCGAGTGCGCGTGCCTGTTCCTTTATCTTGTCGCGGGTAACCGCGGCCACCAGCGGACTGTCGCGCAATGCCAGGGATACCGTCGCCGTCGAAAGGCCGAGTGTTTCCGCGATTGTAGAAAGCTTGACCTTTTGCGCCACCATGCCCCCCGATTGCAGCCGCTGCCGTCACCGTTTTAAATCTCTTTAAACTGTTTAAATTCCCGCTGCAATCGGCAAGTCGGTCCGACGCTCAATCCGCGGCTCGGGCGGCCTGCAGATTGCTGTCCACCGCGCGCAGGAGCTTCATGAGGGTACGCACCTGTTTATCGGTCAAACCGCGCGTCGCCAGCTTTTCGGAATGCTGGCCCGCCTCCGCGATGATCTGCAGGCGATCGCGACCGAGTTCGGTCAGGTAGACCTTGGTCAGCCGCGCATCGTCCCTGTCAGGCCGGCGTTCGAGAAAACCCTGCGCTTCCATGCGGCCGATGGTGCGGGTCATCGTCGGCGCCTTGACCCCGAGCTTCGCCGCCAGTGCACCGGCCGTAAGCCCGTCGCTCTCCGCGAGGGCGAGCATGACGCCGTCCTGTCCGGCGTAAAGTCCGCTGGCGACGAGATTGCGAGAAAGCACGGTGCGCATCGAGCGGGCCGCCTGGACGAGAACCGAAGCGAGATCGTAATCGTTCGCCTCGGCGACGATCTCGTCCCTCTTCTTGCCGTTCTTGCCCTTCTTTTCGGCTTTGCTCTTCTTGCCCATTGGACCTCCCGCCGAATCCCTTACACTGCACTTATAGCAATAAGGCTTGAGATTACGAACTGTATGACTCAAATAACGATTTTACGACAGACGATGCCGAGGACCGATTAGAAATGTCGCTGCCGAAGCCCCGATGGAACGACAATTCCGACGCACTCGCAGCTGCCGAGCGGCACGACTGGATCGCGGTGCTCCCACTCGGTGCGTATGAGCAGCACGGACCGCATCTCCCCTTCGAAACCGACAGGCTGATCGCGGGTGGCATCGTCGAGCGCGTGATCGCCGCCATGCCCCGAACACTTCCCGCGACATTCCTGCCCGTCGAGCCGGTCGGCTATTCCGTCGAGCACATGCATGTGCCCGGCACCCGTACGCTCGCCTATGACGAAGCCGTCGAGCGCTGGCTCGGCATTGCCGAGGATCTCGCCGGGCGCGGCATCCGCAAATTCGTGATGTTGAACGCGCATGGCGGCAATTCGCCCCTGATGACCGTGGTGGCGACGGAGGCGCGGAGACGCTTTCGGATGCTGGCCGTGGCGACGAGCTGGACGCGCTTTGGGCAGCCGGACGGCTGGATCGGTGCTAAGGACAGGACAATCGATATCCATGGTGGCGACATCGAGACATCCGTCATGCTGGCGCTCCATCCGGACAAGGTGGACATGATGCAGGCTCGGGACTTTCCCTCGCGCCAGAGTGAATTCGCGCGTTCGTTCAAGCATTTGCGCGCCTACGGTCCGCACGCCTTCGGCTGGAGGATGTCGGATCTGAACCCAGACGGGGTCGCCGGCAATGCCGCCGCCGCCACGGCAGAGCGTGGAGAAGCGCTTCTCGGGCACGTGGCAAAAAGCATCATCGAACTGCTCGAGGATGTGAATGCCTTCGACATCGGAGAATTGGACTGATTTCTTTCCTGTCGATCGCGACGAAAGTCTGCATCGTTTTTGTTCCGCACATTTGCGCATCGCTACCTCATCTCTTATATCAGGACCCAACCATCGATGCCTGCGGCGCATCGCCAACCTCGAGGTTCCCATGACCGAAACGACCCCGCAGAAGCCGATCCCCGTCACCGTGCTCACGGGCTATCTCGGCTCCGGCAAGACGACGCTTCTCAACCGCATCCTCAGCGAAAATCACGGCCGCAAATATGCGGTCATCGTCAACGAATTCGGCGAGATCGGCATCGACAACGACCTGATCGTCGAGTCGGACGAAGAAATTTACGAGATGAACAACGGCTGCGTCTGCTGCACCGTTCGGGGCGACCTGATCCGCGTCGTCGAAGGGCTGATGCGCCGGCCCGGGCGCTTCGACGCGATCATCGTCGAGACCACCGGCCTCGCAGATCCGGTGCCGGTGGCGCAGACCTTCTTCATGGATGACGACGTCCGGGCCAAGACCGAGCTCGACGCCGTCGTCGCGCTCGTTGACGCCAAGCACCTGCCGCTCCGCCTGAAGGACAGCCGGGAAGCCGAGGACCAGATCGCCTTTGCCGACGTCGTGCTGCTCAACAAGACCGATCTCGTAACGCCCGAGGAGCTCGAACGCGTCGAGGCAACGGTACGCGTCATCAATCCCTCGGCCCGCATCTATCGCACGCAGCGCTCCGAAATCGATCTTGCCAAAGTGCTCGATCAGGGAGCCTTCAACCTCGACAGGGCGCTGGAGAACGATCCGCACTTCCTCGATCACGACGATCACGACCACGTCTGTGGCCCCGATTGTGGTCATGATCATGATCATGACCACGGTCACCATCATCACGATCATCATGGCCACCACCATGATCATGGTCATGATCACGACCACCATCACCACGATGCGCCCTCGCCGATCCATGATGTGACGGTGCAGTCGATCTCGCTTCGCGGCGGTGAAATGAACCCGGATCGTTTCTTCCCCTGGATCCAGAAGATCACCCAGACCGATGGCCCGAACATCCTGCGCCTCAAAGGCATCATCGCCTTTTCCGGCGACGGGGAGCGTTACGTCGTTCAGGGCGTCCACATGATCATCGAAGGTGATCATCAGCGCCCCTGGAAAGAGGGCGAGAAGCGGGAAAGCAGGCTCGTCTTCATTGGTCGCGATCTGGATCGAGAGAAGATCGAGCGCACCTTCAGGGCGTGTGAAGTCCAGGCATGATCTTGAAAGATGGTGCCCGGCTTCGGAATAAGATCATGATGAAACAAGAGAGCCCGCCAAACTGATGCCGACCGTCGCTCCGCTCGATCTCGAAGGCCACGTCGTCGGCGTCGCCTTCCTCAAGGATGTTCCCTTCTTCGCCGGGGCTGCCGGCGCGGTCCACCGGCTCGATCACGGCCACAAAACGACCGAAGCACACGACGGGCTGCTGTCATTCGTCGTAGACGAGGCGAACGACACGCTGCTGACCGGCGGCGAAGACGGCAAGGTGATGCGCATTTCGGCACACGGCACAGCGAGCCTCGTTGCCGATACGGGCCGCAAATGGATCGCGCAGGTTGCTGCCGGACCGCAAGGTGCTGTCGCTTACGCTTATGGAAAGACGACGCATGTCCGCCTTTTCGACGGCACGACCCGGGAGTTTCCGGAGCAGCGCACCGTCGAGGGGCTCGCCTTCGCACCCAAGGGCCTGAGGATCGCTGCCGCGCGCTACAATGGCGTTTCGCTGCATTGGGTTGCGATGTCAGGCCAGCCGGTCGATCTCGAATGGAAGGGCGCCCATACCGGCGTCACCTTCTCACCCGACGGGCGCTTCGTCGTCACGGCCATGCAGGAAAATGCGCTGCATGGGTGGAAACTCGATGCAAAGCCGGGCGCCGAGGCGCGACACATGCGCATGACCGGCTACCCCGCAAAGGTGAAGTCGCTCTCCTGGTCGGCGAAGGGCAAGTGGCTCGCTTCGTCCGGCGCGCCGGCGGCGATCGTCTGGCCATTTCAGGGTAAGGACGGGCCGATGGGCAAGGCGCCGCTCGAACTCGGCACCCGCGCCAACATCATGGTCACGACGGTCGTCTGCCACCCGGCAGAGGATATCGTCGCCATCGGCTATGAGGACGGCATGATCCTCGCCGCCCGCCTTGCCGACAGCAAGGAAGTGCTGCTGCGCCGCCCCGGCAAGGGCGCAATCACCGCCATGGCCTGGAGCAAGAACGGCCGCCAACTGGCGTTCGGCTCGGCCGCCGGGGATTGCGGCGTGGTGGATATTGCAGGGTAGCAGGCATTCGTGCCGTTCCCCTCGCCTGCGAGGAGAACGGCTTCGAAGTAAAAACGCCGCGAGTCACCTTCGCCCTTTGTTCACCACTCCAGTTCCAGATGCGGCCGCCCGTCAGAAGTCCTCTCGACCGTCCGCCCCGTTTCATCGACGGTGGCCGTAACTCTCTGTCGGAAGGCCGAGAAACTCTCGAAGGTGACCACATCCACCGGCTCGTCAAACTTGAAGGTCAGGCGATAGCGCCCCGGCTGTGCGGTCAGAGCCTGCGCCGAGAGGATCTCCGCTTTGAAAGGCTTACCCAGGTAACGGCCTCTGACCCGCGTGCCGAGCCTCCAGGAATTGAAAGGAGGCCGGTTACCGGCAGCCGCGTGCAGTGTGTTCCAATCGCGATAGCCGTATTGGGCAGCGATCAGTTCAAGTGACTTGGAGTGGCTGACTTCCTTGCCCTCCGACACGAGCCGGAACCGCAGGCGTTTGGCCTGATCTTTCAGCGCATCGAGCGAGGGAATACTTCGTAATTCATGCGTCATGACAGGGTCTCCTGCTAAGGCATGCATTCTCGGGATGGGTGTCCGCATTACCATCGGCCGCATGCCAATAGCGTGACCGTGTCGAATAGAGGGGCTTCACCGAAGCTTTTCGCTCGCGGACGGCAGGGGCCCTCGCCCGGGACCTCCATAGGACAAGCCACCGATACTGTCAAACGGGGGCGCCCACAACATGTCGGATCGGCGCTTGCGCGCACGTCATAGCTGTGGGACCAGTTGTGACCAAAGGAAGGACATAATGAGCGAAGTCACCATTCTCGCATTCGCCCTCATCGCTTTCGTCGGCATAGCGACACCCGGACCGACCGTGCTTCTCGCGCTGACGAATGGTTCGCGCTACGGCGTGAAGCGCGCAACCCCAGGGATGATTGGCGCGGTCCTCTCGGATTTCGTCCTGATCGGCGCCGTGGCGGTCGGGCTCGGCGCGCTGCTCGCGGCATCGGAGTTCTGGTTCTCCGTGGTCAAATGGTTAGGCGTCGCTTATCTCGCTTTTCTCGGGGTCACGCTGCTGCGCTCCCGCGGTACGCTGGACCTCCCGTTGCAAGGGTCGCAGGGCACGGAATCCGGCGCAACGCGCTCCATCTTTATCAAGAGCTTCCTCGTCGCCATCACCAATCCCAAAGGCTATCTGTTCTTTTCGGCCTTTCTGCCGCAATTCATCGAACCCGCCCTGCCGCAGGCGCCGCAATACGCCATGCTGGCCACCGTCTTCGCATCGATCGATTTCGCAGTGATGTTCGGTTACGCCCTGCTTGGGTCGCAGGCGGTGCGCTTCATGAGGCGCTCAGGCTCGATCTGGCTCGACCGCATCTGCGGCGGCGCGTTGCTGGCGCTCGCGGGATCCCTGGCGCTCTATCGGCGTGCTGCGAGCTGAACGCCTGAATCCAGGCGCTCAGGCCGCGCGGCGAAGCGGCGGCAAAGCGAGTTTGCGGCCGCTGGCCACCAGCATGCCGGCAGCGCCGTCGAGCCAGCCGTCCTTGAGCTCCAGCGCCAGGAAGCGGTTGCGCTCGAACGGACCCGGCATAACGAGGTGCTGTGCCCGGTGCGCGAAGAAGCCGAATCGTTCGTAGTAGGCGGCATCGCCGACAAGCAGGACAGCGCCATGGCCACGGTTCTTGGCTTCCTGGATCGCCGCTCGCATCAGCATGCCGCCGATACCTTTGCCCTCATGCGCCGGATCCACGGCAAGCGGGCCGAGCAGCAGCGCCGGCACGGCCTGCCCCTCACGGTTGACGCCGGCTTCGACGTTCCAGAGACGCACGGTGCCGATTACGTGCCCGTCGGTATCGCGAGCGACAAGGGCCAACCCTTCGGCGGGCACACGGCCGCGGCGCAGCTTCTCCGACGATTTCCGGCGGCGACCGGGACCCATGGCGCGGTCGAGCAGGTTCTCGCGCGCGACGACGTCGCCCGGAGTCTCCGAGTCGATAACAAAGGTGGTTGGCGCGAAAAACGCGCGCAAGGAATCAACAACAGCGGCCATCGGGGCCTCCCGTCATCAAAACCGCTTCAGGCGGACCGGACATGAATTGTGAATTGCCGCTCCCGTTTGAGCCGGGAGCGAGCAGGATCAGATGACATAGGCTTTCAGCGGCTCGAAGCCGTTGAAGGCGACGGCCGAGTAGGTCGTCGTGTAGGCGCCCGTACCTTCGATCAGAACCTCGTCGCCGATCGTCAGCGAGATCGGCAGCGGATACATGTTCTTCTCGTAGAGCACGTCGGCCGAGTCGCAGGTCGGCCCGGCGAGCACGCAGGGCTCCATCGCATCGGCATCGCGCGCGGTGCGAATCGGATAGCGGATCGCCTCGTCCATCGTCTCGGCGAGGCCGCCGAATTTGCCGATGTCGAGAAAGACCCAGCGGTGGCTGTCATTGTCCGACTTCTTCGACACGAGAACGACTTCCGCCTTGATCACGCCGGCATTGCCCACCATGCCGCGGCCCGGCTCGATGATCGTCTCCGGAATGTTGTTGCCGAAGTGCTTCTTCAGCGCGCCGAAGATCGCCTGGCCATAGGCCTCGGCCGAGGGAACGTCCCGGAGATATTTGGTCGGGAAGCCGCCGCCCATGTTGACCATCTTGAGCTCGATGCCCTGCTTGGCAAGCTGGACGAACACCCGCTTGGCATCGGCAAGAGCCGCGTCCCAGGCATCGAGCTTCGTCATCTGCGAGCCGACATGGAACGAAACACCGTAGGATGCCAGTCCGAGCTGGTGTGCATAGACGAGCACGTCGACCGCCATCTGCGGCACGCAGCCGAATTTGCGCGACAGAGGCCATTCGGCGCCTTCGCCATCGGTCAGCACGCGGCAGAAGACTCGGGCACCGGGAGCGGCGCGCGCGATCTTCTCGACCTCTTCGTGGCTGTCCACCGCAAAGAGGCTGATCCCCAGCGTATGGGCGCGCGCAACGTCCCGCTCCTTCTTGATGGTGTTGCCATAGGAAATGCGGTTCGGGGTCGCGCCAGCGTCGAGGGCCATTTCGATTTCGGCGACGGACGCGCAATCGAAGTTGGAGCCGAGACTGGCGAGGAGACGCAGAACTTCCGGCGCCGGATTCGCCTTCACGGCATAGTAGATTGCGCTGTCGGGCAAGGCATGCCGGAAGGCCTTGAAATTATCGCGCACGACGTCGAGGTCGACGACGAGGCAAGGACCTTCCGGGCGTCGGGTGTTGAGGAAGTCGATGATACGTGCGGTGGTCATGGCCATATTCCCCGATCCATTAAACTCCACGACTGTGGAGGACAAAGGGCATACGCACGCTTGCACAGGAACCAGCCGGTGGAGACCCCGGAACCATGCATGCGCTCGATGCGCGAATGTGAATCAAAGCCCGCGAAGGCTGGGATTCGGCTTTGTCTGCCATGGATTGGAGGGATTGACCCAACCGCACTTCCGGCAATGAAGGTGTGCCTCTTCAGTAACCCCGGCTGTTGGAAAGCCGGCAGACACCAGAAAGGCCCGCACCGTCGTTGCTTCAAGATGTCCTCGCATTTCCCGGTTGGCCGGAATAGCGACTGGAGGGGTTAGTTCCAGGTACCTTACCGATAACCTCACCTAATCGAGGGTCGGCGGACACCCACAGGCACGTGCGACTTTGGGCAAGGCGTAGGTAAGAAAAATCATTGTCGTAATCAAGAGTTTTTTCCGTTCTTCAATAAATATTTCTGGACCTCGGCCAGAGCGCCGGTGTTCACTTTCGCTGAACAATCGCAGGAAGACCGCTGATGCGGCCGGAATGCACAGAGAAAGACGAATCATGGATACCTTGACCCGCATCCGCGCTTTCATCGACGTCGTGGACGCGGAAGGCTTTTCGGCAGCGGCCCGGCGGATCGGCAAATCCAAGGCGCTCCTGTCGAAATATGTGCGCGAACTCGAGGACGAGCTCGGCGCGCTGCTCTTGAACCGCACGACGCGCCAATTCTCGCTGACCGAGGCCGGCCACACCTATTACCGCAGCGCATCGGAGATCCTGAAGGAGATCGACAACCTCGCCGATCTTGTGCGCGCCAGTAATTCCGATCTCAAGGGCAGACTCCGAATCACCGTACCGAGGACCTTCGTGGACGCGGATATCGGCCAGTCGCTGATAGACTTCGGCAAGGAGCACCCCGAACTTTCGCTCGAAATCGTCTCCGACGACCGGTTCGTCGACCTCGTCGAGGAGAGTTTCGATGTCGCCATCCGCATCACCCGACTGGAGGATTCGACGCTGATCGCCCGCAAGCTCGATGACTTCCAGGTGCTGGTCTGCGCATCGCCGGATTTCATATCCAGGGCCGACCCTCTCATACATCCAAGTGAGCTTTCAAAACTCCCATGTATCCTCGACACCAACGGCCGGTCCTATTCTAGCTGGCGTTTCGTCGAAAAGGACGGTTCGCCCTTCACGGTATCCGTGAGCGGACAGATCGAAGTCAACAGCCCGCTTGGCGCGGCACGCGCCGCCGTGACAGGCATCGGGGTGGCAGTCCTTCCCGATTTCATCGCCCGCCCGAAGATCGCGTCCGGCGAGCTCGTCACCCTCTTCGACGATTTCCTGCCCAAGGACCGCGGCATCTATGCGATTTATCCGCATCGCCGCTACCTGCCGACCAAGGTTCGCACCTTCGTCGATTTTCTCCACAACTGGTTCCGCAGCACCCGCTGATGAGACCGCAAACCTTTACGACCCCGATGAAAACCATGCGCCGCAAGTCCCAATTCCGTCTCATTTACGGTACATTCGGAAGACGATTCGCACGGCTCCGGCCGAAAGGATTTCCGTTTTCATGAACACACGACGCCTCGTCATGGCCGGCCTCGCCACCCTCCTCGCGCCGATGCTCGCCCGCGCCCACCCGCATATTTTCGCGGAGGCTCGGCTGGAGATCGTCTCCGACGACAAGGGCGAGATCGGGGAACTGAGGAATGTCTGGCGCTTCGACGAGCTGTTTTCGGCCAGTGTCGTTCTCGACTTCGACAAGAACTCGAACGCCACGCTCGACCCGGATGAATTGAAGGAAGTCGGCCAGACGGTCCTCGATTCGCTCGCTGAGTACAACTATTACACGTCGATCTCCGACAATGGCAAATCGGTGAAGGTCAGCAAACCGGACAGCATCACGGTCGATTACAAGGACAACCAGCTCCTGATGATCTTCGCAGTGAAGCCGGCCGAGACCATGCCTCTCAAAGGCAAGCTCTCCTTCGGCGTCTATGACCCAACCATGTATACCGCTATGGATTTCCCGACGGACGAAGACCTCTCCGTCGTCGGCGACACGATCGAAGCGTGCGATCATCAGGTCGTGCGGCCCGATCCTGACGAGGTGCTGGCGGAAAACAAGGATACGTTGACCGACGCCTTCTGGAGCGACCCGACCGGCACGGACATGTCGAAGCTCTTTGCAACCAGGATCGAGATTACATGCTGATTGCCCGCAGTGCCGGCCGCCTGCTAGCGACTGCGCTCCTGTTGACGGCCCTTTCCGCAACCTTCGCCGCCGCCCAGTCGCCGCTCGGCATAGGCACTGCCGAGCCCTCAATCCGGACGACGGGCTTCCTCGGCGGTTTCTTTGCCTGGGTGAACATGGAGCAGCAGGGCTTCTACCGGATGCTGACCGACTCGCTCAAGGGCATGCGTGAGAACCCGTGGCAACTCTGGTCCTTGATCGGCCTTTCCTTTGCCTATGGCGTCTTTCATGCGGCGGGACCCGGCCACGGTAAGGCCGTCATTTCGTCCTATATGATCGCCAATGAAACCGAGTTGAAGAGGGGCGTGCTCCTCTCGTTTCTCTCCTCGATCCTACAGGGCGTGGTCGCCATCCTTCTGATCGGCGCCGTCTATCTCGTGCTGCGCGGTTCGTCCATCAGCATGACGAACGCCACGCGTGCGCTCGAAATCGCAAGCTATGCGCTGATCGCAGCCTTTGGCGGCTGGCTGGTCTTCCGCAAGCTGCGGTCGATGCTGCGTCCGGCCCCCGCCCCGGCCGCCGTTCATCCCCGTGATGATCATGATCATCATCATCATCACGACCACCACCACGCGCATGGTCCGGGCGAGGTCTGCTCCTCCTGCGGCCACGCCCATGCGCCCGATCCGGCGCTTCTGAAGGGCGACCGTTTTGCGCTCACCGAAGCCTGGTCCGCGATCGTCGCGGTCGGCATGCGCCCCTGCTCAGGGGCGCTGATCGTGCTTTCCTTCGCGCTCCTGAACGGGCTCTATCTCGGCGGCGTCCTTTCGGTCTTCGCGATGTCGATCGGCACGGCGATCACCGTGTCGATCCTAGCGACCATGGCCGTCACCGCGAAGGGCTTCGCCCTGCGCTACGCCTCGAACGATTCGGCTGCGGCACGGATTTCGAACGGAATCGAGATCGCCGGTGCCTTGCTCGTCATGTTACTCGGGCTGGTGCTCCTGGCCGCGGCGCTGCAAAGCTGAAGCACCATCTCCCTGCCAGCAAACGGGAGAGGGCTGGTCCGGTCCTCGGCTTGCCACCCGAGGAGAGGGCAAATCGCGCGCCAGCGCATGAGCGTGCGTCCGGTGCAGAGATTATAAACCTTTCCGGCGCTGATAGCGGGCGCGCAGCCAGAAGATCAGGAAGAAGCTGATAACGAAAAGCGCACCGACTCCGGCTGCAAGCCATGGCGATATGTCGCCGAGCCTCACCATGATCGAGGGCAAGGCGAAAAATCCTATGCCGACCACCAGCAGAATGATGGCGGCCGCGACTGCGGGCGATCTTTCCTTCTCGCGTGGGCTCACCTTGGCTCCTCCTGCGCAAGCTCCGCGCGAATCTCTTCGAGCCGACGCTTTTGTCGCCCCCCGTGATCAAAGTTTTCAGGCGAAAGCCAGCGCTCGAAGGCGGACCTGATGAGCGGCCATTCGCGATCGATAATCGAAAACCACGCCGTGTCGCGATTGCCGCCCTTCGAAACCATGTGCTGACGGAAAATGCCCTCGAAGGTGAAGCCGAGACGCGCAGCCGTCGTGCGGCTCGCCTGGTTTTCGCTATGGCACTTCCACTCATAGCGGCGATAGCCGAGATCCTCGAAGACATGCTTCGCCATCAGATAATGCACCTCGGTCGAGAGCGGTGACCGCGCCATTGCAGAACCATGTGCGACGCCGCCGACCTCGACGACGCCGTTTGCGGCATCCGCGCGCATGTAGTTCGCCATGCCGACCACCTTGCCGGTCGCCTTATCCCGAAAGACTTCGGTGACCCAACCGGATTTCCGCTGAACGGTCGAAAGCCAGGTGTCGAAATCCTCGATGCCGGAAAAATCGTCCTGCGAAAAATATTTCAGCAGAGGATTGATGGCCATCCCGCCGAAGGCGTCGTTCCAAAGGGCGCTGAGATGTCCCGCCCGGTCATACGGCTCGAGGAGGACGTATCGTCCTTCCATCCGCACCGGTTCCGGCGCCGGGCATCCTTTCCAGTGGGCAAGATCACGCATCAACTGCTCCTGCGTTGCATTTGTATCCGGCCATAGGACAGACGCAGGTCGGTGACAAATTCAATCTCGTGATGCATCCATGAGCGGGCGGATCGCCGCCCGCTCATGACACGCTTCAAGCCGGAATCTTTGCCGCAGAAACCGTCGCCTCTATATGGTCGACAAGAGCATCGGCCAATCCAAGCCGGCCGGCAAGGAGGTCGAGATAGCCGCGCTCGGCACGACCGTCCGGCTCGATTGCGAGACGAGAGGCGGTATAGATCTCCACTCGCTCCTCCTCAGTCTTTCCGGCCGAGACGATGGCGTCGAGATCTATCGGATTGACGAGTTCCGCTTCAAGGAAGGCAGCCGCATCGGCGGAAAGACCGGAGACCGAAAGCTTGTCCATGATGCGGCCGCGCTCGGAGGCGTCGATATGGCCATCCGCGCGCGCTGCGGCGATCATGGCGCGCACCAGAACGAGCGCAAAGTCCTCACTCAGCGCTTCCGGCGCAGCGAAGCCGGAATCGGCGGGCGGCGCGGGCAATTGCGCCGGCGCGCGCGAGGCGGGCTCGGCCGCCGGTTCCTTGCCCGACTGATAGTTCTTGTAGGCCTGATAGCCGAGGCCGGCGATCGCTGCCAGACCGCCGAGGACGGCAGCATTGCCGGCGAGCTTGCGTCCGGATTTCGTGCCGAGCAGGACCGCGGCGATCGCGCCGCTGGCAAGCGGATTGTCCTTTGCGACTTTGGTCACCTGATCCGCCCGGCCCCGGACAGTCCCTCCGGCACCGGGTACCTGCGATCCTAGGAACTGATCCAGCAATTTCTTCGCGTCGAACATCGGGCTTGCTCCTTTTCGATCCGTGCGATGGCAGGCATGAACGCCCCACCCCGCTCCCTCGTCGGCCGATTGAGACATAGGAACGGCACCGCGGAAATACAAACCGGCTTGGAAAATGAAACGGCCGGACAACAGCCGTCCTCGATCGCGTGCCGGCCGGCCTCAGCCCTTGAGCGCGAAGGCCTCGGCCGCCAGCTTCGTGATACCGACCCAGTCCCCTCGGGCGACCAGATCCTTTGGCGCAACCCAGGAGCCGCCGACGCACACCACGTTCGGAAGCGTCAGATAGTCGCGTGCATTGGCAAGCGAAATGCCGCCGGTTGGGCAGAACAAGGTGCCGGCAAGCGGCGATGAGAGCGACTTCAGATAGGCGGCACCGCCGGCCTGCTCGGCGGGGAAGAACTTCATTACGCCGTAGCCTTCCTCACGCAGGCCCATGACCTCGCTCGCCGTGGCCGCGCCCGGAAGCAGCGGCACCTCGTGGTCGTTGGCGACATCGATCAGTTCCTGGGTCGTTCCGGGGCTTACGATGAACTGCGATCCGGCCGTGACAGCCTCTTCGAACTGGGCCGCGTTGAGGATGGTCCCGGCTCCGGCCACGGCGCCCTCCACCTCTCCTGCAACCGCGCGGATCGCTTCCAGCGCGGCCGGTGTGCGCAAGGTGATCTCGATCGCCTTGAGGCCGCCGGCGACCAGGGCTCGCGCGAGCGGAACCGCCGACGCCGCGTCATCGATCACCAGCACCGGAACCACCGGCTGCAGCTTGAGGATGGATAGAAGCTTGTCCGTTTTCGCGCTCATGCCGATCGTCCTTTTAAAACGATTGAATAATGCACCTCGCATACCGTGCCGATCCGCCCTTGTCGAGCCTGAAAGCTATGATGGCGCTTGTGCCCCGATGAACTCGGACGAGAGCGGGATGCATCGATCCCGACTTAAAATCATCGTGATCCGCGGGAGATGACTTGAGCGATCTCGATTAAGCGCTAGTCTGTGGCGGCCGACTTCTCGAAATGGCAGGAGAACCATGGCAAAGGAGATTGAGCGCAAGTTTCTGGTCGCCAGCGATGGCTGGCGGCAGCACGCGGACAAGGGCGTCAGGCTGCGCCAGGCCTATGTCGTGACGATGGAAGACCGCTCGGTGCGCGTGCGCATTCACGGGAACAAGCGGGCACGGCTGACCGTCAAGATCAGCAAATCGGCGCTCGTCCGCAACGAGTACGAATACGATTTGCCCCTCGAAGACGCCCGCGAGTTATTGACGCAGGCGATCGGCATCGTCATCGAGAAGCGCCGCTTCCGCATACCGCACAAGGGCTTCACCTGGGAGGTCGATGTCTATGAAGGCGCGCTTGAAGGGCTGACCGTCGCCGAGGTCGAAATGAAACGGGAGACGGACCTCCCCACCCTGCCGGCCTGGCTTGGGCGTGAGATCACCGGCGATCGCCGCTACTCCAATCAAGCGCTTGCCACCGAGGGGCTCCTGGAAGCGCAGGCATGACCTTCGCCTTCAATCCGGGCCGCCCTTTTACTGCGGACTTCCGCGCTGTGGGAGGCGAACAGATAGAGCGCGCGATAGCAATGCTGGAGGATCAGCCCCATGGCCTCCACGAGGCGATCCACGACGCGCGCAAGAGTTTCAAGCGGCTGCGCTCGCTCTATCGGCTCGTAGCCCACGATGCGCCACTCTTCCAGGGCCAGGAAAACGCCCGCATCCGCGACATGGCCCGCAAACTCTCGACATTCCGGGATGCGGCAGCGCTCGTCGAAAATGCCGTTTATCTGCGAGAGCACGCGGCCAGCGAAGAGCAGCAGCTCGCTTTGGACAAGATTTGCTCGATCCTGGCGAGCCGGCGCGACCGGATTGCAGAAAGCGAAGGCGATCTCGACCGAAAGATCGAGGCAACCATCGTCGATTGCCGAAAGGCGCTTTCCGCACTCGCTCATGTCTCCTTTCAAGATGGCAGGCGGAAGTCCGCCCGCCGCCTTGCCAAGGGCTGGCGGCGGACATTGCGCCGCGCCGGGCGCGCCAGAACGGCCTGTGCGGCAAGCTCCGATACGATCCTGTTCCACGACTTGCGCAAGAGCACACAGGACTACCGCATGCACCTTGCTCTGCTGCGCGAAGCATGGCCGTCGGCAATGCAGGCGAAGAGAGCGGAGGCCGGCGAGTTGGCCGATGTGCTCGGCCATCTGAATGACATCGCCACGTTGGTCGCCCTCGTCAACGAGCGGCCGGACCTCGCAGGCAACAGTAAGGAACACCTTTTTTCCAGCGTCGCCGCACGGCAGGACGAACTTAGGCGTGAGGCCCTGCAACGCGCAGAGAAGGTCTTTTTCGACCGGCCGCGGAAGGAGAGCGGAACTCTCGAACTGCTCTGGCTGGAAGCAGGGCGATAGAACGGTCGCGGCGACCGACGGACTTGACCCGCGAATCGCCGCAATTGCACTTGGCGCCCGAAAGCTGTATTTGCGTGCCGCATGACCGACATGCTCACGACATCGCGCCGTCCGGAGACGCCGGGCCAGTTTCTGGTGGCCGCGCTCTACCATTTCATATCCTTCCCGCGCTTCGCCGATTTCCGCGAGCCGCTACAGGCGATCTGCGACGCCAATGGGGTGAAGGGAACGCTGCTTCTTGCGCATGAGGGTATCAACGGGACAATCGCCGGCAGCGAAGAAGGTATTGCGACGGTCCTTGCATTTCTTCGCGCGCAGCCTGAATTTGCCGATCTCGTGCACAAGGAGAGCCGGGCCTCGGCCATGCCGTTCCTGCGCATGAAGGTGCGCCTGAAGAAGGAGATCGTCACCATGGGCGTCGAGAACATCGACCCCAAAAAGGTGGTCGGCACCTATGTGGAGCCGAAGGACTGGAACGCGCTGATCTCCGATCCGGAAACGCTGGTCATCGACACGCGCAACGACTACGAAACGGCCATTGGCGTGTTCCAGGGCGCCGTCGACCCGAAGACAAAGACCTTCCGCGAATTTCCCGAATGGGTGCGCAACAATAGCGGCCTGCACAACAAGCCCAAGATCGCCATGTACTGCACCGGCGGCATCCGATGCGAGAAGGCCACCGCCTTCATGAAGGAACAAGGCTTCGAGGAGGTCTATCACCTCAAGGGCGGCATCCTCAAATATCTGGAGGAAATACCGCCGGAAGAGAGCCTGTGGGAAGGTGCTTGCTTCGTCTTCGATGAACGCGTGTCCGTCACCCACGGGCTGCAGGAGGGCGAGCACACGCTCTGCCATGCCTGCCGCCAGCCGCTGACGACCGAGGATCTCCGCTCGCCCCTTCACGAGGAAGGCGTCTCCTGTGTCAACTGCCACGACACCCGCACCGAAGAGGATCGGGAGCGTTATCGTCAGCGACAGAGGCAGATCGTGCTTGCGAAGAAGCGCGGGGCGCGGCATCTCGGAAGCTAGTCTGACGGACTCACCCGGTGGATGTCCCTGATCCGCCTGCCGGGACCTTTTCCCCGCAGGCGGGGCGAAGGGAAAAGCTTCACCCGCTCTGCCCCTCTCCCCGCCTGCGCGATCTTCACCAGCTCGGTATGAGCGCGCCCTTGAAGTGCTCGACGATGAAGGTCTTGATCTTCTCGTCATGGTAGGCTTCGACCAGCGTCTTCACCCAGGGCGCGTCCTTGTCCGCTGCACGCACAGCGATGACGTTGGCGTAGGGAGACTTGTCGCTCTCGATGGCAATCGCGTCCTCCTTGGGGTGAAGGTCAGCCTCGAGTGCGTAGTTGGTGTTGATCACGGCTGCGTCGACATCGGCCAGCGAGCGTGGCAGTTGAGCCGCATCGAGCTCGGCAAACTGGATGTTCTTAGGATTTTCCGTCACGTCGGCCGGCGTGACCTTCAGCCCGACATCCGCATTGACCTTGATCAGGCCCTTCGACGCGAGAACAAGGAGAGCGCGACCGCCATTGGTCGGATCGTTGGGAATAGCGACCGTTGCGCCGTCCTCCAGTTCATCGAGGCTCTTCACCTTATTCGAATAGACACCCATGGGCGTGGTGATGGTCAGGCCAACGCTGACGATGTCGAAGCCCCGGTCGGCGATCTGGTTGTCGAGATAGGGCTGATGCTGGAAAGAATTGGCATTGAGGTCGCCGTCGGCCAGCGCCTGGTTCGGAACGACGTAGTCGGAGAATTCGAGTATCTCGATGTCGAGGCCCTTCGGAGCGGCGACTTCCTTCACCTTCTCCATGATCTCGGCGTGCTCGCCCGGGGTTACGCCGACCTTGATCGTCTCTGCGAGTGCCGTGCCGGCGGTGAGCGCGGCAAGAGCCGCCGCGAGAATGAGCTTTTTCATGAAGGTCTCTCCTTGGTGCTGCTGGTTTCTGGGGAAGATCAGGTTTTGCGGTTGCGCTTGTCGAAGCGGCGCGCCAGGCGGTCGCCGGCGCTCTGTACGAGCTGTACGAGCACGATCAGCACGACGACGACGACGAGCATCACATCCGGCATGAAGCGCTGGTATCCGTAACGGATACCGAGATCGCCGAGACCGCCGCCGCCGACGGCACCAACCATCGCCGAATAGCCGATGAGACTGACGATCGTCATGGTGAGCGCCAGCGTCAGCGCCGGCCGCGCTTCTGCAAGCAGGACCTTGAAGACGATCTGCATCGGGGTCGCGCCCATTGCGCGCGCGGCCTCGATGAGCCCCTTGTCGATGTCGCGGATCGCCGCCTCGACAAGGCGGGCAAAAAACGGAATGGTCGCGATCGTCAGGGGCACGATCGCCGCCTTGGTGCCGATGGACGTACCGGTAATGAGGCGCGTCAACGGAATGATCGCAACGACAAGAATGATGAAGGGCGTCGAGCGCGTCGCGTTCACCACCAGCCCCACGGCCCGGTTGAGATTGGGTGCGGGAAAGAGTTCGCCCCTGCCGCTGGTCGCGAGGAAAATGCCGATGGGCAGACCGATCAGCGAGCCGACGAGGCCGGCGATCGCCACCATGCGCAGCGTGTCCAGCGTCGCCTTCGCGATGAGCAGAAGAAGATCAGGCGACATAGCCGAGCACCTCCGTGACCAGCCCATTCTCGCTGAAAAACCTCTCCGCCTTGCCGGAGGTTTCGGCGTCGGCGCCATAGGCGACGACGAGCGAACCGTAGGGCTTGCCGCCGATCTCGTCGATCGTGCCGGCGATGATGTTGACCTCGGCACCGACCGACTGGATGAGCTGCGAGATCAGCGGGCGCTCGGCGGCGGCCCCGAAAAAGGTGAGGCGCACCACGGCGCGATCGCCAATGGCCGCAGCCGGCTTCAGTCCTCGGCCCACGGCTTCCGGCAGCTTCGAGCCCGCCAGGCCCGAAAGCAGTGCCCGCGTCGTCTCGTGCTTCGAATGGGTGAAGACATCAAAGGTGTGCCCGCGCTCCACGATTTCACCCTTGTCGATCACCGCCACGTCGGAAGTAACCGCTTTCACGACTTCCATCTCATGGGTGATGAGCAGCACGGTAAGGCCCAGCTCCGCATTGATCCGCCTCAGAAGCTCCAGGATCGACTGCGTGGTTTCCGGGTCCAGCGCCGAGGTCGCCTCGTCCGAGAGCAACAGCTTGGGTTCGGTCGCAAGCGCCCGGGCGATGCCGATGCGCTGTTTCTGGCCGCCGGAAAGCTCCGCCGGATAGCGCCCGTGCTTGTCGGCAAGACCGACGAGGTCGAGAAGCGGCCGCACGCGCCGCTCGATCGCACGCCGATCCATGCCGGCGATCTCGAGCGGCAGCGCGACATTGCCGAAGACGGTACGCGAGGAAAGCAGGTTGAAATGCTGGAATATCATGCCCACGGAGCGGCGGAGATCGCGCAGGCCCGCTTCGTCCAGCTCGCCCACATCGACGCCGTCAACGAACACCTTGCCGCCCGAAGGCTTTTCGAGGCCGTTGACGAGCCGGATCAGGGTCGATTTGCCGGCGCCGGAACGACCTATGATGCCTGTGATCGAACCACGAGCCACCGTCAGGCTGACATTGTTGAGCGCAGTGAAGGCCGCGTTTCCGCCGGAGGCGGCAAAACGCTTGGATACAGCATCGAAGACGACAGAGGCATCGCCTGCCGATATCTCGGAGCGAGGAAGGGTCATTGTCCGGTTGTCCCCGCAGGAGGGATCAAAACGATAGGAGGATACATGATGCTCTCAGATATTCGAAACTCCGGCCCGTGATCAGATAGGGCCGGCACGGAGAAAACGTCGCCGCGTCAGACGGGCACTCGACAACGCATTCGAAATGGGGAGCAACTCTCTGTCATCGGCCAACCGGTCAGTTCAACGCCTCTCCGGCATGACTGCCATGCCGAAGAGCATTTGGTTCTTATGCCGCGCGAGCGCGTCGATTTACAGGTACGTTTTTTCGAAGCCCCCAGACGCGACGCAAAAGTCTACTCTTTCTGTACAGAACGCCGTGGCGCGGCATCTTCCCTGTTTACGGTTGTCCTGGGGAACTGCTTCGCCAGGGCTTCGTACCAGCGGCCGCTTTTCTTGATCGTGCGGACCTGAGTTTCATAATCAACGTGAACGATGCCGAAGCGCATCCTGTAGCCCTCCGCCCACTCGAAATTGTCCATCAGGCTCCAGGCGAAATAGCCCTTCATAGGATACCCCCTGGAGATGAGATCGGCGGCAACTGCGAGATGGTCCGAGATATAGTCGAGCCGAGGCTGATCGTCGACGACGCCATTCTCGTCGTCCATATTGTAGCAGGCGCCGTTCTCGGTGATGTAGCAGTCGGGAAGCGCATAGCGGGCATTGAGCGTCTCCACCAACGCGCCAAGCGCCGGAGCGTAGACTTCCCAGCCGATATCCGTCTTCACGTCGCTCATGGGCTTCGCATTGACGGTCGCCGGGTATTCTGAATCCTTCGCGGAGTCTGCCGAAACGCGCATCGGCGTATAGTAGTTGAGCCCCCACCAGTCGAGCGGCTGGGCGATCGTCTCCATGTCGCCGTCCTCGATTGCTGGCATGCGGTCGCCAAGCGCCGAGAGGAAACCCTCCGGATATTCGCCTTTGAAGACAGGGCCGAAAAAAACGCCGTTGTGGAAATCGAAGGCGCGTTCGGCCGCGGCCTTGTCCGCGGCGCTGCCGCTGCCGGCATAGATTGAATGGGCATTGATGACGATGCCCACCGGCAGGTCCGCCCTTACCGAACGGATCGCGGACACGCCTAACCCATGGGCGAGATTGGTGACGTGCAGCGCGGCAAGTGCCGCATCCATGTTGCGTTCACCCGGCGCATGCACGCCGTAAAGATGGCCTAGCCAGACTGAACACCAGGGTTCGTTGAAAGTCGCCACCGCGTCGAGACGGTCGCCGACACGCGCAACCACCGTTTTCGCGTAGCGCTGATAGGCATAAGCCGTCGTGCGCGCCGTCCAGCCGCCGTCGCCCATCAGCGCCAGCGGCAGGTCCCAGTGATAGAGCGTGGCGAAGGCCTTGATGCCGCGCGCCTTCAGCCCATCGACGAGGCGATCGTAGAAGTCGAGCCCCTTCTCGTTGATCGGGCCGGTGCCCTCCGGAACGATCCTCGGCCAGGCGATCGAGAAGCGATAGGCCCCGACGCCAAGGCTCTTTATCAGGTCGAGGTCCTGTTCCAGCCTGTTGTAATGGTCGCAGGCGACATCGCCATTATGGCGTCCGTAAACACGGCCCGGCATATTGGAGAAGGCATCCCAGATGGAGGCTTTGCGCCCATCCGCCTTGCTCGCTCCCTCGATCTGGAAGGATGCGGTGGCAACGCCGAAGACAAAATCGCCGGGAAAGCGCTCTGCCAGTTTCTTGGCTTCGATCATCGTTCAGGCCTCATGGTCTTGCGCAGCCGGACCCAGGCACGGCCGCGTTCCATTCAAGTGAAGCGGACCTTTGCGGGTCTCGCACTCGTCTGTAGACGTGGCCTAAGCCCGCAGCGGCAAATGTCAATAAAAAAGGGCGAGGTATCCCCGCCCTCACTCGATCACGTTCATGCTTTTAGGTCGGGTCGATCCAAAAACATGAACGTGATCAATTCCAGGAAGATAGAGCGGGATGCGGGCGGAAAACCGCGCACTTTCCCTCATCCTGTTCTGAGCACCCCGCTTTTCCGCATCGCGGAATTGTTCAGATCTTGATCCAGGCGCCGTTGCGTTGAGACGAGCGCACGCAGGCATCGACGAAAATCATACCCTTCATACCGTCGTCGAGCGTCGGATAGACGACAGCCGGGTCCGCTTTCCCGCCATTGCGCTTGGCATAGATCGCCCGCGCCGCTTCCGTATAGATGTTGGCGAAGCCTTCCAGATACCCTTCCGGATGGCCCGAAGGAATGCGCGACACGCGTGCTGCCGCTGGCGAAGCCCCGGCGCCGGCGCGCGTCAGCAGACGCTTCGGCTCACCGAAAGGCGTGTACCAGAGGTAGTTCGGGTCCTTCTGGGTCCATTCAAGGCCGCCTTTCGTGCCGTAGACACGTACCATCAGGCCGTTTTCGTGGCCGGGTGCCACCTGGCTGCACCAGAGCATCCCCTTGGCGCGCGCGCCGCCCTTTTCCTTGAAGCGCATCAGCACATGGGCGTTGTCGTCGAGCTGACGTCCGCCGACGAAGCTGTCGAGATCGGCGCAAAGCTCTTCGAGTTCAAGCCCGGAAACGAAGCAACCGAGATTATAGGCATGCGTGCCGATATCGCCGGTCGAGCCGCCGGCGCCCGAACGCGCCGGATCGGTTCGCCAGGCGGCCTGCTTCTGACCGGATTGCTCGATGTTCTCGGTCAGCCAGTCCTGCGGATATTCCATCTGCACGAGGCGGACGGCTCCGATGTCGCCATTGGCGATCATCTCGCGCGCCTGGCGTACCATCGGATAGCCGGTATAATTATGCGTGAGCACGAAGAGCGCCTCGCTCTCCTCAGCCGCCTTCTTAAGCTTCTTCGCATCGGCGAGCGTCGAGGTCAGGGGCTTATCGCAGATGACATGGATGCCGCGCTTCAGGAACTCCTTTGCCGCCGCATAATGTACATGGTTCGGCGTGACGATCGCGACCGCTTCTATGCCGTTCTTGAGCTTCGCCTCGCGAATCGCCATCTCCTTGTAATCCGAATAGACGCGCGACGGGTCGAGCCCGAGTTCGCGACCCGAGGCCTCGGCCTTCTCCGGCGTCGACGAGAGCGCGCCGGCAACAAGCTCGTAGTGATCGTCGAGCCTGGCGGCGATCCGATGTACCGCGCCGATAAAGGCGCCGGAGCCGCCGCCCACCATGCCGAGTCGGATCCGCTTCTGACGCGTTTCCGTACTGCTTCCCTCGATTGCCATTCTGCTTCCTCTCCTTGAATGTTTCGCGTGGAATTCCCCTCATCCCGCTGCCGCGACCTTCTCCCCGCAACCGGGGAGAAGGTCGCGGCGATGCCTCCCCCAGCGGAAGGGCGGGGAAAGTCCCCTCTCCCGTAAGCGCGGAAGAGGGTGAGGGGCGGACAGTTGATCGACTAAATTCCCAGCATCCGCCGGTTCGCGGCTTCGTCGGTGCCGCTGTCGGCGAAATCGTCAAAGGCCTTTTCGGTGACGCGGATGATATGCGCCTTCACGAACTCGGCCCCCTCGCGCGCGCCGTCTTCCGGGTGCTTGAGGCAGCATTCCCACTCGACCACCGCCCAGCCGGTAAAATCATTCGCCGTCATCTTGGAAAAGACCGCGCCGAAATCCACCTGGCCATCGCCGAGCGAGCGGAAACGGCCGGCCCGGTTCACCCAGCTCTGGTAACCGCCATAAACGCCCTGGCGCCCGGTCGGGTTGAACTCCGCGTCCTTGACGTGGAACATCCGGATCCGATCCTTGTAGATGTCGATATTCTCGAGATAGTCCAGGCACTGCAGCACGTAGTGTGACGGGTCGTAGAGCATGCAGGCGCGGGCGTGATTGCCGGTACGCTCAAGGAACATCTCATAGGTGATGCCGTCATACAGGTCCTCGCCCGGATGGATCTCGTAGCACACGTCGACGCCGCAATCCTCTGCATGGTCAAGGATCGGCTTCCACCGCCGTGCGAGTTCGTCGAAGGCCGTTTCCACCAGGCCCGCCGGACGCTGCGGCCACGGATAGACGAAGGGCCATGCCAGCGCGCCGGAAAAGCTTGCCATTGCATCGAGACCAAGATTCTTCGAGGCCGTCAGCGCCAGCTTTACCTGCTCGACCGCCCATTCCTGCCGTGCCCTAGGGTTGCCGCGCACTTCCGGAACGGCGAAACCGTCGAATGCCTCGTCATAAGCCGGATGAGCCGCGACGAGCTGGCCCTGGAGGTGGGTCGAAAGTTCGGTGATCTCCACGCCGTTGTCGCGCGCCTTGCCGGCGATCTCGTCACAATAGGCTTTCGATTCGGCTGCCTTCTTCAGATCGAACAGCCGCCCGTCCCAGCTCGGGACCTGCACGCCTTTATAGCCGCAATCGGCTGCCCATTTGGTGATCGAATCCCAGGAATTGAAAGGTGCGGCATCGCCGGCGAATTGCGCAAGGAACAGCCCCGGCCCTTTGATCGTCTTCATAGAATTTCCTCCCTGATGGAGCGGTGTGCGATATGCCGGCACTACGGCCGACCGTTGACTTCAAGTGCTTCCGGCCCGCGAATTCCGCAGCGGCTGATACACCTGCAACGTTGCAGGCGCCAGAAGCTAGCAGATTCTTCGCGAGGGGCAATCGGCTTCTGCTCCCCTCGCGAAAAAGGCTTACCCCCGCCCGTCAGACGTAGCGGTTGACCACGTTTTCCAGGAGCTCCTGCCGCCCGGATTTCGGCTGCGGATTTACGTCCGCCTTCAGAACCCGAGCCTCGATCTCCTCGAGCGAGAAGCCGCCCTGGAGCATCTTTTGCGCCTCCAGCTCGTTCCAGCCGGCATAACGCTCTTCGAGCGGCGCCGAGAGTGCCTTGTCCTCAATCATCTTCGCTGCGGCCTTGAGGCCGCGCGCGCAGCAATCCATCCCGCCGATATGGCCGATCAGCAGGTCTTCGGGGTCGATCGACTGGCGGCGCAGCTTCGCGTCGAAATTGGTTCCACCGGTCTTGAAGCCGCCACCCGCAAGGACGTGGTAATAAGCGAGCGCCATTTCCGGAACATTGTTCGGGAACTGGTCGGTATCCCATCCGGACTGGTAATCGTTGCGGTTCATGTCGATCGAACCGAAGACACCGAGGGCATTGGCAAGCGCCAGCTCGTGCTCGAAGGAATGGCCGGCGAGGATCGCATGGCCCTGCTCGATATTGAGCTTAACCTCATTCTCGAGACCATATTTCTTGAGGAAGCCGTAGACGGTCGCGACATCGTAGTCGTACTGGTGCTTGGTCGGCTCCTGCGGCTTCGGCTCGATCAGGATCGTACCCTTGAAGCCGATCTTGTGCTTGTATTCGACGACCAGATTGAGAAAGCGGCCAAGCTGATCGAGCTCGCGCTTCAGGTCGGTGTTGAGCAGGGTCTCATAGCCCTCGCGCCCGCCCCAGAGCACGTAATTCTCGCCGCCGAGCCGCTGCGTCGCGTCGATGCAGGTCTTAACCGTCGCCGCGGCGAAGGCGAAAACATCCGGGTCCGGGTTCGTCGCAGCCCCCGCCATGAAGCGGCGGTTCGAAAAAAGGTTGGCCGTGCCCCACAGCAACTTGACGCCGGACTCGTCCTGCTTCTTTGCGAAATAATCGACGATGTCGTTGAGGTTGCGCGTGTTCTCGGCAAAATTCCGCCCCTCGGGGCGAACGTCCGCGTCGTGGAAGCAGTAGAATGGCGCGCCCAGCAATTGGAAGAATTCGAAGGCCACGTCCGCCTTCAGCTTCGCGGCCTCCATCGAGTCCTTGAACCAGGGCCGCTCGAAGGTCTGCCCGCCGAAGGGATCGCCGCCCGGCCAGACGAAGCTATGCCAATAGGCGACGGCGAAGCGCAGATGGTCTTCCATACGCTTGCCGAGGACGACATCGTCCGGGTTGTAATGGCGGAAGGCGAGCGGATTGGTGCTTTCCGGACCTTCATATTTGATCTTAGCGGTATCGCCGAAAAATCCTGTGCTCACGACAGTCTCCTCTCATGTATTATAGGTGCCGCCGGGTCTCGCGCAGCCCGGCATTACGTGGAAGGTAATTGGTTTCATTCCCTCGTTCGTCGACAGTGAACGCGTCGAAACACGAACCGAAGGAAAACTCCGATGCACGACCTCGACCGGATTGCCGAAGCCTACATCGCCGCCTGGAACGAAACCGATGCGGGAAGGCGCGACGTCCTCATCGAGCAGGCCTTCACCGCCGACATCGGCTACCGCGACCCGGTCATGCAGGGCGATGGCCGCGAGGCTGTCGCCACGATGATCGCTGGCGTCCAGCACCAGTTCCCGGGCTTCCGCTTCGCTCTCAATGGCAAACCGGACGGCTTCGCGGATATGATACGCTTCTCCTGGATATTCGGGCCGGACGGCACGTCGGTGATCGAGGGGACGGATTTCGCCACCATCGAGGGCGACCGGCTGAAGCGGGTGACCGGCTTTCTGGACAAGATCCCGACGTGAGAGCGCGAAAGCGTCGGCTCCGGATGGTCTGCGGCCGCTCACGACATCGCTCCCTTTAACGCCGGGTAGAGCCGGCGATAGCGCTGATAGGCATCTTCATAAGCCTGCACGAGCGGTCCCTCGGGCGCGATTGTTTCCGCCGTCTCCGGCGCCGCGCAGACCGCGACCGGGTCGGCGTCGGCGGCAGCGATCAGGCCGAGCCGCGCCGCGCCGAAGGCGGCGCCGAAATCGCCGTCCGCGGGCAAGTCGACCGGCAGGTTCAGCGCGGTCGCGATGGATTTCAGCCAGTAGCGCGACCGCGAACCGCCGCCGATTGCGGTGACCCGTTCAAGCTGCGTGCCGGCCGCGCGCAGAGCCTCCAGGCTGTCGCGGATCGCGAAGGAAACGCCTTCGAGCACCGCCTGCGTCAATAGCGGGCGGGAGCTCTCATGGCCGAGCCCGACAAAGGCACCGCGAATGGCCGCGTCGTTGTGCGGCGTCCGCTCGCCGGAAAGATAGGGAAGAAACGTTGCGGAACCCGGCGCTCTGAGGCTCTCGCCAAGCTCACCGGTAAGGTCGGCCGCACTCCGGCCCGTAACTCCGGAGTGCCAGTTCAGGGCGTCCGTCGCCGAAAGGATCACGCCCATCTGATGCCAGGTGTTCGGCAGCGCATGGCAGAAGGCGTGAACGGCGCTTTCAGGATTGGGAAGATAGCTTGCATTTGCGGCGAAAAGCACGCCGGAGGTGCCGAGTGAGACAAAGGCCTGCCCCTCCCCGACGGTTCCCATGCCGCAGGCCGATGCCGCGTTGTCGCCGGCTCCGCCGGCCACAAGAACACCGGAGCCCATGCCCCAGCGACTTGCCAGTTCGGGCCGCACGGTACCGGCCGCATCGGTTCCTTCGACAAGTTCCGGCATCTGGCGTTCCTCGAGATGCGTGGCGGCAAGCAGGCTTGTCGACCATTTGCGCTTGCCAGTGTCGAGCCAGGAGGTGCCGGCGGAATCGGACATTTCGGACATGTGCTCGCCGGTCAACCAGAGGCGCAGATAGTCCTTCGGAAGCAAGACCCAGCGGACTCTGGCGAAAATCTCCGGCTCGTTTTCGCGCACCCAGGCGAGTTTCGGAGCGGTGAAGCCGGGGAAAACGATATTGCCCGTCAGCGCGCGGAATTGCGGGTCGCCATCGAGTGCCTCCGCCTCACGGAAGCTGCGGGTGTCGTTCCACAGAATGCACGGGCGCAGCACCGCATCCCCTTCGTCGAGCAGCGTGGCACCGTGCATCTGGCCGGAGAGGCCGATCCCGCGGACGGCGGCAAGTGCTTCAGCATGCGCGGCCTTGAGCTGAGCTATCGCCTCCTCCGCGGCTCGGATCCAGTCGGCCGGGTTCTGTTCCGACCAGCCGGGATGCGGGCGGTCGACGTCGAGCGCTCCGGTCGCGGAGCCGACGATCCGCTGCTCCTCGTCCATCAGCATGGCCTTCACTCCCGAAGTGCCGAGATCCAGTCCGAGATACATGGTGTCCTCCTATTCCTGCTCGAGCGGCAGGTTGTCCTTCAGGAAAATATCGATGCGGATGCGTTCCTGCGCCGCGATCACGGGCAGCCCGTCCGCCTTTGCTTTCAGCACCCGGATGGCGCTCCTGACTTCGTGACCCGCATTCTGATTGAGCAGCGCATCGATCGTGCCGGAAAGAAGGGCTGCACGGCTGTGCGGGGTCAATTCATGCGCGATTGTACAGACGGATTTTGCCCTGCCTGCCTTTTCGAGTGCGGCTATGAGCCCGCGATTGCCGGCACCGAGGCTGTAGATGCCGGCAAGGTCGGGATTCCGCTCGAGCAGCGCGCCTACGAGCTTCTCGACGAGCAACGGGTTGTCTTGTCCCTCGATGACCGGAAGAACCTGTCGGGAGGCGAAATCCTCGCTTGTCACTGCCCGGAAACCCTCCAGCCGGTCGCGGTGGTCGCGCACCAGCATGGAACCGGCAAGCACCGCGACGGGCCCTTCGCGGCCGCCCAGAAAGCGGCCTAACAGGCTGCCGGCGGTTCGACCTGCCGCGACGTTATCGACGCCGGCGAAATGATCGCGCCCGGATCCGGGCAGATCGGACACCAGCGTAACGACGGAAACACCGTCTTCGCAGAGCCGCTTCACCGCCTCAGTCACTTCGGGCGCTTCGACGGCGACGACGGCAACGCCCGCGGGCCGGCGCTTGCGCGCGTCGAGCAAGGCAGCGGCGAGCGCCGGCGCGTCGAAGGCAGGAACGGAAAGAATGGTGATATCCAGCCGCTCGGCCGCAGAACGCGACATCGCGAAGCGCAACTCGGACTCGAGACCGCGCATGAAGGCGTTTTCGCCGGAGGGCAGAATGAAGACCAGGGGATAGCTGCGACTCTTGGCGAGATTGGCAGCGGCGACGTCGCGAACGTAGCCGAGCGTGGCGATCGCGCGCTCCACCCTGTTACGCGTGACGCTTCTCACGCCCGGGCGGTTGTTCAACACCCGGTCGACGGTGGCGAGACTGACGCCCGCCTCGGCCGCGATATCGTGAACTGTCGGTCGCATATCTTCCTCCCGGCAAACCCCTTAGAGGAATTTTTGATGTACGTAAATCAAAAATCTGGGAGTCTGTAAAAGGAGGCGATATTCGCTGTGCATCCGCCCCTTACCCTAACCTCTCCCCGCTTGCGGGGAGAGGGGACGAGTACGCCCATTCCTCTCGCCCAAATCCACCAAAGCTGTGGTGGGCAGGCGTTTGCCGCTTGTCCCTCCGCTCCGCCCTGGGGGAGAAGGTGGCGGCAGCCGGATGAGGGGCATTTTACCCAGAGCGAGATGAGGAGAACGTGCGCGCGCGCCGAATCCCGGTTTAACTCTTTGGAACCGATAACGTTCATGATTCAGGTCGATCCGACAGAAAATCATCGTCATCGAGTATTTCCTCGTGCCGGCGCAATGCCGGCTCAGACGCACGCCGATGCGGAATCGCATTGAATGACTTTCTGGATTTCTTTGCGCACTCTTGTCGGAAGCCCACAAACCCAATCGTCATGATTAATGTGGCGGCGAAAACCGCCTGATGCGAACGACAGAGGAAAGCACGTATGTCTCCAGGATGGCTCGCAATCCCTCGAACTGCCGCGATGGCCCTCACGTTAGCTGTTACCGGTTCTGCGCAGGCGGCTGATGTTATTTTGACGCCGGCCCAGATGCGAGAGGATCTTACATTCTTAGTAGAGAAATGGGCGCCGCTCGATAAAAGCTTCAGCGACAGCCAGAGGGCGGAGTTCGGCCGGCATGTCGATGAGACCGCGTCTGCGGCGGAAAATCTGGCGCCGGAAGAGTTCGCGCTTGAAGTGATGAAAGCAGTGGCCATCGCGCGCAACGGACACACCAACGCCAATGTCGGGACGTTGCTTGGCGCCGACCTTCCCGTGCGCGTGTGGACGTTTTCCGATGGGCTTTATATCGTCAAGACTCACCCCGATTTCAAACGGTTGCTTGGCGCGCGCGTCGTCGGGATCGGCTCCCTGACCACGCAGGAAGCGCTCGACCGGGTGCGTGCCTACCTTCCCGGCACGGACCAGCGGATTCGTTTTCTCTCGCCCGGCTATCTGGTTGCGCCCGCCGTCCTCGAGCGGATCGGCGCCGTCGACGGCACGGACCGCATTCCGTTGACCTTGCAGTTTGACGATGGACGGACGGAGATCGTCGAGCTTGCGCCTATGAAAGGCGAAGATCCCGGCGATGAGCGCAAGGCAAGCCTGAACAGGGGCTATTCCGTGCTTATTCCCGACGATCCGGACTTGCCGGGACGCTGGCGCCATCTGCTCGACGGCCGCAAGGAGCTGCCGCCGATCTACGGCAAGCGCAGCGACGTGCAGGCGCGCTTCCTCGATGATCACATGAAGGTGCTCTACATCCGCAACGACACGGCAAGAAGCATCGACGAAACGCCCCTGCCGGACAAGTTGGCCGGCGTTGTCCTCGACAAAATCGTGCCGATGCAGCCCAAGCACATCATCGTCGACCTCCGCCTGAACAATGGCGGCGACTTCTTCAACACGATCCTGTTTTCCCGGGCGATACCTCGACTTGTGCCGCGCGACGGACGTGTGTTCGTGCTTGTTGGGAGAGCAACCTTCTCTGCTGGCATAACGACCGCCGCCATGCTCAAGGGAGAGGGAGGCGACAAGGTCACCCTTATCGGCGAACCGATGGGGGACGGCGGCCAGTTCTGGTCCGAGGGCAAGTATGTCAAGTTGCCAAACTCCCGGATCGCTGTTCGCTACAGCCCGCAATTTCATGACTACGAGACCGGCTGCTTCGACATCGACGACTGCTATTGGGCGACTGTCGCCTTCGGCCCGCGCGGTATTTCGATCGCGCCGGAAATCACGGTTGAGCTGAGTTTCAGGGCTTATGCGGAGGGGCGAGACCCTGTCCAGGAGAAAGTGCTGGACTTGGCCGGCAGGCACTAAACCGTCCCAGCGGTGAGCTCTCGCAGCAACCAGCGTTTGCGCTCTGAAATCCGGAAATCCTGAGTTCCGCAAATGCGGAATCACGATCATAAGGAAAAGGAAAAACCGCGGCGGCGGAGGCGCCGCTCTCCATGCCGCGAAACACCTAGTGCCCGCCACCTCCGGGACCCGCCGCTTGCGGTTTCGCGATCATCAGAACGCCGGCGATCATCGACAGGAACAGGAACGTCAGCAATACGAACACGTCGATGAAGGACATGATCACTGCCTGCTGCTGAACCATCGCCGCCAGTTGCTTGACCGCGGCCGTGGTTCCGTCGAGGCCGTGCGCGGTGAACGTCGAGGCGATGTTTCTCATCCGCTCAACTGCCTCCGGATTACCCCATTCCACGTGTTCGGCAAGGCGTGCGTAGTGAAAATCCTGGCGCTGCGTGAGAATAGTGTTGATGACCGCAAGCCCAACGGCGCCTCCGAGA
The DNA here is from genome assembly GCF_007827695.1 of Sinorhizobium medicae. GTDB lineage: Bacteria > Pseudomonadota > Alphaproteobacteria > Rhizobiales > Rhizobiaceae > Sinorhizobium > Sinorhizobium medicae. Next base: position 40,552 of record NZ_VITA01000007.1, on the reverse strand, counting down.
TTGCGCGTCAGATTGTAGAGGCCCGACGCGTTGCGGATGCGCGCCGGCGGCAGGGTGCCGAGCGCGATATTGTTGATCGGCACCATGCATAGCATCAGCGAGCAGCCGCGCAGGATCTGCGGGACGAGCAGTTCCCAGAAATCCCAGTCGGCAGTCATCTGGCTCATCAGCCATGTGCCCGCGGCAAAACCGGCAAAGCCGATCGTCATCATCGCCCGCGGATCCATTCGGCCGGAGAGAAAGCCCGCGACCGGCGCCGTGACGAACATTGCGAGGCCCGAGACGAACATGGTCTCGCCGATCATCAGCGAATCGTAGCCGCGAATGCGCCCGAGATAGAGCGGATAGAGATAGGTGAGACCGTAGAGGCCGATCCCCATCACGAAGGAGAAGAGCGAGCCGAAGGCGAAGTTGCGGTTGGCAAAGGCCTTGAGATCGACAACCGGGAAATCGACCTTGAACGCCCGGTAGAAGAAAATGACGGCGGCGACCGTGGTGGCAACGGCGCCCGTGACGATATGCTCGTCGTTGAACCAGTCGTTGGCGTTGCCTTCCTCCAGAACATATTCGAGCGAGCCGAGGAAGATCGCCATGGCGAGAAGTCCCCACCAGTCGAATTTCTTGATCAATCCGAGTTCCGGCTTGTCGAAGTCGATGAAGAACCAGGTAACCGTCGCGACGATGATGCCGGGGATGACGTTGACGAGAAACAGCCAGTGCCAGGAGAAGGCATGGCTGAGATAGCCGCCGACCGTCGGGCCGATGGTCGGCGCCAGCGTCGCGATGAGACCGATGATCGGCGAGACGACGTTTCGCTTCGAGGGCGGGAAGATGGTGAAGGCCGCGGCAAAGACCGACGGGATCATGCCGCCGCCGATAAAGCCCTGAATCGCCCGGTAGGCGATCATCTGCTCGATATTGGTGGCGGTAGCCGCAAGGGCGCTGGCTGCCGTAAAACCGGCGGCAGCCACGGAGAAGAGCACCCGCGTCGAGACGATGCGGGCCAGCGTGCCCGAGAGCGGGATCATGATGACTTCCGCAATCAGGTAGGACGTCTGGACCCAGCCGATCTCGTCGGACCCGGCAGAAAGACCCGCCTGGATTTCGGCGAGCGAGGCGGAGACGATCTGGATGTCGAGGATCGCCATGAACATGCCGACGACCATCGCGAAGAAGGCGATGAGCCGCCGCGGATCCATATGCTCCTCGGCTTTCGGTAGGCTCGGCGCAGCAGCGCCCGCTATTGCCGTTGCGGCCATTTCCGCCACTCCTCAGGCCTGCAGCCCTTTTTACTTCGCCTGAGCGAGCTTCGACTGTTCCGGTGCAGTGCGTGTATCGACGTCTACGACTACGCTCAGACCCGCGCGCAGATGTCCCTCGGCCAGCACGTCGGCCGGCAAGGTAATGCGCACCGGAACGCGCTGGATGACCTTGGTGAAGTTGCCCGTCGCGTTTTCGGCGGGCAGCAGCGAGAAGACCGAGCCGGAGGCCGGCGAGATCGATGCCACGGTGCCTTCGATCGGGCGATCCTCATAGGCGTCCACATGGATCTCAACCTTGGAACCCGGCACCAGATGCGCGATCTGCGTCTCCTTGAAGTTGGCGTCGATATAGAGCTGATCGGTGGGCACGAGCGCGGCGAGCCGCTGGCCTGCCGAAACGAGATCGCCGACCTGGACCGCGACGTTGCCTATCACGCCGTCATAGGGTGCCTTGAGCACGGTGAAGCCCAGATCGCGACTTGCCTTGTCGCGGGCAAGCTCCAGCGAATGGATCGTGCTTTCAGCCTCGTTGCGCTGGGCCTCGAGCACGGTGATGTTGGCCTTGGCAGCCGCGATATTGGCCTCGGCGCCGGCGAGATTTGCACGGGCTTGATCGAGCGCCACCTGGGCGCTGTCGAGAGAAGCATCCGTACCGAATGACTTCGACTGCAGTTCGCTGGCGCGCCTCTGTGCCAGTTCCGCGCCGCGCACCGTCGCCTCGAGCGCCTTCTTCTGCGCTTCGGTTTGAGTAAGGCTCGCCTTCGCCCCGGCGATCTGTGCGTCGAAACGGCTGAGCGCCAGCTTCTGTGTGGCGATCTGCGCCTCCGCCTGCTCCGCCGCGATGCGGTAATCGCCGTCGTCGAGCGTGACGAGCGGGTCGCCGGCCTTCACATGCTGGTTGGCGACGACGTCGACCTTGGCAATATAGCCGGAAACCTTCGGCGAGATCGTCGCAATGTCGCCTTCTATGTACGCGTCGTCGGTCGAGACCAGGAAGCGCCCATTGGTCCACCAATCATAGCCGTACCAGGCGGCGGCACCGAGGAGCACGATGCCCAGAACCGGAAGGATCTTGCGACGTTTTTTAGGAGGTGTAGCGATCTGCTCGCCCGCCTGCTCATCGGTAGCGGCGTCGGTCGAGGGGCTCTTGGCCTCGGCCTTCTGATCGTCCACGACTTCGAAATCGTCGCCGACGGGACGGACACGGGCAGCGCTGGATGAGCTGGGAGCGGACATGGACCACCAATTCGGGTTGAGATTGAACTGAACCGTTCGGTTCGATGGATCTTGACATAATGCCTTTCGCGCCGCATATCAAGGGCAAATCGAACCGGTTGGTTCGATTGATGAAGCAAGGTCGAAGAAAAATCGTGCGTGCCGCCCGGCGCCCGCTATTCTTACTGGAATCGACCGCGTCATTCGCCCTGGATTGCAAACCGTTCAGGTCGACGCTACCTGATCAAAGGAGTGGATACGTCCAACAGCCATGGCCCCAGTGACAGACGCAGAGCATGAAAATTCCCTGCATGATCAGCAGGAACACCCGTCGGGCGGGGGGCGCCGGGCCGCCGGCGCGGATCCGGTAAAACGCGAGCAGATCCTCGACGGCGCCAAACGCGTTTTCATGCGAAGCAGTTTCGACGCGGCCAGCATGAACGACATCACCCGCGAGGCCGGCGTCTCGAAGGGCACGCTTTACGTCTATTTCGAAAACAAGGAAGACCTGTTCACGGCGCTCATCGCGCGCGAGCGGAACATCATCGTCAACAGCGTCAAGCAATCCTTGAACGGCAATGAGCCCGTCGAAGAGGCGCTTCATGCTTTCGGCGTGAAGCTTGTGACGAGCATCACGTCGGATTACACGATCCGCGCGATGCGGACGGTACTCGGCGTGATCGACCGGATGCCGCGGCTGGCGCAGCGCTTCTTCACGGCAACGCCGGAGAACGGCTACACCGTCCTCAAGGCCTATTTCGACCAGCAGGTGTCTGCAGGCACGCTCTCGATCGAAGACACGGAAACAGCCGCAAAGCAGTTCATCGATCTCGCCATGGCGGGAATGTTCAAGGGCCGCCTCTTCGGCATGTGCGATTCGGTTTCGGACGAAAGCATCGAAAAGAACGTCAGATCCGCCATTCGCGTTTTCCTGGCCGCCTACGGAAAAGAAGCGGGCGCGAAGTAGCGGCGGCGCATAGCCGAAACCCGGCGTAGCATCTTCCTGCAGTCCAGCAATTGCGATCAAACGCGCTCGCCCGAAAGGCCGTAAAACCTTGCGTGTCCACAAAGGGAGTGACGATGAGTGCCATTGCAAGGGCGATCTGGTTCATCGAAAGCCATTTCGCCGAAGACATATCACTGGACGATATCGCTGCAGCCGCCGGCCTGTCGCGCTATCATCTTTCGCGCGTGTTCGGACTTTCGGCCGGCCGCTCGATCAGCGCCTATATCCGAGGCAGGCGCCTGAGCGGTGCCGCGCTTGACCTTGCCAACGGCACATCCGGCATTCTCGAAGTGGCCCTCGAGGCGGGCTACGGCTCGCACGAGGCTTTCACCCGTGCCTTTCGCGAACAGTTCGGGGTGACGCCTGAATCCATCCGCAAGCAGGGGCACGTCCGCAATATCGATCTTTTGGAGCCGATCAGAATGGACGACACACGCACTTTGAAGATCGAACCGCCCCGGTTCGAAGAAAGCCCGGGGCTCCTTCTCGCAGGTCTCGCAGAGACCTATGACTACAACCGAACCGAAGGCATTCCTTCTCTCTGGCAGCGTTTCAGCGCCTATTTCGGCAACATTCCCGGACAACGCGGCAACACCGCCTATGGCGTCTGCACCCAGTCCGACGGCGAGGCGGGCCGCTTCCGCTACATGGCTGCGGCGGAAATAAGAGACAACGAAGCGCTGCCCGCAGGGTTTTCAACACTCAGGCTGCCACGGCAGCGTTACGCGATCTTCGTCCATCGCGGGCATATTTCTGAAATCGCCGCCACCGCCCACCACATCTTCAAGACCTGGTTTCCGGAATCCGGCTATCGGCACGGCGAAATGCCCGACCTGATGGAGCGGTACGACGAGCGCTTCGATCCGCATTCCGGCATGGGTGCGGTCGAGATGTGGGTGCCCTTGAAGGGCTGATTTCCTGTGCACCGAGATTTGCCGCGGATTTCCATCGGGAATTCCACCCCTTTTCAATGACCGGAGCCGACAACGTCGCCGTGAAAAGCACGGTGACGCTTGCGACTTTCGCAAGTATCCCTAAATACTGCGCGATCTGTCGTGTCCGGAAAGGAAAAGTCGCCGATGCAGGAAATCCTCACGCTTGTTCAAAGCCCGGAGGCTTGGATCGCCCTCATCACACTCATTGTAATGGAGGTCGTCCTCGGCATCGACAACCTCATCTTCATCTCCATCCTCACCAATAAGCTGCCGCCGGAAAACCGCGTTAGCGCCCGGCGCATCGGAATCGGTCTCGCGCTTGTCATGCGCCTGGCCCTGCTCGGCACCATCGCCTGGATCGTACAGCTGACCCAGCCCGTCTTCGAAGCCTTCGGCCACGGCTTTTCCTGGAAGGATATGATCCTGATCGCTGGCGGTCTCTTCCTCGTCTGGAAGGCGACGAAGGAAATCCACCACAGCGTCGACCCGAGCGACCATGAGGAAGACTTCATCGCAACCTCCGCGATCAACAGCTTTGCCTCCGCGATCGGTCAGATCCTGCTCCTCGATCTCGTTTTCTCGGTCGACAGCATCATCACCGCCGTTGGCATGACCCCCCATCTGCCGATCATGGTCGTCGCCGTCGTCGTGGCCGTGACGGTCATGCTGTTCGCAGCCAATCCGCTTGCGAATTTCATCGAGAGAAATCCGACCATCGTCATGCTGGCCCTTGCCTTCCTTCTGATGATCGGCACGACCCTTATCGCCGAAGGCATGGGCTTCCATGTACCGAAAGGCTACGTCTATGCGGCCATGGCCTTCTCGGCACTGGTCGAGGTGCTGAACATGGTCGCTCGTAACGCCCGGATCAGAAAGCAGCAACCCGCGAAACGGCCTTAAACCCGGGCCTCGCATTGGTTACGCTGAAGAGGCCCGCATTCGCGAATGCGGGCCTCTTGCTGCGGGAGGGAGTCGAGGACGGCCTGGACGGGTCAGGAACTCGTCTGCCAGTTTATGGGCCACGGAAAGAAAGCGGCAAGTTCCCGTGCTCTCCTGTTCCGTCGCGTCCGGTTGCCACAGACCGCACCCTCGCAACGGATAACGCAGCAGCATCGTTAGCGTTCCTCTTTCCGTTGACATGCAGGGCTTTCTATGGTCTCACCCCTGCCGACTGGAATTGCCTGCCTCTACCGCCGGTGTGGCGCCCTTGCGGGCCTTTCCTTCCCATAAAATGCGCGCCCGAAAGCCGGAGGATATTCCGGCAAGGGCCCCGAAAGCACGTCAAGACGGGCAAAGACAATGGCAGATTCTGCAGTCCGGGTGCGTATCGCACCTTCCCCCACCGGCGAGCCGCATGTCGGCACCGCTTATATCGCGCTCTTCAACTATCTCTTCGCCAAGAAGCACGGCGGCGAATTTATTCTGCGCATTGAGGACACGGATGCGACGCGCTCGACGCCCGAATTCGAGAAGAAAGTGCTCGACGCACTGAAATGGTGCGGGCTGGAATGGTCGGAAGGTCCCGATATTGGCGGCCCCTGCGGCCCCTATCGCCAGAGCGACCGCAAGGACATCTATAAGCCCTATGTCGAACAGATCGTGGCAAACGGCCACGGCTTCCGCTGCTTCTGCACGCCGGAGCGGTTGGAGCAGATGCGCGAGGCGCAGCGGGCCGCCGGCAAGCCGCCGAAATATGACGGTCTCTGCCTCAGCCTCTCGGCCGAGGAAGTAACTTCGCGGGTAGCCGCCGGCGAGCCGCATGTCGTGCGTATGAAGATACCCACCGAGGGTTCCTGCAAGTTCCGCGACGGCGTCTATGGCGACGTGGAGATACCGTGGGAAGCCGTCGACATGCAGGTGCTGCTCAAGGCCGACGGCATGCCGACCTATCACATGGCGAACGTCGTCGACGACCATCTGATGAAGATCACGCATGTCGCACGCGGCGAGGAATGGCTCGCCTCCGTTCCGAAGCACATCCTGATCTATCAGTATCTCGGTCTTGAACCGCCTGTCTTCATGCATCTGTCGCTGATGCGCAACGCCGACAAGTCGAAGCTGTCGAAGCGCAAGAACCCGACCTCGATCTCCTATTACACCGCTCTCGGTTACCTGCCGGAAGCGCTCATGAACTTCCTCGGCCTGTTCTTCATCCAGATTGCCGAGGGCGAAGAACTGCTGACCATGGCGGAGCTGGCGGAGAAGTTCGATCCGGAAAACCTTTCGAAGGCCGGCGCGATCTTCGACATTCAGAAGCTCGACTGGCTGAACGCACGCTGGATCCGCGAAAAGCTCTCGGAAGAGCAATTCGCAGCAAAGGTCCTTTCATGGGCCATGGACAACGACCGTCTGAGGGAGGGCCTGAAGCTCTCGCAGACCCGCATCTCCAAGCTTGGCGAACTGCCGGACCTCGCCGCCTTCCTCTTCAAATCGGACCTCGGCCTGCAGCCCGCCGCCTTTGCCGGGGTGAAGGCCTCGCCCGAGGAAATGCTGGAGATTCTGAACACCGTTCAGCCGGATCTCGAAAAGATCCTGGAATGGAACAAGGAATCGATCGAGACTGAACTGCGCGCCTGCGCCGAGCGCATGGGCAAGAAGCTGAAGGCCGTCGTGGCGCCCCTCTTTGTCGCCGTCTCGGGTTCGCAACGCTCGCTGCCGCTCTTCGATTCGATGGAACTGCTCGGCCGATCTGTCGTGCGTCAGCGGTTGAAGGTGGCCGCACAGGTCGTCGCCTCCATGGCAGGCAGCGGGAAGTAAGGACGAGACCATGACCGATAAGACAGAAAACTCCGGCCTTTCCTCCGATGCGACGGAAGTACGCGCCCAGAAGCTGAAGCTCCTGCGCGAGCAGATCGGCGATGTCTATCCCGCGCATTTCCATCGGACGATGACCAATGCGGAATTGGCCGAGAAGTACCAGGACCTCGCGCCGGACACGGAGACGCAGGACCTCGTCACCGTTGCCGGACGAGTCTATTCCTCGCGCAATTCCGGCATGTTCATGGACATCCATGACGCTTCCGGCAAGATCCAGGTCTTCTCCCACAAGGACACGACGCCTGAGGAGGCGCGTGGCCTCCTGCCGATGATCGACCTCGGAGATGTCATCGGCGTCACCGGGCTCGTCCGCCGCACGAAGCGCGGCGAACTGACGATCAACGCGCAGCAGATCACCATGCTGACCAAGTCGCTCCTGCCGATGCCGGAAAAGTATCACGGCCTTGCAGACATCGAGACGCGCTATCGCAAGCGATATCTGGACATCATGGTCAATGAGGAATCGAAGCTGCGCTTCCAGCAAAGAAGTCGCATCGTCTCCAGCCTGCGCCGCTTCCTCGAGGACGAAGGCTTCATGGAAGTCGAGACGCCGATGCTGCAGCCGATCTACGGTGGCGCGACGGCCGAGCCCTTCAAGACCCATCACAATACGCTGAAGCTCGATATGTATCTGCGCATCGCGCCCGAGCTTTATCTCAAGCGCGTGCTGGTCTCCGGTCTCACCGACAAAGTCTTCGAAATCAACCGCAACTTCCGCAACGAAGGCGTCTCCACCCGGCACAATCCGGAATTCACCATGATGGAGTGCTATTGGGCCTATGCCGACTATGAAGACGTAATGGGCCTCGTCGAACGTATGTTCGAGACCCTTGCTCTGGCGGTCCACGGCACGACCGAATTCGAGTTCGGCGACAAGCAGCTCTCCTTCAAGGGGCCGTTCCCGCGCGTCTCCATGCCCGCCGCTGTCAAGGACGCGACCGGCATTGATTTCCTAGCGATCAAAAGCGACGAGGAGGCCCGACAGGCGGCTCGCGATGCCGGTGTCGAGATCGAGAAGGACGCGACATGGGGCGAGGTGCTCGCCTTCCTCTTCGAGGAAAAGGTCGAAGCGACGCTGATCCAGCCTGCCCACGTCATCCATTTCCCGAAGGACATCTCGCCCTTCGCCAAAGAGGTGCCGGGCGAGCCGAGGCTCGTCGAGCGGTTCGAGACCTATTGCAACGGATGGGAGATCGGCAACGCCTTTTCCGAGCTCAACGACCCGGTCGAGCAACGCGCTCGTATGGTCGAACAAATGGAACAGGCGCACGCACGCGGCGAGAAGGAAAAGACGCTCGACGAGGACTTCCTCGATGCCATGGACCAGGGCATGCCGCCCGCAGGTGGTTTGGGGATCGGTGTCGACCGGCTGATCATGCTGCTCACCAACTCGCCGTCGATCCGCGACATCATTCTCTTCCCGGCCCGACGCCATAAGTCCGATTGAAGCCTGAGCCGAGCGCAGGCGGGGAGCGAGACACGGGCGGAAACCCGCGCGCTTGTCCTTCCGCTCCGGATCCAAGCGGACGTTAATGCCCCGCGTTCTCTCCTGCCGCCGCTGCATTCGCAGCCTCGGTTGCGCCAGGATCGATGCACATTGAGCGGTCGTCCATTTTGGCCATGAGGGCGCGAACGTCGTCCAGTTGGAGCGTTACGGCCTTGCCGTGGAACATACCGGCGGCGTTGGCTGTCCCAGCCTTGTAGGAGGCGCGGAACGGTTCATCCATGCCGGAAACATTCCGGGGCTCCGGGGCGAAGAGCACCTCAGCGCCGATTGCCGCGCCGCGGACGCCCGCGCGATCCTCCGGACCTGCGGCGTCGAGAACGACGACCTGATAGAGATCCGCCTTTTCCTTCCCGGCGAGCGCGCCTGCGACACGCAGAGCGGTTCTGATCCGCTCCGGCCCGCTTGCCCGATCCGTCTTCACGTGAAGGCGGATCCACCGCTGTCCCTTGTGGTCGAGCTTCAAGGTTCGCAGCGCCGTGCACTCGAGGCCGGATGTGGAAGGTTCCGCAAAAGAAGTGAGTATCCTTTCCCGGCCGACATAGACGGCAGCACCGCCGGAAGCGGCGGACACCCCGAAGGCGGCGGACAGGACGATGACCAGCCGCTTCGAAGGGCGCAATTTGCTGAGAATGGCCTTCAAGGGGCGGCTCCGCTGTCGTCGTGAAGGAGTTGCAAGAAAAGCCCGAAGGCGTCATCGACGATAGACGAGCCACCTTTCGGAAAGTTTAAGCAGAGGGGCTTGCAAAGGCCGCACGCTGCGCCGGCGATTGACTTTCGCGCGCGGCTTGTCCATTGCGCCAAGAACGAAATCGCTCTCGGCGGCAGCCGCCAGAACCAGGGGAGAGGCGATATGCACAAAGTTATCTTCGATACGGATCCGGGCGTCGACGACGCGATGGCCCTTCTCTTTCTGCACCGTCACCCGGCAATCGACCTCGTCGGCATCACCACCGTCTTCGGCAATGCGTCGATCGAAACGACGACACGCAACGCGCTGTTCCTGAAGCAGGCATGGAATATCCCCGCGCCGGTCGCCAAGGGGAGCGGCGAGACGCTTGATCCCGACCGGCCGCATGTCGGATGGCCGACAGGCATTCACGGTGACGACGGACTCGGCAATATCGGCGTGCCGGCGGAAATAGACCTGCCGCTCGATCCGCGATGCGCCCATCGCTTCATCATCGACACCGTACGCGCCAACCCGGGCGACGTGACGCTCGTCGCCGTCGGGCGGATGACGAACCTGGCGCGCGCGCTGCGCGCGGACCCGGAGATCGCCAGGCTCGTCAGGTCGGTCGTGATCATGGGCGGTGCTTTCGATGTCACGGGCAACATCACTCCTGCCGCCGAAGCCAATATCCATGGCGACCCGGAAGCGGCCGATGCAGTGATGACGGCCCCGTGGCCGGTTGCCGTCATCGGTCTGGACGTGACGACGAAGACGGTGATGAGCCGCGCAATGCTCTCCGACATCGCCGAGCGTGGCGGCAGGCCTGCGAGACTTCTCTCCGATATCTCGCAGTTCTACATCGACTTCTATGAGCATCACGTGGATGACGGCATGATCGTCCATGACAGCTGCGCCTGTGTCTATGTCGTCGCGCCCGAGCTCTTTCAGACCCGCGGCGGCGCGATCCGGGTCATTTGCGGCGGCATAGCCGACGGCCAGACCCTTCAAAAACCGGATGGACGACTTTTTCCGCCGAACGCCTGGGACGACTTCCCAAGCCAGCAGACCTGCGTCGGCATCGATGCCGATGCAGTGTTGAAGCTCATCGGCGACACGCTTGCGAACGGCAGCTGAGGAACTGCGTTCGCGGCAATTCAACGGCCCGTCGATGGAACCGGTGACCGGCACGATACCCCCGCTCCCTTACCCGATGGCCAAATCGCCACGGCGCAGCCCCCCTTGCGGCGAAAATCTTTCGCAAATGGCTGGCAGACGCGCTGCCGCCGGCTATCTTTATGCCTATGAAGCCGGACGCCTTGCTCTACCCCGCCCCGAAAGGTCTCTACTGCGAACGCGGAGACTTCTACATCGACCCGGTGCAGCCGGTCGAACGGGCACTTATCACCCACGGACATTCCGACCATGCTCGCGCCGGGCATGGCCATGTACTTGCGACACGCGAGACACTCGACATCATGCGCCTGCGCTATGGCGAGGAGTTCTGCGGCGGGAGCCAAATCGCGCGCTTTGGCGAAACGATTGCGATCGGTGACGTGCGCGTCCGGTTTCACCCGGCCGGCCATGTGCTCGGATCGGCACAGATAGCGGTCGAGGCAAACGGTACACGCATCGTCGTTTCCGGCGATTACAAGCGACGGCCCGATCCGACCTGCCCGCCCTTCGAGCCGGTCGCCTGCGACGTCTTCATCACTGAAGCGACATTCGGCCTGCCTGTCTTCCACCACCCCGACGACAAGGGAGAGGTCGCCCGGTTGCTCCTATCCCTCAGACAGTTCCCCGAGCGCGCGCATGTGGTCGGCGCCTATGCGCTTGGGAAGGCACAACGCCTCATCGCACTCATACGCCAGCAGGGCTATACCGAACCGATCCACATCCACGGCGCACTCGCCAAACTCTGCGAATATTATCAGAGCCAGGGCATCGAGCTTGGCGACATCCGTCCGGCGACGCTCGGCCCGGAAAATCGCCAGGATCTCGCAGGCAGCATCGTTGTCGGACCACCGGCAGCTTTCGCCGAGCGCTGGTCGCGCCGCTTCGCCGATCCGCTCGCCATCTTCGCGTCCGGCTGGATGCTCATCCGCCAGCGTGCCAAGCAGCGTGGCGTCGAACTGCCGCTCGTCATCTCCGACCATTGCGATTGGGCGGAACTCACCGCCACGATCAAGGAAATCGCCCCTTCGGAGCTCTGGGTGACACATGGACGCGAGGAAGCGCTGGTTCGCTGGTGCCAGTTGCAGGGAATCCCGGCACGCCCGCTGCACCTTGTCGGCTACGAAGACGAGGGGGAGTGAGCGATGAAAGCCTTCGCCGAATTGCTCGACCGGCTGGTGCTGACGCCGCAGCGAAACGCCAAGATCCGGCTGCTCGTCGATTACTTCCACAGCGCGCCCGATCCGAGCCGCGGCTACGCGTTGGCCGCGATCGCCGGAACGCTCTCGCTGAACACGGTGAAGCCTGCTCTCATTCGCGACCTGCTGCTCGAGCGTATGGACGGCGTACTGTTCCAGTACTCCTACGATTATGTAGGCGATCTCGCGGAAACAGTCTCTCTGGCCTGGGAGCCGCCGGCGGAGGTCGCCCCCGAGGACATTCCGCTCGGGGAAGTCGTCGAACGGCTTCAAAAAGCGGGCCGTTCCGAGGTCCGTTCGCTCGTCCGCGAGATGCTGGACCGGCTCGATACCTCCGGCCGCTTCGCCCTCCTGAAGCTCGCGACGGGAGGCCTGCGTATCGGGGTCTCGGCACGGCTTGCGAAACAGGCGCTTGCGGAGATGGGCAGCAGGGAGGTGACAGAGATCGAAACGCTCTGGCACGGCCTGGAGCCGCCCTACCGGCCGCTTTTCCTCTGGCTCACCGGCGAGGGCGAAATGCCGTTGCTCAAGACGCCGGCGATATTTCACTCGGTGATGCTCGCGACAGCGGTGGGCGAAGGCGAGCTCGATGGTCTCGATCCGAGCGACTACGCGGCCGAGTGGAAATGGGACGGTATCCGCGTCCAACTCGCCAATGTCGGCGGGGTCCGCCGTCTCTACTCTCGCAGCGGTGACGAGATTTCCTCCGCCTTTCCCGAAATCATCGAGGTTGCCGGGATTGACGGCGTCATCGACGGCGAGCTTCTGGTCGGCGGAACGATGCGCAGCAACCGCGCCACCGGTACGTTCGCCGACCTGCAGCAGAGGCTGAACCGGAAGACCGTCAGTCGCAAGCTCCTCGATGATTATCCGGCATTCATTCGCGCCTATGACGTGCTCTTTTCAGGCGAGCGCGATATCAGGCCCGAGCCCTTCCATGTCCGCCGCGGGGCCCTGTCGGCGCTGATCGAAGCAGCCTCGCCGCAGCATTTCGATCTCTCGCCACTCGTCCCGTTTTCGAACTGGAAGGAGCTCGACGAGCTACGAGCGAAGCCGCCCGACCCCGTGATCGAGGGCGTCATGCTGAAACGTCTGGACTCGCCCTATCTGGCCGGAAGATCCAAGGGCCCCTGGTTCAAGTGGAAGCGTGCGCCCTTCAATATAGATGCCGTGCTGATGTATGCGCAACGCGGCCACGGCAAACGTTCAAGCTATTATTCCGACTTCACCTTCGGAGTTTGGACGGAGGGGGAAGACGGAACGAGCCTCGTTCCGGTCGGCAAGGCCTATTTCGGTTTCACCGATGCCGAGCTCGAGATTCTCGACCGTTTCGTGCGCGACAATACGGTCGAACGTTTCGGTCCCGTGCGCGCGGTGCGCGCCGAACCCGACAAGGGTTTCGTCGTCGAGGTCGCCTTCGAAGGCCTCAACCGCTCCACCCGTCACAAGTCCGGCGTAGCCATGCGCTTTCCGCGGATTGCCCGGCTCAGACCCGACAAGCTGCCACGCGACGCGGACCGACTGGAAACGTTGCAGGCGATGATCGGGCCGCCAACTTGAAACGCCCGTCACGGCGTGTAACGAGAGCTATTTCAGTAAATTCGCATGGAGGTTTGTTAAGGAGAGTCTGGAATTATCCGGAAGCTGCTGCATGCCGTGCGTGCTCCTCCCGGAGCGCTCTCTTTCCGGAACCGCTCTCTAGAAGTCGTATCAAGCCATGTCCCGACTGTCGCGTCATCTCGCTCCCAGCTACCTTCCGGCCATCATCGCGGCTGTTGTGGTAGCGGTCGCAGGAGTTCTCGCCGACAATCAGAACCGGATCGTTTCGGAAGCGCGACAGCGCTCCGAGGTCGCCGACGCGCTCAACCCGATACGTTCGCGCCTCGAGAGCAGCGTCAACGGCAACATCCAGCTTGTTCGAGGCCTGATCGCCACGATCGAAACCGAGCCCGACATGCAGCAGCAACGCTTCGGGGAACTCGCCCGCGGCGTCTTCAGCGAAGGCTCGCTACTCCGCAATATCGCCGCTGCGCCAGAACTGGTCGTTGCGATGGTCTACCCGTTGAAAGGCAATGAGAAGGCGATCGGTCTCGATTACCGCGCGAACGATAAACAGCGCAGTTCCGTGATGCGGGCGGTGGCGTCGGGAGAGATGGTGCTGGCGGGACCGGTCGACCTCGTCCAGGGCGGACGCGGGCTGATCGGCCGCTTTCCCGTGATGACCGCCTCGGACGACGGCAACCGATTCTGGGGCGTGGTATCGGCCGTGATCGACGTCGATCGCCTCTATCGCGACAGCGGCCTGTCATCACCAACCCTCGACATCGACGTAGCCATTGTCGGCCGGGACGGGCGGGGACGCGACGGCGCCCATTTTTTCGGCGACCCCGCAATCTTCGACAACAGCCCCGTCGAGATGAGCGTATCGCTGCCCGGTGGTTCCTGGCGCATGGCAGCGATTCCGAAAGGCGGATGGCCGGCGACACCGCGGAATGCCTGGCAGGTTCGCATCCTCATCGCTCTCGGCGGCATGATGATCGTCGCTCCGATGATCGTCGCCGGTCGCCTCATGGCCGAGCGCCAGGCGAACTTTCGAGCGTTGAGACAGAGCAAGGATCAGCTTCAGGAGCTTTCGCACCGTTTGCGGATCGCGCTCGACACTTCGATGATCGGCGTTTGGGAGCTCGATGCCGATAGCGGCAAGCTCCTGTGGGACAGCCGCATGAGGGAGCTCTATGGCGTCGGCTCGTCGATGCACGAGGTCTATGAGGACTGGAGGAACACGCTGCATCCGGAGGATCTCGCCCGTGCGGAAGCGGAATTCGACGCGGCACTCGCCACGGGCGAGGCATATAATACGGAGTTTCGCATCCGTCTTCCGGCCGGCGGAGTCCGCCACATTCGCGCGATCGGTTCGACCTATATCGGCACGAACGGCAGCAGGAAGATCGTTGGCGTCAACTGGGACGTGACCGCAGACGTGGAAACGCGTGCAACCCTGTCGGAAGCCAAACGCCTCGCCGAAGCCCACAGCGCCGAGTTGGAGGCCGCGCGTCATCGGATGGAATTCAACGCATTGCACGATCCGTTGACCGGCCTGCCGAACCGACGCTTCCTGGACCAGATCCTCCTCGACCGCAGCCGACGGGTCGAGGCGGGAGCGAAAATCAGCATCTTTCATATCGATCTCGACCGCTTCAAGCAGATCAACGACACGATGGGGCATGCGGCCGGCGACGAGATCTTGAAGCACGCGGCAAGCCTCCTCAGGGACAATGCACGCCAGGACGACTTCGTTGCCCGGATCGGCGGCGACGAGTTCGTCATCATTCGCGCGAGCGACGGCGCCGACGAAGACGCGGCGATGGCATCGCGGGTGATCGAGGCAATGAGCGTTCCGGTCCGCTACGAAGATCAGGAGTGCCGCATCGGCGTGAGCATCGGCATTGCCGCGCAAACAGATGCGACGGATGACCTTTCCCAGGTTCTGGTCAATGCCGACATCGCTCTCTACGAAGCCAAGCGCCGTGGCCGCAATCGGCAGGAGACCTTTACCGGCGCGTTGAAAACCGCCGTGCTGCAGACGAAACAGACGGCCGACGAGATCCTGCGTGGCCTCGAGCAGAACGAATTCGTCGCCCATTTCCAGCCGCAATTCTGTCCGAGCTCGCTCGACATCATCGGCGTCGAGGCGCTTGCGCGGTGGGATCATCCCACCAAGGGTCTCCTCGGCCCGCACGCCTTTCTCAAGACGGCGGAGGACATCAACGTCGTCGCGGCGATCGACCAGAAGATCCTCGAACAGGCCCTTTTTCAGATCTATCGCTGGGAAGCAAACGGCATCTATGTCCCGAAGGTATCGGTCAACCTTTCCTATCCGCGCCTCAGAGACGAGGGGCTGATCGCGCAGCTGGAGAAACTCTCCATACCCGAAGGGCGGCTTTCCTTCGAGCTGCTCGAATCGATTTCGTTCGACGAAAACGACATGATGGTGATGTCCAACATCCGGCGCATCAAGGAACTCGGCATCGATATCGAGATCGACGACTTCGGCACCGGCTATGCCTCGATCCTCAGCCTGCTGAAGCTGACGCCGCGCCGTCTGAAGATAGATCGGCAACTGGTACTGCCAATTCTCGCATCCCCGGCGGAGCGCCGGCTCGTGGCATCGATCATCGACATCGGCAAATCACTTGGGATCGACGTGATCGCCGAAGGCGTCGAAACGCTCGAGCACGCCCGCATTCTCAAGGAAATGGAATGCCATGGCCTGCAGGGCTACGCCTTCGCCCGGCCGATGAACGCCAACGATTTTGCGACTTTCGTCTTCGAGCGGCGGTGGCACGCCGCCTGAGCACAGTCCGGGTTATGTTTCTGCCTCCGGCGCGTTGCACGACACGTCGCTTTTTTCCTCCAAAGACTTGGCAGGCGTCCGGAAAATCGTCATAAAAACATATGCCTTCTGCCGCTATGCGAATGCGCGGACATCGTCCGCGCCACCCGTGCGGCGGCAGTCCTTGCGGGACCGGGAGTCCCGACCTCCGATACATCCAGAAGGAGACGGAAAGATCGAATACGCGGAGAAATTGCTTGCTCTTTTCATTCTTGTCCCGTTTGCGGGAAGCCTCATTGCAATCTTTTTCCCGTCCGATCAACGCGGTGCGATAGCCTGGTTCGCAGGCGCGATTGCGCTCGTCTGTTTCCTGATAACCGCCGGGCTCTTTCCCTATGTCGCCTCGGGTGGCGTGCTCAGATACCGGCTGGACTGGATCCCGGAGCTCGGGCTGAACTTCACCCTCAGGATGGACGGCTTCGCCTGGCTGTTTTCTGCCCTGATCACGGCGATCGGCTTTCTCGTCGTCCTCTATGCCCGCTATTATATGGCCCAGGAAGATCCGGTGCCGCGGTTCTTCGCGCTCTTTCTTGCCTTCATGGGCTCGATGCTGGGCGTCGTGCTGTCCGGCAACCTCATTCTGCTGGCCGTCTTCTGGGAACTGACAAGCATCGTCTCCTTCCTGCTTATCGGCTATTGGCACCATAACGCACACGCCCGCGACGGCGCTCGTATGGCCCTGACGATCACCGGCACCGGCGGCCTTGCAATGCTTGTCGGCCTGATAATCATGGGAAAGATCGTCGGCAGCTATGAACTCGACGCTGTTCTCGCTTCGGGCGACACGATCCGCAACCATCCGCTTTACGGCACAGTGCTGATCCTTATTCTGCTCGGGGCATTGACGAAGAGCGCACAGTTCCCCTTCCATTTCTGGCTGCCGCACGCCATGGCGGCGCCGACGCCGGTTTCCGCCTTTCTGCATTCGGCGACGATGGTCAAGGCCGGCGTCTTCCTGCTTGTGCGGTTCTGGCCGGTCATGGCCGGCACGGAAGCATGGTTCTGGATTGTCGGCCTTGCGGGCCTGACGACGCTCCTGATCGGGGCTTATTTCGCTATCTTTCAGCAGGATCTGAAAGGGCTGCTCGCCTATTCGACGATCAGCCATCTCGGACTCATCACCGTGCTCTTGAGCCTTGGCAGTCCGCTGGCGGCCGTCGCCGCCATCTTCCACATCGTCAACCACGCGACCTTCAAGGCCTCGCTCTTCATGGCGGCCGGCATCATCGACCACGAAACCGGAACGCGCGACATGCGCAGGCTGAGCGGGCTGTTCCACTTCATGCCGATCACCGCGACGCTGGCGATGGTGGCAAGTGCCGCCATGGCCGGAGTGCCGTTGCTCAACGGTTTCCTGTCCAAGGAAATGTTCTTTGCCGAGGCGGTCGAGACGCATCTCGTCAACGCGCTCGACACGGTCACGCCCTATGTGGCGACGATCGCGGGCATGTTCGCGGTTACCTATTCGCTCCGCTTCATCCACGGCGTCTTCTTCGGTCAGCCACCGGCGAACCTTCCAAGAAAGCCTCATGAGCCGCCGCGCTGGATGCGGGCGCCGGTCGACTTCCTCGTCCTGGCCTGCCTGGTCGTCGGTATAATTCCTGCACAGACAATCGGCCCCTTCCTTCATGCCGCCGTTGTCTCGGTCCTGCGCGAGGAAACGCCCTATTACAGCCTTGCGGTCTGGCATGGCTGGAACCTGCCCCTGATCATGAGCTTCGTCGCGCTTTCAGGCGGCATCGGCCTCTATCTCCTGATGCGCTCCTATCTCGCCACGGCCGTCGAGGGTCCGCCGGTCTTCCGTCTGCTGCAGGGCCAGCGTATCTTCGAGCGCGTGCTGGTGACGCTCTCGTGGAAATGGGCCAGGTGGCTTGAACAGCGGCTCGGCACGCGCCGTCTCCAACCGCAGATGCGTCTCCTCGTTTTTCTGGCGCTTGCGGCAGGGGCGTCGCCGCTCCTTTTCGGTGCATTCGAACTGCCTGCACTCGTGATCCGTGGAATCGATCCCGCCTTCGCTCTGCTCTGGGCGATCGGCATTGCCTGCGCAGTCGGTTCCGCTTACCAGGCGAAATTCCACCGTCTCGCCTCTCTGGTGCTTCTCGGCGGCGCAGGGCTGGTCACCTGTATCACTTTCGTCTGGCTTTCCGCACCCGATCTTGCGGTCACGCAGCTCCTCGTCGAAATCGTCACCACCGTCCTCATTCTCCTCGGATTGCGCTGGCTGCCGAAACGCATCGAGGAGCCGGTGGCTGCTGAGGACATCTCGATCAGGGTGCGCTTAAGGCGCTTGCGCGACGTCCTGCTGGCGGTCGCCGCCGGCGGGGGAATGATGCTCATCGCCTATACCGTGATGACACGGCCCCTTCCCGAGACGATCGCCAGCTATTTTCTCGAGCGCGCCTACAAGGAGGGCGGCGGTGCCAATGTCGTCAACGTCATTCTCGTCGATTTCCGCGGCTTCGATACGCTCGGAGAGATCGCCGTGCTCTGCATCGTAGCGCTCACGGTCTTCGCGCTTCTCCTGCGCTTCCGCCCGCAATCCGACAGCCTCGAGACGCCGGAGCAGCAACGGGTGCAGAACGCCTTCGACGACGACCATCCCGACCGCGACGCAGGCGACAGCGTCGCCGAATATCTCTTCATCCCGTCAGTGATCATGCGCTGGATGTTTCCGGTCACCGGCATGCTCGCGGCCTTTCTGTTCCTGCGCGGCCACGACCTTCCAGGCGGCGGTTTTGCCGCCGGCATCGCCATGTCGATCGGCTTTATCCTGCAATATATGTCCGGCGGCACCCGCTGGGTTGAGGAACGGCTCCGCATCCATCCGCTTCGCTGGATGAGCATCGGCCTCCTCGTGGCAACGGCGACGGGTGTCGGATCCTGGTTCTTCGGCTATCCTTTCCTCACCTCCCACGCGCAATATGCGAGCCTGCCGGTGGTCGGCAAATTCCCGCTTGCAACCGCGATCCTGTTCGACCTCGGTGTCTTTTCGCTCGTCCTCGGCGCCACCGTGCTCATCCTGATCGCGCTGGCGCACCAGTCAGTGCGTGCACCGCGTGCGCAAGCAAGGGCTGCGCGCTCCGAGAAGGGAGCGGTATCGTAAAATGGAACTCATTCTCGCAGGCGGTATAGGCACCCTGACCGCGTCAGGCGTTTATCTTCTTTTGAGGCCCCGAACATACCAGGTCATCATCGGGCTTTCGCTGCTCTCCTTTGCCGTCAATCTCTTCATCTTCGGCATGGGCAGGTTGCGGGTGAACGCCCCGCCGATCCTCGAGCCCGGGGGCGCAGGCGATCTCGCCCGCTTTACCGATCCGGTTCCTCAGGCTCTGGTGCTGACGGCGATCGTCATCGGCTTCGCGATGACAGCACTGTTCCTCGTGGTACTGCTTGCCTCGCGCGGCTTCACCGGAACCGACCATGTGGACGGAAGGGAGCAGCGCGGTGACTGATTGGCTCCATCATCTTCTCATATTGCCGATCCTCCTGCCGCTCGCCGTCGCCGCGGTTCTGATCCCGATCAACGAGCGGGACCGCACAGTGAAGGGCGCCATAGGATTCGGTTCAACGCTCGTCGTATTCATCCTTTCGATGATCCTCATGCGGTTTGCCGCTTCCGGAACCGCCAGCCTGCCTGGATCGGGGGTTTACCAGCTCGGCAACTGGCCCGCCCCCTTTGGCATCGTCCTCGTTCTGGATCGCCTGTCGGCTCTGATGCTGTGCCTGACGAGTGGACTTGCACTCGCCGCGCAGGCCTATTCGATGGCGCGCTGGCACACGGCGGGACATCACTTCCATTCGCTGTTCCAGCTCCTCCTTGCAGGCCTCAACGGCGCCTTTCTCACGGGCGACCTCTTCAATCTCTTCGTCTTCTTCGAAATGATGCTGGCCGCCTCCTACGGACTGCTCCTGCACGGCTCCGGACCTATACGCGTGAAGGCGGGCCTGCATTATGTTGCGGTCAATCTCGCCGCTTCGTCACTGTTCCTGATCGGCGTCAGCCTGATCTACGGTACGACCGGCACCCTCAACATGGCCGACCTCGCAACGAAGATCGCAGCGATCGACGCCCAAGACAGAACATTTGTCGAAATGGGGGCAGCCATTCTCGGCGTCGCCTTCCTCGTTAAGGCCGGCATGTGGCCGCTCAGCTTCTGGCTGCCAACGGCCTACGCGGCGGCAACGCCGCCGGTCGCCGGAATCTTCGCAATCCTGACCAAGGTCGGCATCTATGTCATTATGCGCCTGCATCTGCTCGTCTTCGGCACGACAGCGGGCGCGTCGTCCGGTTTCGGCCAGGACTGGCTGGTCACCGGGGGAATGCTGACGATCGCCTTCGGCGCCATAGGCGTGCTCGCCTCGCAGGCAATGGGTCGCCTTGCCGGCTACTCCGTTCTGGTATCCTCCGGGACGCTGCTCGCGGCGATCGGCCTTGGCCACGGCGGAATGCTCGCCGGTGCTCTCTTCTATCTGGTCAGCTCGACGCTGACGATCGCGGCCTTTTTCCTGCTGATCGAGCTCGTCGAGCGCGGTCGGGACGCCGGCGCCGACGTCCTCGCTGTGACGATGGAAGCTTATGGCGATTTCGACGAAGACGAAGAAGAGGAAGAGGTCGGCGTTGCCATTCCGGGTACCATGGCCGTTCTCGGTCTCTGCTTCTGCCTCTGCGCATTGCTGCTCGCCGGCCTGCCGCCTTTCTCGGGTTTCATCGCCAAGTTTGCGCTCATAAGCGGCCTATTCGATGCGCCGGCCGCCGATCTTGCCGCAGCAACCTCCGTCGCGGACTGGATCTATGTCGCCCTCCTCATCCTGTCAGGGCTCGCCGCCATGATCGCAATGAACCGGATCGGCATCCGCACTTTCTGGGCATCGATCGAGGGGACGATACCGCGGGTTGTCGTGATCGAGATCACACCCGTGATTGTCCTGCTTGCCGCCTGCATCTTCCTGAGCCTGCAGGCGGGCCCCGCGATGCGCTACATGCAGGCGACGGCCGACGATCTGCTCGCTCCGCTCACCTTGAGCGATCGGGTGCTTTCGGCGCCGCGAGCCGGGAGCAATTAGAGATGCGCACCTGGTTCCCCTATCCGCTGCTCTCCGTCGCGCTCCTCCTCATGTGGCTGCTTCTAAGTCAGTCCGTGACGCCGGGTTCGATCCTCCTCGGCCTTATCGTCAGCACCGTCCTTGCATGGGTAACGCTCAAACTGAAGCCTGCCCGCTCGCGTCTCAATCGCTGGAGCCGCATCGCCGGTTTTATTCTGCGCGCCACAGGCGACGTTATCCGCTCGAATATCGCCGTCACGCTGATCATCCTGCGCGCGAGGCGCCGCGCGGTCGCCGCTGGCTTCATGACCCTCGGTATCGACCTCGAAGACGAGAATGCCCTGG
This sequence comes from Sinorhizobium medicae, assembly GCF_007827695.1. GTDB lineage: Bacteria > Pseudomonadota > Alphaproteobacteria > Rhizobiales > Rhizobiaceae > Sinorhizobium > Sinorhizobium medicae. The sequence goes on along the minus strand of NZ_VITA01000007.1, from coordinate 18,990 downwards.
CGCTGCTTGCCTGCGTGCTGACGGCGACGCCGGGCACCGCATGGCTCGAATATGACCGGCGCCAGAAGATCTTGCTCATCCACGTGCTCGACATCGAAAACGAGGAACTGTGGCGCAAAACGATCAGGCGCTACGCGGCCGATTTAAAGGAGATATTCGAATGATGGAGCTTGCCGTCATCTGGTCGGTGCTGCTTGCACAGACGATGCTCGCACTCGCCATGGCCTTCGCGCTCTACCGCATGGCCAGAGGGCCGAGGGCTCAGGATCGCATCCTCGGCCTCGACACGCTCTACATCAACGCGATGCTGATGCTGATCACTTTCGGAATCCGAACGGCAAACACGGTCTATTTCGAAACGGCGCTCATCATCGCGGTCATCGGCTTCGCATCGTCGATCGCGCTTGCCAAGTTCCTCATGCGCGGCGAGGTGATCGAATGAGCCATCTGACCGACCTGCCGCCATGGGCGGCAGCCCTCGTCTGCGGATTGCTGCTGATCGGCGCGGCGACCACCTTCATCGGATCGCTCGGGCTGCTGCGCCTCCCCGATTTCTATGCCCGCCTGCACGCCCCGACGATAGCGACCAGCGGCGGCACCATCCTCATTTGCCTTGCGTCGATCCTCTGCTTCGCCGTTCTGCAGAGCCGCTGGGTGTTCCACGAAGTTCTGATCATCTTCTTCATGACGGTGACGACACCCGTGACGCTGATGCTGCTCGGCCAGGCGACACTCTACCGCGACCGCTTCGAGAACCGGCCGGGGGTTCCACGGAAGTCGCGGCCTTCGGGCAGCAAGATCGAAGAGTAATGTGCGCAGGAACTGCGCGGTGCTGTCGCTTCAATCGCGCCCGCGGAAGCGCCGTTGATATGCCGGGTCGTAGAGCGAGCTTTCGCGGAAATCCGACGCCTCCAGCCCCGGCCCGACGAAGATCAGCGCGGTGCGTTCGATCGGTTCGGCCGCGACCCTGGCTGCGATGTCGCTAAGCCTGCCGCGGACGACGCGTTCGTCCGGCCAGGAGGCCTTGACCACGATCGCGACCGGGCAATCGGCGCCGTATAGTGGGGTCAGTTCCTCCACCACCTGTCCGAGCGCGTGGATTGCGAGATGGATGGCGAGTGTCGAACCGGTGGCGCCGAACGCTGCGAGCGTCTCGCTGTTCGGCATGGGCGAGGCCCGGCCGGAGACGCGCGTCAACACCAGGCTCTGAGCGACCGCGGGGATCGTCAGTTCGCGGCCAAGCGTCGCGGCGGCGGCAGCGAAGGCGGGTACGCCGGGCGTCATCGTGTAGGCGATGCCATGCTTCTCCAGCCGGCGGATCTGTTCGGCCACCGCGCTCCAGACGGAAAGGTCGCCGGAATGCAGCCGGGCGACATCCTCACCCGCCGCCGCTGCGCGCACATATTCCGCTTCGATCTCGTCCAGCGACATCGGCGCCGTATCGACGATGCGAGCGCCGGGCGGGCAAAATTGCAGGAGCTCGGTCGAAACGATCGAGCCGGCGTATAGGCAGACGGGGCAGCGGCCGATCAAGTCTCTGCCCCTGACCGTGATGAGGTCTGCCGCGCCCGGGCCCGCCCCGATGAAATGAACCGTCATGATCTTTCCTCTCGAAAATGCGTTGCCCGATGAGCGGTTCACGCCCTGACCCACGACCATTGCATGACCGGCATGGCGGGCCGCCAGCCCGTCATCGTGCCGACGGGCGAGGCTCGGGCGATGTCGATGCGGATCAGCGAACCGCCGAGCCGCGCATGCTGGGCGAGCAGCACCGCTTCCATTTCCGTCGTCACGGCATTGGCGACCAGCCGTCCGCCGGGCACGAGCGCTGCGATGGCCGCGTCCAGCACGCCGGGCTCGCTTCCGCCGCCGCCGATGAAGATCACATCCGGGCGCGGGAGTTGCAGCAACGCCTCCGGCGCACGTCCTTCCACAACCACAAGCCCCGGGACACCGAAGCGAAATGCATTGCGGCCGATCCGCGCGACCCGCTCCGGCGAAGCCTCTATGGCGATCGCCCGCATCGCCGGGTCGGCGAGCATCCATTCGATGGCGATCGAACCGGAGCCGGCTCCGATATCCCAGAGGAGTTCACCCCGGCGCGGCGCCAGCGCCGAGAGCGTCAGTGCCCGAACCTCCCTTTTGGTGATCTGGCCGTCGTGCTCGAACAACAGGTCGTCCAGCCCTCCGCCAAGCGGAAGCACGCGAGCGTCGGTGCCCGCGATTACCTCCACCGCGCAGACGTTCAGCGCTTGGACGTCTTCGAGCGAAAAGCGCTCGGCGCGATGACTGGAGACATGTTCGTTGTTGCCGCCAAGCGCTTCTAGAACCGTAAGTCGTGACTGACCGAAGCCGTTTTCACAGAGCAGGCCGGCAAGCGCCTTCGGCCCGTGTTCATCCGAGGTCAATGCCAGGACGCGCGCCCCCGGCTGCAGATGCGGCCTTATGAGATCGAGCGGGCGGCCGTGCAGCGAAATGGTCGTGACCTCCTGCAAGGGCCAGCCTAGCCGGGACGCGGCAAGGCTGAAAGCGGACGGAGCGGGGATGGTGCGCATTTCCGCGGCATCGATGCGGCGCGTGAGCGTAGCGCCGATGCCGTAGAGGAAGGGATCGCCCGAGGCGAGCACCACGACGGGGCTGCCGCGCCGGGCGACGATGGCCTCTACCGATTTTTCAAACGGACTCTGCCATATCTGGCGCTCGCCCCTGATCAGCGCAGACGCAAGCTCCATGTGCCGGGCGCCGCCGAAGACGACGGGTGCCGCCTGGATGAGGCGCTTGGCCTCTTCGCCGAGACCGGCTACACCGTCCTCTCCGATGCCGATTATGATGAGCCAGGGAGCGACGATGGTGGAACCGTTGTTCGACATGTCAGCCACGGGCAAGCCTCGCATTCTGATCCTCGGCGGAACGACCGAGGCGCGGCAGCTCGCGGAGCACCTTGCCTCCGATCCGCGCTACGACGCTGCGGTCTCCCTTGCCGGCCGCACGGCCGAACCCCGCCCGCAGCCGCTTCCGACACGCATAGGCGGCTTCGGGGGGGCGGAGGGACTCGCCGCATTCCTGCTGGACGAGGGCATCGCCCTCCTCGTAGACGCGACGCACCCCTTCGCTGCGCGGATCTCGCAAAACGCCGCCGCTGCGGCTCGAATAACGGGTACGCCAATCCTCGCGCTCCGCCGCCCCGCCTGGGAGGCCGGCCCCGGTGATCGCTGGACTCGCGTCGACAGTGTCTCCGAGGCGGTCTCCGCCCTTGGAGAGGCGCCGCGCCGTGTCTTCCTCGCGATCGGCCGGCAAGAGGCCTTCCATTTCAAGAAAGCGCCGCAGCACAGCTACGTCATACGCAGCGTCGACCCGATAACGCCGCCGCTCGACCTGCCCGATGCTACCGCCATTCTCGCCTCCGGCCCTTTTGCCGAGCGGGATGAAACGGAACTGCTCGAACGCAACCGGATCGACGCCATCATTGCCAAGAACAGCGGCGGCGCGGCCACCTTTGGCAAGATAGCGGCGGCGCGAAAGCTCGGGATCGAGGTGGTGATGGTCGAGCGCCGAAAGCCTGCCGACGTTCCGTCGGTCGGCGACTGTAGCGAGGCGCTCGAACGCATCCGTCAACGCTTTGCTCCGGTAAAGGACCGCGGCGTGTAGACGAGATCATGCTTCCCGTCGCGCAGGATGGTACGTGTCTCCGGCGAGCCGATGATCACGCAGGTCGCCATGTCAGCGCGACCCGGCTCGGCGTCGCCGAGCGGCATCACTTCGATGCGCTCGTCGGGCCGCCCGGCTGCGTGGCCGAAGATCACCGGCACGGTTGCCGGCAGCACCTGCCGCAGAACCTCGAAAGCCTCGCCGAGTTGCCAGGGGCGAGCCTTGCTGATCGGATTGTAAAGCGCGATGACCAGCCCCGCTTCGGCCGCAAGCTGGAGCCGGCGGGTGATGACCTCCCAGGGCTTCAGATTGTCGGAAAGCGACATGACACAGAAATCGTGCCCCAGCGGCGCCCCGATCCGTGCGGCGACCGCGAGCATTGCCGTGACGCCGGGCGTGATCGTGAGATCGACTTCGCGCCATTCCTGCGGTCCGTTGTCGATCGCCTCGCAGACGGCGGCGGCCATGGCGAAGATGCCGGGGTCGCCGCCGGAGACGACGCAGACATTCACCCCTGCCGCGGCGCGCGCGAGTGCCGCCTGAGCGCGGTCCAGTTCCTCGCGGTTGTCCGATGCTATGCGCCGTTGATCCGCGCGAAGTTGCAGGCGATCGAGATAGGGGCCATAGCCGAAGAATTCGGTCGCTGCAGCGATCGCATTCTCGGCCTCGGGCGTCATCTGTGCCGGATTGCCAGGCCCGGTGCCGACGATGAAGAGCGTTCCCCTCATACCTTGCCCTCCAATCCCGGTCTGTCCTTCCCGCCGGGCCTGTCCTTCCAACCCGGAACCAGCACCAGCGAGAAATAGGGCGCCTCGTCGTCCGGCTTCTCGCCGAGCGGAACCATTGCCGCATTCTTCATCGTGCCGCGCTCGACATATACGGCCGCCTCGAGCCTGCCCGCCGCCGCGAGTGCCCGGCGTATTTTAGGCAGGTTGCGGCCGACTTTCATGATCACGGCGGCTTCCGTATCGGCGAGGCGTCGCTGAAGCTCGGCCTCGCCCATGGTGCCGGGCAGGACGGAGAGCACATCGTCGCCTTGCACCAGCGGCAGCCCGGCAAGCGACCAGCAGCCGGACATCGCGGTGATGCCCGGAATGACCACGGCCGGGAAACGGCCGGCAAGCCGCACATGGAGATGCATGTAGGACCCGTAGAAAAGCGGGTCTCCTTCGCTTAGCACCGCCACCGTCCGCCCGGCGAGGAGATGCGCCGCCACCGCCTCGGCCGAGGCATCGTAGAAGTCGGTGATCTGACTCCTATAGGCGTCGTGATCCTTGTCGATCTCAGTGGTAACGGGATAATAGAGCGGCAGTTCGGTCATGCCCGGCTTCAGAATTCCCTCCACCACCGCCCGGCCGTTGCCGTTCCGGCCGGCCTTGGCGAAATAGGCGACGACATCCGCATCGCCGAGCGCTCGTACCGCTTTTACGGTCAGCAGCTCAGGGTCGCCCGGACCCGTTCCGACGCCGATCAGCTTGCCAGTTTTCGTGCCGCTCACAGACCCGGCCTCGCGAGTGAATTCAACGCGGCAGCGGTCATCGCGCTGCCGCCGAGACGGCCGCGCACGACCGCGAAGGGAACGCCATAGGAATTCTCGGCAAGTGCATCCTTCGATTCCGCCGCACCGACGAAGCCGACCGGCATTCCGAGGATCGCGGCTGGCTTCGGCGCACCATCGCGCAGCATCTCCAACAAATAGAAGAGCGCGGTCGGCGCGTTACCGATCGCTACGACGGAGCCGGCCATCCTTTCACCCCAGAGCTTCAGCGCCGCGGCCGAACGCGTATTGCCGATCTCGGCCGCGATCTCTGCGGTCTGCGGATCCCGGAGCGTGCAGATGACCTCATTACCGGCGGGGAGGCGTGCGCGCGTCACGCCACGGACGACCATCTCCGCATCGCAGAGGATGGGGGCGCCGCCCTTCAAGGCAGCGCGCGCGGCGGAAACGAACCCGGGCGAAAAGACGAATTGGCGCGCGGCCTCCACGGAGCCGCAGGCATGCACCATCCGAACGGCAAGATCGGCCTCTTCCTCCGAGAAACCGGAAAGATCAGCTTCCGCGCGGATGATCGCGAAAGAACGCTCATAGATGGCGTTGCCATCGCGGATGTAATCGTAGTCAGGCATCTCTATCCCTGTTCGAACGCTGCGCCGATCTGCGCGGTCCCGAGCCGTGTAAGACAGGACCAAGCCGATTCGCCAGCGTCTTTGTTTTCCCGCACCAGCGCGTTGAGCGCAGCGAAGGCGGATCTTATTCCGTTTTCATCCCTGTAGGCACTCGGCGCGACGGAAGCAGTGCCATTTACGACAAGTCCATATCCTGATGGCGCATATCCTGATGGCGCACCGATCAGCGTCATCGGCGCTGGAGACGGCTTGGCGCAGCCTTTGGGGCAGCCGGAGAGATGCACCGTCGCCGAGCCGTCGAGCAAGTCCGGCGCGGCTTCGACCAACAATCTCGCCGTCGCCTTGGTGTCCATTCCCGTCGACGCGCAGGCAAGACCGGCGCAGGCCGCTATGTGATTGCGCGGATCGTCGGCGGCGACCAGAAATCCATGGCCGCGGGCAAGCCCTTGCGCAATGGCGGCCGCTTCGCCGGAGAGACCGAGGACGAACAGACCATGGCGCGGCACCAGACGTATCTCCGCTGCGCCGAGTTCCTCTGCCTGCCGCACGAACGCGATGAGACTGCCCGCGTCGGTCTGCGCAAAGGCCAGCCCCACGCCGAGCACCGTGCCGGCCCCGCCGAAGTGATGGATGCCCGCCGGCGGCGGAGAAGGGGAGCCCTCGCCGGCAAACGGCAATGCATTGCCGGCAGAAAAGCGCTGCCGAATGCCGCCCGCGTCAAGGTCGCGAGCGCGGGCTGCGGGCCCGAGCGCGCTGAGACTTCGCATGATATCGAGAACCGCGGGAACGACCTCTCCCGCTTCCAGCAGGGCGACAGGCGCTGCCGAGCGCGCGGTGCCTCCGAGCGAAAGCAGCCACCGAATGCCATCCTCACCGCCAAGTGCGGAAATACGCAGATCGGCGGTCAACATCGTGAGATTGAAGCACCCGCCTCCATCCACCACGATCGTAAATTTCGGTGCAAAGCTGAGCGTCTCACCCGCACCGGAGATCGCCAAGCGCAGCGCGCGGGCGAGCGGGCGAGGGTCGGCGATTTCACCGGGGTCGAAACCGGCCAGGGGTGGCGTCTCGATTGCCAGGCCTTCGGCAACGGCTATTCCCGTTTCCCAGATCGCCGCGGCAAGTGCCGGAACACTCTCCGGTGTCAGGCCGCGTATCTGCAGGTTGCCGCGTGCCGTGATCTCGATAATGCCGCTGCCATAGGCTCCGGCCGCGACGGCGAGCGCCCTTATCTCCGCCGGGGTCAGACCGTCGACCGCTGGTCGCAGCCGCACGAGCAGGCCGTCCCCGGTCCGCATCGGTGCCGCGAGCGAAGGACAGGCCCCGCGGCGCATCGATGCACCGAGGCCGTGCGGCCCGAGGTCTGGCGCGGCGCAGCTGGTCATTCGTCTTTCGTCATCCTTCGGCCTGTCCAGCCAGTTTTCCGGTGAAACCTATAGCACAGGCGCATGCCTTGAGAGCGTTCAAGCATTCGGATTAAGGCCGTTTTACACCTTTTCCGAAATTGCTCTATTCGTCGAAATCGGCGCCTTTTCGCAAAAGATATATGTCCATGATCCAGCCTACCCGCTCGCGTGCCGCAGCACGGGTTTTCAGAATTTCCTCTTTGACGTCGGCAAGGCGCCCTGAAATGACGATCTCTTCGGGGCTGCCGAGATAGGCGCCCCAATAGATCTCGGCGTCGGGATCCTCGATCTTCTGAAAGGCCTGCTCGCCGTCGAGCATGACGACCGCCGTCTCGCACCTGTGCGGAAAGCTCTCGGCGAGCCTCCGGCCGGTGGTGATTTCCACCGGTTTGCCGACGAGGTTCAACGGAATGCGATGGCTGGCGCAGAGCGCCTGCAGGCTGGTAATGCCCGGAATGACGTCAAAGCCGAAGCCAATGCGGCCGCGCGCCTTCACGCGCTCGACGATGCGGATCGTGCTGTCATAGAGCATCGGATCGCCCCAGACAAGAAACGCGCCGGTCTGTCCATCGGCAAGCTCGCTCTCGAGGAGAGCCTCGTAAGTGGCGGCAATACTCGCATGCCAGTCGTCCACGCTTTCGATATACGCCCGCCCTTCGGTTCGGCGAACGGGCACGGCGAATTCAATGGTCCGGCTGTCGGCCCTCGTCACGTAGCGGGCACAGATCTCGCGGCGAAGCTCGGCGAGTTCGGACCTCTTCGCACCCTTCGTCGGGATGAACAGCACATCGGCTCTGTTCAGCGCATTGATCGCCTGGACCGTGATGTGCTCGGGGTTACCCGCGCCGATACCGATGATCAGGATGTGCCGCATGCCGTCTCCCATCGCGTCGCCTGCCTATTCGGGCCAGTCTTTGACGGATCGGAGCCGGGGGCGCAAGGTCCATTCGCGACGGGCGCCGGAACGAGGGCGTCAGCAGTTCGGCGGCGTCGGCCGTTCCACTGCCAGGGGCGGATCTTCCGGCAACCGCCAGTCGATCGGGTCGAGCCCCTTGGACGTGAGAAAGGCATTCGCCTTGGAGAAATGCCGGCAGCCGAAGAAGCCCGAATGCGCCGAAAGCGGTGACGGATGCGGCGCCGTGAGCACGAGATGGCGCGAGCGGTCGACGAACGCCGCCTTGCGTTGCGCATAAGAGCCCCAGAGCATGAAGACGACGGGCTGCGCCTGCTCATTGACGGCGCGGATGACCGCATCGGTAAAGCGTTCCCATCCTCTGCCCTGATGCGAAGCCGCCCGGCCGCGCTCCACCGTCAGCACGCTGTTCAGCAGCAACACGCCCTGGCGCGCCCAGCTTTCGAGAAAACCGTGGCGCGCCGGATCTATGCCGAGGTCTTCCTTGAGCTCCTTGTAGATGTTGACGAGCGAAGGCGGTGTACGCACGCCGGGACGAACACTGAAGCAGAGGCCGTGCGCCTGCCCGTCGCCATGATATGGATCCTGACCGAGGATCACGACACGAACCCTGTCGAGGGGGGTAAGATCGAGCGCGCGAAAATATTCGCCACCCCTCGGAAAAACCTGTCGGCCCTGTTGCTTTTCGTCCAGCAGGAAACGCTTGAGCTCGGTCATGTAGCCGTTGCGGAACTCGGGGCCGAGGGCCGCTTTCCAGCTCTCTTCCAGCCGTATCGTCGAATCCATATGGGTCGTCACCTCGCTTGCTCTCGTTGCAGAATTTAGACGCATGAGCGTCTATCGCAAGCGGTCGCGCAATCTTCGCCCCATTGCCTCACCGTTCGATTACAGCGCAACGGCAGCATTGTATTTCTCCGAATATAGCGCTAACCAAAATACCGAAGCGTTATATCTTGAGAAATATCACGAGCGGGAGGCATGAGCTTGGCGACGAGAAAGGATCGGCTCAAGGGCGTGTCCGTGGCACTCGCCGTCCTTCTGACGGCAATAGGCCCTGCGACGGCCCTGGCGGCGGAGAAGGTCACGATCTTTGCTGCGGCAAGCCTCAAAAACGCGCTCGATGCGATCAACGGCGAGTGGCGCAAGCAGACGGGCAAGGAATCCACCGCCTCCTATGCTGCAAGTTCAGCACTGGCGAAGCAGATCGAACAGGGCGCGCCCGCCGATGTGTTCATCTCCGCCGACCTCGCCTGGATGGACTATCTCGCAGACGAGAAACTGATCAAGGGTGACACGCGCTCAAATCTACTCGGCAATCGCATCGTCCTCGTCTCCGGCAGCAAGGATGCCGCAGAGGTCGAGATCGGACCTGGCTTCGATCTTGCCGGCCTTGTCGGCAATGAGCGGCTGGCAATGGGCGCCGTCGATTCGGTCCCTGCCGGCAGATATGGCAAGGCCGCGCTGGAAAAGCTCGGTCTTTGGCCGAGCCTTGCCGGAAAGGTCGCCGGTGCCGAAAGCGTGCGGGCCGCTCTCCTTCTCGTTTCGCGGGGCGAGGCGCCCTATGGCATCGTCTACCGGACGGATGCGGCGGCTGATGCCGGGGTTAAGGTGATCGGCACCTTCCCCGAGAACAGCCATCCACCGATCATCTACCCGATCGCGATCACTGCCGACAGCAGGAACCCCGATGCCGGTGCCTATCTCGACTTCGTGCGCTCGCCGAAGGCAGCGGCGCTTTTTGAGGCTGAGGGTTTTACGGTGCTGGAATAGCATCTGCCGAATGAATTGACGACACGGCGCATCAGAAGCGGGAGCACGAGCTTGGACCTGTTGGCATTGACCGAAGCGGAGTGGACGGCAGTCCGCCTCAGCCTGCGGGTCGCCACCGTGGCGATGCTTGCAAGCCTACCATTCGCACTCCTGGTTTCGATGATCCTCGCACGCGGCCAGTTCTGGGGCAAATCGCTGCTCAACGGCCTCGTCCATATGCCGCTGATCCTGCCGCCGGTGGTCACCGGCTTTGCCCTGCTGCTCCTCTTCGGCCGGCGCGGGCCGGTCGGCGCCTTTCTCGCCGAAAACTTCGGCCTGGTCTTTTCCTTCCGCTGGACCGGGGCGGCGCTCGCCTGCGCGGTGATGGGCTTCCCATTGATGGTCCGCAGCATCCGGCTGTCGATCGAAGCGGTCGACCGCAAGCTCGAGGACGCGGCGGCGACGCTTGGCGCAAGCCCCGCCTGGATATTCCTGACGGTAACATTGCCCCTGATTCTTCCGGGCATCCTTGCCGGCATGGTCCTCTCCTTCGCCAAGGCGATGGGCGAGTTCGGGGCGACCATTACCTTCGTCTCCAATATTCCGGGTGAGACGCAGACGCTTTCCGCCGCGATCTACACCTTCACGCAGGTGCCGGGCGGCGATGCCGGCGCGATGCGCCTCGCCGCGATTTCCGTCATCATTTCGATGGCGGCGCTGATGCTTTCGGAAGCCATGGCCGCGGCCGCGGCCCGGCGGACGGTCGCGGCATGAGGCTCCAGGTCGAAGCGCGCCTCAGGCTCGGCACTTTCGCGATCGATGCCGCCTTCGGTTCACAGGCCGGCGTAACCGCACTTTTCGGCCGCTCCGGCTCCGGCAAGACCTCGCTCGTCAACATCATCGCAGGCCTCCTGCGGCCAGATCACGGCCGCATCATGCTCGACGGCGACGTCATCGCCGACAGCAAGCGCCGGCTTTTCACCCCTGCCCACCGCCGCCGCTTCGGCTATGTTTTCCAGGAAGCGCGCCTCTTTCCGCATTTGAGCGTCCGCGGGAATCTCGGCTATGGGCGCTGGTTCGCGGGCGCGACCGGGTCGGGGGAGGAGTTCGGCAGGATCGTCGCGATGCTCGGCATAGGACACCTGCTCGACCGCATGCCCGCCACGCTTTCGGGCGGCGAGCGGCAGCGCGTGGCCATCGGCCGGGCACTGCTCGCTGCACCCCGCCTGCTTTTGATGGACGAACCACTCGCTGCGCTCGACGACGCACGAAAAGCCGAAATACTTCCGTATCTTGAGCGGCTTCGCGACGAGACGAGAATTCCGATCGTCTATGTCAGTCATTCCGTGGCTGAAGTGGCGAGGCTCGCGGAACGCGTGGTCGTGATGGAGAACGGCCGGGTCAAGGCTTCCGGGAAAACGGCGGCCGTTCTGAGCGCGCCGTCGCCAACCTACGAAACCGATCGGCGGGACGCGGGTGCGTTGATCGTGGGCGTCGTCGAAAGCCATGACGAGGGGCATGAACTGACAAATGTGCGTGCCGGAGAATGCCTGATCCGCGTACCGCATCTCATAGCCGAGCAAGGCCAAAGCCTTCGGCTTTATGTCGCCGGGCGCGACGTCATGCTGGCGACCAGGCGCCCGGAGGACATCAGCGCCCTCAACGTGCTTCCGGGAAGGATCGTCAGCCTCTCGCCACCGCGGCAGGGCAGCGTCGACGTGAGGGTGGATTGCGGCGGCAACGTCATTGCCGCGCGGATCACGACCCTATCCCGGGAAGCGCTCGATCTTCAGCCGGGAAAGCAGGTGCACGCCATCATCAAGACCGTGGCGCTTGATTATTAGAGGCTTTGCGGTTTTCGCCAGCATCCCGCCTCTCAACTTATTTCCGCGGGCCCACCGGAAGTCTCTTCGCAGCCGCGCATGGCGCTCAGCCAGTCGAGATCGTCGGCGACTGCCGCATGTGCCTTCGCCTCCATAGCCCGGAACCGCTCGATCAGCATCTCGCCGAACGCGGTGACGGCAGCGCCGCCGCCCTGTTTGCCACCGCGCTGCGATTCGACCACCGGCTCCCGGAACATCCGGTTCAGTGCGTCGACCAGCAGCCAGGCTCGCCGGTAGGACATGTCCATGGCCCGCCCGGCTGCGGAAATCGAGCCGGCCTCGCGGATCAGTTCCAGAAGCATGATCTTGCCGCGCCCGAGACGGTCGTTCTGCGGGAAATCTATACGGAGGATCGGGCGGAGCTCGGCGGTGTCGCGCATTGGGTCAACATAATGGCTCCCGCAGGAGACGGGAAGGCGCGACCAATAAAAGGCGATGCGGGAACTGTGCATCGCTGCCGGAAACCGGCTCTGAAGGCTTGATCGGTGCGTTCATTGGATGCAGCGATAGGGAATAAATGCACGGAACCCAGAGATCATCATGCCCGGCCCCGCTCTCGACCCTGTTGGAACAGATCCTTCGCTTCCCGCGAGAGCCGACGTCGTGATCATCGGCGGCGGCATCATCGGAGTAACCACCGCGCTTTTTCTTGCAGAGCGAGGCGTGACAGTCGTCCTTTGCGAAAAGGGCGTGCTGGCCGGCGAGCAATCGAGCCGCAACTGGGGCTGGGTGCGGGTCATGGGCCGCGATCGGCGTGAAATTCCGCTCGCGATGGCGGCGCTGAACATCTGGGATACGCTCGACGCGCGCGTCTGCGGCGAAACCGGGTTCCGCCGCAGCGGCATCCTCTACATTTCCGAGACGGAGCAGGACGTCGCAAATCGGGACGCCTGGCTCGCGCTTGCGCGGCCGCATGGCGTCGACAGTCGCCAGCTTACCGCCGACGAGACCCGGGAACGAATGGGCGGGGCGGCGATACGATGCAAGGGCTCGCTCTATACGCCGGGCGACGGCAGGGCCGAGCCGCAAAAGGCCGTTCCCGCCATCGCCGCCGGAGCGCGTCGCGCCGGCGCGCGCATCGTGACCGGCTGTGCCGTGCGGGGAATCGAGAAGAGCACGGGCCGAATAAGCGCCGTCATCACCGAAAAGGGCCGCATCGAAACATCTACCGTGGTGCTTGCCGGCGGCGCTTGGTCCAGGCTCTTCTGCAAGGGGCTCGGAGTCCGGCTGCCGCAATTGAAAGTGCGTAACACCGTGCTCCGGACGGCACCGGTCGAGGGCGGGCCGGATGGTGCCGGTGCGACGGCGACCTACGCCTATCGCAAGCGCCTCGACGGCGGCTATACGATCGCCACCGCAGGCGCAAACCTGCACCCGCTCGTGCCCGACACCTTTGCGTTTTTTCAGGATTTTCGGGAGGCTCGGAAGGCCGAAGGCGAGTCCGTGCAGGCGGGCCTGAGCGCCCAGAGCTGGCGTGAGCTCTTCGAGATCCTGCCGCAACCGCTCGATCGGCCAGGCGCCTTCGAGCGGCACCGCATCCTCGACCCGCGTCCCGATCCTAAGTCCGTGCTCAGGGCTTTCGAAGAGGCAAGAAAGGCTCTTCCGAAGCTTCGGACCGTCGCGCCGGTGCAGATCTGGGCCGGACTGATCGACGTGACACCGGACGTCGTGCCGGTCATTTCCCTGGCGCAAGAGCTGCCGGGGCTCGTTATCGCTACCGGCTTTTCCGGTCACGGCTTCGGCATCGGCCCCGGGGCCGGACATCTCGTCGCCGATCTCGTGACCGGAGACCCGCCCATCGTCGATCCCTCCGAGTTCCGCCTTTCGCGCTTTTCCGACGGCAGCCCGATTGAGATCGCTCCGCCGGTCTGAGGGTGGGTCAAGCACTTGCTGCGTGTTCGCGGCAGCCTCACGAAAGAAAATTGCCCGCCATCAGCATCGGCATGATCACGCCGACGCATGCCGGATGCGTTCCCGCACGAATCTGTCTTTCTTGGCACGGGCGTCGCGCGCGACGGCGAAAACTCTTCATCTGGCCCCGGACTCGTGGCAGTCTGTGCGCATATACCGTTAGGAGAACGGCAGGCTGCGGCGGCGTGGCAGGCGGGGTGGAGGAACCCGGGCCAGGGAAACTGCCGGGCGGCATGGCACCGTTCTCCCGGGGCAGCGAGTTGCGCAAGGCGCAATCCGGAAGGGAGGCCGGAAGCCGCATGGATGAATTCAGCCGACTGAGCCTGCATGTCCCCGAACCGGCCGTCCGGCCGGGCGATCAGCCCGACTTTTCCAATGTGAAGATTCCGAAGGCGGGCTCGGTGCCGCGGCCGGAAGTCGACGTGGACCCCGAAGAGATCCGCGACCTCGCCTATTCGATCATCCGGGTGCTTAATCGCGAGGGCGAGGCGGTCGGACCCTGGGCAGGCCTTCTTTCGGACGAGGAACTACTGACCGGCCTCAGGCATATGATGCTGCTGAGGGCCTTCGACGCGCGTATGCTCATGGCGCAGCGCCAGGGCAAGACGTCCTTCTACATGCAGCATCTCGGCGAAGAGGCGGTGAGCTGTGCATTCCGCAAGGCGCTCCGCAAGGGCGACATGAATTTTCCGACCTACCGTCAGGCGGGGCTTCTGATCGCCGACGACTACCCGATGGTCGAGATGATGAACCAGATCTTCTCGAACGAGCTCGATCCCTGCCATGGGCGGCAGTTGCCGGTCATGTACACCTCCAAGGCGCACGGCTTCTTCACGATATCCGGCAACCTCGCCACGCAATATGTCCAGGCGGTCGGCTGGGCGATGGCGTCCGCCATCAAGAACGATACCCGGATCGCCGCCGGCTGGATCGGCGACGGCTCGACGGCCGAGTCGGACTTCCATTCCGCGCTGGTCTTCGCCTCCACCTACAAGGCGCCCGTCATTCTCAACATCGTCAACAATCAATGGGCTATCTCGACCTTCCAGGGTATCGCCCGAGGGGGCTCCGGCACATTTGCGGCCCGGGGTCTGGGTTTCGGCATTCCCGCCTTGAGGGTCGACGGCAACGACTATCTCGCGGTCTATGCGGTGGCGCGCTGGGCGGCGGAGCGGGCGCGCCTGAATCTCGGTCCGACGCTGATCGAATATGTGACCTATCGCGTCGGCGCCCATTCGACCTCCGACGATCCGAGCGCCTATCGTCCGAAAACGGAATCGGAGGCCTGGCCGCTCGGCGACCCGGTTCTGCGCCTCAAAAAGCACCTGGTTCTGCGCGGCGTCTGGTCCGAGGAACGGCATGCGCAGGCGGAGGCGGAAATCATGGACGAAGTCATCCAGGCACAGAAGGAAGCCGAGCGCCACGGAACGCTCCATGCCGGCGGCAGGCCGTCGGTGCGGGACATCTTCGAAGGCGTCTATGCCGAGATGCCGCCCCATATCCGCCGCCAGCGGCAGAAAGCGGGGTACTGACATGGCCAGAATGACGATGATCGAAGCGGTGCGCAGCGCCATGGACGTGTCGATGGCGCGCGACGAGGACGTCGTCGTCTTCGGCGAGGACGTCGGCTATTTCGGCGGCGTCTTCCGCTGCACCCAGGGGCTTCAGGCCAAATACGGCAAGACCCGCTGCTTCGACGCACCGATAAGCGAATCCGGCATCGTCGGCACGGCCATCGGCATGGCCGCCTACGGGCTGAAACCCTGCGTCGAGATTCAGTTCGCCGATTACATGTATCCGGCCTACGATCAGCTTACCCAGGAGGCCGCACGCATCCGCTATCGCTCGAACGGCGACTTCACCTGCCCGATCGTCGTCCGAATGCCGACAGGCGGCGGCATCTTCGGCGGCCAGACCCATAGCCAGAGCCCGGAGGCGCTCTTCACCCATGTGTGCGGGCTCAAGGTGGTCGTACCGTCGACGCCATATGACGCCAAGGGACTGCTGATCTCGGCGATCGAGGATCCGGATCCGGTGATGTTCCTCGAGCCGAAGCGCCTCTATAACGGTCCCTTCGACGGCCACCACGAACGGCCGGTCACGGCATGGTCCAGGCACGAGCTCGGAGAGGTTCCGGACGGGCATTACACGATCCCGATCGGCAAGGCCGAGATTCGCCGCAAGGGCTCGGGCGTGACGGTGATCGCCTACGGAACCATGGTGCATGTGGCTCTTGCCGCGACCGAGGAGACCGGCATCGACGCGGAAGTGATCGACCTGCGAAGTCTCTTGCCGCTCGACCTCGAGACGATCGTGCAATCGGTGAGCAAGACGGGGCGCTGCGTGGTTGTGCACGAGGCGACGCTGACGTCCGGCTTCGGCGCAGAACTCGTGGCTCTTGTCCAGGAGCACTGCTTCTACCACCTCGAAGCGCCGGTCGTGCGCGTCACGGGCTGGGATACCCCCTATCCGCACGCCCAGGAATGGGACTATTTCCCAGGCCCGGCACGCGTCGGGCGCGCGCTCGCCGAAGCGATGGAGGGCTGACGCATGGGCGAATTCACCATCAAGATGCCGGATGTCGGCGAAGGCGTCGCGGAGGCCGAACTCGTCGAATGGCATGTGAAGCCGGGAGACCCGGTACGCGAAGACATGGTGCTCGCCGCCGTCATGACCGACAAGGCCACGGTCGAAATCCCCTCCCCCGTCTCGGGCAAGGTGCTCTGGCTCGGCGCTGAAGTCGGCGACACGATCGCGGTGAAGGCGCCGCTGGTCAGGATCGAGACCTCAGCTGAGGCGGCAGAGGCTGCTCCGGACAGTGTTCCGGAGGCGCTGGCGGAAAAAGTGCTCGACCAGCCCGTCGCCGTCTCTTCCCGATCCGAGGCCGGGGCAGCTGCGCAGGCTAAAAGGCCGGCGCCGGAACCTGCTCCGGCGCCCCGCGAAACCCCAAGCTTTTCGGCAAAGCCCCTCGCCTCCCCGGCCGTGCGGCTGCGCGCCAGAGAGAGCGGTATCGACCTCAGGCAGGTAACCGGCACAGGGCCGGCAGGCCGGATCACCCATGAGGATCTCGACCTCTTCCTCAGCCGGGGCGCCGGCCCCGTGGCCGCTCCGGCCGGACTGGTCCGCAAGACCGCGGTCGAGGAGGTCAAGATGACCGGCCTCAGGCGGCGGATCGCCGAGAAAATGTCGCTCTCCGCGTCGCGCATCCCCCACATCACCTATGTGGAAGAGGTCGACATGACCGCGCTCGAGGATTTGCGCGCGACGATGAACCGCGAGCGCAAGTCCGAACAGGCCAAGCTGACGATCCTGCCATTCCTGATGCGGGCGCTCGTCAGAACCGCCGCCGAACTGCCAGGCGTCAATGCCACATTCGACGATCATGCCGGCATCATCCATCGTCACTCCGCCGTCCATATCGGCGTCGCCACCCAGACACCCGCCGGCCTGATGGTTCCGGTGGTCCGCCATGCCGAGGCGCGCGGGATCTGGGACTGCGCGACCGAGCTCAGCCGCCTGGCGGAGGCCGCCCGCACCGGAACCGCGACGCGCGACGAGCTCACCGGTTCGACCATCACCATCTCCTCGCTCGGCGCCATTGGCGGGATCGCCTCGACCCCGGTCATCAACCATCCGGAAGTGGCGATCGTCGGCGTCAACAAGATCGCCGTCCGCCCCGTCTGGGACGGCGCGCAATTCGTGCCTCGCAAGATCATGAATCTCTCGTCGAGCTTCGACCACCGGGTGATCGACGGCTGGGATGCCGCGGTTTTCGTTCAGCGGCTGAAGACGCTGATCGAAACGCCGGCGCTGATTTTCGTTGAAGGATAGGCGTTATGAAGGAAATCTCCTGCAAACTCCTGGTTCTTGGCGCCGGTCCCGGCGGCTATGTCACGGCGATCCGCGCCGCCCAGCTCGGCGTCAACACCGTGATCGTCGAGAAGGCGAAGGCCGGCGGCACCTGCCTGAATGTCGGCTGTATTCCATCCAAGGCGCTGATCCATGCGGCGGAAGAATACGACAAGCTCCGCACGGCCGCATCGGGTAAGAGCCCGCTCGGCCTCTCCTTGAATGCTCCCGCAATCGACCTCGGCCGAACGATAGCCTGGAAGGACGGTATCGTCGGGCGGCTCAACAGCGGCGTCACAGGGCTCCTGAAAAAGGCGGGCGTCAAGGCGGTTATCGGCGAGGGGCGTTTCGTCGACGGCAAGACCGTGGATGTGGAAACGGAGACGGGCCTCCAGCGCATTCGAGCGGAAGCGCTCGTCATCGCGACCGGTTCGGCGCCGATCGAGCTCCCCGACCTGCCCTTCGGCGGAAATGTGATTTCCTCGACCCAGGCTTTGGCGCTGACGAAAATACCCGAAACGCTCGCGGTCGTCGGTGGCGGCTATATCGGCCTCGAACTCGGCACCGCCTTTGCCAAGCTCGGTTCCAAGGTCACCGTGCTCGAAGCGTTGGACAGAATCCTGCCGCAATACGACGCCGATCTCTCGAAGCCGGTGATGAAGCGCCTCGGCGAACTCGGTGTGGAGGTCTTCACGGGCACCGCGGCAAAGCGGCTCTCCGCCGATCGGCGCGGGCTCTTTGCCGAGGAAAACGGCCGCGCCTTCGAGGTCCCGGCGGAGAAGGTCCTCGTCACCGTCGGTCGCGGGCCTGTCACCGAGGGCTGGGGACTTGAAGAGATCGATCTCGACCGGTCGGGCGGATTCATCCGCATCGACGATCAGTGCCGCACTTCGATGCGCGGTATCTATGCGATCGGCGACGTGACCGGCGAGCCGATGCTTGCGCACCGCGCAATGGCACAGGGCGAAATGGTCGCGGAGATCGTCGCCGGTCGAAAGCGGAGCTGGGACAAGCGCTGCATCCCGGCGGTTTGCTTCACCGATCCGGAAATCGTCGGCGCCGGCCTCTCGCCGGAAGAGGCTCGCACGGCCGGCATCGATACCAGGATCGGCCAGTTTCCTTTCCAGGCGAACGGCCGTGCGATGACAACGCTTTCCGAGGACGGCTTCGTCCGCGTGGTCGCCCGGGCCGACAATCACCTGGTCCTCGGCATCCAGGCGGTCGGCCACGGCGTTTCGGAACTGTCGGCGACCTTTGCGCTGGCGATCGAAATGGGCGCGCGGCTGGAGGATATCGCCGGCACCGTCCATGCGCATCCGACGCAGTCCGAGGCGTTTCAGGAGGCCGCCTTCAAGGCGCTGGGGCACGCGCTGCATATCTGAGGCGGAGCCCGAACACCTCTCCCGATCCCTCAGCCCATCCGTTCGGAGGCGTAGCTTCCCGGGCTCGGCGGGAAGACGACGACGCGGTTGCCGTTGATGAAGCAGCGGTGGTGGATATGGGC
>NZ_VITA01000006.1 GCF_007827695.1 Sinorhizobium medicae | reverse complement strand
CATTGCGCTTGCCCGCAAATTGCTCGCCATCGCAAACGCCATCATCAGGGACAAAACAACCTTCCGACGAACCACCTGACAAACACAGTTGCCAGCCAGACCAAGTCATTGGGAAGAAAACTCTCTTCTCGCACCACAGACAAAGAAGAGTGATTACCGCCTTCGATACGCCTGGGCCCTGCGGCCCGACAAGATCGCTTATGCCGCGGATACGGCAGGTGCCGGAACGCCCGCGTCGCCTTTCGGGCGCCTCAACCGCGAATGTGCAATGTCTGCTGGTAAACGGCGGTGGAGCGGGCGCCGGAGCGGCAGTAACCCAGCATCGGGCGGGGAAACTCGTCGAGGGCGTCCACCATGCTCTTCACCGCGTCCGCGGTAACGCCCATCGGGCCGACCGGAATATGGGTGATCTCGAGCCCCAGCTCCCGGGCACGCGCGGAGATCGCGTCGAAGGTCGGCTGATCGGGCGCCTCGAAATCCGGGCGATGGCAGACGATGGACTTGAAGCCGAGTGCCTTGATTTCGTCGAGTTCGTCGACGGTGATCTGGCCGGAGACCGAGTACTCATCGTTGATCTGGCGAATGTCCATGTGCGTCCCTCAAGAAAAGCGTTGCCTTGATTTAGGCCCGCCGCCGGGCGGCGTCAATCGTCAAGGCATGGTCATGAAACCGCGAAAGACAGGCTGAAGCCGCGCGATTGGCCGGGCTGGAGCAGGTCGAATTCCCCATTTGCTGTAAGTTCCGGCCGCCTCGCAAGGCGATGCGAGGCCGGTTCGATGCTGACGACGTCGGCGCCGCCGCGTTGACAGCGCCACATCTGGAGGAACGGCAGCGTATCGGTGCGAAAGCGCACGCACAATGCGCCTCCGGCGAGACCCGGCATCGCAGCAAGGGTCACCTCCGACCACCCCTCGCGGGCAACGGCCGGACGGCAGAAATGCGCGCTTTCGCCCTCCCCGAAGCGCCAGGGAAGCGATCCGCTATCAAGCGACGGGCTTTCGATCCGCGTTTCGTCGCCGAGCAGCCGGCCGGCGATGTTCATGTGATACATCATCATCGGCGCGAAGGCTGACGTGCCGGTGTTGACCACCCGGTCGGCGAGCGTCACGCCGCGCTGAGCCGCGTCGGTTTGCCAGAGCCGCTCGATGGCAGCGCGACCGCCGCAGGCGAGGTCGACTTCGGTGACAGCCGTACAAAAATCGCCTGCACCACCCATTTCGGCCCGACTGACAGGCGTTCCCGCGAGTGATCCATGCAGAGGATAGGAGGCGCCGGGGCGCGCCTCCACGGGCTCGGGATGACGAATATGGTCCGGACCGCAGGTGAACAGGAACCCTGCGAGCGCGCGTTCGATGCGCGGATCACCGTCGGAGGGGATCGCGGCTCGCGGCGACAGGTCGACGCCGTCGACGAGGAAGGCCGCGATGTCGAGCGCCGAGGACGGATCGAGTACAAGGTGGCTCGCCGCATCGGCTACGTTCAAGATCGTCCGCATCTCTCCTCCGGAAACGGAACCTGAATCAGGCGGCAGAGCCATGATCGTCGTAGCCTCGGAACCGAGCCAGTAGGCGAACGTTGCAATGGACAGCATGTTGGCCTAACTAATTTAACCCGCCGTTAATGATGAGTTCACGTTTTTCACATTAACGTCCAAATCGGTATGTACCGCCGCAAAGCAACCGCCATGATGACAGGTTCCCTCGTGACGCCCGCAACCCGCACCGGCCTCTCGCTCTTCGCAGCACTCGCCTTCATCGCCGTGGAGCTTGCGCCCGCTTACGCCCAGGACGCCTATGGGGGCTATTGGGGCAGCGGCGACGCACTGCTCGTCACGCCCGAAGGCGACATTCTCGACTATATCCCGGGAGAGGCCGAAGTTCAGGCCATGCGCGACCGCCGCGGGCGCACGGTACTTGTGGATCCGTGGGGCAATATCGTCGCAACCGTCGTGCCGAATGACGGTAATGGGCGTCGGAACCGGCGCCGCGAATATGGCCGCGATGCCTATCCCGATCCGCGCGATCGCGGTTACGGCTATTCCGAGCCTGGCGAATTTACCGGCGCCGTCCCCGGATATCCCGAGGCTCCGGTGGAGCGTGAGGAACTGCCGAACAGCCTACCCTCGCTGTCAGAGGAGGCAGCCTACGATCCGCAATACGACAATCCCCTGGCGCAGCCCATGCCTCCGGCCATGACCGTGAAAGGCAAGTCGAGCGCGGAGATCGCCGCACTGCAGGTATTCCTCGACCGCGAAGGCTTCTCGCCTGGCGTTATCGACGGAAAGATGGGGTCCAACGTCACCAAGGCCATCGAAGCCTGGCAGCAGGCAACAGGCGAGACGCTCGATCCGAACAATACCGAGGACATTCTCGAGCGGCTGCGCTTCAACGGCGGCTTGCCTATAACCACTTATACGATCACCGCCGCCGACGCTGCCGGTCCTTTTGTTGCCTCCATTCCGGAAGATTACGCCCACAAGGCGCAGCTTCCGCATCTGTCCTTCACGTCCGTGACGGAGATGCTCGGCGAAAAGTTCCATATGGACGAGGCCTATCTGCGCGAGCTCAACCCCGGTGCAGACTTCTCCATTCCCGGTACCACCATCAAGGTCGTCAATCCCGGTGCGTATAAGAAGGGCAAGGTAGCGCGCATCGTCGCGGATAAGGGCCGCAAGCAGGTGCTCGCCTATGACGAGGCGGGACAGCTGCTCGCCGCTTATCCGGCCACCATCGGATCGGCCGACACGCCGTCGCCATCGGGCACGGTGAATGTGGAGCGAATCGCCTTCGATCCCGGCTACACATACAATCCGAAGATCAACTTCCAGCAGGGCGCCAACGACAGAATCCTGCAGTTGCAACCGGGCCCGAACGGACCGGTTGGCACCGTCTGGATCGCGCTGTCGAAGCCGACATACGGCATCCACGGCACCCCGGAGCCGTCGAAGATCGGCAAGACCCAGAGCCATGGCTGCATCCGCCTGACCAACTGGGATGCGACGGAACTCGGCAAAATGGTCAGCACGGGCGTGACGGTCGAATTCGTAGAATAATCGCGCAATGGCACTCACCGTCCAGCTGCGATCGCGCCCGAGCGCAGCTGGCCCGGCGCCGTCATGACATCATGAAACATTGTCATGAAAGACTCTGCGGCGATGGCCTTATCAAGGCGGAGATCCCTGACCTCACCGAAGGAACTGTCCGCGATGGCAACGGAGCGTGCTCTCCCCAATCTCTGGCATGCGACGGCGCCGGCCGCTCCGCACACTGCTCCGCTTGCGGATGACCTGACGGTAGAAGTGGCGATCGTCGGCGGTGGTTTCACGGGTCTTTCGGCGGCGCTGCATCTGGCGGAGGCGGGTGTACGGGCAGCGGTCATCGAAGCACGCATGATCGGCTTCGGCGGCTCGGGCCGCAATGTCGGCCTCGTCAATGCCGGCATGTGGGTGAAGCCGGACGACCTTGTTGCGACGCTTGGAGCAGCGGCGGGCAACCGGCTTCTGGTCGAACTCGGCGACGGTCCATCGCTCGTCTACGATCTCGTCGCGAAATATGGAATCGAATGCGAGGCCGTGCGCAACGGCACGCTACACATGTCCCTCGGTACGGAGGGCTTGAAGGAAATTCGTGAGCGCGAGGCTCAATGGAAGAAGCGCGGCGCTCCGGTTGAAGTGCTCCCCGCCGAAAAGGCGCAAGCGCTATCGGGGGCCGAGGGCTTCACCGGCGCGCTGCTCGACCGCCGCGCCGGAACCATACAGCCGCTCGCCTATGCGCGAGGTTTGGCGCGTGCAGCGCTCGCTGCCGGCGCTAAGATCTTTACCGACACCCCCCTCCTTTCGGCGAACCGGCAGGGCAATCACTGGAGACTGCAGACCGGGCGGGGGACAGTCACCGCCCGTCACGTCATTCTCGCGACCAATGCCTATGGCGGCCTTGTCGCCGATGTCCCGTGGAAGGAGTACCGGCAGGAACTGACGATCCTTCCCTACTTCCAGTTCGCAACCAATCCGCTGCCCGACAAGGTGGCAGCGCGGATATTGCCCGAACGCCAGGGCGCCTGGGATACGGGCCTTGTGATGACCTCCTTCCGAATGGACAAGCAGAACCGGCTGATCTTCGGCTCGATCGGAAGGCTGGACGCCATGGCGGCAGGCACGCACCGCGCCTTCGCCGGCCGGTCGGTGCGCAAGCTCTTCCCCTATATCGGCGACGTCCGCTTCGAACACTGGTGGGACGGCCGCATCGGCATGACGACGAACAATCTGCCGGTGATGCATGTGCTTGCCGACAATGTCGTTTCGGTCAGCGGCTATAACGGCCGCGGGATCGCCCCGGGCACCGTCTTCGGCCGGGCGCTCGCCCGCCACGTGACCGGCGACACGTCCGCGATCCCGCTCGCGGAAACACCGATTACGCCAGATCCGTGGCGGATGCTGAAATCCGTCTTCTACCACGCCGGCGCCCAGGCTAAGCATTTCATCGATAAACGGTTCTGAACGGAAACCGTCCGCAACCGATCGTTACGCCGCCCGCGGCAGAGCCGAGCGCAGCCGGGACATCAGGGCGCGGCGCGCGGTCACGGGGAGCAGGTTTTGCACCTCGGCGGCAAGCGCGTAAGCGTTTTCGCGCGCCTTGTCGAGATTGCTGACCCTGTTCGGATCCATCATCTGCAAGGTGCCGCCGCACTCGAAAATTTCGCGGTATGCGACACGCTCGACGATGGGCGTATCGAGGACCGAAACGCCGCGGGAGGCGAGCAGCGCCTTGATCGTCTGCAGCGCCCGGGTCGTCACCAGCGAATTGACGCGCGTCAACACGACCGAGTGGTTGATGCGTACCCTCGCCTTCTCTCCGATATGGCGGATAAGTTCAAGAATCTGCACGGCGCCCCGCGCATCCATGGCGCAGCCCTGAACGGGTATCAGCACATGATCGGACAGCCCCAGCGCCAGGGCAACGATCGCGTCCTTGGCACCGGCGAGGTCGATGACGATGAAATCTGTCTCCCCCTTAAGCTCGCGGATATGACAGGGAAGCGAAGCCGGAGTGACGTGCGAGATCACCTCGAGATTGGCGACCCGACCGGATACTTCGGACCAGCTCGTGATCCAGCGCTGCGGATCGGCGTCCAGTACCACGACGCGGTTCCCCTGCCTCGCCAGTTCCGTCGACAGGATCAGCGCCGCGGTCGTCTTTCCCGCACCGCCCTTTGCATTGGCGAATGTGATGACCGCCATTTCTCTCACCTCGTCCTTGCTCGTTTCCGGTCCGCCCGGTTATATCGGTCAGGCGATTTCTTAATAGAACCTTGCAGAACATGGTTAACGAAACGGAAACTTTTGGCCCCCAAAAGTTAACCGGAGGGCGCATTTTCGATTGAAGACTAACGAAAAAGCCCGGAAAACATGCGTTTTCCGGGCTCGAAAAAATTAACGACGGCTCCGGTCAAATGCATTCGGCGAAGAGCTTCTTCGCGGCATCGAGCGTCAGCTCGACGGGATTGCCGCCGGCCGTCGGATCGACGATCGCCATCTCGGCCATCTCGTCGATACGGTCCGTGCCGACACCAAGCGCCGACAGCTTGTCCGGAACGCCGAGTTCCTCCCGCAGCCGCAGTACATAGTCGTAGAAACCGTCGAAGCCGCCGGCAATGCCGAGATAGGCGGCGGCGCGACCGATCTTCTCATCGATTGCGAAACGGTTGAACCGCAGGACCGGGGGCATCACCACAGCGTTGGTCATGCCGTGATGGGTGTTATAGATCGCCCCGATGGGATGCGACAGCGAGTGGATCGCGCCGAGCCCCTTCTGGAACGCGACCGCTCCCATCGCCGCCGCGCTCATCATGTTCGCCCGGGCTTCAAGATCCGTACCGTCCTTGTAGGCCCGCGGCAGGTATTCCTTGACGAGCCGCATCCCCTCCAGCGCTATACCCGCCGACATCGGATGATAGAAGGGCGACGAATAGGCCTCCAGGCAATGGGCAAAGGCGTCCATGCCTGTGCCGGCGGTGATCACCTCGGGCATACCGACGGTGAGCTCCGGATCGCAGATGGTCACGCCCGGCAGGAATTTCGGGTGGAAGATCACCTTCTTGACGTGGCTTGCCGAATTGGTGATGACGCTGGCGCGGCCCACCTCGGAACCGGTGCCGGCGGTCGTCGGAACGGCGACGATCGGAGCGATGCCTTCGACGCTCGCGCGCGTCCACCAGTCGCCGATATCCTCGAAATCCCAGACCGGCCGCGTTTGTCCGGCCATGAAGGCGACGCATTTGCCGAGATCGAGGCCCGAGCCGCCGCCGAAGGCGACGACGCCGTCATGGCCGCCATTTCGGAATGCCTTCACGCCGGCTTCCAGGTTCTTGTCGTTGGGGTTGGGATCGACGTCGGCAAAGATCGCCCGTCCGAGCCCGCCGGCCTCGAGAATGTCAAGCGCCTTCTGCGTGATCGGCATCGGCGCCAGACCGCGATCTGTGATCAGGAGCGGCTTCTTCATGCCGAGCGCCTTGCAGTGGTCGGCGAGCTCCTTGATGCGGCCCGCGCCGAATTTGACGGCGGTCGGATAGCTCCAGTTGGCGGTGATGGTCATGCGGTCGCTTTCTTCAGATGATAGGATTTCGGGCGGGTCAGATTGTGGAAGCCGAGGACCGAGAGCGAGCCGCCGCGCCCCGTCTCCTTGACGCCGGTCCAGCAAAGCGCCGGATCCAGATAGTCGGCGCGGTTCATGAAGACCGTGCCTGTCTCGAGCTCCCGCCCGATGCGCCCCGCACGCTCCGCATCCTTCGTCCAGAGCGACGCAGTCAAGCCGTATCGGCTGTCGTTCATAAGTTCGATTGCCTGAGCGTCGCTCTTCACCCTCATGATGCCGACAGCAGGCCCGAATGTCTCCTCCCGCATGAATTCCATGGAGTGATCGACGTCGACAAGAATCTGTGGCGCGAGGTAGGCGCCGCCATCGTCCTCAGGGAAAAGCTTGGGATCGATCAGCGCCTTGGCGCCCTTCGACACGGCGTCGGCGATCTGGTGGCGCACGTTCGCGGCAAACCGCTTGTTGGCCATGGGGCCGAGTGTCGTTTCGGGATCGAGCGGGTCGCCGAGCTTGTAGTTGGAGACCCAGGCGACCGACTTCTCGACGAAAGCGTCATAGAGCGACTCGTGCACATAGATGCGCTCGATGCCGCAGCAGCACTGGCCGGAATTGTAGGTCGCTCCGTCCATCAGCGTGTCGACGGCAGCATCGAGATCGGCATCCTCCATCACATAACCCGGGTCCTTGCCGCCGAGTTCAAGTCCGAGACCGGTGAAGGTGCCTGCCGCCGCCCGTTCGATCGAGCGGCCGCCCTCGACCGAGCCGGTGAAGTTGATGAAATCGAAGCTCTTGGCGGCGATCAGCGCCGCCGTCGTGTCGTGATCCAGGAACAGGTTCTGGAACACATCTGCCGGAACGCCTGCCTCGATGAAGGCGCGCACCATGCGCTCCCCGACGAGGATCGTCTGGCTGGCGTGTTTGAGGATCACTGCATTGCCCGCCATCAGCGCCGGCGCGATCGTGTTGATCGCCGTCATATAGGGATAGTTCCACGGCGCGATGACGAAGACGACCCCATGTGGCTCGCGTTCGATGCGGCGCTCGAAACGGTCGCTCTCCTCCACGACAATAGATGTCAGCGCGTCGGCGGCAATCGAGGCGACATAATTGGAGCGCTCGTTGAAGCCCTTGAACTCGCCACCATAGCGCACCGGCCGGCCCATCTGCCAGGCGAGTTCCGGCACCACCTCGTCAACCATCTCATTGAGCCGCGCCACGCCGGCAAGTACCAGTTTCACACGCTCTTCGAGCGGTCGCCGCGCCCAGCCTTTCTGCGCCTGGCGCGCATGCGCCACCGCCTGCCTCGCCATCTCCAACGTCATTGCCGGGCGCTCGGCGTAAACTTCGCCATTGACCGGCGAAATGCATCTGATCATCGTCATGATCGTCTTCCTGTTTTCATTTCACAATGAATCCCTCCCCCCTGTGAGGAGGGATTGCGGAGAGATAAAGCCGCAAACTTCTATGCCCGCTCGAACCCGCGCGCGACCTCCCAATCGGTGACCCGCCGATCATATTCCTGCTGCTCCCATTCTGCCGCATGCACATAATGGTCGATCACCTCCTCGCCGAAGGCGGCGCGCAGCATTTTCGATCCGCTCAGTGCCTCGGTCGCGGCCCTCAGCGTATGCGGAACCTCGCGCACGTCCTTGCCGTGATAGGCATCGCCGACGAAGGGAGCCTCCAGCTCCATCTTGTTCTCGATGCCCGATATGCCGGCCGCGATCAAAGCGGCGAAGGCGAGATAGGGATTGAGGTCGGAGCCGCCGACGCGGCATTCGATCCGGATCGCCTTGCTGCCTTCGCCGCAGAGACGATAGCCGGCGGTGCGGTTGTCCTTGCTCCAGATGGCCTTGGTCGGAGCGAAAGTACCCGCCATGAAGCGCTTGTAGGAATTGATGTAAGGCGCCAGGAAATAGGTGACCTCGCTCGCATGGGCGAGTTGACCGGCCACATAATGGCGCATGAGGTCGGACATGCCGTACTGCCCGTCCTTGTCGAAGAACAGCGGCTTTTCGCCGTCCTTGCTCCAGAGCGACTGGTGGATATGGGACGAGGAGCCGGCGGCCGAGTAGTTCCACTTGGCAAGGAAGGTGATCGCCTTGCCGCGCTGCCACGCAATTTCCTTGCAGCCGTTTTTGATGATCGCGTGCCGGTCGGCCATGGTCACGGCCTCGGCGTAGCGGACATTGATCTCTTCCTGGCCCGCGGACGCCTCGCCCTTGGAATTCTCGACCGGGATGCCGGCGCCCTGAAGACCGTTGCGGATCGCACGCATCACGTCCTCTTCCTTGGTCGTCTGGAAGATGTGGTAATCCTCGTTGTAGCCGCTTGCGAGCTGCAGATCGCGGTATCCGGAGAGCCTCGCATCGTCGTAGGACTGATCGAAGAGGAAGAATTCGAGTTCGCTTGCCATGAAGGCTTTGAAGCCCATGGCTTCGAGGCGCGATACCTGCGCCTTCAAGATGGCGCGCGGCGAATGCGGCACCTCCGCATGCGTGTGATGGTCCAGCATGTCGCAGAGAACCAGCGCCGTGCCGTCGAGCCACGGAATGCGCCGAAGCGTCGAAAGGTCCGGCTTCATGGTGTAGTCGCCGTAACCTTTGTCCCAGCTCGTCGCCTTGTAACCGGGCACCGTCTCCATTTCCATATCTGTAGCGAGCAGGTAATTGCAGCTATGCGTTTCCTTCCACGCACTTTCCACGAAGTATTCCGCGTGAAAACGCTTTCCCATCAAACGGCCCTGCATATCCACCTGGCAGGCGAGCACCGTGTCGATGCGGCCCTCGGCCACATCCTCTTTCAGTTCGTCGAACGAATAGCTCATGAAAGTGTCGTCCCATGTTTAGGTGCGGTCGTTCCCTCGTACCGCGAAGCGGAGTGGGACCGCGCGCGATCCCACTCTCCTCTACTGCTTACGCTTCGCCGACCGCCCTTTCGGCAGCGGCGATCTCCGCCTGACGGCGCGCGACCTCGTCGCCGATTGGCGGTCCACGGAACCGTCGCTTTTCAAAGGCGAACCAGATGATGCCCGTCACGATCAGGAAGCCGACCGTGATGTAGAGCGCCCAGTCGTTCGGCGGCTGAATGCCGAGAACGAAGATCAGCACCATGGCAACGATCGAAAGCACCGCGAAGAGCTTGAACATGCCCTCGCCCAGGTCCCACGGCCCCATCTTGTCCCACTTCGAGGTTCCCCAGGCGATCAGACCTAGCGTGATCGGAATCGCAAAGGAGAAGAAGAGGAAGATGACGGTGCAGGAAACGACAATCGTATAAACGGGCGTGTCGCCGATCGAGACCAGCGACGATCCCCAGACGAAAAGCACCGCGAGAATGGAGCCGGTCCAGATGGCCGCGACCGGCGTGCGATAGGTCGGGCTCACCTTCGAGAGTGCCTTCGATGCCGGCAGACCACCGTCACGCGAGAAGGCGAAGATCATACGGGAGACCGAGGTTACCGTCGCCAGACCGCAAAGCCACTGGCTGACCAGGATCGCCAGGTAGAGGATGTCTCTGACGATGGGATTCACCTGCGCGTCCATCGCCCAGAAGAACACGTTCCAGCCCTGTTTCGCTGCCTCGTCCATATCAGGGATCATCAACACGAAGGCGCAAAGCATGATGTAGCCGAAGAGCGCGGCCCAGAGCACCGACGAGATCATTCCGCGCGGAACGGAGTGAGCGGCCTTTACCGTTTCTTCCGAAGTATGGGCCGAGGCGTCGTAGCCCGTGATCGTGTAGATCGGCAGCAGCAAACCGAGCAGGAACACCCAGGTAGCCGAGGTCTGGGGCCAGACATTGCCGCCGGCTTCTCCCGAGTAATTCGAGAAGGTGAATAGCCGGCCGATCTCGTAAGTGTCCGCAACGGCGAGGCAGACGATCGCCAGCAGGATCGCGGTGACGAAGATCAGATAGCCCGAAAAATCGGTGAGCTTCGCCGTAAGCGCGATGCCCATATGATTCACGAGCGCCTGCGCGCCTGTGATGATCGCCAGGAAGACGATCCGGGTCCCCGTCGTGTCTTCCAGACCGAAATAGGGCGTTCCGAACGAGCCCATGAAGAAGTAGTAGGTGCCGACGTTGATCGCGCCGAGCACGGTGACCAGACCGAGCAGGTTAAACCATGCGGTCAGCCAGCCGGTGAAGCGGTTGCCCAGAATCGAACCCCAGTGATAGAGGCCGCCCGCGGTCGGATAGGCGGAACTGATTTGGGCCATGGCGACCGCGAAGACGAACGAGATAAAGCATCCGAGCGGCCACCCGATGCCGATCGCGGCGCCACCGGCGCCGGACGTTGCCTGTGCGAGCGAGTTGATGCCGCCCGACAGGATGCAAATGATCGAGAAGGATACGGCGAAATTCGAGAATTGACTCATTCGCCGTTCGAGTTCCTGGGCGTAGCCCATTGAATGCAGGACCTGCAGGTCCTGCTTCTTGTCGATTTCCGAGTAGTCTGACATGCCGTTCCCCTGTTTCTCCAAGACCTTCCGCGCTATTGCGGAGATCGCGTCACCCCTGCTCCGGAACACCGGAGCGACACCGCGGCATTGCCGCTCCCCGGGTCTTTTATCTTGCCGGAAGGGCAGCGACGCTCTTCGTGAGCAGCCCCACCAGACAATCGGCCATGACCCTCTGGCCGATTTTATCGCGGATGAGATCGTTACGGATCTCTATCATTACATTTGGAACGCCGAAGCGAATGCCGTATTCGATCAGGCTGTGCGTCACACCGTCAGCTGGTCCGTAAGGCTCGTTGCGGCGGACGTCATATCCCACGTCCTCATTCGATGCGGCGGCCAGCAGGCGGTCCGGGAGGCGGCTGTCGGCGTCATGCAGAATACCTAGTTCGACGGCTCGTGGCGCACCGAAATAGACCGGCGTGAAACTGTGCATGGTCACGAGAATCGGCTGTCTGCCCGCGGCCTTGCGGCCTGCGACCGCGCGCGTGACCGCCTCGTGAAACGGCAGATAGATCTCGTTCACCCGCGATTGCCGCTCTTCCGCCGTCATCGCCCTGTTGCCGGGCACCTCATAGATTTCACTGACGACGGGCATCGCCGCATCGGAGTCCGGGGGCCGGTTGCAGTCATAGGCGAGCCGCGAAAAACGTTGGAAGATCAGCGTCGCGTGCAGCTTTTCGGACAGCAATTGCGAGACCGCCAGCGCTCCGGGATCCCAGGCGATATGGCTTTCAAGCGCATCCTCAGAGAGGCCCAGCGTACCCAAACGCTCCGGCATCCGGTTCGAGGCATGCTCACAGACGAAGAGAAATTCTCCCCCCGCTTCGGCATTCTCGATTGCAACCGGGCTGCCATCTGTCTGCGTCAAAAGTCCCGTCAAAAACCGGCTCCCCAATGCCTCGTCAGACGATGATTGTGAAGAGAATTCTTCAGGACGCATCAGCTGTCAATGGAAAACTGAAACGATCTTTTCAAAATTGCGATTGACTCTGATTGTGACAGCGATGTTTAATTTCGCAGAAGCCGGCAAAGACCGGCAAGCTGGCAAAGACCGGCAAGCTGGCAAAGACCGGCTGGGGGGCGAACATTGAACGGCAACACGGTTTCCATGACGGTGTCGGATGTGATCAACGCACATTTCGCCGCGCTGACGCGCGCCGAAAGGCAGTTGGCGGAGACGCTTCTCGACAATTACCCGGTGTCCGGTCTCGGTTCGATCACCACGGTTGCCGAGAATGCCGGCGTTTCGACGCCGACGGTCGCTCGGATGGTTCAGAAACTCGGCTTCCGCGGCTTCCCGGACTTCCAGGCGCGGCTTCACCAGGAACTCGAGGCGACGATCTCCAATCCGATTGCCAAACACGACCGCTGGGCTGCAAGCGCACCGGGAACCCATACGCTCAATCGTTTCGCCGACGCGGTCATGGGCAACATGCGCCAGACGCTTTCACAGATCGAGCCGGCCGAGTTCGACACGGCCGCGGCACTCGTCGCCGATCTGAAACGCAAGGTCTATCTTGTCGGCGGGCGCATCACCCGTTCACTTGCGGACTATCTCTTCACCCATCTTCAGGTCATCCGCACCGGCGTGACGCAGATCGCGGCCAATCCGAGTTCGTGGCCGCATTACGTGCTGGATATGCGGCAAGGCGACGTCCTGATCCTGTTCGACATTCGCCGCTACGAGCAGGAGATGGAAACACTCGCCCGCTTCGCCCGAGACCGCGGCGTCGAGATCGTCCTCTTCACCGACCAGTGGGGCTCTCCGGTCGCCAAGTCTTCCTCCAAGGTGTTCCGCGCGCGGATCGAAGTTCCCTCCGCCTGGGACAGCTCGGTCATGTTGCTCTTCCTTGTGGAGGCGCTGATCGAGGCCGTACAGAGCTCGAATTGGGACCAAACTCGAGACCGGATGAAAACCCTCGAAGGGCTGTTCGATTCCACACGTATTTTCCGCAAGCCGGTCTAGGAGGGCTCGGCGGCCTGAATTCCAAGTCGAGAACATTCAGGCGACACTCGGATACAACCGGCAGATCGACCTGAAGCCGACATATCTGCCGCAGACGGGACAAAGCCTGTCACATAAGCTTCATCGCATATCTTTAACTGCTTCGGCGAAATTGACTGAAAACCAAATAAGGAGAACTCCAGTGATTTCAATGACTCAACGCCTGCTCTCGCTTTCGACCGCCATGCTGCTCGCTACGACGGCAGTTGCCGTTGCCGAGCCGAGCGAGGAGCTCATCGCAGCCGCCAAGAAGGAAGGCACGCTGACGACAATCGCGCTCCCGCACAATTGGTGCGGGTATGGAGACGTGATCGCCGGCTTCAAGGCCAAATACGGTATCGAAGTCAACGAACTGAACCCGGATGCGGGCTCCGGCGACGAGATCGAGGCGATCAAGGCCAACAAGGGCAACACCGGCCCGCAAGCACCCGATGTCATCGACGTCGGCCTGTCCTTCGGCCCCTCGGCCAAGGCCGAAGGCCTGATCCAGCCCTACAAGGTTTCGACCTGGGATACGATTCCGGACACGGCGAAGGACCCGGAGGGCTATTGGTACGGCGATTACTACGGCGTTCTCTCCTTCGTGGTGAACACCGATATCGTCAAGGATGTGCCGAAGGACTGGGCGGACCTCAAAAAGTCCGACTATGCGAATTCGGTTGCGCTCGCCGGCGATCCGCGGGCATCCAACCAGGCGGTACAGGCGGTCTACGCAGCCGGCCTCGCGGCCGGTGAGACGGATGCGGCCAAAGCGGGCGAAGCCGGTCTTGCCTTCTTCGCCGAGGTCAACAAGGCCGGCAACTTCGTCCCTGTGATCGGCAAGTCCGCCTCCCTTGCGCAAGGATCGACCCCGATCATCATCGCCTGGGACTATAACGGCCTCTCCTGGCGCGACAGCCTGAACGGCAACCCGCCGGTCGAGGTCGTCGTTCCAGCCTCCGGTGTCGTCGCCGGCGTCTACGTCCAGGCGATCTCGGCCTTCGCGCCGCATCCGAACGCGGCCAAGCTCTGGATGGAATATCTGTATTCGGACGAAGGTCAGCTCGGCTGGCTGAAGGGCTATTGCCACCCGATCCGCTTCAACGACCTCGTCAAGAACGGCAAGGTTCCGCAGGAAATGCTCGACAAGCTGCCGCCGGCGGCATCCTACGAGAAGGCCGTCTTCCCGACGCTCGAAGAGCAGGAAGCCGGCAAGGCAGCGATCACCACGAAGTGGGATAGCGTCGTCGGCGCGAGCGTACAGTAGTCGCTACGAGGCCTCCCCGCCCATGAATGGGTGGGGAGGTCATCTTCCTCCGACGCCGGGACGGCCGTAACCTGTATGACCACGACAACAGCATCAGCACCTCTGATCAGCAAACGAGCGATCATCGACTGGCTTGGCATCGCGCCCTTCATGATATTCGCGCTGATGTTCCTGATCATTCCGACGCTCTATCTGGTTACCGGCGCCTTCCTGACGCCTGCCGGCGAGTTTACCTTCAGGAACATCGCCGACCTCTTCACGCCCTCGATCCTGTCGGCTTACTGGATCTCGATCCGCGTATCTGTTGCCTCGTCGCTCGGCGGCGCCCTCATCGGCTTTTTTCTTGCCTGGGCTATCGTGCTTGGCGGGCTGCCGACCTGGATTCGCTCCGGCCTTCTCACCTTTTCCGGCGTCGCCTCCAATTTCGCAGGCGTTCCGCTCGCTTTCGCCTTTCTCGCAACCCTCGGCCGGACCGGGCTCGTCACGGTGTTTTTGCGAGACTGGTTCGGCTTCAATCTCTACTCGACCGGCTTCAATCTCCTGAGCTTCTTCGGTCTCACCATCACCTACATGTATTTCCAGATTCCGCTGATGGTGCTGATCCTGACGCCGGCGCTCGACGGCATAAAGAAGGAATGGCGCGAGGCCGCCGAAATCCTGGGCGCTTCCACCTGGCAGTACTGGCGCATGGTGGCGCTGCCGATTCTCTGGCCGAGCCTGCTCGGCACGACGCTCCTGCTTTTCGCCAACGCCTTCGGCGCGATCGCCACCGCCTATGCGCTGACCGGCAGTTCGCTCAACATCGTGCCCATCCTGCTCTACGCGCAGATCCGCGGCGACGTGCTTCACAATCCGAACCTCGGCTATGCGTTGGCCCTCGGCATGATCGTCATTACCGGCATTTCCAATATTCTCTACATCTGGCTGCGAATGCGCGCCGAACGGTGGCAGAAATGAAAGCACGACGTCTCGGCGCCTGGATCGCCATCGCAATCGGGGCAAGCTATTTCATCGTTCCGCTGCTTGGCACGCTGGAATTCTCGCTGCGCATGCGCCGCGACGCCTATTCCTTCGACGCCTATCGATCGGTCTTCTCCGATTTCCAGTTCCGCGAAACTTTCGGCTATTCGATGATGATGGCCGTTCTCACGATCATCTTCGGCATGCTGCTGGTGGTGCCGACGGCCTATTGGGTACGGCTGCGCCTGCCGCAGGTCCGCCCGATCATCGAGTTCATCACGCTGCTACCGCTCGTCATTCCCGCAATCGTCATCGTCTTCGGCTATCTGAGGCTCTATAATTCCTCATCGATCCTGCCGCTGACCGGGTCGACCTCCGGCACCAATATGCTGCTGATGTTTTCCTACATGACGCTGTCGCTTCCCTACATGTATCGCGCCGTCGATACGGCGATGCGGGCGATCGATGTCAGAACCTTGACGGAGGCTGCCGAGAGCCTCGGCGCCAGATGGCCGACCATCCTCTTCCGCTGCATCTTTCCGAACGTGATGAGCGGCGTTCTCTCAGGAGCCTTCATCACGTTTGCGATCGTCATGGGCGAATTTACCATGGCAGCGCTGCTAAACCGGCCCGCCTTCGGCCCCTATCTGCAGCTCGTCGGCGCCAACAAGGCCTATGAACCTTCGGCGCTCGCCGTCATCGCCTTCGCGATCACCTGGCTCAGCATGGGATTGCTCCAGCTCGTATCGCGCTTCCAGAAATCCGCTCCGGCCAAGGCTTGATCACATGGCATTCCTGCAACTGACCAATATTCAGAAATCTTTCGGCCCGGTTCAGGTCGTGCATAATTTCGACATGGGGATCGACAAGGGCGAGTTCGTTTCCTTCCTCGGCCCATCCGGCTGCGGCAAGACAACCATTCTGCGCATGATAGCCGGCTTCGAGACGCCTTCGGGCGGGACGATTTTCATCGACGGCAAGGACCAGGGCGCGCTGAAGCCTAACCAGCGCAATATCGGCATGGTGTTTCAGGCATATGCCCTCTTCCCGAACATGAACGTGCACGACAATGTCGCTTTCGGTCTCAAGGTTGCGGGCGATTCGAAACCGGAGATCGATAAACGGGTGAAGCAGATGCTCGGGCTGATCAAGCTCGAGCATCTGGCGGACCGCTTCCCCTATCAACTCTCCGGCGGCCAGCAGCAGCGCGTGGCACTTGCCCGAGCACTGGCCGTCAAGCCGCAGGTGCTTCTGCTCGACGAGCCGCTTTCCGCACTTGACGCGAAGATTCGCGTTTCTCTGCGCGAGGAAATTCGTCAGATTCAGCAACAGCTCGGCATCACCACCGTATTCGTGACGCACGACCAGGAGGAAGCCCTGTCGATTTCCGACCGGATCGTCGTCATGAATGCCGGCCGCGCCGACCAGATCGGCACTCCGTTCGAGATCTACAACACCCCGGCGACGCGCTTCGTCGCCTCCTTCGTCGGCACGCTCAACATCATCGAGGGTAAGGTGGCCGATCCCGCAATCGGCGCGGTCACCATCGGCGGCCAGCAGATTTCGCTGAGCGAGCCGATAACAGGGGCAAAGGGCGGCGACAGCATTTCGCTGGCACTCAGGCCGGAAGCGGGCTCGATCGCCGAGGGCGCGCGGGGCGATACCGCACTTCCGGGCAAGGTCGTATCGAGGAGCTTTCTCGGCTCCGTCATCCGCACCAAGCTGCGGGTCGGCGAGGACATCATCTCCTTCGATATGTTCAATGACCCGGGCATGATACCGCCCGTTGCCGGGGAAAGCGTCACGCTTCGCTTCGCGGCAAAGGACCTGCTCGTCATCCGCGAATAGATCGGCCGAAAAGAAATATCCCGGACCACGATATCCTTGGAAAAATCTGTCGTGATTTTTCGCTTTCACGTCGCAGCACAGATTTGACGGCATCGAAACAGGCGCTATAGTCGCAACGTTCTCAGGGCGGGGTGGAAATCCCCACCGGCGGTAGCGGACACAGGATCGAAATGATCCGTGGTCGAAGCCCGCGAGCGCTTCGCATATTGGTGCGAAGGTCAGCAGATCCGGTCAAACTCCGGAGCCGACGGTTTATAGTCCGGATGGAAGAGAGCAAGCAGAAGCGTCGCCCCTCCCCGGGGTTTTCGCACATGCATGTTCGCCCGACGGGATCCTTGGAAAAATGCCAACCCTGAAAGGCTTGAGACAATGACAGTAGTTTCCCACCCCTCCGCTAAGATTGCGATCGTTCGCGCCCGCTGGCACGCCGATATCGTCGACCGTTGCGTCGATGCTTTCGTCGCGCAATGGACGAAGCTTGGCGGCAACGCTATCGATGTCGAGGTCTTTGACGTGCCCGGCGCGCTCGAAATCCCGCTGCATGCGCAAAAGCTTGCGAAGACTGGCCGCTATGCAGCGATCCTCGGCACCGCGTTTGTCGTCAATGGCGGCATCTATCGCCACGACTTCGTCGCCGGCACGGTGCTCGACGGCATGATGCGCGTGCAGCTCGATACGGACGTGCCGGTGCTCTCGGCGGTGCTTACACCTCACAATTTCCAGGAAAGCGAGCCGCTGATCGCCTTCTTCCGCGACCACTTCGTCGTCAAGGGAGAGGAAGCCGCAAATGCCTGCGCGCAGATTCTCGATGCACGGGCGAAGCTGGCGCTGGTGAACGCCTGACGGAAACTGCCCCTCTCCTCGGATTTAACCCGAGGAGAGGGCCAACTCGAGGTCGCTGAACGGCGATTGAAACGCCGCGCGATCGGCGATAGATAAACTTCACCTTCAACCGAAGGATTACTGCGGTCGAGCCCCGTGAGTTGGCGCGATCGGTGAAGACGACGATGACGTTTCAGCCGCGCATGCAGAACC
Source organism: Sinorhizobium medicae (assembly GCF_007827695.1). Taxonomy (GTDB): domain Bacteria; phylum Pseudomonadota; class Alphaproteobacteria; order Rhizobiales; family Rhizobiaceae; genus Sinorhizobium; species Sinorhizobium medicae. The sequence goes on along the minus strand of NZ_VITA01000006.1, from coordinate 379,944 downwards.
GGATCAGCGGATTTTCGATCATCGGCGGCCTCAACCGCCGGGAATGGAACGGTGTGGTTGCGGATGTCTGGGACGTGGAATGCGTTCCGCATGCGGGCGGCTACTACATAGCCGAGGATCCCCGCATGTTCATCGTGCTCGACGCGAAAGGCGGCGGCAATTGCCGGGTGAAGCTCGCCGCCAACGGCGAGGGCGCGGTCCAGAATTATCATCGGCATGCCCTGTCCTATATCCCCGCGGGGATGGAACTATGGACCGACCTCGTCGACATCAACTACATCCGGCATCTCGATCTGCATTTCGATATCGATGCGCTCGGGCGGCGTCTCAGGGAAGATCTGGATCCCGCTGCCGTCGACACGCCGCGGCTCATGTTCCAGGATGAGCGCTTCCTGAGGCTTGCCGGGCTGATCGCAGCCGAATGCCTCAACCCCCAGCCTCTCCATGATCTTTATGGCGACGGACTGACGGTGGCTCTGTTCATCGACCTCATGAAGATCGCAAAGCGCAGCGGCCGCAAGCGCAGCCAGCTTGCGGCCTGGCAGTTGCGCCGGGCGGTCGATTTCATCGAGGAGAACTTCGCCCGCAATGTGCGGCTCGAGGAACTCGCCGACCTCACCGGCCTGTCGCAATCGCATTTCAGCCATGCCTTCAAGGCTTCGACGGGTGTCGCCCCGCATCAATGGCACATGAACGCCCGTGTCGAACGGGCAAAACAGATGCTGGTCGAGAGCGAGGGCCCGCTGACCTCGATAGCCGCGGAAACGGGCTTTGCCGATCAGGCGCATTTCACCCGCGTCTTTCGCAAGACGGTCGGCACGACGCCGGCACTATGGAAGAAAAGTCACACCGCCTGACACTTGGCCGGCTGCGCTCAATTTTACCCAGAATCGTTCAATTTCCGCGCATCCGGACAATCCCGGTCAAAATAGTTGATCTAGACACTCAGCTTATCATTGACCGTGCCGGTCTCGCGGGGGGCAACGGCGTGGCCGGCCGATTTCGGGGCAGATTTGACATGAAATGCAGAGTTCGCGGAGCGCATCTTAGAAACCTTCTGGCGAGCGGGGTGGCGCTTGCGCCGCTGGTGACAAGCGGATTGGCTTTTGCGCAGGATGGCGATGCCACACAGCTTGAGCGGATAATTGTAGAAGGGGGCAATACGGCGGGCGCGGGCGCTACGGGACCTGTCGAGGGTTATGTTGCCAAGGCGAGCGCGACCGGTTCCAAGACCGCGACCCAGATTACCGAAATCCCTCAGTCGGTCTCCGTCGTCGGCCGCGAGGAACTGGACGACCGCGCCGTGGTCAACAAGGTCGATGAAGCCTTGCGCTATACGCCAGGGGTCCTGTCGGCGCCTTTCGGCACCGATCCGGACACGGACTGGTTCTTTATTCGCGGTTTCGATGCGGCCCAGACGGGTCTCTTCCTCGACGGTCTGCCGCTCTTCAGTTTCGGCTTCGGCAATTTTCAGATCGACCCCTTCATGCTGGAACGGATCGAAGTGCTGAAGGGGCCGGCCTCCGTCCTCTATGGCGGGTCCAATCCCGGCGGTATCATAAATCTGATCAGCAAGAGACCGCTTGACGAGCCGCTCTACTATACCGAGGCGGGCATCAACAGCGACGGCAACGCCTTCACCGGCTTCGACGTGAATGACATGCTGACTGATGACGGAACCGTACGCTATCGCCTGACCGGCAAGATCGCCGGCGGCGACAATTATTCAGATTATTCCGAGGACCTCCGCGGCTTCATCCTGCCGCAGGTGACCTATGCGCCGGATGATGCGACCAGCCTGACGGTGTTTGGGCTGCTCCAGGGCCTTGACCAGGTGCATGTCGGCAACGGCTTTCTGCCCTATGTCGGAACCGTGGTCGACGCGCCCTTCGGCAAGATCGATCGGGATGCCTATTTCGGCGAACCTGACCTCGACGAGGGAACCTATGCCCAGCAGATGCTCGGCTACGAGTTCAAGCACGATTTTGACAGCGGCTGGACCTTCACCCAGAATGCACGCTACGCCCATCTTCACAAGCATGAGAAATACCCTTATCCCTACGGCTATGTCGGCCCCGGCTTCGGCAATATAGAGCCCATCGCTCCAGACTACCTTCTGAACCGCATAGGCTTTGAGGCGACGTCGAAGGTGGACAGCTTCTCGATCGATAATCGCGCCGAGACGGATTTCGATCTGGGCACGACGAATCACACGTTCGTGGCCGGCCTCGATTACAAATATTACCGCCTCGACCATATCGGGGCTTCGGGAGGCGCGACGCCGATCAGCCCCACCGATCCGGTCTATGGGGTACCACAGGGCCCGACGGCCGTTTATATCAATCAGATTTTCACGCAGCAGCAGATAGGCATCTATGCTCAGGACCAGGTGCGCTTCGGCGACGGTTGGCTCGTTACGCTCAATGGGCGCTACGACTATGTCGACACCGACCTCAAGAACGGGGCTACCGCCTGGGCCGGTCCATCCAACTTCGGATATGACGACGGCGCACTCAGTGGCCGAGCCGGCCTCGGTTACGAGTTCGACAACGGTCTCACCCCCTATGTGAGCGTCGCCACCTTCTTCAACCCGCTTGTAGGTTCGCGCGACTCGAACCCCGATCCTGCCATCACGACCCTGGTGCCCTTGAGACCCGAGGAGGGATACCAGTACGAAGCGGGAATCAAATACGAGCCGACATTTATCGACGGCTTGATCACCGCCTCGCTGTTCCAGATCACCAAACAAAACGTGCAGGTGACCGATACGCTCGGAATTTCCACGCAACTCGGCGAGGTGCGCTCCCGCGGCTTCGAACTCGAGGGCAAGGTGAACATCGACGATAACTGGAAGATCATTTCGGCGTTCACCTATACCGACCTCGAGATCACGGAGGACACCAATCCGTCGCTGCTCGGCAAGTCGCCCTACCTGATACCTGAGACACAAGCTGCCCTGTGGCTCGATTACACCGTGACCAGCGGCGCTTTCGAGGGCATGAGCCTCGGCGCAGGTGTACGCCGCCAGGGCGAGTCCTGGGCCGATGCTGCAAACACGAAGAAAGTCCCCGCGGCGACGCTCGTGGATGCCGCCATCCGCTACGAGAAGAACGACTGGACGGCATCGCTCAATGTCGCCAACCTTTTCGACAAGGAATATGTCAGCGGATGCCAGGGGCTTCTGACCTGCGGTTATGGCGAAAGCAGAACGTTCACGCTCAAGCTCAGCAAGAAGTGGTAAGGGTCTGAAGCTCCGGCTGTCCGCGAGGTTCGGCACTTCGTCAACGCCCCAATATCTTGTCGACAACCTGAATCCAAATCGCTTAGTAATGTCCCTCCACCCTTGTTGAGCGGAGTCCAGGATGGCGAATTATCCGGCGATCACCAGTACGGAGCGCCAAACGCGCATATCCCGTTTGCGGGCCACTCTTTCGGAGCGGAACGTCGGCGGGCTCCTGCTGGGTTCTACGGAAAGTCTCCGCTACTATACAGGGCTGGAGTGGCACGCCAGCGAACGGTTCCTCGGCGCTCTCATCACGGGTTCCGACCTGATCTATATCGCCCCCGCGTTCGAGCTGAGCCGGGTCGAGACCCTGTCACGCGAACCAGGTGAAATCCGCGCATGGCAGGAGGAGGAAAGCAGTGCCGCCCTCGTCGCATCGCTTCTGCCTCCTGAGGCGACACTCGCTGTCGATGATTCACTGCCGTTGTTTGCGTATAACGCTCTGGTGGGGGAAATTGCGGCCCGCAGGCTGATTGACGGAGGTCCGCTTATCCGTGCCCAACGAAGGTTGAAATCTGCGGCCGAGATCGAGATCATCCAGTTCGCGATGAACCTGACCCTGGAGGTGCATCGGCGCGCGCATAAGTTCATCAAACCTGGGATTTCAGCGTCGGAGGTCAGGCGCTACATCGACGATCAGCATCGGCTGCTCGGCGCTCCAGGCGGCTCCAGTTTCTGTATCGTCTCCTTCGGAGATGCGACTGCGCTGCCCCATGGGGCGGAGGGGGAACAGGTCTACAAGCCCGGCGACGTGGTGCTGGTCGACACCGGCTGCCGCATTGGCGGCTACCACTCGGACCTGACCCGGACCTATATGATCGATGACCCGACGCCCGAATTCGCTCGTATTTGGGCTATCGAGAGGGAAGCTCAGCTGGCCGTGTTCGAAGCTGCTCACATCGGAGCCACATGCGGCAGCCTTGATTCGGCTGCCCGAGACGTTCTCGTTCGCAACGGGCTCGGGCCGGACTACAAACTCCCGGGTCTTCCTCACCGCGCCGGGCACGGGATCGGCCTCGAAATTCACGAGGAGCCATATATTGTCCGCAGTAATCACTTCGCCCTCTCCGAAGGTATGTGCTTCTCGGTCGAGCCTATGATCGTCGTTCCGGAAGCGTTCGGCGTTCGCCTCGAGGACCACATCTACATGAGCAAAGACGGCCCCGTCTGGTTTACGGCGCCCGCCGAAGGCCCCACCGAGCCGTTCGCTTGATCGCAACAATGCCCTTCCAGCGCGCTCAACAGGCCAGAGAGCGCTCGGTTTCCGGATCGAAGAGATGCATCTGGTTCATGTTGATTGAGAACGGAAGTCTTGTCCGAGCTTTGGGGGCGAACTCGGAATCGATACTGGCGCAAAGCCCGGTCTTTCCCACATTGAAATACACCATCGAAGTCGCGCCGAGCGGCTCGACGAGATCGACGGCGGCATCGATCGGCACCCAGCCAGGACGGTCGCAGTGGCTGGAGATGGATTCCGGCCGGATTCCGAAGATGACGCTTCGGTTGAGGTGATGCTTGAAGTCATCGGCCCTGCTGGCCGGAACGGCAAGCCGCGTGCCGTCTTCCAGCACCAGATGAAGATCCGTGGCTTCTCCGGCCAAACGCGCGGGCAGGAAGTTCATGGAGGGGGAGCCGATGAAACCAGCGACGAACTTGCTCGCAGGCTTGAGATAGAGCTTCTGCGGTTCGTCCATCTGTTCGACCATCCCCTTGTTCATGACCACCACGCGGTCTGCCATAGTCATGGCCTCCACCTGGTCATGCGTGACGTAGACGGTGGTCGTCGGGATCAACTGATGAAGCCGCTTGATCTCCGTTCGCATCTTCACTCGCAGTTTTGCATCCAGGTTGGAGAGCGGCTCGTCGAACAGGAAGACCTTCGGATTTCGCACGATCGCCCGGCCCATTGCCACGCGCTGACGTTGGCCACCTGAAAGCTGCCCAGGGCGACGGTCGAGCAATTCCGTGATGTGCAGAGTTTCGGCGGCAGTGGCAATCCTTTGCTGTATCTCCGCCTTCGGCAGCTTCTGTTGCTCCAGGCAGAAAGCGATGTTTTCGCGGACAGACATGTGCGGATAGAGGGCATAATTCTGGAACACCATTGCGATGTCGCGTTTCCCGGGGCCGAGGCGGTTCACCACCTCATCGCCGATGGCTATCTCGCCGCGGGATATGTGTTCGAGGCCTGCGATCATCCGCAGCGTGGTTGATTTTCCGCAACCCGACGGTCCGACGAAGACGACGAACTCCTTATCGTCGATGTCGAGGCTGACGCCCCGCACGGCCTCGTGGATTCCGTATGATTTGACTACGTTTCTGAGTTGGAGCCGTGCCATTCTTTCCTCCTACTTCTCCGTCAGCCAGACCTGCATTGCGCCCTCGTCACGATTGGCCCAGAGGTGATAGGGTATCGCCTTGAACGTTCTTCCCTTCAAGGAAGGTGGCCTGTTGCAATAGAGCGTTGGCCCCCAATCCTCGGCATCGGCTTCCAATGCTTCTCCCTCAAGCACGACGGCACCGCCAAGCAGGGTTTCGTCGAAGCGCGGGGTGAGGTTGGTGTCCGCTGAGATTCTCAGGCGCTGGGGTTCCGTGCCAATGTCCGTCTCCTCGACGCAATAGACGACCGGACCGCGCTTAAGAGCGACACGCTGCGCGTCCTCCCCTACTGCTGGATGGGCGTAGAGGCGCTCCACTGGCATCTCGAAAGTCAGACGGATTTCATCCCCGTCGACCCATTCGCGGTTCACGACCGCATAGCCCTTTTCAAGCGATGCGCCGAGGTCCATTTGCTCTCCGTTTACCCACAACCGGGCGTTACGGCACCAGCCAGGGATTCGCAGCCTGAAGGTGAGCCGGGTCGGCGCAACCAGACCAAGGGCGAGAAGAACATCCTTATCCCACGGATAGCTGGTTTCTTGCCGAAGTCGCACGAATTGGCCCTGGATTTCCAGCTCGGCTGTGTTGGCACCGTAGAGGTGGACAGCGATTTCGTCCCGCTTTGCAGAATAGAAGTACTGGCCCAGCGACGTTATGAAGCGGGCGATGTTCGTCGGGCAGCATGGGCAGTAATGCCATTTCCAGCGGCGATGCTGGCCGTGGCTTTCGAGCACGTTCTCGTAGAAATAGTGCTCACCGTCTCGCGAAATTCCAGAAAGCGCGCCGTTGAATAGAATTGTTTCCAGGGCGTCGGTGAACCTGCTGTCCAGGTCAAGCTGCGCCATGCGATGGCTCCACAGACCAAGCGCGACCGCGGCACATGTCTCCGCATAGGCCGTCGTGTTCGGCAGATCATATTCGCGCGTGAAGCCTTCGTTGGATGCGGATGGCCCGAGACCTCCGGTTATGTAAAGCTGACGGCCTATCAGATTGTCGAACAGGCGGTCGCAGGCGTGCTTTAGGCTAGGATCGTCATTTTCATAGGCTAGGTCCGCCATCGCTGAGAAGAGATACATAGCTCGCACGGCATGGCCAACGACTTGCGTCTGATTGCGGACGGGCATGTGCGCCTGACTGTAGGCATAGGTCCCGTAGACATAATCGGCCGGATTCTCCCCCCGCCGGCGCGTTTCCTCGTCGAAGTAGGACGGCATTCGGCCGCGCTCGTCGACGAAATAGGTAGCGAGTTTCAGGTGCCTGGGGTCGCCGGTTAAGCGATAAAGCTTCACAAGCGCCAGTTCGACTTCCTCATGGGCATCGTAGCCGCGCAGTTTGCCCGGCTCCGTCCCGAAAGTGTCGATGATGTGATCGACGGCACGGATCATCACGTCCAGGAACCGCCGTTTTCCGGTAGCCTCGAAATAGGCCACGGCTCCCTCGATCAGATGGCCCATCGAATACATTTCATGCAGGTCGCGCAGGTTGGTCCAGCGCTTGTCCGGTTCGCGCCGGATGAACCAGCTGTTCAGATAGCCATCTGGCATCTGTCCGTGCTCCAGCCTTTCCACGATCGCATCGATCTTGGCTTCAATGTCCGGATCAGGATGGTTCTTGAGCGTATAGCTCGCAGCCTCAATCCATTTGCCGAAGTCAGAGTCGAAGAAATGTTGCATCGACAGTCCGCTGGGCTGGATAGGGCGGACGAGTGGTGACGGCGGCTTTTCGAAATCCAGGACTTCGAGGAAGCCCTCCTCTTCGAGGCGCCTGTGCTGAGTGGGTATAGTGACGCTTCGGACGGTTTCCGACCAACTCTGCCAGAACCCGCCATCAAAGGCTACGCGAGTGTGGTCGACAGGCACAAAACGCTCGAAGGCGCGTGGCTTGACTTCGGCGGCCTTGTTTTGGGGCAAGGACATGCAAACTCCTTCTGCAGATGCCGCGGATTATTTCACTGCGCCGGCCGTCAGACCGCGCACGTAGTAGCGTTGCAAGGCGAGAAACAGCACGATGCAGGGAAACATCGTGACGGTGATTCCGGCCTGGAGTGCGCCCCAGTCAATGATCCCGTAAATGCCGGAGGAAACATTGACGAGCATGATCGGCAGGGTGAACTTGTTCTGGTCCGACAGAAAGATCAGCGCCGCCAGAAATTCGTTCCAGGAATTAAGGAAGGCGAACATTGCCACGGTCGCTACGCCTGGGAGCGCCAAAGGCATCATAATCCGTCGAAGAAGCGCCCATTGCGACGCGCCATCGATCCGTGCCGCTTCGATCAATGCGCTCGGGATCGCATCGAATGAATTGCGCATCATGAAGATGGAGAATGGCAGCTGAAATGTCGTGTAGACGAGGACCAGGCCGAACAGGTTGTTCTGCAAACCGAGGAACTTCAGGATCAGGAAGAGAGGTGTCAGGATTGACTGGAAGGGGATCATCATCGTCGCCATCACGACGACGAAAATGAGCGACTGACCGGGGAACCGGAACTTGGCGAACCCGTATCCGGCCGGGACCGCGATCAGCACCGTGAGGACGATCGTGCCCAATGCGATAAGCACCGAGTTGGCCGCATACACGTACCAGCCAGCACCGACATCTTCCAGCCTTCGGTAGTTCTCCAGCGAAAACGCCTTTGAAAACAGCGCGACGGGATTGGCGAGCGCTTCGGCCGCCGGTTTGAAGGAGTTGGCTACCGACCAGACGATAGGCATCAGGAAAAAGATCGCAAGCAGCAGCGAAATCAAAAGGAGGGCTGCGTCGCCGAGACGTTCCGACGCCGGGCGGCCGTGCAGCGTGGTTAGTTTTCTCATCGACCCTCCTCCGGACGCTGGCGCATGAAGCTGAGCTGAATGGAGCTGATCGCGACGAGGACGACGAGCAGGGCAAAGGAGAGAGCCGAGCCGTAGCCGAGGCGATAGGACGAGAACGACGCCAGGTAGATCGAGAACACGGCCGAGATCGTGCTGTTTTCGGGGCCACCCTGTGTGATGATAAAGAACTGGTCGAATGCAAGCATCGAAGAGGTGATGTTCAGAACAAGGGCGAGCAACAGCGCGTTGCGCATCAGGGGCAGCGTAATCCTGCGGAAACGGCTGAACGCGTTGGCACCATCGATCTTCGCAGCTTCAGCGATTTCCTGTGGAATGCTCTGAAGTCCGGTGAGCAGGATGACCATGGTGAAGCCCGCGGTTTTCCAGACGACCATCAGGATGACCACGGCCAGCGCCGGCCAGAAGCTCTCGAGCGGGCGCGGAGCGGCATCTACTATGCCCAGGCCCAAAAGCAGGCGGGAGAAGACGCCGCTGTCCGGATTGAGGAGCCACATCCATAATGTGGAGGCGGCCCCGAAACCGATAACGACCGGCATGAAATAGATCGTCCGGAAGATTCCCGTGTTACGCAGCGGTCGATCTACGAGCAGCGCCAGCGGAAAGGCGACGACCAGGATCGCCGCTGTCACCAGGACCGTATAGAGCAGCGTGAAGCCAAGCGACTGCCAGAGCTGCGTGTCACCAAGCAGTTCGGCGTAGTTGTCCAGGCCGATGAACTTCCTACGTCCGAGCAGTGGCCAGTGATAGAAACTCATCCAAGCCGTCATCACCAGCGGGATGACGAAAAGACCGCCTATGAAAACCATGCTGGGCGCGATGAAGACGAGCCCGAGCCAGCCATGCGGCTCGCGATCGGCGGCTTCCGCTCGAGCGGCGCGCGCCTGTTCTCTCTTGGGCGTTGACACCAAGGTGCGAGGTCCTTCTGCCAGTTGAGATGTCGGCCGCCTTGCGGCAGTTCGTATCGGCAGCCAAGCTGTTGCTGGGCGCGGGGCGCGGGGCGCGCCGGAAGCGCGCCCTCGACTTGATTCAGGGGTTGGTCCGTTCGAGGATCTTGCTGAACCCATCCTGAGCCTTGGCGATCGCGCCGTCGACGTCATCGCCAAAGATCGAACCCTGGATGAGGTTAAGGAAAGGACCCGTGCGGCTGACGAACAGTTCGTCGGACGAGAAGGTGTAAGGCGTGCGGGCGTTGGCCAGTATGTCGTAGGCGACCAGATTGCGCTTGTCGAACTGCGCATATGCCTCGCCGGCGAGGTCGGTTCGCGAGGGCATGCCCGACTCCTTCGTGATATAGACCTGCTGCTCGGGCTGCATATAGAACTCGACGAAGTCGAGCAGGACCTTCTTCTTCTCCTCGCTGATGCCCTTCATCAGAGAAAGAGTGTCGCCACCAGCGAAACTGGAGACGCCACCGCTCGGGCCTGGGATCGGTGCAACATCAAATTTGACGTCAGGATATTTGTTGGTGAGCAGGTTCACGATGTACGAACCCGTCATCAGGATTCCGACCTTGCCGGAGGCGAAGGCCTCGACTGCATTGTTGCCATTGCCCGATCTGGACGTCGGATGCACGGCGCCGGCACTCCACATGTCCCGGTAGGCAGCTATCGTTTCGCGCATGGCTGGCGTATCGATGGTCGCCTCTCGTCCATCATCCGTCAGGACGTCCGCGTTCGCCGCCCAGATGTGAGGCAGAAAATCGTAGATCAGCCAGCTGCCCGAGTTCGCGACGAAATAGAAACCGTAGGTATCCTCGCCGATGCCGCGTATCTTCTTCGCGTAGTCGACGATCTCGGCAAGGGAGGCCGGGGCTTTCTTGGGATCGAGGCCAGCCTTTTCGAAGAGTTCCGTGTTATAAGCGATGATGGATGCGTCAGGCAGAGCAGGCAGGCCGTAGATTCTGTCTTCATAGGTCGCCAAACGGATGTGAGACGGACTGAGTGCCTCCGCATAAGGCAGTCCTTTGACGAAATCGGTGACGTCCTCCAGGCTGTCGCTGGCTGCAAAGGTAGGAAGATAAATCAGGTCCAGCACTGCACCGTCCGGTGGCGAACCACCGGCGATCGCTGCACCGAGTTTCGGAACCATCTGCTCGGCCGTAATCTGCGTGACGACAACTTTGTCGTCGTGTGAGGCGTTATACTTGTCCGCAAGCCCCTGAAGCACCGCGCCCGACGAAGTTCGCACCCAAAGGGTAACCTCCTCGGCTTTGGCGAGTGACGATGTAGCTGCCAGGATAAGTGCAGCTAGCATGATACTTCTTTTGCGCATGGCGTTCCCCTTTTTTGGTGGTCTGTCGCATTGCCGTGCTGACGCGAAGTGAACGCTAGGTGAGTTTTACGCGATTGTCGATAATTTGCGTTTCCCAACGTGCAAAAACCTTTTTGCATGAGCGATTTCAACTGGTAAAAGGTTCTTGCACATGAAACGGGAATCCAGGGATGCGAAAGATCTTCCATCGCCGACGCACTCTGCGGGACGTCGCGCTGGCGGCGGGAGTGAGCATCTCGACCGCTTCAAACGCCCTTAACGAGACTGGCCGCGTCAACATCGAAACCAGGGACAAGGTCAAGCGGATCGCCCAGGAGATCGGTTTCCTTCCCAATGCGCTCGCCCGAAGCCTGCTCAGCAAGCGAAGCTTCACCATTGGCATGATCACAAACGACACCTATGGCAGGCTTACATTGCCTATGGCAGCGGGTGTTTCCGAAGCCCTCGTCGATCACGGCATTTCCGTTTTCCTGTGTGCGACAAACAACGATCAAAGGCTGGCGACGTCTCATCTGCAGGCTCTTCTGGAGAAGCAGGTCGACGGTATCATCTTCACCGCGACGCGACTGGATCTGGAGCCGCCTGTCGAATTGCTCAATCTGCCTATCCCTGTCGTCTATGTTTTCGCGCAGGGGCCAAATCAGAATGTCAGTTTCGTCCCGGACGATGCCCAAGGCGCCCGTCTGGCGGTGACTCACCTGAAGCGTCTCGGCTACTCCCGCATCGTTCATATCACCGGCCCGCAGGACTATCTGGCAGCACGGATCAGGGCGGAGACTTATCGTGAGAGCTGTGACCGGAGCCCGGAAGTATTTTTTGGCGACTGGAGCGAGGATTGGGGATATGTGGCGACGGAGAAAGTGTTTTCACAAGGAGGCAAACAGCCCGACGCCATTTTTTGCGGGAGCGACGAGATCGCCCGCGGCGTGATCGACGCTCTGCGTGACCTGGATCTATCGGTCCCCAACGACGTTGCTGTCGTGGGCTTTGACAACTGGGAGGTTATTTCACGCCAGACGCGGCCGCCGCTCACGACGGTCGACATGGAACTGAAAGAACTCGGCCGCCAGGCCGGATTGGCTATCCTTGCCCTTACGCGCGATGAAGCCATCGACACTGGCATCCAGAGGCTTTCCTGTTCTCTGGTGGTAAGAGAGTCATGCGGAGCAGAGGGTTCCCATCCCCAGGTATGAAGCACCGAGCGGAATCCGGGCGGGACGCCGATGGGCACGAGAGACCGGCAAAGCAAACAATCCCAGGATGACTGGGCGGCTGTGCTTAGATCTTCTATTCTGCCACGCAATTGGCGCTTTGAGGCCTGTGGAGTAGCATTCGCTCTCGACAGCGGGACCAATTTCATGCCGATCATCACGAGAGCAGCAATCGCAATCACTCTGGCCATGGCGCCTGGCGTTTCAGCGCTTGGTCAAAGCATCACCTTCGAGCACGGCCCTTGCCTGGGTGAGTGCCCTGTATATAGATTCGAGGCAACCGCCGCCGAGAGCGGGATATTCGAGGGTCGCCGCTTCACGACGGTTCTCGGCAAACACCGGTTCTCCATTACGCCGGGAGAATGGTCCGCCTTCCAGGGCGCCTTGGCACCCTACCGCCCAAGAGGAATGGAAGACATCACAACGGGCCATCCTCGATGCCGCCGAATGGCGACCGATCACGCATCCGTGGCGGTGACCTGGACGGACCAGGACCGCACCGACCGCCTCGTGTTCAACTTCGGCTGCAAGGGCCCGGAGAATGCCGCCATAGCGCGGGTACTGAGTGCCGCGCCCGACCTCCTTGCAGTGGGGAAGCTCATCGAAGATCGCCGCCTTGAGGACGGCGCGTGGGACAGGCATCAGCCTACCGGCCGATAGCGGCAGAACGTGGCGGGACTTTCCACAGGAGTGCGCCCATGCCGGGCGCACCACAACGAAAACACCCGGCATTGCTGCCGGGCGTCTCGCTGCGCGCATGAGGGAGGATCAGCATGCGCCGCAGAACTCGGGACTGTTACTTCACCGCATCCAGACGATCGATCGCGTCGACATTCGCCGCAGACGGCCCGTTCGGGTCGAATTCGGAGGCAAGCCAGGTGTCGACGATCGATTTCGCCAATTCCGGGCCGATAACGCGTGCGCCCATGGTGATGATCTGGGCATTATTGGACTTGGCTGCCCGCTCGGCCGAATAGGTGTCGTGGGTAAGCGCGGCGCGGATGCCGGGCACCTTGTTGGCGGAGATGCATACGCCAATGCCGGTACCGCAGATCAGGATGCCACGCTCGTTTTCGCCTGCCGTGATCGTCTGCGCCAGATCTCGGGAGAGATCGGCATAATAGCCGGACTGGCTCAGGTCCTTCACTTCGAGGCCGCTTTTCGTGGCGAGATGCGCGGCGATGACGTCGAGCAGGGGCTTACCGGCGCTGTCGGCTCCAATCGCGATTTTCATGTCGTTTCCTTTCAGATGTTGATGCCTGACCCGTCGATGCTCAGATCGCCCGGGCTACGCGTTGCAAGATGTCGAGATAGCCGCCAACCTCCCAGGCGGAGCGGCCGATGAAGAGCCCGTCGATGTGCGGCTCAGCGATCAGTTCCTCGCAATTTCCGGGATTGACACTGCCGCCATAGAGCACCGGAACCTTCACCCCGAGCGCACGCTGAGCGACGTCGGCAATGATCTTGTGGCGGGCGTCGGCGTAGCCGGCTGTCGCCGGTATGCCGTTGACGCCGATCGCCCAGACCGGCTCGTAAGCCAGGAGAACAGGGGCCGTCCTTGCCGCGCCCCCGAGGAATGCAAGGGCGCCTTCCACCTGGCGCCTCAACACCGTGTCCGCTTCACCTGCCTCGCGTTCGGCGAGCGTCTCACCGATGCAGATCAACGGCACCAGACCGTGCTTCACGGCGGCCGCGGTTTTCAGGCCCACGGTTCGGTCGGTTTCGCCGAAATGCTCGCGCCGTTCGCTGTGACCAAGCTCGACGATATCGAGACCGCAGTCCTTGAGCATCATCGGTGAAATTTCGCCGGTCCAGGCTCCCGCATCGTCCCAATGCATGTTCTGCGCACCGACTTTGACGCTGGTTCCGTTCAGCCTTTCCTTGACTTGTCGTACGGCCGTGAACGGAGGGACGACGAAGCGTTGAATGCGCGCGTCGCGCGTCGCGTCTGCGGCCGCAAGACCATCGGCGAAGACCATGGCCTCCGCCAACGTCTTGTTCATCTTCCAGCTCGTGCCGACCCAGAGCCCCGACTTGCTCATGCCTTCTCCATTATTTTCTGGTTGTCGATCCTGAGGAGCCCGACGCCGGCGTCTCCCAGTTCCCTTGCGTGCCCGTCGGACACTTCGCTCCCGGTCAGAACCGCGTCGAAGGCCTCGAGCCCCATCAGGAAATGCAAGGCCGAACGGCCGAACTTGCCGTGGTCCACCAGGAGATATTTGCGGTTGGCCGATTTCACCATCTGACGCTTGATCTGAACCACTTCCTGGTCCTGGTGGAAGGCGGCCGTTCCCTCGACCGCCGAACTTGACAGGAACGCCACGTCCGCGCGCAGAGATCGCAGCGCCTCCTCGGTGACGACGCCGAAAAACCCGTTGAACCTCTTGCTGTAATGGCCGCCCAGCGCGATCAGGTTCATACCCGGGACACCGGACAGATCGGTGATGACGCCAAGGTTATTGGTAATGACCGTGAGCGGGCGAATATCCTTGAGAAAACCGGCAATCGCGCCAGCCGTCGAGCTGTCGTCGATTATGACGCTCTGGCCCGGCTCGACCAGGGTCGCGGCGTACTCGCCAAGGCGGCGCTTTTCACTCGTCGCGATCTTCTCGCGATAGCGGAAATCGCTTTCGAACTGCGGGCTCGACTGGATGGAAGCACCGCCATGAACCTTTCGCAGGAGCCCTGCCTGCTCGAGATCGTCGAGATCCCGATGCACGGTCATCTTGCTGACGCCAAAGCGGAAGCTGAGCTCCTCGACGGAAGCCGTTCCCGCTTCCATGAGGACATCCATGATCGCCTGCCGCCTGTCGTCCGGTTTCATCGTAACATTTCCGTCGGTCTGGCCGTTTCGCCACCCTCGGAAAAGATAACATCTATATGTGATATTTCAACTCAAACATGCGATTTTGTTACGATTTATAGTGATCATTTGGGATTGTTAAAGCCGGTATCGATATGAGGTTCCCAGAATTCGACCGACTCCTGGATCATTTCCACCACGTTGCGGTCGGTCGGCTCGCGCTCGCGGAAGGAGAGCTCGAGACAGATCTCATTGTCCGTACCGCCTCCCCTCCTTACTGCATCTAACAGGCGTTCCGGCGTGATGCGGCCATCTTTGTTGTAGGCGGCTGTGAAGGGCCAGTGCCCGCCCTTGTTCATGGACGACTGCTTGATATGAATGATGGGTGACTGTTTAGGAAAGGCCTGTGCCCAGGCATAAGGATCGACGTCGGCAGCGTTGGGCGATGTCACGTCGCCATGGTCGATATCGACCATCATCTTCATCGGGATCGAGAACCCGGCCGTGGCCAGGCGTTGATCGAGCGCCCTGCACTCTGCGATCGTGTGACCAAACTCGCGGCCGACCGACATCGGCTCCCAGAACAGATAGGAGAGGCCTGCCGCCTTCGCATGCTGAGCAACTTCGCGCCAGCAGTCAATGGCGATCGCGATCAGTTCCTCGCGTCGCGCCGGATCGTCATAGTCTCTGAGCGTGAAGATCGCGAACTGCGTCCCCATGCCGGAAGCGCCGAGCTCGGCGGAGATATCGGCAAAGGTCTTGAACCAGTCGACATAGTAGCGCCGGACATCCGAGTCCGGGTGGCCGAAATGGTTGAGACGGCCGTAGGGGCCCGTCATCCCGGACGTGATCTTCACGCCGGTTCGGGCGAGCGCGGTTCGAAATTGCCGGAGCGCCTTGTTGATGGTCGACGCAGGCCAGCCGGGATTGACGAATTCATGGGTGAGCTGGACATGGCCGATGCGGATCTTGTCGGCGATGGTGTCGATCAGATCGTCCGCCTCGGCAAAGCGGTTGACCAGCGGATTGGTGTTGAGCGACAGCGTGAAGGCCATTGCGCGCTCCTTGCTACCAAGCAAATTTGGAAAGGATGAAATCGGGCGAAGCACCGTGCTCCCTGAAGAGCTGCCGGCGTTCCTCGTCCGACCGGTGTTCCAGAATGCCCGTGGCGACGAGCACCGAGGCCAAGCCCGCCGACGCGGCTCCGCCGATGTCGTGCTCGACGCTGTCGCCTATTGCGCAGACCCGCCCGGGTTCCGGGCAACCGAGAAAATCGAGAGCGAAGTCGTAGATGTCGGCAAAGGGCTTGCCGATCCAGCGCACATGCCCCCCCATCTCCTCGTAAAGCTCGGCGATGCGCCCCGCGCCGAAGGCGGGGCCGCTCCGCGTCAGCATCACCTTGTCCGGATTGGTGCAGAGGCACGGCACGCCCCGGCGGGCGGCCGGCCCGAGCAGGTCTTCGTAATAGGAAAGCGGGTGGACATCGCCCTCGCTCCCCGCCAGAAGCACGGTGTCGGCCTCATCGCCGCTCTCGGTGCGGACGAAATTCAGGCCGTTGAGCGGCGATAGATCACCATCGCGACTGATCAGAAGACATTTGCGCGCTGCGCCATTCTCACCTTCGGACTCCCGTTTCAAAAGCCGCCAGGCAACCTCTCCCGAGGTCAGAAACCAGTCCCAGCTTCCCCGCTCGAAACCGAGTTCCGCGAGCCGGCGGTCGTTCTCCGTCGAGCGTTTGCCGGAATTGGAGAGGACGATGACCCGCTTTCCGGCCTGCTTCAGTCGTACAAGCGTTTCCGCCGCGCCGGGATAAGGTCCGCGACCATCTCTCAGCACGCCATACTGATCGACGAGAAAGGCATCGAAGGCGCCGGCGATCGCAGACAGACCTGGAATTTCACGGATTGAACTCATAACAGGCCCGCCTCTCTCGCCCCGGAAAGAGCCAGGCGCGCCGCGCCGGCGGCAGCCTCTTCCGAAAGCACAGGGAGGAAGGGAACGGCGAGCTTGCGCTTGCGGATCGCAGTCCACGTCGCGTTCTTCGCGCCGCCGCCAACGGTGCGGATCGACCGCAAGGCGGGACTGCCGAGCGAGACCAGACGTTCGTAAGCAAGGCGTTCGACGCCCGCTATCCCCTCGAATATAGCCTTCAGGAATTCCGCGTCCTCCGCCGGCCGGGGCTCCATGCGCGGAAGGAAGGCGGGATCGGCAACGGGAAACCGTTCGCCCGGTTTCAGCAGGGGATAGAAGTCGAGCCCCGTGTCCGTCGCCGGATCGATGCTCTCCGAGAGGGCGGCGATCCGCCCGGTTTCGAAATGCGCAGCAAGCACCGCGCCGCCCGTGTTGGAGGCACCGCCGGCGAGCCACATGTCGCCGATCCGGTGGCTGTAGAGCCCGTATTGCGGCGCAAAGAGCGGCTTATCGGACAGCATCTTCACGGTCAGCGTCGTGCCCAGCGCGCTGACGGCGTCACCCGGCCGGTCAGCGCCGGTCGCAAGGAAGGAGGCGCAGCCGTCTGTCGTGCCTGCGACGACGAGCACTTCGCTCGGCAGCCCGAAAGCTTCGGCCGCCGCGGGCGAGACCGTCGCGATCGGCGACCCTGCCGGCAGCACATCCGGCAGCAGATCGGCGCGCGCGCCGGTCCGCGCGAGCCAGTCCGGCCATTTGCGGGCTACCGGATCGTAGCCGGTCTTCAGCGCATTGTTCTCGTCGCTGACGTCGTAGAGCCCGGTGAAATGACCGGCGAGCCAGTCCGCCTGATGGATGACGCGAAAGACGCCGGGCAGCGGCTGGAAGGTCAAAAGCTTACCCAGACCCGAAGTCGCGCCGTGGGCCGCACTCTCCTCAGGCGCATGGGCGGCTATACGCTCGATAATGGCCGAATCGGGAACCGGGTCGTTGTACATCAGCGGCGTCGCAAGAGGTGCGCCATCGGCTGCGACCGGGAGCATCGTACCCGATGTACCGTCTATACAGATGGCGCGCGCATGCGCCACCTCAATTTCCGCCAGCGTCTCCGCGAGCGCGGCCCGTACCGCCTTCCACCAGCCGACCGGATCGCGATGATCATCGGAAAAAGCGGCAAGTTTGGCCGACCCCGATGCCACCACCTCGCCCGCAGCCGTCATCGCCACGGCTCGCGCACCGGATGTGCCCATGTCTATGCCGAGGACAAACCCGCTTGCCCCGCTCATTGCAGCACCTGGCCTGCGCGATTCAACTGCTGGCGGTATTTTTCCGCGTCCCAGCCGAGGAGTTCGGCGTTCTCCGCATCGGTGAGATAGCGCAGACGGGCGCTGTCAGGGATGCGCGCGGTTACGTCCGAAAGGCAGCGCGCCATGGCGAGCGCCCCGGCAGAGACATCCTTGAGCACCAGGGCGCCCTTCCCCGGAAAAAGAAGAACCGGCGGCAGACTTTCCCCTCCGCGAAGGAAACCTTCTTCGAGCGAGGATGCGTTGTCGCCCGGTGCAGCGATGACCGATCCCTTTCCGAGAAAGATCACATGGTCAGGGTAGAGGCTTCCTCCCGCGGCTATCCTGCAGCTTTCGAGGTCGGTCGCCGCGTCGTGCAGCCGCGCGTCATCGGGCAGCTGATAGCTGCTGTTGACGGCAAGGCGCGACAGCGCCTCGATGTCGGCGGACGGCGCCCGGCGCACCGGTGCGGCAAAGCGCTGCGATACCTCTCCAAGAAGCCGCGCAGAATCTGAGACCGTTTCGGCCGCAACGGCGAGCCCGTGGTTACCGAGCACGAGGACCGAGGTATCTTCCTCGATCCGTTCGGCGATCGCCTTGGCGAGCGGCAGGCCGGGCCTGGCATAAGGAACGAAAGCGAAGGGAATGCCATCAAGCTTCTCTGCTGCGATCGACGCCGCGTCGGACTGCACGGCGGTGGCGATCGTCTCTACGCAGTGGACGTGCACCACCACCTTCTGCGGCATCAAAGCGTGAACCGTGGTTTCGATCGAAGGCCGTAGACCCGAGGGGTTCAGATCCTTGACGACGAAGTCCTGAGCCTTCTCCGCCGCCGGGTCGTCTCGCTCCAGCGCGTCGAGTAAAGGGCCGAGGGCGACCGGCACCATCACATCGCGCTGACGGGCATGGGCAAGCCAAAGGCCGGACGCCTTGATCCAGAGGGTTCCGCCCTCCTTGATGGACGTATTGCCGCCTGCCCCCTGAACGAGGTCCGTATCCGCGCCGACGCGGGCGGAGAGATCGAGAAGCGCTTCGAATTCGGGGCTTTGCAACATCAATTCTTCCTTTTCACGCCGCCGCCTGCTGACCCTGGAACCAGCCGCTGAACGCCCGCTTCTCCGTTTCGCTCATATGCAGGCCGTGCTTCGTACGGCGTTCGATCAGGTCTTCCGCCGTGCGCACCCATTCATTTTCGATGAGGAAGCGGGCTTCCCGTTCCCTGAAGAGGGGGGTGAACGCAGTGCCGAGCTCCTCGAGCGAGGCAGCGCTGCCGATCAGCTCATCGGCGCGCGTGCCGTACAGCCTTGCATAATGCTTGGCGAGATCCGCCGGCAACCACTGGTGGCGTGTGCGCAGCTCGCCGAGGAACTGGTCGAAATCCGCTTCCGCCATATCGCCTCCCGGCAGGTGCGAGCGCGCCGTCCAAGCCGGCCCCATCTCGGGAAAGAAGGGCTTCAGTCGCTCCAAGGCGTGTTCGGACAGCTTGCGGAAGGTCGTGATCTTGCCGCCAAATACCGAGAGCAGCGGCGCTTCCCTCCCGGCGGCGCCCTTTTGCGGGGCATCGAGCTCGAAAATGTAGTCGCGCGTCACTGCCGACGGATTTTCGGCATTGTCGTCGTAAAGCGGCCGAACACCGGAGAAGCTGTGAAGGATGTCGCGCGGCGTCATTTGCTGCTTGAAATAGCGGTTCACGGACGTCAGGAGATAATCAATCTCGCTATCGTCGGCGGACACGTCCTCCGGCCGCCCCTCATAGGGAATATCGGTGGTGCCGATCAGCGCCAGGTCGTTCTGGTACGGATTGATGAAGATCACGCGCTTGTCGGGATTCTGGACCAGATAGGCCTGACGCCCCTCCCAGAACTTCGGCACGACGATATGGCTGCCCTTGACGAGGCGAACGCTGCGGCTCGAATTCAGTCCTGCGACCCGGCCGATCACGTCGTTGACCCAGGGCCCGGCAGTGTTGACCACGCAACGCGCTTTGGCTTCGGTCCTGGCCCCGGTCTCCGCATCGGTCATCTCGACATGCCAGAGTTCGCCGCGCCGGCGAACGCTGGTGCAGGCGGTACGGGTCAGGACCCGCGCGCCTTTGTTTTTCGCGTCGAGCGCGTTCAACACGACCAGACGGGCGTCGTCTACCCAACAGTCCGAATATTCGAAGGCTTTGCGATAGGCCGGCTTGATCGGAGCACCTTCCGGCGCCGTGCGCAGGTTGAGCATCCGCGTACCGGGAAGGCGTTTGCGCCCACCCAGATGATCATAGAGAAACAGGCCGAGGCGCACGAGCCAGGCGGGCCGGTCGGTCGGATTGTGCGGCAGCACGAAACGCATCGGCCAGATGATATGAGGTGCCGACTCCAGCAGCACCTCCCGCTCGATCAGCGCCTCGCGCACCAGGCGGAACTCGTAATATTCGAGATAGCGTAAGCCGCCGTGGACGAGCTTGCCGGAGCGGGAACTCGTGCCCTGTGCCAGATCTTCCTTTTCGCAAAGCAGGACGGAAAGCCCGCGCCCCGCCGCGTCTCGGGCAATGCCTGCCCCGTTGATGCCGCCGCCAATGACGAAAAGGTCGTATGTGCCGGTTTCGGAACTCACGTGTTTGTCTCCTGTCGACGTCATGCGGTCAGGCGGCCTCGCCCTTCGGCTTGTCCTGGTGGCCGTAGGTGGCAAATCCCTCGAGCACGCCGTCGATTTCCTGCTGCGGCAGGATCACCGGGCCGCCGATCAGGAGCGCGTGGTAATATTGCTTGGCGATCGTCTCGAGTTCGACCGCCGCCCACATCGCCTTTTCCAGGCTCGACCCCGTCGCGATCATGCCGTGATTGGCCATGAGGCAGGCGGAACGTCCCTCCATCGCCTTCAGCACCTTTTCGGAAAGCGCCTTCGTGCCGTAGCGCGCATAGTCGGCGACGCGCACATCCGAGCCGCCAAAGGCGGCGATCATGTAGTGGCAGGCCGGAATGGGCTTGCGAGCGATCGAAAGGATCGTCGAGAAGGTCGCATGGGTGTGGACCACCGCGCCGACATCCGGCCGGGCGCGCAGAATATCCAGATGGAAGGGCCATTCGACAGACGGCCTTTTCGGCCCTGACCAGACGCCATACTCGCCCTCGACCGGCATCGCGACGATCATCTCCGGCGTCATCTCGGCATAGGGGACTGCGGAGGGCGTGATCAGCATCGTGTCACCATGCCGAAGGCTGATATTACCCGACGTGCCCTGGTTCAGACCGATCGCATTCATGTGGCGGCAATGATCGATGATCGACTGGCGCAGTTGAAGTTCGTTCATCGTCCCACCTCAGCACGGATTGACCGGCGGCAGACCGGCGATATAGCGGCGCACTTCCTCTGCGGCCATTTCAGCCGCATAGGTCACGGTACGCACCGACGCTCCCGCTATGTGCGGCGTCAGCGTCACGTTGGGGAGTTTCAGGAGCGGCCAGCCTTCCGGCACGGGCTCGACGGCAAAAGTCTCCAGCATGGCGCTTGCAAGATGACCGCTGACGAGGTTTTCGTAGAGCGCGTCATAATCGCAGAGCGGGCCGCGCGCCGTGTTCACGAAGATCGCACCCGGCTTCATCTTCGCGAAGGTCTCCGCATTCATCATATTCCTCGTCTCTTCGCTCACGCGCGGATGCAGCGTCACGAGGTCCGCACGGGCGAGCAGATCATCGAGGGAAACATGCTCGACGCCGGCATTCCGGTCCTCGGCGCTGAGCTGAACATAGGGGTCATGGACGAGCACTTTGGTGCCGAAGGCGCGAAGCAGCCGAACCACCCTGGTGCCGATATTGCCGTAGCCGATGACGCCCACGGTCATTTCGGACAGCTCCCGCCCGGTGCGGTCGGCGCGATAGAGATCGCCGCGCCATTCGCTCCGCCTCAGCGCCTCGTGCCCCACGCGAATGAGGCGCGTCTCCGCGAGGATGGCGCCGATCGTGAACTCGGCGACGGCGCTCGCATTCCGGCCGGGCGCATTGACGACGCGGACCCCTGCATCGCGGGCCGCCTTGATATCGATATTGACCGGGCCGCCGCGTGACACGGCGACGAGTTTCAAACCCGGCAGGTCCTGAAGCATCGTTCGCGATAAAGGAGCAAGCTGCGTCACCAGAATTTCGGCATCGCCGATGAAATCGACGATTTCGCCGGGCTTGCCTAGATATTCCTTGAGCCCGTCCATGCCTTCGACTGCGTAGCCGTGCTCCATCGGCACGTCCGGCCAGGGCAGTTCGAGCATGCTTATCTCGTGCCCGTCGCCGCATGCCTCGACGATCTTGTCGCGAAAAACATCCGGCAGCATGAACCGGTCGCCGATAATGGCTATCTTCTTCATTGCGGTCTTTCCTGTTGGTTTCCCGTTCCGGTTGCGTGGGAGAGCGCATGCCAGACGGGTTCGAGCGCGAGGCGCGACTGCTTGTAGGCGGGGAAAATTGCGTCGTAGCGACGAGCGAGATCCTTATCCGCCGGCTCTGCCGGCCGGTGATGCGGCCGAACCCATTCGCGAACGCAATCGGCCATGGTGGGATGAATTCCCAGCGAAACGGCTGCGATCATAGCCGCACCGGCGGCACCTGCCTCCTCGCGTTCGCTCGTCTGGATGCTGGCGCCCAGAGCGCCACCGAGAATGCGCCGCAACGAGGCGCTGCGAGCCGCCCCGCCCGACAAACGCACGCGTGCCGGCAGCGGCCCCATTTCGGCGTAACAATCCCGCGCAGCAAAGGCGAGACCGTCGAACACGGCATGCACCATGTCGCCGAAGCCGTGATTGATCGAAAGGCCGACGAAGGACGCGCGGGCAGCGGCATCGACGAAGGGACCGCGCTCCCCGGCCTCCGAAATATAGGGATGGAAGAGAAGCGGAGTCTCCTTCGCCTCGGCGAGCCAGTGATCCACATGGGCGAGCAGATCGCTCTTCGACTTCTCGATCCCCATCCCTTTGAGGAGATCTCCCGCAAATTGCAGAATCCAGTCGATATTGAGCGTCGCCGCCATATTCGACTGCATCTGCGCGTAGGTGTTGGGGATCGGCATGCACATGGTGTAGCCGGTATGGTTCTGGTTTAGCCGGACATCATCGGCACCGGCCGCCAGCCGCATATGCATGCCCGTCGAGCCGATGATCGAGCAGCCCGCGTCGGTTCCGGGTTCATAGAGCCCGGCGCCGAGTGCCGTGCAGACGACGTCGACATAGCCGAGCACGACCGGCGTTCCCGCCGGCAAGCCCGCAGCGGCCGCCGCGGCGGCCGAGAGTGGGTGATGCGTGGTAGCACCGTCGACGATCTCCGGCAGCAGGTGCTTGAGGTCCTTGAGACCGAGAAAGTCGATCACATCATCGCAATATTGCCGTGTGCGGAAATCGCCGAAGGTGAAATTCGCCTCCGAGGGATCGGTCGCGCGCTTGTCGGTGAGATTGAAATAGAGCCAGTCCTTGCAATGAAATGCGGTCGCCGCCCCTTCCAGCATCTCCGGTGCGTGATCCTTCATCCAGCGAAGCTGCGGGCCCTGCTGGCAGGCGGCAAGACCGGAGCCGGTGCGCGCGAAACGTTCCGCGTCACCGCTTTCAGCCCGCAGCCGCTCGACGACGGCGCTTGCGCGCGCATCGAGCCAGAGCCAGCCTTTGCCGACCGGCTCTCCATCGCCGTCGATCATCCAGGTGCCGTCCCCCTGACCGGTCACCGCGATAGCGGCAACGCGGCCAGGGAGGTTCTCGATCCTGGCCGAGAGCTCGGCCAGGGTTTTGACGGTGTCCGTCCAGGTACGCCGTAACTCCTGCACGCTGCCGGTGCGGCCCACCGCCTCATAGCTGTTCGGAACCGCCGTCATCGCGAGCTGCCTGCCGCTGAGATCGAAGGCGACCGATTTGATGACCGACGTTCCGGCATCGATGCCGATGAGGATGTCGCGCATCAGGCGAGCTCCTCGCCATGCGAGATCGCCATACCGCTTTCGCTGTCGAAAACATGCAGGCTTCCCGGATCGAGCCGGATGCCGATCGGCTGACCGATCTCCAGGTTGGTGCGATCATGTTCGACGAGAACCATGGTGCCGCCGGCGAAATCGGCCGCGATATGGGTCTGATCGCCAAGCCATTGATTGACCGCGACGCGACCGGTCACGCCGTCGGCACTGCGCCGTACCGAATAAGGCCGGATGCCAAGAACCACATTCTTGCGCTTCATCAGCGCATCGCGGACGGCATGGGAGAAGTCGGCAGCCGGGTATTCGAGGCGGATCCCATCCTCAAGGCCGAAGGCCACGCGCCCCTCGGTACCGCTGACGCTTGCCTCGAAGACATTCATCGGCGGCTCGCCGACGAAGGTTCCGGTAAAGAGATTAGCAGGCCTTTCCTTTATCATCTGAGGGGTGTCGAACTGCTGCAATACGCCCCCCTCCATGACAGCGATCCGGTCGGCAAGCGCATTCGCCTCGGTCTGGTCATGGGTGACGAGAATGGCGGTCAGCCCGCGCTCCTTGATGTAGTGCTTGATGCGGCCGCGCAGCACGGCGCGCAATTGCGGCTCGAGCTGACCCATCGGTTCGTCGAGGAGATGCAGGTCGGCTTCGCGGATAAGCGCGCGCCCGAGGGACGCCCTTTGCTGCTGGCCGCCGGAAATCGAACTCGGATAGCGCCCGAGGATATCCTCGATCTCGAGCAGCTTGGCGATGCTGGCGACCTTCTCTTCGACCACATTCTGCGAAAGCTTGGCGGCCTTGAGGGCGAAGGCGATGTTTTCGCGCACCGTCAGCGGCGGATAGAGCGAATAGCCTTCGAAAGCCATCGCGACGTTGCGACGCACCGGTGCAAGCGTCTGTACCTGCCGGCCGGCGACCGAGATCGTGCCCCTGGAAACCGGCTCGAAGCCGGCAATCATTCGCAGCGTCGAGGTTTTGCCGCAGCCGGAGGAGCCCAGAAGTGCGATGATCTCGCCCTTCATCACGTCCATGTTCAGCTGCTTGACGGCGTGAACGCCGTGGTCGACCGGGCCATAGAACTTGTCGACGTTTTCGATCGAAAGAGCGGTGGCGTTCATGCCGCTTCTCCATTGCGCTTTGATGCCAATTCGGAAGGAAGGATGCGCCGGCCCGTCGCCTTGTCGAACAGAAAGGCCGTCCGGCCGTCGACTGCGATATGAGCCGGTCCGGCGACCGGACCGGGCGTGCCGGCAGGACGAGACACCAGGATCTCGCGGCCGCGGGCAGTCAGACCCAGCGTTACCGTCTTCTCGTTGAGCGGCGTTTCCGCCTCGACCGTCACGGGGATCGCGCCCTGCGAGGCGGCTTCGGCAAAGGCAATCGTCTCGGGGCGAAGACCCAGGACACATTGCTTGCCAACGATCTCGGCGCCGAATCCCGGCAGGCGCAGGCGCATGTCGGAAAGTTCCACGAAAGCGCCATCCGGCCCGCGCTGCGGCACGACCTCGAGCAGGTTGATGGTCGGATCGCCGAAGAGCCGGGCGATCTCGATATCGGCAGGCGCGTTGTAGATTTCGGCCGGCGTGCCGATCTGGCGGATACGCCCGTGCGCCATGACGGCAATGCGGTCGCCGAGCGCCATCGCTTCCTTGTAATCCTGCGTGACGTAGATGACGGTTGCCCCTTGCGCGGCGAGCAGGCGCGGCAGTTCCAGCCTCATCTCGAAGCGCAGCTTCGCGTCTACGTTGCGAAGCGGATCGTCCAGGAGCAGCAGCGGCGGCGAGCCCACAAGGGCGCGGGCCAGTGCCGTGCGTTGCTTCTGGCCATTGGAGAGCGCCTTCGGATGATGGCTCAGCACATGGTCGATCTTGAGAAGCTTCGACACCTTGTGCACGCCGGCGGCGATCGTGTCCTTTGACGATTTCCGCGACGTCAAGGCACTGGCGATGTTGTCGAAAGCGCTCATGTGCGGGAACAGCGCGAAGTTCTGGAACGCCATGCCGATGCCCCGGTGCTCGGCGTCGACATCCGTCATGTCCTCGCCGCCAATCAGCACCCGTCCGGCGTCCGGCTCGATGACTCCGGCGATCAGCCGGAGCAGTACGGTCTTGCCGGAACCTGACGGGCCGAACAGCACCAGCCGCTCGCCACCGGCAACGTCGAGCGAGAGATCGTCAAGAACCGTCTGGCTCTTGTAGCGCTTGACGATGTTTTTCAATTGCAAGGTTGTCATACGATTATCCCTTCACCGCACCGAGCGACAGGCCTTCTACGAGGTAGCGCTGAGCGTAGAGTGCGAGAGCAAGCGTCGGCGTGATCGAGAGCACGATCGCCGCGGCGATCTGGCCGTACTGGATGCCTGAAGCCGTGACGAAGGCGAGCGCGCCGACGGTTACCGGCTGCTTGTCCGCCGAGGCCAGCACCAACGCGAACACGAAATTGTTCCAGGCGAAGATGAAGGCGAGCAGACCCGCCGCGGCAATACCGGGACCCGCCAGCGGCAGGGCGATCTTGCGGAAGGTCGAGAACCAGGAGTGGCCCGCGATGCGATAGGCATATTCGACATCGGCCGAGATGTCCTCGAAGTAGCCGCGCACGATCCAAAGGATGAGCGGCAGGCAGATCAGCTGGTAGATCCAGATGAGGCCGAAATAGGTGTTCGAAAGGCCGAGCCACTGAAAATACTGGGTCAGCGGCAGCAGCACGAGCAGAGGCGGCGCAAAGCGGAAGGAGAGCAAGGTGAAGGCGATGTCCTCCGACCCTTTGAACTTGTGCCGCGCGAAAGCATAGGCCGCCGGCACGCCGAGCAGGAGGGCGACGGCCACGGACGCGACCGACAGCAGGACCGAGTTGCCGAGATTGCGCATGAAGGCAATATCGAGCGTGCCGGATGCGGTCTGCAGCTTGCCGGTGATCAGCGCCGCATAATTCTCGAGCGTCGGCGAGAAGACCACCGATGGGGGTATTCTGAGGATCGTCTCGTTCGTCTGGAACGACATGAGGAAGATCCAGACGATCGGGAACATGAAGAAGACGACCACCAGGGTAAGCGCTACGCCGCGCAGGAGCCTTTCGACCGGAGACGTGGTTTCCATTTTCGACCTCCTTACGCTTCGCCACGGGCGCGTTCGCGCAGCCGGAGCCAGTTCTTGATGAAGATGTTCGACAATATGTAGGTGATCGCCCAGAGGATGATCAGCAGCGCCGCGGACCGGCCCACATTGGTCGACTGGAAGAAGTTGAGGTAAGCCTCGACCTGGAAGACGGTAAGGGTGTCGCCCGGCCCTCCTTGCGTCATCGCGTAGATGATGTCGAACTGCTGGATCGAATCGAGCAGGCGGAACAGCGTCGCCGTCAGGATATAGGGCGTCAGCATGGGCAGGGTGATGCGGAAGAAGACGAAGCTGCGCGGCACGCCATCGAGCGCCGCCGCCTCGAAAGGCTGCGTCGGCAGCGAGCGTAGGCCTGCCAGGAGCAGGATCATAATAAAGGGCGTATAGACCCAGATATCGACGAGCACGACCGTCAGGAGCGCCGTATCCGGCGACGAAGCCCAGCGGAAATTCTCCAGCCCGATGAGACTTGCGAGGTAGCTCAGGATGCCGAAGCCGGGATTGGTCATCAGCTTCCACATCAGCGCCGCGAGCGCCGGCGCCGTCATCAGCGGCAGGAGCAGCATGATCGAGATGAAGTTGTTGACCGTGGAGCGGCGCTGCAGGAGCAGCGCAATGCCGAGACCGAGCAGCAGCTCCAGGGTCACCGTGACGCCGGCATAGAGCAGCGAGATCTTCAGCGTGTTCCAGAAGCCCGGATCCGTGAAGAAATTCAGGTAGTTGTCACCCCAGTTGAACTGACGTGCCCAGGGCTGGCTCAGCCTGTAGCGCTGGAAGGAATAGATCACCGCCGTGAAGAACGGGATCAGGATGCCGATACACACGAGAAGCGCCGGCAGGGAGAGCACATAGGGTAAAACCCTTTTGCTGATCCTGAACCTGCTGCGCCTTGCGCTGGAGTGCGTTACTGAAGCCATGGCCAGCTCCGTCTAAATGCCTGTGTCTATGACAATAAGGGGTCGGCCGCGGCCGGCGCAGCCAGACCCCCTTTTCCGTTTGTTTTTCGTGCCGAAACGGCGGCCCGCCGGTGACGGGCTGGCCTGGAGCCGGATGCGGACGTCCGATGTTCGCCCGCTTCCGCTCCAAGCCGGAAGTGCGATCAGCCGAGCCCGGCTTCCGCAAGTTGCCGGTTGATGCTCTCGGCAAGCCTGTCGAGACCTTCGTCGACCGGCACTTCCTTCGCCACCATCTTCTGCAGCGTCGCCGCCCATTCGGTGGTGAGATCGAAGAAGAGAGGCTGGGCGGTGAAGTGGATCTTCGCGCCCGGCGCCGAAACGTCGTGCATCTCCACATAACCGGGATAGCTCTTGTTCAGCCGCTCCCGGAAGATCTCGTCCTTCCAGACGGATGCCCGGACCGGGTTGACGAAGTCCATCTTGGTCGCGCCGAAGATCGCGTGCTCGAGACCCGATGCCCATTGCAGGAAATACCAGGTCGCATCCTTATCCTTCGCGAAATTGGACATGGCCAGCGACCAGATCCAGATGTTCGGCGTAGGAGCCTTCGCCTCAGGGTTGGCGGCAAAGGGCGCGTAAGCGAGCTTGCCGGCCATCTTGTTGTCGCCGCCATTCATGAAATAGCCGAGGATGTCGGCGTCGTAGATCATGGCGGAAGCGCCGGCGCCGAGGTCGGTGCCGACCTGATACCAGGTATAGGTCGACCAGTCCTTGGGGCCGCTTTCCTGGATCATCTGCACCCATTTGGCGTGGAAGGACTTGGACTCCGCCGTGTTCATCGCGGCCGAAAGCTTGCCGTCCTCCGAGACGTTCAGATCCTTCTGGCCGAAATTGGCGTAGCCGGAGAGGAAACCCGGATGAATGGTTGCCCAGGAACGGGAACCACGCACGCCGATGCCGTAGACACCGCCGCCGACATCCTTGTTGAGCTTTGCCGCCGTAGCGACGAGTTCATCGAGGTTCTTCGGAACGCTGGCGCCGGCCTTTTCGAACATTTCCTGGTTATAGGAGAGATTGTTCTGCTCGTAGCCCCACGGAATGCACCACTGCTTGGCATCTTCCGAACCGAGCGCGCCGCCCGGCTGACCGTTCCAGGCGCAGGATGCCTTGACGCCCGGCAGGAAGTCGTCCCAGCCATATTGCGGATTGGTCTTCGACGGATCTTTGATCCATTCATTGAGGTCGGTGATCCAGCCGGCCGGCCCGTAGGTCCAGGTCATGTAAGCGCCGGTCATGAAGGCGTCGTATTCCGACGAGCCGGAAGAAAGCGCCGCCGTCACCTTGTCGAAATAGACGTCCTCCGGGAAGACGTCATAGGTGACTTCGATACCGGTAAGGTCCTTGAACGCCTGCAGATTGGCAATCATCGCATCCGCGTAAGGATGCTTGTTCAGCAACAGTTTCAGCGACTTGCCGGAATGTGCCTTCCAGTCGAAGTCGGCAGCAAGGGCCTGGGTCGACATCATGTTGAACAGGGTGCCGGCGGTGCCCGCCGTCAGGCCTGCCGCGCCAAGGCCCTTCAACAGGCCGCGACGGTCCACCTCTCCGCGCAGGAATGCGCCAATGAGGTCTTTCTCCTTCTCGTACATCTGTTCTCTCCTCCACTACGGGTAAAACTGCTCGACTGAGCTGCCGGCTACCCAACCGGTATTGCCTACCGGACCGCACGCCGACTTTCGTCGCATCGCGGCCCGCATGAAATTCTACGCGGCGAGCGCCTGTGCGGTGCGCTCGTCCGTGACGAGCCCGCTCAGGAACCCGCTGCCGAGAACCGCGCGAATGGCACGGGTCTTGATCCTGCCCCCGGCAACCGCAACGGTGCGGCGGTTCTTCAGGTCCTCCCGACCAAGCGTGAAGGTGCGGTTGGAAAGCGCCGTTTCGATCGGCCTGCCCTTCTCGTCGAAGAAGTGCCCGAGCAGCTCACCCGTGCCGCCGCATTTCTGGATCTGCTCTATCTCGCTCATCTCGATCATACCGGTCGCCACCAGCGAGGCCTCGCGTTCGGCGGTGCCTATGCCGACCATCAGGAGGTCGGCCGATTTCGCAAGATCGAAGACTTCGCGCACGCCCCGCTGGCTGAAGAGGACGTCCCGATCCTCAACCGTGTTGGCGAAGAACGGCACCGGCATGACATAGGCCTCGGCGCCGGTGCGCTCAGCCAGGCGGTGGATCACGTCATGGGGATTGGCGGAGAATTTGCGCGTGAGGCCGCCGAGCAGGGAGACGAAGCGCGTGTTGTTGCTCGCCGTGCGCGGCATGTACTCAATGCTGGCTGCGAGCGTTCTGCCGTGGCCGACCCCGATCAGCGCCGTCTCTCCGCGTTCGATCTCCCGCCTTAGAAACTGCGCGCCTGAGATGCCGAGCGCCTTCAGCGGCAGGTCTTCGCTGTCGAAATCGGGAACCACCTCGCAATAGTCCAGACCGTAACGGCTGGAAAGCTTCTGCTCCAGCTCGACGCATTCTGAGACGTCCCCGTCGATATAGACCTTCACCAATCCTTCCTGGTTGGCTTTCATGATCAGCCGGTGCGCCTTGAGCGATGTGAGCCCCAGGCGTTTGGCGACCTCGGCCTGGGTCAGCCCGCCGGCGTAGTGCAGCCAGGCGGCACGGGTCGCCATGCTCGCCTCGTCGTCGCGGACACTTGTTCCCCCGATGATCGCCATGTCTCCCGCCCGATGCTGCGCCGCATGATAATTTTTGCAGCGCATGATATTTTTATCTCGATATGAAATAATTTTCATGGGTTGAAAAAATTGTCAAGCCTCGATCGACCGCATGTCGAAAAAACGCGGACGCATCGACGGATACGTTCGCGGAAGATCCCGGCAAGGCGGGGATGATCAGTGACCGAGATTCTTGATGTAGAGAGACAGGAGCTGTGTCTGCGAGGAAATGCCGAGCTTCCGGTAGACGTTGCGGCGGTGGACTTTCACGGTCCCCGTCGAGATCCCGAGCTTCAGTCCGATCGATTCGGAGGAATGCCCCTGCAGCACGAGTTCGATGATCGCCGCCTCGCGCTCTGTGAGATTGAGATGCCGCCAGACGCCGTCTGCCGGCGGATGCACCGATTTGCGGCGGCCCCTCTCCGTTCTTGCAAGCGCGGTATCGAAGCGGCGGTCGAGTTCCGCCCAATGATGCCGCACGAGGGCCGCCACCAGCGGCTCCGCCTTCCTGAGCAGCGCGAACTCCGCGGCGCCGAATACCCCCGTCGCCTCGCGCCGCATCAAAGAAAGGACGACGGTGACCTGTTCACTGACGGGAACGAAGAAGCCGACTTCCTCGGCAAGCCCCGTCTGGACATAATAGGTCCGGTAATATTCGCTTGAAAAGAAGCGGTCGGGAGCCAGTTCCCGCATGCGCCACACGCCGGGTTTGGGCGCACGCGCGGCATGATAGAACGGGTCGAGCAGGTAAGGCCCGGCCTGGTAGAGGGTCACGAAGAGCACATGATCCTCGGCGTCGAAGGTGCTGTACAGATCGAGCGGCCGTTCCTTGCCGCGATACGCGAAGACGACGACATAATCGAACGTCATCAGGGTGGACATCAGAGTTCGGAACGTATCCCCGACAGCCTCGTCATCCATCCGGGCGCCGCTCACCAGGGGCGCCACGGCTTGAAAGAAGCTGTCGAGGTCGATGCGCAAACGGTTCTCCCGGCTCGTTCCGTCGTCCTGGGGTATACTCCTCCCACAGGGCATTTCGAGTTGAAATACCTCTCTTGGGGTATATACCGGCCCGGGCGCTTCTGACTAGGCTGATCGACAATGACGGTGGAAGCGACGGCCAAGAACCGCGAGCCATTCCAAGAACGACCGCAGGGAACAGACGTGACATCCGCTTCGACGAACGACATCGAATTCCGTTCGGTCGCCAAACGCTATGGCAGCGTAACGGCCGTGTCGGACATCAACCTGGCAGTGCCTAAGGGCGCCTTCGTCGCACTGCTCGGTCCCTCCGGCTGCGGCAAGACCACATGCCTGCGCATGATCGGCGGCTTCGAACAGCCGAGCGAAGGCACGGTCCATATCGGCGGCCAGCCGATGAACGGCGTGCCTGCCTATCGCCGTCCCGTCAACATGGTCTTCCAGCAATACGCGCTCTTCCCGCATCTCGATGTCGAACAGAACGTCGCCTACGGCTTGAGGCAGATGCGTCCGCGCATTCCGTCGGCCGAGATCACCCGGCGGGCACGCGAGGCTCTGGACATGGTTCGCCTCGGCGGCTTCGGCAAGCGCCGTATCCACGAGATGTCCGGCGGGCAGCAGCAGCGCGTCGCGCTTGCCCGCGCGATCGTCAACAAACCGAAGGTGCTGCTCCTCGATGAGCCGCTCGCAGCACTGGACAAGAAGCTTCGCACCGCCATGCAGATCGAGCTTCAAAGCCTGCAGCGCGAACTTGGCATCACCTTCGTGCTCGTCACGCATGATCAGGAGGAGGCGCTCTCGATGAGCGACTTCGTCTGCGTCATGAGCACCGGCCGTATCGTGCAGATGGGGCCGCCGCAGGAGATCTATGACCGACCTGCAAGCCTCTTCGTCGCCGACTTCGTCGGCAAGACCAACCGCATCGCCGCCACGATCGAACCCGGCGCGGGCGCTGTCCGGCTTGCAAACGGCGTCGGCCTCGCCAAACCGGCCCGCGCCAACGGCACGACGGGGTCGGTCACGGTGGCGCTGCGCCCGGAGGCGATCAGTCTCGTGCGCAACGGCAGCGCCACGCTGAGCGGAACCGTGACCCACCGCATATTTCTCGGCTCGTCCGTCGAGTATTCGGTCGATGTCGAGGGTCTCGGTGATTTTCTCGTTACCGCCGATCGCCGCAGCCTGGACGAACGCGACCTCGCCGAGCCCGGCGAAAGGATCGGGCTCAGCTTCGACCCGAATGCACTCCATGTCTTTCCGGCCTGAAGGGCCCGATCTGCCGCAATCAATGACATCAAGATAAGGGAACAGCATCATGACCAAATGGTACAGAGAGAATGCCCCGATCACTGCGGACAAGCTTGCCGACGAGCTGATGCGCCTGAAGCGCGGCTCCGTTTCGCGCCGTCATTTCCTTGGTGTCACCGGCCTCGGCCTCGCGACCGCCGTCCTGGCGCGTCAGCCGGGCCTGTTCAACTCCACCGCTTACGCCGAAGACCTTGGCACGCAGATGTCGATCGCGACCTGGCCCAACTATCACGATCCCGCCACCTTCGAAGCCTTCACCGCTGCGACGGGCGTCGCCGTCGAAGTCAATGTCTTCGGCTCCAACGAGGAAATGCTTGCAAAGCTCCAGGCCGGCGGAACCGGCTGGGACCTCTTCGTGCCCACGAACTACACGATCTCCACCTATGTGAAGCTTGGCCTGATCGACGAGCTCGATCTCTCCAAGCTGCCGAACTACGATGCCTCGACGGAGAACGCGCGATTCACCAGCGAAGGCGTCGTCGAGGGCAAGACCTATGCCGTGCCGAAGAATTGGGGAACGACCGGAATTGCGGTGAATTCCGACAAGATCAAGGCTCCGGTTGCGAGCTGGAAGGACTTCTTCGAGATCGCGATGACGGAAGGCGACGGCCGCGCCATGGTGCACGACTATCAGCTCACCACCATCGGCAATGCGCTCGTTTCCCTCGGTTTCTCCTTCAATTCGATCAAGCCGGAGGAGCTCGCCAAGGCCGAAGAGCTCCTGATCAAGGTCAAGCCGCATCTCTACGCGATCAACAGCGACTATCAGCCGGCGATGCGCGCCACCGATGCATGGATGACCATGTGCTGGACCAATGACGGAGCGCAATTGAACCGCGACATGCCGGAGATCAAGTTCGTCCTCGGAAAGGATGGCGGCGAAATCTGGTCGGATTTCTACGCGATCCCGAAGAGTGCGGCGAACAAGGCCGCCGGTTACGCGCTGCTCGATTATCTGATGGCCCCGAATAGCGCGGTCAAGGAACACATCGCCAACGGCGCACCGACGACCGACAGCCGGGTTCTCAAGCTGCTGCCTGCAGACGTCACCTCGAACAAGATCGTCTATCCGGACGAAGCGGCTCTCAGCCCACTCGAATTCGGCGCTGCGGTGACGCTCACCGACCCGGGCCGGGCCGAGCTGATGGCGCGCTTCAAATCGGCTTGAGTTGGGAGTGACCGCCCCTCATCCGCCTGCCGGCACCTTCTCCCCGTAGTGACGGGGAGAAGGTGCCGGCAGGTGATGAGGGGCCACTTCAACGATCAGACGGAAATTCCATGCGCTCTGCAACGAACACGAAAAGGAACCTGGTGACGGCGGCGCTAGTCGCGCCGGCAGCCGCGTGGCTCGCGGTCTTCCTGGTGCTCCCTTTCATGGCCATGCTCGTCTTCGCCTTTGGCGAGCGGGCGCCTGAAGGCGGATACCAGGCGGCCTTCACCTTCACGCAGTTCGCCAATCTGCCGACCCGGGCGGCAGCCTTCTGGAACACCCTGCTCCTGGCACCTGCTGGTGCCCTGCTCTGCCTGCTCATCGCCTATCCGGTCGCCTACTACCTCGCCGTCAAGGCAGACCCGCGCTACCGCCTCATCCTCGTTTCGCTCGTCGTCGTTCCGTTCTGGACGAGCCTGCTCGTGCGTACCTATGCCTGGATGTACATTCTCGGCTCGCGCGGCATTCCCAATCTCCTGTCGATGATCGGTATAGAGGACGTCCGAATGCTGAACACGCCCGGCGCCGTGCTGCTCGGCATCGTTTACGGCTACCTGCCGCTGATGATCATGCCGATTTATGTGAGCCTCGAAAAACTCGATCGACGGCTGCTGGAGGCCTCTGCCGATCTCGGCGGCAAGCCAGTCTCCACGTTTTTCGGCGTCACGCTGCCGCTGTCGTTGCCCGGAGTCATGACGGGCGTCGCACTCGTCACCATCCTGCTTCTCGGCGAGTATCTGATCCCGCAGCTGCTCGGCGGCGGCAAGGTCTTCTTTCTCGGCAATGCACTGGTAGATCTCTTCCTGCAGTCGCGTAACTGGCCCTTCGGCTCGGCGATCGCCGTGACCCTCGTCGCCGTGGTCGTCGTCGTCCTCATGGTCGCGATGCGGGTCGCCTGGAAGGTCGCGGGCACAAGACAGGTGGATCTCGTCTGATGCGCGCCTTCATCTCGTCGGTCTATCTCTTCCTCTATGCGCCGATCGCCCTCGTCGTGCTGTTCTCGTTCAATGCCGGCCGCAATGCGAGCGAGTTCGCGGGCTTCTCGACTGCATGGTACGGCAAGGCGCTCGGCAACACCTTCCTCATCTCCGCGCTGCAGAACAGCCTGCTCATTGCCTTCACCAGCGCCGCACTCGCCGCCGTCTTCGGGACCATGGCGGCGCTCGGCATGGAGCGGCTCGGCCCCCGCATGCGCGCGCTCTTCGACGCACTCTTCGCAGCCGCGATCGTCGTGCCCGGCGTCGTCATCGGCATTGCCACGCTTGTTGCACTGGTTGCGGTGTTCTCCTTCGTCAACCCGGCAATTGCAGCCTTTTGGTCGGGCGATCGACCGCCGCAGCTAGGGCTCGGTTACGGATCGATCATCGCCGCCCATGGCCTTTTTTCGATGGCGCTCGTCACCATGATCGTCAAGGCGCGGATCGCGAGCCTCGGCCGCGACATCGTCGAAGCGTCAGGCGATCTCTATGCGACGCCGCTCACCACCTTCCGGCTCATCGTCCTGCCGCAGATCCTGCCTTCGATCCTCGCAGGCTTCCTCCTCGCTTTCACCTTCTCCTTCGACGACTTCATCATCGCCTTCTTCGTCGCCGGTTCGAAGACAACCCTGCCGATCTATGTCTTCGCCTCGATCCGCCGGGGCGTGACGCCGGAAATCAATGCGATCGCGACTCTGGTTCTGGTCGCGTCGCTGCTTCTGATCCTGACCGCCCGCGTGCTCATGCGCGAAAAGAAAAGCAAATCCGGGGAGTAAAACAATGATTCTGAAAGACCGGATCGCGATCGTGACCGGAGCGGGCTCCGGGATCGGCCAGGCGGGTGCCGCCATCATGGCGCGCGAAGGCGCGCATGTGGTGGTCGTGGACCGAAGCGTGAATGCCTGCGAAGACACCGTAGCGGCAATCGCAGTCAGCGGCGGCAGCGCCGAAGCACTCGCCATCGACGTCACCGATGACGACGCGCTCGCGGACGGCATCGCCGCTGTCCTTTACCGGCACGGCCGCATCGACATCCTGCACAACCACGCCGGCGCACAGGTCGCAGGCGATCTGGAAGGGGTCGAGGTGGCGGGCTTTGACCGCTCCTGGAACCTCAACGTCCGCGCACATTTTATGGCCGCCCGGTTCGTCATGCCGTCGATGAGGGCAGCCGGCCGTGGCGTGATCGTCAACACGTCGTCATCATCCGGGGTGCTCTATGATCGTGAGATGATCGCCTATACGACGACGAAGCACGCGGTCATCGCCATGACCCGGCAGATGGCCGGCGATTACGCGAAGTACGGCGTCCGGGTGAACGCACTCTGCCCGGGTTGGGTCGACACGCCTTTCAACGAGCCTTTCATCGCCCAGATGGGCGGGCGCGGCGCAATCGAGGCCTATATCCGCCAGAAGGTGCCGCTCGGCCGCTGGGCCAGCGTCGATGAGATCGCCGAATCGATCCTCTTCCTTGTTTCCGACCGTTCTTCCTACATGACCGGGCAGATCCTCGTGGTGGACGGTGGCGAGACGATCGTTTGACACGAGCCCTGCCTCGCGCCCGCGCACTGAATCACTTCTCGACGGAACGGCGGCAGGTCTTTGATTCGATTCGTGAAACCATTCTTTCTGAACTGCAGCCTGAAGCTCTTGAATCAGTTCTTCAACTTGAGCCGCCGGCGTGTCTCACTTGGGCTTTCTCGATAATGAGCCCTATAGCTGCGGGAAAATGAAGACGAGGAATTGAAGCCGGAAATCGCCGCGATATCGGCGAACGCCATCCGCGTCTCGATCACCTTGCGACGCGCCGCGTTGAGCCGGAGCGCCAGATAGTGCTCGTGCGGAGCGACACCCATCGTCTCCTTGAAGAGATCCTGCAGATGCCGGGCACTGATGCCTGCCCGGCGCGCCAGCCGGGCGAGTGTCAGCGGTGCCTCTACCGTCTCCTCCATAAGCTTTACCGCTGCACCGACCCGCGCATCCAGAATGCGCATATTGCCGATGGCCGGCACCTGCAGGAGGTCCCCGCGCGTGCGCTCCTGCTCGTA
Organism: Sinorhizobium medicae; assembly: GCF_007827695.1. Lineage (GTDB taxonomy): Bacteria > Pseudomonadota > Alphaproteobacteria > Rhizobiales > Rhizobiaceae > Sinorhizobium > Sinorhizobium medicae. The sequence continues at coordinate 342,803 of NZ_VITA01000006.1, read as the reverse complement.
AATGAAGAGGCGGGATACTTCGAGTGCCAGCGAGTAGCCGTGCGCGCGGCGGATCAGTTCCAGCATCAGATCCAGCGTCGGCAGCGAGCCGCCGGTGGTAATGCGCTTGCGGTCGATGACGAACCGGTCGCGCACCATCGTGACCTGCGGATAGGCGGCCGAGAAGTCCTCGAAGTCCTCCCAATGGGTGGTGGCCGAGAAATTGTCGAGGAGGCTCGCCTCCGCAAGGAGCCAGGAGCCGGATTCGATTCCCGCCATCGTCTCCCTGTGCCGCGCCGTCTGCGACAGGAACATCTTGAGCTGCACGGTGGCGCTGCGCTGCCAGTGGTAGCTGGAAAGCACGAAGAGCGGCGCAGTCTCGCGCTGCGGACGGAAGGCCCCGGCCACCGGAATGGGAATGCCGCTTTTCGTCTCGATCGCATTTCCGTCAGGGCTGAACAGGGCCCAGCTGTAAAGCGGGCGCCCGGCTATCCGATTGGCGGCGCGTAAGGGCTCGACCACCGAAGCGACAAGAATGAGATTGGTCTCCGGCAATATCAGCAGATCGAGATGCTGCGCTTGCGAAGTGCTGCTGTCCACGCCGAAACTTCCTCCCATCCTTTCCGATACTGTATAGATTGCTTCTGTTTCTGAAAAGCAGTCCGGCGCTTTCTGGCTCGTAATGCAGGCAACGAAAGGGAGGACATCAATGCCGCTCAGCATGAACCGCGAGGTGTTCATCACATGCGCCGTCACCGGCGCCGGAGACACCGTCTCGAAATCCAGCAACGTCCCGGTCACGCCGAAACAGATCGCCGAATCGGCGATCGACGCCGCCAGAGCGGGCGCCGCCGTGGTGCACTGTCACGTGCGCGACCCCGAGACCGGTGCGCCGGCGCGCAGGCTCGATCTCTACAAGGAAGTGACCGATCGCATCCGCTCCGCCGATATCGACGTGGTGCTCAACCTGACCGCCGGCATGGGCGGAGACCTCGTCTTCGGGAATGTCGAAAACCCCTTTCCGGTCAATGAAAAGGGTACGGACATGGCCGGCGCCACCGAACGCGTCGCCCATGTCGCCGAGTGCCTGCCTGAAATCTGCACGCTCGATTGCGGCACGATGAATTTCTCGCTCGGCGATTACGTCATGACAAACACGCCGTCGATGCTGCGCGAAATGGCGCGCCAGATGACCGCACTCGGCGTGCGCCCCGAGATCGAAGCCTTCGATACCGGGCACCTTTGGTTCGCCAAGCAGCTCGTCGAGGAAGGCCTGATCGAGGATCCGGTGCTGATCCAGCTCTGCATGGGTATTCCGTGGGGCGCACCGGACGATCTCAACACTTTCATGGCAATGGTCAACAACGTGCCCTCGAGCTGGACCTTCTCGGCCTTCTCGATCGGCCGCAACGCGATGGCCTATCCCGCCGCCGCAATCCTCGCCGGCGGCAACGTCCGCGTCGGCCTCGAGGATAATCTTTATGTCGGAAAGGGCCAGCTCGCGACCAATGCCCAGCTCGTGGAGAAGGCGGTTTCCGTCGTGGAGAGCATGGGCGCAAAGATCATCGGACCGGAAGAGGTCCGCAGGAAGCTGAAGCTGACCAAGCGGTAAGAGCCGGGGCCCCTCATCCGCCTGCCGGCACCGTCTCCCTGTCAAAACGGGGAAAAAGACGCAAGCCATAGGCACCCAGTCCCCTCTCCCCGCCTGGGCCGGAGGGGCCAGTCCTCGGGTCGAACCCGAGGAGAGGAGCAGACTGCGATTTCAGGGGCAGACCGGGATTACAAGGAATCGAGGAGAGCGGAATGACCACCATTACCAAGGCCGCCTGTGTCGGCGGCGGCGTCATCGGCGGGGCCTGGGCTGCGCGTTTTGCGCTTGCAGGGATAGACGTCAACATCTTCGACCCGCATCCGGAGGCCGAGCGCATTATCGGCGAGGTCATGGCCAATGCTGAACGCGCTTATGGCATGCTGACCATGGCGCCGCTGCCGCCGCTCGGAAAATTAACTTTCTGCAAGAGCATTCAGGAAGCAGTCGAAGACGTTGACTGGATTCAGGAAAGCGTGCCCGAACGGCTGCCGCTGAAGCGCGGCGTCATCACCGAAATCGACGCGGCCGCCCGGCCCGACGCACTGATCGGCTCCTCCACTTCGGGACTGCTCCCGTCCGACCTGCAGGCCGAGATGAAGCACCCCGAACGCATGTTCGTGGCCCATCCCTACAACCCGGTCTATCTGCTGCCCCTGGTGGAGCTCGTCGGCGGCAAGAAGACTTCGCCGCAAACGATCAGGCGCGCCGAAGAAGCCGTCGCCGAGATCGGCATGAAAGGCGTTGTGATCGCCAAGGAGATAGAGGCTTTCGTCGGCGACCGGCTGCTCGAGGCGTTATGGCGCGAGGCGCTGTGGCTGATCCAGGATGACATCTGCGATACCGAGACGCTCGACGACGTCATGCGCTATTCCTTCGGCATGCGCTGGGCGCAGATGGGTCTCTTCGAAACTTATCGAATCGCCGGCGGCGAAGCCGGCATGCGCCACTTCCTCGCCCAGTTCGGCCCCTGCCTCAAATGGCCATGGACGAAATTCACCGACGTGGTCGATCTGGACGAGGCGCTTGTCGAGAAGATCGGCGCGCAATCCGACGCGCAGGCCGCCGGTCGCTCGATCCGCGAGCTCGAGCGCATCCGCGATGAGAATCTCGTCGGCATCATGCACGCCCTGAAAGCGAGCGACGGCGGCAAGGGCTGGGGTGCGGGCAAGCTGCTGGCCGATTTCGAGAAGGGGCTTTGGGCGAAGGGCGGCACCCCCTCGACAGCCCACGATGTTTCCGGGCCGCTGCGTCTGGTCGAGACCAGGGTCAATGCCGCCTGGGTCGACTACAACGGCCACATGACCGAGCATCGCTATCTGCAGCTTTTCGGAGATACCTCGGATGCTCTGCTCAAGCTGATCGGCGTCGACTTCGCCTATGTCGAGGCCGGTCACAGCTACTATACGGTCGAGACCCACATCCGCCATCTCGGCGAAGCCAAGCTGGGACAGGCACTCTATACGACGCTGCAACTTCTTTCGTCCGACGAGAAGCGGATTCACTTCTTCACCCGAATTCACGATGCAGCTTCGGGAGACGTGATCGCCACCGCCGAACAGATGATGCTGCATGTCGACGCCAAAGCCGGCAAGTCCGTGCCGGCGCCGGCCGAGGTGATGGCGAAGCTGAAGCCGATCGCCGAAGGCCATGCGAAGCTCGATGCGCCTGACGGCGCGGGGCGTCATGTGGGGCAGAAGCGGTAAGGATCGCATGCGGCAGCCCTCATCCGGCTGCCGCAGCCGCTTGCACCCATTTACCCCGGGGAGAGGGGCAACTGACGAGGGAGAACCATGAATTTCGCACTGACCGAAGAACAGCAGATGATCGTCGACACGGTCCGCAACTTTGTCGAAGCCGAGATTTATCCACACGAGAACGAGGTCGAGCGCACCGGCGTCGTGCCGCGCGACCTCGGGCAGGAAATTGCCCGCAAATGCAAGGAGCTTGGCTTCTTTGGCTGCAATTTTCCGGAGGAGGTCGGCGGCGCAGGCCTTGACCATCTGACCTTCACGCTGGTCGAGCGCGAGCTCGGCCGCGGATCAATGGGATTGACCGTTTTCTTCGGCCGCCCGTCAGGCATTCTGATGGCCTGCAACGAAGATCAGCGCGAGCGCTACCTCCTGCCCGCCGTTCGTGGCGACAAGTTCGACGCGCTCGCCATGACCGAGCCGGACGCCGGCTCGGACGTACGCGGCATGAAATGCTTCGCCCGCCCGGATGGCGACGACTGGATCGTGAACGGAACGAAGCACTTCATCAGTCACGCCGACATTGCCGATTTCGTCATCGTCTTCATCGCCACCGGCGAGGAGCAGACGCCGCGTGGACCGAAGAAAAAGATCACCTGCTTCCTCATCGACCGCGGCACGCCGGGCTTCGAGATCCGCGAGGGCTACAACTCGGTCTCGCATCGTGGATACAAGAACTGCATTCTGACTTTCGACGATTGTCGTCTGCCATCCGCCCAAATTCTAGGCGAGGTCCATAGAGGCTTCGATCTTGCCAATGACTGGCTTTACGCCACGCGCCTGACTGTTGCCGCCACCTCCGTCGGGCGCGCCCGCCGCGCCTTCGACTACGCGCTCTCCTATGCGGCGGAACGCAAACAGTTCGGCAAGCCGATCGGCGCCAACCAGGGTGTCTCCTTCAAGCTCGCGGACATGATAACAGAGCTCGATGCCGCCGACCTCCTGACACTCTCGGCGGCGTGGCGGCTCGATCAGGGCCTGCCGGCCAATCGAGAGATTGCCTCCGCAAAGGTTTATGCTACCGAAATGCTTGCCCGCGTCACCGACGAGGCGATCCAGATCTATGGCGGCATGGGGCTCATGGACGACCTGCCTCTCGCCCGCTTCTGGCGGGACGCGCGGGTCGAGCGCATCTGGGACGGGACGTCGGAGATCCAGCGACACATCATCAGCCGCGACTTGTTGCGGCCGCTGGGAGCTTGAGGATGCGGCAGAGTCTTCGTTTCGGCAAGTTGCCCCGTTGCACAGCGGCTGCAGTCGAGCAGAACGGCGCGGCATATCCTGCCTTGAGGGAGTGCATGGCTCGATGACCACCCCTTATCGCTCCCTCGACCGCCTCATCCGTCCCCGCTCGATCGCCGTCTTCGGCGGCAAGGAGGCGCGGCGCGTCATCGAACAATGCGACAAGATGGGCTTTTCAGGCGAAATCTGGCCCGTCCATCCGCGCGAAGAGGAAATCCTCGGCCGCCGCTGCTATCGTTTGGTAGCCGACCTGCCGGAGGCGCCGGATGCCGCCTTCGTCGGCGTCAACCGGGCGCTGACGATCGAGATCATCCGCGATCTCGCCGCGCGCGGCGCCGGCGGTGCCATCTGCTACGCTTCGGGTTTTCGCGAGGCGGCAAACGAGCTTGCCGACGGCAACGACCTGCAGGAGGCGCTTGTCGCTGCAGCCGGCGACATGCCGATCGTCGGGCCCAACTGCTACGGTTTCATCAACATGCTGGACGGCGCACTGCTCTGGCCCGACCAGCACGGAATGCTCCGCGTCGAAAGCGGCGTCGCTATCCTCACGCAATCCTCCAACATCGCCTGCAACATCTCCATGCAGAAGCGCGGATTGCCGCTGGCCTATGTCATGACGGCCGGCAACCAGGCGCAAACCGGCCTTTCCGACATTGCCTGCGCCGTCCTCGAGGACCCGCGTGTGACCGCCGTCGGACTGCACATCGAGGGTTTCGACAGCATCGAGGCCCTGGAGCGGCTGGCCACTCGGGCACGCGAACTGCGCAAGCCAGTGGTCACGCTGAAGGTCGGAAAATCGGAAGCGGCGCAGCTTGCCACCGTCTCCCACACCGCTTCCCTTGCCGGCAACGACCGCGTTTCATCGGCCCTGCTCGCCCGCCTCGGTATTGGTCGGGTCGATACGCTGCCGGAGCTTCTCGAAACCCTTAAACTGCTGCATCTTCACGGGCCCCTGGCCAGCGCCGATATCTCCTCGATGAGCTGTTCGGGCGGCGAGGCATCGCTGATGGCGGATGCGGGCGTGCGGCGCAGCATCAACTTCCGGCCGCTCAGGGAAGAGCAGCGCAATCCGCTTCGCGAAAGCCTCGGCGAAATGGTGACGATCGCCAATCCGCTCGACTACCACACCTTCGTCTGGGGAAATCGCGACAAGCAGACGGCCGCCTTCACCGCCATGATGCAAGGCGGCTACGCGCTCAATCTGATTGTCCTCGATTTCCCGCGGCTCGACCGCTGCGACGCCGCCGACTGGGTAACGACCTGCGAGGCGGTCGTCGATTCCTCAAAGGCAACGGGTGCCCCCGCCGGCATCGTCGCCAGTCTCGGCGAAAACATGCCGGAGGAAACGGCGCTCACCCTGATGGCGGCTGGCGTCGTACCATTCTTCGGCATCGACGAAGCGCTCGCTGCCGCCGAGAATGCCGCGGCGATCGGTGCGGCCTGGGCACGTCCCGTGGCACCTCCCCTGCTTCGCTCGTTCCCCGAAGCCGGCGACATCGTCACCCTGAGCGAAGCCGAAGCAAAAGGCGAGCTCGCAGCAGCGGGCGTGACCGTTCCGCGCGGCAGGAGCGTCGCTACCCCGGAGGAGGCAGCGACCGCTGCCGCGGCACTCGGCTTCCCCGTCGTCCTCAAGGGCCTTGGGGTGGCGCACAAGACCGAAGCCGGCGCGGTCAAGCTCAATCTGGCTAGCCATGACGAGGTCATTGCTGCGGCGCGGAGCATGACAGCCGTCGCCTCCGGTTATCTCGTCGAGAAAATGGTCGCGAAGCCCGTGGCGGAGCTGATCGTTGGGGCGATGCGTGATCCCGTCGCCGGGCCGGTGCTGACCATCGGCGCGGGCGGAATTCTCGTCGAGCTGCTGGAGGATTCGGCAATCCTGACGCTGCCGGCCACGCAAGAGGCGATCCGCGACGCGATTGCGGGCCTCAAAATCAGCAAGGTGCTGAACGGCTATCGCGGCAATCCGAAGGGCGATATGGCGGCATTGGTGGCAACTGTCGCTGCCGCGGCATCCTATGTCGTTGCAAACGCTTCCAAGCTCGAAGAACTCGATATCAATCCTGTTATGGTGTTGCCGGAGGGCCAGGGAGCCCTTGCAGCCGACGCCCTGATCCGCCGGAGGAAATGACCCTATGACCGGACCGATCCATACCCGCCGCGAAGGTGGCATTCTCGAAGTCACGATCGACCGGCCGAAGGCCAATGCCATCGATCTGAAGACCAGCCGCATCATGGGCGAGATCTTCCGCGATTTTCGGGACGACCCGGAGCTTCGCGTCGCGATCATCACAGGCGCCGGGGAGAAGTTCTTCTGCCCGGGCTGGGACCTGAAGGCGGCGGCAGACGGCGACGCAGTCGACGGAGACTATGGCGTCGGCGGCTTCGGCGGCATGCAGGAATTGCGTGACCTCAACAAGCCGATCATCGCGGCCGTCAACGGCATTTGTTGCGGTGGTGGGCTGGAGATCGCACTCTCCACCGACCTCATCCTCGCAACCGAACATGCGAGTTTTGCACTCCCGGAGATCCGCTCGGGCACGCTTGCCGATGCCGCGTCGATCAAACTGCCGAAACGCATCCCCTATCACATTGCCATGGACATGCTGCTCACCGGCCGCTGGCTCGACGCGGTCGAGGCGAATCGCTGGGGCTTCGTCAATGAAATTCTGCCGGCCGGACGGCTGATGGACAGAGCCTGGGAGCTGGCGCGCCTGCTCGAAAGCGGACCGCCGCTCGTCTATGCCGCGATCAAGGAAGTCGTCCGTGATGCGGAAGGCCGGGACTTCCAGACCACGATGAACCGGGTCACCCGCCGCCAGTTCAAGACGGTCGACACCCTCTATTCGAGCGAAGACCAGCTGGAGGGCGCCCGCGCCTTCGCGGAAAAGCGCGACCCGGTCTGGAAGGGACGCTGAGACAAGCGGTCATCGGCCGCAAACTGGAGAGGAGCCGGATAATACCGGCCGTTCAGCGTGGCGCGCCGCGAACACCGGTGTGTGCGGATGATCAGTCATTCCATAAGACATGCTTATGGGAAAGATTTATAATTTAGGACGTTACAAGCCCGGCCCGAGCGGTTAGCCTTATGGTTGAACAGGGCGGGTAGCGCGAAAACGGCTCGAAGAAGGAGGTCAGGATAGGAACCATCACGGTGGACTGCAAACCACCTTCCGGCCATCGACCGATGGCAATGCGCGAACACTCTACCAATCACAACGATCGGCGAATGCCGACCCAGGAAGGGAACAGCGGAATGAGCGATTACAAAGACTACTTGGCTCGTCAGGTCATGCTCGGCAAGATGAAGCGGCGCGAGTTTCTCGGACGCGCAGCCGCTCTCGGCATTGCCGCGTCGAGCGCAAATATGCTCTTCGCGTCCAGCGCCGCAGCGCAGGAGCCAAAACGCGGCGGTCACCTTAAGCTCGGCCTAGAAGGGGCTGCTGCAACGGACTCGCGGGACCCCGCAAAGGCCCTGTCGCAATTCATGTTCGTCGTCGGCCGCAACTGGGGCGACATGCTGGTCGAGAGCCATCCGACGACCGGCGAGCCGGTGCCGGCACTTGCGGAATCCTGGGAACCCTCCGCCGATGCGTCCACCTGGACCTTTACGATCCGCAAGGGCGTGAAATTCCATGACGGCAAGGAACTGACGATCGACGACGTCATCAAGACTCTGCAGCGACACACGGATGAAAAATCCGAGTCCGGCGCGCTCGGCGTGATGAAATCCATCAAGGAAATCAAGGCCGATGGCGATAAGCTCGTCCTGGTGCTGACGGAAGGCAATGCGGACCTGCCGCTGCTTTTGACCGACTACCATTTGATCATCCAGCCGAACGGCGGCACCGACAATCCCGATGCGATGATCGGTACCGGTCCCTACAAGGTCGCAAGCTTCGAGCCGGGCATACGCGCCACGTTCGAGAAGAACCCGGACGACTGGCGCACCGACCGCGGCTTCGTCGATTCCATCGAATTGATCGCCATGAACGACGCGACGGCGCGTGTCGCGGCGCTTTCCTCGGGCCAGGTCCACTTCATCAACCGCGTCGATCCTAAAACCGTCAATCTGCTGAAGAAGGCGCCGACTGTTGAAATCCTCAACACGTCCGGCCGCGGCCACTACGTGTTCATCATGCATTGCAACACGGCGCCCTTCGACAACAACGATCTGCGCATGGCGCTGAAATATGCCATGGACCGCGAGACCCTCGTAGAGCGCATCCTCGGCGGCTACGGCAAGATCGGGAACGACTTCCCGATCAACGACACCTATGCGCTTTTCCCGGAAGGGATAGAGCAACGCACTTACGACCCCGACAAGGCCGCATTCCACTACAAGAAATCCGGCCATAGCGGTCCGGTGCTGCTGCGCACCTCCGACGTCGCCTTCCCGAACGCGGTCGACGCCGCGGTTCTCTACCAGGCGAGCGCCAGGAAGGCCGGCATCGAGATCGAGGTCAAGCGCGAGCCCGGCGACGGCTACTGGTCCAATGTCTGGAACGTCCAGCCTTTCTCGACATCTTATTGGGGCGGACGCCCGACCCAGGATCAGATGTACTCCACCGCCTATCTCTCGACGGCCGACTGGAACGACACCCGTTTCAAGCGTCCGGATTTCGACAAGATCCTGCTTGAGGCGCGTTCCGAGCTGGACGAAGCCAAGCGCAAGGACATGTACCGCACCATGGCGATGATGGTGCGCGACGAGGGCGGCCTGATCCTGCCCATGTTCAACGACTTCGTGAACGCGGCCGGCAAGACGGTGAAGGGCTATGTCCACGACATCGGCAACGACATGTCCAACGGCTATGTCGCGACCAGGGTATGGCTGGACGCCTGATGATGGAAAGCGGACCGATCACGGGTCCGGTCGCGACGGATGCGACCGCAGGCGAGACAGCCCTGCGGTCCTCCGATCTTGCCGGTATCCCAGCCAAACCCAACCCGGCCGCGGAAGAGCGCGGCGGGACGATCTGGCAGCGCTTCGCCTTTCGCCGCCCACTCGCCGCGCTGATCCTCCAGCGCCTTGGCTTGAGCGTCGGCTTGCTCTTTGCCGTATCGCTGATGATCTTCGGCGGCATCGAAGCCCTGCCCGGCGATTTCGCCACCACTTATCTCGGCCAATCGGCGACACCCCAGGCCGTCGAGAACATCCGCCAGGATCTCGGGCTCGACCGCCCCTGGAGCGAGCGCTATCTCAGTTGGCTCGGCGGTGCCGTTCAAGGCGATTTCGGCACCTCATGGGCAAGCAGGAACTCCGTCAGCGAACAGATAGGCAATCGCCTCGGCAACTCGCTCTTCCTCGCCTTCTTCGCGGCGCTCGTCTCCGTGCCGCTCGCGGTGGGACTTGGAATGCTCGCGGTGCAATTCCGAAATCGCCTGCCGGACAAGATCATCAATGTGATATCGCTCGCGGCGATTTCGCTGCCGGAGTTTTTCATCGGCTATCTGCTGATCATGTACTTCGCCGTCGAATGGGGCGTAGCCACCTTTCCCGCGACCGTCTATAACGGCATGGGCTTTACCGATCGGCTTTCGGCGATCGCACTTCCGGTCGCAACCCTCGTGCTGGTGGTTCTCGCTCATATGATGCGCATGACGCGCGCGGCGATCCTCAACGTCATGTCCTCGGCCTATGTGGAGACAGCCGAACTCAAGGGCCTCGGCACGTTCCGCATCATCGCGCGCCACGCCGCCCCCAACGCCGTGGCGCCTGTCATCAACGTCATCGCGTTGAACCTTGCCTATCTCGTCGTCGGCGTGGTCGTCGTCGAGGTCGTCTTCGTCTATCCCGGCATGGGGCAATATATGGTGGATGCCGTAACGGTGCGCGATATGCCCGTCGTGCAGGCATGCGGGCTGATCTTTGCGGCCTTCTATATCTTCCTCAACATGGCGGCAGACATTCTCGCCATTCTCGCCAATCCGAGATTGAGGCATCCGCGATGAACTTGAGAACCATACCCTTCAGTGCCTGGATCGGCATCATCGGCATTGCTATCGCAATTTTCTGCGCCCTCTTTGCTCCCCTTCTCGCCCCCTTTGGCGAGCGCGAGGTGGTGGGCGATGTCTGGCTGCCGGCCGGCGGCGATTTCCTCCTCGGCACGGACAATCTCGGCCGCGACCTGCTCTCGCGTCTGATCTACGGCGCTCGAACGACGATCTTCGTCGCGCTGGCGGCAACCGTGATATCCTTCGCTCTCGGTATGATCCTGAGCTTCACCGCGGCCGTCACCGGCGGCTTCGTCGATCAATTTTTCTCCCGCTTCAACGACCTGATGATGGCGGTGCCGACGCTGATTTTCGCACTCGTCGTTCTCGCAGTGCTGCCGCAGCATCTGTGGATCCTCGTCCTCGTCATGGCCGTGCTCGATTCGACCCGTGTCTTCCGCATCGGCCGCGCCGTCGCACTCGATGTCGCGGTCATGGAGTTCGTCGAGGCTGCGCGACTGCGCGGCGAAGGCACTGTCTGGATCATTTTCCGGGAGATCCTGCCGAACACGCTGTCGCCACTCCTCGCCGAGTTCGGTCTGCGCTTCGCCTTCTCGATCCTGTTCCTCTCCACCCTCTCCTTCCTCGGCCTCGGCATTCAACCGCCGGCCGCCGATTGGGGCGGCATGGTCAAGGACAACAAGGACGGCATCATCTTCGGCATATCGGCCGCACTCATCCCTGGCGGCGCGATCGCGGCCCTCGCAATCTGCGTCAATCTCGTCGTCGACTGGCTGATGAAGCGCACCTCCAGCCTGAAAGGAGGCCGCGGCGATGCCTGATCTGCTTTCCGTCAAGAACCTGAAGATCGAGGCGACGAGCTATCCCCCGGGCGAGCCGCCGAAGGTCGTCACGCTGGTCGAGGGCGTTTCCTTCGACCTCGAAAAGGGCAAGGTACTCGGCCTCATCGGCGAGTCCGGTGCCGGCAAATCGACGATCGGTCTTTCTGCGCTGGCCTATGGCCGCGGCGGATGCCGTATTATCGGCGGCGAGGTCCTGCTGAACGGCAAGAACATACTGACGCTCGGCCGCAGCGGCATCAACGCCGTGCGCGGCGCACAGGTGTGCTACGTCGCACAGTCCGCGGCCGCCGCCTTCAACCCCGCCCACAAGCTCGGCGACCAGGTGATCGAGGCTTCGCTTCGCCACGGCATCATGAGCCGTGAAGAGGCAAGCGAACGTGCGCTCTATCTGTTCCGGGTCCTCGGCCTCCCCAACCCGGAAAACTTCGGCGATCGCTACCCTCATCAGGTATCGGGCGGCCAATTGCAGCGCGCCATGACCGCCATGGCGCTTTGCTCCAAGCCGGATCTGATCGTCTTCGACGAGCCGACGACCGCGCTGGACGTGACCACCCAGATCGATGTGCTCGCGGCGATAAAGCACGCGATCGAGGAGACCGATACGGCGGCACTCTACATCACCCACGATCTCGCGGTCGTAGCCCAGATTTCCGATGACATCATGGTGCTGCGTCACGGCAAGACTGTCGAATACGGCACGACGAAGCAGGTGATCGAGGCTCCGCGGGAGGAATACACCCGCGCCCTCGTCAGCGTCCGTCAGGCCAAACGCGACGAAGCTCCGGACCAGACCGGCTCGCTGCTCAAGATCGAACATGTGCATGCCGGCTACGCGAACGGCTTCAAGGTATTGCACGACGTCTCGATGCACCTGCCGAAGGGCCAGACGCTGGCAATCGTCGGCGAATCCGGCTCAGGCAAATCGACGCTCGCGCGCGTCATCACCGGGCTGTTGCCGCCAAGCGAAGGGCGCATCACCTTCGAAGGAAAGGAATTGCCGAAAGCGCTGAAAGGCCGATCCAACGACGAACTGCGCCGGATCCAGATGATCTACCAGATGGCCGATACGGCGATGAACCCGCGCCAGACGGTGCGCGACATCGTCGGGCGGCCGCTCTCGTTCTACTTCGGCATGCACGGCGCCAGGAAGACCGAGCGGGTCAAGGAACTGCTGGACCAGATCGAAATGGGGACGCCCTTCCTCGACCGTTACCCGGCCGAGCTTTCCGGGGGGCAGAAGCAGCGCGTTGCGATCGCCCGGGCGCTCGCCGCCCAACCGGAGATCATCCTCTGCGACGAGCCGACTTCGGCGCTCGATCCGCTGGTTGCGGAAGGCATCCTGAACCTCCTTCTGAAACTGCAGGAGGAAACCGCCGTTTCCTATGTCTTCATCACTCACGACATCGCCATCGTCCGGGCGATCGCCGACAGCGTCGCCGTGATGCATCGCGGTCGGCTGGTGCGCTTCGGCCCGAAATCGAAAGTCCTTGCGCCGCCCTTTGATGACTATACCGACCTGCTTCTGAAGTCGGTTCCGGAAATGGAAATCGGCTGGCTCGAAAAGGTGCTGCAGACGCGCCGGATGGAAAGTGCCGGCAATTGAGTGCGAGTGGCGGCCGCCATGGCCGCCACTCGGCCTGCCGAGATCACGATGTTTTTAGGTCGGGTCGACCTGGAAACATGAACGTGATCGCTTCCAAAGAGCGGAATGCGGGCGGAAAACCGCGCACGCTTTTTCTCATCCCGCTCTAATACTCCGCCGGAATGGTCAGCACCTCGGCCTCGGGCACCTCGAGAAAGCGTCTCACCGCGGACGGCAGATGCCGCGCGCCAAACGGCACCAGCCCGCAACGCGAAAGCATCTGACGCTTGTCCGGATCCTGACCGATATGCCGCCAGATCATCCGCGATGCGTAGGGCAGGTTCTCCTTGCGCCATGAAACCCCCATCGTCGTGCCGCGCAGATAGACCCGCTGGTGCAACTCGAACGGCATCAGGATCGTCTGCGCCAGCATCGCCGCCTGCCCCACGGTGCGCTCGGCAATGAAAATGCGGTTTCGCCAGAAGGTGACAAGTCCGACATATTTTGAGAACTGCTCGATCTCGTTCGCCCTGTCGCGTATGCGCTCGATCGATTTTACCCGGATCGAGCCGCCTTCCTCATAGATATGCGCGCAGGAACAGACGACGAAACCGGGCCAGGAGAGCGAAAGATGATAGGTCTGGTAGTAGCCGAAATGACGGCGAAGGGCTGCGGCATCGCCCGGGAACCCCTCGAGAAGCTGCCCCGCTTCCAGGCGGTGTCGCTCCGGGCGGATCATGCGGGCCTCGAAGAGTTTTGGCGGCAGCAAAAAATCATCGGCCGAAAGGCCGAAGAAGGCCGCGATCCGCGCAACATTATGGGCCGAGGGCCGCGCTTCACCGCTGATATATCGATTGAACTGCTGGCGATTTATGCCGATCTCGCGGCAGACCTGCGAGATCGAGCGCCGCGTCGCACAGGCGAAACGCAGATTGGTCGCGAATATATCGTCCTGCGGCAAGGTCGGTGGTTCCAGTCCCGGTTCGCCGATAGCGTAAAGCAGCGAAAACCAGCGTCAAGTCGCGAAATTGTCTGGCGCCCGGCAGGCGCTAGATTTCCTCCCAACAAAACACTCAAGGGGAACTGGAATGACCGAATTCACGAAGCGTCCCGATGGCCTCATCGTCCCGGCCGGCATCAACCGGCGCGGCTTTCTCGCGGGCACAGCAGCGCTTGGCATCGCCGCAGGGCTCGGCAGTTCACTCGTAGGCGGTGAAGCGCGGGCGCAGGAACCGAAGCGAGGCGGCCATCTGAAGCTCGGCCTCGACGGCGGCGCGACAACCGATTCACTCGACCCGGCAAGCTACAGCGGTTCCGTATCCTTCGTAATCGGCCATCTCTGGGGCGACACACTGGTCGAATCCCATCCCGAGACCGGCGCTCCGCTGCCGTCAATCGCTTCCTCCTGGGAGTCGTCGGCCGACGCTTCGGTCTGGACGTTCAAGATTCGAAAGGACATTGCGTTCCACGATGGCAGGAAACTCGCCGTTGCAGACGTGATCGCAACCTTGAAGCGGCACTCCGACGAAGGCTCCAAATCGGGCGCGCTGGGACTTATGCGCTCCGTGAAGGCAATTGAGGAAAAGGCCGGCGATCTCGTCCTGACGCTGACGGAAGGCAATGCCGACCTGCCGCTTCTGCTGACCGACTATCACCTCATCATTCAGCCGGACGGCGGCGTCGATAATCCGGCTTCGCCGGTCGGCACCGGACCCTACAAGCTCGCAAGCTACGAAGCCGGTATACGTGCGACCTTTGAAAAGAACACCGCCGACTGGCGCTCGGACCGCGGCTATGTCGACAGCGTCGAAATCATCGTCATGAATGACACCACGGCGCGCATTGCGGCGCTTTCCTCCGGGCAGGTGCACTTCATCAACGGCGTCGAACCGAAAACCGTGCCGCTGCTCAAGCGCGCGCCCCGCGTGGAAATTCTGCAGACTTCGGGCAAGGGCTTCTACAGCTTCCTCATGCATTGCGACACGAGCCCCTTCGACAATAACGACCTGAGGCTCGCGCTGAAATATGCGATCGACCGGCAGGCCATTCTCGACCGTGTGCTCGGCGGCTTTGGCACGCTCGGCAACGATTATCCGGTCAATGAAAACTACGCGCTCGCACCTGAAGGCATCGAGCAGCGTGCCTACGATCCCGACAAGGCCGCCTTCCACTACAAGAAGTCCGGCCATGACCGGCCGATCCTGCTGCGCACATCCGACGCCGCCTTCCCGGGCGCGGTCGACGCCTCCGTCCTCTTCCAGGAAAGCGCCCGCAAGGCCGGCATCGAAATCGAGGTACGTCGCGAACCGGAAGACGGCTACTGGACCAATGTCTGGAATGTGCAGCCTTTCTGCGCATCCTACTGGGGCGGCCGCCCCACACAGGACTCCCGCTATTCCACCTCCTATCTTTCGAGTGCGGAATGGAACGACACGCGGTTCAAGCGAGAGGATTTCGACAAGCTGCTCCTGCAGGCGCGCTCCGAACTGGACGAAGCCAAGCGCAAGGCGCTCTACCATACCATGGCTCTCATGGTGCGCGATGAAGGCGGCCTCATTCTGCCGGTCTTCAACGACTATGTGAACGCCGCCTCCGCTTCGCTGAAAGGTTTCGTGCACGACATCGGCAACGACCTTTCGAACGGCTATGTCGGAAGCCGCGTCTGGTTCGACAGCTAAAAGTGCAATGAGTAGGTGCAGGTGGCTTTTTCCACCGGCACCGCGCATCTCAACAGTCAAGCACCGAATGGAGGCGGCCGACATGGTCGATCGCAATTTCAGCGTCATCGAAAACGAATGGATCACCCTCAAGGACGGAACCCGGCTTGCCGCTCGCATCTGGATGCCTGAAGGGACCGAGCAGAGCCCGGTTCCGGCGGTGCTGGAATATCTCCCCTATCGCAAGCGCGACGGCACCTGCGCAAGGGACGAATCGACCTACCCGGCCTTCGCGGCGGCTGGCATCGCCGGCGTGCGCGTCGATATCCGCGGCTCGGGCGAATCCGAGGGCGTGATCGACGGCGAATACACACCGCGCGAATTATCCGACGGCTGCGAAATCATCGAATGGATTGCGGCGCAGCCCTGGTCGAACGGCAAGGTTGGTATGATGGGCATTTCCTGGGGCGGCTTCAACTGTCTGCAGGTGGCGGCTCTCAAGCCCGCGGCGCTGAAGGCGGTCATCTCGATCGCCTCGACCGTCGACCGCTACAATGACGACATCCACTACAAGAACGGCTGCCATCTTTCCGCTCAGCTCTCCTGGGCCGCGACCATGCTCGCCTACCAGTCCCGATCCCCCGATCCGGAACTCGTCGGTGAGGGCTGGCGGGAGATGTGGCTGCAGCGACTCGAGAACGAGCCCTTCTTCCTGGAGGAATGGCTGGAGCACCAGCGCCGCGACGACTTCTGGCGGCATGGCTCGATCTGCGAAGATTTTGAAAGCTTCCAGATCCCGGCGCTGGTGATCGCCGGCTGGGCGGACGGCTACCGCAACACGCCGGTCAAGGCGGTCGAGGGCTTGGGCGGCAGGGCCAAGGCGCTCATCGGTCCATGGGTCCACAAATATCCGCATTTCGCCTGGCCGAAGCCGCGGGCGGACTTTCTCGGAGAGGCGATCCGCTGGTGGAACCGCTGGCTTCGTGACGAAATGAACGACGCCGAGCAGGTGCCGCAGATGCGCGCCTATATCCTCGACGGCCCAAGACCCTCGGTCAGGCGCAATGAAGATCCGGGCCGCTGGATCGCCAAGGACATCTGGAGGACGCCGGAGTTGCGGGCCTTCACCATATCGAACGACGGGAGCCTGGCCGCTCAGCCGGCACCGGGACGCGGGGTCGGCGATGTCTACCTCCGATCGCCGCTCGACACCGGCACTGCTGCCGGTGAGTATTTCACGCTGAAGCCGGACGCGGAGATGCCCGGCGACCAGCGCATCGATGATGCGGGCTCGCTGACTTTCGACACACATCCCCTGCTCGAGGCGGAGGATTATCTCGGCCAGCCTGTGCTCGACCTCGAGCTTTCCTGCGCTTCCGACACTGCCAATCTCGTCGCGCGGATCGTCGACGTCCACCCGGACGGTACGGCGACCCGCGTCGCCTTCGGCGTCCTCAACCTGGCGCATCGCAACGGCAATGCGAAGCCGGTGCCGATGGAGAAAAACAAGAAGACGCATGTTTCGCTGGTGCTCGACGCCTGCGGCTATCGCTTCCGTGCCGGTCACCGCATCCGTTTGTCGCTGTCGACTTCCTATTGGCCGATAATCCTTCCGTCACCGACCGATCCCGGCCTGGCGATCGACACGACCAGCATCTCGCTTTCGCTGCCGCTTCTCGGGGAACATCGCGAGATCGTGGTGCCGCAGCCCGCCAACCCCGACCCGTTGCCGCATTATATCGAGCATTCGCCTGCCGAAACGCGCCGCACCGTCGAGCGCGATATGACGAAGTGCCTGACGCATTACCGCGTCTACGAGAATACCGGCCTCGTCGAGCATCCCGGCACGGGCAATGCGACCCAGGACATCCGCGACGAAACCTGGACGATCGCGCCGGACGATCCGAATTCGATGACGGGCGTATCCACCTGGACCTGTGTCGCGCGCCGTGGGCAGCAATCGCTGAAGACCGTCTCTACCTCCCGCCTCGGCTGTACGGAAACCGAGTGGATCACCTCCGCTCAGGTCGAGGCGTTCGAGGGTGAAGAGAAGATCTTTGAGAAGAGCTTCGAGAAGCGGATCCGGCGCGATTTCATGTGAACGACCGGAGCGGGAAAGCCCCTCATCCGGCTGCGGGGGTTAGTCCTCGGCTTAGACCCGAGGAGAGGGGCAAGTGCCGGCAAGTCCCGCAACACCCCGCACCAGCTGGCCGAAGCCTTCCCGCGCACCGGGACTCATGTGGCGAGCCCGGAGCCAGGAATGGACCATCTGCGGCTCCTCGCGATAGGTGACGTCGACGCCCGCCTTGGCAAGCCGGGCGGCATAGGCGCGCGCATCATCACGCAAGGGGTCAAAATGGGCGCCGGAAACATAGGCCGGGGGAAGCCCTGACAGGTTCGCGGCGCGCAACGGGTGCGCAAAGGGCTCATCCGCCGGTGCTTTCAGCACATCGCGGTAATAGTCCACATCGGCGGTGGAAAGCAGCGGCGCCTCGGCCATCTCCAAATAGGAGCCGCGCGTCAGATCGCCGCCGAGGCCGGGATAGATCAGGACCTGCCCGGCGATGCCGGAGAGCCCTTCGGCTTTTGCCTTCAGCACGATCCCAGCGCAGAGGTTGCCGCCGGCGCTGTCGCCCGCGACGACGAGCGGACGCCCATCGGCAAGCAGCGCTTCCATCACGTCATAGCAGTCCTCGAAGGCTGCGGGCCATACGTGCTCGGGCGCGAGGCGATAGTCCGCCGACACCAGTTCGACCCGCGCGCCATCGGCAAGCTCGGCGCAGATCGCATCATGGCTCTCAAGTGAGCCGACGACGAAGCCGCCGCCGTGTATGTAGAAAACACGCGTCTCACTCGCGACTTCGGCCGGACGATAGCGCCTGATGGCGATTCGACCAGCCACGAGGTCGTCACGCCGCGTCAATCCCTCCGGCGATGGCGCATCGAACTCGGCGCAGAGTGCGTCATACCATCGGCGCTGCTGCGCGACGGAGGCGTTGACCGCATCGGCGGGGTAGAACGCTTCGCAGCGTTCGTGAAAGGCCAGAATGCCGGCTTCCGTCGGCATTGGTCTTGTCGGTCCTGATCCCATCCCCGCACTCCCCGCTGCATGCTTCCATGATCAAGCCGATTTAAGGGCAAATGTACAAGGTTTCAAAGTGCTGCCGGCGACCTTTGTCTGCTTGATTTCGCCTCGGCAAGCAGTGTTAATTTGACAATGGCGTTCACACTCCGGCAGTTGCAATATTTCGTCGCCGTCGCCGAGCAGGGCTCGGTCACCCGCGCGGCGCAGAACCTCTCCATTTCGCAGTCGTCGATCACCGAGGCAGTCAAGGAGCTCGAATCCGATCTCGGCGTCGAACTCTTCGACCGGCATCCGCGCGGGCTTTCGATCACCCATAACGGGCATCAGTTCCTGCGCCACGCGACCAAGATCCTCGCCGATGTTTCCGATGCGCGGCGCAGCTTCTCCGACAGCCGCGAAGAACGCAGCGGCAGGCTCAATCTCGGCGTCACTTCCCTCGTCGCCGGATACGTGCTCTCCGACCTGCTTGCGCGCTACCGCCGCGCCTGCCCCGGCGTCGAGGTGAGCGCCATCGAGGACAATGGTTCCTATCTCGAGCACCTCCTGATCGGCGGCGAACTCGACGTCGCCGTGATGGTCATCTCGAACCTGCGCGACCGCATGGCGCTGCAGGCGGAAATATTGGAAACTTCACCTTACCGGCTCTGGTTGCCGATCGGCCATCCGCTTGTCAGCGCCGACATCATATCGGTCGAGGATATCGCCAGGGAGCCGCTCATCATGCTGACGGTGGACGAAATCGAGGAGAACACCGGCAAACTTCTGACGGCGCTTGGCGCGCGCCCACACGTCGCGTTCCGAACCCGTTCCGTGGAAGCGGTCAGAAGTCTGGTCGCAACCGGCGCGGGCATCGCCCTTCTGCCTGATCTCGTCTACCGTCCCTGGTCGCTGGAAGGCGACCGGATTGAAAGCCGCGACGTTTCCGGCGCGCTGCCGGTCGTGCAGGTCGGCATGGTCTGGCGGAAGGGGTCGAGCCTGCCCCAGTCCGCGCGCGATTTCGTCGGCATAGCCGAAGCGCTGCGCAGCGCGAGGCCGAGGTGATCCATCGGAAAAACCGATACCGTCATTCTGATTAATGAATTTGCGAATGCGAGGAAATCAAGGCACGCTTCATTCCGGGAACAAAGCCGCAAACGGCGTTAAACCGGGGAGACTTCCGATGAAGCAGATCCTGAAATCCTGTACTGCGCTCACCCTGTCGATGGCGCTCGTCGCGCCTGCCTTTGCGCAGGAGCCGCCGAAGGAACTGGGGCCAGGCGAAGGCGCGCTCTCGATCGTCGCCTGGGCGGGCTATATCGAGCGCGGCGAGACTGACAAGAATTACGATTGGGTGACCGATTTCGAGAGCAAGACGGGATGCAAGGTCAGCGTCAAGACGGCGGCAACCTCGGATGAGATGGTCGCTCTGATGAACGAAGGCGGCTTCGACCTCGTCACCGCTTCCGGCGACGCCTCCCTCCGCCTTGTAGCCGGCAAACGCGTCCAGCCGATAAACACCGATCTCATCCCCAGTTGGAAGACGATCGACGAGCGCATGCAGAACGCCCCATGGCACACGGTCGACGGTGTCCACTACGGCACACCCTATGTCTGGGGGCCGAATGTTCTGATGTACAATACCGAAGCCTTCAAGGATCAGCCGCCGAAGAGCTGGAATGTCGTTTTCGAAGAGACGACATTGCCCGACGGCAAGTCGAACAAGGGCCGCATTCAGGCTTATGACGGCCCCATCCATGTGGCCGACGCTGCCAACTACCTGATGGCGCACAAGCCAGACCTCGGCATCAAAGACCCCTACGAGCTGAATGAGGACCAGTACAAGGCAGCACTCGACCTGTTGCGGACCCAACGCACACTGGTCGGCCGCTACTGGCACGACGCGATGATCCAGATCGACGATTTCAAGAATGAAGGCGTCGTGGCCTCCGGCTCCTGGCCCTTTCAGGTCAATCTGATGCAGGCCGAAAAGCAGCCTGT
This sequence comes from Sinorhizobium medicae, assembly GCF_007827695.1. Taxonomy (GTDB): domain Bacteria; phylum Pseudomonadota; class Alphaproteobacteria; order Rhizobiales; family Rhizobiaceae; genus Sinorhizobium; species Sinorhizobium medicae. The sequence goes on along the minus strand of NZ_VITA01000006.1, from coordinate 322,145 downwards.
AGCCTCGATCATTCCGGAAGAGGGAGTGACGGGCTGGGCCGATACGACGATGCTGCATTCCGACAGCGAACATCCGAACTGCGCCTATATGTGGATGGAGCATTCGCTTTCGCCGAAGGTCCAGGGTGACGTCTCGGCCTGGTTCGGCGCCAACCCCTCGGTCGGCGCCGCCTGCAAAGGCAACGCCCTTCTGACCGACGAGGGTTGCAAGACCAATGGCTATGACGACTTCGAAAAGGTCAAGTTCTGGAAGACGCCGGTAACGAAATGCGAGAGCCAGGGCGAATGCGTGCCCTATCACCGCTGGGTCTCCGACTATATCGGCGTCATCGGCGGGCGGTAAGCCCTGACCCCAGCGCAAGTATTTGCCCCCGATTCCTCTCCCCACTTCGCGGGGAGAGGAATGCTACCGCGGATGCCCAACAGACGGGGCGAGGCCCCGGCCGCTTGTCCATTCTCCCCGCAAGCGGGGGGAGCGGGTCGCGGCAGCGGGATGAGGGGCAGAAACCTCCCGGAGTACAACCATGACCGCCGTTTTCTTCGACAATGTATCCCGCTATTTTGGCGCAGTACGTGCCGTTGATCGCGTGCACCTCACGATCGCCGAGGGAGAGTTCTTCGCGATGCTCGGTCCCTCGGGATCGGGGAAGACCACATGCCTGAGGCTGATGGCCGGCTTCGAGCAGCCGACGGGCGGGCACATCGAGATATTCGGCGAGACTGCCGAAGGCGTGCCGCCCTATCGCCGCAGCGTCAATACCGTCTTCCAGGACTACGCCCTTTTTCCGCATCTCTCCATTCTCGACAATGTCGCCTATGGGCTGATGGTCAAGGGCATCGGACGGGAGGAACGCCGCAAGGCGGCCGAGGACGCGCTCGCCATGGTGAAACTGCCGGGATACGGCACGCGCCGGCCCGGGCAGCTTTCCGGCGGTCAGCGCCAGCGCGTCGCCCTCGCCCGCGCGCTCGTCAATAAACCCAAGGTCCTGCTTCTCGACGAGCCGCTCGGCGCACTCGACCTGAAGCTGCGCGAACAAATGCAGGAGGAGTTGAAGATCTTGCAGAAGTCGCTCGGCATCACCTTCGTTTTCGTCACCCATGATCAGGGCGAGGCGCTTTCGATGGCCGACCGGATCGCCGTTTTCAACGAGGGCCGCATACAGCAGCTCGGAAGCCCGGAAGAGGTCTATAACCGTCCGCAGACCCGTTTCGTTGCCGATTTTGTCGGCTCCTCCAACGTCCTTTCTGAAGATCTCTGCCGCAGCCTGGGCCTGAAGGCTTCCTTCGCAAGCCTTCGCCCCGAGGCCGTGGCCATCGCGCCGCCGAGCGAGGGAGCGCTGAGTCTCGCCGGCACCGTCGCTTCGCAGAGCTTCCTTGGCGCCACCAACCGCATCGTGATCGATGTCGAGGGTGTCCGGATTGCGGTGGCCAGCCCGGCGGCGCGCGGCGTTCCGGCGGTCGGCAGCCCGGTTACGATCAGCTTCGCGGCGCACGATCTCCATCCGATGGAGGACGCATGACGATCGTCGCCGAGAGCATCATTCTTCCCCAACGCCGCAGCACGGCGGGCCGGCTTTCGGATTTCCTCTGGCGGCACCCTCATGTGCTTCTGGCGATTTTCCTCGGGCCGCCGCTGCTGTGGCTCGGGATTGTCTATCTCGGTTCGCTCTTTGCGCTGCTCCTGCAAAGCTTCTTCTCGATCGACGACTTCTCCGGTCTCGTAAACTACGAATTCACGCTTGCCACCTACCGGCAGCTTTTGAGCGGAGCCAACCTCGACATCATCATCCGTACCGTCACCATGGCCGCGGTGGTGACCCTCGTTTCGGCGCTCGTCGCCTTTCCAATCGCCTATTATGCGGCCCGTTATGCGCGCGGGAAATGGAAGGCGCTCTTCTATCTCGCCGTTATGCTGCCGCTCTGGTCGAGCTATCTCGTCAAGATTTATGCCTGGAAGCTGATCCTGGCCAAGGAAGGCATCCTCACCTGGATCTTCCAGAAGCTGAACCTCCTCTGGTTGATCGATGCCTGGCTTTCTCTTCCGCTCGTCGGCGGCAACTCGCTGTCGGTCAGCTATACGGGCACCTTCATCGTCTTCGTCTACGTCTGGATGCCGTTCATGATCCTGCCGATCCAGGCCGCGCTCGAGCGGGTACCGGCGAGCCTGATCGAAGCCTCGTCGGATCTCGGCGGCACCCCGTCCCAGACATTTCGCCATGTGCTCTTTCCGCTGGCGCTGCCGGGCATAGTCGCGGGTTCGATTTTCACATTCTCACTGACGCTCGGCGATTACATCATTCCGCAGATCGTCGGCTCGTCGCGGCTCTTCATCGGCCAGGCCGTCTACGCGCAGCAGGGGACCGCCGGCAATATTCCGCTCGCTGCCGCCTTCACGGTCGTGCCGATCGTCATCATGGGCGCCTATCTCTGGATGGCAAGACGCATGGGGGCTTTCGATGCGCTCTGAAAAATCGAACCCCGCCCCTCTTGGACTGAAGCTCGCCGCCGGCGCCGGCCTCGCCTTCATGCATCTGCCGATTCTGCTGATCTTTCTTTATGCCTTCACGACGGAGGAGAAGAGCTACCAGTTTCCGCCGCCGGGGCTTACCACTCAGTGGTTCGCCGTCGCCTGGAGCCGCCCGGACGTCTGGGCCGCGCTGACGCTGTCCGTCAAGGTCGCCTCGATCGCAACGGCGGTCGCGCTCGTGCTGGGGACGCTCTGCGCCGCCGCCGTCAGCCAGACCCGCTTCTTCGGCCGCGAGACGATCTCGCTTCTCGTCATCCTGCCGATCGCGCTTCCCGGCATCATCACCGGCATCGCGCTGCGCTCGGCCTTTTCGATGGCCGATATCCCCTTCTCCTTCTGGACCATCGTGCTCGGCCACGCCACCTTCTGCATCGTCGTCGTCTACAACAATGCCGTCGCCCGTTTCCGCCGTATTTCGGGCTCGCTGATCGAGGCCTCGATGGACCTCGGCGCCGATGGTTTTCAGACCTTCCGCTACATCATCCTCCCGAACATCGGAACGGCGCTGCTTGCCGGCGGCATGCTCGCCTTCGCGCTTTCCTTCGACGAGGTGATCGTCACCACCTTCACTGCCGGACAGCAATCGACCCTGCCGATCTGGATGCTCGAAGAACTGATCCGTCCGCGCCAGCGCCCGGTGACCAACGTCGTCGCCATGGTCGTCGTGATGGTCACCTTCCTGCCGATCCTCGGCGCCTATTACCTGACCCGCGACGGCGATCAGATCGCCGGCGCCGGCAAATGACATTCGCACTTGAAGGGAGAACAGACATGGACACTCAGCTCTTGATCGGATCCCGCTTCGAATCCGGAACGGAGGCCGAGGAGCACATCCTCAATCCGAGGACGGGCGCCGGGATCATCGACCTGGCGGAGGCCTCCCATGCGCAGATCGATGCCGCAGTCGACGCTGCCGAGCGTGCCTTCGCCACCTGGTCGCAGACGACGCCGGCCGAACGCTCCAACGCCCTGCTGAAGATCGCCGATGCGATCGAGAAGGATGCCGACGGTTTCGCGGAACTTGAGGCGTTGAACTGCGGCAAGCCGATCAATGCGGTGAAGAACGATGAATTGCCGGCGATCATCGATTGCTGGCGCTTCTTCGCGGGTGCCGTGCGCAATCTCCATGCGCCGGCGGCGGGCGAATATCTGCCGGGCCACACCTCCATGATCCGCCGCGATCCGATCGGGATCGTCGGCTCGATCGCGCCCTGGAATTACCCGCTGATGATGATGGCCTGGAAGCTGGCCCCGGCGATCGGCGGCGGCAACACCGTCGTCTTCAAGCCGTCCGAGCAGACGCCGCTGACGGCGCTTAAACTTGCTCGCGTCATCTCCGACATTCTGCCGGAGGGCGTCGTCAACGTCGTCACCGGCCGCGGGGAGACCGTCGGCAACGCGCTGATCAACCATCACAAGGTCGGGATGGTGTCGATCACCGGCGACATCGCCACCGGCAAGAAGGTGCTTGCCGCCGCCGCGAAGACTGTAAAGCGTACGCATCTCGAACTCGGCGGCAAGGCGCCCGTGATCGTCTATGACGATGCCGACCTCGAAGCGGTCGTAAACGGCATCCGCACCTTCGGTTACTACAATGCCGGACAGGATTGCACTGCCGCCTGCCGCGTCTATGCCGAAGCCGGCATCTACGAGAAGCTCGTCGCCGACCTCACATCTGCCGTCTCGACCATCCGCTACAACCTCGAGGACGACACTGAAAACGAGATCGGCCCGCTGATCTCCAGGCGCCAGCGCGACCGCGTCGCAAGCTTCGTCGAAAGGGCTGCCGACCAGAAGCACATCGAGGTCACCACCGGCGGCCGCGCCGGCAGCGAGCAGGGCTTCTTCTTTCAGCCCACCGTCGTCGCGGGCGCCACCCAGGAAGACGAGATCGTGCGCCGCGAAGTCTTCGGTCCGGTAGTCTCCGTCACCCGCTTCACCGAAAAGGACGACGCGGTTGCCTGGGCGAACGACAGCGATTACGGCCTCGCCTCCTCCGTCTGGACGAAGGATATCAGCAAGGCGATGAAGGCGGCGTCCCGACTGCAATATGGCTGCACCTGGATCAACACCCACTTCATGCTGACCAACGAAATGCCCCATGGCGGCATCAAGCAGTCGGGCTACGGCAAGGATATGTCGGTCTATGCGCTGGAGGACTATACCGCCGTTCGCCACATCATGATCAATCACGGGTGACGGCCAAGGGGGCCCATCCGGCCTGACCGCCACCTTCACTCCGCGTGCGGGGCGAAGGTGGCTCGCGGCAGCCGCGCCGCTGTTGCACATTTCCCACAAACACTCTGAACATGATTAGGAAAGTCATGAAATCGGCTTGCGCTTCCTCTAATCATGAGTGATTAGCTCACCTTATAGAACATAACTTATATCTCTATAAGGTTGCGTCGCATGCCCCCCAGAACCGCCTCCCTATTGCCGCTCATTCGCGCGGCCCTCGCTGGAACCTCCGCCCTCGCCCTCGTAGCAACGGCACAGGCACAGGACGTAGGGCAGGAATCCGTTTCCGACGACCAGTCGACTGACCTCGAAACATTGGTCGTCAATGGCAGCGGCGGGGTGATCACGGCGGAAGGCTATGTCGCAACCAGCAGCGCGACCGGCGCCAAGGTCGATACGCCGTTCCTGGAGACGCCGCAATCGATCTCCACGGTCACCGAGCAGCAGCTGAAGGATCGAAATCCACAGACGCTGCTGGAAACGCTGGCCTACACGCCGGGGACGCGCGTCGGCGCCTATGGCTTCGATCCACGCTTCGATGCATTTTTCGTACGCGGTTTCGACGTGACCTTTACCGGTGTGTTCCGTGACAACCTCCGCCAACCGGCCGCGGTCGACTCGGTCTTCAAGACTGAACCTTACGGGCTTGAAGGCGTCTCGATCCTGCGCGGCCCTTCCTCGGCCCTTTACGGCGCAACCGGCGCCGGAGGCCTTTACAACCTTATTACCAAGCGCCCGACGGAAGAAATGCTGCGGGAGGTGCAGGTTCAATATGGCAACCACGACCGCTATCAGGGCCAATTCGACTTTTCAGGTCCGGTGAACGAGACCGATCCCATCTATTACCGCCTGACTGGCTTGCTGCGCGATGCCGACACGGAGCAGGTCGGCCTCTCCGACGATCGCGCCTATATAGCGCCGGCCTTCACCTGGAAGCCCGACGAAGATACCAAGCTGACCGTACTTAGTGAATATTCACGCACCAAGTCCGGAGGCACGGCGACTTACTACAATGACCCGCTTACCGGTGAAGTCACCGACATATTCGCCGGCAATCCCGACTTCAACGACTCGATCCAGAAGCAGGGTCGGATCGGCTATGAGTTTGAGCACCGGCTCAACGATACGTTCGTGTTCCGCCAAAACGCCCGCGTGTCTACTCTGAACATCGATGCGGACTGGGCCTTCGCCTACGCCCCGAATGCCGCGGATCCGACCTTGCTCGACAGCAGCGCCGGCACCTATGACGAACGCCTGACCGCGTTCGTCATCGATAATCAGCTCGAAGCCAAATTCGATACCGGTGCGTTCGAGCATACGTTGGTCGCCGGCGTCGACTATACGAAGCTGCGTTTCCGGGCACTCGACGGGCGCGGCGTTTCGCCGCCGCTCGATACGAAGAATCCGACCAAGGGGCGTCCGGTCGAGGCGATTGATTTCGACACACGTACCGTCCAGGATCAGTGGCAACTCGGTACATACCTCCAAGACCAGATCCGCTACGACGCATGGACCTTGACGATGGGCGGGCGCTACGACTGGGTCTCGACCGATACGGACACCACGGTTCTGGCCACCGACTCGCTAACCACGGTATCGCAAAAGGACAAGGAGTTCTCCGGCCGTATAGGGCTCACCTATCAGACGGATTTCGGTCTCGCGCCTTATATCAGCTACTCGACGGCATTCATGCCCAATGCCGGTTTCAACAGGGCGACGAACCAGCCGTTCAAGCCTACCGAGAGCGAGCAGGAAGAAATCGGCATCAAGTATCTCCTGCCGAACAGCAACACGCTGATTACGGCAGCTCTCTTCAACATCGATCAGAAGAATGGCCTGTATCTCGAAGCCGCCGGGGATACTGCAATCCAGGTTCAGCGCGGAAAACTGCGCTCGCGCGGTTTCGAGATCGAAGCGAATACCAGCCTTGACAATGGTCTTTCGCTGATAGTTTCTTATGCATATACCGACGTGAAGATTATTCAAGGATCTACCGGTACGACTGGCAACCATGTCTCATCCGCACCAAAGCACATGGCATCGATATGGGCCCATTATACACTGCCGGAAGGTGGTCCATTTTACGGATTCAGCCTAGGCGGCGGCGCGCGTTTCGTCGGCGCAAGCTACGGCAATGACCAGAACACCTTCAAGAATAGTTCGCGTATCCTCTTCGATGCTTCCGTCGGATACGACTTCGCAGCGATCGACCAGAAATATGAGGGCCTGCAGCTGCAAGTGAATGCCACCAACCTGTTTGACCGCCGCGATGCGGTATGCACTGCGGGTTATTGCCATCGCGATCAGGGCCGCACCGTTATCGGCTCTCTGCGCTACAACTGGTAAGCGTCATGGCAGCCGGTGCGCGTGAAAGCATGGCGGTATTCGACGGGCCGAAAGGACTGTCGGCGGCCTTTGCCGGACCGCATGCCTGGTGCAACGAGAAGATGATGCTGTCGGAGAACCTCTCCGACGGCATCTCGCTGCCCGAGTTCTTTGCCTCGGGCGCCTTCGACCGTGCGCTGTCGCTCTATGCCGAGACGTCCGGCGGCACCGACCGTCGCGCCGTCGCCTCCATGTGGTCGCTCTACTACTTCTCCGCGCTGACGATTCCCTATGTCGTCGCCCGGGTGCTGGACCACCAGGCGCTGCCCGCTGCCTTCGACGGCATGACGGTGGCACTCTCCGCCGACGGGCTGCCGCGTGCCTTCGGAGTGGCGACCACAGGCGAATGGCGCGACGACGACGCCAGCGACGTCTTTACCCTGATCGGCTCGCTGATGGACGAACATCTTGCGAGGGTCGTGCCGCATCTCAAGGCGACGGGCGGCATATCGCCGAGGCTCGCCTGGAACAACGCAGCCGTTTACATCGATTATGCGCTTCGAACGGCTGGCACCGACCCCATGAGCGATCAGGCGGACGCCATGGTCGCCTGTCGCCTGATGCCCAACGGCGGCGCCAACCCCTTCTTCGACTGCCTGCGTCAGGAGGAGGAAGACGGGGCGCCCGTCTGCCGGCGCAAGATCTGCTGTCTCAGGTATCTCCTCCCTGGCATCCCGAGCTGCGGCAGTCTCTGTGCCCTTCCCAGTCAAAGGAAACAATAGCTTTGTCTCGTCTGCTCCTCTGCCGCCGCAGCCTCGTTCGGGCTTTTGCATTTCTGGCCATCGCCTTCTCTCCGCTTGCCGCGCTGGCCGAGGTGCAATGGCCAATGACCGTCACCGATGCGGTTGGCCGTGAGGTCGCGATTCCCGCGCCGCCCAGGGCGGTTCTGCTTGGCAGCGGCTTCAATCTGATTGCCCTGTCCCTCATTCATCCGGACCCGATCGGCCTTCTCGCCGGCTGGTCCGGCGATATGAAGGGCGACAATCCGGAGATTTACGAGAGCTTTTTGCGCAAGTTCCCAGCCCTCGGTGACGTGCCTCTGATCGACGACGGCAGCGGTCCCGGACTGTCCCTCGAGACCATCCTGACGCTCAAGGCCGATCTTGCCATCCTCGCAAACTGGCAGGCGGACACGGAGGCGGGCCAGCGCGCGATGGAATATCTCGAAAGCATCGGCGTGCCTGTGATCGTCGTCGATTTCAACAACGAGGCGCTCAAGAACACACCGGATAACATGCGCCTTCTCGGCAAGGTCTTCGAGAGAGAAGAGCAGGCGGAAGACTTCGCCCGATTCTACGAAGAGCGCCTTGCCCGCATTCGCGAGCGCGTTGCCGGGCACCCGGAGCCCGGGCCCAGGGTTCTCATGGAAGCGTTCCCTGCAGCCGATCGTTGCTGCTGGGCCTATGGCACCGGGGGACTGGGCGAATTCATTGCCGTCACCGGCAGCCGCAACGTCGCCGAGGGAGCGCTACCGCGCCCGGGAGGCATGATGAATGCGGAAGCAGTCATGGCCGAAAACCCGGATGTCTATATAGCCACCTCCTCGCCGGGCGGAAAATACAGCGGCTTTTCGATCGGCCCCGGGGTCGGGGCCGAAGAGGCGGAGACCACGCTCGCGGCAGTCGTAGACAAACCGTTGATGGCAAGCATCGCGGCCGTCCGCGACCGACGCGTCCACGGTATCTGGAATTTCTTCAATGCCGTTCCGCTGAACATCGTCGCAGCGGAAGCATTCGCCTCCTGGCTGCGCCCCGACCTCTTCCCCGACATCAACCCGGCCGCAACGCTCTCCGAGATAAACCGTCGTTTCGCCGCGGTCCCCTTTGAAGGCGCCTATTGGGTCAGCCTCAAGAAATAGGCCGTCGGGTCGTGAAAGCGCGAGCGCGGGTTTTACCGTGGTTTCCGCATATAGAAGTGGAGCGACGATTGCCACGGCCGCGCCGGGCTATATAAGGTCCTCGCAGGAGGAAATTCATGGCGTGGCTGGTTGCGTTACCGTTGGGCTTGGCGATCGTGTATCTCGCGGCTCGATACGGCCGCTTCCGCAACTGGATCGAGCCGGTTTTGTCGATTGCGGTCGCGCTAGGCCTCAGCATCGCCTTTCTCGTCTGGCTGAACGAAAGTGCACCGGACGAGGTCCCGGCGCCTGTCCCTGCCGAACCGGCCCAAGGGCTGACCGCCGCCGACATCATGCTTCAGGACATGGCATTCGAGCCCAGCCAGACCAGGCGCAGCTACCGCGTTCGTGGCACCGCCGCCAATGCATCGGACACGACCCTGGAATATTTCCGCCTGACGGTTACGCTCGAAGATTGCCCGCAGGGCGCATGCAGACGTATCGGTGATGATACCGCGCTCATTCTCCTGCGCCTGCAAGCGGGCCAAAGCCGCCCGTTCGAGACCTTCCTCACCTTTCCCTATCGGCCGGATGAAGCGCCGATCGCGCCGAAGTGGAGCTACAGGGTGAGCGAGGTCAGGGGGGCCGCACGGCAGTAAATTTGTTCAAGCGGTCTCGCCTGAATTTGCCGCCGAAACATTCCATCTCGCAGATGCAGGAGCCGTTCGCTGCCGCCAACCGCATGGACGATCGTCTCAGCAATATATCCCGAACCGCTCCCGGATCGACCGATCGACCTCCGGCGCGATCAGCGACGGGGCGGCCTCGGCAAGAATGCGGTTCTTCCTTTCGATCGCGCGCGCGACGAGATCCGGCCGGCCGATCTCGACCCATTCCTTGGGGCTCGTGCGGTCGGCAACCGCCGGATAGATATATTCCGTCTGCATCAGGCCAAGTGTCTGCGGATGGCCAAGATAGTGGCCGGGGCCGTCGAGGCAGACCGAGCGCATGGTTTCGAGCGAGACTGTATCCTCCGTGACATCGATGCCGCGGATGCAGCGCTGCACCTGGCCCAGCATGTCGTCACCCAGCACCAGCGACTCCAGGCAAAAGCCCAGGAGCGAGGCGTGCATGCCGACGGACTCATAGACCATGTTCAGGCCGGAAAGCCCCGCCATGACATTGGAGATCGCCTGTTCCCAGCCCGCCTGCATATCGGGAAGCTTCGCATCCGCAATGCCGGCAGCAGCGCCGCCCGGGAGACGGTAGAACTGGTGCATCTGCGCACAACCCGCCGATAGCAACGCCTGCTCGCCGGAACCGCCCGACATCGCACCCGTTCTCAGATCGGAGACGAACGGCCACGTACCGAAGACAGCCGGATGACCGGGCGAAAGAGCGTTGACGTAGACGACGCCCGCAAGGCACTCGGCCACCGCCTGTACGATGGCGGTTGCAAGCGGGGCCGGGGCAGTCGCCCCCGCCTGGCCCGCAGAAAGCAGAAGGATCGGCATGCCGCCGCGGATGCACTTCTCCATGGTGATGCAGCTTTCCTCCGCGAACTTCATCGGAGGCACCACGAAGCAGTTCGAGTTCGAGACGAAAGGCCGCGCCCGCCACTGCTCCTCGCCGCCGGCTATCATGTGAATGAGATCGAAGCAGCCCTCGACATGCGACGGATCGGAGAAGCTCGTGCCGACATGCTTCGTCGTTCCGGCGCAGCAGGCGTAGAGCGTATTGATATCCATCAGGAAATTGTCGGAAACGTCCCGGCAGACCATGGCGCGCTGGAAGAAGTGGACATTGTCCAGGCGGTGGACGAGCTGCGCCGCGTTCAGGAGGTCCTTGGCGGTGGACTCGCGGTATTCGCGCTTTTCGACGTCGACGACGTGGACCGCCGCGCCCGCCGTACCGTAATAGACACGCGTACCGCTGAGTTCGAGGTCCTGTTTCGGATCACGCGCGAAAAGCGTTATGTCGCGCGCGGCGAGGGCCAGCATGTCCTCGACCAATGCACGCGGAAAGCGGAGCCGCCCGTCCTCGCCGAGGATCGCCCCGGCTCCGGTCATGATCTCGACGCCGGATTGCGGCGCATTGGCAAGGCCGATCTGCTCCAGCGCATCGAGCGCTGCCTCGTGAATTCGTTTGACGTTTGCCTCCGTCAGCGGCTTGTACTGCCCGCCGGAAAGACCCGGCCGGACGGGACGGATATTTTCGGCGAGCGGAGCCGAGCGGAGCGCAACGCGCGCCGCCCGTCCGCCGGACCGTCTCGAAGCAGCAACTGCGCATTCCTCAGCCATCATTCATCTCCCAGTGGCGCTGTCGTCGTGTGGCAATCGCCCCTCGCCTGCCCTCTCCCCGGATGGTTTCAGAGGGCGCCGTATGTTCCCATCTCCCCGTCAAAACGGGAGAATGCGGCGGCAGGCGGATGAGGGGCGGTTTCTTCAGGCCTTCACCCGCTCCGCCTTCGGATCGTACATCGGCTTCGATGAAGCCACGGCCTTGACCCGTGTTCCGGCGATTTCGATCTCGTAGCCCGATGCAAGCACATCCGCCTCGCCCTCCCCCTGGCAAGGCACGTAGCCGAGCCCGATCGCGCCACCGAGGTGATGTCCGTAATTGCCGGACGTGATCGTTCCGACGATCTCGCCATCGCGCACGATCGCCTCGTTGTGGAAGAGCAACGGCTCCGGATCGGAAAGCCGGAACTGCAACAGCCTGCGCGAAAGGCCCTTGTCGCGCTTCGCGAGCACTGCTTCGCGGCCGATGAATTCGCCCTTGGCGGACTTCACTGCAAAGCCGAGTCCGGCTTCGAGCACGTGATCCTCATCGGTTATGTCATGGCCGAAATGCCGGAACGCTTTCTCGATCCGGCAACTGTCCAGCGTGTGAAGGCCGCAGAGCCGGAGGCCGGCGTCGGCGCCCGCCGCCTCCAGCGTCTCGAACACATGCGCCGCCTGGTCGGTCGATACATAAAGCTCCCAGCCTAGTTCGCCGACATACGTGACACGGTGAGCGCGGGCTAAACCCATGCCGACTTCGATCTCGCGCGCGGTGCCGAAAGGATGCGCTTCATTGGAGAAATCGTTCGGGCTCACCTTCTGCATAAGGTCCCGAGCCTTCGGTCCCATGACGCAGAGTACGCTTTCGGCGGCGGTGACGTCAGTGACCACCACGAATTCGTCACGCAAGTGCCTCCGCAACCAGGAAAGGTCCCGCTGCAGGGTCGCACCGGGCACGACGAGGAAAAATGCGGATTCCGAGAACCGGGTGACGGTAAGGTCGCTCTCGATGCCGCCCCGAGCGTTCAGCATCTGCGTGTAGACGACACGGCCGGGCTCGACATCCATCTCATTGGCGCAAAGCCGTTGCAGGAAGGCGAGCGCATCGCGACCTTCGACACGAATCTTCCCGAAGGACGTCATGTCGAAGAGGCCGACCTTGCTGCGGACCGCAAGGTGCTCCTGCCGCTGATTTTCAAACCAGTTCTGCCGCTTCCAGGAGTAACGATATTCGCGCTCCTGACCCTGTTCCGCGAACCAGTTCGCCCGCTCCCATCCCGCCACTTCGCCGAACACGGCACCGCGCGCCTTCAGGTGCTCATGGATGGGCGAGCGGCGAACACCGCGCGCGGTTGCCATCTGGCGATAGGGGAAATGATCTGCATAGAGCAGTCCAAGCGTCTCGCCCACGCGCTCCTTCAGGTAGGAGCGGTTTTTCTGAAAAGGCTGGGCGCGGCGGATGTCGACCTCCCAGAGGTCGAAGGGCGGCTCGCCGTCGTTCATCCACTGCGCCAGCGCCATTCCGGCACCCCCGGAAGAGACGATGCCGATCGAATTATATCCGGCGGCAACCCAATATCCCTTAACCTCGGGCGCCTCGCCAAGATAGTAGCGGTCGTCGGGGGTGAAGCTTTCCGGCCCGTTGAAGAAGGTATGAATGCCGGCCGTCTCCAGCATCGGCATGCGGTTGACCGCCATTTCGAGGATCGGCGCGAAATGGTCGAAGTCCTCCGGCAGCTGGTCGAAGCAGAAGTCCTCGCGAATGCCTTCCATGCCCCAGGGCTTGGCTTTCAGCTCAAAGGCGCCCACGAGCATCTTGCCTGCGTCTTCCTTGTAGTAGGTGCACTCGTCGGGTACGCGCAGCACCGGCAGGCGGCCCAGACCCGGCACTGCCTCGGTCACGATGTAGAAATGCTCGCAGGCGTGCAGCGGCACCGTCACACCGGATTGCCGGGCAAGCTCCCTGCCCCACATGCCGGCGCAGTTGACGACGTTCTCGGTCTCGATGGTGTAATTCTCGCCGTTCTGCTTGCAGGTGACACCGGCAACACGGCCATCCTTCTTCAACACCGAGGTGACTTTCACGCCCTCGATGATCGTCGCGCCGTTCTGCCGCGCACCCTTGGCAAGCGCCATGGCGATATTGGCCGGATCGCATTGACCGTCCAGCGGCAGGTGCACCGCCGCCTTAACATCGGAGACGTTGAGGTGCGGATAGAGCGCCTTCACTTCGCTCGCACAGATCTCGCGCACATCCACATCGAAGGCACGCGCTAGCGAAGCCTGGCGGTAGATCTCCTCCTTGCGCTCTTCCGTCAGCGCCACGGTGATCGAGCCGTTCTGGCGCATGCCGGTAGCAATGCCGGTCTCCGCCTCGAGGTTCACGTAAAGGTCGGCCGAATATTTTGCGAGGCGTGTCATGTTCTGCGAGGCGCGCAGCTGGCCGATCAGCCCGGCCGCATGCCAGGTGGTGCCGCAGGTGAGCTGCTTGCGCTCGAGCAGCACGACGTCGGTCCAGCCGAGCTTTGACAGGTGATAGGCGACCGAACAACCGGAAACGCCACCGCCGATGATGACCACGCGCGCCTTTTCAGGGATCGGCTTCGTCATGCTTTCAGTCTTTCATTCGAGGGATCCCAAAGCGGCTGGTCCGGCTGCACGACGGCCTTGAAGCGGTCGCCGAAAATCTCGACCTCGACCTCGCGCCCGGGAACGGCGAGATCGGCGCGTAACATGCCGAGCGCGATCGATCTTCCTGTCCGATAGCCCCAGTTTCCGGAAGTCGTCTCGCCGACCACCTCGCCCCCGGACCACAGCGTCGACATGTAGGGCGCGTCGCAGGCCTCGGCCTCCACCGTCAACGTCACGAAACGCCTGGTAACCCCCTGTTGCTTCTCGCGCTCCAGTGCCGCCTTGCCCTTGAAGTCGGGCTTCGACCAGTCGACAAAGCGTTCAAGGCCGCCCTGAAGCACGGTATAATCTGTCGAAAGATCGCCCTTCCAGGCGCGGTAACCCTTCTCTATGCGCAGGCTGTCGAGCGCTTCCATGCCGAATGGCCTGAGGCCGTGCTTCTGGCCCGCTTCCCACACGGCGTCGAAGATCGCCGGGGTATCGTCGATCTTGGTATGGATTTCCCAACCGAGCTCGCCGGCGAAAGACACCCGCACGAGCTGGCAATAGCGCCCCGCGATCTGAGCCGTCTGGTGCGTCAGCCAGCCCTTTGCAAGATCGGCATCGCAGACCTCGGCCAGGATCGCGCGTGATTTCGGGCCTGTCAGGATCTGGCATGAAAAATTCGCCGTCACGTCGTCCAATGTAAAAGCCGCATCAACAGGGCGGTGCTTCCGGAGCCACTCGAAGTCATGCCACTGCGCCGTCGCCGCGGTTATCAGGAAGAAGAAATCCTCCTCGATTGCCATGACCGACATTTCGGTGAGGATGCGGCCTTTGCTATCGGCGAAATAGGCAAGGCCGATTCGGCCCGGCTTCGGCACGCGGCCGGTAATGAGACCGGAAAGCCATTCGCGCGCGCCCTCGCCTTTCAAGCGAAAGCGCGAGAAGCCAGGCAGGTCGAGAATACCCGCGGCGTCGCGCACGGCCAGGCACTCCTCCTCGATCCGCTTCGCCCAGGGGCCTTCCCTGCCCCAGGTCTGCGTCGCCTCCTCCGACGTGTCGTCGCCCGGCTTGGCGTACCACATGGCGCGTTCCCAGCCATTATATGGCTTGAACTGAGCGCCGAGTGCGGCAATGCGGTCATGGATCTGCGAAAGCTTTCTATTGCGCCCCGCCGGCCAGTAGTGCTTGGGGAAATGCATCGCATATTCGTTGCCGTAGATCTGCATGCCCTTGGCGATGCAATAGTCCTGATCGGTGTAGTCCGTGTAACGGCGCGGATCGCAGGACCACATGTCCCATTCCGTCTGACCTTCGGTCACCCATTCCGCAAGGACCTTGCCCGCACCGCCAGCCTGGCAAATGCCGAAGGTGAAGACGCAGGCCTCGAAGGCGTTCGGCACGCCCGGCATCGGCCCTATCAGCGGATTTCCATCCGGAGCGTAGGGGATCGGCCCGTTGATGACGCGGGAGAGTCCGGCGGTACCGAGGATCGGAACGCGTTCGACCGCGTCGTTCAGATACCATTCGAGCCTTTCGAGGTCGTCCGGAAAGAGCTGGAAGGAAAAGTCCTCCGGCATCGGATCGTCCGTCGTCGTCCAGTGAGCACGACAGTTCTTCTCGTACGGGCCGAGATTCATGCCGTATTTCTCCTGCCGGAGATAATAGGAGCTGTCGACGTCGCGCAGCAGCGGCAGCTTGTGACCCGCCTCCTTGGACCAGGCGGCAAGTTCCGGAATCTCGTCGAAGAGGACATATTGATGGCTCATCACCATCATCGGCACGTCGCGGCCGAACATCCTGCCGACCTCACGGGCGTAATAGCCGGCCGCATTCACCACGTATTCACAGCGGATTTCGCCTTGCGGCGTCTCGATCACCCATTCGTCCTTTTCGCGCCGGGCACCGGTCACGGGACAGAAGCGGATGATCTTCGCACCCATGTCGCGTGCGCCCTTGGCCAGCGCCTGCGTGAGCTGCGCCGGATCGATGTCGCCGTCATAGGGGTCGTAGAGCGCGCCCGTGAGCTCATGCGTCTCGAGGAAGGGATAGCGGCTGCGCATTTCGTCGGGCGCCAGAATGTCGAGTTCCATGCCCTGGTAGCGGCCCATGCCCACGACGCGCTTGAATTCCTGCAGGCGCTCCTTCGTATGGCCGAGACGGAGGGAGCCCGTCACGTGGTAGTTCATCGGATAATCGACTTGCACACCCAGGTCGCGGTAAAGCGACGCCGAATAGCGCTGCATGTTCATGATCGACCAGGACGAGGAGAAGGTCGGCACGTTACCAGCAGCATGCCAGGTGGAGCCGGCCGTGAGCTCGTTCTTTTCGAGAAGCACGCAGTCTGTCCAGCCGGCCTTGGCGAGATGGTAGATCGAGGAGGCGCCGACGGCGCCCCCACCAATGATCACGACGCGTGCGTGAGACGGCAAATTCGACATGCTGGCTCCTCTGTTACGGCGATTTTTGACGAGGAAGCTGAAGTCCATCAAGCGCCGCGAGGCGGCTTTATTAATCGATGAATTCGATTAGATTGCCGAGGGGGATGCAAGGAGCGGCACCTATGCAGGTTGACCTGATCGAGACCTTTCTTGACCTGATGGAAACGCGCAGTTTCAACCGTACGGCTGAACGGCTGAACATCACGCAATCCACGGTTTCGCACCGCGTGAAGGCGCTGGAGGCGCAATTCAACCGGAAACTCTTCACGCGCAACAAGGGCGGGACCCTCCCGACGGCTGCCGGTCTGCGGTTTCTCGACTACGCCAAAGCTTTGCAAAATCAGTGGCATGAAGCGACGCGCGCAGTGGCGAGCGCAGGCGCCCTCGAGCGATCGATGCGGCTTGGAATTCAGCACGATCTGGCCGAGACCATTGCAGGCCGATGGGTGGCTGCGATCCGCCGCGATCTGCCGACGACCGAGATCTATATGGAAGCGGATTATTCGAACCAGATGAACCGCGATCTCGCCGCCGGAGAGCTCGATCTCGCAGTGCTCTACACGCCGCACTTCCTGCCCGATCTTCACTATGAACGGATCGGCGAACTGCATTACGTGCTCGTCAGCACCGATACGCACGACTTGGCCGGCGTGAGGCCCGAAACCTACATCCGATCAAGCTACTCGCCGGCCTTTGATCGTGCGCACCGCCTGGCACTTCCGCACCTTTCGGCGGCTACTCTTTCAGCCGGCCAGAACATGGCGGTGATGGACCTGTTGCGCACGCTCGGCGGCGCGGCCTATGTGACGCAGGCGACCGCCGACCAGATCTCCGACCGCGTTGCCGTCGTGGCCGATGCGCCGGTCATCCCGCAGACCGTTTACGCCGCAACGAGCCTGCGCACCCGCCACGCCCACCAGCACCGCAAGATCATCGGCGCGATGGAGGGCCTGTTGGTGGAGTTGTAAACGCATCCACCGCTACCGCCCATCGGTCCTCGCCCGATCAACGCGCGGAGAATTGCGCTTTCAGCCGCGCCACATCCGCCGCCGTAATCCCCGGCGGATCGGTGACCGCCATCCAGGCGTCAATGTAGTGTTCCGGGGCGTAGACGTGACCGTAGCCCATCGGAGAGGTCGTCGCCAACGCCATGTCGGCCAGCAGTTGCAGACCGGTGACCAAGGGAAACCAGCTCAGCGCCGGTGAGACGTCCGGCCCTCGCGGCGACCTCATCCAGTCCGGCTCGCGATAAAAGGAATGGGGATCGAAGAACGTCACCGGGTCGCTGGCATATTGCAGGTAGACGATCCGCATCGCGCCCCAATGCGCGCCGGGGATATCGAGGGCATTCTCCTGGTTGGTGAAGCGGATGGCGGAGCTGTCGCGGTAGCGCGGCAGCCAGGCAGGTGAGTCCGGTACCCGGTCCGCCGTCACCGAACGCCACAAGGTGCTCTGGAACGGCGGCCCGCTCCAGAGCGCGCCCTGAAAGGGATCGCTGATGACGTCGAAGAGATCGACCGACCCCTGCGAATTCATCGCCCCGAGGCTCAGACCGTGGAGATAGAGCTTGGGCCGCCGATCCTTGGGCAGCGTCGTCCAGTGCCCGTAGATCTCGTCGAAGAGGGCGTCGGCCGCTTCGGCGCCGTAACTCGGCTCGACCAGAAGCGACAGCCAGCTGGTGAGATAGGAGTACTGTACGGCCACGCTCGCGACATCTCCGTGAAGCAGATATTCGAGGGTGTCGAGCGCCTCCGGATCAATCCAGCCGGTGCCGGTCGGCACGATGACGATCAGAGATTTGCGTTCGAAGCCGCCGGCGCGTTTCAACTCCTCGAGCGCAAGCTTCGCCCTTTCCCGCGCCGTTTCGGCAGAGTTCAGTCCCACATAAACCCGGACGGGTTCCGGCGCCGCGATGCCGAAGAACGCCCCGATTTCGGCGCCGGTCGGCCCGGAGGCTATGAACTGCCGCCCTTGCCGTCCAAGCTCGTCCCAGTGCACAAGCGATGCGGCGCTGCCTGTCTTGCCGGGATCCGCAGGCGGTGCGACCTCAGGATCGATGAGCGAATCCAGTTGCTGGAAGGAACTGTCCGCAGCGCGAAGCGCGAACTTGAAGATCACACCGTTCGCCGCAGACCAGAACAAGGCGAGCGCCACGAGCCCGCCGAGCGCGTTGGCAACCGGCCGCGTGAGGAAATATTGCAGCCATCGTGAAAGCACGCGAAAGGTCAGCCGGAATAGCCGTGCCAGCAGGACCAGGGCGGCGAATACGAGAATGGCCATGAGGCCGAGAGTGGCGGGCTCTGCGCTTTCGATCGGCTCCAGGCCCATAATGTGCCGCACGGTGTTTTGCCAATGCGAAGCCTGCCATAGGAATACGACGGCGGCCGCAATCGAAACGATGGCGGCGGCGATCTTCAGCGTACGTGCACGCCTTACCGTCGGTTCGGGAAGCTCGAAGAAGGACCAGAGCCAGCGCAGGAACACGCCGATCGCGTAGCCCGCCGCGAGAGAGAAGCCCGAGATCACCGCCTGAATAAGGTAGGGCCGCGGTATGAGACTTGGCGTCAGCGAAACGGCAAAGAAGAGAACGCCTATGAGGAGGCCGCTTGTGGAAAACGAACGCAAGAAGTTGGAGATGCGACGGGGCACCGGTCTTGGCAGGTCCGTCTGCTGAACATGTTCCATGGCGACTCCACTTCGCACGCCGGGCAATGTCGCCTTCCGCCGACGCGCAGTCAAGAAGACGCGGCGCGGTACTATTCCTGCGCGCGCAAAGGATCGCGTGCATCAAAAGGAAGTGATCGCAAATAGCAAGGACCCCAGCGGGGCGTTTGTTGTAATTTAATCCGTAGCAGAGTCTGCCTGCCCCCAAGGAGAAGCCCATGACCGCGCCGCACCCCTCCAAGACCCATATAGGCAACCACAAACTGCATCCCGAAACGCTGATGCTGAATTACGGATATGACCCAGAGCTTTCGGAGGGGGCTGTCAAGCCGCCGATCTTTCTGACCTCGACCTTCGTCTTCCACTCCGCCGAGGAAGGCCGCGACTTCTTCGATTTCGTGTCCGGCCGGCGCGAGCCGCCCGAAGGCGTCGGTGCCGGCCTCGTTTACTCCCGCTTCAATCATCCGAACAGCGAGATCGTCGAAGACCGGCTCGCCATCTACGAACGGGCCGAAGCCGGCGCCCTCTTTTCCTCCGGCATGTCGGCGATCGCCACCACGCTTCTCGCTTTCGTGAGGCCGGGCGATTCAATCCTGCATTCGCAGCCGCTTTACGGCGGCACGGAAACCCTGCTGGCCAAGACGTTCCTCAATCTCGGTATTTCCGCCACCGGTTTTGCCGATGGTGTCGATGAGGCGGCCGTCAGCGCCGCGGCGGAAGAAGCGATGAGCAAGGGACGGGTCTCCATGATCCTGATAGAGACCCCGGCCAATCCCACGAACAGCCTTGTCGATGTCGCGATGATCCGGCGCATCGCCGAAAGGATCGAGGAAAGACAGGCGCATCGGCCGATCGTTGCCTGCGACAACACCCTGCTCGGTCCCGTCTTTCAACACCCTATCGAACACGGCGCCGATCTTTCCCTTTATTCGTTGACCAAGTATGTCGGCGGCCATTCCGATCTCATCGCCGGCGCCGTCCTCGGTTCCAAAGCACTGATCAGACAGGTTAAGGCACTTCGCGGCTCGATCGGCACGCAACTCGACCCGCATTCCTGCTGGATGATCGGCCGCTCTCTAGAAACCCTGTCCGTGCGAATGGAAAAGGCGAACGAAAACGCCCGCATCGTCGCCGAATTCCTGCGCGACCATCCCAAGGTCGAGCACATCCACTATCTGCCGTTCCACGACCCGGAGGCGCCGGTCGGCCGAGTCTTCGCCGCGCAATGCACGGGCGCGGGATCAACCTTCTCCTTCGACATCGCCGGCGGCCAGGAGGCTGCCTTCCGCTTCCTCAACGCACTGCAGATATTCAAGCTGGCCGTCAGTCTCGGAGGCACGGAATCGCTCGCGAGCCACCCGGCGGCGATGACGCATTCGGGCGTGCCTATCGAGGTCCGCGCCCGCATCGGTGTGCTCGAATCCACGATCCGCCTGTCGATCGGCATTGAGCACCCGGACGATCTCGTCGCCGACGTCGCCAACGCGCTGACGACGATCTAGAGCCTGAGTTGAGACCCGGACCGTCCAGACCGTTCCGGAATTGATTCTCTCGTCTTCCATGCCGCTTCCTGCTGCGTTTTCGAGTAAAACGGGCATGAAGCGGCGCAGGACTACACTGTCTCACGCTGCCTGCAGCGCCTTCTGAACGGCCTTCGGAGCGCGGTCGATCACCAGAAGATAAGCGCGAGTCGGCCCTTCCGGCTGGCGCGAACCCTGTTCCCAATGGCGCAATGTGTTGACGCTGAACCCGAATCGTCCGGCAAATTCTTCCTGTGTCATTTCGAGTTTCGTGCGGATCGCCTTCACGTCCATCCGCTCGGGCACATGGACGCGAAAGGCGTTCGCATCGGCACTGCCCTCCGCACAGGCGAGCGCTTCGTTCAGGCCGCGCCGGATGCTGTCGGCAACCTTGCTCATCGCTTTCTCCTCTTGAATGCATCCACCAGCATGGTCGTCAACTGGCGGAAGTCGTTCCTGTCCTGCTGGCCCAGATCGGCCCGCATGTTCTTGGCGCAGGCGGTGAGTGCAAAGAGCGGCATGTCGGCGTCATGGTAAAAATAGACCACCCGCGCGGCGCCACGTTTGCCTCGTCCTTCAAGCTCTCAGCGAACCTTGCGGATGCCGCCCGTTCCCTGACGAGATCGCCTGCCGTGGGATTGTGGGCAAGATAGTCCACCAACAAGGCGCGCTCGTCATCGTTCATGAGTTTGCGGGTCGCAGACAGGAACTCCGGCGTCTCCACGACACTGACGGGAACCCTTTTCACCATGGTCGGAATACTACTGAGTCAGTAGGTGCAATCCAGGAAATAATCCACTGGATTACCCGCTCACGCCCCTCATGGCTGCGCTTCCGTGTTCCGCCTCGATCAACTCTCCGCGTGCGAAAGCACGTTGACGATGTTGCCGAAGGGATCGCGCAGAAAGAACCGGCGTACGCCCCAGTCTTCGTCGGTGATATCGTAGACGATCTCTGTGCCCGCGGCCTTTGCGCGACGATACGCTTCATCCACATCATCCACTTCGATCGAGAGCGCCGGCACCGGCGTTCCCGATCCGCCCTCGGTGGCGAAGCTCACCTGGGGCATGGCGGAACTGCCATCCGCCGCATAGGTGACGATCCAGCCGTGATTCATCACGATCTCCAGGCCGAGCAGGGCCCTGTAGAAGCGATCTGCCTCGAGCAGATCGGATACCTGAAAATTAGGCATGATGCGTCGGACTTTCATTTGCCCCTCCCGGCTGGTTGCTGCACACTCGGTTCCGAAAGCGCCAGCTTTACGAGCGTAGCCGCGGCCTCGCCCGCCGTCTCCATATAGCTCGGATCACGGTGGAGCAAAACGACCGCGAAGCTGCCGTCGAGGAGCAGCAGCATCTGCCGCGCGAGCCTGGCCGCCTCTGCAATTCCTTCCGTCTCGAAGCTCTGACGCAGCCAGTCCTCGAACTTCCTTTTGTGCGCTGCCGCTATGCGGATCGCCGGGTGGCCGGGCATATTGGCGAGTTCCGCCGAAGTGCGGAGGAAACCGCAGCCCTTCCATTTCGGGTGCCGGGCAGCCCGGGCGAGATTGAGAAAAATGGCTTTGATCTTTGACGCCGCATCACCGTCGGTTTCGCTGAACCACTTCTGGAAGAGCTTGAGGTTGGGCTGGTCACGCTCCTCAAGATAGGCGGCAATCAACTCGTCCTTGCTCTTGAAATGATAGTAGAGAGTGCGCTTCGTCAAGCCGGCCGCCTCGGCAACGGCGTCCACGCTGACGGCGCGAATTCCTTCCGCATAGAACAGCCTGGCAGCGGCGGAAACGATACGTTCGCGTGTGTTTTGTGTCGCCGCCATAATCCAGGTATACCGACTAGTGAATATACATTCCTTTGTCTCCCACTTAGCCTCCGTTCGTCAACACCCGACGGGAGACAAACATGTCCGATACTGTGCTTCTGAAAATTTCGGGCGGAACCGCCCTCCTGACGCTCAACCGGCCCGAAAGGCTGAATGCGCTCAATTACGAGCTGATCGACCGGCTTTTGACCCTCCTCGATCGCCTCGAGGTGGACGCCAAGGTGCATGCCGTCATCCTCACCGGAGCGGGTGATCGAGCCTTTTCGGCAGGCGGCGACATTCACGAATTCTCCCACAGCGTGGCCGAAGGCGTGAACGCCGCGATCCGCGATTTCGTGCGAAGAGGGCAGCAGCTTACCAGCCGTCTCGAGGCCTTTCCGAAGCCTGTGATCGCCGCCGTCAACGGCATCGCCTATGGCGGCGGCTGCGAAATCACGGAGGCGGTGCATCTCGCGATCGCGAGCGACCGGTCGCGATTTGCCAAGCCGGAGATCAAGCTTGGCATGCCGCCCACTTTCGGCGGCACGCAGAGACTGCCGCGCCTTGCCGGACGCAAGCGCGCGCTGGAGCTACTTCTCACCGGCGACGCGTTTTCGGCTGAGCGCGCGCTGGAGATGGGGCTGGTAAATGCGGTGGTTCCGCACGCGGATCTTATCGAGACCGCCCGAGCGCTCGCGGCGCGCATTATCAGCCACTCTCCTGTTGCGACCGCCGCTATCATCTCGGCCGTGACGCGCGGCCTCAACATGGCGATCGGCGAAGGTCTGCTTTGCGAGAGCGAGCAATTCGCACGAATGGTTCCGACCCACGACCTCAACGAAGGCCTCGCCGCCTGGAAAGAGCGGCGCGAGCCGCGCTATGCCGGCCGCTGAGATTGCCCGATCATCAGGTCCGGGCGAAGCCGAGGACGAAGAGCGCCAGAGCAGCGGTCGAAGCGAAGCTGCGCACGTGGTTCCAGCGGACCCATTCGGTCAGATAGCGCTGCTGCCAGAGTTCGGTGGCTCCTTGTCCGGCAGGGGCGGCGGCAAGCGCTTCGTTCAGCGGCACGTTGACGGCTATCGTCACCGCGAGCGTGCCGATGAGATAGACGAGTCCGCCAGCAGCCAGGAAATAGCTCCCCTGCCCTCCCCAGATGACGGCCATGACCAGGAGCACCAGGCCAAGCAGCGCCGTTCCCATGAAGGCGATGAGAAACAGCGGGTTCTGGATCACCACGTTAATGGCGTTCATCACGGCGACGCCTTGCTCGGGCGGGAGTCGCGAAAGCGCCTGCATAATGCAGACCGAAAAGACGAAGAACAGCCCGGCCATCAGGCCGGATCCGATCACGGCGGCAAATGCGAGCACAGGAACAAGGGTAACCATCGCAACACTCCAGGAGGGAATTGAGCCGCTTCGGGTCGCTTCTCTCGTTTCAGACTTGAAGCAGCGTCGACGAAAGCCAGCCTCCCGCAAATCCAGCCCTGCTCAACCCCTGACGAAAGGCCGGAATGCCGCGCGTCAGTTCCCAAACCAGGCCGCTCCTCCAATTCTCGATCATCATGACGACGAGCCCTTGGTCAAGGCCGACGAGTCTATCGTCCATCCATCCCTCGGGACCGTCCCCCGGCAGGCTGGGATTGAAACCGCCGGGAAGGCGTTCCTCCTTCACCAGGGCGGGGTAACGCGACATCAGATGAAAAAGACTGCCGAGACACGCGTCCGGTTCGAATGGCAGCCCGGCCAGCGGCGCCCAGGGAACGAGTGTTCCGTCGTCGGCACCAAACGGTGCGCCGCGTGCCTCGTAGCCCAGCAACTTCTGCCGCCGGCCGTCGCGAAGCCGAAACCAGCCTTTCGGCGCATGACAGGCGCTGAAACCCCAGAGGTCGCGGCAATAGCCGGCGAATCCATGAGGGTTTTCCTCGGCATGGGCGCGCTGCAGCCGGATGGCGCGGCGGGTGTTATCGAAATAGTCGGTGGCCCTGTCGCGCATCCCCTTATCCCGGATGCTGCGAAAATCGATCCATGCCTGCGGAAAAAGGTGGACGAAGAGCGCGGCGGCATGGAGATGCGCCGCCCCATCGAGTTCCAGCCACTCATGCGCTGCCGTGTAGGCCTCGTAGTTCGGCGGCATGATCGGGCGCGTGGGCGAGCCGAGTGCCAGGACGTAGAGGAGCAGCGCCTCGCTATGACCCCGCCAGCGGTGTTTCAAAAATCGCCCCGGCGGGCGCCACCCCATCGTGACCGTGTCGCCGCCATTCAGCGCCCAGTACCAATCCGCCCTCTCGTAGAGGAGCGCCGCAAGCCGCCTGAGCTCACTCTCCTCTTCGCTGCGGCCAGAGAAATAAGCTGCCGCCGTCAAGGCACCGGCGAGGAGCAGGCTGGTGTCGATCGTGGAGAGCTCACTGCGCCAGACGCGATCCCCCGTCCGCATGTCGAGGAAATGGTAGTAGAATCCGCGATAACCGGTCGCGCTCGCATCGCTCCCCTGACGGCTTGCCGCGAAAAACCGGAGGGTGGTCAGCACGCGCCAGGCAGCGTCCGACCGGGCGATCCAGCCGCGTTCGACCGCGACCGGATAGGCCGCAAGTCCGAAACCCGTGGCGGCGATGCTCGACGGAGAACCCGCGCGAGACGTGTCGGCGACGAGGCCGCTTCGCATGTCCGAATACCGAAGAAAGTATTCGAAGGCGGCGCGCTGCAGCCCGTCGATGCAGGCGATATCCGATGTGCGGCTGTGGAGAGACATGCCAGCCTACTGGTCGACGAGGTTGGTCACATTGCGGCAGGCCACGCAGACCAACCGCGATCACCGAATATTGTAGGTCTGCATCGCTCCGACAGTCGCCGATCTCAAAACCTGTGATACATTCATGGAATGACATCGACCCGGACGGCGACATCGCTCTAAGGCGCCTCGCGGTACCCGGGTGCAGGGGCAGAACGCCCGACGCGTGATCCACGGTGATTGGCTGATGCGATGTTAGGCACGATGGCATTGATCCTGGCACTGAGCGGAGCTCCGATACAGTCGGCAGCCATTTCCGCTGACGTCGACGTAGAACTCCTGCTGGCCGTCGACATGTCCGGCTCGATGGACATGGAGGAGGCGCGCGTGCAGCGCTCCGGATATCTGCAGGCGCTGCGGCATCCGGATTTCATCAATGCGGTCCAGGGAGGCCTCCTCGGGCGGATCGCCATAGGCTATTTCGAATGGGCAGGGCTCGTAAACGAGGCCTCAGTCGTGAGCTGGCAAGTGATCGAAAGTTCTGCCGACGCCGAAGCCTTCGCCGGCAAGCTGGAGGCTCGGCCAATCGGAACACGGCGCGGCACCTCGATCTCGAACGCGATCCTGTTTGGTTCGGACCTCATCGATTCGAACGCATATTCGGGTACGCGAAGGGTCATCGACATCTCCGGCGACGGGCCGAACAATACCGGGCCGCCGGTTACACCCGCACGCAACGACGCCCTATCGCGGGGCATTATAATCAACGGTCTTGCAATCCTCATCCGCCCTTCGGTCTCGACCGGGCCGCTCGACCGGTATTACGCCGAATGCGTCATTGGCGGCCCCGGCTCCTTCGTGTTGCCCGTGCATGAACCCGAGGATTTCGCGGTCGCAATCCGTCAGAAGCTGATCCTCGAGGTAAGCGGGCGCGAGCCCGATCCGGCGCTCCGCCTGGCGGCCGGCGAAAATGCGGCGGACTGCATGATAGGCGAGAAGCTCCGGCCGGGATTTCTCGACAGGGTCTATCCGGAACTGGATCGCTGACGCTTGCTCTTCATATCCCCACCTTCCTGTATGCCACAGGAATGGTGAGGACGAAAGAAGTGCGGTCGGGTGCGGTAGCAGCGCAGGCGGGTTTCCCCGCAGCGCGCTATTGCAGCAGGGTCGTTCTATTGTCGAAGCCCGCAGCGGCAATGACGAGCTCGCCGCGATCCCGCAATTCGTTGGCGACCGCTTGCAGTGCCATATCGATGCAATACTCGACGGCCTGTGCCTCCAAGGCACGAGCGCTCTCGCGAATGTGGCTCAACATTCGGGCAATGCTCGCAAGTTCCACCTCGGTATCCGTCAAGGACGAAGAATGATTAGTCATATGAACCCCCAATCCATGCCTGTGATGAGGGCGACTATAAACGAGTTCGGCATTTCCGCGCGTTTCACGAGCGTTGCACACGCTCAGGTGGAGTATTTAGCGGATCTTCGCCCGGAGCCCCATTGCCCGCTCCCGTCACGATGCGAGCGCTTTGGATAGTGCACGCGGACCAAAACGGCGCGCTCGATCACCATCCGGATTCTCGAGTTTGGGAACGAAGATCTTGACGACCGAGAACGGAAGCGCGTTCGCCGACAGACGAAGCGCAATTGCAGATTGCACGCCGGCGCTCGTCAGGTGATCAACGGTGTGGCGCAGCAGCGCTTCAAGGCTTCCGCCGACCTGCGGGCTGGCGATGGCCCGTCTGGATGGCTCGGCGAGGAAGGCCTGCCGCGTCAGTTCCGGCAAGGGCCGGTTGAAGGTCTCGGGAAAGACATCGTCCCGGGCACCACTGATGAAGGTGAGCCGGGACTGCGCCGCTTCTGTCACCGCCCTGATCGCCGCCCGGGCGGGAAAAACATGTGCGCCGCAGCCGCTCGTCACTTCGACGAAGCGGCCACCGCCCCTGGTCGCGATATCGGGTGGGCCGAGCAGCGCCAGGAAACAGGGAATGCCTATGTCGCTGGTGATTTCGAAAAGCCGGAGATCGAGTCCGGCGGCCCCAATGCGCTCAACGAGACCGTTCAACGCTGCATCGCCCAGGCTCTCGGGAGCGACACAGCACCCGTAACGGTGCTCCCGCCCCGAGATGCCCCAGAGGACGTGCGCGTCTCGCTCGATGCGCTCCAGCAGTCCGTGCAATATCGCTTCTTCCACGACGTTTCCCGACGCAAGTCCATCCGACGACATCCAGAAACGCGAATGCAGGGTACGGTCGAGCAGCGCCGCTGCGAGCGGCACGAGTATCTCGCGGCCGGAGATCAGGTCGGAGCCGAGGGCCCATGCGAGTTCTTCGTCCGGCCCTATATCCTGCTGCCCGGCCGCAATCAGGCAGGGAAGCAGCTCCACGGTCCGTCCGGATGCACGCAAGGTCCGGGCCGTGGCGACCATTGTTCCGACGGCGGGCTCGCAGGCAACGGCGCGCTCCAGCGCCTCCATGACCGCGGAAACCTTCGCCTCCGGATCCGTCAATCCCTTGCCCTGCGCAACCGCGATCGATCGTGCGTTCGGCGTGTAGGCGCACCAGACCGGGAGCCCGATCCTGTCGAGGCCCGTGTGCCGTGCGATGCGGGTCACGCCGAACCGGGAAAGCAGTGGCCGGACACGGTCGAACGTCTCTTCCGGGCTCAGAACGCGATCGGAATAAGCATTGCGCGTGTCTGCAGGACTGCCGACAGCGAAGCCGATCACCCGTCGAAATGCCCCGAAAACACCTTGTCGGCCGACGACACCGCTACTGCGAGATCAACATTCTTGACGATCGTCCCGCCCTGCAGGCGGAGCTTGTTCGCCGTGGCGAGATCGCCCGACACCTGATCGAGCGGCCTGACCGTTCCATTTTTCAGATCCGCCAGCCACAAACCTTGCTCGCCGGCAATACCAATTACTACGACTTCTGCCATATCGCTTCCCCTCATCATCAAAACCCCGCTCTTTTCAGCCCCTCGCGATAGAGGTCCTTCTGCCATTGTTCCTTCATCGGAACG
Source organism: Sinorhizobium medicae (assembly GCF_007827695.1). GTDB lineage: Bacteria > Pseudomonadota > Alphaproteobacteria > Rhizobiales > Rhizobiaceae > Sinorhizobium > Sinorhizobium medicae. The sequence continues at coordinate 294,092 of NZ_VITA01000006.1, read as the reverse complement.
ACGGCGAGCCACTTGTCGACATCGAATGTCGGATTGGCCCTCAGGGCCTTCACCTTGTATGACCGCGCTTTCTTCTGATCGCCGAGCATCGCCCAGCTTGCTGCAAGCAGCCGGTCGCCCGGCGACTTGTCCTTCATTTTCTGAACGTAGCCGATCGCATCCTCATACTCTTCGAGAAAGTAGCTGGCTCCGGCAGCGCTCCAGAAATACATGTCCGGCGCCAGGGGATTAAGCGAAAGCGCCTTGCCGAGCTTGTCGAGAGCCTCACGCGGGCGGGAGGCATGGACGAGCGTGTCCGCATGGCTGTACAGCACGTCGGCATAATGCGGGCTCAGATTTTCGGCGCGGTCCAGCGCCGCAAGACTTCCATCGAGGTCGCCCTGATAAAGTCTGACGACGCCGAATTCGCGATGTGCTCCGGGAAGCTCTTCATCGCTCTCGATCGCTTCCTTGGCGTGACGCTCGGCTACCGTCAAAAGCTCCTGGTCGCCCCGAGCCGTCAGGACCCACTCGATCGCATAGGTGCGTGCGATGCCGCTTAGCGCCGGGGCAAAATCCGGCTTGTGCCTGAGCGCCGTCTTGAAATCGCGGCGTGCCCTGCGGATTTCGGGAAGGCCGACGTTCGAAAGGTTTCGCAGGCCGGCGAGATAGGCGTAATAGGCGTCCGGATTGGTCACGTAATCGAGGTGCCCGATACGCCCGGTCTCCACCTGTTCCGCTACCGCGCTGGCCACGTGAAAGGCAATTTCCTGACGCTGTTGCAGGAGCCCGACCGGAGAGATCGAAAAGCGCTCCGCCCAGACGATCGCGTCGGACGGCAGGAAGATGAGTTGAGTAAACAGCCCCTGGTCCGACATGCGACAGTCGAGCGCATAAGTGACGGCATGTTTTTCCAGGAAGGCAGCCTTGTCCGCCGCATCCCGAATACGCTCGGCAGTGTAAGGGGCAACAACCGACATCGAGCGCAGCGCGCATAATCCGATCGTGATGTCTTCGACCACGGCCATGCTGACCGCGTGAAGCATCGGATCACTGCCGAAAGCCGCGGGCGGAAGCAGCGCAACGCGCGGTGCGGGCGCAACCGGCGGGGTTATCGCATCCCTTGCCGGCGCCCGGGGCGACTCCCCTGCAAAGGCCCCCTGCCGCAGCCAGGCCCCGTCCGGCGAGCCTTTCCCGATGACGAGACCCACGCCGGTCAACCGCTCCAGGATTGCGCGCACGGCAGTATCCGCCGGATCGAGTTCGAGGAGATGCATGCACGCCGTCCGCAGCATCGACCTGTCGGCAAATCGCTCTCCGCCGGCTAAAAGTGCCGCGCGCAGCTTTTGCGTAAACACGCTCCGCTGCTCTCCAACCCAGTCCGCATAACGCCCGGGAGGCACATCGGCGCCTGCTAGGAACGTATCGCGCCAGAGCGAGAGCCCGGCGCGAAACGCTTCCTCCGAGCTCCCGAGCGCCTCGAAACCGGCGGCGTCGCAGGCAATCTCCCCCAGCGTCACATCTATTTCCGTCGCCGACGTGAGCGGCCCCGAGTTCGCGGCAAGGTGGCGCATGCGCCACAGGGTAGAGCGCAGGTTCTTGAAAGCGACGCTCTTCTCCCGCTCGGGCCAGATCAGCATCGAGAGCTTTTCGCGGGAGACCGTTCTCTGCCCGGATATGCTGAGGTAGGCCAGAATAAGCAGGCCCCGCTCCGGGCACGCCACGACCACGCCGCCGGAATCGACCAGCCGCAATTCCCCGAATGTCTGCAGATGAAAATGCGGCACCGCCACGAAAACCCCAAACGGCTTTAGATCAATATGATTTTAGGTCACCACCGGCCGCCGCCGGCGAATGCATCGAAATCTCGTTCACCCAGCCCTCTTCCACCCCTTAGGGCAATCACACCTCGGTCCGCAGAGCGGATAGCCAGTGTGCGCGGTTTTCAGCCCAGATGCAGCCATGCATGAACATGCTTGAAAAGGCGGAACATGGCAACCGATGCCGCTTATAGCTCCCAAGGGGAACCTGAAAGCGCCGACGGAGCTCCCCATTATTGTTCCACGCCCGCCTCAACGCTATTTTCAACGCGTTCGAAGCCGATACCGTGAGCAAGCGCTGTCAGAACACCAATTAAAGTGGACTCATCCGGTACAACCATGACGCAACGTGAATGGCGCATTTCGGAACTCGTCAATCAACTCCTCACCCTCGGGGTGAAGCCCGGAGGCGTTCTTGTCGTTCACTCTTCGTTTCGCAGCGTCCGGCCGGTCGAAGGCGGTCCGGCCGGCATGATCGCCGCTCTGCGCACCGCCATCGGCCCGGAAGGCACGCTCGTCATGCCCTCCTGGTCGGGCCTTGACGACGAGCCATTCGAGCCGGCGACGACCTCAGCAACATCGGATCTGGGAATACTCGCCGATACTTTCTGGCGTCTTGAGGGTGTGGTGCGCAGCGACCATCCGTTCGCCTTTGCAGCGGCGGGACCGCTTGCCGCACGCATCACATCGGACCCCCTGCCCCTGCCCCCGCATTGTCCCCCCAGTCCGATAGGGCGTATCCATGAACTCGACGGACAGGTGATACTCCTCGGCGTCGGACACGATTCGAACACCACCTTGCATCTCGCCGAGCTGATGTCCAAGGTTCCTTATGGAGTGCCGAGACACTGCACGATCGTCGAAAATGGCAGCCGGGTCCGCATTGCCTATCTGGAGAATGATCACTGTTGCCAGAACTTCAGCCTGGCCGACGTCTGGTTGAGGCGAAACGGCCTCCAGAAGGAGGGGCAGATCGGCAACGCCCATGCCCGCCTGGTCCGCTCACGCGACATCGTGAAAATCGCAATGGAACAATTGGCCCACGACCCGCTCGTCTTCCTGCATCCGGCAGAAGTGGCGTGCGAAGAATGCGATGCAGCACGCCAGTCGATCGGCTATGGGCGTTCGTGAGAGCCTTTCGGCGCCGGATCACGCTCGCTCTCAGTTTTCTTTATCGTCCCCGGCACGAAACCCACCCCAAAGCCGAATAGACGGCCATTTTTTCCAATGTCTCCAATGTCGGGTTCGCTGTGCCGGCTTCGATTTCGGCAACCTGCCTCCTGGTGAGCGCCAGCATCTTCGCAAACTCCTCTTGCGTCATGCCGAAGCCCTTGCGAATTTCAGCAACGGCATGGGGCAAGCGCAGCTCACCGCTGCGCGCACGGTTCGCCAGATCGCGTCGATTTTCCAGGACTTCTTCTTTGGTCGGCTTCTTCCAGCGGGGCATCAGCGGTCTCCGTTCCGGCTCAGGATAGCGACACCAGAACGCTCTCGGCGATTTCCGCGCAGCGCCCCATGCCGCGATCAACGCAGGAATGGCGCAGCAGCACTATACGAAGCCGTGCGGACCCGAGCGCATCATCGATTCAGGTTTCGAGCGCTGCAAGACATATGTGGCCCGGGAGGTTTCGCTTTCGCCTAAGCAGAATTCCGGCGAGACAGACCCGGGAAAATGAAGGAAAAACGACGTTCAATGAGGGAATGGTGGGCCCGGAGGGACTCGAACCCCCAACCAAGCGGTTATGAGCCGCCGGCTCTAACCATTGAGCTACAGGCCCTGCCGTCCTCGTGGTCGGCGGTTGCGGACCAATGGCAGTCCGCAGTGCTGGCTCTAGCCTAAATCTTTTTGGCCGACAAGCCATTGCCGCAATAGCTACACAATCGGTAAGCATGGAATCAGCGACAAACAACCGGAGAGAAACCCCGATGAGCTCTACACGCATTGCCCGCACCGTACATGTCGCAGCAGTTGCAGCCGCATTTGCTGGGGCCTTCGCGGCGGCAGCAGCCGCTCAAGACAGTGCCGCCGGCAAGGATGGCAAGGGAGACGGAAAGGGGCGTCCGGATGCCGTCCGGGGCCGCCAGGCGGTCATCAAGGTTTCCGGGGAAGGCCGTTCGACGACTGCGCCGGACATGGCGGTTCTGCAGCTCAGCGTAGTCAAAGACGCAAAAACGGCGCGCGAGGCGCTCGATGCCAACAACAAGGCGATGGCGGACGTGCTCTCGGCATTGAAGCAGGCCGGGATCGCCGAGCGCGACCTTCAGACGAGCGGCTTTTCGATCAATCCGCAATATCACTATCCTCAGAACAATGACGGCGGTAATCGGCCACCGGAACTGGTGGGCTACCAGGTCGTCAACGGCGTCGGTGTTCGCGTGCGGGATCTGGGGCAGCTCGGCGAGATCCTCGACAAATCCGTAAGCCTCGGCGTCAATCAGGGCGGCGGCATCGAGTTCACCAACGACAAGCCGGAAGCCGTGATCACGGAGGCCCGCAAGGCCGCGGTCGCCGATGCAATCAACAAGGCAAGGGTTCTGGCAGAGGCGGCCGGCGTCTCGCTCGGCCGTCTGATTGAAATTTCGGAACAGCCCTCCCGGCCCGAGCCGATTCCCGTCGTGCGAAGCATGGCCAAGGAATTTGCCGCCGATTCGGTTCCCATCGCAACGGGCGAGAATGCCTACAACGTCAACGTCAACGTGACATTCGCCATCGACCAGTAGCGCTGTGCTTGATCACGATATTCCAGGTCGGATCGATCTAAAACATCGTGATTGATTTCAAAGCGTTGAGACGCGGGGTGCCGGCGGAAAGCCGCATGCATTCTTCCTTGCGCAAAACTAAGGAGCCCCCACGCCGAGGCGTGAGGGCTCCTTTTCCGTCAGCCGGGGGAGACAAGACGGAAATTCGGGCTTTTACCAGCGGCCGATGACCGGGCATCCGCGGGCATTGGCGAACACGATGGCCTGGCGGTGGCCGCGGCGGCGGCCTTCGACGACGACGCGGCGGCCCGTTACGTCCGCGACATAGGCGCGGCGAAGGCCACGGTCGCGTGCCTTCTCGACGGCGAGACCGGGTGCACAGCGACCACGGCGGTCACGGCGGTCGTAGTGCCCGCGGCCCCGCCAGTCGTCGTGACGGTCGTAATCGCGATACTGGACGCCACCCGGGCCGATTTCGAGGGTGAGCGACTGGGCAGAGGCAGTGGAAACCAGACCGGTCAATCCGATCACGGCGGCAATGGCGGCATTAACGAGGAACTTCTTCATGGTTTTTCTCCGGTGGGACGAAGCGGTTCTGCTTGACTGTTGAGGCAAAAATAGCCCGGCCAAACTGAACGGCACCGGAACTGTCCGTTCATGCGGTATTCAGGTTGATCCCGCCCTGCCACGCACTACGAATCGTGTTCAGCCCGCGAGTTCCCGCTCGAAGAGCCGGATGTTACGATATTGGCTGAGCCGCGTGATCAGGCCGTCCTCGATCTCGAAGACAAAGACGCTCGCGATGGAATAGGCCTGACCGGAGGCGTCGGGAAAGCCGGCCAAAGTCTCGCGGTAAGTGCCGCGCGCGGTCGTGTCCGCAGCCACGCGCTGGCCGGCGGCGTCTCGCATCAGCACGATGTCACTCAAGCTCTCGTCGAAATGGCGCAGATAGTTCATCATCCAGCTCCTGAGCGAGCCGGCACCGAGGGTTCGCTCTCCGCTGAGCGAGTCGAACGCAACGTCCTCGTCGACGAGGCGGGAAAGCGCGTCGAAGTCGCGATCGTTCAGGGCTTCCATGAAACGGCTGGCTATCGTCTGGGCGTCTGTCATTTTCTCCTCCGAAACCGGCCCCGCTTCCACTCTACGCAGAATGCCTGCCGCGCCGAAAGAGAAAACGGCAGCGGCGAACGGTTGCCTCGATCCTCAACTGCCGATGTGCAGAACGATCTCGCGACGGTGCGGCCGGTCACGGTGCTCAAAGAGATAAAGCCCCTGCCAGGTTCCAAGCGCCAGGCGCCCCTTCATGATGGGGACGCCGAGCGACACCTGTGTCAGTGCCGACTTGATATGGGCGGGCATGTCGTCCGGCCCCTCCATCCTGTGCACGATCCAGTCCATCGAGGGATCGGAAGACGGCGGTACCAACCGGTGGAAGAATGCACCCAGGTCACGTTTCACGTCCGGGTCGGCATTCTCCTGGATGATCAGCGAAGCCGAGGTATGGCGCACAAAAACCGTGAGCAGTCCCTCGGCCACGCCGGTGGCGCGCACGAATTCGCCGGCCTCGGCTGTGAACTCGTAAAGCCCCTGCCCCGTCGTCGACATGGTGATGACGGTCTGCGCCATTCTCACCCCACTTTACCCTTTGAACAGGAAAGGCTCTAAAGTTCGAGAAAGGCCTCGAACCCGCCATAGATCAGGCGCTTGCCATCGAAAACATCCTTCCACGCGTCACCCTGGAGCCTGGGATCCGCCATGACCTTGGCGACGATCGCGTCGCGGTCCTGCCGCGACCGGTAGACGATCCATGAAAAGACGACCGTCTCGTCGTCCGTCGCCTGAACCGCACGCGGGAAGGAAGTGAGTTCGCCGCGGGGAACGTCGTCGCCGATGCATTCGACGTAATTGAGCGCGCCATGCTCCTTCCAGACCGCACCCGCCTCGCTGGCCATCTTCTTGTATGCCTCCAGATTGGCCGTCGGCACTGCTACGATAAAACCATCCACATAGGCCATTTTCGTCTCCTCCATTCTTTGAAAGACAATACAAGGACGATCCAGGGGTACAGATTCCGACGGGGAGGCGACATTTTAATGGCTGGCTTAACGGCTTGCGTCATCCGCCCGGGTCACGAATTGCAGCCGCGCAATTGGCGCGCGTAGACAGCGGCCATGCCGGACGCCCGTTTGGCGCCCGCCTTCGCCGTGGCGCTCCAGTTGCCGCGGGCATAACCGCTGTGGCCGTGGTAATAGGCGATATAGAGTCTGTACGTGTCGTTCAGGGCAATGCCGTTCCGCTTGTGGCTCTGATTGTGGTACCAGGCGATAAAGCGGATCGCGTCCCCGAAATCCGACCGGCGTGCCGTCCATCGGCCCGTTTCTGCCTGATATCGCGCCCAGGTGCCGTCAAGCGCCTGCGAATATCCATAGGCCGAGGAAATCCTTGTCCACGGAATGAAGCCGAGGAGTTTCGTCCGCGGCGGCTTGGCATTATGGCGGAAGCCGGACTCCGTATAGACCGTCGCCATCAGCACCGGAACGGGCACGCCATATTCACGCTCTGCCGCATAGGCAGCCCGGCGCCAATTGTTGAAAAGATTGTCTCGCTGCTCGAAAACCGCACAGGCGTTCCGGGTCTCTCTCGGCACCGTTCCGCAGCCGGCCAACAACAGGAGGACGACGACAAAAACGCAACGCATCGCGGAACCTCTCGTTTGCGAGAGATTGATAAAATGTAAATGTTAAGGATCGGTTTTTATGCGATGGCCGATTACCAGGCTGTGGGACATGCCGCGAACGCCCAAACCCCTGAGGAACTGAAGGGGTTCCTTCGCCCCGCTTGCGGGGAGAAGGTGGCCGCCAGGCCGGATAAGGCCGAAGGGCTTTCCGAACGGAAGCCGTACACTCTTTTCCTTGTCCCGCTCTATCCCAGCGTACCGATAAGTTCGCGGTAAGCCGCCTCGGGGAAGGCCTTCAGAGTACGGGTTCGGACGTTTCCGTTCATGCCGAGCGTCAAGGCAAAACGCGCAGCGACCGCATCGTCCGGCGCTTCGCAGATCGCCACCAGGTCATGTTCGCCCATCGTCAGGTAGACGTCCTTGAAGGACCCGCCCATATCCTCGAGCACCTTCTTGGCCGCATCGAGCCGCTTCGGCGACTCGCGTACGTTCCGGATCCCCTGCTCGGTCCAATTGAGAAGCACGACGTAAGTGGTCATCTCACACCTCCCGCAAAGCATCCCGCCTTCGGTCGAAGGCGTCCAAGATGCTCTTATCTGAAAAGGTTGGCGCGCATTCGCGCGTTCATGCGCGGCCTCGGGACGCCGTACTCCCGGCGATGGGAACGAGCGACCTTCACTGCCGCAAGGCGCAAAGTATAAAGCATTTCGAGGAAATCGGCGTACGGTTTCGCGCCGGGAAATCGAGTAGAGCGGAAATGAAAAAGCCGGGCGCTAGGCCCGGCTTCGTCATCATGAAACTTCCTGGGATCAGCTGTCCAGGAACGAGCGCAGCTTGCGCGAGCGGCTCGGATGCTTGAGCTTGCGCAGCGCCTTGGCTTCGATCTGCCGGATGCGTTCGCGGGTGACCGAGAACTGCTGGCCGACTTCTTCCAGCGTGTGGTCGGTGTTCATGCCGATGCCGAAACGCATGCGCAGCACACGCTCCTCTCTCGGCGTGAGCGAGGCGAGCACGCGAGTCGTCGTCTCTCTGAGGTTCGCCTGAATGGCCGCGTCGATCGGCAGCAGCGCATTCTTGTCCTCGATGAAATCGCCGAGATGCGAATCTTCCTCGTCGCCAACGGGGGTTTCGAGCGAGATCGGCTCTTTGGCGATCTTCAGAACCTTGCGCACCTTCTCGAGCGGCATTGCGAGCTTTTCCGCCAGTTCCTCCGGCGTCGGCTCGCGGCCGATCTCGTGAAGCATCTGGCGCGAGGTACGGACGATCTTGTTGATCGTCTCGATCATGTGCACCGGGATGCGGATCGTGCGGGCCTGGTCGGCGATCGAACGGGTGATCGCCTGTCGGATCCACCAGGTCGCATAGGTCGAGAACTTGTAGCCGCGGCGGTATTCGAATTTGTCAACCGCCTTCATGAGGCCGATATTGCCTTCCTGGATGAGATCGAGGAACTGAAGCCCGCGGTTCGTGTACTTCTTGGCGATCGAAATCACGAGACGGAGGTTTGCCTCGACCATTTCCTTCTTGGCAATGCGTGCTTCGCGCTCGCCCTTCTGCACCATGGACACGATGCGGCGGAATTCGGCGATGGAAATGCCGGTCTCCGTCGCGAGATTCTGGATCTCCTGGCGGATGTCGCGGATCGTCTGGTTCTCCGCCCTGGCAAACTCCTTCCAGCCTTTGCCCGCGAGATTGCTGATCGACTTCATCCAGTTCGGATCGAGCTCGGCGCCGGAATACTGCTCCAGGAAAGCCTCGCGCTTGACACCATAGGATTCGGCCAGGCGCAGCAGCCTGCCCTCGTTCTGCGTCAGGCGCTTGGAGATGTCGTAAAGCTGCTCGACCAGAGCGTCGATGCGGTTCTGGTTGAGCGACAGCGACTTCACCGCCTTGATCAGCTCGTCCTTCAGTTCCTTATAGCGGCGCTCCTGTGCCGGCGACAGAGTTCCGGTCGCGGCAAGGCGCGCCTCGACCTGCTGGTCCTGCAGCTTGCGGAGCTTCTTGTAAGTCTCGGCGATGACGTCCAGCGTCTCCATCACCTGCGGGCGCAGTTCCGCTTCCATCGCGGCGAGCGAGAGGTTCGACTCGTCGTCGTCGTCCTCCTCTTCCTCGGCGGGCTGGCCTTCGCCGCCGACATTGGTGATGTCGTCGTCGTTGGCCGCAGCGCGAGTCTTGCGGACCTTTTCCTTCTCTTCTGCCGCCTTGCGGTCGGCTTCGATCTTTTCCGGGCTCTGAAACTGCGGAGCAGCCTTGGCTTCCGGGCCGGAATAGGTCGTCTCGAGATCGATGATCTCGCGCAGCAGCGTCTGGCCTTCGTTCAATTCGTCGCGCCAGATAATCAACGCCTGGAAAGTAAGCGGGCTCTCACAGAGCCCGGCGATCATCGTTTCACGGCCAGCCTCGATGCGCTTGGCAATGGCGATTTCGCCTTCGCGCGACAATAGCTCGACCGAGCCCATCTCGCGCAGATACATGCGCACGGGATCGTCGGTACGGTCGGTCGGCTCTTTTTTCTTGCTGGTCGCAAGCGCGGTGCCGCTGGCAGGCGCGAGTTCGCCGCCTTCGCTTTCAGCATCGTCGCTGCTGTCATCGTCGTCACTGCCACCAGCTTCCTCGGCTTCTTCGTCTTCGATGACGTTGATGCCCATGTCGGAAAGCATGGACATCGTGTCCTCGATCTGCTCGGAAGTCACTTCCTCGGAAGGCAGAACGGAGTTTAGCTCGTCCATCGTCACATAGCCGCGCTTCTTGGCGGCCTTGATCATCTTCTTGACAGCGTCGTCGGAAAGATCGAGAAGCGGACCGTCCGGCGCACCTTCACGTTCAACGTCGGCTTCTTCGTTTTCTTTGACTTTTGTTGCCATTTAATTCGTCGCTTTCCTTGTCGCAACCGGCCGGCGCCCGGTAATCAATGCCACTCGGAGGTCCGGGCACGCCGCGTACCCGCCACCGATTATTTCCCCTGACGTAACGGGATGATATTTAATTCCTGATTAACCACGACAGCGATCGCGGTGAACGGGCAAGCCTCGACAGTCCTGCCACTGAAACGTCCCTGGCATGATTTCCTATCCGCCGTACCATGTCGCCATTTCTGCTCGAAATGGTGATTCCCAGAATTTTTGATCCCGTCAAGCGTTTCCAGCGAAAAACCGCCTAAATCGGCAAAAAACGCTATTGTACGGGATTTGCGGCTGTACATCAGCTTTCGCTCAACATGTAGGAGCGCCCCACAGAAAGACAAGGGCCGCTCCTCCATCCGAGCACACTACATCAAGGAAATCGGCCCAGATGGTGCCCGGGCGCGCTGCCTACCAGTCCATCACGACCTTGCCGGAATTGCCAGAGCGCATCGCTTCGAAGCCGTCACCAAACTCGTCGATGCCGATGCGGTGCGTGATTATCTGTGAAAGGTCAAGCCCGCCCTGGACGAAGGCGATCATCTTGTACCAGGTCTCGAACATCTCTCGACCATAGATGCCCTTCAGATTGAGCATCTTGAAGATCACCTTGTTCCAGTCGATTTCGAAGCCCGCCGGCGCAATGCCGAGGATTGCGATCTTGCCGCCATTGTTCATCTTGTCGATCATGTCGCGAAAGGCGGGTGCGGCACCCGACATTTCCAGGCCGACATCGAAGCCCTCGGTCATGCCGATCACCCGCATCACATCGGCGAGATTTTCCTTCGATGCGTCGACGACATAGTCGATACCGACCTTGCGCGCGAGATCGAGGCGGACCGGATTGATGTCGGTGATCACGACCTTGCGGGCACCGCACCGCTTGGCAACCAAAGCCCCCATGATGCCGATCGGCCCAGCGCCGGTGACAAGCACGTCTTCGCCGACGAGATCGAAGGAGAGCGCTGTGTGCACAGCGTTGCCGAAGGGATCGAAGATCGCGGCGATCTCGTCGGGAACGTCGTCCGGGATCGACACGACATTATATTCCGGCAGACACACGAATTCGGCGAAGGAGCCGGGACGGTTGACGCCGACGCCGAGGGTGTTGCGGCAGAGATGCCCCCTGCCGGCGCGGCAATTGCGGCACTTGCCGCAAACGATGTGGCCCTCTCCGGAAACCCGCTCGCCGACATGATGCTTCGTCACGGCCGGCCCGACCTCGACGATTTCGCCCATGAATTCGTGCCCGACGACCATCGGCACGGGAATCGTTTTCTGCGCCCATTGATCCCAGTTCCAGATATGGACATCGGTGCCGCAGATCGCCGATTTCCTGACGCGGATCAGAACATCATTCGGCCCGACTTCCGGGACCGGCACCCGCTCCATCCAGAGCCCCACCTCGGGCCTGGTCTTTACGAGTGCCCTCATCATATTGGTCATTGCTCGCTCCTCCGCGTTGCGCGGGACCCCCGTTCGCCCCTTAAATCACGTTCAACTCTCGGCCCACCTCCTCGAAGACGGCTATGGCGCGGCGGATATCCGCTTCGCTGTGCGCGGCGGACATCTGCGTGCGAATGCGCGCCTGTCCTTTCGGCACGACCGGGAAGGAGAAGCCGATGACGTATACGCCCTTCTCAAGCATGCGTGCGGCCATCTCCTGCGCGAGCGCCGCATCCCCGAGCATGACAGGAATAATCGGATGGCCCTCGCCGGCGAGCGTGAAGCCGAGCCTGGACATCTCTGCCCGGAAAAGCGCCGCGTTTGCGGAAAGCCGTTCGCGCAGCGCATCCCCGTTTTCGATCAGCTCGAAGACCTTGAGGGAAGCGGCGGCGATGACGGGCGCGAGCGTGTTGGAGAAGAGATAGGGCCGCGAGCGCTGGCGCAGCCATTCGACGAGCTCGGCCTTTGCCGACGTATACCCGCCCGAAGCGCCGCCAAGCGCCTTGCCGAGCGTGCCGGTAATGATGTCGACCCGGCCCTCCACCCCGCAATGCTCGGCAGAGCCGCGCCCATGCCTGCCGACGAAACCGACCGCATGGCTGTCGTCCACCATGACCATCGCACCGTATTTCTCGGCGAGATCGCAGACGCCCGCGAGATTGGCGATGATGCCGTCCATCGAGAAGACGCCGTCGGTGGCGATCATCTTGAAGCGGCTGCCTTCCGCCTTCTTCAGCTCTTCTTCCAGCGCCGCCATGTCGTTATTGGCATAGCGGAAGCGCTTGGCCTTGGAGAGACGCACGCCATCGATGATCGAAGCATGGTTCAGCGCATCGGAGATGATCGCGTCGTCCTCGCCGAGCAGCGTCTCGAACAGACCGCCATTGGCATCGAAGCAGGAGGAATAGAGAATCGTGTCCTCCATGCCGAGGAAGGAGGATATGCGCGCTTCGAGCTCCTTGTGCTCCTCCTGCGTGCCGCAGATGAAGCGCACCGACGCCATGCCGTAGCCATAACGGTCGAGGGCCTTCTTCGCCGCGTCTGCAAGCTCCTCGTTGCCGGCAAGCCCGAGATAGTTGTTGGCACAGAAATTCAGGACACGCTGACCGGAAGCGACTTCGATTTCGCCCGACTGCTTTGAGGTGATGACACGCTCGGATTTGTAGAGACCGGCCTGCTTCAGGCCTTCAAGTTCCGAGCTGAGATGGGAGAGGAAGGCCTTGGTCATGGCTGAGTGCTCGCAATCGATGGAAATCACCAGCTAGAGGACTAACACGGTGGCACTTTTCATGGAATCTGTTTCCGACGCCACGTGCTGATGCCCCTCACCCTAACCCTCTCCCCGCGTGCAGGGAGCGGGGACGAGCACGACGCTGGCGCTGGTCTCCTTCGCCCCGCTTGCGGGAGAAGGTGCCGGCAGGCGGATGGAGGGCGGATGATCACTCGACGTCAGCCCTCGAAAGCCTCGATCACCGCGAGGAAAGCCTGTCCGTACCTCTCCCGCTTGGTCTCTCCGATACCGGGGACGCCCAGGAGATCGTCGAAATCGCGCGGTCGGCGCTTGGCAAGCGCAATCAAGGTAGCGTCCGGGAAGACGACATAGGGCGGCACGTCCATCTCGCGGGCGATAGTAAGACGCTCGGAGCGAAGCCGCTCAAACAACTCGAGATCGGAGCCCGCGAGGTCGGACCGCTCTCGCGTCGCCTTCTGGCCGCGCGCCGCCTTACCGGAACTCGGGCGGTCCTTGCGGAAGAGCACCTGCCGCTCGCGGCGGAAGACGCTGCGTGCCTCAGGCTCGAGTTTCAATGCCCCGAAGGCGCCGTGATCCACGGAGATGAGCCCCGCGGCGAGCAGTTGGCGGAAGATGGATTGCCAGGTGCGCGCCGGCAGGTCCTTGCCGGCCCCGAACACCGGCATGTCGACATGCCCGAAGCGCTCGGTCTTTTCGTTCACGCTGCCCATAAGTACATCGATCAGATGGCCGGTTCCGAAACGCTCGCCGGTCCTGTAAACGGCCGCGAGCGCCTTGATCGCCGCTTCCGTACCGTCCCAGGTCTCGACCGGTTTCAGGCAGGTGTCGCAATGGCCGCACCCGCCCGGATGCGCTTCGCCGAAATGCGCGAGGACCGCCTGGCGCCGGCAGCCTGCCGTCTCGCAAATTGCAAGCAGCGAATTGAGTTTCGCCCGCTCAATTCTCTTGACCTCCTCGGGCGCACCGCCCTCGTCGATCATTCGCCGGCGCTGGATGACGTCGGCCATGCCATAGGCCATCCACACTTCCGAAGGCAGCCCGTCGCGCCCGGCCCTCCCCGTCTCCTGGTAATAAGCCTCCACCGAACCTGGCAGATCCAGATGGGCAACGTAGCGCACATCCGGTTTGTCGATTCCCATACCGAAGGCGACGGTTGCGACGAGGCACAAATTCTCCTCCTTGAGGAAAGCGTCCTGATGCGCGTCACGCAACGCCCTGTCCATGCCGGCGTGATAGGGGAGCGCACGAATCCCCTGCGTATTCAGCCATTCCGCCGTGTCCTCGACCTTCGCGCGAGAGAGGCAATAAACGATGCCGCTTGCATCCTTGAAGCGCGACAGGAAGCGCAGCAATTGCTGGCGCGGCTGATCGCGCTCCACGATCTCATAGGCGATGTTCGGGCGGTCGAAACTGGAGGTGAAAACCCGCGCCGCGCCAAGTGCCAGGCGCTCGATCAGGTCGGCGCGTGTGTGCGGATCCGCGGTGGCCGTGAGCGCGATGCGCGGTACGTTCGGGAAGCGTTCGGCGAGGCAGCCGAGGCCGCGATATTCCGGGCGAAAGTCATGTCCCCATTGCGAAACGCAATGGGCCTCGTCGATCGCGAAAAGAGCAATTTCGGCACCGGCGATCATTTCGGCGAAACCATCGGTGACGGCGCGTTCCGGCGTCACATAGATGAGGTCCAGAGTGCCGGTCGAAAGCGAACGGCGAACGGCAATCGCCTCCTCCCGCGTCAGGGAGGAATTGAGGGCGGCCGCCCGGACGCCGAGCTGCTTGAGCGCCTCCACCTGATCGCGCATCAAAGCGATCAGCGGCGAAACGACGACGCCGACGCCGCCACGGCAGAGCGCCGGAATCTGGAAGCAGAGCGATTTGCCCGCCCCGGTCGGAAAAAGCACGACGGCATCGCCGCCGGCAACCACATGCTCGATGACCTCCTGCTGCTGACCGCGGAAGGTGGAATAGCCGTAAATGCGTTTCAAGAGATCGAGCGGATTGCGGACGCCTTCCGTTTCGAACAGGCAGGCGGTGCTGTGGCTTTCGGGCATGGAATCGCTTTCGTCGGTGCGTACAATATGGCGTCGCGGGTGCTCGCGTGTAAACCACAGGCAGCATTCCGCTAGCCTGCTGACTCGCCGCACGACAGATGATTACCGCGCCGCAGGCCCCTTCACCCTCCCCGAAAGCACGCCGAAGCCTTCGATGATTGCTTCGAGCTTGTCCATCCGGTGAAGCTCCAGCTGTACTTCCTCCATGGCGCGCACGAGCCGCTGCCCTTGATCGGCGTCTTCGGAGGCCGTGGCTTCTGCGATTTCGCGTTCGAGTTCCCGTTTCTGCCAAAGCAGCGCCTTCGTCCGCCGGTGAAGGGTCAGGGCCTGGAGATAGCCTTCGCGTGCATCCTCCGGCGCCGCTGCCTCAGTTGCCGTCCAAAGCCGCGCATTTCTAATCTGCTGGTCGAGAGCGCCGATCAACTGGGAAAAACCCTCCGCCTCAAGCTGCTCCAGGAGGGTTTCCCGCGTCAGCCGCAACCCGTTCGCTGCCGCGGCGTTCAGAACCGCGGCCCAGCAGCGCTGCAGGTCACGGTGGTCGAACTCGATCGTGGCGATCTCGTCATATTCGTCGAATAGCAGTTGCGGATGATTGACGATCGTCAATGCGAGCACGCTCTCGCGCAGCACCGGCGGTCGAAGCGAGCCGCCGGCCTTCATCATCTGGTTGAGTTTGGAACTGCCGGCAGTGCCGGCCTCCACGGCCGCGCCCAGGACCGGGTTCGCAGCTCGCGACCAGCCCCTGCCGCCCTGGCGTCCGGCCTGGCCTCCGCCCTGCCTTCCGCCCCGATCGAACGGCCGCCTCTCGCCTCTGAAAGGCGCGCTCCCCTGAAGAAACGCGTTCAGGCGGTCGCGCATGTCCTGCCCGTAGTGGCGGCGCACACTCTCGTCGGCGATGACCGCGCTCACCTGCCGCAGCCGCCCTTCGAGCTCGGCGCGCTTTTCCGGTGTGTCGAAATCGCCGCCCTGCACTTCGCGAAGCCAGACCATGTCGGCGAGCGAGCGGGCATTGGCGAGCACCCTGTCGAAGGGCTCGCGTCCATCCTGGCGCACCACATCGTCGGGGTCCTTGCCCTCCGGCAGCATGGCAAAGCGCACGG
This sequence comes from Sinorhizobium medicae, assembly GCF_007827695.1. GTDB lineage: Bacteria > Pseudomonadota > Alphaproteobacteria > Rhizobiales > Rhizobiaceae > Sinorhizobium > Sinorhizobium medicae. The sequence goes on along the minus strand of NZ_VITA01000006.1, from coordinate 278,170 downwards.
AACGGCCCGGTTTCAGATGGGGCAATGCGAGATCGACAGCCCGGTGGGCGGCGCGGATACCGGCGCCGTCGCCATCGAAGCAGAGCACCGGCTGGGCGGTAAGCTTCCACAACAGATCGAGCTGGTTCTCGGTAAGCGCGGTCCCGAGCGGCGCGACGGCATTTTCGATCCCGGCCTGATGAAGCGCGATCACATCCATATAGCCTTCGACGGCAATGATCGTGCCTGCGCCATCGGCGCCCTGCGAGGCACGCCGTGCCCGCGTGAAATTGAAGAGGACATTGCCCTTGTGAAAGAGCTCCGTCTCGTTGGAATTCAGATATTTTGCCGGCGCATCCGGCGACATGGCCCGCCCGCCAAAGGCAATCACCTTCTCGCGCGCGGAAAGGATAGGAAACATGATCCTGTCGCGGAAGCGATCATAGGAAACAGGAATATCCGGTCCGTGAACGACGAGGCCACAGGCCTCGATCTGCTCCTTGCCGATCCCCTTGCCCGCCAGGAACTCCTTCAGCGCGTTTCGGCTGTCGGGTGCAAAGCCGAGGCGGAATGTCTCGATCGTACGGCCGGTCAGCCCGCGCTCGCGCAGATAGGCGCGCGCCTTCGCCCCGGTCGCACTCTGAAGCTGATCCTGAAAGAAGTGCGTCGCAAGTTCCATGACGTCGAGCAGGCTCGTGCGCTCCCGCTCGCGCTGCTCGGCCTGCGGGTCGGGCTGCGGCATCGCGACGCCTGCCATATCGGCGATCTGCTGCACGGCTTCCGGAAAGCTGAGGCCTTCGAGCTCGGTCAGGAAGCGGAAATGGTCGCCGGAAACGCCGCAGCCGAAGCAATGATAGCGGCCTTTGCGGTCCTCGCAGTGAAAACTCGGCGATTTTTCGCCGTGAAAGGGGCAGCAGGCCCAATAATCGCCGCGCGAAACATTGGTCTTGCGCCGATCCCAGGTGACGCGTTTACCGACCACGTCCGAAATGGGGACGCGGTCGCGTATCTCGTCAAGGAAGGACGGTGAAAAGCGCATGGATTACCTCTGCTGCATGCCGCCCGAACCCCGTGCGACGACTTCGGGCGGCAGGCATGGAACCTCCATATAAGCGGCATCGCCGGAGGAAGCCACGGGCAGCCCTGGACCTTGCCCGCTATTCACAGGCACGCGCTCAAGCCGGGAATGCAAATGCCAGGGAGGCGACGCCCGCCGGAAGCGGGCGCCGCGACTTACTTCAGGAGGTCCTTAACGACGCCGGAGGCCTTGCCGAAATCCATCTTGCCCGGATAGCGCTCCTTCAAAGCGTTCATACATTTGCCCATGTCGCGCAGCCCGTGCGCGCCGATCTCCGCAACGGTCTTGGCGCAGACTTCCTTGACCTTTTCTTCGGAAAGCTGCTCGGGCAGGAATTGGTTGATGATGGCGATTTCCTGCCGCTCCTGCTGGGCAAGCTCCGGCCGGCCGCCCTCGTCGTAAACGCGGGCCGATTCTTCGCGCTGCTTGATCATCTTGACGAGTATCTGCAGGATCTCATCGTCGCCGACCGGGTCCTTGCCATGGCCACGATTGGCGATGTCGCGATCCTTGATCGCGGCCTGGATGAGGCGGACGGTCGAGACGCGCCGGGTATCCTTGGCCTTGAGGGCTTCTTTCAGTGCATTGGCGAAATGCTCGCGCATGTCTTAACTCCATGTCGAAACCGACCCCAGTGCTCAATCTGCGGGGCCGGTTCGATGCGTTCTTTGCCATCGTCTTAAACCAGTGCGGCAGGTACAATCAAACGTCTTTGACAACCGCTTGAATAATAAGGTGTTTTATTTCCAGACAATTCACAGCGGCTGGTTGACCTTGCCGGAGCCTTTGGCTATTTTCCGGCACCTGCACGTACATCGGCATGAACTTTCTCCCGCGGGGTCTCCGCGCGCCATGCCGCATGCGATATGAAATGGCCCTGAACCGACCGGCTTTCAAGCCTCGCTTTCGGCCGCAACGGGATAGAGACGATGACCGCGACACCCGCATGGACAATCCAGAAACCCACTGCCCTGCTCGTTCTGGCCGACGGCACGGTGATCGAAGGCAAGGGCATCGGCGCGACCGGAAAGGTTCAGGCCGAGGTCTGTTTCAACACGGCGCTGACCGGATACCAGGAAATCCTGACCGATCCCTCCTATCTCGGTCAGATCGTCACCTTCACCTTCCCGCATATCGGCAATATCGGCGCCAATGACGAGGACATCGAGGATCTGACACCCGCCGCGCGCCACGGTGCCGTCGGCGTGATCTTCAAGGCCGACATCACGGAGCCCTCCAACTACCGCGCCGCCAGGCATCTCGATACTTGGCTGAAGGCGCGCGGCATCATCGGCCTCTGCGGCATCGACACGCGTGCGCTGACCGCCTGGATCCGCGAAAACGGCATGCCGAACGCCGTCATCGCACACGATCCGGCGGGCGTCTTCGATGTCGGGGCGTTAAAGGCCGAGGCGAAGGCGTGGAGCGGTCTCGAAGGCCTCGACCTCGCCAAGGTCGCCACTTCCGGCCAGTCCTATCGCTGGGATGAGAAGCCCTGGATCTGGGACGAGGGCTATTCGACGCTCGGCGAAACCGATGCCGCCTATCATGTCGTCGCCCTCGACTACGGCGTCAAGCGGAACATTCTCCGCCTCTTCGCCGGGCTAAATTGCCGTGTCACCGTCGTCCCGGCTCAGACGAGCGCCGAGGAAGTTCTGGCGCTAAGGCCCGATGGCATCTTCCTGTCGAACGGCCCGGGCGACCCGGCCGCAACCGGCGAATATGCCGTGCCGGTCATCAAGGATCTCCTCAAGACGGATATCCCGGTCTTCGGCATATGCCTGGGCCACCAGATGCTGGCGCTGGCGCTGGGTGCCAGGACCGAGAAGATGCACCAGGGCCACCACGGCGCCAACCACCCGGTCAAGGACCACACCACCGGCAAGGTCGAGATCGTTTCGATGAATCACGGCTTCGCAGTCGATGCGAACTCGCTCCCGCAAGGGGTTGAACAGACTCACATCTCGCTGTTCGACGGCACCAATTGCGGCCTGCGCGTCGACGGCAGGCCGGTCTTCTCGGTCCAGCACCACCCGGAAGCTTCGCCGGGCCCGCAGGACAGCCATTACCTCTTCCGCCGCTTCCTGAACCTCATTCGTGAGAAGAAAGGCGAACCGGCACTCGCCGAGCGCTGAGCCGTTTTCAGGGCCCGCCTCGTGCGGGCCTTCTTGCCTCAGCCGTCGACGAGACGCTCAGCGATGAAATCGACTGTTGCCCGCACGGAGGGAAGCTGCCCGCGCCGGTGCGGCATCAGGATCGTCGTCACCACCTTGCCGGCGGTCCATCCGGGAAGGATGCGGATAAGCGTACCGCTTTCGATCTCCTGCTGACAGAGCTTACCGGGCAAGGTCGTGATGCCGAGACCGGCGAGCGCAGCTTCTCGCAGCACGCGGGATTCATCCGCTACGAAACGCGGCTTCGGCGAGACCGATACCGTTGACCCATCGGCGCGCTCCATCATCCAGCCTTCGGACGCGAGCGACGTAAGCAGCCCGTCATGACGATCGAGATCCTCCGGGCGTTCGGGAGTTCCGTTCCTGTGCAAATAAAGCGGTGAAGCGACGATCAGCTTTGCCTGGGTTCCGACCCGGCGCTGGACGAGACCGGAATCGGGCAGCGGCGCGAAATGGTCGCGCACGGCAAGATCGAAGCCTTCCTGAATGATATCGACAAAGCGGTCCGTCGCATGCAGCGTGACGCGCAGCTTCGGATAGGCAAGTGCGAGTTGCGGCAGGAGCGGGGCCAGCGACAGCTGCGAGGTCGGCACCGAAGCCGTGATCCTCACCGTGCCGTTCGGTTCGGCAAGTCTGCCCCTGACGACATTCTCCGCCGCTTCCGCCTCGATCATCATCGCCGCCGCATGGCGATAAAAATCCTTGCCGGTTTCCGTCACCGCGAAATGACGGGACGTGCGGTTGATCAGCCGGACGCCGAGGTTCCTTTCCAGCTCGGCTACGCGCTTGCTGAGCGTCGACTTCGGCACATTCAACGCGCGCGCCGCCGGCGCAAAGCCATGGTGATCCACCACATGAACGAAAAAGGTGAAGTCGTTGAGATTGGCCATGAGCACTCATCATCCACAAATATGGACAATAGGTCCACAGACGCCCATCTAGCACAAATTCGTCCACAAGTGCATCTGTTCATCACCATTGTTGAACAGAAAGGGAATCGAACATGGGCAATTACCAGGGAAAGAAGGCAATCATTGTAGGCGGCACGCATGGCATGGGCCTCGCGACGGTCCGCCGCCTCGTGGAAGGGGGTGCCGAGGTACTGCTGACCGGGCGCAGCGAGAGCAATATCGCCCGCATCAGGGAAGAGTTTGGTCCGCGCGTGCATGCGCTATCCTCCGACATAGCCCACCTCAACGACATCGCCATTCTCGGTGCCGCCGCCGGTCAGAAGTTGGGAGCGATCGATCTCCTGCATATCAATGCCGGCATTTCCGAGCTGGAGCCGTTCGATCAGGTGAGCGAGGCCTCCTATGACCGCCAGTTCTCGGTCAACACCAAGGGCGCCTTTTTCACCGTGCAGCGGCTGGCGCCGCTGATCCGCGAAGGCGGCTCTATCGTCTTCACCTCCTCCGTTGCCGACGAAGGCGGGCATCAGGGCATGAGCGTCTATAGCGCGAGCAAGGCGGCACTCGTCTCCTTCGCTTCCGTGCTCGCGGCAGAACTGCTGCCGCGTGGTATCCGCGTCAACAGCGTCAGCCCGGGCTTCATCGACACCCCGACCAAAGGTGCTGCGGGCCTAACCGAAGCCCAACGGGCCGAGTTCAAGGCCCTCGGCGACGCCATCACGCCGATGAGGCGCAACGGCACCGCCGATGAAGTGGCGCGCGCCGTCCTCTTCCTTGCCTTCGAGGCCACCTTCACCACCGGCGCGAAGCTCGCCGTCGACGGCGGCCTCGGCCAGAAGCTCTCGACCGCCGCCTGAACGACCTTCTTTGGAAAGGAACTTCCATGAGCAGCATTTCAATTCTCGGCCTGGGCGCCATGGGGACGGCGCTCGCACAAACGCTTCTTAAGAACGGTCACACCGTCACGATCTGGAATCGAACGGGCCGCCGCGCCGAGCCGCTTGCCGAGGCTGGCGCGAAAATCGCGGAAAGTCCGGCCGAAGCGATCGCGGCGAGCGAGCTCACCATTCTCTGCGTCGTCGACTATCCCGCCGCACGTGCGGTGCTGACGCAGGCGGAGGGCGTCCTCGCCGGCCGCGACCTTCTCAACCTCACCAACGGCACACCGGGTGACGCCAGGGAATTCGGCGCATGGCTGGCGGCCAAGGGGGCGACCTATCTCGACGGCGGGATCATGGCGATCCCGCCGATGATCGGCGAGGCTGGCGCCCTGATTCTCTATAGCGGCTCGCCTACGCTCTTCGAGCGGCACAGGAAAACGCTCGATGCGCTTGCCGAAAGCCGCCATCTCGGCGACGAAGTGAGCCTCGCCTCACTCTACGACTTGGCGCTGCTTTCGGGAATGTACGGCCTCTTTTCGGGCTTCCTGCATGCGAGCGCGTTGGTGACAAGCGCCGGAGGCAAAGCTGCCGACTTCCTGCCGCTGCTCCAACCGTGGATCCAGGCGATGAGCGGCACCCTTCCCGACCTTGCCGACAAGGTCGACAGCGATATGCACGGCCGAAACGTCGTCTCCAATATCGCCATGCAGAAAGTCGCACTCGAGAATATCGTAAGAGCGAGCGCAGAACAGGGCGTCGCTCCCGATTTCATCGAACCCATGTTGCGGCTGGCCGGCGGGCGCATCGACAAAGGCGGTCATGATGAGGACATTTCCGCCGTCATCGAGGAGATCCGGCAACGAAAATGATTCCGTTTCAACGGCGTAGGATTGCTGATTGAACCGTATCCGGAGATCGCTGAATCAAGTTCTGAACATGAAAAAGCCCGCCGATGGCGGGCTTTTTCATGTTCAGAAGTCGTGAGGAGGCTATCTGCAGGCGGCGCAGAAACGCTGGATACGGCGGCAGGCCTCCTCCAGCAGCGCCTCGGAGGTCGCGTAGGAGATGCGGAAATTCGGGCCGAGGCCGAAGGCAGAGCCGTGGACCACCGCGACGCCTTCCGTCTCGAGGAGCTCGGAGACGAAGTCCTCGTCCGTCTCAAGGACCTTGCCCGAGGGCGCGGTCTTGCCGATCAGCCCGGCGCAGGACGGATAGACGTAGAAGGCGCCTTCCGGAGTCGGGCAGGAAATGCCCCTGGCCTGGTTCAGCATCGACACCACGAGGTCGCGGCGGCCCTGAAAGATCTCCTTGTTGCGCCCGATGAAGTCCTGCGGACCGTTCAACGCCTCGACGGCAGCCCACTGCGCGATCGAGGCCGCGCCCGAGGTCTGCTGGCCCTGGATCATGTCCATCGCCTTGATGAGCTGAAGCGGACCGGCCGCATAACCGATGCGCCAGCCGGTCATGGCATAGGCCTTGGAGACGCCGTTCATCGTCAGCGTGCGCTCGTATAGACCGGGCTCGACTTCGACGGGGGTCGCGAATTTGAAGTCGCCATAGGTCAGGTGCTCGTACATGTCGTCGGTCAGCACCCAGACATGCGGATGCTTCATGAGCACGTCCGTCAGAGCCTTGAGCTCCTCATGCGAATAGGCCGCGCCCGAGGGGTTGGACGGCGAGTTGAAGACGAACCACTTGGTCTTCGGCGTGATCGCCCGGTCGAGATCCTCGGCCTTGAGCTTGAAGTTGTTCTCCTGCTCGGTCGAGACGAAAACCGGCGTACCGCCGCATAGCGCCACCATTTCCGGATAGGACACCCAGTAGGGTGCGGGGATCACGACTTCATCGCCCGGATTGAGCGTGGCCATGAAGGCGTTGAAGAGAATCTGCTTTCCGCCGGTGCCGACGATCGTCTGCGCCGCCGTGTATTCGAGATTGTTCTCGCGCTTGAACTTCCTGGCGATGGCTTCGCGCAGTTCGGGAATGCCGGAGACCGGCGTGTATTTCGTCTCGCCGCGATTGATCGCATCGATCGCAGCCGCCTTGATATTATCAGGCGTGTCGAAATCCGGCTCTCCCGCGCCGAGGCCGATGACGTCGCGGCCTTTCGCTTTCAACTCGCGGGCTTTCTGCGAAACGGCGATAGTGGCGGAAGGCTTTACACGGGAAAGGGCATCGGCAAGGAAGGCCATGGTGTGTTTCCTGATCGTTTCGATAACGGCGTGAGACGCTACGGAACGGAAAAACGAGGCTCCATAGCGGTTAGGTCTATGTCGAAAGACGCCAGTCCTTGCAAGCGCCTCAGGCGAAAAACGACCGCGAATCGGCGCAAAACGCGTCACCATGACAAAGTTTCATGGATGCCATCAAAGGGACCGATCGGGATCGGAAACCGGGCTCGCCTTATTTCCGCCACAACAACTGTCTGACCGCGCCGCAATTCCGTCCCGCAAGAGCCGATTTCCAAGCGCCAATTCCCGATGCGGATGCATCGGCACCATGGGGGTAGGCTATGTTTCTTGATGATGAAGTCGCTTCCTCGCGCACCCGCCGCAACGAGGCGCGCTGGGGTTTCTATATCGCATTGGCCGCACTTGCCGCCTGCATCGTAATGGTCCTCGGATTGATGACACAGGCCACCGGGCAGGCAAGTTCCGACGAGCAGCCGACGACAGCCCATGTTCGACATGAGACTTGGCGCCATGGATGATAATGAAAAGGAGCGGAAGCCAGGCGCCGACCTCTTCGCCCGGCTTTCGGCAATCCAAACCGTCGTCTTCGCGATTGTCGCCCTATTCGTCCTCGCCGGACTGATGCTTGTCGGTAAAGGCTTCTATGTGAAGGCCAAGTACGAAGTGGCCCAGTATCTCCTTCTGAGAGATGTCGAAGAACAGGACGTGACCGGCAAGGATTCACAGTCGGGGCTTTCGGAGGCGATGCCGGCACCGCTGACCACGGGTTCGGTGACGCGATAAAGCCGTTTTGATCCGATGTGACTTGAAGCCTTGTGCATGCCGCTCCAGTTTCAGATCTGCACCCATTCAGGTTTGCCCGCGCCTACGGACCTCCGAGACGAAACGATGCGGTTCCCGCAGGCAAAGACCGGAGAAAAGCAATGCGGCATAGGCGCTGGACGGCTCTCGGATCAAGCAATATCCCTGCGATCCTAATATCCAGTATGGCGGCTGCGGCCCCGTTCCTTGTGAACTTCACCGCATTCGCTGCGCTTGCGCAGGAGGCGCGGGAATTTTCGACGCAGACAGGAACCGTTCTCGTCGAGACGCTCGCCTCCGGGCTCGAACATCCCTGGGCGGTTGAGGCCATGCCCGATGGGGCGCTTATCGTTACCGAGCGACCGGGCCGGCTACGCATCCTGCGCGACGGCAAGCTTTCAGACGCGATCAAGGGCGTACCCACAGTGGCCGCCCACGGCCAGGGCGGCCTTCTCGATGTCGCTCTCGATCGGCAATTCGCGACGAACAGGACTATTTATCTCACCTTATCCGCGCGCGGCGAAGGCGGCTACGGCACGGCCCTTGTCCGCGCGGCCCTCTCGCAGGATGGTCGGAGCCTGACGGATGCGAAGGAGATCTTCCGGATGAACCGGTTCACCCGGAAGGGGCAGCATTTCGGCTCACGCATTGCCATCGACAAGGACGGCAGCCTGTTTTTCGGCATTGGCGATCGCGGTGAAGGTGAACGCGCCCAGGACCCGCACGACCATGCCGGCTCGGTCCTCCACATCAATGCCGACGGCAGCATCCCCGCCTCCAACCCGTTTCGTGGCGGTACTGGCGGCCTGGCCGAAATCTGGTCCACCGGACATCGGAACCCCCAGGGAATTACCTTTGATCCGGAAGATGGCAAGCTCCTCACAGTCGAGCACGGCGCGCGCGGCGGCGACGAAGTGAACAATCCGCAGCCTGGCAGAAATTACGGCTGGCCGGTGATCACCTTCGGCAAGGACTATTCCGGTGTGGAGATCGGCGAAGGCACGGCGAAGGAAGGCCTGGAGCAGCCGCTCTTTTACTGGGACCCCTCGATCGCGCCGGGTGCGATTGCCGTATACCGCGGCAGCATGTTTCCAGAGTGGAACGGCGATCTCTTGATCGCAGCACTGAAATACCAGTTGCTTACCCGCCTCGACCGCGACGAGACCGGCACGGTCACGGCCGAGGAACGTTTGTTCGACGGCGAATTCGGCCGAATCCGCGACGTCATCGTCGCTCCCGACGGGGCACTCATCATGGTCACCGATGAGGAAGATGGCGAAGTGCTCAGGGTCTCCAAAGCCCCGACACAGTAGCACGCATCCGGAAGGCTGCCGGCCGAGGCAACATCGCGCGGCTTGCCCGGAAAAAACGCAACTGGTAGAGCGACCTGCAATCACCGGAGCAGTATGGCTTTGAGTTGATTATCACGCATTGTGGATATGGGGCGAGAATTGCGCACCTCCCGCGAGCAGGACCACGACCCCGGAGCCGATCTGTGACACGCATTCAGGCAAATCTTTTTCTCCTGTTCTCCGGCGCGATCTGGGGTGCGGGCTTCGTGGCCCAGTCGACGGCGATGGAAGCGATCGGGCCGCTCTGGTTCATCGGCCTGCGCTTTGCTATTGCGGCGCTCGTGGCACTGCCCTTGGCGCTCCTTGAAAAGAGGCAAGCAGCCACTCCCTTGCCACGGCACGCCATGCCCAACTTCGTCTTTATTGGACTGGCGCTTTTCGGCGGAGCCGTCACACAACAATACGGCCTACTCACCACCACCGTCACCAATTCCGGCTTTCTGACCGGGCTCTACGTCGTTTTCGTACCGGTACTCACGGTCGTCTTCCTGCGCCGCCGGCCGCACTGGGTCATCTGGCCTGCCGCCCTGCTCGCTACTTTCGGCATCTTCCTGTTGAGCGGCGGCGCGCTCTCGGCACTGACCGGCGGAGATATGCTGACAATCGTCTGTGCACTGTTCTGGGCGGTTCAGCTGATGTTGGTGGGCATATTCGCTCCGGCCACGGGCCGGCCGATGCTCCTGTCAATGACGCAGTTCGCCGTCTGCGCCATCGCAGGCTGCGTATTGGCCGGCCTGTTCGAACCGCTGAGCCTTGCCGCGATCAAAGGCGCGCTCCCGCAGATCCTCTATGCCGGGGTCTTTTCAAGCGGCATCGCCTTCATCTGCCAGGTCGTAGGCCAACGCTATACGACCGCACCGCAGGCCGCCATCTTCCTCTCGAGCGAGGCGCTTTTCGCCGCCCTTTTTGGCGTGCTTTTGCTCGGAGAGACCATCACTCCCGTCGGCTATGTCGGTTGCGCCGTCATTTTCCTGGCGATGCTTGCGGTCGAGCTCATCCCGGAACTGACCAAGAAGCGCCGTGAGGCGGCGAAGGCTGCCGTCTGAACAGCGGCTTGCGCCTGCCGCGCCGTGCAATTTCTCCGCGCCCCGAATAAGGGTTAATACTACTAATACTCTCCAAACCCCTCAATTTTGCTTGGAACAGCGAAAAGCCTTCGGGCGGCAAGATATCCTTTAGTTTTTCTGTAGACATGCGCGCTGTGCTCGCACTCGCCGCCATGCTGCGAGAACCAGCAGCGATATCAGGCGCTTGGAGGGAGAAACCCGGCTGCACAAAGTTGCGGCAAGCCCATGAGCGACGGAATTTGGCGCAAATGGTCCACCCTGCCCCGAGCGTCTACCCAAAAAGCTTTGAATTCAACAGCTTGCGATGCTTTTTGAATAATGGAATCTAATCGCCGAACTGACCTCTTTTTGAGCAATGAAAAGACGCAATACCTCGTCAGAAAAGTTTTGCTTGCCAATTCAAAATAAACCCATCACTCTTACTGTGTTCGGGCAATCTGCGAACACGGGAAGATCTTGAAATAAAAGCGGGCCGGAGACGCAACCCACTCCGGGCGGCCAACGGGGGAGGCTGTTTTTCCTTCCTGCGGCTGGTCGCGATAACCAGGACCCTTTCCTCAATTGTCGAGAACTGCCCCCACGCCCAAACTGGGCAAAACTGCAATGCTGCCCGCAAATCGGGTGAGTGAAAAGGACCTGACGCATGGCCGAGACTGGCACTGTAAAATTCTTCAATACCGATAAGGGCTTTGGTTTCATCAAGCCTGAGAACGGTGGCGCGGACATCTTCGTACATATTTCTGCCGTGCAGGCTTCCGGCCTGAGCGGTCTGACGGAGAACCAGAAAGTCTCCTTCGACACCGAGCCGGATCGCCGCGGCAAAGGACCGAAGGCGGTCAACCTGCAGATCGTCGGCTAACGCCGTCTCTGCATCAAAACTTACGCTCGAGCCCGGCATTTTTGCCGGGTTTTTTCGTTCAGGCTCCATTCAGTTTGGCGTATATAGACTTTGTTCATCATGAAATCCGGAAACTGTCCGGTCGCATGCATAGGATTGAAACCCATGAACAAGTTCATCAAAGCAGCCGTTCTCTCACTCGCCGCGGCCGCTATCGTTATCCCTACCTTCGGCACGGCTCAGGCTGGACACCGCAATAACGACGATGCGTGGGTAGCAGGCGCAGTGGGCCTGGCCGCAGGCGCTCTCATCGGCAGCGCGATCGCCTCGCCGCCGCCGCGCTACTATGGCGAGCGGGTCTATATCGATCCGGAGCCCGACTATTACGAGCCCCGCCCCGTTTACCGCCCGCGCCCGGTTTATCGGCCGGCCTATCGCCCGGTAGTCGAGACCTACGGCCTCGAGCCCTGGACCCCTGCCTGGTATCGCTACTGCTCGCAGCGCTACCGCTCGTTCAACCCCGATACCGGCACCTTCGTCGGCTATGACGGCCGCAGCCATTTCTGCAACGCAGGCTGAATACCGAGGCGGCATTATCCGAAGGACGCATGACCGCGAAGTCATGCGTCCTTTTATTTGAGTTTACACCGAACCATCAGAGACCGCGCAAAAAGGGATTGCTACGGCGCTCTTCACCGACCTGCCCCCCTGGGCCATGGCCGCAGATGAAGCCCACTTCATCCCCGAGCGGCAGGATCTTGTCGCGTATCGAATCCAGAAGCTGCTGATGATTGCCGCCCGGCAGGTCGGTGCGGCCGATCGAACCGTGAAAGAGCACGTCGCCGACATGCGCGAATTTCTGTGCCCGGTTGAAATAGACCACGTGGCCGGGCGCGTGTCCCGGGCAGTGCAAGACCTCGAAGAGGTGGTCGCCGAAGGAGACGGTATCACCGTCTTCCAGCCATCGATCCGGAACGACGTTCTGGACCTTCATGGCGAGACCGAAGCGCTCCGCCTGATCCTCCAGCCTTTCGAGCAGCGGCAGGTCGGCCTTGTGTGGCCCGACAATCTCCAGGCCTAGCGCTTCTTTCAACTCCTTGGCGCCACCGGCGTGATCGATATGGCCGTGGGTGAGCCAGATTGCCTTCAACAGGATGCCGTTCTCGCGGACCGTCTGCAGAATGATGTCGACGTCGCCGCCAGGATCGACCACCACCCCCTCCTTGCTTTCGCTATCGAACAGGACGGTACAGTTCTGTTCGAAATGCGTCACCGGAATGATGCCTGCCTGTAACATTGGACCCAAGCCTCGCTGTTGCTCATGAGGTGACCTGGGAACGAGAAGCCCTACCCTTACCCGGCCGTTCTCAGCTATAGCGATATGCGAGCGGGATGACAGCGCAAATCAACGTAGCGCGGCGATTTCCGAAGCGGGTGGCGGAAGGTGGACCGTCGCAAGGAGCAATGCAGAAACTCCGAGTTTCGCGGCCACGACGACCACCACTAGCGGACGCAGCCGCTTTGCGGCAAGTTCGTCATCGTGCAATATCTCACCTTGCATCTTTCACTCCCGCCTTGATAGTGCGCCCCGTTTCGCCGGCGAATGAGAAAAGCCGGGCCTCGGCCACGCGCCAGTCCGATCAACGCTTGTCATGGCAATATGTTTCATCCTGACATTTCGTGATGTCACAGGGGGAACATCCTTTTGCTGCGGCGCGTTCTGGCCTGCAAATGCAAGAGGAGCAAGATGATGAAGACCCTCTCTCCGACCCCTTCTAAAGCGGCCCGATTAAGGGCTGCCTTGACGGCGAGCGCGCTGCTTGCCGTCATCCCCTCGGCCTACGCCGAAATGAGTGCGACGACGCTGACGGACCTCAACGTGCGCGCCGGCCCCGGTCCGCAATACCCGGCGGTCGGCGTCGCGACACGCGGCAGCGCCGCTGTGCTCGACGGTTGCATGGAAGGGAGCAACTGGTGCCGCATCGACGTCAACGGCTTGCGCGGCTGGGCCTATGCCCGCTATCTGGCAACGGATATGGGCGGTACCACCGCCGTGATACAGGAGCGCCGCACCGAATTGTCGGTGCCCACCGTGACCTATGAGGGCGAGATGGTTGCGGCGACGTCCGAACCGCTCGAACTGGTCGGCCCGGTCGAAGAAGTCGAAGCCGTAACGCCGCCTCCGACGGTGCGCACCTATATCACCGAGAATCCGGTCGACACGGTTTACGTCGATGGAGAAGCCGTGGTGGGTGCCACGCTGCCGAACACAGTCTCCGTTCAGCCCATTCCCGACTATGAGTACCAGTACGTGACCATCAACGGCCAGCCCGTACTCGTCGACCCGGGTACAAGGCGGGTGGTCTACGTCTATCGCTGACTGCAAAGCGGAAGCACGAAAAATCTGACCGAGGCGCAACGCCGTCAATAGCAGGCGTTGCGCCTCGGCGAATCACTCGGCAAAGCGCGCCGACCGTAACAGGCTCATACGATCCGACATCGTCGTTCTCACGGGCCTCTCGAACGAATTCCTGAAGCAACTCAATCGACTACCGCTCGGGTGTGGTACCGGGTCGTCGTCCGGCGGCGACACCGATGGTGGTAAAATTGACAATTCCTCCCATCGGCTTCAACCTTCCCGTGCCGGATCGTCCGGCATGCCGTGACCCCGGGGATGCGGGTCGCAGGACGGAGGGACCGATGGAAGCATTAGTGCCTATCATTACTCAGTTGATTGCGGGGGCAGCAGGCGGCAACGCGGCCAGCGCCATGCTGAAGCAGCAGGCATTCAGCGTGGTCGCGCGTACGATCGTCGGTGCCATTGGCGGGTTGGGCGGCGGGTTCCTGATCCAGATGCTCGGCGGCGAGGCCGCCGCGACCGGTCTTGCCATGCAGGCAATCGGCGCCCTTGTCGGCGGCGGCGTGCTCAACGGCATTGTCGGTCAGTTCGTCGGCAAGCGGGCTTAAGCCCTTCGGGTGATATTCGATGCAAGCAAAAGGCGGCCGCGGCCGCCTTTTTTGTGGGCTATCGAAGGCATCGACAGGCGATTTGGACTTCTGCGGCCGGAAAGCCTGAGACTTCGTGGAAATATGTCAACCAAACTGACATATATTGCAGTATGTTTCGTGAACGGCATATCGATCGAAAGGAAACGACTGCGTGGCCGGCCAGACCAAGAACAAGAGCCTGGGCATAAACAATGACCCGGAGGACGATGAGGGCACGATCGATTTCGAGATCATCGAACTGCTCTTTTTCGCCTATCGCGACTTCACCGGCGATCCGGACGCCATTCTCGAGAAGAGCGGATTTGGCCGCGCGCACCATCGCGTCGTGCATTTCGTCAACCGCGAACCGGGAATGACCGTCGCTGACCTCCTCGACACTTTGAAGATCACCAAGCAGAGCCTGGCCCGCGTGCTCAAACAGTTGATCGATTCCGGCTATATCCGGCAGGTGACCGGTCCCGAAGACCGGCGTCAACGCATGCTTTACACGACAACCGAGGGCCGGGCCTTGGCGCGAGCCCTTGCCGAGCCACAGTCCCGCCGCATAGCGGATGCATTGGCAAAGGCGGGACCGGGCGCACGGGAAACGGTGAAGCGCTTTCTGGCAAATATGATGAACGACACTGTGGGCTGATCAACCGGCATGCTCCTCTTGATCCTCGCCGAACAGAGGAGAAAAACACGCAGCTGTTTGCGCCTCGCTGGACGCGCGGCGCTGTAAGGGGGTGGGCTCCAGAGTCACACAATGATTCAAAATGTTACGCGATCTGTGCGCCGCTGGTTGGACGTCGGCTTCCCGTTGATGCAAAACAGGTAGCGCTTGGATCAAGAGAATGGAGACAGCGGCGCCTGGATTACGATGTTTTTAGGTCGGATCCGGCTTTGCCGGCAATGAGGGTACCGAACGATGATGGCAAAGGCGACAGTCTCCGACGATGCGGCACATCTCCTGGTCGTCGACGACGACCGGCGCATTCGCGACCTGCTCAACCGCTATCTGGTCGAGCAGGGGTTTCGCGTAACGACGGCAGCCGATGCCGACGAGGCCCGGCGCAAGTTGATAGGCATTGATTTCGATCTTCTGGTCGTCGATGTGATGATGCCCGGCGAAAGCGGAATCGCCCTGACCCAGAGCCTCAGACAGATCAAGTCGGTCCCGATCATCATGCTGACGGCTTTGGCAGAAGCGAATTCGCGTATCGAAGGGCTGGAAGCGGGCGCCGACGATTACCTGCCGAAGCCCTTCGAGCCGCGCGAGCTCGTACTCCGGATAAACAATATCCTGCGCCGCAATCAGCCGACACAGACGCACAAAGTCGACCAGGTCATTTTCGGGCCGTATACCTTCTCGGTCGTACGCAAGGAACTGCGCCGCGGAGCCGACCATATCCGCCTCACCGATCGTGAGCAGGAGATCATGACGCTGTTTTCGCAGCGAGCCGGCGAAACCATCCCGCGCCACGAATTGATCGGCGACGACGCCGAGGTCGGCGAGCGGACGATCGACGTGCAGATAAACCGCCTGAGGCGCAAGATCGAGGACGATCCTTCCAACCCAGTCTGGCTGCAGACCGTTCGCGGAATCGGCTACCGGCTGAGCGTTGACTGATGATGAGCTCAGAATCAAGGACCGGATCAAGGGGCATGGCAAGCTTTGACGGTTTGAAGCGCGAAGGATCGGCACCGACGGAGGGTGCCTGGAAGCGCCTCGTCCGATGGCTGCGGCGCCGGCTCCCGATGGGCCTTTACGCGCGTTCGCTGCTGATCGTCGTTATCCCGATGGTGCTGCTGCAGTCGGTGGTCGCCTTCGTGTTTATGGAGCGGCACTGGCAGCTTGTCACCCAACGCCTGTCTTCCGCGGTGACCAGCGACATCGCCGCCATCGTCGACCTGATAACGACGTTTCCGCGGGAGGGCGATATCGACCAGATCGTCCGCATCGCTCGCGATCAACTCGATCTGAACATAACCGTCGAACCGGGTGGCGAACTGCCGCCGCCGCGTCCCAAGCCCTTCTTCGAAATCCTTGACCAGATTCTCAGCGAGGAGATTTCAAGCCAGATCCGGCGCCCCTTCTGGATCGACACTGTCGGCAATTCGAAGATCGTGGAAATCCGCATCAAGCTTGAAGACGACCGTATTCTCAGGGTCTATGCCCGGCGCAACCAGGCCTATGCTTCCAACACGCACATCTTCCTCGTGTGGATGGTCGGCGCGTCGCTCGTCTTGCTGACGATTGCGATCCTCTTCCTGCGCGGTCAGATCCGGCCGATCCTTGCGCTGGCAAGCGCTGCCGAGAGCTTCGGTAAAGGTCAGAAGATCGACGATTTCGCCCCGCGGGGCGCCGACGAAATCCGGCGCGCCGGTCTCGCCTTCATCCTGATGCGCGAACGGATTGAACGCCAGATCGAACAGCGCACCGCGATGCTGACTGGCGTCAGCCACGATTTGAGGACGATTCTGACCCGCTTCAAGCTGCAGCTTGCACTTGTCGGCAACAATCCGGACCTGGAGAGCCTCAATCAGGACGTGGAGGACATGCAGAACATGCTGGAAGGCTATCTCGCCTTCGCTCGAGGAGAGGCGGAAGAGGACGTCGGCCGGTTGAAGCTGAGCGAGCTGATGGCCCGGCTTGCGGCGGAGGCGGAGCTGTACGGCAAGATACTGACCACTGCCATTCAGGGCGAGGACGAAATCCACGTCAGGCCGAACGCCTTCACCCGGCTGATCTCCAATCTCGCATCCAATGCGTATCGCTATGCGCGCACCGTGCATATCGAAGCGCGCCAGAGCGCGAAATGGTTGATCATCACGGTCGATGACGATGGTCCCGGCATTCCGGAACGCTCGCGCGAAGACGTGTTCAAACCCTTTTTCCGCCTCGACGAAGCCCGCAATCTCGACAGCTCCGGCACCGGCCTCGGCCTTGCAGTCGCACGTGACATCGCCCGCAGCCATGGGGGCAACGTCACGCTCGCAGACAGCCCGCTTGGCGGCCTGCGCGCAACCGTGCGCGTCCCGACGTGAAATTCGGAAGCGATCACGTTCATGTTTTTAGGTCGATCCGACCTGAAACATCGTGATCTGGGAGCCCTCCCCCGCCGGACTGGAGCGGCCGGTAGCGCAGCTCACATCAGTTTCTTGCCGTTCGGGACAGGCTTGCCGGTGGAGGCGAGAACAATGGCACCCGCCTCGTCTTCGAAGCCGAGCGTCAGCACTTCGGAACGGAAGGGACCGATCTGGCGCGGGGGAAAATTCACCACACCCAGCACCTGCCTGCCGACGAGATCTTCAGGCCGATAGTGCGCCGTGATTTGCGCCGACGATTTCCTGATGCCGATCTCAGAGCCGAAATCGATCCTCAGCTTATAAGCCGGTTTGCGTGCTTCGGGAAAGGTTTCTGCCTCGATGATTGTCCCGACACGAATGTCGACGCGTTCAAAATCGGCAAATTCGATGATTTCCGCCATGGCGATTCCCTGCTGAGGAACTCGGAGCAGGCTTAACGCATTGCGTCGGATTCGGGAAGACCGCCGGATGTACCTCGTATCACACGGGCAGCATCGCCTCCTTCTGCGATCGATTTTGCAAATTGTTCAGCGAGGAAATCGACGAATACGCGCACCCGTGGCGAGAGGAACCGGCGATGCGGATAGACGACGCTGATCGGCTCGGCCTCGGCATGATTGCAGTCCGTGAGCACCGGCTTCAGGCGCCCAGCCCTGATGTCCTGCCCGACCAGCATCTCCGAAAGCCGCACAATCCCCATTCCGGCAAGCGCAAGCCGGCGCAGTGCTTCCGTGCTGTTGGCCTCGATCGAACTTCGAATGCGCATCGACCGGCGGCCGCCAGCTTCATCGAACTCCCACAGGTTGAGCCCACCACGCGACGAAATGCCGAGGCAGATGTGCTTCAGGAGGTCGTCGGGCCTCATGGGGACACCATGACGCTCGAAGTAATCAGGAGCACCGCAGATGACGCGCCTATTGGGGGCCAGACGCCGCGTGACGAGCGTGGAGTCGCCTTGGGCAGCCACACGCACCGCCACGTGCGCATCGCCATTTACGAGATCGACGATCGCGTCGGTGAAATCCAGTTCAAGTTCGATGGCCGGATGGCGTCCGATGAAGGCCGGCAGCATCGGGACGATCAGACGATGGCCGAATGCACTTGGAAGACTGACGCGTAATCGGCCGCGCGGCTCGGCGCCCGGCTGAATCGCCAGCTCGGCCTCTTCCATATCGCCGAGAATGCGCCGGACCGACTCCGAATAGGAATTTCCCTCGGCCGTAAGGCTGATACTGCGGGTCGAGCGCTGCAACAGCCGAACTCCGAGCCGGGATTCGAGCCGGCCAACGATTTTGCTGACGGCGGATGGCGTCATTCGCAGCCGCCGGGCAGCCGCCGAGAAGTCCCCCTCCTCGACAACGGCGAGAAACACCGCCA
The DNA here is from genome assembly GCF_007827695.1 of Sinorhizobium medicae. Classification (GTDB taxonomy): domain Bacteria; phylum Pseudomonadota; class Alphaproteobacteria; order Rhizobiales; family Rhizobiaceae; genus Sinorhizobium; species Sinorhizobium medicae. Next base: position 259,445 of record NZ_VITA01000006.1, on the reverse strand, counting down.
TCGCCTCCTGTCGATCCATGGCATCTATTCCATTTCGTCACAGATATAACGAAATCAATACGGATTATCGTCGAGAAAGTTAAGCCTTATCATCCGATGGCAATTGTCAGAAGGTGAATGTGATGATCGAACAAGAGCTTGATATCCCGGACAGCCAGCAGCTTCACGCGCTTGCACGACGCCAGCGCAGCCACGCAATCGGCGACTTCTGTCTTCGGGTGGTGCGTACGGCGCTTCAAATCTTGTTCGCACGCGGCACTGTACGGCGAGACTACCGCGAGCCGGCCAGCTCTTCTGCGCGCTTGCGGGCTGTTGCAATGGCCTTATCGAAGAGCGGCTGCATGCCGCCCTCTCCCATCAGAACGTCGAGCGCCGCAGCCGTGGTGCCGCCGGGTGACGTAACGTTCTGGCGCAGGCGCGCTGCATCGTCGGGGGACTGATGGAGGAGTTCACCAGCCCCCGCGACGGTTTCCCGAGCGAGACGCATGGCTAGGTCCGCCTCGAGGCCGGCCTTGCGCCCGGCCTCTGCCATGCACTCGACGAGATAGAAGACGTAAGCGGGGCCGCTGCCGGAGACGGCGGTCACGGCATCTATATCCGCTTCGGTCCGGACCCATTCAACCGGACCGCTGACTTTCAGCAGATCGTGCACCAGCGCGCGCTGCGCTTCGCTGACGCGGGCATTTGCGAAGGCACCGGTCACACCGCGCCCGATCATGGCGGGCGTGTTCGGCATGGCGCGAACCGTTGCAGCCTCGCCGAGGTGGCGCTCGATGAAGCCGAGCGTCTTGCCCGCGGCGACGGAAACGATCACGGTTTCGGAACCGACCAGCCCCTTTACGGGCGGCAGAGCCGACTCCATCACCTGCGGCTTGACGGCAAGGAAGACCACGCGCGCTTTGATCCCCGCCGGAGCTGACGTCGAATGTCGGACACCGTTATCCGCCAACAGCTTCGCCATGGAAGGCGGCGGTCCGGGATCGATTACGAGAAGATCGCCACCAGCGATCCCGCTTTTCAGCCAACCCGCGAGCATGGCGCCGCCCATATTGCCGGCACCGACAAGCACGATCGGACCCTTAACGGCGATGCTCACTTCATGCCTCCCCAACGGTCTCGAACAGAACCGCGTCCACCGCGCGCTGCGCATCCATGCCCGACCAGACGACGAACTGGAACGCCTGGAAATAGGATTCGCAGGCGTCGAGCGCATTCGACAGGAGCACTTCGACTTGCTGGTTGGTAGGCTCCGCCCCGCCAGCAAGCAACAGAGATTGCCGGAAGATGATGACTTCTTCTTGGCGCCACAGATCGAAATGACCCATCAGCACCTGCCCGTTGATATGGGACAGAAGCCGGATCACTTCGTTTGCCCGGCTGTCCGGCACTTTGATGTCGAAAGCACAAGCCAGATGCAGCGCCTCGAACTCTTCCATCCAGGAAAAGGAAACATGATAGTCCGCCCACCTGCCCTCGACGGTCATGGCGATCTCGTCTTCGCCGGAACGCTCGAAGGACCAGTCATTGTTCGCGGCGACGAACTCGATCATATCGACCGGGTTGGACTGGCGCTCGGCTTCCATTTCCAAAAGGCTCATGCATCACCCTAAAAGGCGCGGCAGAGGCGCGCAAAGTCACGCTCACAGGACGCAACACTGCAAACCCAGTACCGGATACGAACACTATGATTGCTGGACCCGCGACTACCCTGGCTTACTAACCCTGCCCGGAGCTTGCTTGGCCCGCGTCGAATCATCATTTAAAATCAGTGTATAACGGCAGAGTCAGCGTGCCAGCCCCCGAGCCGAAAAATTGCAGGGATGAGCAGCCGTGCCCGCTATGATTTTGATTCAGCGCGGCTGCTTAAACGACTCTGCGATAAAGGTTTTTTGCCAGTGTCCACAGGTGGAAAACTTTTCGTTTTGTTAGCCGCGATGGTCGTGATGTGCGAAGGCGGCAATGCGGAAAGCTGGCGACGTGGATAGAATGGGCAATGAGGGCGGCGGCACGGCCGCTCACAGCGTCTCTCAGCGAGAGCTGCGTCAATAGGGTTTTACTTGCCGGTCGTGATGTCGCCCGCTGCGGGACCGCTGGCCACTGCCAAACGCGCTTCGAGTGCTTCGATGCGAGCCAGCAGAGAATCGTTCTCGTCCCGAGCCCGTGCCGCCATCTCCTTGACCGCCTCGAACTCCTCGCGCTTGACGACGTCAAGTGAGTTCAGCCAGTTTTCGGTCTGCGCCCGAAATGCCGCCTCGACCTCGCGCCGCACCCCTTGGGCCGCGCCTGCGGCATCCGTCATCAGCCGGGCGAGATCATCGAGAATACGGTTGGCGCCTGTGCTCATCTTTCTGGTCTCCATTTCCAGTCCGCCACATGCGGCGAAGTCTCTGATTCAGGTAGGGCCCCCGAAGGGAGGATGCAAGGAAAATGACGCCGGCGACGAAACGCGACATCTCCCGGCCCCTCGAATTGACATGCAGCAATATAGCGTGTTTCGGCCGCCCTGGTACGTCGAGAGACCGGGAGCCCTTGTTGCGCCGCAGCAAGGGGGTGCTTGACCGCGCCGCATTCGCTCGTCATGTTCCGCCCAAACCATCGGTCCGGCACGAGAGAGTATCTTGGAAACCATCGCGACCCGCCTCGCCATTCTCCCCTTCCCCGAAATCGACCCCGTGATCTTCACGATCGGGCCGCTCGCGGTGCGCTGGTACGGCCTCGCCTATGTAGTGGGTATCCTCCTCGGGTGGTTCTATGCGCGCCGCATCGTCCAGAACGCCGCCCTCTGGCGCAACGGAACCCCCGCCTGCAACCTGACGCAACTTGACGATTTCCTGCTCTGGGCCGCCGGCGGCATCGTGCTCGGGGGACGCATCGGCTACATACTCTTCTACGATCTCGGCTCCATCCTCGACGACCCCCTCCGCGCGATCCAGATCTGGAACGGCGGCATGTCCTTTCACGGCGGTCTTGTGGGCACGACCCTGGCGATGATCATCTTTGCGCGTAGAAACGCGATCCCCATCTGGAGCCTGTTCGACGTGGTGGCTGCCGTGGTGCCTATCGGACTTTTCTTTGGCCGCATCGCCAATTTCATCAATGGAGAACTCTGGGGCCGCCTGTCTTCTGTGCCCTGGGCGGTCGTCTTCCCGACGGGAGGGCCCTTTGCACGCCATCCGAGCCAGCTCTACGAGGCCGCTCTCGAGGGCCTGGTTCTTCTCGCCGTCCTCGCCTGGTTCGTCTATCGCCGCAAAGCTTTGAAAATCCCCGGCCTCGTCACCGGCATATTCGTCTGCGGCTATGCCGCAAGCCGCATTTTCGTGGAGTTCTTCCGCGAACCGGATGCACAGATCGGCTATCTTGCCGGGGACTGGCTCACTATGGGCATGGTGCTTTCAGTGCCGATGGCGCTTATAGGAATCTGGGCCATTGCGCGGGCGCGCAGCGCTGCCGCCGCCGCTTGACTGGACGGGTCATGACGAATCCTCTCGCCGACAAGATCAAGGCGCTGATCCGGGCCAATGGACCGATCAGCGTTACCGACTATTTCTCCCTCTGCCTTGCTGATCCGCAGCACGGCTACTATCGCGTCCGTGAGCCTTTCGGGGCGGCTGGCGACTTCACCACCGCGCCGGAGATCAGTCAGCTTTTCGGCGAGATGATCGGCATATTCCTCGTGCATGCCTGGCAGCAGCACGGAGCACCCGCAAATGCCATTATAAGCGAGATCGGGCCAGGTCGCGGCACGATGATGTCCGACATGTTGCGCGTCATCCGCCGGCTGGCGCCGACGCTTTACGGGACGGCGACGGTGCATCTCGTCGAGACCAGCGATCGGCTTCGCGAGGTGCAAGCCAAGGGTTTGGCCGAGCACGAAGGCAAGATTCGCTGGCATGAGAGCTTCGACAGCCTGCCGTCGGGATTCCTGCTCCTGGCTGCGAACGAGCTTTTCGACGCAATCCCGATCCGTCAGTTCGTGCGGACCCCGCAGGGCTTCCGCGAACGCATGATCGGCCTCGATACGGAGGATCGACTGACATTTGCCGCAGGCGCTGGCGGCATTGATCCGACGCTTCTTCCCACTCCGGCCGCCTCTGTTCCCGAAGGCACGATCTTCGAAATCGCGCCGGCTCGCGACGCCGTGATGGCCGCGCTCTGCGAGCGCCTTCGCGCCGGCGGCGGCACGGCGCTCATCATCGACTACGGCCATCTGGCGACCGGCTACGGCGACACTCTGCAGGCCGTGCGAAACCATGAATACGATCCGCCACTCGCCAATCCGGGTTTCGCCGACATGACCAGCCATGTCGATTTCGAGCAATTGGCGAGCCGGGCGAAAGCGGAAGGGGTACAGGTAAACGGACTCGTCCGTCAGGGCGATTTCCTGGTCGGCCTCGGCCTCCTGGAACGCGCCGCAGCGCTTGGCCGGGACAAGGGCGAATCGACGCAGGAAGGCATTCGCGACGATGTCGAACGGCTTGCGGGCTCCGGCCCGGGCAAGATGGGAGAATTGTTCAAGGTACTGGTGGTCAGCAGTCCGGAAGTCGCCCTGGCACCCTTTCAGAAGAAGGCGCCCTAGAGCGGGGCGATTGACAGTGCCGGTCCGCCGGGTCAACATCGCGGCGGCAAATCAGCTGCAAGTCGACGGGCCGCAATGCGCCCTCAATTCCAATGAACTTAGAAAATCACGAGGGCGAAAACACCGAATGCAGGATGATGCCTCGCTATCCCCTGTGCAGAGCCCGCTCTTCGGCGCAAAGGCAGGCCCGTCAATCGCACACGGCTATTTCACCCGCGAGGGAGGCGTGTCCGAGGGCATCTATCGCGGCTTGAATGTCGGTCTCGGCTCTCACGACGACCGGGAACGAGTCGGCACAAATCGCGCTCGGGTCGCCCGCTGGTTCAATGCGGAGCCACGGCGGCTTGCGACTGTGCACCAGATCCATTCACCGGATGCGATCATCGTCGACGCCAGCTATGACGGCACGCGGCCGGATGCCGATGCACTGGTGACGGCGACCCCCGGCATCGTTCTCGGCGTTCTTTCTGCCGACTGCGGACCAGTTCTGTTTGCCGATCCGGAAGCAGGCGTGATCGGTGCCGCCCATGCCGGATGGAAGGGTGCGCTGGGCGGCGTGCTCGAAAGCACCATCGAAGCGATGATCTCGCTTGGTGCCCGTCGCGAGCGTGTCATTGCCTGCCTGGGCCCGTCGATCAGCCGGAGGCATTACGAGGTTGGCCCCGAATTCGTGGCCCGTTTCGTCGCCGCAGATGCAAGCTACAAGTCCTTTTTCACCCCGTCCGGCCGCGACGGCCATGCCATGTTCGATCTGCCCGGACTGACGGTCCGGCGTCTGGCGGAAGCCGGCGTGACCGCGGAAAATCTCGGCATCTGCACCTATGCCGACGAGGACCGCTTTTTCTCCTACCGCCGTACCACGCACAGGCAGGAGCCTGACTATGGACGGCAGATATCCGCGATTTCCATACGGGAGGCTTGAGATGGCGCTTCACTTCGCCGAAGAGGAATATGCGGCCCGCCTGGCGAGGCTCACGGCCAAGATGCAGGAAGAGAAACTCGACGCCGTGCTGCTCTTCGCACAGGAAAGCATGTACTGGCTTACCGGCTATGACACATTCGGCTATTGCTTCTTCCAGACGCTCGTCGTCAAGCGGGATGGTTCGATGGTCCTGCTCACCCGATCGGCCGACCTGCGGCAGGCGCGCCACACGTCGAATATCGAGCGCATCGAGATCTGGGTTGACCGCGTCAATGCCGATCCGGCCATGGATCTCAAGAACCTGCTCAGCGAGCTCGATCTCCTCGGCTGCCGCATCGGAGTCGAATACGATACCCATGGCATGACCGGCAAAACCGCGCGCCTCGTGGATCACCAGCTCTCAACTTTCGGGGAACTGGTCGACGCATCGCTGCTTGTCAGCCGCCTGCGCCTGATCAAGAGTCCGGCGGAAATTGCCCATGTCGAGAAGGCGGCGAGCCTTGCCGACGACGCGCTCGACGCTGCGCTGCCGCTGATCCGTCCGGGCGGCAGCGAGGCGGATATCCTGGCTGCGATGCAAGGCGCGGTTTTCGCCGGCGGCGGCGACTATCCCGCCAATGAATTCATCATAGGATCCGGGGCCGACGCATTGCTCTGCCGCTACAAGGCAGGACGGAGAAACCTCGATGCCAGCGACCAGCTCACCCTCGAATGGGCGGGCGTCAGCGCCCACTATCACGCGGCAATGATGCGCACGATCGTTATCGGCGAACCGACCAACCGGCATCGGGAGCTTTACAGCGCCTGCCGGGAAACGATCCAGGCGATCGAAATGGTGCTTCGGCCCGGAAACACCTTCGGCACCGTCTTCGACGTTCATGCCAAGATCATGGACGAGCGCGGGCTTGCCCGTCACCGCCTGAACGCCTGCGGCTATTCGCTCGGCGCACGCTTTTCGCCTTCCTGGATGGAGCACCAGATGTTCCATGTCGGCAACCCCCAGGAGATCGAGCCCGACATGTCGCTCTTCGTCCACATGATCATCATGGATTCGGACAGCGGCACCGCGATGACGCTTGGCCAGACCTACCTCACCACAGCCGACACCCCGCGGCCTCTTTCGCGCTACGGACTGGACTTCATATCTGCGTAAGGAAATCGCCCTATGATTTCCGCCTGAAGTGAAACGGTGTCGGCGGCTGATCCCGCTGCAGAACCTTTGAGCGTTCATGGAACGTGCGACGCTGCAGCGGCCGCAACCGGCGCCCGATGTTCGGGAGCGGGATGAGGAAGAGTGCGGGCGGCTTTCCGCCCGCGTCCCGCGTCTCAACTCTTTGGAAGCGATCACGGTCATGATCCTAAGTCGATTCGACCTAAGATCATCGTGATCCAGCGGAGACGGTGGGAACGATGCGCAAGCAGATCAATCCGATCGCAAGCCTTGGCCTTGCCGCAGCTTTGGCCGGCTGCAACACGACGGACGCCCTGATCCCGCAGGTGGATGTGGGTGAAGGCAGCTTCCGCTCGCCGCCGGTGACCCAGTCGGATCTCGACGCCATGTCGGCACAAACAGCGGTGATGCCGATGGAAGACGTGCCGCCTGGCCGCACCGCCGCCTTCGCTGCGCAGCCGAACATTTCGAGCCCGCCCCCGCAGCACGGGACCGGCAATGTCGGCTATAGCGATTACACCGACCCGGCCGGCACACTGGAAGGCCAGGCAAGCCGCCTCGCCGGGGGCGAATCGCCGGTGCAGGCAATACAGCCTCAGGAGGAGCGCTCCCAAATCGTTCAGCATCAGGCGCCTCCCGTGGAAGAGGCGCCACAGGAGAGCGGCGGCGAGCAGACCGCACCCGCCGAAACGGCGGAGGTTCCCGCGCAAACGCAACAGGCCGCCGCGTCGCCTGCTACGGCTGCAACCGGCTCGGGGGGGATCCGCTTCCTGCCGATCATCGGCGCCCCGGTGCAGGCGGTCACGCCACTTTCAAAACAGCTCGGCGCGTCGGCGCGAGCTCAGGGAATCGCCATCAAGAGCTCCACCGACAAGACCAGCGACCATATTCTCAAGGGCTATTTTTCGGCGCTGAACGACGGAGGCAAGACCACCGTCGTCTATGTCTGGGACATACTCGACGGCGGCGGCAATCGCCTCCATCGCATTCAGGGACAGGACACGGTTGCAAACACCGCTGCCGACCCCTGGAGCGCCGTTCCGGCTGAGACTATGGAGGCGATCGGCAACGAGACGATCGACGCCTATCTGGAATGGCGCCGGTCGATCGGCGGATAGCGCGTCCACCCGGCTATCGCCCACCTGCGTTTCTCGATTCTCGTCAACGGGCCAGGAATCATCGTCAACTTGGCCACTTGACGCAAAGTTTTTCGCATATTGAGCGCTGCGCCGCAGCAATCCCCTTGCATTCACCTTCAAGGACGCTAAAAAGCGGCCGATCAGCTCTGACGGCGGCCGTCCGCAAGTGATTGCCCGCAATCGGAATGGCTCACGGAATCTGCGCGGAGAACCCACCCCCCGGACGACCGGACGTGGCCGCGCCAGCTCAAGGCGGACCGTCAATGAAGGTTTTCGCAGGCAATTCGAACCGGCTGCTGGCCGAAGCGATCTGCAACTATCTCAACCTGCCGCTCGGCAAAGCCACAGTAAGGCGCTTCGCCGATCAGGAAATCTTCGTCGAAATCGGCGAGAACGTGCGCGGCGAGGACGTCTTCATCGTCCAGTCGACGTCCTTCCCAACGAACGATCATCTGATGGAACTCCTCATCATGATCGACGCGGTCCGCCGTTCCTCCGCCCGCCGCATCACTGCCGTGCTTCCTTATTTCGGCTATGCCCGGCAGGACCGCAAACCCGGCCCCCGCACACCCATATCCGCCAAGCTGGTCGCCAATCTCATCACCGAAGCCGGCGCCGACCGCGTTCTGACCCTCGATCTTCACGCTGGGCAGATCCAGGGCTTCTTCGATATTCCGACCGACAACCTCTACGCCATTCCGATCCTCGCGCGCGACGTGAAGGAGAACTACAATCTCAAGAATGTCATGGTCGTTTCGCCCGATGTGGGCGGCGTGGTACGTGCCCGGGCGCTTGCCAAACGACTGGACTGTCTGCTTGCGATCGTCGACAAGCGCCGCGACCGGCCCGGTGAATCCGAGGTCATGAACGTCATCGGCGAAGTCAACGGCAAGGACTGCCTCCTCATCGACGATATCGTCGATTCCGGCGGTACGCTCTGCAACGCCGCCGAGGCCTTGCTGAAGAACGGTGCGACCAGTGTCACCGCCTACATCACCCATGGCGTGCTCTCGGGGGGCGCAGTCGCCCGGGTCACGTCCTCGATGCTGAAAGAACTGGTGATCACCGACTCGATCCAGCCGACGACGGCGGTCCAGTCGGCGCACAACGTCCGCGTCATCTCGACCGCAGCACTGCTCGGCGAAGCGATTAGCCGCACGAGCCAGGAAGAATCGGTTTCGAGCCTGTTCGACTGACGCTTGCGCCGCAGAAGCGGCGCTGCTGATCCCTGTGAACGCGACCGCCATTCATCTCTTGGCGTCGAGCATATAGGATGCCGCTTCGGCGGCTGGCATGGCACTTTTGGAATAGTTGAACGTGCCGCGCTCCTTGACCTCCCGTGCCGCGCTCATGAGTCCTGCAAGGGCCGCCCGTGCAAACGAGCCGCCGACACTGATGCGCTTCACACCTGCCTCTTGCAGCTGTTCCACCGAGTACACCTGCCCCGCCAGCCCCATGACGACGTTGACCGGGCGCTTGACGGCAGAGCAGACCGTGCGGATGGCTTCGATATCCGGCAGCCCTGGAGCGTAGAGCACATCCGCGCCGGCTTCCTCGAATGCGACGAGGCGCCGGATGGTGTCGTCGAGGTCGTACCGCCCGCACAGGAAGTTCTCCGCCCGGGCCGTCAGGACGAAGGGGTGTTTGCGCGCCTCCTCCGCGGCCGCGGCAACGCGTTCCACCGCCAGGCTGAACTCGAAAACGCGGTCGGCGGCATCGCCGGTCGCATCCTCGATCGAGCCGCCGACGAGCCCGACGCCTGCCGCCAGCGAAATCGTTTCGGCGCAGGACAGGGGATCTTTACCAAATCCGTCCTCCAGATCGGCGGACACGGGCAAATCGGTCGCACCGACGATGTCGCGGGCATTCTGCAATATGACGTCCCGCGAGAGAGCCGCCGACGAATCCCTTCGGCCAATGGAAAAGGCAAGGCCGGCGCTCGTCGTCGCCAGCGCCTCGAAGCCGAGCGCCGCGAGGATTCGCGCAGAACCTGCATCCCAGGGATTGGGAATTACGAAAGCGCCCTGACGATCATGCAGGGCGCGGAATGCCCTGTGCTTGTCTTGTTGATTTTCCATGTGCTCTACTCTCGCCGCTGCAGACGAGACGCGATAGCATGAAACGAACAAAAAGCGAACAGTTCGAGAGCTTCAGCCTCGAGCCTGCACCGCGCACGCGTCGCCGCCGCCGCCCAGCAGACGCGAGCGGGTGAGAAAGCGCTTCTCCCGGCCGTTTTCGAGCGAAAACATCCCACCGCGGCCGGGTACGACATCGATGATCAGCTGCGTGTGCTTCCAGACCTCGTATTGGCTTGAGCTGATATAGACCGGCACGCCGTCGATCTCGCCAAGCTTCACGTCGTTGTCGCCGACGATGTAGTCGTCGGCCGGGTAGCACATGGGCGATGAGCCGTCGCAGCAGCCGCCCGACTGATGAAAGAGTATGTCCGGATGATCGCGGCGGATTTCGCGGATGAGATCTACCGCAGCATCCGTCGCTAGCACGCGCGGCACCGTTGCGTCATTCGTCAATTTGCATCTCCTCCTTCGCAAATGCCGCAGGGCCCCCGACGAACGATCGGGAGCCCGCGGGATCGATAGGTTTCAGCCGGATCAGAAGAAGCCGAGCGCCTTCGGGCTGTAGCTGACCAGCATGTTCTTCGTCTGCTGATAGTGGTCGAGCATCATCTTATGCGTCTCGCGCCCGATGCCGGATTGCTTGTAGCCGCCGAAAGCAGCATGGGCCGGATAGGCGTGATAGCAATTGGTCCACACGCGGCCCGCCTGAATCTCGCGGCCGAAGCGGTAGCAGCGGTTCGCATCGCGGCTCCACACACCGGCGCCGAGGCCGTAAAGCGTATCGTTGGCGATTTCCAGCGCCTCGGCTTCCGTCTTGAAGGTCGTCACCGACACGACCGGCCCAAAAATCTCCTCCTGGAAGATGCGCATCTTGTTGTGACCGTGGAACACGGTCGGTTTGACGTAATAGCCGCCGGAAAGATCGCCTTCGAGCACATTGCGTCCTCCGCCTGTCAGGACGTCCGCGCCTTCCTCCTTGCCGATCTCGATATAGGCGAGGATTTTCTCGAGCTGTTCGCTCGACGCCTGGGCACCGATCATGGTTGCCGCATCGAGCGGATTACCCTGGCGGATCGCCTCGACCCTCTTTACCGCCCGCTCCATGAAGCGGTCGTAGATGCTCTCCTGGACAAGCGCCCGGCTCGGGCAGGTGCAGACCTCACCCTGGTTCAGCGCGAACATGGCAAAGCCTTCGAGCGCCTTGTCGAAGAAGTCGTCGTCTTCGCTGGCGACGTCCGCGAAGAAGATGTTCGGCGACTTTCCGCCAAGCTCCAGCGTGACGGGAATGAGGTTCTGGCTGGCATACTGCATGATCAGCCGCCCGGTCGTCGTCTCGCCGGTGAAGGCGATCTTGGCGATACGCGGGCTTGTGGCAAGCGGCTTGCCCGCTTCGAGGCCGAAACCGTTTACGATGTTGAGGACGCCCGGCGGCAGGAGATCGCCGACCAGGTCAGCCCAGACGAGGATCGAACCCGGCGTCTGCTCGGCGGGCTTGAGCACGACGCAATTTCCGGCGGCAAGCGCCGGCGCCAGCTTCCAGGAGGCCATCAGGATCGGGAAGTTCCAGGGGATGATCTGGCCGACGACGCCTAGCGGCTCGTGAAAATGATAGGCGACGGTATCGTGGTCGATCTCTCCTATCGAACCTTCCTGCGCACGGATGCAGGACGCGAAATAGCGGAAGTGGTCGATCGCCAGAGGAATGTCGGCAGCCATCGTCTCGCGGATCGGCTTGCCGTTGTCCCATGTTTCGGCTCTCGCCAGAAGCTCGAGATTGTCCTCCATGCGGGTGGCGATCTTCATGAGAATGTTGGACCGCTCGGCCGCCGGGGTCCGGCCCCATTTCTCCCTGGCGGCATGCGCCGCGTCCAGGGCAAGCTCGATGTCGGCAGCGTCCGAGCGCGCGACCTGGCACAGCGTGCCGCCGGTAATCGGCGTGGTGTTGTCGAAATAGCGGCCGGCCACAGGCTCGCGCCATTCGCCGCCGATGAAATTTCCGTAGTTCTGTTTGAACGGGTTCTCGACGATCTTCTGATGCAGCATGGGTTTCCTCCCTTGGAAAAACAGCGATGCGGTTGCTGTGGGAGGAGAGTGCGACCGAATGCGCGTTCCCGATAGGGTGGCACCGCCGTTGATGGCGCCGACTGTTTCAGAATTGCGACAGGTCGACGTCCATATCGATCAGTTGAGAGAAAGCCGCTTCATCTTGCGGTAGAGGGTCGCGCGGCTGATGCCAAGGAGATCGGCCGCCATCGATACGTTGCCCTTGGCCCGTGACAGGGCGCGGCGCAGAGCCGCCCTCTCTGCGTCGGGCAATTCTTCCCGCTCGGCGGAAAGCTCCCCCTCGAGCAGGTCGGAAGCCGGGACGCCATCGGCGATACGCTCGTCGTCGAGCCCGAGCCACAGCCGGGCGGCCCTCGTAGCGCCAAGAACGAGATCGTCACGGTCGACGGCAAGCAGTGCAGGTCCGGCACGGTCGACCGGCACGAGCACGATGCGGGCGCCAACGAAAGCGCGCCGGAAGAGAGTGGCCTCGATTCGTGCAGCGGCATCTCGTACGGCCTGCGAGAGGATCGAAAGCGTCGCCTCGGAAGCGTCGTCGCGGCAGGTGGATATATCGATTGCCGCAGCAAGCCTGCCGCTCTCGTCGCGGATCGGGGCCGTGGCACAACTCAGGCCGATATTGCGGCTGAGGAAGTGTTGACCTCGATGGATGAGCACTGGACGCTCGTCGGCGATCGCCGTGCCGATACCATTCGTCCCGACGCTCGCCTCGCTCCACACTGTTCCCGACCATAATCCGATCCCGCGGAAGTCGGCATCGTCACCGCCGGCCCCCCGGCGTTCCAGCGCAACGCCCTTCCCGTCGGTAAGCAGCAGGCAGCACCCGGCCTTGCCGACGGTGGCGAACAGCCGGTCGAGCTCGCCGGCCGCCTCCGCGATCAATGTGCCTGCGTTTTCGCGCGCCTGCCGGAACTCGGCGTCCGAAAGCCGCCAGGGCGCGCGCGCTTCCTCCGGCGCCAGTCCGTGCAGCGTCATGCAGCGGCGCCATGATGCGGCCACCGGCGAAATCACGGCAGCAGAGGATTGATGTGCCACCCGGTAGACGCGTTCGGTATGGTCCCTTATTGAAGGCATTCGCTCCCTCCCTGGATTGCGGTGGTCGGGCCTGTCGACCCGCGACATCGCCAACGCGCGCAAGCGGTATGCGGCTGAAATCCGCGCTCCGCGCCTTGGACAGCGTTCTCCGGCGGAAGCAGGCGCCGAACTCCCCAGCCGCGCAATTGCCCCCTTCGCCCACTATAGGCATCGATGCCGCAGGAGGTCCACCCGGACGAAAGTCTTTCGTCAATCCCTGACGGCGTCGACAGGCGGTATCGGCAGAGGGGAAGGATGTGCTACTCGAGACGATATTCTCGACTCGTCGCAACATCCGGTTGTCCGCAATGCTTCGTGATTTTTCCATCCAAAGCCTGTTCATGGGCGTGCTGGTCGCATTTGTGGGTTTCGCCAGCTCCTTCGCCGTGGTCCTGCACGGGATCACCGGCGTCGGCGCAAGCGAGGCGCAGGCGGCCTCCGGCCTCATGGCGCTGTCGATTTCCATGGGCATCTGCGCCGTCATCGTCAGCGCCGTCACGCGCCTTCCCGTCAGCATCGCCTGGTCGACCCCGGGCGCGGCCCTGCTCGCGAGTTCCGGCGCGGTCGAGGGCGGGTTCAACGCCGCCGTCGGCGCCTTCCTCGTCTGCGGGTTGCTGATCGTAATCGCCGGCCTGTGGAAGCCGCTCGGCAGGATCGTGTCCGCAATCCCGGCTGCGCTGGCGAATGCGATGCTTGCCGGCGTTCTCCTGAGCCTGTGCTTCGCGCCGGTTAAGGCGGTCGCCTTCAACCCGTTTTTCGGCCTTCCGATCGTTCTTGCCTGGGCGGTCGTCGGCAGCGTCAACAGGCTCTACGCCGTTCCGGCTGCGCTGGTCGCCTTCGTTCTTGTCGTCGGGTTTGGCGTGGACATGCCGGACGGCGCCCTGGCCGGGCTCTCCGCCGCGCTTGTTCCAAAGCCGGAGGTCGTTTCGCCTACCTTCAGCGCTTCCGCCTTGGTCAGCATCGCGATTCCGCTTTTCATCGTTACGATGGCGTCGCAAAACATTCCCGGCATCGCAGTGCTGAAGGTGAATGATTATCACCCCGATCCGGGACCCCTCTTTGCCGCGACCGGGCTCTTTTCGCTGCTGAGCGCACCTTTCGGCGGGCATGCGGTCAATCTTGCGGCGATCACAGCGGCGATGTGCGCCGGTTCCGATTCCCATCCCGACCGCACCCGCCGCTACTGGTCCGCGATCATTGCCGGCTTTGCCTACGTCGTCTTCGGCCTCCTGGCGGGCGCCGTCACGACCTTTGTCAGCCTTGCGCCTTCGGTTCTGATCGAGGCGGTCGCCGGCCTTGCGCTGATCGGCGCCTTTTCGAGCTCAGCCGTGGCCGCCTTCACGGAAGCGGAGACGCGCGAAGCTGCCGCCATCACCTTTCTCGTCACCGCATCGGGCGTCGGTTTTGCGGGCGTGTCCGGGGCCTTTTGGGGGCTTGCGGCGGGTGGCCTGATCCTGGCACTCGCGCGCTTCGCCAAACGCAGGACCTGATGCGCAATTTCCCGGGACCGCCGCGGTTTCGGGACGACACGCGCCGTATAAGTGCCTGACCCGCCATGCCTTGCATTTCCGCCGGTTCTCGGCTATGGACCCCGCGTCCGCGCAGACACCCTTGGAGGCAACGTGGATGAAGCCGCCCTGCGGCTTCAGGTTTTTCCGCCTTTGACGGACGAACTCTCCAAACAACATAGAAAGGTCTACCTATGAGCGAAACTTACGAGCTCAAGGCCGAGACGCGCGAACGGGTTGGTAAGGGGTCCTCCCGTGAACTTCGCCGCAACGGTCTTATCCCGGCTGTCATCTACGGTGACAAGCAGCCCCCGCTTTCCATCGCGCTCTCCACCAAGGACGTGACGATGAAGATCCACGCCGGCGGTTTCATGACCACCGTCGCGACGATCGACGTCGACGGCAAGAAGATCCGCGTCCTGCCGAAGGACTATCAGCTTGATCCGGTCCGCGACTTCACCATGCACGTCGATTTTCTGCGTGTTAAGAAGGGCAGCCAGGTTTCCGTACAGGTTCCGGTCCGCTTCGAAAACGAAGAGAAGTCCCCGGGCCTCAAGCAGGGCGGCGCGCTGAACATCGTCCGGCACGAGGTCGAACTCAACGTTTCGGCCGACAACATTCCGGAATTCCTGACCGTTGACCTCACCGGCCTCAAGATCGGCGATACCGTTCACATTTCGAACGTCGAACTGCCCGCAGGCGCGACCCCGGTCATCACCGATCGCGATTTCACGGTCGCCACGATCGCCGGCCGCACGCAGGAAGTCGAAGAGACCGAAGAAGTAACCGAAGTCGAGGGCGGCGAAGAAGAGGCTTGATCTCTGATTCAGACAACCGCCCGATCCGGGGTGGACCGTTCCCCGTATAGAGAACCCGTCCCATTTGCGTGGGGCGGGTTTCGTTTAAATGCGTGCATCCTCATCTAGCGGCGAGACGGGCTTGACTTGCCTCGATGTCGGTGATTGGGGTGCCTGCATGACTTGACGGGGAAAGGTCGCCCCTCTCCTCGGGTTAAACCCGAGGACTAACCCTCTCCCCGCCGGCGGGGGAGCGCGCCGCGAGTCCCTGATGCCATCAAAAATGGCGAGAAGGTGCCGGCAGGCGGATGAGGGCACATGCAAACGCATCAGGAGTTTGGCCGCATGCTGATCATCGCAGGACTTGGCAATCCGGGTCCTAAATACGCCGGTAACCGCCACAATATCGGCTTCATGGCCGTAGACGCCATTCAGGGACGCCAGGGCTTTTCTTCGTGGTCGAAGAAATTCAAGTCGGAGATCTCCGAAGGCGAGATCGACGGCGAGCGCGTCCTGCTGATGAAGCCGCAGACCTTCATGAACCTGTCCGGCGAAGCCTTGGGCGATGCGATGCGTTTCTACAAGCTCGCACCGAAGGACATCGTCGTCATCTATGACGAGCTGGACCTGCCCGCCGGCAAGGCGCGGATCAAGACTGGCGGCGGCCATGGCGGGCACAACGGCATCAAGTCGATCGACGCTCATTGCGGTAGAGAGTACCGCCGCCTGCGGCTCGGCATCGGCCATCCCGGAGCCAAGGATCTGGTCCACGCGCATGTGCTCGGCGATTTTGCCAAAGCGGACCGGGCCTGGGTCTCGCCACTTCTCGAGGCGATCGCCGACAATGCCGGAATGCTGGTGAAGGGCGAAGATTCACAGCTCATGAACAAGATCGCACTGGCAACCGGAGGCAAACCCGAGATGGATAAGCCGCCGACACCGAAGAAGCAAACGGCGCAATCCCATATCCATCAGGCTCGCGCCCCGGTTCAACCGAAGAAGCTGCCAACTACGGGGCCCATGGCCGATATGCTGAAGAAGCTGTTCGGGACGAAAGGGGAATGATAAGCGGACCGCCGCCGCTGCCTCAATCCTCCGGCTCCGCCGTGAACAGCAGCGGAAAGCCTGCCTCCTTGCCAAGGTCGGTCGCCTCCTTGGCCTTTGTCTCCGCCACATCCTTCTCGCACACCACAACAACCGACGTGCCGAGCTTGTGAGCCGTCATCATTACGCGGTAGCCGGCCTCCTCGCTCATCCGAAAAATGGCCTTGAGCACCATGACCACGAATTCCCGCGGCGTGTAGTCATCATTGACGAGCAGGACCTTATATAGCTTTGGCCGCTCCGGTTTCAGCCTCGTCAGGCGCTTTGCGGCTACGTCGTTTTCGCTCATCGGAAATCCGCCGTCGATGACATGAGAAAAGCCTTAGCGACCACGCGAACGGCGGGCGGAAGACCGCGTGAGTCTTCTTCGTCCCGCTTTCGTCAATATCGCGCTCCGATCCCGTGCATTCAAGTGAAACTCGCCATAAGGGGCAAGCGGAATACGCGAAAAGCTTGACCGCCCCTTTCCTTTATCCCATAGCCACGCCCAAGCAATCAGGAACGACGGATTATAGCCATGGGCTTCAAATGCGGTATCGTCGGGCTGCCGAATGTCGGCAAGTCCACCCTCTTCAACGCGCTGACCAAGACGGCGGCGGCGCAGGCGGCCAATTATCCTTTCTGCACGATCGAGCCGAACACCGGCGAAGTCGCCGTGCCCGACCCGCGCATGCGCAGGCTCGCAGACATTGCCAAATCGAAAGAGATCATTCCAACCCGCATCTCCTTCGTCGATATTGCCGGGCTGGTGCGCGGCGCGTCCAAGGGTGAGGGCCTCGGCAACCAGTTCCTCGCCAACATACGCGAGGTGGATGCAGTCGTGCACGTATTGCGCTGCTTCGAGGACGAAGACATCACCCATGTCGAGGGCCGTATCCATCCGGTCGAAGACGCCGACACGATTGAGACCGAGCTGATGCTCGCCGATCTGGAAAGCCTCGAACGGCGTGCAGACCAGACGCGCAAGCGCGCGACCGGCAAGGACAAGGAATCGATGGCGCAGCTTCCGATCATGGAAGCTTCCCTGAAGCTGCTGCAGGAAGGCAAGCCCGTCCGCACCCTGCTCTCCAGGCTCGACGCCGATGAGCTGCGTATTCTGCAGAGTCTCAACCTGCTCACTTCGCACCCGGTTCTTTACGTCTGCAACGTCGCAGAAAGCGACGCCGCGACCGGAAACGAGCACACCCGCGCCGTCGAAAAGATGGCCCAAGAGCAAGGCGCTGAGACGGTGATCATATCGGCTGCGATCGAGTCCGAAGTGGCGCAGCTGCCGGAAGAGGAAGCTCACGAATTTCTCGCGGCGCTCGGCCTCGAAGAAGCGGGCCTCGATAGGCTGATCCGCGCCGGCTACAAGCTCCTCGATCTCATCACCTATTTCACCGTCGGTCCGAAGGAGACTCGCGCCTGGACCATCCCGCGCGGCACCAAGGCCCCGCAGGCCGCCGGTGTCATCCACTCGGACTTCGAGCGTGGTTTCATTCGCGCCAACACGATCGCCTATGACGATTACATCGCCTATGGCGGCGAAAACGGCGCGAAGGAAGCCGGCAAGGCGCGGGATGAAGGCAAGGAATACGTCGTCCAGGACGGCGACGTCATCCATTTCCGGTTCAACACGTAAGCGACAATCCGGATTCCAGACCGGCGGCGCTCACCGCACGGCATGCAGCCGCGCTGTGACCGCTTCCGGCAGCAGGCTCATTGCCGCCCGGCGCAGCGGCTGCCAGAAAATGCCGATAACGAGTACCGTCAGTCCGACGGCCGCGAAGACAACGAAGACATATGTGTCGAACGAAGCACCGCTCTTTTGGAGTATCGTCCAAATGGCTGCACCAAGCGACAGAAGGCCCGAGGTCACGAAGGCGCGGCGATCGATCACCAGACCGATGGTCATGAAGAGCGCCACGAGGAAAACGACGGCGACGGCCTGACCCAAGCCCCCCTCGCCCCACCAAATACCGCCCTGGCCGAATGTGACGATGAAGCCGAGCATCGCGTAGAGCAAGGCCGGCGCCGCTGCGAGATGCAACCAGAAGGCTATGTCGGAGCGCAGCGTCAGGCGATGCGGGTCGGAGATGTCGTAGCGCATTGCAAGCGCAAAGACTGCCAAGGCCGCCACGAGGAGAATCGTCGCAGCCACATGTGGATAGGTCTCCAGAATGAAACTGGCCCCAAAGGCTTTTTCTAGAATCACGAAAACGAGGGCCACCATCACGGCCGCGATCGACAGAAGGAACAGGGCGAAAGACAAAGGAACTCTATAGCGCCAATAAAACAGCCCGAGAGGCGCCGGAAAGGCGCAGACATAGGCCAGCACATAAGTGTCGGATTGCCACGCGGGCCGCCAGACCGCAAAGACTCCGAACATGCCTTGGGCAACCCAATGGGCGAGTGCAAGGGTCAGCGAAACCGCAGGCAAGGCAAGCCTCTGCCGGCCAACGAGTATCTCCGCGAGAATGACGATTGCGGGCAGCACGACAATAGCCCCGCCGATGCCCCAAAGCCCGACCAATACGACCACCACGCCTATTGTGATAAGGATGTCGTGGAACCCTCGCAGGAAGCGCGGCTGCTCGCTTTCTTCTGCCGCTCGCGCATCCGGCGGCGCTTCCTCAGGGCCGCGTGCTGCGTCCCTTATCGGCCCCGCCCGGACACCTTGCGCCGAGAAAAGCCTCCAGGTCATTGACATGGTCGGCGGATACAAGTCCATTTTCGGCGGCGGCCGCCAGGGCCATCTTCAATTCGGTCACGGTCGGTTCCTCTTTGGGGAAAAGCAGCCTAGCACAACTTACGGTAATGTGATCGCATGAACAATCGACATGCACAACTCTGGAAAATCAGACAGGCCGAAGCCACGTTAGGATGGGCTGAGCGACTGCATGGACCGATCGACGGATGAAACATGCGCAAGCTGAAGCATTGCGGCGACCCTCGCGCCTCTGGCAGGACGCGCGGCGCCGTAAGGGAGAGAAAGAGGCATGCTGTATTTCGAGGATTTCATTCAGGGCCGGCGCTTCGACTATAGCCCTGTCCGGATGCGGACCGATGAGATGATCGCCTTTGCCAGCGAGTTTGATCCGCAACCGATGCATCTGGACGAAGAGGTCGGCAGGAGCAGCATTCTCGGCGGCCTCGCCGCTTCCGGCTGGCACACGAGCGCCGTCGGCATGCGGATGATGATCGAGGCCTTTCTCGGCGATTCATCTTCGCAGGGGTCACCGGGCGTCGACTTCATGGAGTGGAAGAAGCCGGTTCTTGCCGGAGATATCCTTTCAGGTTTCAGCTTGGTCCTGGAAGCGCGCCCGTCGAAAACCAAGCCCGCGATCGGCCTCGTCAAATTTCGCAACGAGATCGAGAACCAGAGCGGCGAGACCGTGGCGGCTTCGGAATGTTCCGTCATGTTCAGGCGCCGCAATGGCGAGGCGCGCTCATGATGACGCTGGAGGAACTCTACCAGACCGGGCGCAAGGTCGTCACCGGCAGCCTGACCTTCACCGCCGAGGACATCATTCGCTTTGCCCGCAATTTCGACCCGCAGCCCTTCCACGTCGACGAGGAGCAGGCGAGACATTCGCTTTTCGGCCGTCTTTGCGCCTCCGGCTGGCATACCAGCGCCGGCTGGATGCAGTGCTTCCTGAGGTTCTGGAAGGAGGAGGCCCGCCGCCTCGCAGCGGAGGGACTGCACGCGCCGAAGCTCGGGCCCTCGCCCGGATTCAAGGAACTCCGATGGCTGAAGCCGGTCTATGCCGGCGACACGATCACTTACGCGGTCACTTTGCTGGAAGCCCGGATCGTCGCCTCTCGCCCCGGCTGGCGGATCAACACTATCCTCTGCGAGGGCGAGAACCAGCATGGCGAGCCGGTTATCCGCTTCGAGAGCAAGGTCATTGAATTTGCTTGAAAGGCACGGCGCTGCAGGCGTTCAATGCCCTTCGAATTCGATCAGCGTACGCACATTGACGCCCAGCGCCTCGAGCTTCCTGCGTCCGCCGAGCTCAGGCAGGTCGA
This sequence comes from Sinorhizobium medicae, assembly GCF_007827695.1. Taxonomy (GTDB): domain Bacteria; phylum Pseudomonadota; class Alphaproteobacteria; order Rhizobiales; family Rhizobiaceae; genus Sinorhizobium; species Sinorhizobium medicae. The sequence continues at coordinate 239,004 of NZ_VITA01000006.1, read as the reverse complement.
TGATGAAGCAGGCAGCGACGATCTCCGCGCCCATCTGCTGCAGAAGCTTGGCGGCGCCTTCGGCAGTGCCGCCGGTGGCAATCAGGTCATCGACGAGGATCACCTTGTCACCGGGAACGACCGCATCCCGGTGCATTTCCATTTCGTCCACGCCGTACTCAAGGCTATAGGCGATACGCACCGTGTCGTGCGGAAGCTTTCCTCTTTTGCGAATGGGTATGAAACCCGCTGAAAGCTGGTGCGCGATCGCACCGCCCAGGATAAAACCTCGCGCCTCGATGCCCGCGACCTTGTCGACCTTGGTGCCGGCATAAGGGTGGACGAGTTCGTCAATGGCACGTCGGAAAGCCCTGGGGTTGCCGAGCAGGGTCGTGATGTCGCGGAACATGACGCCCGGTTTCGGATAGTCCGGAATGCTTCGAATGGCGGAAATCAGGTCCGATTGAAGAGCGGTCATATCTGAATGCGGCCTTTGCTGGATCTTCGATCGCCACAGGCATAGCACCAACAAAGCACCGGTTTACAGGATTTTCTTCGCACGGGATCCGGGGGAACAATTTGGCGCGAGCGCGGGTTGATGCTAGGCTTTTCATGGGGGAGGCCTTGCTGATTGTAAGAAGGAGGAACACCATGCGCCTATTCGAATGCGGTTCGCTCGTCCCGGGTTGCGCCTGGCACACCCGCGCAGACAATGACGCGGAGGTCATCCGCCGTGCCATCGAGCACATGCGCGAAACCCATGGCGAGACGATCATTCGCGAAAACATGGTCGACAACATCAAGGCTCGCATCGTCGACGAAACCAAGGTCGCCTGACCGGTGGATCGCGGCCGGCTCGGCACCTCGTGTCAGCCTGGCCGCGCCAACGTCTCAAGTCGGGCGACGAGTTTGGCCCGTTCGACGCTGAAGTTGCGCTCGATCCACAAATTTTCGAGTTCGGCCAGCACTTCTCCCACTCTCGGACCGGCGGGTATCCCCGCTTCGAGCACATCGGCCCCGCTCAACGGAAATACGGGCCGCTGCCATTTGTCCGCCCGCGCAAGGAGCCGCTGAAAGGAAGCGCTCTCGGCTAGCATTGCGGGATCGGTCTCGGCCTTCCGGCGCGCAGCAGCAAGCGCCAGCTTCAGCCGGACGATGATGCCCTCGGAGCCATGGCGATAGAGTTGGCGATCGAGCGCCGCATCCGCAAGTGCCGGCGCAATTGCCGGCGCCTTGGCGAAACGGTCGAGGTAAGCGCTCTCGGCTTTCGACAACCGCAGACGTTTCGCCATGGCCTCAAGCCGGTCGACGTCGGGCGGGACCATTGCAGCAAGCCTCAGGAGATGGTCCGGATGCCAGGAGAAACTCTTCTCCGCTGAAATCAACGCCGGGATCGCGTCGATCCCCCATTTCTCCGTCTCCGGCAGAACCTCGCCCAGCACGCCTGCCTGCCGCATCCATAGAAGCGCACGGCCCGGATCCACGGCCGAAAGCAGTTTCTTCGTCTCCGTCCAGACGCGTTCGGCGGAAAGCGTCGCCAGTTTCGTGCGCGCCTGCGCACAGGCCTTCAGGCCCTCCGCATCGGGACGGCCGCTGCCGTAATGCGCGAAGAAGCGAAAGAAGCGCAGGATGCGGAGATAATCCTCGGCGACCCGCTCGGCCGCGCTGCCGATGAAACGCACCGTGCGCGTTGCGATGTCATCGAGGCCGCCAACGTGGTCTAGGACCTCGCCTTCCGCATTTCCATAAAGAGCATTGATGGTGAAGTCGCGGCGTTGCGCATCCGCCTTCCAGTCGGCCCCGAAGGCCACTTCGGCGCGACGCCCGTCCGTTGCGACATCGCGGCGCAATGTCGTCACCTCATAGGGCATACCTTCGATGACGAGTGTCACCGTGCCATGGTCGATCCCCGTCGGCACCGATTTGATACCGGCGCCCCTCGCCCGCTGGATCACATCCTCGGGATGCCAAGTGGTTGCCAGGTCGACGTCACCGGCCGGCAACCCCATCAGACTGTTGCGGATTGCCCCTCCGACGATCCGAACCTCGCCGCCATCGGCATTCAACAGGTCGAATATGCGGCGAAGCTGAGGAGCCTGGAACCAGGGCTCGGCGGCAATGGAAGTCATGCATAGAGCCTTTCATAGAGCATGCGGACGATCCCTGCGGTGATCCCCCAGATGTTTCTTTCGCCATAGGGCATACGGTAGAAATGGCGCTCCGCGCCCTGCCAGTGACTGCTTCCGCGTTCGTGATTTTGCGGATTCATGAGGAAGGACAACGGCACGTCGAACACGCTTTCCACTTCCTGCGGATTCGGTTCGAGCACGAAACCCGGCTGGACCACCGCAAGCACCGGCGTGATACGAAAACCGGACATCGCCATGTAATGCGGCAGCCGCGCGACCGTTTCGACGAACCGCGGGTCGAGGCCGATCTCCTCCTCCGCCTCGCGGATCGCAGCCACTTCGATAGAGAGGTCCTCTGGATCCACCGCGCCTCCCGGAAAAGCCACCTGGCCGGAATGTTTGCGCAAATTGGAGGTGCGTTGCGTGAAGATCACGCTGGCATCGTCCCCGTCGTCGACAACAGGAACGAGGACCGCGGCATCCTTAAGATGCAGGGACTCGACATAGGGAACGATCCCGGGGTTCAGCAGGAAATCGCCGTGATCGCGCCAGGCGGTTTCGATTGGTCCTCCCGCCTGCTGCAGCGCACGGCGACGGAACTCGTCGGCGGAATATGGGCGACTGCTCATCGAGACAGCGCTTCCAGCTCGGCCGCGGGCATGATCGGGAAGACCGCTCCAGCCGATTTGATGCAGAACATGTCCACGCCGCCGACCGCGACGGTGTGGCCGAGTTCGACGAGATCGTACATCACCGGCCGCGAGACGAGCGCCTCAAGCCGTCCGCGCACGTGTAGATAGGGTTTGAGTTCGCGATTGTCGCCATGAGTGACGAAACGCAACGGATGCTCCGGCCCCGCCTCTATCACATCGCCTACATTGGTGCGGAAGGTCAGCACGTTCTCACCAGCTTTCTTCATCGCACTCATTTCCACTGCAATGAACGGCGCGTCGGCGACGCGGATACCGACCTTTTCCACAGGCGTGACGAGGTAGGTCGTTCCGTCGTCGTCCTTGCGGAGCACGGTCGAGAACAGCCTCACCAGCGGCTCGCGGCCGATTGGGGTACCCATGTAAAACCAGGTCCCGTCGCTCCGGATTTCCATATCGATGTCGCCGCAGAATGGCGGGTTCCAACGCTCCACCGGGGGCAATCCTCTCCCCTCACCGCCCGTCTGCCCGGCAGCGCGCGCGATCAGCGCGGCAAGCCCCGCCGCGTCGCCCGTTTGCTGAATCTTGCCTTCTGCCATTGTTCTGTCCCGTTTGATCTCGATCTTCCATCTGAAGAATGGCGCCTTCACCTCCTGCATGTTTCCTTAATCGCAGCCGATTAAGGACAAAAATATGCAGCCGTTAAAACTGCTACAGCGGGCGTTGCGCGTCTGATAAAGACGCGGCGGCGCTGTAACGTCGACGATGCACCACAAACGCACGTCGGCGCATATGTCCGCATTCACGCCTCGAAGGCAATGCTTCGGGAGTTTGATGTCAAGCTCACGAGATAGTGCGACGGCGGCGGCTTGTCAGCCGCCCCGCGGGGTCTAAATTGAAAACAGGACTGGACAGCCGGCGACGGCGGTTCCTCCAAAAGCCGACGATCGGGAGACGACTGATGAGTGTGATGAGAGGCGCGACCGAACTTGCCGACGAAAAGGCGATCGTCGCAGCAGCCGAAGCGGCGCTCGGGGAGATCGCGCTCGTCCGAGCCGAGATCGGCAAGGTCATTTTCGGACAGGAAAGCGTCGTGGAACAGACGCTGCTTGCGGTGCTTTCCGGCGGGCACGCGCTGCTTGTCGGCGTACCGGGGCTTGCCAAGACCAAGCTCGTTGCCACCCTCGGCACCGTTCTCGGGCTCGACAACAGCCGGATTCAATTCACGCCCGACCTGATGCCCTCGGATATCCTTGGTTCCGAGGTGATGGACCAGGATGTCTCCGGCCATCGCTCTTTCCGATTCATTCCAGGCCCGATCTTCACGCAGCTCCTGATGGCCGACGAGATCAACCGCGCCTCGCCGCGCACCCAGTCGGCCCTTCTGCAGGCGATGCAGGAGTATCACATCACGATCGCCGGCGACCGCAAGGACCTGCCGCAGCCCTTTCACGTGCTGGCAACACAGAATCCGCTGGAGCAGGAAGGCACCTATCCGCTGCCGGAAGCCCAGCTCGACCGCTTCCTGATGCAGGTGGATGTCGGCTATCCCGAGCTTGCCGCCGAACGGCAGATCCTGCTGGAGACGACGGGCCTTGCCGAAACCGAGGCGCGGCCCGTGATCGACGCAGGGCGCCTGCAGCAGGTCCAAGGCCTGATCCGGCAGATGCCCGTCGGTGAGAAGGTGGTCGATGCCATTCTCGCCCTGGTCCGTTCCGCGCGCCCCGGCAACGGCAATGCTGCTACCGACAAGAACGTCGCCTGGGGGCCGGGTCCGCGCGCCGGGCAGGCACTGATGCTTTGCGCCCGCGCCCGAGCTCTTTACGATGGCCGGCTTGCTCCGTCGATCGACGATGTCCTTGCGCTTGCCGAACCGGTTCTCCAGCACCGCATGGCGCTGACCTTCGCCGCCCGGGCGGAGGGCATGTCGGTGCGCGATGTGATCGCCGACCTCGTGAAACAGGCCAAGGGCTGACGCATGGCCTCGATCGGGCACATCGTCGCGCGTACCCCTTCCGGTGAGGTGCTGTCGCGCGCGCAGCAGCGCGCAATGCTCGTGCCCGACTGTCTCGTCGAAGCGCGAAGGATCGCCAATACGGTGATCACCGGCTGGCACGGCCGCCGCAAGCGCGGCATCGGCGAGAATTTCTGGCAGTTCCGCCCCTACAGCAATGGGGAGAGCCTGTCGCGAATCGACTGGCGCCGTTCCGCCAAGGACGACCACACCTATGTCCGCGACCGCGAATGGGAGGCAGCGCATACGATCTGGCTCTGGGCCGATCTCTCGCCCTCGATGATGTACAAGTCAACGCTGGGTGCCGTTTCGAAGGAGAGCCGCGCCCTGGTCCTGATGCTGGCGCTCGCCGAAATTCTCGCCCGCTCCGGCGAACGGATCGGCTGCCCGGGGGTGATGGAGCCGGTTTCGGCACGCAACGCCGCCGAGCGGCTGGCAACCGCGATCATGCATAGCCCGCTGTCGGAGGGTTTGCCCGATACGGGAATGGTACGCGGTGCCAGCGACCTGGTCCTGATCGGCGATTTTCTTGATCCCGCGGACACGATAATGGAGCGACTTGGACCACTCGCCCGCAGAGGCCTGCGCGGCCACGTCGTGGAAATCGCCGACCCTGCCGAGGAAGTCTTCCCCTATGCCGGCAGGACCGAGTTCACCGACCCTGAAACCGGTGAGAAGCTGACAGCCGGGCGCGCCGAAATCCTGCGCGAGGATTACCAGCGCGCCTATCGCGCTCGCCGCGAAAGTCTCGGCACGAGCCTGCGCCATCTCGGCTGGACCTTTATTCCGCACAGGACGGATCGGGCGGCATCGGAAGCTTTGGTCGCGGTGCATATGTATCTTTCCGGCATGCCGGGCCGAGTTACACATGGAGGGGTCTCATGATCGGCAGCCTCTCCTTCATCTTTGCGAACCCGGCAATATTGGCGGCACTCATCGCACTGCCGGTGATCTGGTGGCTGCTGCGCATGACGCCGCCACGGCCGGCCGCCGAGATCTTTCCGCCGCTGCGCATCCTTGCTTCGGTGATGAAGCGGGAGGAGACGCCCTCGAAAAGCCCCTGGTGGCTGACGCTTCTCAGAATGCTGATGGCGGCGGCCGTCATTTTCGCGATAGCCGACCCCGTTTTCAATCCGCGCAGCAATACGCTCGCAACCTCCGGACCTCTGGCACTGCTGATCGACAACGGTTGGGCGACGGCGCCCGACTGGAAGCGGCGTGTCGAAACGGCCTCGGCGCTGATCGACGACGCCGAATCGAGGGACGTCGCGATTTCGGTCGTCTTCACCGGAGAGCGTCAGCACGATGCGACCCCCGGCTCGGCGAGCGCAGCGCGCAACAGGCTTGCTGCGGCTAGGCCCGAGCCTCTGCCTGCCGACCGGGCATCCGCGATCGCAGCCTTGCAAACGGCCTTCGAGGACGCCCCTCCAGCTACCCTGGCCTTCATCACAGACGGCATCGCAAGTGGCGACGGTAAAACGATGGAGAGGCTGGCGGCGATGGGCGCGTCCAATCTCAAGGTGATCGAGGCGGACGGCAGCGAGGCGGTGGCGCTTACCGCGACGAGCAACGAGTCCGGCGGCATGGCTGTGACGGCGAGCCGGCTGAAGACAGACGACGGCCGATCTCTGCCCATCGTCGCCTTCGATACGCGTGGCCGCGCGATTGCCAGCGGAACGATCGACTTCGCACCCGGTGCGGCGACGGCCAGGGGGACGATCGAAGCCCCGTTCGAACTGCGCAACGATTTCGCCCGAATCGGCATCGAAGGAGCAGCAACGGCCGGCGCCCAGCATCTCCTCGATGACGGCTTCCGACGCCGGCGCGTGGCGCTGTTGAGCGGCGAGGCACGCGACCTGTCGCAGCCCTTGCTCTCGCCGCTTTACTATATCAACCGGGCGCTCGCCCCTTATGCGGACCTGATCGAGCCCCGCCAGAACGACCTCGCCGTTGCGATCCCGGAACTCCTGGAGCAGCGCCCGTCGGTCCTGATCATGGCCGACATTGGCAGGCTGCCGGAAGAGACGTATCCCCTGCTTGCAAAATGGATCGAAAACGGCGGCACGCTGATCCGCTTCGCCGGCCCGCGCCTCGCCGCCGCACCAGCCGACGATCCGCTCGTCCCGGTCACGCTTCGGCAGGGTGAGCGTGCGCTCGGCGGCGCGCTCTCCTGGTCAGAACCGCAGCCGCTCGCGGATTATCCGGGCAACAGCCCGTTTGCCGGCATGGCACGCCCGACCGACATTCTCGTCAAGCGGCAGGTTCTCGCCGAGCCTACGGCCGATCTGGCCGAGCGCACATGGGCAAATCTCGCCGACGGCACACCGCTCGTCACGACGGCGGTGCGCGGCACGGGCCGGATCGTGCTCTTTCACGTCAGCGCCGAGGCCACATGGTCGAACCTGCCGATATCAGGGCATTTCGTTGAGATGCTCCGGCGCAGCGTCCAGCTTTCGCGGGGCGGCGGCATTGCAAGCGACGGGAAGGCCGTAAAGGCCCAGACCTTGCCGCCCTACCGGCTGCTGAACGCGGACGGAGTGCTCATCGCCGAGACCGGCAATGTCCGGCCGCTTGAGATCGTGCCGGGGAAGCCACCGGTCGCAACAGCCGATAACCCTCCGGGGCTTTACGGCTCGGAAGACGGCTTTACGGCACTGAACCTCCTGCCGCGCGACGCGGAGCTCAAGCGGATCGACATGACCGCCGCCGGCCCTCACACCTCCGAGCGCTTGACTGGTGTCGAAAGCTGGTCGCTGAAGCCGGCCCTGATGACGATCGCGCTGCTTCTGTTGCTTGCGGACGCACTGATCGTCCTCTTCATGGGCGGAGTCTTTTCGCGCGCGCGGATAGCAAGGGCCGCTTCGGCAATCATCGTCGTTCTCGCCGGGGCCTTCGTCCTCGCCCCGCCGCATGCCTTTGCCGACGACGCACGCCCGGACGATCAACGTATCCTCGAGCGGCTGGACACCACACATCTCGCTTATGTCGTCACCGGCGAAGAGGACGTAGACCGCCTCTCCGAAAGCGGATTGAGAGGGCTTACCGATTTCCTGACCTATCGCACCACGCTCGAGCCCGGGGCACCCGTCGGCCTCGATATAACCAAGGACGAGTTGAGCCTGTACCCGATCATCTATTGGCCGATTTCCGCCACTGCTCCAATGCCGTCCCCGCAAGCCGTCAGCCGCGTCGACGCCTATATGCGCGCGGGCGGCACGGTTCTGTTCGACACGCGAGATCAGTTTTCCTCGCTCGGCTCCTCATCGAACGGCACCAGCCAGAACACCGAACGCCTCCAGGCTATCCTCGGCAATCTCGACATACCGCCGCTGGAGCCGGTTCCAGCCGATCATGTCCTGACCAAGGCCTTTTATCTGCTGACGAACTTTCCCGGCCGCTATACAGGCAGCCCACTCTGGATCGAGGCGCAGCTGGACAATGGCGAGGAGACGAGCAACCGGCCGGCGCGGCCTGGCGACGGTGTGACGCCCATCATGATCACCGGCAACGACCTTGCCGGCGCATGGGCGGTCGACTCGAACGGAGTCGCTCTGCTGCCGACCGTGCCGCCGGACGAAATGCAGCGTGAATACGCCTTCCGCTCCGGCGTCAACATCATGATGTATATGCTGACCGGCAACTACAAGGCCGATCAGGTGCACGTGCCCGCGCTGCTCGAGCGGCTCGGACAATGAGGACCGGGCCATGACAGTCGATTTCTCGCCACTTATTGCCTGGCCCTATTTCGCGGCACTGACGCTTGCCGCGGCTGTTCTCGCAGCGCTCGGCGTCTGGCGCGGCGTTCGGGGAGCCTGGCTCAGAGCCGCGGCGCTGGCTGCATTCTGCCTTGCCATCGCAAATCCCGTCCTCTTCCAGGAGGAGCGCGAGCCGCTCTCAACCATTGTCGCAGTCGTTGTCGACCGCAGCCAGAGCCAGGAGAACGGAGATCGCCGCGCACAGACGGACCAGGCGCTCGAGGGTCTCAAGGAACGCCTTGCGCGCTTTCCCCAGATCGAGGCGCGCATCGTTGAAGCTGCCGACGGCGAGGAGACCGAGGCACCCTCGACCAAGCTCTTCGGCGCGCTCGCGACGGCACTTGCCGATGTGCCTCCCGCCCGCGTTGGCGGTGCGATCTTCATCACCGATGGCCAGATCCACGACGTGCCGGACGTCAACCAGAAGCTCGGCTTCGAGGCCCCCGTCCACGCACTGATCAGCGGCGAGCCGGACGAATTCGACCGACGCATCGAAATCGTCAGTGCCCCCCGCTTTGGAATCGTCGGCGAACAGCAGAAGATGACCTTCCGGGTGGTCGATGACGGCGCAGCGCCGGGCGGCAGCGCCGAGGTGACGATCCGCCTCAACGGCAACGAAATCGCCACCGAACAGGCGGAACCAGGCACGGACGTACCATTCAGCTTCACCGTCCCGCGTGGCGGCAACAACATCCTCGAATTCGCCGTCGGCCCGGTCGCCGGAGAAGTGACGGAGACGAACAACCGCGCCGTCCATGTGCTCGATGGCATCCGCGAAAATCTCCGCGTCCTCCTCGTTTCCGGCGAACCCCACGCGGGTGAGCGTGCCTGGCGCAACCTGCTGAAATCCGATGCAGCCGTCGACCTCGTTCATTTCACCATTCTTCGGCCGCCGGAGAAGCAGGATGGCACGCCGATCAACGAACTCTCGCTCATCGCCTTCCCGACACGGGAGCTTTTCGTCGACAAGATCGGCGAGTTCGATCTCATCATCTTCGATCGCTACCAGCACCGCGGCGTGCTGCCGATCCTCTACTATGACAATATCGCTCAATACGTCGAGAACGGCGGCGCATTGCTGATCGCGGCCGGGCCGGAGCATGCCGGCGACGATTCGATCGCCGCGACCCCGCTAGCGGCAGTGTTGCCGGCCACCCCGACCGGTGTCATGAACGAGAAAGCGTTCTTCCCACGGCTTTCGGAGGAAGGGAAAATGCACCCGGTCACCCGCGGGCTCGAGGGGGCCGCGGACGAGCCGCCGGCCTGGGGCCGCTGGTTCCGTACCGTCGACGTCGACAGACCGCTCGGCCAGACGGTGATGGAGGCGGCGGACGGCAAGCCGCTGCTCGTCCTCAACCGGGTCGGCAAAGGACGTGTCGCCATGCTGCTGTCCGACCAGGGCTGGTTGTGGGCACGCGGTTTCGAAGGCGGCGGGCCCCATGTCTCGCTCTATCGACGCACTGCACATTGGCTGATGCAGGAACCCGCGCTTGAAGAGGAGGCGCTGACGGCCCGTGCAATCGGGCGCACGCTCGAGATCACGCGCCAGACGATCGAAGGCGACCCCGGGCAGGCGACGCTCACCTACCCTTCCGGCCGAACGCAGGAAGTCACACTCACGCAACGCGATCCCGGCCTCTACAAGGCTGAGGTCGAGACCGATGAAATCGGCCTTTTCGAAGTGTCAAACGACGAATTGACCACGCTCGTCCATGTCGGCAATGTCGATGCGCCCGAGTTCAAGGCAGCGATTTCCACGAAAGAAAAAATCCAGCCATGGGCTGAGAAGACCAAGGGACTCGTACGTCGTCTCGCGGACGCGGACGGGCCCGTCGACCTCCCGCCGGTCCTTCCGGTCCGCGGTGCCGTCCGCGTCGCAGACGATCAGCGCCTGTCATTGCGCATGACCGACGAGACGGTCCTTAAAGGCATCGATTCCCTGTCGCTTTTCGCAGGCCTTTTCGGTCTGGCCGCACTGCTCTTCCTTATCTCCGCCACATGGTACCGCGAGGGCCGGTGACGGTGGAAAACATCACGATTTCCAACCTGCGCGCGGTGCCTCATCTCGCAGTGGACGTGGCTGACCGCGTGTGGCGGGCCTGGTGGAAGCCCGCGGGATTTCCTTTGGAGCACATCAGCGAGCGTGTTCGGGAGAATCTCACCGGCAAGCCGCTGCCATTCGCGCTCGTAGCCCATTACGGCTCGACCTTTGTCGGCACCGCATCGGCCATCGTTTCGGATCTCGAGGAGCGCCCGCATTTCACGCCCTGGGTGGCTGCCGTCTGGATCGACCCGCCGTTCCGCCGGCCCGGAATTGGTGGCGCAATCGTCCGCGACGCCGCGCACGCGGCACTCGCAACGGGGGCCGATACGGTTTACCTCTGCGCGCTACCGGCCAAACGACGTTTCTACGAGGTGCTTGGCTGGTCTCGGCATGAGGAGAACGTGGGACATCACGGCCTCGATGTATTCACGTTCCGGCAAGGCTGATCAGGCAGCCGCCCCTTGCGCTTCCGACCGCGTGGCGAAGCCGGCATCAGGCGCAGCACCGTCATCCCGCCAGGCGATCACGCCCGCGAGCCGCGCGTGGACGTCCGGCGCCATCGGCACGACGAGAACCCTCGCCGGATCGACGGGACCCGGAAATTCGAGAGCTCCGTGACGGACCTTCTCGAAACCGAGTGGCTGGTAATAGGGCGGATCGCCGACGAGGATAACCGCTTCGGAGCCCCTCCGACGCGCCGCATCCACTGCAATGCGGACCAGTTCCCGGCCGATGCCCTTGTTCTTGTGCGAGGGCCGGACAGCGAGAGGGCCGAGCAGGTGTCCTTTCACGGAACCGGCCGTTACCGCTGTCATCCGCACCGACGCTATCGTTTCGCCGTCATCGGCGCAGATAAAGGAGAGCGACCGGTCATGCGGCCCCTGCTCGCGAATCCGTGCGGCGGCGCGGGCGAAGCGACCCGGGCCGAAGGCCTCTTCATTGATGACTTCGATGGCTGGGTCGTGGGATGCGTCTTCGGTCAGATAGACGAGATCGTGCTTTTTCATGTGTCGAGAACCGGCATGCGAACGGACATGGAGGATGGCTCGCCCCGAATGGGCGTTTGCAGCATCAGCGTCGTCGCAGGCTTCCCGACAGGATCATCGTTACGATCGTCCAAATGAAAGAGCTATCCTTTTCGGCGATAGCAGAAAATTGCCCATGGTCAAAGCCTAAAACGCACTGTTCGAAATTTCACATCTATCGGCCGAGCGTCCCGGCGCTATCTATGGCGTCAGGAAACGAGCGAGAAGGAGTTCGCCATGGGCAGACTGGTCAATGGTGTCTGGCAGGACGTCTGGTACGATACCCGCGCAACCAACGGTCATTTCAAGCGCAGCGAGTCGCAGTTCCGCAACTGGATCACCGCCGATGGATCGGCCGGCCCTTCCGGCGAAGGCGGCTTCGATGCGGAAGCTGGCCGCTATCATCTTTATGTATCCCTCGCCTGCCCCTGGGCACATCGCACACTGATCTTCCGCAAGCTCAAAAAGCTCGAAGGTATCGTCTCGCTTTCCGTCGTCGACCCGCTGATGCTGGCGAACGGCTGGGAATTCGACAATCAGGCTGACGAGGACGAGAACGGCGGCACCGTCGACCATCTCTTCGGCTCGCGGGCACTCTGGGAAGTCTATCTTCGCGCCGATCCCGTCTATTCCGGCCGGGTGACAGTTCCAGTGCTATGGGACAAGCGGAAGAACACGATCGTCTCTAACGAATCCGCCGAGATCATCCGCATGTTCAACACGGCCTTCGATCATCTCACAGGCTCGACGGCGGATTTCTGCCCCGAAGAACTGCGCCCGGAAATTGACGCGCTCAATGCGCGCATCTACGACACGGTCAACAACGGCGTCTACAAGGCCGGCTTCGCAACAAGCCAGTCGGCCTATGAGGAGAGTGTCACGGCGCTCTTTGTAATGCTGGACGAACTGGAGAGCCGTCTCGGGTCACAGCGCTACCTGCTCGGCGGCCGCTTGACCGAAGCCGATTGGCGGCTGTTTACGACGCTCGTCCGTTTCGATCCCGTCTATGTGGGTCATTTCAAATGCAACATCCGCCGCATTGCCGATTATCCGAACCTCTACGGCTATCTGCGTGAGCTCTACCAGGTGCCGGGCGTCGCCGAAACGGTGAACATGCACCACATCAAAAAGCACTATTACTGCAGCCATACCACGATCAATCCCACGGGCATCGTGCCGGTGGGGCCGGCGCTCGACCTTGAAGCGCCGCACGGGCGGGATCGTTTCTAAGGCTGGCTTCCTACCAGAACGCGTCCGGCACCGCCGTTCCCGCCAGTTCCGCGAGTCGGCGCCGGGTCGCGGGCGTCGTGTCCGACGGAAGCTCGTCCGGCGCGAAAAAGCCTGCGGCGGCGATCTCGAGATCGGCACGCTTCGGCTGCTCCTGGCGAACATTGTCACAGCGGAAAAAGACCACGTGATCGCGTTTGCTGGTGCGCCGGTTGTAATAGACCTGAAAGAGCTGCGGCGCTGTCGTCAGCACGAGGTTTCCCTCTTCCCTGAGCTCGCGGGCGAGGCCGTCTACCGCTGTTTCATTGCGATCGAGGCCGCCGCCGGGAAGATGCCAGCCCGGCAGATAGGAATGCCTTACGAGAAACACGCGCCCCGCATCGTCGAAACAGGCGGCCCGCACGCCGAGCGTCATGCCGCGCGCCAGGGCGAAATACAGATGCGCAAACCGCGTCAGAAAGCGAACCCGCCATGACGGATCCCCCGGCCAGCGGCTCTCGTCCATGCGGCTTCTCCTCATATCGCATCCGCAGGTATCGTCCATTACCGATTCCCCTTGGCGGGAATATGCGCTAGACGGGATTAATGTTCAAACTTGCGCATATATCCGACGTCCATCTGGGGCCACTGCCGGACCTCTCCCTCCGCGAACTCGCCTCGAAGCGGATCACCGGCTTCGTCAACTGGCACAGGAACAGGGTTCGCCATCTCTTTCCCGGGACGCTCGACTGCCTGATGAAAGACATCGAAAAGCGCGATCCGGATCATCTTGCGATTACCGGTGATCTCGTCAATCTCGCATCGTCCCTGGAAATCGAAGCCGTAACGGAATGGCTGACGGAGGCCGGCGAGCCTGACGAAATCTCCGTTGTGCCGGGCAATCACGACGCCTATGTACCGGGGGCTTACGAGAAGTCCACGCATGCATGGTATCCCTTCATGCGCGGCGATGACGCCCCCAGCGGCTGGGTCAAAAAGCATGCCTGTTTTCCCTATATGCGGGTGCGCGGATCGGTTGCGCTCATCGGCTGCTCCACTGCAGTGGCCACTCCCCCCTTCGCCGCCAGCGGCTATTTCGGACCGCGGCAGGCGCGCGAGACCGTCAACCTCCTGCGCCGGGCCGGCGAGGCCGGGCTCTTCCGCATCGTCATGATCCATCATCCGCCGATCCGCGGCGCGACCTCGATGCACAAGCGGATGATCGGCATTCGCCGGTTCGCCGCGACCATTTCGGCCGGCGGGGCCGAAATGGTTCTGCACGGCCACACGCATCTCAACTCGCTCTATTGGCTCAAGGGACATGCGGGGCCGGTGCCGGTCATCGGCATCGCCTCCGCCTCGCAGGGACCCGGCGGCAGCAAGCCCGTCGCAGCCTATAATCTGTTTAGCGTGGACGGCGAGCCGGGCGATTGGAGACTGACGCGGGAACGCTACGCAATCAACCCCGACGCAACCGGCGTGGTACTCGCCGAGACGACCTTTTTCTGAAAGGCCACAAACCGGCGGGCGGTCAACGCGGCCCTGTGGGAAAATCGCGGACGTAATGCAAAAACCGCTTTCCGTTCCGGCTCTTCCCTTGCAGACTTAGGACCAAATGTTCCATATCATGAGGGATGCGTCCGGATCGCGAATGGACGCGCGATCCGGCACGTCTCACTGGAAGAGCAATGCGCCCAGCGGCAGAAATGAAGGACTTCAGACGGGATTTGGTCAGCCTGCTGCCCAAATTGCGTCGCTTCGCCATGACGCTGACCCGCAACGCCAGTGACGCCGACGACCTCGTCCAGGAGGCTTGCGAACGCGCCATTGCACGCAGCCATCTCTGGAATGGCGACGGTCGCCTGGAAAGCTGGGTCTATGCGATGACGCGCAACCTGTGGGTGGATGAAATCCGCAAGCGCAAGGTGCGCAGCGGCAGTGCGGCCGCTGTTTTCGAACTGGACCAACTGAACGTCGAAGCGACAGCCGAGAAGGCTGTCTATGTCAATCAGGTGCAGAAGATGATCCTCTCTATGCCTGAGGGATTGGCGAGCGTTTTCCTCCTCGTCAATGTCGAAGGCCATAGTTACCGGGAAACGGCAGAGATCCTCGGCATTCCGGTCGGCACCGTCATGAGCAGATTGTCGACGGCGCGGCTGAGGCTTGCAGCCATGTTATCCGAGAGTACCGAAAGGAGGGCCTGACCGTTGCTGCAAACGAAGGGGCTAGCGCTGGAAGTGCGGTTGTCTGCCTATATCGACGGCGAACTGGGAGAAAACGAGAGAACCGAACTTGACGCTCTTCTGGCGCGCGATGAGGAGGCAAGGACCTTGCTCGACAAACTCAAATCGGGCAGTGCATTCGGAAGCGGAGCTTTCGAGAACTTCCTCCATGATCCGGTGCCGCTGGCGCTGGTACGGCAGATCAAGCAGGGGCCGGGCATCAATCCGAAGACGGAGCGGGTAACGACGGCCAGCCTCCCGCGACGCAGCACGCGCATTTGGCCGCGCATCCTTGCAGCGTCCACTGCCCTCTTCCTGCTTGGCGGCGCCGCCGGCTTCATCCTCGGCAGCGCCACGGATCTGGCCGAGCCTACGCACGAAGCCGATCAGCGCCCCTGGATGGACGATATCGTCGGATCTCACCGTGTCTATTCGCGCCAGAAGGAGCACCTGGTCGAAGTACCGGCTGCGCAGTCCGCGGAGATCGAGAGGTGGCTTGCCGCAAGCGTTGGCGTGAACTTCACCGTCCCCGATCTCGACCGCAAGGGATTGACCTTCGAAGGTGCGAGGCTGCTCGTTGCGAACGGCAAGCCGGCGGCCCAGCTCGTTTACCGGGATCGCGATGCGGAAGTTTTCACAATCTCGTTTCTGCAGCAGGGCGACGGACAGCAACCCGACGCGTTCATCGAAACCATTCGCGGCGATCTCGGCCTGGTCTCTTGGCATCGGGAAGGCGCCTCATTCGCGATGATCGGACCGTCATCCGATCCCGCTCTGCACGACCTTGCCGAAACGGCGGCGGCTGCTATCTGAGGTTTGTTGTGGCTTCGCGGCCACCCTTCCCGCCACCTCCTGCCCGAGGTGTGCTGACTAACCCAGGTCGGTTTGCGAGAAATCATTCCCCTTATAGATCAGGGATAGCCGGTACCCCTTGGCGGCCGCATAGGCAAAGCAATCGCCGATATTCAGGCGGCTGGGTGGCCCGCGACTTTCCCGTATCGGGACATGGCAACGGGGGCGCCAAGGCCGGCGTGGGAATCGATCGCTATCTCGCGAACGGCGAAACGTAGAGCCCCCCCTGCCGCCTCGCCAAGGCGCTTTTCCAGTTCCTTAAAGCCCGGTTTCTCGTTCAATATCGCAACGATAGCGGACGCGTCTACGAAGCTCACTCGGCCTCCTCCCAAAGCTCATCCATGAGCTTCTTCATATCGACGCCGTAAACGGGCGGTCCGAGCCGGTGGCGCGCCTGTTGCCGCAAGGCGGCCATCTTTTCGCGCGGCGGAATCTCTTCCTCCACGCGGTCCAGTTCGTGCTGAAGCGCGATGCGGACAGCGTCAGTCTTGGTGCGGACACCCAGGCGCGCTCGATTTTGCTCCACCATTAGGCCGACGGTAGGATCTTTGATGTAGAGAGCCATAGGGATATCCTTTCCGGGATATCCCTACATAACAAATTGGATTTCCCGCCTAGCGTGATTGCGCAAGCGCGTCACTTCCCATGACGTCCAACACCCGGTTTGCAGCCGAGACGATCGCCTCCAGGGAGGCGGCGACGATATTGGTGTTGATGCCGACGCCGAAGAGTTTTCCGCCGGGATACTCGACCTCCACATAGGCAATCGCAGCCGCGTTCGAGCCATGCTGCAGCGAATGCTCGGAATAATCCGCCACCGAAAGTTCGATGCCGAGATAGATCGACAACGCATTGATGAAGCCGTCGATCGGGCCCGTGCCCTTGCCTTCGATCTGGCGTGTCTCGCCGCGATCCGTAATTTCCGCGGCAACGACGCGCAGGCCCTTGTGTTCGCCCACCGGATAGGTGTGGTGGTCGACGAACTTGATACGGGCGCCCGGCTGGTCGACATAGCTTTCGATGAAGCGCTGATGGATGCGCTTCGAGGGCAGCTCCTTTCCCTCCTCGTCGGTGATGCGCTGAATCTCCTCGCGAAACTCGATCTGGAGATTGCGGGGCAGATTGATACCGTAATCCTCTTGCAGGATATAGGCGATGCCGCCCTTGCCCGATTGCGAGTTGATGCGGATGATCGCTTCGTAGCTGCGCCCGACGTCACGCGGGTCGATCGGCAGGTAGGGGACCTCCCAGACCGGCTTGTTCGCCTGTTTGATCGCCTTCATGCCCTTGTTGATGGCGTCCTGATGCGAGCCCGAGAAGGCGGTGTACACCAGCTCCCCTACGTAAGGGTGCCGTTCCGGAATGACCATCTGGTTGGAATATTCGTAGACCTCCTTGATCCGCTCTATGTCCGAGCAGTCGAGCTTGGGGTCGACGCCCTGCGTGAACATATTGAGCGCCAGCGTCACCACATCGACATTTCCGGTGCGCTCTCCATTGCCGAAGAGCGTCCCTTCGACCCGGTCGGCGCCGGCCATCAGACCGAGTTCCGTAGCAGCAATGCCCGTGCCACGATCGTTGTGCGGGTGCAGTGAGATGAGCAGGTTCTCGCGATTGTCGAGATTGCGGCACATCCATTCGATCTGATCGGCATAGATGTTCGGCGTCGCCATTTCGACCGTCGACGGCAGATTGATGATGAGCTTGTTGTCCTGTGTCGGCCGGACGATTTCGATCACCGCGTTGCAGATCTCCAACGCCACTTCCAGCTCGGTACCGGTGAAGCTTTCCGGCGAATATTCGAAGCGATATCCGCCGCCCGCTTTCGCGGCCATGTCGGTAATCATCTTGGCGGCGTCGGTCGCAATCTGCTTGATCCCGGAGACGTCCTTGCCGAAGACCACACGGCGCTGCAGTTCGCTCGTCGAATTGTAGAAGTGCACGATCGGCCGGTGCGCACCTTCGAGTGCCTCGAAGGTGCGCGAGATCAGCTCCGGCCGGCACTGCACCAGCACCTGCAGAGACACGTCTTCGGAGACGTTGCTTTCCTCGACGCACCAGCGGGCAAAATCGAAATCGGTCTGCGACGCGGAAGGAAAGCCGATCTCGATTTCCTTGAAGCCCATGTCCAGCAGGAGTTGGAACATGCGTGCCTTGCGATCGTGGCCCATCGGGTCGACGAGTGCCTGGTTGCCGTCGCGCAGGTCCACGGAACACCAGATCGGTGCTTCGGCAATGACTTTGGACGGCCATGTGCGATCCGGCAGCGCAATCTGCGGGTATGGCTGATACTTCACGGCCGCATCGGGCATGCCGGTCTTGATGGAATGCGATTTCAAAATCATGTTCAGCTTCTCTTCGTCACTGGAGCGTAGCCTGCCGCATGCAATAGCCGATCATTCGGGGCATTGCGATGACCGATGCTGCCGGGGCCGCGCGATTTGGTTCAGCTTGTCTGGATTTGGAGGAGCATGTGCCGGCAAGGCTTTCGGCCGCCGGGCGCTCCTCAGCGAACCCGGCAACCGCGAATAAGGCCGAGAAGAAGAAGCGAGGCGAAGGCGCGCGACGGAGCACGATGGGCATCGTGTCCGGTAAAGATCGCTGGGATCTTGTGTGCGTTCGCCTGGGTCATGGAGAAAGCCTATACACGGCTTGGGAAAGCGGAGCAAGAGTGCGGGCAGAGGGTATCGGCGCGCCGCCGCCCCCTTCTCCCCGCAACCGGGAAGAAGGGGGCGGCGGCCGTTGAGGAGCGGACGCTTTAGATTTCCGCGATGGAGGTGACGATGCGCGAGACGAGCCCATACGCCTTCGCCTCTTCCGCACCGAGCCAGTAGTCGCGATCGGTGTCCTTGGCGATTTTCTCGACGGGCTGACCGGTCGCTTCGGAGAAGATCCGGTTCAGACGCTCGTTCATCTTGATGATTTCGCGCGCCTGAATCTCGATATCGGAGGCCATGCCACGTGTGCCGCCCGACGGTTGGTGCAAAAGGAAGCGGGTATTCGGCAGGCACAGCCGCTGTTCCTTGGGGGCGGCGACATAGATGAGTGCGCCAGCGGAAGCGACCCATCCGGTACCGATCGTCCAGACCTTCGGCTTCACGAACTTGATCATGTCGTGGATGCTGTCGCCCGATTCGACATGGCCGCCGGGCGAGTTGACGAAGATGCGGATGTCGTCATCGCTGGCCGCGGCGAGAGCCACGAGCTGCGAGCAGACCTTCTGCGCGAGTTCCTGGGTGATGTTCCCGTAAATGAAAATCGAACGCGACTTGAAAAGGTTCGCCTCCGTTTCCTTGCCCAAGGGCAATTCGGTCTTCTTTTCTTCCTGATCGTCGTCGTTCCGCATTCTTCCGACTCCTCGTGAAATCTCTCCAGTGAGATAATGCGACTCGACGATGAAAACAATGCAGGCCGTCGCCCGAACACGGTTCGTACCGCCGGCTTTGCCATGATGGTAAATGTCCGGGGGTCAAATGACGTATGGACAGCCGGCAAGAGCGCAATAGTATCACCGTGCCTTCCAAGTGGGGACCATGATGAAAAAATCCATCCTTATCGCAGCCGCACTCCTTTTCACTTCGTCCGCGCCAGCCTTGGCCCATCTCGATCCCGCAGAACACGGGTCGCTGTTGGCGGGGCTTTCCCATCCATTCTTCGGCGCCGACCACGTTCTGGCGATGGTTGCGGTCGGGCTTTGGGCCGCCCAGATCGGCGGCAGGGCATTGTGGAGCGTGCCGGCTGCTTTCGTCACGACGATGATGCTCGGCTTCGCTCTCGCATTGCTTGGCGCTCCCCTGCCCTTTGTCGAACCAGCCATTCTCGCCTCCGTCGTGGCGCTCGGTCTGATCGTCGCCATGGCCGTCCGGCTCGATGTTTCGATGGCTGCGGCCGTCGTCGCAGTCTTCGCGATTTTTCACGGGCATGCACATGGAGGAGAATTGGGGAATGCCGGCGCCTGGTCATTTGCAGCCGGCTTCTTGATCGCGACCGTTCTCCTGCACATTGCGGGCCTGGGTCTCGGCATGGGGCTTTCACGCCTTGCCAACCGCGGCATCGTCGCTCGCATTCTCGGCGGCGTCACCGCTTTAGCCGGCGCGTCCCTGCTCTTCGGATGATGCTGGTCCGATCGGCGCGTCCGCATGAGACGGACGCTCTCGCTCAAATCGGCCTTGCAGCGTGGCAAAAGGGGATCGCGCCGCTTGTGTCGGCAAATGTCGCCGCGGCCATCGAACAAACCAACCCGTTCCTGCCATTCGTGCGAGAACTTGGTTCGCGCATACTGGTCGCCGAAACCGATGGAGAACCAGCCGGCCTCGGGGCCTGCGAACACGGCGACGATGTCATCAGCGACATCTGGGTCGACCCGGCCTTCGAAGGGCGCGGCGCCGGATCAGCACTCATGAAGGCGCTTGAATCGCAAATCGCCCACCGTGGGTACAGGCAAGCCAGAATCCAGGTGGCGGCTCAGAACGCACGCGCACTCCAGCTCTACCAGCATCTCGGCTACCAGGTGCGTTGGAGAAAGGTCGCCTTCGACCCCATACTCAGGATCGATCTGGAGAAGGTTGGACTGTCCAAAGCACTTCTTCATCCCCAGGTCAGCGGATCCAAACGAAGATAGAAGGCGAGCCGGCCTTCGTCCGGATTGGCGATCCCGTGAATGCCGAAGAGCGAGTCCCGTGCCATCTGCGCTTGGCCCGGCGTCGTCCAGCTTTCCCGGGCATTTCCGAGAAGAAGCGAAAAATCGACATATCGATCCGCCGTTCCGAGCCGGCCGAGGTCGATGAGGCCTGTGCAGCGCTGCGTTTCCGGGTCGACCATGAAATTCGGCAAGCATGCGTCGCCATGGCAGATCACGAGATCGCGGGCCTCCTCGGCCAGGCGCTTCGGCAACTCCACCCCCAGAGCCAGAAGCAATTTGCTCGGTGGTACGTTCTGATCCTCGGGAGCAAGGAAATCCGGGTTGACCGCTTCGCGGGCAACGACGTCCGTGGCATGCTCGAACATCGAAGCGAGGCGCCGTTCGAACGGGCATGATTCGCTGGGCAGCTCGTGCAGGGCCTTAAACTGCCGCATGATCGTGGGCCATGCTTTCATGAGATCGGGGACGGCCAGATCGCTCGCCGGCACGCCCGGAACCGCGCTGAGCACGAGACACGCCTCGTGGCTGTCGGCGATCCAGTCGTAAACGGCCGGTGAGCCGATGCCGAACGCCGCCAGCCACGCAGCGCGATCGCGCTCGCCTTCGAGCAGTGCCGCGGCTTTGCCGCTCGCAATCTTTGCATAGGCGGCGCCGTCGCTGCGCGCATAAACCCGGTCGCCGGATTCGCCGTGGCGAACCGACAGCCATTCCCTACCCGCGGGCGGCGACGGCAGAAGCCTTTCGGCGGCAAACTGGCGATTTATCATGGAAGCTGCCCGCGCAATTCAGCAAATGTCAGCCCCGCCCGCGATAGGTCGGCACGCCCTGATCGGGCAGCCAGACACCTTCCGGCGGGCTTCCGGTCTGCCAGAAAACGTCGATCGGAATTCCACCGCGGGGATACCAATAGGCGCCGATCCGAAGCCACTTCGGCGAAAGCAGCGAAACCAGCCGCTTGGCGATATCGATCGTGCAATCCTCGTGAAAAGCGCCGTGATTGCGGAAGGAGTGCAGGAAAAGCTTCAGAGATTTCGACTCGACCAGCCAGCCGTCCGGCACGTAATCGATTACGAGGTGGGCGAAGTCGGGCTGCCCTGTCATCGGGCAAAGAGAGGTGAACTCCGGCGCCGTGAAGCGGACGACGAAATCGGTGCCGCCATGGCCGCTCGGCACCCTTTCGAGCACCGCCTCTTCCGGGTTCTGGGGCAGATCGACCTTCGTCCCGAGCTGGGAAAGTCCTGATACGTCCGTCTTCGTCATTTCCGTGATGCTCCGCTCACTTTAACGCGCACGCCGTGCGCCTTTTCGCCTTCCGGTTCGACGTGAATGGCGACCCTCGCACCCGGATGCACGGCGCGAATCGCATCCTCGATCCGGTCGCAGATATCGTGCGCATCCCCGACCGGCATTGCCTCCGGCACGACCATGTGAAAATCCACGAAGGCAGCCGGGCCGGCCTGCCGCGTCTTGAGATCGTGAACGCCAAGCGACCCGCCGGCATTGGCGGCGATCGCCGCCTTGATCGCCTCTTCCTCGTCCGCCGGCACCGCCTTGTCCATCAGCCCGTCGACGGAGCGGGAAATAACCTTCCAGCCCTGGAAGAGGATGTTGCCCGCGACGACCACGGCAAGCAGCGGATCGAGGATCGCGTAGCCGGTGGCGATGGCAAGAAGAAGGCCGACGAGCACTCCGATGGAAGTCACGACGTCAGAGAGAATGTGCTGGCCATCGGCGCTCAGGGCCGGCGAGCGATACCGGCTGCCGGCGCGGATCAGCACATAGGCCCAGATCGCATTGACGACGCCCGCAGCAAAGTTGATGGCCAGTCCGAGTGTCGGAGCCTTCAGCAAGACGGGCGCGATCATCTCCGGGATCGCCTGCCAGATGATCAGCAGTGCAGCGACGACGATCAGAACGCCTTCGATAACCGCGGAAAAATACTCAGCCTTGTGATGCCCGAAGGGATGGTCGGCGTCCGGCGGCTTTGCCGCATAGCCGATCATGGCGTAGGCGATCACCGCGGCGACCACGTTCACCGAGGACTCCAGTCCATCGGATAAGAGAGCCACCGAACCCGTCACCCACCAGGCGAGCATCTTCAGGCCCATCACGCCCAACGACAGAGGTATGCCCCAGAAGGCCAGCCGCAGGATGGTTTTGTCGTCGGATCCGGTCATCGTCAATCCTCCTGCAGATGCGAACGAGTTGCAAATGCAAGGCCATTCAAACGCAAAACCGCCCGCGCGGATTTTCGCGCAGGCGGATGATGGGAGCCATATGGGCGATAACGGATCGCTTGTCAAACGGCCGAGTGCCAAAGACCGGCCGCGAAAAGGTCAGGCCGCCTTGATCTTCGCCCGTTTTGCAAGATGGGCCACCACGTTCTCGATCATCCGCATGCCGGCGTCGCCGCCGAGCGTCATGATCGATTCCGGATGGAATTGCACCGCCGCCACCGGTTCCTTCGTATGCTCGATGCCCATGATCGTGCCGTCCTCGCTTTCGGCCGTAATCATAAACTCGCGCGGAAGGCCGGACGGATCGGCGAAGATCGAATGATAGCGCCCGACGGTCACCTCCTTGCCGAGGCCCGAAAAGACGATGCCGGGTTCGAGGACGCGAATGCGCGAGGGCTTGCCATGCATCGGGACCGCCAGTTGCCGCAAGTTGCCGCCATAGGCCTCCGCAAGCGCCTGCAGCCCGAGGCACACGCCGAAGATCGGCAGTTCGCGCGCCCGCGCCTTCTTGATCGTCGCCTTGCAATCGAAGTCTTTCGGGTTGCCGGGACCGGGCGAAAGCACGACGAGGTCAGGCTTGACCCTATCGAAGATTTCCTCGGCCACCGGCGTGCGCACCGTGGTGACGGTCGCTCCCGTCTGCCGGAAATAGTTCGCCAGGGTGTGGACGAAGCTGTCCTCGTGGTCCACGAGGAGGATGCTGACCCCGGCGCCGACGGCGGCAACATCGCGCGCTGCGTTGGCGCTGTTTGCGGATTTCGCGTCACGGATGGCTGCGATCATGGCAGAGGCCTTCAGTTCGGTTTCGGCTTCTTCTTCTTCCGGATTGGAATCATAGAGCAGCGTCGCACCCGCCCTCACCTCGGCAATCCCGTCCTTGATGCGGATCGTACGCAATGTCAGACCGGTATTCATGTCGCCGTTGAAGCCTACCATGCCGATCGCACCCCCGTACCAGGCGCGTGGGCTCTTCTCGTGGCTCTCGATGAACCGCATCGCCCAGAGCTTCGGTGCGCCGGTCACCGTCACCGCCCAGGCATGGCTCAGAAATCCGTCGAAGGCGTCCATATCGTCCCGCAGGCGGCCCTCGATGTGATCGACCGTATGGATCAGCCGCGAATACATCTCGATCTGCCGCCGGCCGATCACTTTCACCGAGCCAGGCACGCAGACGCGGCTCTTGTCGTTGCGGTCCACGTCCGAGCACATGGTAAGTTCGGACTCGTCCTTCTTCGAATTCAGCAGCTTCAGTATCTGCTCGCTGTCTGCGATCGGATCGTCGCCGCGCTTGATCGTACCGGAGATGGGGCAGGTCTCTATCCGCCGGCCGGAGACGCGCACGAACATTTCCGGCGAAGCACCGACGAGATATTCCTGGTTTCCGAGATTGATGAAGAAGGAATAGGGCGACGGATTGATCGCCTTCAGCCGGTTGGAAATCTCGGAAGGGCGACTATCGCAGCGCTCGTAGAATTTCTGTCCCGGCACCACTTCGAAAAGATCGCCGCGGCGGAAGCTCTCCTTCGCCTTGACGACGAGCTCGGCATATTCGCCCGGGCGATGGTCCCCGTGCGGCGGAATGCTGTCGACGCTGCGGAACGCCTCAGGCGCGATATCGGCTGCCTTGTCCTCCGTCGACAGCCCCTCCTTGGCGAAGTCGTAACGATCGATCCAGGCCTTTGCCGCATAGTGGTCCACGACCAGGATCTCGTCCGGCAGGAAGAGAACCATGTCGCGCTGATCCTCCGGGCGCGTGAGCTTCAGTTCGATCGCGTCGAACTGGAAGGCCAGGTCATACCCAAAGGCGCCATAGAGGCCGAGGTTCGAATCCTCCTCCGAATGAAAGAGGTCCGTCACCGCGCGAAGCACCGTGAAGACGGTCGGCATCTTCGAACGCTCTTCCTCGGTGAAGACACGATCGGGCTCATTGATGGTGAGATCCAGTCGGCGGTCGGTCAGCGTGCCGAGCGTGATGTCGGAAACGGACTTGAGATCCTCGGCGATCAGCGCGAGAAGCACCTCGCCCCGCTCATTATAAGCTTCGATCCAAAGCGAACGACCGAAGGAGGAAATGGCAAGCGGCGGGTCGACGACGGCGGTGTCCCAGCGCGTGTAACGCCCCGGATATTCGTAGTTGGAGGAGAAGACCGCGCCGCGCCGCTCGTCCAGCCTGTCGACATAGCCGGCAATCGCCTCCGTATAGGAGGCCTCACGCCGCCTGCGGTTGACGACGATGCCGCCCTTGGTCGTATAACACTCCGCGCCGTCTTCCAGAATTACCGCTGCCATTCGTCTCGCTCCGTAAAAGCCCGGTCTTCCCACGCGGCCAGAATACGAAAAAGCCGCCTCGAAATCTCCGGGCGGCTCCAACTCTCAATCACGCATGACTGGTCAAGGCCGCCTCAGCGAGCCCACCACCAGATCGAAATGTTCTGCGTGTTTGTCATGGACGCAAGTGTTAGCGCGGCTTGCGGTGGCGCGCAAGCGGGAAAAGTGGGCTGCTGATCCGGTCCTGTCAAAAGAAAGGCGGCCATCGGGGCCGCCCCTTGATGCATGCCTTCCAAGCTCAGAACCGCTGTGTCAGCGAGACCTTGAAAGTGCGCCCCGGCTCCGAATAGAAGTCGGCGGGCTGCGTGAACGCGTTCTGCGTGTTCACCGCGTCCCAATAGGTCTTGTCGAAGATGTTGTAGACGCCGGCATTTACTCTGAGACCCGGCATTTGCTCCGGCTCCCACCAGCCGGTGACATCGACGATGCCATAGCCCGGCGCCTTGAAACTGTTCGTCGATTTGTCGGACACGTCCATCGCGGCTGTCACGATGAGATCGGTTCCCCAGGTCTCTGCGGCGTAGCCGACATTGAGGACGCCTTTCAACGGGGCAACAGAACCAAGGACTTCGTCGGTATCGAGATCGCGGCCGTGAGCGTAGGCGAGCGCGGTACGCACGTGGACACCATTGGCGAAAACCTTGTGCCCCGAGACCTCGACGCCATGGATGGAGACATTGGCGCGGTTGATGGCTTCGGTGATGCCGATCGGGTAGGTGCCGGTCGGATCGAAACTCCAGCGCTCATCGATGAAATTTCTGTATCTGTTGTAGAAGGCAGCGATGCGACCGCCGAATTCCTCATCGCCGAGATTGGCTCCGATCTCGAAACCCTGGCTCGTTTCCGGCTTCAGGTCGGGATTGCCTATTTGAAGATAGCTGCCCGGTGCGCCGTAATTCAGATAGAGCTCCTCGGCGGTCGGAGGCCGGAAAGCCATTGCCCATTGCGCGAAGAGTTCGACCTCCTCCGCTGCCTGATAGGTTGCAAGCAGCTTCGGCGACAGCGCGAGGTCGCTCTGTCCCGGCGGCAAACCGTCATAGTTGGGGTTGCGCATGTAGGCGGCCGTGTTCTCAGGCGCGTAGTCGTACCAGTCGAGGCGAAGCCCCGGCGTCAGCGCGAAGGGTCCGTCGCCGATCGAGATGCGGTCCTGCAAGTAGACGCCGATTTTCCTGCTGTCGACGTCGGGGCTGTCAGACTGGTTGGTATGCAGGAAATTGCATGATGGGCTCGGCGCCGTGTCGCAGCTATCCTCGCCCGAGGAATATTGATGCAGCTTGCCGATGGCAAAGTCGCCGCCGAGCGTCACCTGGTGCTGCAGGTTACCGGTTTCAAAGAATTTCTCGACATAACCGCTGGCGCCGAAGCCCTCTTCTTCCGCTTCGTTGAGACGCGAATAGTCGCCGATCACCGACGTGCTGCGGTAGGCGTCGACGCCGTTTTCGCGCAACAGCCGCTGCCAGTAGACCGTCGCCGAAGCGCTGTCGAACCAAGCGTTGTCGTCGGTGGCTTCGAATTCGTAATCGAGCGAAAGACGCTCGCGCCGGGTGTCATCAAGCTTGTCGTAATCGCCCGGCCGATAATTGCCGAAGAGGCTCTGGCCGGACATGAAGTCGATATCCTTGTCGCGGTCGAAGCGCTCGGCCGTGAAGCCGAAAGTATGGCCGCTTTCGGTATATTGCCGCACCTTGAACAGGAGATTGTTCTGGTCGTAGTCAGCCGGGTCGGCCTCGGTGCGCGTCGTGGAATAGCCGCCGACGTCGCCGTTGCTCTCCCGTTCATGCCCCCTCCTGTACCCCCCCTGGAACAGGGCCGCCGTGTTGTCATAGCGCGCAGCAACGGCAGCGGAGCCCCCGAGGCTGTCGTCCTCGCCGTCATAGGCGAATTTGAAGATGCCGCCCCACGTCTTGCCCTCGCCGATCAGGTCCTCCGGTTCGAGCGTGCGCAGCACCACGGCTCCTCCGAGAGCACCGCCGCCCGCGCGGCTGGAATCCGCGCCGCGAACGATGTCGATGGTCGAGAGCGCCGAGAAATCGAAGCTGTCTATGCCGCCATCGGCATCGCGCGCGCCATCGTCGATGAAGGGGATGGGAATGCCGTCGATCGTCGTCAGCACGCGCGGCCCTTCGAGGCCGCGTATATTTACGCTGCCGCTCGTCCGGTTGAAGTTCACGCCAGGTTCGAGGCTTCTGCCCAGGTCTTCGAAGCTCGTGATCTGATTGCGGTCGAGTTCTTCCTCGGTCACTTGTTCTGCGAGCGGCGTGTCGGCCACACCCTCCTTCTCGCCGCCTTGGATGGAAAGTTTCTTCAGCACTGTTACGCGCCCCTGCTTTTCGGCGGCACCTGCCGCCTCCTCGGTGGATTGCGCGTGAGAAAGTGTCGTTTCGACGAGGGTAACGAATGCCGTGCAAGCCAAAAGCGCCAGGCGATGATGCCGGTTGAGCATGGACCAGTCCTTTTAAAAAATGTGAGGCCGGGCTTGCTGTTGAGCGGCGAACTCAAGGGCTGGCTGGGCATGTGCAGGAATCGAACAGGCGGCCAATCTCCGCCTTATTTCCGTCACATAAGAAAACATGAGTATTATTGTCAATATAAATTTGGGGCTTGTTCTTCATCGGCGTAGCCCCTGTGAAGCGAGGCCTCGTCCTCAGTTCCCGCACATTTGGAAACAGAATTGTTTCCCAGGCGTTTCGTCGTCTCGGACCGCTGGAAATGGAGAGGACCTGTATGCGCCGCACTGGAATCATTCTCGTTTCCGCCTTCCTCCTTTCGGGCGCAACGCTGCCCGAAACAGGGCCGCGGCCGGTGCCGAAACCGGTCACGGGCGGGGATCAGCCGATGCCGACGCCAAAGCCGCCGCAGCCGCAAGCCGATGATGCGAAGGCAAAGGAGTCCGGAGAGCCGCACAAGGCGCAGGAGCAGAATGGTGCGCGTGCCGGGGGAGAACAGCGCCCCGGTTGGAAGGACGACATTCTTGACGCCAGGCCGGTCCTGGCGATCGAAAAGGAAGACCCGAAGGAATATGCCGCCTGCCTGTCGGAACTCAAATCGCTCGGCAGCACGTTCGCCGAAGTCGATCGCATGGACGAGGGCAAGGGTTGCGGGATCGACAAGCCGGTCAAGGTCACTGCGATACTGCCGGGGGTGACCCTGAAGCCCGAGGGCGTGATGCGTTGCGAAGCCGCACTGGCGTTGGCTCGGTGGACCAAAGAAACGGCAGCGCCGGCCGCAAGGAGCGCCTTCGGGGCCGAAGCCCGCATCGTCGCTTTGAACCAGGCCTCGACCTATATCTGCCGCCTGAGGAACAATGCCGACACCGGCAAGATCTCCGAACATGCGCGCGGCAACGCGGTCGACATCGCTTCATTCACCCTTGGCGACGGCAAGGCCGTCGAAATCCAGCCACGCGACGAGGATGGCACCCTTACCGGCGCCTTTCAGCGGGCGGTCACGGCTTCGGCCTGCCTCTATTTCACGACCGTGCTCGACCCAGGCAGCGATGCTGCCCATGAAGACCATCTGCATCTCGATGTCATCGAAAGAAGGAACGGGTATCGGTATTGCCGTTGACGGCGCGCATGATGGCCCGCGGCGCCAGCCCAGCCTCTGAATCCCCTTCAGAACAAACCCTCGATGTATCCCTCCTCGTCGAGCCGTATCCGCTCCGAAGAGGGTACTTTCGGCAGGCCCGGCATCGTCATGATCTCGCCGGTGATGACGACGATGAACCCAGCGCCGGCGGCCAGGCGAACCTCGCGTATCGGTACGGTGTGGCCGGTGGGCGCGCCGCGGAGATTCGGGTCGGTGGAGAAGGAATATTGCGTCTTGGCCATGCAGATCGGCAGATGACCGTAACCCTGGTCTTCCCAGATTCGAAGCTGGTCGCGCACCAGCTTGTCGGCGATCACCTCGCTCGCGTGATAAATATCCTTGGCGATCGCCTCGATCTTCTGAAAAAGCGGCATCTCGTCGGGATAGAGCGGCGAAAACTGCGAATGGCCGGCGTCGGCGAGATCGGCAACCTTATCGGCAAGTTCCTCGATGCCGGCTGAGCCCTCTGCCCAATGCTTGCATAAGACCGCTTCGGAACCGAGCGTGCGGACATAGTCCTTGATCGCCTGGATTTCGGCCTCGGTATCGGAAGTGAAGTGGTTGATTGCGACGAGCACCGGTACGCCGAACTTCTTGACGTTCTGGATGTGGCGCCCGAGGTTCGGGCACCCCTTCCTGAGCGCTTCGACATTTTCTTTCGCGAGATCCTCCTTCTTCACGCCGCCGTTCATCTTGATTGCCCGGACCGTCGCAACGATCACCGCAGCATCCGGCATGAGGCCTGCCTTGCGGCACTTTATGTCGAAGAACTTCTCGGCACCGAGATCCGCACCGAAACCCGCTTCGGTCACGACGTAATCGGCAAGCTTCAGCGCCGTCGTGGTGGCAACGACCGAATTGCAGCCATGCGCGATATTGGCGAACGGACCGCCGTGCACGAATGCCGGATTGTTCTCGAGCGTCTGCACCAGGTTCGGCTGCATCGCGTCCTTGAGCAGCACCGCCATGGCTCCGTCGGCCTTGATATCGCGCGCATAGACCGGGCTCTTGTCGCGCCGATAGCCGATGATGATGTTGCCGAGCCGCCTTTCGAGGTCCCTGATGTCCATCGCGAGACAGAGGATCGCCATGACTTCCGAGGCGACGGTAATGTCGAAGCCGGTCTCTCGTGGATAGCCGTTGGCGACCCCGCCGAGCGAGCCGACGATATGGCGCAGCGCCCGGTCGTTCATGTCCATGACCCGCCGCCAGGCAATTCGGCGGATGTCAATCGCCTGCTCGTTCCCCCAATAGATGTGGTTGTCTATCAAGGCGGAGAGAAGGTTGTGGGCCGAAGTGATCGCGTGGAAATCGCCGGTGAAGTGGAGATTGATGTCCTCCATCGGCACGACCTGCGCATAACCGCCACCGGCCGCCCCGCCCTTGATACCGAAGCAAGGACCGAGCGAGGCCTCGCGAATACAGACGATCGCCTTCTTGCCGATACGGTTCAAGCCATCGACGAGACCGACGGTCGTCGTCGTCTTGCCCTCGCCCGCCGGCGTCGGGTTGATCGCTGTGACCAGGATGAGCCGCCCGTTCTTCTTCTCCCTTTGCGCCGCGATGAACTCGGCGCTCACCTTGGCCTTGTCATGGCCGTAGGGAAGCAGATGCTCCGGCGGGATACCGAGTCTCGCGCCGACCTCCATGATTGGTTGCTTGCGCGCCGCGCGCGCGATCTCGATGTCGGTCTTTACCTCTCCCACGGCTTCCCCCAGTTGCTTGCGCATCCCGCCTCCTCCGCGGCATCCGCAAGTCCGTTTCCTTTGCCTACGCTCGCACGAAGCCCGTCAACGGGCAAGAATATCGCGCATCTCCACCAGGTTGGAGCGGACCCGCAGGATATAAAAACCCATCGTCGCGAGGTGCGTTGGCATGATCCAGCCGTCCTCGCGGCCGTTCGAGATGATGAGCGGCTGGATCCTGAGCGCCGCGCGCAGCTGCTTCATCGTTTCGGTATAGATCGGCCCCAACCCACGCTGCGTGACGACATTCTCGAAATCGGCGCCGGCAGCCGAGAGGATGCCGTAATAGCCATAGAGCTGCCCGAAGGCGAACCAGAAGCGGTCGTCCGCGCGCGTGTCGAACCAGCCGCCATTGTGGAACTCCGAACGCTCGCGGATGATCGCGGACGTATTGCCGAGATCATTGGCAACGCGGTCCAGGAACTCGACCATGTTGTCGGACCGGCCGTCGAAGACCGCTTCGCACTTGCTGAGCGAGACATTGAACGTCCTGAGATCGCGCATCGCCGACCGATAGAAGCTCGGCGTCGGAGTCTTGGGACCAAAGGGGTTGAGACCGAAATACCAGGTCTCCTCGTCGAACTGGATGTTACCGCGCGCGCTTTGCAGCTCTCTGTTGACGCCGGACGTGCCACGCACGCGCCCGAGCGAATCCACCAGTTCCACCGCCGTGCGGCGAACGGCCTGGTTTATGCCGCGCTGAAAGGATGCCTTATTGTCCAGCCAGGGCGTATCGTCCCAGTCGACCCCGAAAAAGCCGAGCTTGTAGCCCAGCATCGACGATATCCACGCATTCTGATCGACGTTGAACTCGATGAGGTCCGCCGCTACGTCGACGACGGCCGATGTCTGGCAGACAGTCCCGGCCGGAAGCTCCGCCACCGCAAGGGCCTCGGTCGTGCTGTCCGCGCCGGAGGGAGCGACCGCGGCGTGGTTTGCGTCGACCGCGGAGCCGGACTGCCCGGTCGTCGCCCCTGGACCGCTGATGGGCGAGCCGGCCGGCGTCCTGCGTTCGACGAGCTTGTAGCGATCGACATAGTCCGGATTGAAATTAGTCCAGGCTTGCGTCTGCCAGACAAAGTAGCCGTAAAAGAGCACGAGGCAGAGGAGGATGAGACCGATCGGCCCCTTGATCACCCAGCTTCGCGCGCGATACCAGCTGCCGAGAGCGACGAAGGGCCAGAGAAGCCACGCCACCGCCAATCCGATGCCACGGCCTATTGCCGTGAATACACGCTGAAAGAACGCAACGATCGGATCGAACATGTTTTATTCCTCTTTGAGACCGTAGAGCTTTTGACGGAAGGCGGTCTTGTCCTTGAGATATGTGCCGGTCAATGTTGCAACAACATATTCGCGGAAGGTTTCGCTGTAGCCTTCATAGGCTTTGTAGAAGCCCTGCTTGTCGAATACGAATCGCGAAACGAAGTCGCGCGGGACGAGTTCGGAGACCAGCCGGTTGACGAGCCATTGATCCGGGTGCTGCGGGGCGGCCCGCACGAGCAGGAAACGATTTTTCGGTGCGACGTCCTGCATCTTGATCGTACCCGTTGCGGCGATCGCACGCGACATTTCCTGAAGGAAGGGGTAGGCCCCGTCGCGCGCGACAAGCGCCGCATTGCGATGTATCCAGGTCTGCAGCCATATTCGGTCGGCACGCCTCAGGTCGATCTCAGGATCGGCGTCGTTGACAAGTCCGCGGATGACCATGTCCGCCCGATGCTGGAAAAGACCGGAGGCCTGCACCCATGAGGCCTGCGGCAGCTGCAACCGGTTCGACGCCGCGAGAAAGTCGTAGATACGGGCGTAGTCGGTGATGGCGATGTAGCTCACCTGCCAGGGCCGCGACCGCCGGAAACCGGGGACCGAAGGATCGCAGATGACCGTCGTCGTTTTCTCGTCGAGGAAGACGTAGACGCCACTGAAGTGATTGGCCCAAAAGGCTTCGTGTCGGAAGACGAGCTCGTCCGGCACGAGCACGTTCTGCCTTATGTCGCCGGTCGCCTTGGCGAGCTCCACCATGCGGCCGAGCATCGCGTCGTCCGCCCAGGCATTCGGCACCTTCTTCAACCGGTCGACGAGTTCGCGCAGTTCGGTTGCCTTGCCGAGCATGTCCTCGGCGGAAAGCACACGGAAACGGACTTCGTTGATCGACAGGAGATCGTCTATGTCTTCAACCACCGAGACCGAATCCTCGATCTCGCCATAAAGAGCATCCTTGATCGTGATCGCGTTGATCGCACGGCTGTTGGCATTGAAGAATTCATGCATCAGCGCCGCGGTGTTGGAGAAGCTTGTGTGCACGACCGGCAGCTCCGCCTGCGCCGGCGTCAGGATGATAAAGCGCCGATTGACGCGATTGGGGTCCAGATAATCGCGGTCGCCGAGCTCCTCGGCGATTTCCGGAGAAAAGCCGGTCATGTCGATACTGAACCGCTGAAGCGAAGTCCGCTTCAGCCCGAATCCTTCCAGCGCCTTGTTGTAGCGAGCAATAAGATGCGGCTCCAAAATGTCCAGCAGCCGTCCATAGATGAGCTCTGCTTCCAGAAGACGCTTCATACGGCGATGGCCCTCATTTGCTCTGCTTCGGCCTCCAACTGTCTCTTCGCCGGAATGGACGTCAAATCCGCTGTCCTTACTTCCCCAAGCAAGCGCTTCTCCAGAAACGCCACGATCGTCTCCAGCACCGATGGACGGTCATTGAAGATTTGCATGTTCCAGAAGCGCACCACGCTCCAGCCAGTTGCGACCATGTTTTCGTCCCGCCTGATATCGCTACTTCTGTTCGCATGTTGGCTGCCGTCGACTTCGACAACCAAACGTTCATCACGGCACCCAAAGTCCGCAAAGTAAGGGCCAAGCGGAAGCTGCCGGACGAACTTGAAGCCGTTGAGATGCCGGCCTCGCAGTTCCGACCAGAGGAGCGCTTCCGCATCGTTGTCCGCCTGCCGCAGGCGTCTGGCGCGCTTTGTCTGACGTTCGTTCGCACCCCTCATGCTAACCTCTGCTGCCCCTCACCCTAACCCTCTCCCCGCAGGCGGGGAGAGGGGACGAGATCCCGTAGGCGCGTTGTCGGGTGCGATTGAACACAACGGTGTCCCCTCTCCCCGCGCGCGGGGAGAGGGCTAGGGTGAGGGGCAAACCCAGGTGAGGGGCGACCGCTAACACAACCGTCATCCCTGCCACCTGCCCTCGCGCTTCATCGTCTCGATCTCGCGGATCGCCTTCTCGCGCTGCCGCTCGCGCCGGATGATTTCGGCAACGGCCGCGTCATCCGATTTGTCGGTGTAGCGGAACTCGCTGTCGGCGTAGCGGTTGATCTCCTGCAGCACCATGTCGATGGTGATCGGACCGCGCAGTTCCTCGATCATCGCCGTCTTCTCATCGTAGGGCTTGTGCATGAACGCAGCCGGATCCTTGAACCAGTCATCGGGCAGTTCGATATCCATCGCCCTCAGCTTGACCGCATCGGTGATGTTCCTTATCGCGCGGCCGGTGAAGCGGGGCTCGGCTTCCTTGATCATGTGCAGATAGGCTCCGACATCGGCAAGCGTGGCAATCTTGCCCTTCTCCTTCTCGTAGCGCTCCCAGACGGCGGCAAGTCCCTCCTCCTGCGGCCGCCCATGTGCGGCATAGGACTGCGAGACGGCGCGCTTGATCTCCTGCCCGGCATAGAGCTCATGCTCGCCGAGCGGGATCTGGTGGTTCTTGCCGACGAGCAACGCGAAAATGTCGATGTAGTCGTCTTCCGTCTGCGGTCCGTCGACCAGCCAGCGCGCTCCGGCCCGCTGGCGCAGCGCATCGTCGACGTTATCGGGATAGTTCGAGAACATGCCGAAGGTGCAGTTGCCGCGCACCACAGTCGAGGCACCGGCAAAACTCTCCATCAGCACCGCCGTTACCTCATGCTGACCGGCCGAAGCGCGGTCGTCGGAGCGTTTCGCCGCCACCTGGTCGACATCGTCGACCGTGCCGAAGCCGATCGCCCGCGGGTTCATGACGTTGTTGATGAATTCCTTGCAGTTCTGACCCGATTTGCCCTGATAGGAGGAAATCTGGTCCACGCCGAAATTTTCATAGTGGAAGGCGTAGCCGGCAACGCCGCAATAGTCGTGCAGCATGCCCGCAAGCATCTGGATCAGGATCGTCTTGCCGGTGCCAGGCATTCCGTCGCCGATGAAAGTGAAGAGGAATCCGCCAAGTTCGACGAAGGGGTTCATCTGCCGGTCGAAGTCGTAGGCCATCAGCATCTTGGCGAGCTTCAGCGCCTGGTATTTGGCAATGTGATTGCCGATGATCTCCTCGGGTTTCTTGAAGGTCATGACCAGCGGCTTGCGCTTCTGGCCGGGCGTCACGTCGAAACCATTGAGCGTGAAATTGTCCTGATCCAGACGGATGTGCACGCTCTCGAAATTCTGCAGACCGGTGAAGCGAGCCTTCCGAGCGACCAAACCTTCAAGCGCAACGCGTGCGAAGGCCCGGCTTCGCGCGGTCAGTGCAAGCTCGTCAGACGCCCCGGCTAGGCTGCGGTCGAGACCGGCGATCATGCTCTTCAGCGCATCCTGCGGCGTGTCGAAGAGAAAATCCGGTTCCGCGGCATCGTCGACCGGCTCGCCCTCACCCTGCAGCGTCGCGCCGATATAGGCAGCCAGCGTGAAGGCGGCGATATAGGCCGAAGCCGAAAGCAGAGCCTTGAAATGAGCCGCATCCTCACCGGCGAGCGGCGCGGTGGCATTGCGCGCCTGCAACTGTTCGAGGTTCGTCTGACGCGCGAAGACATCGGAAACGGCCAGCGCCACCTGGATGCCGCGGCGCGTGCGATAGAGCACCGCATGCTGTGCGGGCGACAGGAGCGGATCGGCGCTGCGCACCGCCTGAATGGTGCGCGCGAGTTCGACCTCGCGGCTACGGCGCTGACCGCCGGTCGAGACCGTCGAAACGAAGCGGCGACCTGTTCCCGCCAGCGGCGTGCCGGCGGCGCCGTCGTCCCGCTCGAGAATGGCCAGTTTGCTGACGAGGCTCTGCGCGACCGCCTGATGTTTTGCGATCTCATCCTCATGCAGGGTCGTCAGCCCTGTGTTCAACGCCATGGCCTAAACCTCGCTCACCACCTGGTTGCCGGAAATGACATGCACCTTGTAATCGCCGAAGACCTGGGCGGCCTCGCCGGAGGCATAGAGCGCCTGATAGGCGTCGTGGGGGACCAGGGCGTGCTTCTCATAGGCGCTCACGCCCATGCGCGCCGCCTCGAGATCGGAGGTCTCGATGTGAAACTCCTCCTGCGCCGGCGTAGAGGACCAGAAGCCGTTCTTCGCCGGCCGCTCGGCCTTGGAGAAGACCTCCTGCACGGTCCAGGTGAGCAGCCAGGCATTTTCACTCTTTCGCACCCGGGAGAGAATGTCGTTGATCCGTGCATTGTTCTCGGTGATGCCCGCCGAATAGAAGGGGCCAAGCACGATGCGTCGAAGCTGTTTTGGATGCAGTTCCGTGAAATCCTTGTCGAGATTGGTGGCGATGGTCACCGGCGTCAGCGAATAGGCGCTGTTCTTGGAGGCGAAATCGTCGAAACGGCTTGCGAGCTGCGGATTGAGCAGGCCGCCGACCGGCAACGGAATCTCGACGCCCGGATTGAGCTTGCCATCCTCCGTCACCAGCATTTCAATCACGTTTTCGGAGGAATCTTCGATCGTCGCCATATAGACCATCGGCAGGGTTTGACTCCCGTCGAATGCGCCCCAGGAGACGACGTAATAGGGCCGCATCGTTTTCGGGTTGACGGCAACCCGGATCGTCTCCGGCAGGACGAAGGGCGAGAAGATGTCGCCCTTGCCGATCTGCTCCAGATAGAGCCTTTCGGCCATGCGGACCTGAAGCGCCTCCGGGAACGCCTTCTGCCTCAGGATGAAATCGACCATTTCGTCGCGCAATGCATCGGCGGACGGAATGCTCGCGAGCCGCTTTTCCGCGTCGCGCCGATCGTTCTCGAGCTCCAACACGTTCTGGTAGACGGGAAAGCCGCTTTCGGCGCGGGAGATGCGGAACTGCTCCACGAACCCGATGCGGTTTTCCCAGCAAGCGATCGAGGCTTTCAGCCGGGCAAGATAGGGAACGATCACCTCGCCGACGACGCTGTTGCGGTAAAGCGGCGAGTTGCGGTCTGCTAGGAAGAGCTCGAGCCCTGCCAGAGCGGCGCGGATGGAACCGAAATATTGCCTGACGGCCGGAGAAATGGCGGTATTCATGGCAACTCTCCCGGCAAAGGCCGAAAGCCGGTCGGAAATCGGGTCATCGCCGCCTTGCCGATCACTGCTTCACGTAATTTGCGGCGTTGTGCTTGTCCATCACCGTCTGGAAGCGGCGCGCGAAGGCGTCGTCGGCGAGTTTCTTGCGCCGCTGGATATCCTGCGTCGCAAGCATGTTCTTTTCATGCATCTCCAGCAAGTCGCCGATGTGGCGCTGCGCGGCCGCTCCGATCCCCGCCATGGTCTCCTCGGCGGCAGTGTCGACCTGACTGCCGAGCGTGTTGATCTTGTGCGCCACATCCTGCTGCGCAGCCGTTTTCAGCGAATCCTCCAGCGCCTTGTAAAGTACGATGCGCTGTTCGGTGTCGATCGTCAGCTTGTTGATCAGCGTGTTCTGGGCGGCGATCTGGTTGTTGAGCGAATCGACGAAGGTCTGGAACATGGCCGTGTAGCGCTCCAGCGTCTGGCTCTCGGCCAGAAGTTCTTGCTCCTTCGCCTGCTTTTCGTTGTATTCGGTCGCAAGCTGCGAGCGCTCGCCTTCGAGGTCGGTGCGGGTCTTCTGGTCGGTCGAGGCTGCGATCCTGTTCTCTATGTCGAGCAGCAGCGGGTTCAGTTCCTCGATCCGCTTCTGAGTCTGCTCCAGCGACGCCATCGTGCCCTTGCGACGCTCGATCACCTGGATGAGGCTCTGTTCGGAGGTCTTGTAGCGCTGGTCGAGGATCGCTCTCTGGTCCTTGAGGATGCCGACGATGGTGTCCGATTTCGAAAGCAGCTCCTGAAGGTTGCCGGCAAGCGACATGTTGCGCACGCGATCGGTTCGCAAACGCTGCATCTTCTGCTTGGAGAAGATGCCGATGAACTTTTCGTAGCCGGTATAGCTCTTCATGCTCTCGAACTCGGCACCGAAGACATTGGTCGCATCTTCCAGTCCGATGATCAGGTCGGCGATGTTGGCTTCCATCACCTTCTGCTGGTTGACGACGTCCTGGATGCGGGCGTTCTCGATATCGAAATTGACATCGCCGAGCTTGGTCTCCGCCTTGGCGAATTGATCGAGCACGACGCCGGACTGCTCGAGCTTGCTGCGCATGTCCTTGACGACATTCCTGGTCTTATCGATCTCGGCGTCAAAATTCTGAAGCGTCGCCATTGCCTTCTCCCCTAAGCCAGCAGTGAAAGCCGACTGTTTCAGCCCTTGATTGCACTCATATAAAGGATGTTTAGCACGGAACGACAAGGGCGGTGGCCGGTTTTTCGATCGGCCGCACGACAGAGAGGCTTGCGCTCTTCGTCCCTCGGCTGGCGCGTCGGCAGGCCGGCATTTCGTGAGCATTGCGACATTCGACGTCGCTTTGTGCATCCCCTTAATGTACTGAGGCAATACACTTCTTTAAATGCCGAGGTGCTTGTATTCGAGCTTCATTGGTGTTTGGCTAAGAAGAACACGAGGCAGGGGAACGACAACGATGATAAGGACACTTTCTCGCGAATTCATGCTGGCAGGTGCCGTTTGCATGGCAACCCTGACCGCCGGACCCGCATTCGCGGCGGAGCCGGAAAGCTGCGGTACGGTCCGCTTCTCCGACGTCGGCTGGACCGATATCACAGCAACCACCGCGACCGCGACGACCATCCTCGAAGCGCTCGGTTACGAGACGGACGTGAAGGTTCTGTCGGTGCCCGTTACCTACACCTCGCTGAAGAACAAGGACATCGACGTCTTTCTCGGCAACTGGATGCCGACCATGGAAGCGGACATCGCCCCCTATCGCGAAGACAAGTCCGTCGAGACGGTACGCGAGAACCTCGCAGGTGCGAAATACACGCTTGCGACAAATGCCAAGGGCGCGGAGCTCGGCATCAAGGACTTCAAGGATATCGCCGCGCACAAGGAGGAGCTCGACGGCAAGATCTACGGGATCGAGCCGGGCAATGACGGCAACCGCCTGATCATCGACATGGTCGAAAAAGGCACTTTCGATCTCAAGGGCTTCGAAGTCGTCGAATCTTCCGAGCAGGGCATGCTCGCGCAGGTCGCCCGCGCTGAAAAATCCGGCGACCCGATCGTTTTTCTCGGATGGGAGCCGCATCCGATGAACGCGAATTTCAAGCTCACCTATCTATCCGGTGGCGATGACGTGTTCGGCCCCGACTACGGTGGCGCCACCGTGCATACCAATGTGCGCGCCGGCTACACGACCGAATGCCCCAATGTCGGCAAGCTTCTCCAAAACCTCTCGTTTTCGCTCCAGATGGAGAACGAGATCATGGGCAAGATCCTGAACGATGGCGAAGACCCGGAAAAGGCTGCAGCTTCGTGGCTGAAGGACAATCCGCAAGCAATCGAACCGTGGCTTGCGGGGGTCACCACGAAGGACGGCGGCGATGGGCCGGCCGCCGTCAAGAGCGCGCTGGGCCTCTGACCGGATCACGCGTAGCATTTGAATTGCTGCATGTTCCGTGCTCCAATCGGCTGCGTTATGGGGATGCGTGCAGTGAGGCGGGGAAACACCCCGCCTTTTTTCCACCGGTCTTCCGACCTGAGTGCTGACCCTGGCAAGAGGGACCCTGTTTCGTGGAACTCCTGACTGAAAACCCAATCCCGATCGGCGCCTGGGCGAAGGCCTTTGTCGACTGGCTGACGACGAATTTCGACCTTTTCTTCGACCAGCTCGCCAATGTGCTTTCGGGCATCATTTCCGTCCTGCTCTACATTCTCCAAACGCCGCATCCGCTCATCGTCATCGCCATCGTGACGGCGCTGGCATGGTGGTTTCGCCGGTCCATCGGCATTGCCGTTTTCACCTGTCTCGGAATGCTGCTGATCGTCAATCAGGGATACTGGCAGGAGACCACGGAAACGCTGGCCCTGGTGCTTGCGGCGACCTTCGTCAGCATGGCCGTCGGGGTGCCGCTCGGTATAGCCGCCGCGCGCCGCGCCTGGATTTACTCGTTCATGCGCCCGATCCTGGACCTGATGCAGACGATCCCCACCTTCGTCTACCTCATCCCGGCGCTGATTCTCTTCGGTCTCGGCATGGTACCCGGGCTGATCGCCACCGTTATCTTCGCCATACCCGCGCCAATCCGGCTGACGCGGCTCGGTATCATCTCGACACCGCCTGCGCTTGTGGAGGCCGCAGAATCCTTCGGCGCCACGCCCTGGCAGGTGCTGCGCAAGGTAGAACTTCCCTTCGCCATGCCGCAGATCATGGCGGGTCTCACGCAGACGATCATGCTGTCCCTTTCGATGGTGGTGATCGCGGCGCTCGTCGGAGCCGACGGCCTCGGAGTGCCGGTACTCAGGGCTCTGAACACGGTGAACATCGCCAGGGGATTCGAGTCCGGCCTCTGCATCGTCATTCTTGCGATCGTCCTCGACCGCCTTTTCCGTTCGTCCGATGAAGGAGAAGGCGCATGACCGACGCCGTCATTTTCAAGAATGTCGACATCATCTTCGGCAAAAATCCGCAGATCGCAACGCAAATGGTCGATCAGGGCAAGACGCGGGACGAGATCGGTGCTGCCACCGGGCTGGTCCTGGGGGTCGCCGGCGCTTCGCTGACCATCAACGAGGGCGAGATTCTCGTTCTGATGGGGCTGTCCGGTTCCGGCAAGTCGACGCTGCTCAGGGCCGTCAACGGCCTTGCGCCGGTTGTGCGCGGCGAGGTCGAGGTGAAGACCGGGAACGGGGCTCTCAACCCTTATCGCTGCAACGCCAAGTCTCTGCGGGACTTCCGCATGCATACGGTCTCGATGGTGTTCCAGCAGTTTGCCC
The DNA here is from genome assembly GCF_007827695.1 of Sinorhizobium medicae. Taxonomy (GTDB): domain Bacteria; phylum Pseudomonadota; class Alphaproteobacteria; order Rhizobiales; family Rhizobiaceae; genus Sinorhizobium; species Sinorhizobium medicae. Next base: position 198,568 of record NZ_VITA01000006.1, on the reverse strand, counting down.
TTCTGCCGTGGCGAAGCGTGGCGGACAATGTCGGTTTCGGGCTCGAATTGGCAGGCGTAGCCGATGCCGAACGGCGCAAGCGCGTCGACGAGCAGCTTGAACTCGTCAATCTTACGCAATGGGCGGATCGCAAGGTCAACGAACTCTCAGGCGGCATGCAACAGCGCGTCGGCCTTGCCAGGGCCTTTGCCACCGGAGCCCCTATCCTTCTGATGGACGAACCGTTCTCGGCACTCGACCCGCTGATCCGCACACGCCTTCAGGACGAATTGCTCGAATTCCAGCGGCGGTTAAAAAAAACGATCATCTTCGTCAGCCACGACCTCGACGAGGCCTTCCGCATCGGCAACCGGATCGCCATCATGGAAGGTGGAAGAATCATCCAGTGCGGAACGCCGCAGGAGATCGTGAGGAGCCCGGCAAACCAGTATGTCGCCGATTTCGTCCAGCACATGAATCCGATTTCGATGCTGACGGCGAAGGATGTGATGCAGAGCGGTGTCGGGCGAACCGCTGCAAGTACCGGCGTCACGGCGACCGCAAAGCCAACCACGCCACTCGTCGATATTCTCGATGCCATGTCGCGCCAGCCGGGCAGCATAGGTGTGGTCGACAACGGCGCGGTCGTCGGTACTATCGACGCGCAGAACATCGTCGAGGGACTGACGCGCCACCGCAGCAAAAACTGACGCGGCACGACGGACCGTCGCAAGGAGACGAAGCATGAGCGAAAAACCCAATGTGCTGCGCGAGACGGATGACGAGGCGCGCAAGCTCGCACGGGTGCTCCTTCGGTCGGCGAGAAGCGCCGCTCTGGCCGTGACGGAACCGGGGAGCGGCGGCTTTCCTTTCGTCAGCCGCGTCCTCGTCGGCATCGATATCGACGGCACGCCCGTCATTCTGGTGTCGCGGCTATCGACACATACGCAGGCGCTCACCGCAGACCGGCGCGCTTCGCTGCTGACCGGAGAGCCTGGCAAAGGCGACCCGCTCGCCCATCCTCGGCTGACCGTCCAATGCGCTGCGGAGGCGGTTCCGCGGGATGGCCCCCTTCACCAGCGTCTTCGCGAGCGCTTCCTCCGCCGGCACCCCAAGTCCAAGCTTTATGTCGATTTTCCGGACTTCGGCTTCTTCCGTCTCAAGCCGCTTCGGGCGAGCCTGAATGGCGGTTTCGGCCGCGCCTATGTGCTGACGGCAGAGGACCTCGCCATCGCTTCACCGGCCGCCGACGCGCTTGCGGAAATGGAAGGCGGCGCGATAGAACACATGAACAGTGATCACGCCGACGCCGTGAGACATTATGCAACCGGGCATTGCCACGCCCCCGAAGGCGACTGGAAGATCGTCGGCATCGATGCGGCGGGTCTCGACCTTTCGGACGGGGACCGTCTGCGCCGCCTCGAATTCGATACGCCCCTTGCCGAGACAGCCGAATTACGGCCATTTCTAAAAAAACTTAACCGTTAATCCCATCTTAGCTACCCCCATTTCTTGCAGTGGGTGGTTGCCCTTTTATGCATCACGGCTAATGATCGTGCTTCGTCAATCATAAGTACGTGTGATGAATTTTCGCATGGAGCACACGATGCAGCCTCTTCCGCCTGAAAAACACGAGGAAGCCGAAATAGCGGCCGGCTTCCTTTCGGCCATGGCAAATCCGAAACGCCTGCTCATCCTCGACTCTCTCGTCAAGGAGGAAATGGCGGTTGGTACCTTGGCCAATAAGGTCGGGCTGAGCCAGTCGGCACTTTCTCAACACCTTTCGAAGCTTCGTGCCCAGAATCTGGTCAGTACCCGTCGCGACGCACAGACGATCTATTATTCGAGCTCTTCCGACGCCGTTTTGAAGATCCTGGGCGCACTATCCGAAATCTACGGCGAACAAACCAATGCCGTGGAAGAAAAGCCTCTCATTCGCAAATCGGCGTAATCTCCCAAGACCTCCGTCGACCGGCAGCAATGCCTGATTGAGCCCCGCCGATTCGATGGCGGGGCTTTGTTTTCTGCTGTGTTGGGGGCGCTATGAACGATTCGGGCGAAGTTCTCATCCTCACCGGGCCGCCCGGCTCGGGAAAAACCACGACGGCGCAGGCGCTTGCCGCAGCGCCGGGATTACCCAAGGTCCACCTTCACTGCGACGACTTCTGGCATTTCATCAAGAATGGGGCGATACCGCCTTATCTGGCTGAAGCCCATAAACAAAACACCGTGGTCGTCGATGTGTTGACGAAAGCCGCCGCGGCTTACGCCGATGGTGGTTACTTCGTCATCGTAGACGGCATCATCGGACCCTGGTTCCTGGAGCCATTCAGGAGGATGGCGGCTCCGATCCACTACATCGTTCTGCGTCCACCACTCCATGTCGCGATCCGGCGTTGCCAGCAGCGCGGCGGCGAAACGTTGACCGATCCCGAACCCATCACGGCGCTGCATCGACAGCTCTCGTCGCTGGGAGCGCTCGAGCGGCACGTTCTTCCGACCGACGGACATAAGCGCGAAGACACCTTGGCCGCAGTGGTCGAGGCCGTGAAAGGTGGATCGTTTCGCCTCGGCCGGGATGAAGAAAAGGCTGTCCCGTCTTCCCACCGCACCCCGCTCTGACGCATTGGAAACGATCACGTTCATGATCTAGGTCGATCCGACCTGGATCATCGTGATCCGGTTTGGCGTGTCCCCGGGATTCCTGGAGGAAGACTGAGTTACTGCCGAGAAACGCTGCCAAGGTTGCGATCCAGGTGCTCGATCCTCTGCTCGGTCCTGGCGTCGAAAAAATGCACTGCCGTTTCGTCGAGCGTTACCCCCACGCTTTCGCCGGGCCTGTAGGTTACGCGCCCCTGAACCAGCGCAACCAGTTGCAGGTCTCCTGATTGAACGACGACTTGTGTTTCGGCGCCCGTGGGCTCGACGACCAGAACCTCAAAAGGACCACCGCTTTTGCCGAGTTTGATCTTGTCGGGCCTGATGCCGGCAACAAGCGCTCCGTGGAAGGCCGCCGGCAGGTTCGAATGGCATTCGATTCCTCCCGTTCCACGAAATATATCGGCTTCCATGGCGCCTTCAATGAAGTTCATCGTCGGGCTTCCGATGAAGCCGGCGACGAAGAGGTTGGCCGGTTCGTCATAGAGGTCGAGCGGCGAGCCGACCTGCTCTATCAGGCCGTCGCGCATGACGACGATACGGTCGGCCATGGTCATCGCCTCGACCTGGTCGTGGGTGACATAGATCGTGGTGGTCTTCAGCCGCTGGTGCAGCGATTTGATTTCGGCGCGCATCTGCACGCGCAGCTTGGCGTCGAGATTCGACAGCGGCTCATCGAAGAGGAACACCTCCGGGTCGCGGACGATCGCGCGACCCATGGCCACACGCTGCCGCTGGCCGCCGGAGAGCTGACCGGGATAGCGATCGAGCAGCTTCTCGAGGCCGAGGATTCGCGCCGCATTGCCGACCTTGTCCCGGGTCTCGTCCTTGCCCAGCCCGGAGAGCTTCAGCGAGAAGGCCATGTTCTGCGCCACCGTCATATGCGGATAAAGCGCGTAGTTCTGGAACACCATCGCGATGTTGCGGTCCTTGGGAGCGACATCGTTGACGACCTCGCCGTCGATGCTGATCGTGCCGTCGGATATATGTTCCAGCCCGGCGATCATCCTGAGCAGGGTGGATTTTCCGCAGCCGGACGGCCCGACCAGAATGACGAACTCGCCGTCTTCTATGCAGGCTGAGACGCCATGAACGACTTCCAGATGTCCATAACGCTTGGTGATGTTTTCGATTTCTACCCGAGCCATGATTCAGCGCCTCGTCCTGGCTTCGACCGCCGACCAATTGTGGTAGGGGCGGCGAAAGGTTGGAATCCGGTCCTCGACCTTGGGGAAAGCGCCGAACGGCTTGTGCGGCTCGGCCTGATACCAGAAGGCAACGGAGGACATATCGTCGGCGCGTCTGTTGGCGTGACCATGCTCGATCGTCACCCGGATGTTCTTATGGAAAATCACCGGGTCCTCGATGTGCCAGCGATAGAGGGTCACCGGCTCGGTCCAGTTCGGACCGCCGGCGGAGATGATGCCGTGGTAGGGGGCGTCATAGTCCTGCGTCGGACACCATGCGGTGTTGAAATAGTCTTCCGTGCCGGTGCCGTGCAGCGTCGGTGGCCAGGCGTCGTTGGCTCCGGGCGCGGATTCCGGCCGATCTTCGATCAGCGCCGCTTTCGGACCGATGCGGGGATCCGGCTTACGGATGCCGTCCGGGACCGAAATGCCCGGCTCGCCGTCAACGTAGATCATATCGTCGCCCTCGCCGTACCAGTCCCATACCTCGGAGCGGCGGTGTGAGTAGACGCTGTAGAGCACGCCGACATAGTGGCCGTGACCGGCAGCGTCGAGGATGACGTAGTTGCCCTTGCCGTCGACATTCTCGCCGCCGAACAGCACCTGCTCATTCGTCAGCCCGGCCTCGTCGAAGTTTTCGGGCCGTTCCTGGCGGTATTGCGCATGAAAGCGGCCGAGGTCCTCTTCCAGCTCATCATGCAGCTCGAGGTCGATATAGTAATAAAAGAGCAGATCGTGCTCGGCTTCATTGGTGATGGTGAATTTCATGCCCGAGCCGAACGGCATCGGGAAGTAGCAATTGAAGGCCTTGCCGTCTTCCGGGCTCGCCTGCATCGGCAAGCTGGCATAGTTTCCTGTGCGCGCATTCCCCATGCCGAAAAAGTCGCCGATCGGCGCCTCGATGCTGGGCGCGCCCTCGCCGTCCCACCAGGCGCGCAAGACAGCCTTGCGAAGGTAACTTTCGCTTTCGCATTGGATCGTGACCCAGATATGGGTGACGATGCCCGCGCCCGCATATTCAGCGATGGTGACCGTCTGGCCCGGCTCGATATGCAACCGGTCGTCATTGCCGCCTGTCCGGTCATAACTCGAGAATCGTCTCGTCTTTGCATCGCGCAGCTTTGCGAGACCGCGCAACGGTGAAAGGCCGGCATTGTTCATTCTTTGATCCCTGGCGTTTTGGGTTGTCATTTCAGACCGCTTGTCTTTATCGAGTCCATGATCTGCCGTTGGAAGACCAGGAACAGGACGAGGGTGGGGATGGCAACGATCGTCGAAGCCGCCAACATGTAGTTCCAGGCCGCCGAATACTCGCTCTTGAAGTTGGCGATACCGACCTGCACGACCCAGAATTTCTGGTCGGATGCGACCGTCAGCGGCCACAGAAAGGCATTCCAGTTGGCGAGAAAGAACAGGATGGCCAGTGCCGACAGAATTGGCTTGGACAGAGGCAGGATGACGCTCCAATAGATGCGCCAGTATCCGGCGCCGTCCATCACGGCCGCCTCCTCGATTTCACGCGGCAAGGACAGATAATATTGCCTGAGCAGGAAGATGCCGAAGGCGTTGAAGATCGACGGAATGATGATCCCGCCATAGGTGTTCAGCATGCCCATGGCGCGCACGATGATGAACAGCGGCACGATGACGACCGGCAGCGACACGAGCAGAGTCGAGAAGATGGCGAGGAAGATCAGTTCCCGGCCCGGGAAGCGCAGCCTGGCCAGCGCGTAACCCGCCATCGAATGGAAGAACAGCGCCACCACCGTGACGGTGACCGACACGAAAAGGCTGTTCAGCATATAGCGGATGAACGGCACCTCGGTCAGCACATAGACGAAGTTCGACCAGGTCGGCGCCGACGGCAGCAGCGCCGGAGAAAACGACTCCTGAGCGCCCTTGAAGGCGATCGAGACCATCCACAACAAAGGGAAGACCGTCATTAGCGCGAGGATGGCCGCCACCGTCATCCAGATCAAGCGGACGGCGGTTACCTGCGAATTACTGAAATAGAGAGACGGTTTACTCATAGCTGAAGCGGCCTCCGCGGGTCAGCAGGAACATCAGGCCGGTCATGGCCATCAGCGAAATCACCAGGATCGAGGCCATGGCCGCTGCATAGCCGAACGCTCCGAAACTAAAGGCCTGCTGGTAGATATAGACGATCAGTACCGAGGTGGAATTGGCGGGACCGCCGCCCGTCATGACCCAGATGATGTCGAAGGCCTGTGATCCTGCCACGGCCGCCACCATGGAGATCATGATCACGAAGAAGCTCGTGGGCTTAAGCAGCGGCAGGGTGATGTACCAGAATTTTGCGATCGGTCCGGCGCCATCCATGGTCGCCGCCTCGTAATACATGGCCGGAATGTCCTGCAGCCCGCCGAGGAAGATCAGCATGTAGTAGCCCATCAGGAACCAGACGCTGACCGCCACGACGGTAAAGAGTGCATAGTCGGGATCACCCAGGAAAGAGATGCCCCCGAGTCCCAGAGCCGGCGTGAGGCGGCTGAGGACGCCAATCTTGTCGACGACGAGGAACTGCCAGACCAGAGCCACCACGATGAGGCTGACCATATGTGGGGCGAAGAACATCGAGCGGATGACGCCGTTGAAGCGGTTGGTTTTCTGAACAAGCAGCGCCAAACTCAGGCCGCAGACATAGAGAAGCGGCACCAGCATGAGCGCGTAAAGCGCGGTCACCTTGGCGGACTGCCAGAACAGCGGGTCACGCATCATTTTCGTGTAGTTGGCCATTCCAACGAAACGGTAGGCTCCGAAACCGTCGACGTCGTAGAGCCCGAGCACCAGCGACAGGAGCATCGGCAGGCCGAGAAAAACCAGCAGGCCGAGCGCGTCGGGCAGCACGAAAAGGTAGCCGGCGATCCATTCGCGATTTCGGGCCGACAGGCGGCTGTGCCTGAATTTTGTTTTGGGACGGACTGACGTGCTCATGGCTATTCTCGCACCGCTTCTCTAACCTTTTTGAAAATGCACACGTCCGGATGGAAAGCCTCGTGCGCTTTCCTGGACGTGCTGGGCGGCCGCCGGGTTTGAAAACCGGAGCGGCCGCCCCCGGGGAGGATTAAAGAATCGGCGCGCCGGAATAGGAGGCCAGGTAGGCGTCGAGCCGCTGCGAGGCCGTGGTCGCGGTCGCCTGCGGGTCGGCGCCACCGAGCATGGCCTGTTGTACGGCGTCCGAGATGATCTTGTAGACTTCCGGCGGCACCCGCGGCTCGGCGCGCGTACCCGGGTGAATCTCTTTGGCGAACTGGCCGATTATGCCTTCGCTGAATGCCGCTTCACGTGCTTTCAGAGCGCTGTCGCGCGGGGGCATGTCGGATTTCGCTTCGGTGCACCAGCTCGCGACACGATCGATCGAGCCTTGATCCATCGATGCCAGCGCCCAGGCGCAGAACTGCCCGGCAGCTTCCGGGTTCTTGCCTTTGGAATTGGCGACGAAAGCCCATCCGCCGCCGACTGTGACGTACTTGCCATTCGCCGGCGTCGGCAAGCGGAACACGCCGTAGGGGAAGTCCTTGGCGTTGTTCTTCAATTGGGAAATGGCCCAGATACCGACATTCTGGATCGCGCAATAGCCGGAGGCGAGATTGGCGACACTGTCGTTGGCGCCGTTGCCGAGTACCTGCCGGGGTGCGGCGCCCGAATTCACGGCATCCTGCCAGAGCTTCAGCGCCTGCACGGTCGCGGGCGAGTCGAACGCGCTTTTTCCCTCGGCGTTCTGGAATTCGCCGCCGCCCTGCCAGAGGAAGGGATACCAGGTGAAGTTCTGGTAATAGCCCGGCGCGGTCTGGAACAGCAGGCCATAACGTTCCGGCGTGGTCAGTTTCTTGCCCAGTTCCAACAGTTCGTCCCAGGTCTTCGGCACGTCATTCTCATTGAGGCCGGCATCCTCAAAGGCCTTGATGGAGTAGAACATCGCCATCGGCTCGACTTCCATCGGAAGGCCGAAGATCTTGCCGTCGACCATACGGTTCGCAAGCACGCTTTCCGGGAAATCGGCCCGGGCCTTCTCGTCGATATAGGGCGTCAGATCTTGCAGAACCCCGCCATTGTAATAGCGCAGGAAGTCGCCGGGCGAGATGATGAAGATGTCCGGCCCGTCACCGGAGGCGAAGGCGGTCGCGAGCTTCGGACCGTTGATGTATTCCTTGTTCGGGATGAATTCGAGCTCGACCTTCTGGTCGTGCGTTGCGTTCCAATCGGCGACGGTTTTCTCGAACCATTCGACCTGCGGCTTCACCTGGCCGCCGGGCGCGTAAAATTGCCAGAACTTCAACGGGGCGTCCTGGGCACGCACCGGCAGCCGGTTGATGAACGGAAAGCCGCTCAGGCCGCCGGCCAGTCCGGCGGCGGCGAAGGTTGCGCCGTTGCGGAGAAATTCCCGGCGCGACTTGCCGGATGCCGCAACAAGGTTGGATCTATTCTTCATTGGTACCTCCCTCTCACACTTGTTCAGGCCCTCTCCTCAGGGCCGCCTCACTTGAGCGATGTCACGCTGTCTCGAACTCCCGCAGCACGCATGAAACGACCTCGCTTCTCGGCTCTCCCTCATAGGTTCCGTTGATCCGTTCGAGCAGCATGCGAGTTGCGCGGCGCGCCAGTTCGGCCGGCGCGTTGCCGACGCGGGTCAGCCGCGGCCGGACATATTCGAGCTGCGGCTGATCGCCGAATACTGCGACCTTGAAATCGTCGGGTATGCGAATGCCGCGGTCGTAGAACTCGGCCAAAGCGCCAGCTGCCATCAGATAGTTGCCGAAGAAGACTGCCGACGGCAGATCACCGCCGTGTCCGGCAAGCAGCCATTCGGCGGCTGCCTTGCCGGAAGGCGCAAGATAGCTGCCCTCGAAGCGCAAACCGGGATCGGGCGTTGCACCATGGTCGGCCAATCCCTGTTCGAAGCCATCCGCCCGCGACATCGCTTCGGCGAAGAATGACGGACCGGTTACATGGGCAATGCGCCGATGGCCCTTCCCGGCCAGGTAAGCACCCATCTGGTAGCCGCCGCCGAAATCGTCGATCCGGACGCAATCCACGGCGTGATTCGGCAGGTTGCCAATGAAGACGGTCGGCGTCTCGACGCGCATCAGCGCGTCATGCATGCCGTGCAGGGCAAAGTCGCCGACGATGAGACCATCGACGCGCTTGTTGCCGATCTGGCGCAGGTATTCGCGCCCATGATCCTGGGACTGACCGCCCGGAACGTCGGTGTTGAAGATCAGCATGTCCAGACCGGCAACTTCAAGCTCCGACTGCGCTGCCTTGACGAGCTCCGGATAAAACGGGTTGCGGATGTCGGGGATCAGCATTGCGACGATATTGGTGCGCCCCGTCCGCAGGCTCTGCGCCTGCGGATTGGGTTTGTAACCGAGATCCTTGATCGCCGCCTCGACGCGCTCGCGCAGGGGTTTCGACACGCGATCGCTATGATTGATCACGTGAGAAACCGTCGTCGGCGACACGCCAGCCCTTGCTGCCACTTTTGCGATTGTGCTCATGGACGCCAACATTACGCAAAAAAATCGATTTGCAAATCGATTTTTTTTACCGTCGTGACTCGTTCAACCGGCGTGGCATTCAAGCATGAGGGGAGCGACGCAGCACGCCTGGGCACGAGGGGCCGGCTTGGATGCCCACTCGAAGGTTCCGTTTACCGCATTTCTGCGATCCGGCGGTGGCAGGATATTGAATCGGTGCTACGTTCTGGCGGAGGCCAGCATCGCCACGAATCGAGGAGGAGATGAGACATGTCCAACCGCCTGAATACGACGCCGAATGATTTGCGCGCATTCTGGATGCCCTTCACGGCCAACCGGCAGTTCAAGAAGGAGCCGCGGCTCTTCGTTGGCGCCAAGGACATGTACTACACCACCCATGACGGACGGACGGTTCTCGATGGTACAGCCGGACTCTGGTGCGTCAATGCCGGCCATTGTCGGCCGAAAATCACCGAAGCGATCCGCGAGCAGGCGGGCGAACTGGACTACGCGCCGGCCTTTCAGCTCGGTCACCCCAAGGCATTCGAACTCGCAAACCGGCTGGTCGATATCGCGCCCGAAGGCATGAACCACGTTCTCTACACCAATTCAGGCTCGGAATCGGTCGATACCGCGCTGAAGGTCGCGCTCGCTTATCACCGCGCCAAGGGCAACGGCTCGCGCTTCCGCCTCATCGGCCGCGAGCGCGGCTATCATGGCGTCAACTTCGGCGGCATTTCGGTTGGCGGGATCGTCGCCAATCGCAAGATGTTCGGCACGCTGCTGACGGGCGTCGATCACCTTCCGCACACGCATTTGCCAGCCAAAAACGCCTTCAGCCGCGGCGAGCCCGAGCACGGCGCCGATCTCGCCGCCGAACTCGAGCGCATCGTCACGCTTCATGACGCCTCGACGGTCGCGGCGGTCATCGTTGAACCCGTGGCCGGCTCGACCGGCGTTCTCATCCCGCCGAAGGGCTATCTTCAGAAACTGCGCGAAATCTGCACCAAACATGGCATCCTGCTGATCTTCGACGAGGTGATCACCGGCTATGGCCGGCTCGGCACGCCCTTTGCCGCGCAATATTTCGACGTCAAGCCGGACATCATTACCACCGCCAAGGGCCTCACCAACGGCGTCATCCCGATGGGCGCGGTCTTCGTGACATCGGAAATCCACGACGCCTTCATGACCGGTCCGGAGCACCTGATCGAGTTCTTCCACGGCTATACCTATTCCGGCAACCCGATCGCCTCGGCAGCAGCACTCGGAACGCTGGACACCTACAAGGAGGAAGGCCTTCTGACGCGCGCCGCCGAGCTTGCTTCCTATTGGGAGGAGGCGTTGCACGCGCTGAAGGACTGCCCCCATGTCATCGACATCCGCAATATCGGACTGATCGGCGCGATCGAGCTCGAGCCGATCGCCGGAGAGCCGACGAAGCGCGCCTTTTCCGCTTTCCTGAAGGCCTATGAGAAGGGCCTTCTGATCCGCACCACAGGCGACATCATTGCGCTGTCACCGCCGCTGATCATCGAAAAACAGCAGATCGACGAGCTTTTCGACAAGCTACGCGACGTGCTGAAGAACAATATCTGAAGCGTTTCCTGCCATGTGCGAGGCCCTTTCCCCGACCGCGGGGAGAGGGTTATTGTCATGATCAGGATCAAGTGCGAGGTGCATAGATGTCCGAAGCGCTGGAGCGTCTCATAGATCAGGGCGTGGGCCGCGGGCCGGCGGAAATCGTGCTCAAGGGCGGGCGGTTCTTCGATCTCGTCACGGGGGAACTCGTTGCCTCCGACATCGCCATCTCGGGTGGGCGTATCGTCGGCACCTGCGGCGACTATCAGGGCCGCGAGGAGATCGACGTCACCGGCCGCGTCATCGTGCCGGGCTTCATCGATACGCATCTCCACATCGAATCGTCGCTGGTGACGCCGCACGAGTTCGACCGCTGCGTGCTGCCGCTTGGTGTCACCACTGCGATCTGCGATCCGCACGAGATCGCCAATGTGCTCGGCACCGAAGGCATCCAGTATTTCCTGGATTCGGCCATGGAGACGATCATGGACATCCGCGTCCAACTCTCCTCCTGCGTGCCGGCTACGCATCTCGAAACCTCGGGCGCCGACCTACCGGTGGAGCGCCTTATCCCCTTTCGCAACCACCCGAAGGTGATCGGGCTTGCCGAGTTCATGAATTTTCCGGGTGTCGTCAACAAGGATCCGATTTGCCTTGCAAAACTCGATGCCTTCCAGGATGGGCATATCGACGGCCATGCCCCCCTCCTTCGCGGAAAGGAACTGAACGGTTATCTCGCGACCGGAATCCGCACAGATCATGAATGCACAAGCGCGGGGGAAGCACTCGAGAAAATACGCAAGGGCATGCACATCCTTGTGCGCGAAGGTTCCGTCTCGAAGGATTTGCAAGCGCTTATGCCTCTCATCACCGAGCGGCTCTCACCCTATCTGGCGCTCTGCACGGACGACCGCAACCCGCTCGACATTGCCGAACAGGGCCACCTCGATCACATGATCCGCACCGCAATCGCGGCCGGCGTCGAGCCGCTCGCCATCTATCGCGCCGCTTCGATTTCAGCCGCACGCGCCTTCGGCCTTCGCGATCGCGGCCTCGTCGCTCCGGGCTGGCGCGCCGACCTCGTCGTTATCGACAGCCTGGAAGACTGCAGGGCGGGAATCGTCTTTTCCGCCGGACGGCGCGTCACGGATGCTCTCTTCGCAGAACGCCGGCCGGTAGAGCCGGTGGGGCTCGACAGCGTCAAGGCACGCAAGGTCCGGGCAGCCGATTTCGGTCTCCCCTACAACGAAGGAGAGACCCCGGTTCTGGGCGTTCTGCCCGGCAAGATCATCACCGAACACCGCCGCTACCGGCTACCCGCCGAAGGCAATCAAACGGGTGTCGATCTCGACCGTGACATCATCAAGGTCGCCGTGATCGAGCGCCACGGCGTCAACGGCAATCATGCCAACGGCTTCGTCCAGGGCTTCGGCCTCAAGAAGGGTGCGATAGCGTCCACGGTCGGCCATGACAGCCACAACATCTGCGTCGTGGGGGCCGGCGACGAAGACATGGCGCTCGCAGTCAACCGATTAAGCGAAATCAAGGGCGGCTTCGTCGTCGTCGAGGATGGCAAAGTCACTGGCGAGATCGCCCTGCCCGTCGCCGGCCTCATGAGTCTCGAACCCTATGAGAGCGTCCGGGATACGCTTCACCATCTGCGTCAGGCCGCCTTCGCCCTCGGTGCCACGCTGGAAGAACCATTCCTGCAACTCGCCTTCCTGCCGTTGCCGGTGATCCCCCACCTGAAGATTTCGGATCGCGGGCTCGTGGATGTGGACAGATTTATGCTGATCGGGTGAAGTTAGAGGAAGGGGCGCAGCAATCTCGCGCGGGATGCGAAGCGCTTTTCCGTCCGGAATTGCGCCAAACAAGGGGCTGCAGAGTTTCCGCGATACGGAGAAAAGCGGAAATGCTCTACAGCGCCGTGCGTCTTATCAGACGCACAAAGGCCGCTGTAGCACTTTGATCTGCTGCATGTTTTTGTCCTTCAATCGGATCCGATTAAAGGAAACATGCAGTAGGTCGACCCAAGGTCTCAATGCCGCTGACGTCGATCTCACGCCAGCGTGCCATGTGTCGTAAGCCGCCTGCATCCTGATGCCGGGCCCATCTCCAAAAAGCTTACCCAGACGCACTGCAATTGCAGGAGTCACCGGCTGCTTCTGGTTCAGAATATCGTAGAGGGTAGACCGGGAGACGCCGAGCCGGCGTGCGATCTCCGCCTTGCTCCTGCCAGTGGCGGGTATCATGATCTCACCCAGCATCTCACCCGGATGGGCAGGCCCGATGGATGGATGGCGCTGCGTATCGGTTGCCATGGTAGTCCTTCATTTCAACATTCGTGGCGTTCTCACCTTCCCAAGAAAAGGTGATCCGCCAGTTTCGAGAGACCCGAACCGCAATGCGCCCAACCTGATCGTGTTTCAGAGCATGAAAGCCCGCACGACAGAGCCTGACCTGATGACCTAACGCAGCCTGCCGCAGAAAACGTCGAGCGCAGCAAGCGTGATCGCATTGTCCGCGAAAGGCGGCGCGAATCCGGGCATCGGCAGCGGCTCGGCCACGAGCGTTGCCGGAAGCTGAAACGTCTGCGGTTCCGGCGTCAGGTTGAAGACGAACAGCAGCCGATCGCCGTCTTTCTCCCGCGTGAAGACCAGAATATCCTGGTTGGTGCCGAGGAACGCCATGTCTCCATCGACGAGCGCCGGCCGCCTCCGGCGGAATTCAAGGGTGTCTCGATAGTGCTCGAGCACGGAACCCTCGACACCATCCTGCGCGTCCACCGCCAGCGTCCGGTGCCCTTCGCGCACCGGCAGCCAGGGAACGCCGTCGGAAAAGCCGGCATTCTTCAGTTCACTTCCCCATACCATCGGCGTCCGGCATCCGTCGCGTCCGGCAAAGGCGGGCCAGAAGCGGATTCCGTATGGATCGCGCAGTTCTTCGAAGGCAAGGTCGGCTTCCGGCAATCCCAATTCCTCCCCCTGGTAAAGGCAGATGGTGCCCCGCAGAGTGGCCAGCAACGAAATCGCGAGCTTCGCCACGCGCGCACGGTCGGCCTCGCGCAACGCAAAGCGGCTGACATGGCGCATGACGTCGTGATTGGAAAAGGCCCAGCAGACCCAGCCGTCGGCCACCGTTGCCTGGAAACTCTCAACGCAGCGGCGGATGTGACGCGCGGTGAATTCCGGTCCGAGCAGGTCGAATGTGTAGCACATGTGCAGCTTGTCGCCGCCACTCGTATAGGCGGCAACCGTCTGCAGCGAGCGTGATCCGTCGCCGATTTCGCCCACCGTCGCGCGGCCGCCATATTCATCGAGCAGCGCCCGGAACCGGCGCAGGAAATCGATGTTTTCCGGCTGCGTCTTGTCATAGAGGTGGTTCTGCATGCCGTAAGGATTGACCTCTGGCGCGTCGCGGCTCGTCGCGTCCGGATCCGGCACCAGCGGCGGGTTGTCCCGCAAAAGCCGATCGTGGAAATAGAAGTTCGCCGTATCGAGCCTGAAACCGTCCACGCCTCGGTCCAGCCAGAAGCGGACCGTCGCCAGCACAGCTTCCTGAACTTCAGGGTTATGGAAATTGAGATCGGGCTGCGACGAAAGGAAATTGTGCAGGTAATATTGCCTGCGGACCCCATCCCACTCCCAGCCCGGGCCGCCGAAGATTGAAAGCCAGTTGTTCGGCGCCGTGCCGTCCGGTTTCGGGTCGGCCCATACATACCAGTCCGCCTTGGCATTCGTCCTGCTCGAACGGCTCTCCATGAACCAGGGATGCCGGTCGGATGTGTGCGAGATCACCTGGTCGATAATCACCTTGAGTCCCAGCCGATGGGCTTCCGCCATCATCTCGTCGAAATCGTCGAGCGTGCCGAACATCGGATCGACGTCGCAATAATCCGAAACGTCATAGCCCATGTCCGCTTGGGGCGAGGTGAAGAAAGGCGAGAGCCAGATGGCATCGACACCGAGCGAGGCGATATGCGGAAGCCGCCGGGTAACGCCGCGAAGGTCACCCATTCCGTCGCCGTCGGTGTCCTGGAAAGATCGCGGATAGACCTGATAGATGACCGCTCCGCGCCACCAGTTGTCATCCGATTCCGATGGGGCCGCCATGCGCAGGTCTCCGTGTTTGGTTCAGCAATTCAGATTTATCTTCACCGCCGCTTCGAGTAAACGCCGCCCCCAACATTCGCTTGCTCGCTCGGCGACATCGGCTTAATTCGGATCAGCAAAAATGGGAGGAGTGAATGGCAGGGAAGATGCTTTCGATTGGCGAGTGCATGGTGGAGCTCATGCAGGCGGAAGGCGGCATGCTGCGGAAAGGCTATGCAGGCGATAGCTTCAATACAGCCTATTACGCGCGCCTCTTCCTGCCGGCGGACTGGACGGTCGATTATTTTACGGCCGTCGGAACCGATATCGTGTCGCAGGAACTCCTGACCTTCATCGAAAGCACCGGCGTGGGCACCTCTCACATCCGAAAGATCGAAGGGCGGATGCCCGGTCTTTACATGATCCATCTCAAGGACGGCGAGCGCAGCTTCTCCTATTGGCGCTCGGCCTCGGCGGCGAAATTGCTCGCCGACGACCCCGACCGGCTCCGGGCGGCAATCGAGGCGGTGAACGTCGTATTTTTCTCCGGGATTACGCTGGCGATCCTCTCGCCCCTAGCAGCAGAGACATTGCTGGCCGAGCTTCGGCGGGCAAAGGCTGGCGGCAGGAACGTGGTCTTCGACCCGAACATCCGCCCGCGCCTTTGGGACGACGCCGCTCGGATGCGCGCGACGATCGAAGCCGGTGCGCGGTCCGCAACCATGGTTATGCCCAGCTATGACGACGAGGCGACGCATTTCGGCGACGCATCCGTCGAAGCGACGATCGAACGCTATCGGTCACTGGGCGCCGAAAACGTCGTTGTCAAAGACGGAGCGAACCGCGTGGCGCTGAGCTTCGCCGGAGATGAGCGCGTTCATGTTCCCGCCTCGCAGGTTTCCGCCGTCGTCGACACGACAAGCGCCGGCGACAGCTTCAACGGCTCCTTCCTCGCCCGTCTTGCCAGCGGCGACAGTCCGGCGGCCGCCGCGGCGTTCGCCGCCCGAGTCGCCGCGGCGGTGATCGGGCATCATGGGGCGCTGATCGGACGGGACAAGCTGCCGGCGGGTAGCGCGCAATTCGCGTGAGGATGGCGGCAATACCCCCTCTGCCCGGCAGGGCAGAGGGGGTATTGCCCTACCCGCTTTGCGCCACCGCTTCCCGCCTGAACCCTTTGCTCGCGACCATGAGATTGCGCGTATACGCCTCCGCGATACGCCCGGCCACCAGATCCGCCGAGGTAAGCCGCTCCACCACGCGGCCGTTCTGCATGACGGCCAGCCGTTCGCACATATGGGTGACGACGCCGAGATCGTGGCTCACCATGATGAAGGTCAGGCCGCGGTCGCGCCGCACCTCTTCGAGGAGGTTGAGCACTTCCGCCTGCACGGACGCATCGAGCGCCGAGGTCGGCTCGTCCAGGAGCAGGATCGAGGGCTCCAGGATAAGCGCGCGTGCGATCGCGATGCGCTGGCGCTGTCCGCCGGAGAGCTGATGCGGATAGCGGAAGCGGAAACTTGAACCAAGGCCCACCTCGTCCAGGGCCTTCAGGATGCGGCGCTCGCTGTCGCCGATACCGTGGATCGCCAGAGGCTCCATCAGCTGCCGGTCGACCGTCTGGCGCGGATGCAGCGAACCGTAAGGATCCTGGAACACCATTTGCACCGCCCGATAAAAGGCCTTGTCACGACGCGTCCCACGAACCTCGCGGCCCGAAACGCGGATCGCGCCTTTGCTTGCGCCAGTGAGGCCGGCGACGGCGCGCAACAGGGTGGACTTTCCCGAGCCGGACTCGCCGACGAGCCCGAAGGATTTCCCCTTCCCTACATCCACGCTGACGGCATCGAGTGCTTTGAACTCGTCGAAGACGACGCTCAGATTTTCGACGGATACGGCCTCGGTCATAGTGCCCACTCCGGCTTGCGGTCGAGCACCGGCAATGGATGACGATCCGCCCCGATCACCGGCATGCAGTTCAGCAGACCCTGGGTATAGGGGTGCTTTGCCTTGCCGAGCTCCGATGCGGCGATCTCCTCGACGATCTTTCCCGCATACATCACGAGAACGCGGTCGCAGAAGGACGAAACGAGGCGCAGGTCATGCGAGACGAAAATCAGTCCCATGCCGCGCTCCGCCACCAGCCGGTCGAGGATTGACAGCACCTCGAGCTGAACCGTCACGTCGAGCGCCGAGGTCGGCTCGTCCGCGATCAGGAGTTCCGGTCCGGCAACGAGCATCATAGCGATCATCGCCCGTTGCCCCATTCCGCCCGACACCTCGTGCGGATAAAGATCGAAGACGCGGGAAGCATCACGGATCTGCACCGCCGCAAGCATTTCGAGCGCCCTCTCCCGCGCCTCCGCACGGCCGATCTTCTCGTGTCGCTTCAACGTCTCGACGATCTGCCGTCCGATGCTCATCACCGGATTCAATGAATATTTCGGATCCTGCAATATCATGGCGATGCGCTTGCCGCGCAAGTCCCGCCGGCGTTTCGGGGAGGCTGAAAGAAGATCGATCCCTTCGAAGGCGAGCCGCTTCGCCGTTACTTCCGCGTGCGGCGGGGTCAGTCCCATGATGGCGCGGCCCGTCTGCGATTTACCGGAGCCGCTTTCACCGACGATGCCCAGGCGCTCGCGCCCCAGCGTAAAGGAAACGCCGCGCACCGCCTCCACGACACCGGTGCGTGTCGGGAACCGCACCCGGAGATCCTCGACAGTCAGAAGCGGACTCATTGGCCGCTCTCCCGCGGATCCAGCGCGTCGCGCAGGCCGTCTCCGAGCAGGTTGAAGCCGAGGCTTACGATCAGAATGGCGATCCCGGGCATGGTCGCAACCCACCATTGATCAAGGATGAAGCGCCGGCCGGAGGCGATCATGGCGCCCCATTCCGGCAGCGGCGGCTGGGCGCCGAGACCGAGGAAGCCGAGTCCCGCCGCCGTCAGGATGATGCCGGCCATGTCGAGCGTCACGCGTACGATGAGCGACGACATGCACATCGGCATGACATGGCGGAAGATAATGCGCAGGGGCGATGCTCCCATCAGCCGCACCGCGGCGATATAATCGGAATGGCGAACCGTCAGCGTTTCGGCCCGTGCGATGCGCGCATAGGGCGGCCAGGAGGTGATGGCGATCGCGATGACAGCATTCTCGATCCCCGGCCCGAGCGCCGCGACGAAGGCGAGCGCCAGGACGAGTTTCGGAAAGGCGAGGAAGATATCGGTGATGCGCATGAGGACCGCGTCGATCCAACCGCCGGCATAGCCCGCGACGGCGCCGACGATCAGCCCGACCGGAGCCGCGATGATTGCGACGAGCAGGACGACGAGGAGCGTCAGCCGCGAGCCGTGGATCAGCCGGGACAAAATATCACGGCCCTGATCATCCGTGCCGAGCAGGTAGCCTTCGCTGCCGGGTGGAAGAAGCCGCGCGCCGGCAAGATTTCCGATGACCGGATTATAGGGCGCCAGTGCATCGGCAAAGATGGCAACGAAGATCAGCGCCAGCAGAATGCACAGGCCGAGCACCGCAAGCCGGTTGGCGGAGAAGCGCCGCCAGGTCATATAGGCGCGGCCGAGCCGGGCCTGGGTCCGCGACTGGGGGCGGTCGGAAAGCAGCCATTCGCGCCGCGACATCGGGCGTGTTTCGGGGGGTGTTTCGGGGGGGCGTGTTACGGGGGCAAGACTCATCGGGCGCGCGTCCTCGGGTCCAGCGTCCGGTAGAGAAGATCGGACAGGAGGTTGATGCCGATGAAGACCGATCCGATGATGATCGTGCCGCCGAGAACGGCGTTCATATCGGCATTCTGCAACGAATTGGTGATGTAGAGGCCGAGCCCCGGCCAGGCGAACACCGTCTCGGTCAGAACCGACCCTTCGAGGAGACCGGCATAGGACAAGGCGATCACCGTCACCAGCGGCACCGCTGCGTTGCGTAGCGCATGAGACCAGATGATTCGCGCCTCCGAAAGGCCTTTGGCGCGTGCCGCGACGATATATTCCTGCTGCAGCTCGTTCAGCATAAAGCTGCGGGTCATGCGGCTGATATAGGCGAGCGAAAAGTAACCGAGCAGCGAGGCCGGCAGGATGATGTGGCGGAAGACGTCGCGGAAAACGTCCCATTGCCCCTGCCAGGCCGAGTCGAGGAGGTAGAAACCGGTGGCGGGCGTGAAGCTGTATTCGTAGACGATGTCGATGCGGCCGGGATAGGCGACCCATTGAAGCCGGGCATAGAAGACCAGCAGCGCCAGGAGTGCCAGCCAGAAGATCGGCACGGAATAGCCGACGAGGCCGATGACGCGAACGATCTGGTCGACGATACTGCCGCGTTTGACAGCGGCGAGAACGCCGAGAGGCACGCCGATGAATGCACCGATCAGCGTTCCAAGCGTCGCGAGTTCCATGGTCGCCGGAAAGACGCGGCGTATGTCCGCCATGACCGGGTTCGTGGTCAGCACCGAAGTCCCGAAATCGCCGGTGAATGCTTGCCGGCAGTAGATGAAGAACTGCTGGTAGAGAGGCAGGTTGAGACCCATCGCCTCACGTGTGCGCTCGACGACATGATTCGGCGCGCGGTCGCCGAGCACGGCAAGCACCGGATCGATCGGGATGACGCGGCCGATGAAAAAGGTGACGGCGAGAAGGCCGAGATAGGTGGTTGCCACGACGACGAGAAACTGCAGCGCGGCGACAAACGCCTTCCGGGAACGGGCGCGCCGGCGCCCGCTCATTGGTTCTGTTCCGATGATGCTCAAGGGAACGGTCCTTTCGACTATTCCTTGGAGACGTTCCAGACGTAGTTGGTGTCGAAGCTCGGCCCGAGCTTGAAGCCCTCGACAATGCCGCGCAACCCGGCGACCTCTGTCTGCTGGAAGATGACGACGAAAGGACTGTCCTCGAGCACCGTTTTCTGCAGCTCCTTGTAGATCTCGGCGCGCTTTGTGCTGTCGCGTTCGAGGAGCGCGTCCTTGGTCTTCTTGCTGAGTTCCGGAACGTCCCAGGCGTTGCGCCAGGCGAGCGTCTTGTTCGTGCCTTCGTCGGAATTGTCCGGATTGTTGGTGAAGGTATCGGCATTGGAGTGCGGATCGAAATAATCCATGCCCCACTGGCCGATATACATGTCGTGATTGCGGGCGCGGTACTTGGTCAGGGTCTGCTTGCCGTCTCCTGGAATAATTTCGAGCTTCACGCCCGCCTGCCCCAGCGTCTGCTGGAAGGATTCGGCAATGCCGGTGACCGGCTGGGTATTACGCACATCCATCGTAACGGTGAAGCCGTCCGGATAGCCGGCCTTCGCCAGCAGTTCCTTCGCCTTGGCTACGTCGAAGGTGTAGGGGTTCTCGTCGACGGCACCCAGCACACCCTTCGGCAGGAAGCTCTGGTGAATCTCGCCGATGCCCTTGATCAGGGTCGAGCCAATCGCGTCGTAATCGACAAGATACTTGAACGCCTGCTGTACCTCGGGTTTTGCGAGCTTTTCGTTCTTCTGATTGAGGCTGATATAGTAGACCGTTCCCTTCGGGGCGCTGGCCGTCGCCAGATCGGCATTCTTGCCGACTGCGTCGTAGTCGCCGGGCTCGAGGTTGCGCGCGACATCGATGTCGCCGGCTTCAAGCGCGAGCCGCTGACCCGAGCTTTCCTTCATGTGACGGTAGATGACGCGGGCGAGTTTCGCCGGTTCGCCATAATAATTGTCGTTGCGTTCCAGCACCACGACTTCATTGGCGCGCCACTCGCGCAGCTTGAACGGACCGGAACCGGCATAACCGGTCTTCAGCCACTCATTGCCGAAGTCGTTGTCATACTTGTACTCGTCGCTCGGCGACACGGATTTCACATGTTCGAGCACGAGCTTCTTGTCGACTACGGAAGCAACCGTCGCGGTCAGACAGTTCAAGACGAAACTCGGCGCGTAGGGCTGGTCGACCGTGAAAACAAAGGTCTCCGGGTCGGCGGCCTTCGCCTTTTCCGTGACATTGTCCCCGGTAAGGCCGAACTGGGTGAGGATGAAGGCCGGGCTCTTGTCGAGCTTGACGGCACGTTCGAACGAATAGGCGACGTCCTCGGCGGTGATCGGATTGCCGGATGCGAATTTCATTCCCGGCTTGAGCTTGAACGTATAGGTCAGGCCGTCATCCGAGACCGTCCAGCTTTCCGCAAGATCGCCTACGACCTTGGAGGTATCGTTGAGATCGAGCCTCACGAGCAGGCTGTAGGTATTGCTCGTCATCTCGGCGGTCGAAAGCTCGAAGGCTTCGCCGGGAT
Organism: Sinorhizobium medicae; assembly: GCF_007827695.1. Lineage (GTDB taxonomy): Bacteria > Pseudomonadota > Alphaproteobacteria > Rhizobiales > Rhizobiaceae > Sinorhizobium > Sinorhizobium medicae. Next base: position 177,309 of record NZ_VITA01000006.1, on the reverse strand, counting down.
CCATGGTGATGATGTCGTCGAATGCGAAACCCTCGACCAGCGTGTCCTTCGGCGTTTCCGCGAAGGCCGGCTGAGCCGCGCCCATCGCCATGGCGAGGGCCGCCGAGGCGGCGAGAATTCGAAAACGTCCATTGAGCTTGTGCATCATATTGCGCTTCCCTCTTTTAACCCTTCTCGGGCTCTTCTTCATGATGATCAGGCGGGCTCGTGCCAGGCCTGTCCCAGAACTCTCAACCAGTTCTCCCGGCATATTTTCGCCAGTTCGGCGTCACCATATCCGGCGTCCATCAGCGCGGCAACGAGCTTCTGATTTCCCGCGGCGTCGGCAATTTCCTCCGGGATGGTCGCGCCGTCGAAGTCCGATCCAAGTGCCACGCAATCGACGCCAAGGCGCTCGACGAGATAGTCGACATGGCGCACCATGTCGGAAAGCAGGGTCGACGCGTTTTCCTGCCCGTCCGGGCGCAGCATCGTCGTCGCGTAATTGAGGCCGACGAGCCCGCGGCTCTCTCTGATCGCATCGAGCTGCCTGTCGGTCAAATTGCGCGCGACGGGCGTCAGCGCATGAGCATTGGAGTGGCTGGCGACCAGCGGTTGGTCGGTCGTCTTGGCGACGTCCCAGAAGCCTTGCTCCGTGATGTGAGCCAGATCGATCAGAATGCCGAGCCGATTGCAGGCGCGCACGAGCTCGAAGCCGGCTTCTGTCAGGCCTGGACCCGTGTCAGGCGACATCGGATAGGCGAAGGGAACGCCGTGACCGAACACGTTGTGACGGCTCCAAACGGGACCCAGTGAACGAAGCCCCGCGGCGTGGAACGTCTCGAGCGCGGCAAGATCGGGTCCGATCGCCTCGCAGCCCTCCATGTGCAGGACGGCAGCGAACACCTCGACCGCCATCGCCGCACGTATCTCGCCAACGGAACGACAAAGCCGCCAGGCGCCGGCACGGTCGAGCTTGATTGCAATATCGGCAAGTTCCATGGCGGTTGCGAGCGATGGCAGGTGGTCGAGCGGCGCCGCCATAGGCGTCGCGTAATGGCCATTCTCATCCGGTGTCTTGAGTACGAGATCGCCGGATGGAACGTAAATCGCACAAAGTCCGCCTGAAAGCCCTCCCGCCTTGGCGCGCCCTGCATCGATGTGGCCCTTGTCCGTGCCCTCCAGAAACTCCACGACCGGATCGGCACCGCCGCGCGCATGCTGCCAGAGGCGCAAAAGTACATCGTTGTGGCCGTCGAAAACCGCCTGCATTCCCAAGTTTTCCTTCGTATATCAAGGGGATCGGAATGGATGTCGCCTCGTCCCGTCCGGACGAGAGGAAGCGCGATGCTATTGAAGCGCGCCGCGCATTTCAATGAATATCCGGGAACATCCGTGGACAGGCTGTAGTGAAAAATTGCAGGGAGACTTCCGCCGCGCGCAGAAATGCGGAGGGCGCGAGGCGTTCAATGGAACGTCGACTTGGAGAAGAGGTTGAGCACCAGCACCCCGGCAATGATGAGCGCCAGTCCGAGCACCGCCGGCAGATCGAGCTTCTGGCCGAAGACGACGTAGCCCGCAATCGAAATCAGCACGATTCCGAGGCCGCTCCAGAGCGCATAGGCGATCCCGACGGGGATGTAGCGGAGCGCATAGGACAGGAAGAAGAAGGCGACGGCATAGCAGAACACCATGAGCAAGGTGGGCGTCAGCCGCGTGAAGTGTTGCGCCGCCTGCATGGCCGAGGTGCCGAGGACTTCGAAGACGATTGCGATCACCAGAACGGTGTAGAGCGTAGCGGGGTTCACGGGAACGTCTCCGATTGAGATTGCAGATGGAAAGCTTCGCCCTTCACTCCAGCGAAAGCGCGTTGAGCCTCTGAAGCAGTATCGCCCGCGTCGGACGATCGATGTCATGGCTGCCCATCAGATCCGCCAGCCAGATCCCATCGGCGGCGAAACGGGCGAGCAGGCAATTGGCCGAACCGTCCGTGGCGGCGAATTCCGCCGTACGGCGCGCCACCCATTCGCGCCAGCGAGCTTTCAAATGCGGTTCAGCAAGGAGCGCGATGGTCAGCACCTGCCAGCCTTGCGCCTCGGCCTCCGCATCGAGTGCGAAACAGACGCCGAGATAGGCGCGCGTGAAGCGTCCTTTTTCGATTTCGTCCCTCGCCATCGCCTCATCGATTGCATTATCGAAGCGCGCAACGAGATCATCGAAGAGCCCGTCGAGCAGGGCCGACTTGTTCGGGAAATGGTGCAACAGCCCACCCTTGCTGACACCGGCTGCGTGCGACACGGCATCGAGGGTCAAGGCGGCGATTCCCTGCTCGAGTGACAGCCGAGCTGCGACCTCCAGCAATTGCCGGCGGACGCGCTGCGGTTGCTTCTTCCTGGAATGGGCGTTTGTCATGCTTCATAAACATACCGTCTGGACGGTTTGTCAAACAATTTCGTCAGAGCCGCGCCGAAAAGCCGCAAGCGAGAGAATGGCACGCCATTGCCCGCCCCTGTCGCGCGCTGTACCAGATCTCGATCGAGGAATATGACCATGACGGAACCGAAAACGACGACGCTATATGAGGCGATCGGTGGCGACCCCATCGTCCGCGCGCTGACGCAGCGCTTCTACGCGTTGATGGACAGTCTGCCGGAGGCGGCGCGCTGCCGCGCCATCCATCCGCCGGATCTGACCGGCAGTGAGGAAAAGTTCTACGAATATCTGACCGGCTGGCTCGGCGGGCCGCCGATCTATGTGCAAAAGCGAGGCCATCCGATGCTGCGCCGCCGGCACTTCATCGCCGGGATCGGGCCCGCCGAGCGCGATGAGTGGCTTCTCTGCTTTACCCGTGCGCTCGAGGAAACTGTCCTCGACCCCGACCTCAGGGGGATCATCCTCGAGCCTATCACCCGCCTCGCCGATCACATGCAGAACAAGGAATAGCCTTGATGTCGAACAGAGGACTGCGCTCGACCATGCTTTTCGTCGCCGGCCTCATGGGCCTGTTCGGAGTCGCGAGTGCCGCCGCGGCTTCGCATGGCACGGATCCGCGGCTTCTCGGCGGTGCGTCGGCCATGTGCCTGGCGCACGCGCCGGCGCTCCTCGCGCTTTATGCCGGATGGGCGCATTTCCGTACGGCCGCCATCGCCACCTTGCTTCTGGCTGCGGGCACGGCACTCTTCGCGGCGGATCTCACCATGCGCCATTTCTCGGGCAACGGCCTCTTCCCAATGTCGGCGCCGATCGGGGGCGTGACGATGATGGCCGGCTGGCTTGTTGTCGCGCTTGGGGCATTCCTGCCGCGAAAGAGCGATTGAAGTGGTCCGCTAATCACATCGCATTTTGCTTCTTAGGGCAGAGAGCACGCCGTTTCTCGGTGACTCCGCCTGGTGAGACTGGATGCGTAGATCAGGCGCCCTCGACGACTGTATAGCCTTCAAATTTCGGCGGGCCGAGATACATCGCCTTGTTGTCTCCCGCGTTTCGATGCGCTGCCCGGAAATTGTCCGATTTTGTCCAGGCGACAAAAGCATCCTTTGTCTTCCAGACCGATTTGGAGATAAAAGGCGTGTAGCCTTCGTCCGGTACGCTGTCGCCGCGCAGCAGATGAAATTCGATGAAGTCGGGCATCTCCGAGAGAGACGAGTCGCGCGCCTTCCAGACCGCCTCGAAGGCCTCCTCCTGACCGGCTGCGACATGGAAGCGGTTCATGGCGAAATACATGTCGTTAGCTTTCCTGTACCTTCACTTCGGAGCCTGCCGTTTCCGGGTCCGGCTGGGCGATCGATCGCGGAAACGGCAGGATAGCTCCCTCGCCGGACGACGCAAGGCCGAGCGGATCCCTCGCCGGCGGACGCGCCTGCCAGGCGGGAAACTCGGTCACGTTCGCGTTTTCCTCCAGCATGCGCGCCCTGTTTGTCAGAAGCTCGTACAGTTCGGGAACCAGGCCGTCGCCGAATTGGGAGGCAAGCTTATGGAGGCCTATCATGGTCATCTGATCGGGACCTTCGTCATACATCCGCAATACTCCTTGCGAGGGCCCGGCGGAAAAGACGCCTGCCACCGCTCATCAAAGGATCAGTTCTCGTTGCCGTTGCCTGTCAGGTCCTGAAGCGCCCGCTCGAGGCTCGACTTCGAGCCGTTGCGCAAGGGCACGAAGGCCTTGCCCCACTTCTTGCAGCCCGTCTTCACGCGAAGGCACGCATCATGGCTGATACAGTCGATAGGGCAGAACACGCAGTCGACCGAGGGCAGCACACGATCGATGCGCGATACCGCCTCTCGTAAACCGCCGTCGTGGTGGATGAGTTCCGCACCGTAGGAACTGGCGATCTGGCGCAGATGCGCCACCTGGCAGTCGCGGCCGCCCACATAGAGAAAGCTGCGGCCCTCGAGCGTCACCTTGCCCGCATCCTGGCCGGCATTCGCTTGCGGCGCGTTCGCCGCACCCCTTGCTTTGCCCTTGCCGCCCTTGCCTGCATTCTGGTGCCGCTTGCCGCGCATCCGTCGTCTCCGTCTCGCTCCGCGAACGTCGGCCTCGCCGACAATCGCCAATCAGAATTGACACACACCGAACGGTTGCGTGACGGCTGCAACCTATTAAACTTGATAGAAGTAGTAAAGTATAAACATGAGTGATTTCATCATATTTTTGACGCCACAATGATCGACGCCTGTCGACAAACCAGCATACGCCGCGAGGCGCGTGCGGACTGGCCTCAGGGTTCCAGGCGAAGGTACCGGCACCCTCGCATCGCGATCTCAAATCATTCAAGGCCGCCTTATCGCTTGCGCCAGTTGGCACAGGCGGACCTTACAGCGGCAATTCACCGAGTGAATGCCACCGGAATGTTGAACTCCCATCTGTCGCGGCCCGCACCGGCTGGGATGGCTGGGAATGGTGCAGCTCGACGTACTGTTTCCAACGCCGCCTGATCGAGGACGGGCGAACCAGCGCTCTTCGTGATCCCGACACTTGCCACCCCACCACCGGAAGTTACAGTAAAACTGACATGAGCGACGCCGCGCAGTCCCTGTCGCTTGGCGGCCGAGGGATAGCGTATGGCGCGGGTGAGCTTCCTTCGTACCTTGCCGGGATAATTCGACACGGCGGCATTGCCGATTTCCTGCGACCCACCCCGTTTTTCTCCGCTGGCAGCCGCCGCCCTGGCATTTTCTACACCATCGCTTTTGCCCTTGTTCTGCGTTTTCGCCTGCTTGCCGCCATCTCCCGCCTTTTTTCGCGCGACCTTCTTTTTCTTTACCGGCTCCTTCTTTGGTTCCGGCTTCTCGACCTCCGGCTGTACGACTTTTGGCAGTTCGGGTTTCTCTTCCGGAATGACGGTCTCGACCGGAGCCACGCTGGCGATCACCGCAGCGTCATCGGCCTTGGTCACCGGTACTTCTTCGGCTGGAAGGATCACGTCCGCTTCCGTCGGCGTCATCTCGGACGGCTGTGCCGAGACAGCTTCGGTCGGCGCAGGCTCCACGGCTTCGACCACCTCTTCCGTCGCCTCGGCCTCGGTCGGCGTAAGTTCCTCGGGCGTCTCTTCAGTCGGCTCCACCACGTCGGAGGGATCACCTGCCTGAACCGTGTCTTCGAAGGCATTCCCGAGCAGCGACACTTCGACGGACGAACCGCCCGCGACGAGCACTTCCTCCTTCTCGTTCTCGGGCGCAAGGAACATCGCCCCGCCGGCATGCGCCAGCAGGGAAAGGCCGATCGCGGCTGCCCATTTCACCATGTGCTTCATTTGACTTGCCTTCCGCCGGCGCTTTCCGGGACGCGGACGTCAGCCTTTCGAGCTCAGCCCTTGAGTTCGACGTCCGATTTCGATCCGGTCTTCAAGCCCGTCATGCAGGCGCCCTTGTCGACGCCTTCGCCGATGCAGGCCGGAGCATCGTTGATCAGCAGGCTCTGTACCGCATCACACTTCGTTCCCGCCAGATCGAACTGCCTGACTTTCGTCTTGCCGGCGGGAAGGTCCCTGAAGTCGAGGACAGCCATGCGCTCGACCAAACCCTTTTTATCGAAGAGGACGAATTCAAACGACACTTTCGAAAGCGACCGGGTAAGCGCATTACCGGCGACGAAGGTCAGCTTGCACCCCTTTTCCGATGGCGCGATTTCGTTGAGCTCAATCGAAAGGCCTGCGGGCGGGGCAGCATTCTGCGCTCCCGCTGCCCCTGCCGCGAAGAGAGCCGCAAAGGCCGCAAAAGCGAAACGGGAAAAGTAATTCATCGTAACACCACTCGCTGTCCGCGCGCCGGCCGGCCCGGGAGGCGCAACCGCGCGATTCCTAACTTGACCGCAACAATCCGGTATTGCGTCCATAAAGAAATATGAGTAATGAAGTCAAGATACTAAATGAATAAAGGCAGGCTCAATGGACGCGGCGGCAGCCTCGTCTGCGGCTTGCGAACCGGCAGAACCGTGATACCGAACGACACCGACAGCGAACGATCCCCGCAGGCGGCGGCACCCGTCGACCGCACCCAACGGATCGTCGAGAGCCGCGACCTTTTCCGTGGCCAGAGCGAGATTCTTATTTCCCACGACGGAGCGATCTACCGGATGAAGATCACCCGCCAGGGCAAGCTGATTCTGAACAAATAGCGAGATGACGATGACTGAGAGCATGCGCCCCACCCCTGCTGAAATCCGTGCCTATCGCGCTGAAAACCCCAAGCTTCGCGAGCGCGACATTGCTGCGCAGCTCGGCATTTCGGAGGCAGCGCTGGTCGCTGCCGAATGCGGTCTCACCGCCATCCGAATCGAATCCAGCGCCAACCGCTTCCTTGAACGCGCCGAAGAACTGGGCGAGGTCCTTGCGCTGACCCGCAATGAAAGCGCCGTCCACGAAAAGGTCGGACTCTACGAGAACGTAAAGCAGGGGCACGCCGCGACGCTGGTACTTGGGTCCGAAATCGACCTGCGCGTCTTCCCTGGCGCCTGGGAACACGGCTTCGCCGTTACAAAAACCGATGCCAAGGGGGAGGTTCGCCGCAGCCTGCAGTTTTTCGACAAATGGGGCAACGCGGTGCACAAGGTCCACTTGCGCCCTGCATCGCATCTCGCGGCCTACGAGAAGCTTGTTGAAGACCTTCGCCTTGACGACCAATCGCAAGACTTCATTGCCGATCCAGGCGCGCCTGCAAACGACGACGTGACCGATGACTCGGTCGATACGGCAGAGCTGCGCGATCGCTGGTCGAAGCTCACCGACACGCATCAGTTCCCGGGCATGTTGAGAAAGCTCAAGGTCGGTCGGCGCCGGGCGCTGCATTCGATCGGCGACGACTTCGCCTGGCGCCTCGACACCGCCAGCGTCGAAACGATGATGCGCAGTGCCGCAGAAACGGCGCTGCCGATCATGTGCTTCGTAGGCAATCGCGGGGTCATCCAGATCCACTCCGGTCCGGTCGTGAAGATCGGGACGATGGGGCCGTGGCTGAACGTCATGGACGAAACCTTCCATCTGCATCTGCGCACCGACCACATCACCGAACTGTGGGCCGTGCGCAAGCCGACGGCGGACGGACATGTGACATCCGTCGAGGGGCTCGACGCCAAGGGCGAGATGATCATTCAGTTCTTCGGAAAGCGGAAGGAAGGGTCCTCGGAAAGGGCCGAATGGCGCAGCCTGGCCGAGGGACTGCCGCGTCTGAAGACCGTCGTCGCGGCCTGATGGCTCCGCCCGTCGGTGGGCGGCTTCCCCATGACGATAGGTCCGCAATCGCGAGCGTGATTGGTTACAACGAGATAGGGCGGGATGCGGGCGGAAACCGCATGCTTTTCATCCCGCTCCGGATCCAAAGGAAGTGATGATGAACGGCTCCTCTATCCGCCGACTTCGGCGTTGGGAAATGGCATTGGCGGCTTTCGCGCTGTCGGCTCCCTTCGTGCTGCCCTCGCTGGCGCCCGGGGCCCCGCCGTTCCTGCGCCCGGCCATGGCCGAAGTGCTCGAAAAGCCGGATGCCTCCCGCGTCGTCTCGGTGGGCGGGGCTATCACCGAAATCATCTACGCGCTCGGCGAGGAGAACCGCCTCGTCGGCCGCGATTCCACCAGCACCTATCCGCCAGCCGCAACGAAACTGCCGGATGTCGGCTACATGCGGCAACTGGCTCCCGAGGGCATCCTCTCCGTCAACCCGACGGCGATCGTCGCGGTCGAGGGCAGCGGTCCGCCGGAAGCGCTGGCCGTGCTGAAAGAAGCGAACATTCCCTTCACCAGCGTCCCCGAGACATATGACAGCGACGGTATCGTCAATAAGATCCGCGCGGTCGGAGCCTTCCTCGGCGTGCGGGAAAAGGCCGAGACGCTTGCAGCATCCGTAGAGAAGGATCTTGCCGTCGCCATGTCGGAAAGCGCTGCTCGTCCGGCAGGCGAGCGAAAACGCGTCCTCTTCATTTTGAGCACGCAAGGAGGCAAGATTCTCGCTTCCGGTACGGGCACCGCCGCCGCGGGCATCATTGAGCTTGCCGGCGCGGTAAACGCCGCAGGCACCTTCCCCGGCTACAAGGCGCTGACCGAAGAAGCGGTCATCGAGGCCAAGCCCGACGTGATCCTGATGATGAACCGAGGCGGAAGCCACGCCGCCGGGTCCGACGATCTCTTCGGCCTTCCGGCGCTCAGCCTGACGCCAGCGGCGAAGAACAAGGCCCTGATCCGCATGGACGGACTGCATCTGCTCGGTTTCGGCCCTCGCACGGCAGGCGCGATCCGCGAATTGAATGCCGCGATCTACGGAAAGAAGACCAATGTCTCCCAGTAAGGCCATGGGCAACGGGGTCATGGAAAGTCCGATGCGCAAGCCCGCTTTCGCAGCTCGCGTCGTCCGCGACTGGCGCAGCGGGGACCGGGCAGGCCTGGCGCGCTGCCTGATCGTCGTCCTGACTCTGCTTGCGGTGGCGACGTTCATGACCTCCATCACCACCGGCGCAGCGGACGCCTCGCTTGCCAATATCCTTCGATGGCTCACCGGCGAGGCCGATCAGGCGATGAGCGCACGCGACCGCATCATCATCCTCGATATCCGCCTGCCCCGCGCCGTGCTCGGGATGCTCGTCGGCGCATCGCTCGCAGTGTCGGGCGTGGTAATGCAGGGCCTCTTCCGCAATCCGCTGGCCGATCCCGGCCTCGTCGGCGTCTCCTCCGGCGCAAGCCTCGGCGCGGTGCTGCTGATCGTGCTCGGCGACGTCGCCTTCGGCCCGCTGTTCGCGGTTCTGGGCTTCTATGCCCTCCCCTTCGGCGCCTTTCTGGGCGGGCTTGCCACGACGCTGCTGCTTTACCGGATCGCGACCCGCGGCGGCCAGACATCGGTCGCAACGATGCTGCTTGCCGGCATCGCCCTCGGTGCGCTTGCCGGCGCGGTCACCGGGGTGCTCGTCTTCATCGCCGACGACAAACAATTGCGCGATCTCACCTTCTGGGGTCTTGGATCGCTGGCGGGCGCCAATTGGACCAAGATCGCCGCCGCCGGACCGATCATCCTCGTGTCGCTGGCAGTCGTCCCGTTCCTGGCACGCGGCCTAAACGCCATCACCCTCGGCGAAGCCGCGGCGTACCACATGGGCATCCCGGTGCAGCGCCTGAAAAACATCGCCGTCTTCAGCGTCGCCGGAGCGACCGGCGCCTCGGTTGCGGTCAGCGGCGGCATCGGCTTCGTCGGCATCGTCGTTCCGCATCTCCTGCGGCTGGTGATCGGCCCGGATCATCGCTACCTGCTGCCGGCATCCGCCCTCCTTGGAGGCACGTTGCTGATCTTCGCCGACATGCTCGCCCGCACCATCGTGTCGCCGGCGGAACTGCCGATCGGCATCATCACCGCCTTCGTCGGAGCGCCGTTCTTCCTATGGGTCCTGCTGCGGGGCCGATCGAATATAGGACTTTGACTGCAGCCATGATCAGAGCATTCGACATTTCCGTCCGCCTTGCGGGAAGGCAGGTCCTCCACGGCATCTCCTTCGACGCCGCTCCCGGAGCCATGACGGCGATCGTCGGCCCGAACGGGTCGGGAAAGACCACAACTTTGAAGGCGATCTCGGGCGAGCTCACGCCTTCGGCCGGGAAGGTCACCATCAACGGTCGTGACCTCGCAGGACTCAAACCATGGGAGCTTGCGCTGCAACGCGGCGTTCTGCCGCAATCGATGGTCATCTCCTTCCCGTTCACCGTCCGCGAAATCGTACGCCTCGGCCTGATGGCGAATAGCGGCGAAGCCTCCGCCCACGACAGGATTGCCGACGAGGCGCTCGAGGCGGTCGATCTTGCAGGGTTTTCCGGGCGCTTCTATCAGGAGCTATCGGGCGGAGAACAACAGCGGGTCCAGCTCGCACGCGTCCTCTGCCAGATATCGGCCCCCGTTGCCGGCGGCGAGCCGCGCTATCTCCTGCTCGATGAGCCGGTATCGAGCCTCGACATCCGCCACCAGCTCACGATCATGCGGCTGGCACGCCAGTTCTGCGCCGAAGGCGGTGGTGTCATTGCAGTGATGCACGACCTTAACCTTACATCGATGTTTGCCGATCAGATCATAATGATGAAAGCCGGCCGCATCCGGGCGCGCGGAGCGCCGAAAGATGTTCTGACCGACGAGACCATGGAAGCGGTGTTCGGCTGCCGAATGCGCGTGAGTGTCGCCCCGGCACACGACATCCCCTTCGTGCTGCCGCAGTCCGCCGCGATCTGAGATCCTGCCCGGCAAGGGCCTCGACCCGGCAACGTCAGGATTTAGCGAAACAAATTCCTCCCTCATGCGTTGATCCCGATGCCGGCGCATATACCGCCCCGGCCGGCGGGTCGGGAGCGTGCCTCCGTCAGCCGACTCGCATGACCCATCACCTGCCGGCCGTCTCGCGCCGGCGCACCAGCGAGGGAGAAGACAGATGGCGACAGGCATGTTCTCAGGTTCGGGCAGCCGCAAGCGCAACGGAAGCGCGATCGATCCATCCGTGGAGGAACAACTCAACGAAATTCGCGAAGACATCGCGCAGCTCATGGCCGTGCTTGCCGATCGCGGGGCGGCAGCTTCGCGTGACGCAAAAGCCAAAGCGCGTGGCGCCCGTGACCAGGCCGAAACCGATCTGCAGGGCCTGTTGGAAAGCGGCGAGCAGATGCTCTCCGACTTGCGCGGCCGCTATGCGGATACGGAAAGGGAGGTCCGTCGGACGATACGCGAGCATCCTCTTGCGACTCTCGGTACCGCAGCCGTTATCGGCCTCATCGCAGCCGCCTTGCTGCGCCGATAAGGCCAGGCACTGCGCTGACCGGGTATGAAGGGGAGTTATTTTATGGGGACACTCGGGACCGTCCTGTCGGCGCTGCTTGCGTTCGACGCTGCCGCGGCGGCTTCGCGCTATAAGCGCAACGTCATCCTGTGGGCCATCATCGCCGTGCTTCTCGGCACCGCCTATGTCTTCGCACTGATCGCCATTGCCCTGTTACTCTCCGAACACTATTCGCCGGTCGCCGCCGCGCTGATGGTCACCGCCGCCCTGGTGGTGACCGCTCTGGCCGTCATCGGCGTGATGGCGGGGCTTAACGCCCGCGACCGGCGCCTTGCCGACGAGCGCCGGCGGCGTTCGGCAATGCGAACGAATCTCGCCCTCGTTGCCGTGACAAGCATTCTGCGCAAACAGCCCCTGCTGGGCGCTGCAACGGGCATTGCCGTGGCTGCGCTTTTCGGACTCAGCCGAGGGCGTAAACGCGGCGATGACGGATAGTTCGGAGCTGCCAGCATGCACCTTTGCCCTGCTTGCGGAGAGAAGGTTCCGGCAGCCGGATAACCGCAATTCAACCGAACTCGATCAAAGCGGCAGCCGGATCAACGCGGTGACTCCCGCCGGCAGATATTCTACCTTGACCGAGCTGCCGATGATCTTGTCGAGGCTGCGTTCGATCAGGATAGATCCGAAACCGCGGCGGCGCGGCTCGCGAATCGGGGGGCCGCCCACTTCAGTCCAGGTCAGATGCAACACGGATTCTCCGTCCTCGATTAAGCGGCGGGCCGTCAGCACGATTTTTCCCGTCGGCAGCGAGAGAGCGCCGTATTTTACGGCATTGGTCGCCAGTTCGTGCAGAACCAGCCCGAGCCCCACGGCCTGGTCCGGACCAAGCAGGATCTCATCCTTGTGCAATTCGATCTGTTGGGAGTAATCGCTGACATAGGGCAGCAACTGTTTCGAAATCAGTTCGGACAGGTGGATCGTGCCCCATTCGTAATCGGAAAGGAGCCCATGCGCCTCGGAGATCGCCTGAAGCCTGCCGGCGAAGGCGGTCATGAATTCGGCCGGGTCGCTCGTCTGGCGAAGCGTCTGGCGGGCGAGTGACTGGAGCATTGCCAGCGTGTTCTTGACCCGGTGGTTCAGTTCCTTCAGCAGCAGCCGCGTGCGGTTCACCGACGCCTGCTGCTCCGAAACATCGATCGTCATGCCGAGAAAGCTCAAGGGTGCACCCTTGCTGTCGCGGTCGTGCACACGGCCGCGGCCAAGCAGCCACCTTCCATTGGTGCCGATGCGAAACATGCCGTCATATTCCTCATTGGCAGCCATCGCCTGGCGAAGTTTCGAGAAGGTCGGCATGCGATCGTCGGGATGGATGGCGGAAAATATGGCCTTGGCGCCAACGGTGCGTTCTGGCGGAAGGCCGAACATGCGCATCATTGCGCCGTTGCCCGAAACCGTGCCGGCCCGAATGTCCCAGAGCCAGCTGCCGACATTGGCCGCATCGAGCGCCATGGCAAGCCGCTGCTCTTCGCGGGAAAGCGCGGCCTCCTTGAGCGCACGCCGGCGTGTTTCGTCCTTCAGTTTGAACAGCGAGGCGGCGACGCCTGCGATGCGCTGCAGCTCGCCTTGCTGCTTGACGGATATCTCGAAACGGGGAGCGACGTCGACGACCGCGACTGTTCCTATCGCCTGCCCGTCCAGAATGATCGGGGCGCCCGCATAGAAGCGCACGGAGGGCGGGCCGGCGACCGCCCGACGCTGTCTGAACGCCGGGTGGCGAGAGGCATCGAGCACGACAAAGGCGCCGTCGCCTTCTGCGATCGTATGGACGCAGAACGACTCACGAACGTGCAGCCGCGTTTCCGCCGTGCCGACGGAAGCCTTGAACCACTGCCATTCGTGGTCCACGAGGGTGATGAGGGCGACCGGCGCATCGAAAAGGCTGGCCGCAAGCCCCGCAAGCCCGTCGAAATCCCCGTCTGGGATCGACATGTCCGGCACCGCGGCCTGAAGAACGCCGAGCCGTTCCGGCGCATCGAGCACCTGCGCTACGGCTGGGAGCATCGCCTCTGTCTTTTCATGCATCCGGCCTGAACTCCAACTCGCACAGGCACCCAAATTGAGCTCCGCCGTGTGCTTTCGTCGATCGGAGCCGGTCCAATGATGAAAACATACAGCAAATTGGAGCAATATGGCGACTACGCTCAGCAGTTCGCGCGCGGCGCCGGCGAAATCTCCGATTTATTATTCGAACTACCGCCTGCGGCGCCAGGTATGATCCGGCACCCCTTTACCGCATGACAGCCGCTTTATGGGCCAGGCGGGCCCAATCAGGAAACGAAGGCGCGCGAAGTAATGGGTGCTGAAGTCTCGTCCGGCCCATAATCGTTTTCTCCTCTGACCTGGAGAATTTCCTGCAGCCGCTGGCGCGCCCGGTTGACGCGGCTCTTGATCGTTCCAAGAGCACAGCCGCAGATCGTGGCCGCCTCCTCATAGGAAAAGCCCGAGGCCCCTACAAGAATGATCGCTTCGCGCTGGTCAGGCGGCAACTGGTCGAGCGCGCGGCGGAAATCCTGCAGATCGAGCGAGCCGTACTGCTCCGGGTGATGGGCAAGCGTTTCCGTCAAATGACCGTCGCTGTCCTGCACCTCACGCCCACGCTTGCGCATCTGGCTGTAAAGCTCGTTGCGCAGGATCGTGAATAGCCACGCCTTCATATTGGTGCCGATCTGAAAATGGTCCTGCTTCGCCCAGGCCTTCATAATCGTGTCCTGCACGAGGTCATCGGCGCGGTCGTGCCGTCCGATCAGCGACATTGCGAAGGCGCGCAGGCTCGGCAGCGCGGCAAGCATCTCACGCTTGAACTCTTGATTTTCGGATGACATCCGGCGCTTACTCCTTGCCCTGCAGAGTCGATCGCTGTTCCGCGGCTTCCAGCTTTTCCAGTAGATCGAGAAAGCGTGCCGGTATCGCTTCCTCCTGCACTGACTGAAAGAGGGCCTTCAGCTTAACAGCAATCTGCGCATTTGGATCGTCAGAGGACGGATTTTTACCGATCATCCGCCCTGCCCCTGTCGTATATCTCATTGTTGCAATGTCGCCCTTGAAAGTTCGCCTGCTCCATAACGCCGGGAAAATTTGAAATGTTCCACAGCGGAACCTTTTTTTCGCCGGAACGTTTCCGCCACGATCCTTTTAGCCTGGATTGAGGGAGTCCTTGCATGACATTGTCCACCCGAATCGCTCCATTTCTTCCTTACCTACGCCGCTATTCCCGCGCGCTGACCGGCTCTCAGACCTCCGGAGACGCCTATGTCGCGGCCGTGCTCGAGGCGCTCATCGCCGATACCTCAATCTTTCCGGAAGCAAGCAGCGACAGGGTAGCCTTGTTCCGTCTCTTCACATCCATGTTCGGCTCGTCGTCCGTCATGGTGCCGGAGCCGGTGTCGCCCTTTGCCTGGGAGCAGCGTGCGTCGGTCAACCTCGCCGCCGTCTCGCCTCTCGCCCGTCAGGCCTTCCTGCTTGTATCGGTCGAGGGATTTACCCCACAGGAAGCCGCCGAGGTCCTCGACGTAGATGCCGCGAAACTTGCTTCCCTTCTCGACCGAGCTTCCCAGGAAATTTCGCGCCAGGTCGCCACCGATATCATGATCATCGAAGACGAACCGCTGATCGCGATCGACATCGAGCAAATGGTCGAAAGCCTCGGCCACACTGTGACGGGGATCGCCCGAACAAAAGACGAAGCCGTTGCCCTCTACGAGGCGACCAAGCCGAACATGGTACTCGCGGACATCCAACTCGCCGACGGCAGCTCGGGAATCGACGCGGTCAACGAAATCCTGCAAACGGCGGCCGTTCCGGTAATTTTCATCACCGCATTCCCCGAGCGTCTGCTGACGGGTGAACGTCCCGAGCCCACATTCCTCGTCACCAAGCCATTCAATCCGGAAATGGTGAAGGCGCTGATCAGTCAGGCATTGTTCTTCAACGAAACGACCAAGGCTGCGGCCTGAGTCGAGGGCGTAGCGTTTCCCGCTAAACAACGCTGAGGGAGAACGAAGCTAGAACAGGTCATGCTGCCCGTCGCCTCACGGACAGCATGACTGCGATCGGTGATCGGCCCATGGCAGGAACCGCCATATCATGGTTTGTCAACGATGGGCCCCGCCTTGCGGGGACGATATCCATCAAAACCGTTCGTATGTGACGCGCCAACCTTCACTGGGATCGGCTGGCAGGATAACAAGCTGATCTTCGGTTACTTGGAATTTTCGCACCAATTTCTGGCCAATGAGGTCGCGCACCAAAGACGACTCAACCGTAATGGTGAAGGTATTTTTTGCCTCATCGATCTCGACCGGACCATAATAGGCTTCATAGCCGTTCGCCGTGTAGGTGGTCGGTTTTGCGGCGGGATCCGGGTCCATTGCCTGAACCGAGAGCGAACCGCTCTGAGAGAAGATGACCTGGCCGGAGTACGGCACCTCGGCCAAACTGCCTTCCGAATTCGTGAACTGCAGGGACGTCATTCGCCATGCACCAACGATGGACGCCTTGTTGTCTTGCGCGAGGGCGGGGCCTGAAACAGCGAGGGCCAAGGCAAACATCGCGAACTGGAGCTCGGTCTTCATGTGCATCCTTCTCTTACTGGTGGGAGTGAAGTCGAATCTTCCGAAGCTTTCTGCGCTTGGGCGGCAATTAGCATAACCGCGGCGGCTAGCGCAGTTCCGGCAATACGGGGCGGTGAACGGCAGCGATGTCATGTTCACCACCTCAAACCGGCTGGCCGGTCGGTCGGAACAGGATTTCGTTGATGTCGTGGGAGCGAGGGCCGCAGCCAAACTCGAAGCGGCAGCACCGCCGTATAGAACAACACGACCGTTCTCCGATCGACCTTGGCCAAGAGGGTGTTGCCGAAAAGGCTGGTGATTACGGCAAAGAGCCCCGACACGGCAATCGCCTGTCCGGCCTGACGTTCCGTGATCGCCAGGTCCCGGGCAATCGGCGTCAGAAGGCTCACCGGCATGAACTCCAATCCGACCAGGAGAAAGGTCAGGAGCGAGAGGCAGGTGACCGCAGCCCACGGGGTCACCGCCCGTTCGGCCGAAAGGGTGTCATCCTGTGCCACTTCGATTGCCATGTTGTGCCTCCAATTCACTTCGGGACTAGATAGCCAGACTGGCCTTGGCAGACTAGAAGCTATAATCTGCATGTTGTAGTGAATGGGATTCACCAATGTCGCGCGACGAGTTCAGTGAGATGCGAGCATTCCTCGAAGTCGCTCGGGAACGGAGTTTTACGCGAGCGGCCGCCAAGTTGGGCGTCACCCGATCGGCCCTCAGTCATACGGTCAGGGCGCTGGAGGAACGGCTTGGCATCCGTCTCCTCTCCCGCACCACCCGCGACGTCGCACCCACGGCGGCCGGCGAGCGCCTTGTGGAGTGCATCGAACCTCATTTCGAGAGCATTGCCGCCGAAATCAGCGCGATCAGTGCCCTTCGGGACAAGCCCGCGGGCCACATCCGCATCGTGTGCCCCGATGACGCCATCGGCATGGTATTTCGCCCCAGATTGCCAGCGTTTCTGCGCGACTACCCGGACATCAAGGTGGAACTCATTGCCGACAACGGTTTTACGAATATCGTCGAGCGCCAGTTTGATGCCGGCGTTCGGCTTGGCGAGGCAATCGCGCGCGACATGGTGGCAGTTAGGATCGGTCCCGATGTCCGCTATGCCGTGGTCGGCTCACCCGATTATTTCGGGCGTCATTCCACGCCGAGCAGCCCCAGGAACTGACCAACCACAAGTGCATCAACCTGCGGCTGCCAACGTTGGGCGCGATATATGCCTGGGAGTTCAACAAAGACGCACACGAATTCAGCGTCCGGGTGGATGGCCAACTGACCCTGAACAATATCGAGCCGGCGCTCGATGCGGCCCTCGATGGCATAGGGTTGGCTTATGCCCCGAAAGATCTTGTCCAGCCAAACCTTGAGAGTGGTCAACTTCAGGAGGTCCTCGCGGACTGGTGCCCGACCTTCCAGGGCTATCATCTCTATTATCCCAGCCGGCGAAATCCCTCGCCTGCGTTCTCCGCTTTCGTCGAAGCCTTCCGATACCGATCTAAGTAGCTTGCCCGGAATTGAAGGGGGCAGTTCGGTAACCAGCCCCGAACGCAAGACAGCCAGTGCCGAGGGAAGGGCACTGGCTGAGCTTAGGCAACTCACTGAGGGGGATTGTGAGTTGGCAACCGGCGGTATGCCTCCGACACACATTGGGGGCGATGTGCGTCACCGTCCGGTTATCGCCAAAATGCGCGAGCCGAAAAAAGGTTCCATAGATTGTCAGAGACAATTCGCAGATAAACGGCGACCTTCGCCGATCACGTTATTCTATCGACTCCAGCTCCTCGCGATGTCGATAAAGCGCGAGGAACCGCCGATAGTCGCGATCGTAATCCCTGCGGCGCGTCGCATCGGGCAGCCGCTCCTTTCCGGCCGACGACATTGCGGGTCCGGCGCTGGCGAGATCAGGATAGAGCTTGCCGGCCACTGCCGCCGTCATTGCCGTGCCGAGCAGAACGGCATCGGGAGTCTCGGGTGCCACCACACGGCAACCGGTGACGTCGCAATAGAGCTCCATCAGCAGGGAGTTGCGGACATGCCCGCCGGTCACATGCAGCGTGTCGAGTTCGTAGCCCACTTCCTTCATCATCTCCAGGATGTGGCGAATCCCGAGTGCGATCGCTACGCATGTCCGCCAATACAGGCGGCACAGCGCATCGAAAGAAGAGTCGAGCGCCAGTCCGCTGATCACGCCGAGAGCATGCGGGTCGGCAAGGGGCGAACGATTGCCGTGAAAATCCGGGAGCACGTGAAGACGATCGGCAAAACCGGGGCCCCCATGGAGCGCCCGCAATTCCTGTACGCGCTCGATGATCTTCGCATGGGTTTCAGTCGTAGGGGGCAGCCCGCCTCCGTGCAGCCGCACAATATGATCGAGCAGCGCGCCTGTCGCCGACTGGCCGCCCTCGATGAGCCAGAGCCCGGGCAATACCGCCTCGAAATAGGGGCCCCACATGCCGAAGCCGGGCTTCATGTCCTTGGAGAAGGCGACGATGCAACTCGAGGTCCCGCCGATCAGTGCCAGCTGGCGTTCGAGCTTGGCCTTGTCGCCCGCAAAGCCGCCGAGCACGCCGAGTGCCCCGGCATAGGCGTCGATCAGCCCGGGCGCCACCCGGCATTCCGCGTCGAGCCCGAGTTCTTCCGCCGCGCTGGCATTCAGGCGTCCGACGGCACGTTCCACCGGCAGCGTCTCTTCGGGCAGGCCGCCGCGCGCGAGCAGGTCCTCAAGGCCGATCTGCTCCAGGTAATCCTGCTGCCAGCCGCGTTTCTCATGGGCGAGATAGTTCCATTTGGCAGTCAAAGTACAGCGCGAGCGGGCTGGACTTCCGGTCGCCCGCCAAGACATGTAGTCCGCCAGATCAAAGAAATAGCCTGCTTTTTCCCATTGGTGCGGAAGGTTGCGCTTCAGCCACATCAGCTTCGGCATTTCCATCTCGGGCGACATCACCTTTCCCGAATGATCGAGAACTTGATGCCTGGTCGCCGTGCAGAAATCGGCTTCTGCCAGCGCCCTGTGGTCGAGCCAGACGATCGTGTCCCAGCGCGCCTCCCCCTGACGATTGACCGAGAGCGGCGCGCCGTCACGATCGCGCACGACGAGCGAACAGGTGGCGTCGAAGCCGATCGCAGCGACGCTCTCCGCCGGCACCGCCGCCTTCTCGCGCGCCGATCTGACCGCGCCGCAGACCGCCGCCCAGATGTCCTCGGAATCGTGCTCGGCGTGGTTTTCTTCCGGGCGATTCATCGCAATCGGTTGGTCGGCTCGCGCCAGAAGCCTGCCTCGCCCGTCGAACACGCCCGCGCGGGCGCTGCCGGTTCCGATATCGACCGCCACGACATATTCGCGCATCAATGGATGCCCCCGTCCCGAAAAAAGGTGATGAATTGCCGCCGAAGAAACGGTGCGACCGGAAAACCGTCACACGTTTTTCCCGCAAGCATTCTTTCCCGCAAGTGTTCTATTGCCGCACAAACTGTATCAATTCATGCATGTCGTCAAACAGCACGTCGGGGTCAAGACTGGCAAGCACCCGCCGATGACGCTCGTTTCGCGCATGGCTGGCCCCCGCAAATGCGAAGACCCGCATGCCCGCGGCCTTTGCGGCCTCGATGCCCGCCGGGCTGTCTTCGACGACGACGCAGTCGGACGGATCGTACCCCATCTCGGCACTTGCATGCAGGAAAAGGTCGGGCGCCGGCTTGCCGCGTGACACCATGCTGGCGCTGAAAATACTTGGCTCAAAAAGATCGATGAGCCCCGTCACCGTCAGCGAAAGACGAATGCGCTCAGGCTGGCTCGACGAAGCCACACAATGGGCGGTCCCCAGCCGTTCGACCGCCTCGCGTATGCCGGCGACGGGCCTCAATTCCTCGCGAAAGCGCGCATAGAGCCGGGTCCGCATCCCCTCGAGAAAAGCCTCGTCGGTCGCAAGCCCGTGTTCTTCATGCAGGATGGCCGACATGGTCTTGAGGCTGCGGCCAAGGAAGCGCTCGCTCGCCTCCTCCGTCGTCATCGCAACGCCGGCGGCCGCCAGCGCTTCCACAAGAACCTCAAGCGAAATCGGCTCGCTGTCCACCAACACGCCATCACAATCGAAAATCACCAGCTTCGAGGTGCTCCCCGCCATCGTCATTCCCCGAGCTTTCCGTCCAGATAGACCTGGAGCGTTTGGCGCGTACCTTTTTCCCAAAGTGTTTTCAAGGCGTGGGAAAATCGGCGACGGAAAAGATCGGATTGCGCGACATCGCCGAAAATATCGGAAAGCGCGAGGAATTCCATGGGGTCGTCCTTTGCCAAAAGCGCAGCGGCATGCAGCCGGTCCGAATTTGGGTCGTTGAACAGGATCTCCCTGCCGCTGTCGGATTTTCCGGCGAGGTAGCGGCACCACAGCGCCGAGACCAGCGACAGACCGACGACGTCGTCGCCGCGGCGCAGGCGGTCCGCCGTCGATGGCAGGATGAATTTCGGCTGCCGGTTCGATCCGTCCTGCGCCAGCCGAGCAACCGTGTCACCGATCTTCGGGTTTGAAAAACGCGTTTCGATGAGCTTGTAATACTCCCTCAGATCCGTGTCCGGAACCGGCGGAATGACGGGGATGATCTCTTCATGCTCCAGTTTCTCCAGGAAAGCGCGGATCAGCGGTTCCGCCATCGCCTCATGGACGAAGTGTATGTCGAGCAATGCCGCCGGATAGGCGATGGCAGCATGGCCGCCGTTGAGAATGCGTATCTTCATGTGCTCGTACGGCGCCACATCGGGGACGAACTGCACGCCGACCTCTTCGAGCGCCGGGCGACCCTGCGGGAAGCGGTCCTCCAGCACCCATTGCTTGAACTCCTCGCAGAAGACCGGCCAGGCATCGTCGATCCCGTATTCCGACGCAACGATGCCGATCTCGCGCGTGCCGGTTGCAGGCGTGATGCGATCGACCATGCCATTGGGAAAGGCGACATTGGCGTCGATCCAATCCGCGAAGCCAGGATCCGACAGGCGCGCAAGGCCGGAAACGGCAGCGTGGGTGACTTCGCCGTTTCCGGGGATGTTGTCGCAGGACATGATCGTAAACGGCGGAATGCCCTTGGCTCTCCGTTCGGCGAGCCCGGCAAGGATAAGACCGAAGACGGTTTTCGGCGCCAGTGGGTTTCGCGCATCCTCGGCGATAGCCGGATGGGCAGGGTCGAAGACCCCGGAAGCTGGATCGATGAAATAGCCGCCTTCGGTGATGGTCAAGGAAACGATGCGGATTAAGGGGCTCGCGAGTTGCGCCACGATCGCCGGCACGTCACCCGGCTCGAGATAAGCGATCATGGCCCCCGTGACATGTGCGCCCGTCCGGTTGTTGTCCTGCTCCACCACCGTCGTCAGGAAGTCCTGCGCCTCGAGCTTGTCGCGCATGATCCTGTCCGATGGAAGGACACCCGCGCCGATAATCGCCCAATCCCGGTCGCGTCCCATGTTGAAGAGATCGTCGAGATAAACCGCCTGATGGGCGCGATGAAAGTTTCCGACGCCGAAATGAACGATGCCGGCCCTGAGATCGTGCCGGCCATAATTCGGAATGCCAGCCTTGGCCCTGACCGCATCGAGCGTGGCAAGCGAGAGTTTGGTCGTCATCCTGTTGTTCCTTTCGAGAACCCGCGTCTCAGCTCATCCAGTTGCCGCCGTCGACGTTGTAGGTCTGAGCGACAACGTAGTCGCTTTCGGACGAGGCGAGAAAGATCGCCATGCCGGTCAGGTCCTCCGCCGTTCCCATGCGCCCGTAGGGCACGGCCTCGCCGACCAGCCGCTTCTTCTCGCCGCGCGGACGGTTTTCATACCTTGCGAACAGCGCGTCGACGCCCTCCCAGTGCTCGCCGTCGACGACCCCCGGAGCGATGGCATTGACGTTGATGCGGTGCCTGATGAGATCCAGTCCGGCCGACTGCGTGAGGCTGATGACTGCCGCCTTGGTAGCGCAGTAGATAGCCACCAGAGCCTCCCCGCGCCGGCCGGCCTGGCTCGCCATGTTGATGATCTTTCCACCCCTGCCCTGCGCGATCATCTGCCTGGCGGCAGCCTGCAGCGTGAAGAGCGTTCCGGCGACATTGATCGAGAACAGCTTGTCATAGCTCTCGCGGGTTATGTCCGCGATGGGAGCCAGATCGAAGAGCGCCGCATTGTTGACGAGGATATCGAGCCCACCGGCATGTCCGACAGTCTGCGCGATCGCCGCATCGATGGCGTCCTGCCGGGTCACGTCCATTTCGACCGCATAGGCCGCCGCTCCGATTTCCGCCGCAGCCTGCCTTGCACGCTCGATATTGATATCGGCGATCGCGACCATGGCACCCTCGCGCACATAGGCCTCTGCGAAAGCGCGGCCAATTCCCCGGGCCGATCCGGTGATCAGCGCACTCTTGCCTTCGAGACGTTTCATCGAATTGCCATTCCCTTCTCGTCGAACCTGTGCAGATGCTGCGGATCCGGTGTCAGGAAAACCTGGTCGCCATGGGTGACGGCGAAATCGCCGCCGACGCGTGCCGTCAACGTGCCGATGCCGTCGGCATTCACATGCAGGAACGTGTCCGAGCCGAGATGCTCGGCCACACCGACCGTGCCTCGCCAGATGCCCTGATCGGTTGACAGGGCAATATGCTCCGGCCGAATACCGATCGTGTGAGCTCCATGGTCTGCAGCCGGCGCGCCGGATATGAAGTTCATTCTCGGCGACCCGATGAACCCGGCGACAAAGAGATTGTCCGGCCTGCGATAGAGATCGAGAGGCGAACCGACCTGTTCGATGCGACCGCGATTGAGCACGACGATCTTGTCGGCCATGGTCATGGCCTCCACCTGATCATGGGTGACGTAAACCATCGTCGTCTTCAGCTGCTGGTGAAGCTGACTGATCTCGAGCCGCATATTGACCCGGAGGGCCGCGTCGAGGTTCGATAGCGGTTCGTCGAAAAGAAAGGCTCCCGGCTGGCGGACGATCGCCCGGCCGATGGCGACGCGCTGGCGCTGACCGCCGGAGAGCTGGCGCGGTTTTCGGTCGAGATAGTCGGTAAGATTCAGAACGCGCGCCGCATCCTGAACCTTCTTGTCGATGGTCGCCTTATCCTCGCCCGCCATCTTCAGCGGGAAGGCGATGTTCGAGCGCACGCTCATATGCGGGTAAAGCGCATATGACTGGAACACCATCGAAAGGCCGCGCTTCGCCGGCGGCAGTTCCGTGGCATTTCGGCCGTCGATGACGATCTCGCCATCGCTGACGTCTTCAAGGCCGGCGATCAGCCTTAGCAGCGTCGACTTGCCGCAACCCGAGGGGCCGACGAAGACGACGAACTCGCCGTCGGTGATATCGAGATCTATCGATGGAATGACGGCGTGGGCGCCAAAGACCTTCGATACGTTCTTGAGAGTGATGCTTCCCATGGTGTTACCCTTAATTGAACCGCGCCGCCCCTATTTGACCGCCGCCCCTATTTGACCGCGCCGAAAGTGAGACCGCGTACGAGCTGTTTTTGCGAGAACCAGCCGAGAATGAGGATGGGGGCGATCGCCATCGTCGAGGCCGCCGAGAGCTTCGCATAGAAGAGTCCTTCAGGGCTCGAATAGGAGGCGATGAAGGCGGTGAGCGGTGCCGCCTTCGCAGCACTCAGGTTCAGGGTCCAGAACGCCTCGTTCCAGGCAAGGATGATGTTGAGGAGCAGCGTCGAGGCGATCCCCGGGATCGCCATCGGCGTCAGCACATAGATGATCTCCTTGGAGAGCGATGCGCCGTCCATACGCGCCGCTTCGAGGATTTCTCCCGGAATCTCCTTGAAATAGGTGTAGAGCATCCAGATGATGATCGGCAGATTGATCAGCGTCAGCACGATCACCAATCCCGTCCGTGTGTCGAGCAGGCCCCAGTTGCGGAATATCAGATACATCGGCACCAGCACGCCGACGGGCGGCATCATCTTTGTGGAGAGCATCCACATCAGCACGTCCTTGGTGCGCTTCGTCGGCGAGAATGCCATCGCCCAGGCCGAGGGGATCGCGATCAGCAGGCCCAGCAGCGTCGAGCCGAAGGAAACGATCACCGAATTCATGAAGTGCTTCAGATAGTCCGACCGGCTCTGCACCTCGGCATAGTTTTCGGTCGTCCAGTCGAAGAAGAGGAAGACCGGCGGCGAAGCAATCGCCTGGGCTTCCGTCTTGAAGCTCGTCAGGAATGTCCAGAGGATCGGGAAAAAGATGAGGATTCCGATCGTCCAGGCCACCACGGTGGTAATGAGCTTCCGCCCGGTGGAAACATTGCGTGCCATGACTATCAGGCCTCCAGCGTCTTGCCGATCATGCGCATCAGGAAGAATGCGACGATATTGGCGAGAATGACCGCGATGATCCCGCCCGCCGAGGCGCCGCCCACATCGAACTGCAGAAGAGCCTGGGCGTAGACGAGGAATGTCAGGTTCGTGCTCTGCGTACCCGGACCGCCATTGGTGGTGACGAGAATTTCGGCGAAGACCGACAGCAGAAAGATCGTCTGGATCAGGATGACCACCGTGATCGCACGGGAGAGATGCGGCAGGACGAGGTAGATGAAGCGGCTCACGGCGCCGGCACCGTCCATCTGCGCTGCCTCCTTTTGCTCCTCGTCGAGTGACTGCAATGCCGTCAGCAGAATGAGCGTGGCAAAAGGCAGCCATTGCCAGGCAACGATCAGGATGATCGAAAGCAGTGGCGCATTGGCGAGGAAATCGAAGGGCTGCAATCCCAGGAGCTTGGCAAGCCAGGCAAAGAGCCCGTTCACGGGATTCATGAACATGTTCTTCCACACCAGCGCCGCCACCGTCGGCATGATCAGGAAAGGAGCGATCACCAGGATGCGCACGATTCCCTGACCGAACATCGGCTGGTCGAGAAGAAGGGCCAGTGCGGTACCGCCCACCACGGTAATGAAGAGCACGCCGAGAACGATCGCGAGCGTGTTGAAGATCGCCTGGAAGAAGGCCGGGTCGGTCAGAAAATAGGTGTAGTTGGTGAGCCCTGCGAACTCCTCCATTCCCGGCATCAGCAGATTGTAGCGCAGCAGCGAGAAATAAAGCGTCATGGCCAGTGGCACGATCATCCAGGCCAGAAGCAGAAGCACCGAAGGCGCGATCATCAGGCGCGCAGCGGAGCGGGTGTGCAAGGTCGCCATGGCGTCCCCCGTGTGAAGTCGACGCGGTTCGGAGAAAGGCACACGCATCGCCGTTCCAAACGCGCAGCCGATTAAATCGGAAAAGTCAGAGCGGAACGCGGATCGAAGGCAGGTATGGCCCCTTTCCCCGTCCCGCTCTGGAGGTAGCCGGAGGGCAGCTGTTTCCAGCGGGAGCCCCGGCTCCTTGGGAGCTCACTTGATGTAGCCGGCCTTGGTCATTTCGCGGGTCGACAGCTGCTGTGCGCTCGCGAGTGCCTGGTCGACGCTCATCTGGCCGGCCAAAGCTGCCGAGAATACCTGCCCGACCGCCGTGCCGAGGCCCTGGAATTCCGGGATCGCCACGAACTGAACGCCGACATATGGCACCGGCTTCACCGCCGGGTTCTTCGGGTCGGCCGCATTGATCGAGTCCAGCGTCATCTTCGCGAAGGGCGCCGCCTTCTGGTATTCCGGGTTCTCATAGAGAGAGATGCGGGTGCCGGGAGGAACATTCGCCCAGCCCTCCTTCTCGGCAACCAGATTCAGATATTCCTTGCCCGTTGCCCAGGCGATGAACTTCTGCGCCGCTTCGGCCTTCTGCGTGCCCGCCGGAACCGCGAGGTTCCAGGCCCAGAGCCAGTTGCCGCGCTTTCCGAGGCCGGTATCGGGAGCGAGCGCGAAACCAACCTTGTCGGCGACAGTCGACTCCTTCGGATTTGTGACGAAGGAGGCGGCGACGGTCGCGTCGATCCACATCCCGCACTTGCCGGTCTGGAACAGCGACAGGTTTTCGTTGAAGCCGTTGGACGAGGCACCGGGGGGGCCGGCGTCATTCATCAGCTTGACGTAGAAGTCGAGAGCGTTCTTCCACTCCGGCTGATCGAATTGCGGCTTCCAGTTCTCATCGAACCAGCGGGCGCCAAAGGCGTTTGCCGTGGCCGTCAGGAAGGCCATGTTCTCGCCCCATCCAGCCTTTCCGCGAAGGCAGATGCCGTAGATCTCGTTGCTCTTGTCGGTGATCTTGCGAGCCGCTTCGGCAACGAATTCCCAGGTCGGCGCATCGGGCATGGTGAGACCCGCCTTCTCGAACAGGTCCTTGCGATACATGACCATCGAGCTTTCGCCGTAGAAGGGCGCGGCATAAAGCTTGCCATCGATGGTCAGGCCGCTGCGGATCGCCGGCAGAAGGTCGTCTACGTCGTATTCGGGGCCGAGATTGTCCAGAGGCAGGAGCCAGCCCTGTTTCGCCCAGATCGGCACTTCATAGGTGCCGATCGTCATGATGTCGTACTGACCGCCCTTGGTCGCAATGTCCGTCGTGACGCGCTGGCGCAGGACGTTTTCCTCAAGAGTGACCCACTCGAGTTGGATGTCCGGGTTCTTCGACGTGAAATCGTCCGTCAGCTTCTGCATCCGGATCATGTCGCCATTGTTCACGGTGGCAATGGTCAGGGTCTCCGCTTGGGCCCAGCCCGCGTGAGTCAAGCCGGCCAGTGCGGCTGCCGAGCACGTGCCCAGCAGGAAAGTTCTCAAGTTCATCGACTTCCTCCCAGAAGAAATGAGCATTTGCCTCGCTCGTGAGCAATTACTCACCGAATGACCCTAAATGTCAATCCGCAATTTTCACCCCGATGCGGGGCAACGGCTAAGAAGGTGTTTTAGCTATGCATTTTTTAAGGGAGACCGGAAAAGGCAGGCTCAGACTCGGAGCAGATAATCGGCCGTAGCCTCGTCGGTGACGAGACCGTTGATGATCCTGCCTTGGAGTGCGGCGCGCAAGGCCCCGTATTTGCGCCTGCCTTTGGCGATGCCGATGACCGAGGCGCGGTCGCGCGGCGGCAGGGGAACGGAGGCGACACGCTCATTGATGCTGTCTTGAAGAAGCACGCCTTCGTGGTCGAACATCCAGCCGCAGATTTCGCCGGCAGCGCCCGCGGCCATCAACCTGTTCATCTCGTCGCGCGCCAGGAAACCATCTTCGCAAAGCGGCGCGTCGAGCCCGAGTTCGCCGACGCCCACGAAGGCGGCGTCAGCCTCGGCGCCGAGCTCCAGGGCGATTTGCACCAGGCTCTGCTTGTGCAGGACCTTCCGTTCTTCCGGTGAGGAGACGAGAACGGGCAAAGGCATCGGGAAGTGCCGTGCCTTGATCGTGTCCGCCATGCTGAAGATGACGTTATAATAGGCTGCGGAGCCGTCGAGCCGGATGTTGCCGGTAAGGGAAACGATGCGGTGCTGGGGGCATTCCATCGAAGGCAGTTGATCGATCGTCGCCTTCAGCGTCCGGCCCGTGCCGATCGCCAGCACCACCGGGTCGGTCGATTTCAGCCAGCGCTCGATTTCCGCCGCTGCCGCCTCGGCGATGCCGACGGTCGACGATTGGGAACCGGGGTCGCTCGGTACGACGTCGACATGTCTGAGGTCGTATTTCTCCTTAAGACGCGCAGCCATTTCCAGGCAGGCGGCGATCGGATGGTCCAGACGTACCTTGATCAGCCGCTCGGCCATGGCAAGCGAGACGAGCCGTTGCGCCGATTGTCGCGAAATCCCCATGACAGACGCTATCTCGTCCTGCGTCCGGCCGGCGACGTAATAGAGCCAGCCCGCACGGGCCGCATCGTCGAGCCTGTTGTTGCCTTCCGCCTTGCGTGCCATCGACCGCCTCCCTTCCCCTTGATTTGCTGCCACCATTTCCGGTGCGCTGTCAAACGGGAGGTGCAATCGGGCTTAAATACCTTCGGCAAGGTCGGATTTTCCCGGGCTTTGCGCCCACCGGGAAGAAACTTTTACCGTTTGATAAAAAAATAAAGCGTGTTACCGTTCCTTCATCCTGAGAAAACATTGGGAGCCAAAAATGGGAACGACTCAATCTGGGATTCTCGGCGGGCGCTTGCCGCTTGCCGAATACGAAGCCAATTTTTCCGACCTTCACGCGCCTCTCGACAGGCATGAGGCGCTGGTCGCCGCGGATCGCTGTTACTTCTGTCATGACGCGCCCTGCATGACGGCCTGTCCCACCGCCATAGACATCCCCCTCTTCATCCGGCAGATCGCGACCGGTAATCCCATCGGCTCGGCCAAGACGATCTTCGATCAGAACATACTTGGTGGAATGTGCGCCCGCGTCTGTCCCACCGAAACGCTCTGCGAAGAAGCCTGCGTGCGCAACACGGCAGAGGAGCGGCCGGTCGAAATCGGCCGTCTGCAGCGCTATGCTTCCGACATCGCGATGACGGAAAACAAACAGTTCTACACGCGATCCGCCCGCACCGGCCGCCGGGTCGCGGTCGTTGGCGCCGGACCCGCGGGGCTCGCCTGCGCGCACCGGCTGGCCGTGAAGGGCCATGACGTGGTGATCTACGATGCGCGCGAAAAGGCCGGTGGCCTGAACGAATACGGCATTGCCGCCTATAAGGCGGTCGACGATTTCGCCCAGAAGGAAGTCGACTATGTGCTTTCGATCGGCGGCATCGAGGTCAGTCACGGCAAAGCGCTCGGCCGCGACTTCTCTCTTGCCGACCTGGCAGGCGAATTCGACGCTGTCTTTCTCGGCCTCGGCCTCGCAGGGGTAAACGCACTTCGCATTGAAGGCGAGAACGCCGAAGGCGTAGAGGATGCCGTCGATTTCATCGCAGCACTTCGCCAGTCGAAGACAAAGGCCGACATTCCGGTCGGCCGGCGCGTCGTGGTGCTCGGCGGCGGCATGACTGCGATCGATGCCGCCGTGCAGGCAAAGCTGCTCGGCGCAGAGGAGGTGACGATCTGCTATCGCCGCGGCAAGGAGCATATGAACGCCTCCGGATTCGAGCAGGACCTCGCGGCGTCCAAGGGCGTCACCATCCGTCACTGGCTGCAGCCGAAGCGTATTGCGGTCAAGGACGGCAGGGTCGCCGGCATCGAACTCGACTACACCACGCTCGATAACGGGAAGCTGACGACGACCGGGGAGACCGGCATCCTCGCCGCCGATCAGATCTTCAAGGCCATCGGTCAGACCTTCGAGGCCTCCGCCCTCGGCGCGCTTCGGATGAAAAGCGGCCGCATCGTCGTCGATGCCGAAGGACGCACGTCGCTGGAGAAGGTCTGGGCCGGCGGCGACTGCGTGCTCGGCGGCGAGGATCTCACCGTTTCCGCCGTTGCGATGGGACGCGATGCGGCCGGATCGATCGACCGGGCTTTCGCCGCGGCTCAACCGCTGGCGAGTGCCGTTGCCTGAGCGCGTAAATGGATCGAGAGGACGAGAACAATGGCTGATCTTCGCAACAATTTCGTCGGCATCAAATCCCCCAACCCATTCTGGCTCGCCTCGGCGCCGCCGACGGACAAAGCCTATAATGTCGAGCGCGCCTTCAAGGCGGGCTGGGGCGGAGTCGTCTGGAAGACGCTCGGCGAAGAGGGACCGCCGGTGGTCAACGTCAACGGGCCGCGCTACGGCGCGATCTGGGGCGCCGACCGGCGGCTGCTGGGCTTGAACAATATCGAGCTTATCACCGATCGCGATCTCTATGTGAACCTGCGCGAAATGAAGCAGGTGAAGATGAACTGGCCGGATCGGGCATTGATCGCTTCGATCATGGTGCCTTGCGAGGAGAATGCCTGGAAGGCGATCCTGCCCCTGGTCGAGGAGACGGGCGCAGACGGTATCGAACTCAATTTCGGCTGTCCGCACGGCATGTCCGAGCGCGGCATGGGCTCGGCTGTCGGCCAGGTGCCTGAGTATATCGAGATGGTCGTGCGCTGGTGCAAGCAATATACGCGCATGCCCGTCATCACCAAGCTGACGCCCAATATCACCGACATCCGCAAGCCAGCCCGCGCTGCCAGGGCCGGCGGCACCGATGCGGTGTCGCTGATCAACACGATCAATTCGATCACCGGGGTCAATCTCGACACCTTCTCGCCGGAGCCCTCGATCGATGGCCGCGGCAGCCATGGCGGTTATTGCGGTCCGGCCGTTAAGCCGATCGCGCTCAACATGGTCGCCGAGATCGCCCGTGATACGGAGACCCACGGCTTGCCGATTTCGGGCATTGGCGGCGTGACCACCTGGCGGGATGCGGCCGAATTCATGGCGCTCGGCGCCGGCAATGTGCAGGTCTGCACGGCGGCGATGACCTATGGCTTCAAGATCGTCCAGGAGATGATTACCGGACTTTCCGACTGGATGGACGCCAAGGGACATCGCACGCTGGACGACATCAGTGGCCGCGCCGTCCCCAACGTCACGGATTGGCAGTATCTCAACCTCAACTACATCACCAAGGCGAAGATCGATCAGGACGCCTGCATCAAATGCGGCCGCTGTCACATCGCCTGCGAGGACACGTCGCATCAGGCCATCACCCAGTTGGTCAACGGCGTTCGCCATTTCGAGGTGATCGAGGAGGAATGCGTCGGCTGCAACCTCTGCGTCAATGTCTGTCCGGTCGACAACTGCATTACCATGGAAACGTTGCCTGCCGGCACGCTCGACCGGCGCACGGGTAAACCGGTCGACCCGAACTACGCCAACTGGACGACCCATCCCAACAACCCGATGGCCCGCCAGGCCGCCGAGTGAAAGCCTGTTCAAGCCAAGGGGAAGGCCGCCGGCATCGCCGGCGGCCTTTTCCCTTGCCGTCGTCTCAGAACTCTATCACCACCTTGCCGAAGGGGCCGTGGTCGAGATGTGCGAGAGCCTCCGGAAACTCTGCGAATTTGTAGCGTTTGTCTATAACGGGCTTCAGCCGCAAGCGTTCGACAGCGCCCACCAGATCTTCGAGTGCCCTGCGATGGCCGACGCTGATGCCCTGCACGACCGGCGACTTCAGAAGCAATGGCCCAACAGGGCCGGAAACCTCGAAGCCTTCGAGCACGCCGATCACCGAAATGCGCCCGTCCGGCGCGACAGCCCTCAGCGACTGACCGAGCCCTGCACCGCCGGCGATCTCCAAAATGTGATCCGCGCCATGGTCCGCGGTGAGCTGATATAGGCGCTCCACCCAATCCTCGCTTGAACGGTTGATGCCGTGATCGGCTCCAAGGGACAGTGCCCGTTCGAGCTTTTCCGCGCTGCTCGAGGTGATGATGACTTCGGCACCGGTTGCCTTGGCGATCTGCAGGCCGAAAAGCGCAACTCCGCCTGTCCCCTGCACCAGGACACGGTCTCCGGCTCTCAAGTGCCCTCTTTCGACAAGAGCAAACCAGGCGGTAAGCCCGGCGCATGGCAGGGTGCTCGCCTCCGCGGCATCAAGGCTTTTGGGAGCCGCCACGAACCAGTCTTCCGGAAAGGCAACATATTCCGACATGACGCCGGGAAAAGCGCCGCCAAGCGTCGCATAGGCAGGCGTCCTGCCGTTGCCCGGCCTTAAACCATCGATCCAACCGGGAGAGAAGGTAGAGATCACGCGATCGCCTGGCTGGAAACGCGTGACGCTCTTGCCGACCGCTTCGACCACTCCGCTCATGTCGGAGGCCGGCACGAAGGGAAAAGCGAGATCAAGCCCCATGCCGGTCTCGAGTACCAGCTTGTCGCGATAGTTGAGCGACACGGCGAGCGTCCGCACGAGGACATCGTGCTCGCCGACCTCCGGCAGCGGCCGTTCAGCAAGCTTGAGATCGTGCGGACCCACCGCCGCCGTGCTCCATTCCTGCATCCATTTCGACATGCTCGTTCCTTTCCATCTGTTTCGGTCGGGCGAGCATAGTGTTGAATTTGCCTCTCCAGTTGCGGTATGATTTCCCATCATTGGTTCCTCAAAGGACGCAATCCATGGAACGCTTCACAGGCATTTCGGTCTTCGTCGAGGTCGCCGACGCCGGCGGCTTTTCCGCTGCCGCCGCGCGACTCAATCTTACGCGGTCGGCCGTGGGCAAGACGGTTTCCAGGCTCGAACAGAGGCTCGGTGTGCGTCTTTTTAATCGCACCACACGGACTCAGAACCTCACTGAAGAAGGGCAGCTTTTCTACGAGAGCTGCCAGAAGGCGCTCGGTGAAATAAAAACGGCCGAGAGCCTCCTCGAGTCCGGGAGGCGCGAAATACGCGGTCGTCTTCGCATCTCGATGCCGGTCCTCTTCGGACGCCAATGCGTGGCGCCATTGCTTCGCGACCTGCTGCAGGCGCATCCGCATCTGGAGTTCGATCTCTCCTTCAACGACCGCGTCATCGACCTCCTCGACGAAGGTTTCGATCTCGCCGTCCGCAACGCCCCGCTCGGCAACGGCGCCGGCCTCATGATGCGCACGGTCGCGGAACAGCGCATGACGGTCTGCGCCTCGCCGGCCTATCTCGAAGCGCGCGGCATGCCAAAAAAGGTGGCGGAACTCGCCGCACATGAGGGGGTCGTCTATTGCCGCGGAGGCGAACCGCGATCCTGGACCTTTCCCGCCGAGGGGAAGGCGGCGGAAGCCGTATTGCCGCAGGCACGGCTGAGACTCGACGATCTCGCAGCAATCGCCGATGCCGCCGCTGCGGGCTTCGGCCTTGCATGGCTGCCTTGCTGGCTCGTGCGCGAGCGCGTGCAGAAAGGCGAGCTCGTCCGCGTGCTGACCGACCGGCCCGGATTGATTTTCAAGGCCCATGCAGTCTGGCCGCAAACGCAACACGTCCTGCCTAAACTGCGGGTGGTGATCGATAAACTGGCCAATGCGCTGCCGCGCATCATGGAGTAGGTCCCTGCATGGGCATGTGCATGTGCAGCGCGTTCCGCACAAGTCACGGAAACGAAACAGTTTGTACAAAAAACGTAAGTTGCCGGCACCAGTGATCTGGTTGATAAGGAAGATACCGAAGCGGGCCGCTCCGCGGTCGCCAGAGCCAGGCAAATTATTTGACGATACTCTCCGCCAGCACGCGCAAGAAGATGCACCTGATCTCCGGGGCTGTGCTCGGCATATTCGTGCTCTGTCACTTCTCAAATCATGCGCTTGGACTCGTCTCGATCGGCGCGATGGAAGTGGGGCGGCGGATTTTTACCTCAGTCTGGCACAGCGTACCGGGTACCGTCGTGCTTTACGGAGCGCTGCTCCTGCATTTCCTTATGGCGCTCGACAGCCTCTATAGGCGGCAGACATTCAGAATGCCTGCCGGAGAAGCCCTGAAGATCGTCTTTGGCCTGAGCCTGCCGTTTCTGCTCGTCCCTCACGTGGTCGCCACCCGCGTGGAGCCGCTCCTTACGGGCATTTACCCGGATTATGCTGGAATTCTGCGAACCCTGTGGTCAAGCTCGATCAACGCCTCCCGGCAGTCGCTGGCGCTGATCGTCGTCTGGGGCCATGCCTGTCTTGGCGCCTGGTTCTGGATGCGCGGCCGCGCATGGTTTCCGCGATATGAGACCCTGCTCTATACCGTCGCGCTTCTGGTGCCGATCTTTGCGCTTCTCGGCTTCGTGAACGGCGCGCGTTCGCTCGAGCGGGACTATGCCGAACATGGAGGTTACGGCGACCGTGCCTATGCCGGCGCGTCGCAGGAAAGGGCCGATCCCGCTGTGCTCGAAAGCATCCGGCTCGCATTTTACGGCGGCTTCGCAGCCCTCATCGGCGCAACGCTGGCGCTGCGCGCCATGCCTGCGCGTGGCCGCATCCGCATCCGTTATCCGGACGGGCGGGTCGCTGCCGTCAGCCTCGGCTTCAGCGTGCTCGAGGCGAGCCGGGCAGCCGGCATTCCGCATGTTTCGGTCTGCGGCGGACGCGGCCGCTGCTCGACCTGCCGCGTCCGGATCACCCAGGGGCTCGAGAATCAGCCCGCACCTGAAGCAGCGGAGCTCGCGACGCTGACCCGCATCGGCGCGCCCGAAAACATACGCCTCGCCTGTCAGTTCCGGCCCGTTCACAATGTGAGCGTCGTACCGATCCTCAATACCGATAGTATTGGGGTCAAGACGCAGATCGCCCGCCAGAATGCCGGCGGCCGCGAGCGCCGCGTGGCGGTGCTCTTTTGCGACCTGCGCGACTTCACCCGAATTGCCGAGCACAGGCTGCCCTACGACACCGTCTTCCTGCTCAACCGCTACTTCGAAGTCGTCGGCGAAGCCGTCGAAGGTTCGGGCGGCGTAATCGACAAGTTCATCGGCGACGGGGCACTCGCGATCTTTGGTCTGAAGACCCCCTTGCCGGAAGCCTGCCGGCAGGCACTTTCGGCCGCTGCCCGATTGTCGCAGGGCATCCGCGCGCTGAACCAGACATTCGAAGGGGAGCTCGACCAGCCACTGAGGCTCGCCATCGGCCTGCATGCGGGCCCGGCGATCATCGGCGAAATGGGATACGGTCAGGCAACGTCGCTCACCGCCGTCGGCGACACCATCAACACCGCGAGCCGCCTGGAAGGCCTTGCAAAAGAGCACGACGCCGAGCTTGCGGTTTCCGCCGAACTGGTCCAGCGCGCCGGTCTTGCCTTTGAAGGCCATAGACGCCTAGAAATCAGTCTGCGCGGCCGCCAGGCGACGCTGGAAACCTGGATAGTGGGTGACGCGTCACAGCTCTCGCTTTCGCTACCGTCACCGAGCTGACCGGCCTCTCATCCGCCTGCCGGCACCTTCTCGCCGCAAGCGGGGCAAAGGGATATGCCGCGCCGTCCAACTCCCTCTACAGAGATGAAGGCCGTCCGCGAGTCCCTTCTCCCCGTCGAAAAACAAGAAGAAGGCGGTGGCAGCCGGATGAGGGGCGAATCCCCGAGCGAAGCTACTCACGCACCTGCAACCCACCGACGAACAGTTCCTCCAGAAAGCGCGCCGCATCCTCAAAGCGCCCCTCGCCGTCATTTTCCTGGCCCAGCACGGCGCGCACCTGAACGTCGAAATCGGCGTAATGCTGGGTCGTCGACCAAATAGCGAAGATCAGGTGATAAGGATCGCACTTCGCGATCTTGCCGGCCTTCGCCCAACTGCGGATGACTTCGGCCTTCTCGTCCACAAGTTGCTTGAGTGGTCCCTTGAGCTCGTCCACGATATGCGGAGCGCCCTGCAGGACCTCATTGGCGAACAACCGGCTTTCGCGCGGAAAGTCCCGCGCCATCTCAAGTTTTCGCCTGATATAACTGCGTATTTCGGCTACCGGATTGCCTTCCGCATCGAACGCGCGCAAAGGGTCAAGC
This sequence comes from Sinorhizobium medicae, assembly GCF_007827695.1. GTDB lineage: Bacteria > Pseudomonadota > Alphaproteobacteria > Rhizobiales > Rhizobiaceae > Sinorhizobium > Sinorhizobium medicae. The sequence goes on along the minus strand of NZ_VITA01000006.1, from coordinate 142,259 downwards.
CAGGTGTCGAGGACGCGGTCGATCAGCGACCGGTGCATCGCCTCTTTGGTGCGGAAATAATAGAGCAGATTCGGCTTCGACATGCCCGCCACCTCGGCGATCTGATCGACGGTCGCACCGCGAAAGCCGTTTGCGGAAAACACCTCCAGCGCCGCCTCGAGAATCTGCTCCTCCTTCTCCTCCTGGATTCGCGTGCGCCTCTGGGTTCTAGCCGCTCTCGGAAGTACCATTTCGTCCCCTGTCCACACCCCCGACGCATGACGTCCGGCGCAATTTGCCCAAAATACGGACCCGCCGGTTTTTTAAGCAACAACTCCTGTTTTTTATTTTTCCCGCTTGAGTGCTGCCACGGAAGTTGTAATGTTTACCAACCGGTCAAATTATCAGGCAGATTGCTGACAAAGGCAACGCCCGATCGAAGGGCATACAAACAAGCTCGCGATTTGGCCGAAGGGAACAAGAGGGCTATCCCCCGGGGAGGGACCGGCCGGCAAAAGAGGAGAACGCCATGGCAGCACCTGGCGAGAATAGGCGCGTCAATGCCGATCGCCTGTGGGATTCGTTGATGGAAATGGCGAAGATCGGCCCCGGCGTTGCCGGCGGCAATAACCGCCAGACCTTGACGGATGCGGACGGTGAAGGCCGCCGGCTTTTCCAGTCCTGGTGCGAAAAGGCGGGGCTCTCCATGGGTGTCGACAAGATGGGCACCATGTACATGACCCGCCCGGGTACCGATTCGGATGCGCTGCCCGTCCATATCGGCTCTCACCTCGACACGCAGCCGACGGGCGGCAAGTTCGACGGTGTGCTCGGCGTTCTGAGCGGTCTCGAAGTCGTACGCACGATGGACGACCTCGGGATCAGGACGAAGCACCCGGTCGTCGTGACCAACTGGACCAACGAGGAAGGCGCCCGCTTCGCGCCTGCCATGCTCGCCTCCGGCGTCTTTGCCGGCGTCCACACGCTTGATTACGCCTATGCCCGAAAGGACCCGGAAGGGAAGAGCTTCGGCGACGAATTGAAGCGCATCGGCTGGTCCGGCGACGAAGAGGTGGGCGCGCGCAAGATGCACGCCTATTTCGAATACCACATCGAACAAGGCCCGATTCTCGAGGCCGAGAACAGGCAGATCGGCGTCGTCACACACTGCCAGGGCCTCTGGTGGCTGGAGTTCACGCTGACGGGCAAGGAGGCGCATACGGGCTCGACGCCGATGGAGATGCGCGTCAATGCGGGCCTTGCCATGGCGCGCATTCTCGAAATGGTTCAGACCGTCGCGATGGAAAACCAGCCGGGCGCTGTCGGCGGTGTCGGCCAGATGTTCTTTTCGCCAAATTCCCGCAACGTGCTGCCCGGCAAAGTGGTGTTCACGGTCGATATCCGCTCGCCCGACCAGACCAAGCTCGACCGCATGCGGGCCCGGATCGAAGCCGAAGCGCCCAAAATCTGCGAGCGGCTCGGGGTTGGCTGTTCGATCGAGGCGGTCGGGCACTTCGATCCCGTCACCTTCGATCCGAAGCTGGTCGAAACCGTGCGCGGCGCCGCCGAGAAGCTCGGCTACAGCCACATGAACCTCGTCTCGGGCGCGGGCCACGATGCCTGCTGGGCCGCGAAGGTCGCGCCGACCACCATGATCATGTGCCCCTGCGTCGATGGGCTCAGTCATAACGAGGCGGAGGACATCTCCAAGGATTGGGCGGCCGCCGGCGCGGACGTCCTCTTTCATGCCGTCCTCGAGACGGCGGAAGTCGTGGAATGAGTTTTGCGGGCGGAACGGTGGTTCCGCCCTTTTTACTGCATGCTCCTTTGATCGTAACCGGCCAATGGACAAAGCATGCAGCAATTCAAAGGATGCAGCGCCTTTGCACGTCTGAGACATGCGGCGCTGCAGGCGGCTCAGCCGCCGAAAGCATCATCCAGAGGAACATAATCCATGAGCACTGTCATAAAGGGTGGAACCATCGTTACGGCCGACCTGACCTACAGGGCCGACGTGAAGATCGAGGGCGGCAGGATCGTCGGGATCGGGCCGAACCTATCGGCTGCCGAGACACTGGACGCTACCGGCTGCTACGTCATGCCGGGCGGCATCGATCCGCACACCCATCTCGAAATGCCCTTCATGGGCACCTATTCCTCGGACGATTTCGAAAGCGGGACGCGGGCAGCGCTTGCCGGCGGCACGACGATGGTCGTCGACTTCGCCCTCCCCTCGCCCGGTCAGTCGCTGCTCGAAGCGCTCACGATGTGGGACAACAAGTCGACGCGCGCCAATTGCGACTATTCCTTCCACATGGCGATCACCTGGTGGAGCGAGCAGGTCTTCAACGAGATGGAGTCCGTCGTCAAAGAGAAGGGCATCAACACCTTCAAGCACTTCATGGCTTATAAAGGCGCTCTGATGGTGGACGATGACGAGATGTTTTCCTCATTCCAGCGCTGCGCGGCACTTGGCGCCCTGCCGCTGGTTCACGCCGAGAACGGCGACGTGGTTGCGCAGTTGCAGGCGAAGCTGCTGGCGGAAGGAAATTCCGGTCCCGAGGCGCATGCCTATTCGCGGCCGGCAGAAGTCGAGGGCGAGGCCACCAACCGGGCGATCATGATCGCCGACATGGCCGGCTGTCCCGTCTACATCGTGCACACCTCCTGCGAACAGTCGCATGAGGCCATCCGGCGCGCCCGCGCCAAGGGCATGCGCGTCTTCGGCGAGCCCTTGATCCAGCACCTGACCCTCGACGAGACGGAGTATTTCGACAAGGACTGGGACCACGCCGCACGTCGGGTGATGTCACCGCCCTTCCGCAACAAGCTGCATCAGGACAGCCTCTGGGCGGGCCTCGCCTCCGGTTCGCTGCAGGTGGTCGCGACCGATCATTGCGCCTTCACGACCGAGCAGAAACGCTTCGGCGTCGGCGATTTCACCAGGATCCCGAACGGCACCGGCGGCCTGGAGGATCGCATGCCGATGCTCTGGACCCATGGCGTCGCGACTGGCCGCATCACCATGAACGAATTCGTGGCGGTCACCTCGACCAACATCGCCAAGATCCTCAACATCTATCCGAAGAAGGGTGCAATCCTCGTCGGCGCCGATGCCGACATCGTCGTGTGGGACCCGAAGCGGTCGAAGACGATCTCTGCGAAGACGCAGCAATCGGCGATCGACTACAACGTCTTCGAAGGCAAGACCGTTACCGGTCTTCCGCGCTTCACGCTGTCGCGTGGCGTGGTTTCTATCGAGGAGGGTTCGGTCAAGACACAGGAAGGCCACGGCGAATTCGTGCGGCGCGACCCCTTCCCCGCTGTCAGCACCGCGCTTTCGACCTGGAAGGAAGTGACGGCACCTCGCGCAGTACAGCGCAGCGGCATCCCCGCAAGCGGCGTCTGAACCGAGATGCCGCACCCCTATGCCATCAGACAAAAATACGTCGGCGACCCGTCAGGCGGACACCAGCTCGTCAAGTTCCGGCAACAGCACGACGCTCTCGCGCCCGTTCGGATCCGTCCGGGCGATCACCGCCGTGCAGGGGGCGTCCGAGAGGTTCGCCGGCAGGTGCGGCACGCCGGCGGGGATGTAGAGCATATCTCCGGCCTTCACGATCACTTGCTCCTGGAGCTGCTCGCCGAACCAGGTGTGCGCCTCTCCGGACAGCACATAAATCGCGGTCTCATGGGCCTCGTGGAGATGCGCCCTGGCGCGCGCACCGGGCGGCATGGTCACGAGATGCATGCAGATGCCGGTGGAGCCGACCGTTTCCGCGGCGATCCCCTCGAAGTAGTCGAGCCCCTGCTTGCCGGCGAAGGCAACCCCGGGGCGAACCACGCGACAGTCAGGATTGGGTGATCGAGACATGACCGTTCTCCAGAATACGCTGAAAAACCCGCAAGAGGCGCCATTGCCGGCAAATCCGCGATTGCATGTTGCGGGTCCGGATAGCAGTCTGCCACAGACGCGCCACAATGAGAATCCGCCCATGACATCCAATTCCGCCTCCGTGGTCTCGGCCCGGAACCTCGGCCTGACATTCGAGACCAGTGACGGTCCGGTCAATGCTCTGACCGGCGTCGACCTCGACGTGGCCAAGGGCGACTTCGTCTCCTTCATCGGCCCGTCCGGCTGCGGCAAGACGACGTTTCTGCGCGTCATCGCCGATCTGGAAAAGCCGACCGCCGGCAGCATAACGGTCAACGGCATGACGCCGGAGGAAGCGCGCCGGAGGCGCGCCTATGGCTATGTCTTTCAGGCGGCCGCTCTTTATCCGTGGCGGACCATCGAAAACAACATCGCACTACCCCTTGAGATCATGGGCTATTCGAGAGAGGACCGAAAAGCACGGATCGAGCGGACGCTCGAGCTCGTCAATCTCTCAGGCTTCGGGAAGAAATATCCCTGGCAGCTTTCCGGCGGTATGCAGCAGCGCGCGTCGATCGCCCGGGCACTCGCCTTCGATGCCGATCTCCTGCTGATGGACGAGCCTTTCGGGGCGCTTGACGAAATCGTCCGCGACCACCTGAACGAACAGCTCCTGAAGCTTTGGGCGCGTACCAACAAGACCATCTGTTTCGTCACGCACTCCATTCCCGAGGCGGTCTACCTCTCGACCAGGATCATCGTCATGAGCCCCCGCCCGGGACGCGTCACTGACGTGATCGAATCGACGCTTCCGAGGGAACGCCCACTCGGCATCCGCGAAACGCCGGAGTTCCTGGAAATCGCGCATCGGGTTCGCGAAGGCTTGAGAGCGGGGCACAGCTATGAGGAATAGCGACGCTGGACAGGTGCACTGTCGCGTTGCCGTCCCGGCCGATATGGCGGCATGCGCGGCCATTCTCAATCGCTGGATAGACGCGACGCCATGGATGCCCCGCGTCCATCCTGAGGATGATGTGGAGCGGCATTATCGGGAAAGCGTCTTTGAGAGCGGTCCGGTCATCGTCGCCGACTGTCGAGGCGAAATCGCGGGATTTCTCGCTCTGTCTGGCGGCGGCCATGTGACTGCTCTCTATCTGGACGAACGTTACAGAGGTCTTGGGATCGGCGCCGCTCTGATCCGCGAAGCCAAAAGGCGCGCAGAAACCGGGCTCGAGCTTTGGACGTTCGAAAACAATCGCGACGCTCAGCGCTTCTATGAACGCGAGGGTTTCGTCCCGGTGCGCAGGACCGATGGCGACAATGAAGAGGGGCTGCCGGATATTCTCTATCGATGGCGCGCCGACCCCTTGCGCGAAAGGGAGGCGTGATCATGCGCGACGAAAGCTTCCTGAAAGACAAGCTGCTTCCGATCGGCACCGTCGTCCTGCTCTTGATTGCCGTCTGGTACGTGGCTGCCGTCTATCTGAACGCGCCCTTCGAAAGAGACACGGCCGGCCGTGCCAGCACCGAGATCGGTTTCTCGCAGATCGTCCGGAACACAATGGCTCAGGAACGCCCGGTGCTGCCCGCTCCCCATCAGGTGATCGTCGAAATCTGGGATACGACCGTCAACAAGGCGATCACCTCGAAGCGCAGCCTTGTCTATCACGCCTGGATCACGCTTTCGGCCACGCTGCTTGGATTCGGCATCGGTGCCGCGCTCGGCGTGCTGCTGGCCGTCGGCATCGTCCACAACCGGGCAATGGACCGATCGCTGATGCCCTGGGTGATCGCCAGCCAGACGATCCCGATCCTGGCAATCGCGCCGATGATCATCGTGGTGCTCAACGCCATCGGCATTTCCGGCCTGCTGCCAAAAGCGTTGATTTCCACTTACCTTTCGTTTTTCCCGGTGGTGGTCGGCATGGTCAAGGGACTGCGCAGCCCCGAGACGATCCAGCTGGACCTGATGCACACCTATAACGCCTCGCCCGCCCAGACATTCTGGAAATTGCGCTGGCCCTCTTCCATGCCCTATCTCTTCACCTCGCTGAAAGTTGCCGTGGCGATCTCGCTCGTCGGCGCGATCGTCGGCGAACTGCCGACCGGTGCGGTCGCCGGACTCGGCGCACGCCTGCTCGCCGGTTCTTATTACGGCCAGACCGTGCAGATCTGGGCGGCGCTGTTCATGGCCGCGGCCCTTGCCGCGATCCTCGTCATGATCGTCGGTCTGGCGCACACGGCCGTCCTGAAGCGCATGGGAGCAAAACCATGAACCTTGCCGCTCTCGCCGGCGCAATCCTCTTCTGGCTCGCGGCCTGGGCCCTCAACCAATGGCTGGTCCAAAAGCGGTTCGCAAGCAACGTCGCGAACAATGCGGCACATCTCGCCGTGCCGCTCCTCTTCGGCATCACCATACTCGTGCTCTGGGAAGGCATCGTCCGCGGCTTCGCCGTTCCATCGGTGCTGCTGCCGGCGCCATCGATGATCTGGCTGCGGCTGATAAATTCGCTGCCGACGCTGGCCGCGGACTTCCGGCAGACCTTCCTGAAATCCGTGCTGACCGGCTACGCCCTCGGCTGCGGCCTCGGCTTCATCGTCGCCATCCTCATCGACCGTTCGCCCTTCCTGCAGAAGGGCCTTCTGCCGCTCGGCAACTTCGTCTCCGCCCTCCCCGTCATCGGAGTAGCCCCGATCATGGTCATGTGGTTCGGCTTCGACTGGCCGTCGAAGGTCGCGGTCGTCGTCATCATGACCTTCTTCCCGATGCTGGTGAACACCGTTTCCGGCCTGGCAGCCGCGAGTCACATGGAGCGCGACCTGATGCGGACTTACGCGGCTTCCTGGTGGCAGACGCTCCTCAAGCTCCGCTTGCCGGCCGCCTGGCCTTTCATTTTCAACGCTCTCAAGATTAACTCCACCTTGGCCCTGATCGGTGCGATCGTGGCCGAGTTCTTCGGAACGCCCATCGTCGGCATGGGTTTCCGCATCTCCACGGAAGTGGGCCGCATGAATGTCGACATGGTCTGGGCCGAAATCGCCGTCGCGGCGGTGGCTGGCTCGGCCTTTTACGGGGTCGTCGCGCTTGCCGAGCGAGCCGTCACCTTCTGGCATCCGTCCATCCGAAGTGGCCGGGCCTGACATGAAACAACGATAAGAGGGAACTGAAATGACGAACAAACTCGCATCTCTACTGGCAGCGGGCGCCTTTTCGCTCGCCGCCTTCCATGCCAATGCCGCCGACAAGGTCACCCTGCAACTGAAGTGGGTGACGCAGGCCCAGTTCGCCGGCTATTACGTAGCGAAGGACAAGGGCTTCTACGAGGAAGAGGACCTCGACGTCGAGATCAAGCCCGGCGGCCCCGACATCGCACCGGCACAGGTGATTGCCGGCGGCGGCGCCGACGTGATCGTCGACTGGATGCCTTCGGCCCTCGCGACGCGCGAGAAGGGCGTGCCGCTCGTCAATATCGCCCAGCCCTTCAAGAAATCCGGCATGATGCTCACCTGTCTGAAGGAATCCGGGGTGAAGAGCCCCGAAGACTTCAAGGGAAAAACGCTCGGCGTTTGGTTCTTTGGCAATGAATATCCGTTCCTCTCCTGGATGGCCCATCTGAAGATCCCGACGGATGGCGGGGCGGATGGCGTGACCGTGCTGAAGCAAGGTTTCAACGTCGATCCGCTGATTCAGAAGCAAGCCGCCTGCATCTCGACGATGACTTACAACGAATATTGGCAGGTCATCGATGCCGGGATCAAACCGGAGGACCTCGTCACCTTCCAATATGAGGACCAGGGCGTGGCAACTCTGGAGGACGGTCTATACGTGCTGGAGGACAAGCTCAAGGACGAGGCTTTCAAGGACAAAATGGTGAAATTCGTTCGCGCCTCGATGAAGGGCTGGAAATATGCGGAGGAAAATCCGGACGAGGCGGCCGATATCGTACTCGAAAACGATTCCACCGGCGCGCAGACGGAAAAGCACCAGAAGCGCATGATGGGCGAAGTCGCCAAGCTGACCGCCGGTTCCAACGGCGCGCTCGACGAGGCGGATTACAAGCGCACCGTCCAGTCGCTGCTCGCCGGCGGCTCCGACCCCGTCATATCCAAGGAGCCGGAAGGCGCCTGGACGCACGAGATCACGGACGCAGCGCTCCAGTAGGGCACAGGGAAGAGAGGAAGCGCGTGGTCATCCCAATCCAGCCCGCGCGCTCCCTACCCGCGAAGTTGTGCCGCGACAGCGGGGAATTTCAGCCCCGCCCCGGTCAAAAGGTCGCAACCCCATTATCGGAGAATGCACCCCGGGCCAGAATCGCTTAGGCGAAAAACGCACGGTCCCAACGGGTTAGCGAAAAGGGCACGGCGAAACCGGCGCGGTGCCGCTGCCGTTGTTAAGACAACCTTCAGGTTGCACCTGTATTGCGTCCGCAGACGCATGACAGTAGAAATAGTGAGGCACCATTGCTTCGCCGCTCTTGTAAGCATTTGCTCCGGCGATTACATAGGCCGGAACGTTTGACTGAGGGGCAAGCGTATGGAGGAAGCTCTATTTCTTTGGCGTTGCCCATCAGGGAATTTTCTTCCCGCCCGGTGCCCGTGGTTTGAAACCGCTGCCCCGGGCTGCATTCAAAGTGCTACGGCGAGCTTTGCGGTCAGACAATACGCGCGGCGCTGTAGGTGAAATAGCATGATTGCGGCCGGATATCTGCCCTGCTGGGCGTGATCGGGCGTGTTTGCTTCAGTTTCGGGAAAACAGGCGTATGGCTCAGAAAATCCTGCCCCTCGTCGGCGCTTGTGCAGCGATTCTCATCTGCGCCCTTGTGAGCGCTTCGGCCGAGGAGGCCGCCAAGCCGCAGCAAAAGCAGGCGCCGCCATCCATCGTCGTGACCGAAGCGAGGGAACGGTCGATCACCGACCGCGTCATCGCCACCGGATCGATCGAGGCGGTGGACGAGATTTATGTCTCTCCCCTGGTCGAAGGTCTTGCCATCCGGTCGCTCGATGTCGACGTCGGCGATCGCGTGGAAGAAGGCAGCACGATGGCCTCGCTCAACCAGGACGCGCTGCTCCTGCAGAGAAGCCAGCTCGAGGCCAACCTTGCAAAGGCCGAGGCGTCGCTCGCGCAACTGCACGCCCAGCTCGCCGAGGTGACGGCCAATTCGGAGGAGGCGACGCGTGTCGCCAACCGTGCCGTGCAGCTGTCGGAAAATGGTACCGTTTCGACGGCCGAAGCCGACCGCTTGAAAGCGCTTGCCGCGGCCGGGCGAGCACGCGTCCGCTCGGCGGAGCAGTCGGTGAGCGTCGCAACGGCAGACATCAAGGTGGTAAAGACGCAAATCGACGACGTCGACCTGCGCCTCGCCCGCACCGCAGTGAAGGCGCCGGTCAGCGGCATTGTCTCGCGGAAGAACGCGAAGGTCGGTGCGATCGCCAGCGGCAGCGGCGAGCCGTTGTTCGCGATCATCCGCGACGGAGAAATCGAGATGACGGCCGACATTGCCGAGTCCGATGTCATCAAGCTTGCCGTGGGGCAGCCCGCGACGGTCAAGCTTGCCGGCAGCACCACCACGATCGACGGGAAGATTCGGCTGATCGCGCCGACCGTCGACCCGCAGACCCGGCTCGGCACCGTTCATATCAGCCTGAACGATCCGTCGAAGGCACGCGCCGGCATGTACGCAAGCGCCGTCATCGTGGCGGAGCAGAAGCAGACTGTGGTTTTGCCGCAAACAGCCGTTACATCGGAAGACGGCAAATCGATTGTCCGCAAGGTCGAAGATGGCATCGTGCGTCTGGTACCCGTGGAAACGGGTATCCAGGACGGACAGTTCATCGAGATTCTCTCCGGCATCAAGCCCGGTGAGCAGGCGGTGGCGAAGGCCGGTGCCTATGTGCGCGATGGCGACCGCATCAATCCGGTCGAATCCGCTGAGCCGGCAACCAACTGACGGGAACATGAGACCATGAATTTCTCCGCCTGGTCTATCCGCAATCCGGTCGCGCCGATCCTGGCGTTCTTCGTGCTCGTCGTTCTGGGATGGCAGTCGTTCAATTCTCTGCCCATCACCCGCTTCCCGAACATCGACGTGCCGATCGTTTCGATCGCCGTCACGCAGAGCGGTGCTGCCCCCGCCGAGCTGGAAACCCAGGTCACCAAGGAGATCGAGGACGCGGTCGCCGGCGTCACTGGCGTCGACCATATCGAGTCGACGATCACCGACGGCATTTCGACGACTGCGGTCATCTTCCGCATGGAGGTTCCGACCACGCAGGCCGTACAGGACGTCAAGGATGCCATCGACCGTATCCGAAGCGACCTGCCGACCTCGATCGAAGAGCCGATCGTTTCCAAAGTCGACGTCGAAGGCCAGGCGATCCAGACATTTTCCGTCTCGTCGCCAGGCATGACCCTGGAGGAGCTCTCCTGGTTCGTCGACGACACGATCAAGCGTGCCATACAGGGCCAGACCGGCATCGGCCGCGTCGACCGCTACGGCGGCTCCGATCGCGAGGTGCGGGTCGAACTCGACGAAGACCGTCTGAATTCCTTTGGCATCAGCGCCGCCGACGTCAATGCTCAGCTTCGCCGGATGAATATGGACCTTGGTTCGGGCCGCGGTCAGGTCGGCGGCAGCGAGCAGGCAATCCGAACCTTGGGCGACACGCGAGACGTAACAGCGCTCGCCGATACGATGATTGCTCTGCCGAACGGGCGCTTCGTCCGTCTGTCGGAGCTCGGCAAGGTGATCGACACCTATGAGGAGCCGAAGTCGTTCGCCCGCTTCAACGGACAGCCGGGCGTCACCTTCGCCGTCTTCCGCGCCAAAGGCGCGAGCGAAGTGTCGGTCGCGGAGACGGTCGCCAAGACGCTGGACGATATCCGCGCCAAGCATCCGGACGTCTCCATCGAAATGGTGGACGACTCGGTCTACTTCACCTACGGCAACTACGAGGCGGCGATCCACACGCTGATAGAAGGCGCGGTTCTCGCCGTCATCGTCGTTATGCTGTTCCTGCGCAATTGGCGCGCAACCCTGATTTCGGCTGTCGCATTGCCCCTCTCGGCCATCCCCACCTTCTGGGTGATGGAACTGCTCGGTTTTTCGCTGAACCTCGTCAGCTTTCTGGCGATGACGCTCGCAACGGGTATTCTCGTCGACGATGCGATCGTGGAGATCGAGAATATCGAGCGCCACATCCGGATGGGCAAGTCGCCCTACCGCGCAGCGATAGAGGCCGCGGACGAGATCGGCCTTGCGGTGATCGCCACCACCTTCACCATCATCGCCGTCTTCGTGCCCGTGTCCTTCATGCCGGGCATTCCAGGGCAATATTTCATCCAGTTCGGCCTGACGGTCGCCGTTTCGGTGTTCTTCTCACTGCTCGTCGCCCGGCTGATCACGCCGGTCATGGCTGCCTACCTGATGAAGCCTTCGGATGCGAGCGGGCATGATGACGATGAAGGCTTCATGATGCGCCAGTATACGCGCCTCGTGCGCTTCACCACGAAACGCTGGTATACGCGCTACTCCACGCTGCTTGCGGCAATCCTGCTTTCGGTCGGTTCCGTGATCGCGCTGCTCGTCTTCGTCCCGGGCAGCTTCCTGCCGCCGGAAGACAGTTCGCGTGTCAGCCTGTCGATCGAGCTCCCGCCCGATGCGATGCTCGCCGATACGGATCGGACCACGACCGAGATTTATAACCGCATCAAGGATGTCGAGGGTGTGGAGAACGTCTTCGTGCTTGGTGGTGCATCGCCGAAGGGCGACCTGGAACTGAGGCGCGCCGCCGTTACGGTGCTTCTCAGGAAGCTCGACCATTCGCTGATCAACAAGGTCGTCAACGATGTGATCGGCCGCACGCCGCTCATCGGCGAGTATCTTCCGAAACTGCCCCCGGCGGGCCGGATCATACCGCAATCCGCGATCGAGAGGGAAATCTTCGCCCGGTTGCGGTCGATTCCGGACGTTCGCGTCACCAAGCTCAACGATCGAGGCGAGCGCGACCTGTCGTTCAACCTGCTCTCCAACAACGAGGCGGATCTCGATAAGGCCGTTGCCACTCTCGAAGCGGACCTGCGCCGAGATCCGTTGCTTGCCAATGTAAGCCCGGAAGGTGCGCTGCCCCGACCGGAACTGCAGATCCGGCCACGTGACGAACAGATGTCCCGGCTGGGCATCACCACGGCGCAGATATCCGAGGTGATCCGCATCGCCACGATCGGCGATATCGACGCACAGTTGACGAAGATCGCTCTCGACGGACGTCTGATCCCGATCCGGGTCCAACTCAACCGCGACTTCCGTACCGATCTCGCGGCGATCCGCAATCTCAAGGTTCAGACCGCATCCGGGGCCACCGTTCCGCTGTCGAGCGTCGCCGACATCAACTATGCGGAGGGGCCGAGTTCCATCAAGCGTTACGACCGTTACCGCGTCGTCAAGCTCGGCGCCGACCTCCCCGCCGGCGTCGCTCTGGACACGGCATCAGCCCGCTTCCGACAGATCGCTGCCGACGCGGAACTCCCCGCAACGGTCCAATTCCTCGAAAGCGGCGATGCCGAGGTGCAGGCGGAAATGCAGGAGAGCTTCGGCAACGCCATGCTGCTCGGCCTGATGATGGTGCTGGTCGTACTCATCCTCTTGTTCAAGGATGTTATCCAGCCCTTCACGATCCTGTTCTCGCTGCCGCTCGCCATCGGCGGCGTGGCGGCAGCCCTGATCCTGACGCAGAACGCGCTTTCGATGCCGGTTCTGATCGGCATTCTGATGCTGATGGGCATTGTCACCAAGAACGCGATCCTGCTCGTCGACTTCGGAATCGAGATGATGCATCACGGCATGGATCGGACGCTTGCGATGATAGAGGCGGGCCGAAAGCGGGCGCGTCCGATCGTCATGACCTCGATCGCAATGTCCGCGGGCATGCTCCCCTCGGCACTCGGCGTCGGCGAAGGCGGTTCCTTCCGTGCGCCAATGGCGATCGCCGTCATCGGAGGCATCATCGTCTCGACGGTCCTGAGCCTTGTCGTCGTGCCCTCCTTCTTCCTGATCATGGACGACCTGTCGCGGCTCCTCGCCTGGACCTTCGGCCGCTTCATCGGCAAGAAGGACGAGGAGGAGCTGCCGCTTGATCAGGAGGCCCTGAGCAAGCTCGCCGCCGAACAGGGCAGCACAATCGAGAGCCTCGAAGAGCGCGTGAAGGCGCTCGAAGACGAGAAGCGCCGCAAATCCGACCGGAAGGTCATCAGCCATCCGGCGCTGGCTGCGGAATAACGTCTCCCGACTTCGTTGCAGATAGCCCGCGCTTCCTGGAGCGCGGGCTTTCTCCATGAGCTTTTGACCAAGGTCAACTCACCACCTGTCCGGAAGTCGTAGCGTCACCTCGACTTTATTGGGGATGGCTGGAATGAAGACCTCGCGACTGACTTCGAACGACAGGGCCGTGCTTCTCGGTTCGCGTCTTTTCGCAAACCTGCCGGCACCCGCCGCCGAAGCTGTTCTTGAAGGCGCCACCATTTCAAGACACGAGGCGCAGGATGTTCTTTTCCATCAGGGCGACGCCATCGAGCACGTCTTCTTCGTCGTCTCCGGCCTCGTGCGTCTCTACGGCACCGGCAAGGGCGGGCGCGAGGCGGACATCGCCGTGTTTCCCAGGGGCGCGCTTTTCGGCGAAAAGGCCGTCTTCCTTGATCAGCGCGCAACCGCACACGCGCAAGCCGTGCACCCGTCCATTATCGCGAAGCTGGACGGCCCGAGGCTTTGCCGGCTTGTCCGCGAAGAGGCCGATGTGGCGTGGGCGCTCCTAGAACTCCTCTGCCGTCATGGGCAGATGACGGAAAAGCGCCTTGCCGAGGATCGATTGCTGACCGCACCGCAGCGTGTCGCAAACTACATCCTCGGCCAGTGCCCGGGCGACTCACCGGCCTTCACCTTCCGGCTTCCATTTCAAAAGAATGTGCTGGCAGGCAAGCTCGGGCTTGCGCCGGAGGCGCTCTCGCGCGCCTTCTCGACCCTGCGGCAGTCGGGCGTCATCGTGAAGGGCCGCCTGATCGAAATCCGCGATAGAGAGGCACTGGAGCGATTCTGACCGAGGCGGCTTAGAGACCACCATGCAGTATCAGGAAATCGACGATCCGCTCCACCCCATCGCCCCGTTTCATGTCGGAAAACACGAAGGGCTTCTCGCCGCGCATCCGCGCCGCATCCCTTTCCATGATCTCGAGGTCTGCGCCGACATGGGGGGCGAGATCCTTTTTGTTGATCACCAATAGATCCGACTTGGTGATTCCCGGTCCGCCCTTGCGCGGAATTTCCTCGCCCTGACAAACCGAGATCACATAAATCGTCAGATCGGCGAGATCGGGCGAGAAGGTCGCCGCGAGATTATCGCCGCCGGATTCTATGAAGACGAGGTCCAGCTCGGGAAGCCGGCGGTTCAGATCCGCAATTGCCTGAAGATTGATCGATGCGTCCTCGCGAATGGCCGTATGGGGGCATCCACCGGTCTCGACGCCGACGATTCGTTCCGAAGGCAAAGCCTGCATCCGGACGAGCGCCTCTGCGTCCTCTTTCGTGTAGATGTCGTTTGTGACGACCGCGAGGGAATATCTCTCCCGCATCGCCTTGCAGAGCTTTTCGGTCAGCGCCGTCTTACCGGAGCCGACCGGACCACCGATACCAACGCGAAGCGGACCGTTTTTAGATGGCATCAATTCTATCCTTTCGACTATCTGTTCCTGCATTATGAGCGGAACAGGCGCGAATGCAGGTTTTCATGCTTCAGTGACGCAATTTCCGCAATGAACGTCGCGCCGCCCAGGTCCTCAAGCGAGGCGGCCGCGGCGCGCGCAACAACCGCGCCGATCGTGTCCTCGACGCGCGCAAGAACGCCGACGCCGTCGCGCTGGCCGGTAATGCCGCAGCGGATGGCGACCGAAACGGCGTTCGATACTGTCGCATTGAGAAAGGCGGCGAGCGCCGGCTTGAGGCCGGTACGATGCGCTCCGGCAACCGCCCCCACGGACACCGGATACGCAGCCTTTGTTCCGAGGACTGCGAGCGACGGATGCGGCCAATGTCCGGCGGCAGCCAGGAAAGCCTCGCCGAGGAGCATGGTTTCCATATGCCGTTCGCGCGATCCGGCAAGCGCCTCGGCAAGCTCCGAAACCGCAATCAGCCGCTGGGCATCACCGTATGCTCGGTAACTTTCCGATAGAAGCAGCGCATCGTTCCAGGTGTTGCCGCGCTCCAGGAGCGTTTCGCACCAAAGCCGCAAATCATCGGCGCTCGTGACCAATCCTTGGTGAATTGCCTGCTCCAATCCGCCGGAATAGGAGAAGGAGCCGACGGGAAAGGCGGGCGAGAGCCAGGTAACGAGGCGCAGCAACGCCTGCGTATCGGCATGTTCAGCCATGGCTGTGACGGTCGCCGTGGCCGTGCTGGTGATAGGCGCCGCGTAGAGGGTGGAAGGGTAAGTTCACTTCCGTGACGGTAGCGCCAAGGCCTTCGAGCATGGCGCGGATAACCGGGTCGCGAGCAATCAGGATCCGGCCCTCCTCAATCGCCGCCGGCAGGTGCCGGTTACCCAGATGCCAGGCCAGCTCGATGAGATGCAACGGGTTACGCGCTCGGATGTCGTAAAGCTCCTCCGTGGCCGCTTTTACCTCGATATAGCCGCCGCCTTCGAGCACCAGGAGGTCGCCATCGGCGAGCATCACCGCCGCCTTGAGATCGAGCATCACCACGTCTTCGTTTTCGAGGTGGAGGAGCTTACGGCGCAAGTGGCGCTGGTCATGAGTCAGGTTCACGCGATGCAGCGGCGCCTCTTCGGAAGGACCGGGCGTAAGGACTTCGGTCGACCGATATGGCACTTCAAACCACCTCGACCTTTTCCGGATGCACGATTTCGACGCGTGCGCTCGCCAGCAGGCTCGCCGCGGCAGTCTGGAAGGCCTTCAGATGCGGTTCGGCAAAATGCGCGTCGATCGCTGCCCTGTCCTTCCATGTTTCGACGAACACCAGTGCGTCGGGATCGGTAGGCTTGCGATAAAGTTCATAGCTGACGCATCCGGCCTCGCTTCGCGTCGCCTCGATCAACGATTTCGTAAGCGCCACAACCTCGCCGCCCTTGCCCGTATGGGCCGTCAGATACGCAATGATGTAAACCATAAATTTCTGCATTCCCCTTGCCAATGAAACGTCGAAGCGTTCACGGTTCCCGCCCCCGCATCCGCTTCCTCTTCGAAGCCTTCACTGTAGCAAGAAAAAGCCCCGGCACCAGCAGGAAGGCGAAAATCGCGTGGATTTTCAGAAGCCTGCTTGCGGTGCCAGGGCTTTGTCTATGTCGGCAAATCGGAATCAGGCAGCGAGTTTCCGGGACTTCAGCGCCGCCAGGATGTTCTGCGGCGAGGAGACGCCGTAGGGATCGCTGTCGCAATTGTCGGAGTAGCCTTCCTCTTCGAACCACTGCTCGACAACGCCATTGTTAACGATAGCGGCGTAGCGCCAGGAGCGCATGCCGAAGCCGAGATTATCCTTGGCGACGAGCATGCCCATTTTGCGGGTGAACTCGCCCGAACCGTCCGGAATGAGCTTGACGTTCTCGAGGCCCTGCGATTTGCCCCAGGCGTTCATGACGAAAGCGTCGTTGACGGAGACGCAGTAGATCTCCTCGATCCCGAGAGCCCGGAATTCGGAGTTAAGCTTTTCGAAGTCCGGCAGCTGGTAGGTCGAGCAGGTCGGTGTGAAAGCACCCGGGAGCGAAAACAGCACGACGCGCTTGCCGGCAAAATAGTCGTCCGAGGTAACGTCCTGCCAGCGGAACGGGTTGGAACCGCCGACGGACTCGTCGCGGACGCGGGTGCGGAAGGTTACAGCGGGAACTTTTCTGCCGAGCATCATCATCTCCTAAAGGTGGCAGCCGGCGCGCAGTCTTGGGAGGAAGGCGTACCGGCGGAAAGTGAGTGCTCTTCCTAACGAAATTTCCGCTGCAGCGCAGCATGAAAGCGATCATTCGAGGCCCTCCGCATGGCAGCCATGCGGGCTATGCATGGCTTTTTCGGCCGGCTGCGCGTCTGGCGGACGTTCAATTGTAGAGACGAAGGGAAAAGTCCAGCGTCTCCGGCAAAGGATTCCAGATGCCTGTCCGCAGACCGCTGCTTCTGAGCGCTCCCGCTGTCCATGTATTGCAGCCGAGCAAGGCATTGAAGTAGCCATTTGCCTCGAAGAAGCGGTCGTTCGGGCCGTACGAAATATCTGGGATCAGCACGGTCTCACCACCCTCCCGCCGGAAACTTTCGGATATGTATTCCGTCAATCGCCGGAACCCATCATCATCGATGTCGAAACTGGTAATTGCGTCCTGCGGCTCGACGAATGGGCCCGCGACATCGACGTGCAGCACAGACAGATCGACTGAAAGCGCTCTCAGGACCGGCAAAGGCTTCAACTCGCTCCAGGTTGGAGTTTCGAGATAGAATGAGCGCCCTCCCCAGCCAAAGATGAGCCATCGAGCATCCGGATGCAGGAGGGCTATGCCCGCATCCCGGAGAAACCCGAATTCTGTCCGGACGTCATCGTCCAAGGGTATGGCGATGTCGGTGTGTATGGGACCGGAAAGGACGAGTATCCGCCGTAGCCCCGCGGTGTCGGCGGAAGCATTGGCAGGCATGAGCGGCGACGGGATCAGAGCTCCGCCCGTCACTGCAAGCGCCAGGAATAGAACGGAACCGCAAAACCACCTGAAGGCACGCTTCATTCTCTGTTCCGGGGCAACAATCTAGAACAAGAAATAGCGCTGCGCCATTGGCAGTACCGACGCCGGCTCGCAGGTGAGGAGCTCGCCGTTGGCGCGAACCTCGTAGGTTTCGGGGTCGACCTCGATATGTGGCGTGAGGCTGTTGTGGACCATCGACGCCTTGCCGATGCCGCCGCGGGTGTTCTGGACGGCAACGAGCGCCTTGGCGACGCCAAGCCTGCCGGCGAGCCCCGCATCGAGCGAGGCCTGCGAAACGAAAGTGACCGAGGAGTTGGTCCGGCTCTTTCCATAGGCGCCGAACATTGGCCGATAATGGACCGGCTGCGGAGTGGGAATCGAGGCGTTTGGATCCCCCATCGGTGCTGCGGCGATCGTTCCGCCCAGCAGCACCATGTCGGGCTTCACGCCGAAGAAGGCCGGATTCCACAGGACGAGATCGGCGCGCTTGCCGGTTTCGAGAGAGCCGATCTCATGGCTGAGGCCATGGGCGATCGCCGGGTTGATCGTGTATTTGGCGATGTAGCGCTTGACGCGGAAATTGTCATTCCCGCCGCTCTCCTCCTTGAGCCGCCCACGCTGGCGCTTCATCTTGTCGGCGGTCTGCCAGGTGCGGATCGCCACCTCGCCGACGCGCCCCATCGCCTGGCTGTCGGAAGAAATGATCGAGAAGGCGCCGATGTCGTGGAGGATATCTTCCGCCGCGATAGTCTCCTTGCGGATACGGCTTTCGGCGAAGGCGATGTCTTCCGGAATGCTGGGAGACAGGTGATGGCAGACCATCAGCATGTCCAGATGTTCAGCCAGCGTGTTCACGGTATAAGGCCGCGTCGGATTGGTCGAGGACGGGATGACGTTCGGCTGGCCGCAGATCCTGATGATATCCGGCGCGTGGCCGCCGCCAGCCCCTTCCGTGTGATAGGCATGGATCGTCCTGCCCTTTATCGCAGCAATCGTATCCTCGACGAAGCCGCTTTCGTTCAGCGTATCCGTGTGGATCATCACCTGCACGTCGTATTCGTCCGCAACCGAAAGGCAGCAATCGATGGCTGCCGGTGTGGTGCCCCAGTCCTCGTGGAGCTTCAGCGAGGTGGCGCCGCCCAGCACCATTTCCACGAGTGCGCCGGGCAGCGACGCATTGCCCTTTCCGGCAAAGGCGAGATTCATGGGAAAGGCATCCGCCGCTTCAATCATGCGGGCGATGTGCCAGGGGCCCGGCGTGCAGGTCGTGGCGAGCGTGCCGTGCGCCGGCCCCGTTCCGCCGCCGAGCATGCAGGTGATACCGCTCATCAGCGCCTCGTCGATCTGTTGCGGGCAGATGAAGTGGATATGGCTGTCCATGCCCCCCGCCGTGACGATCTTGCCCTCGCCCGCAATGACCTCCGTGCCCGGGCCGACGATGATGGTGACACCGGCCTGCGTGTCGGGATTGCCGGCCTTCCCTATTGCCGAGATGCGCCCGTCCTTCAGTCCGATATCCGCCTTCACGATCCCCCAATGATCGACGATCAATGCATTGGTGATCACCGTGTCGACCGCACCGCCTTCGCGGGTCACCTGGCTTTGGCCCATGCCGTCGCGGATGACTTTGCCGCCCCCGAACTTCACCTCCTCGCCATGGGTGGTGAAATCCCTTTCCACCTCGATGAAGAGTTCGGTATCGGCCAACCGCACCTTGTCGCCCACGGTCGGACCGAACATGTTGGCATAGGCCGCACGCGACATTTTGTAGGACATGGCTCAGGCTCCCTGGGGCAAATCTGAAGAGGTGAATGGAGGAAGACGCCGAAGTCGCCCTTGTGCCGCGAGCGAATCGACATAGCGGCGCTCGGCGGCAAATGGATGCCACTGCCAGCCCACATGGCCGAAGCCGGCAAGCACGACATGATCCTCCGACGAGGCAAATCCCGACAGGATGTCGGCGATCACCACCAGACCACTCGACGGCGCGACAAAGGGTGATGGTGAAAAGCGTGCGAGATCGCGCTCCAGCCGATCATGCGTCTCCGCTTCGATGACCCGGTGCTTGCGCGCCGTAGCGCGCGCGAAGCTCTCGAAGCCATCCGTGTAATCATCGCAGAAATCGTCCAGGTCCGGATGCGTCGCGGCAAGCGCGGCCCGCATGGCGGCGAACCTGGTAGCGGCGCGGACACTCCATATCTCGCGGGCCTGCCGGACGGGCGCGCTCGTCTTCCAGCGCCCGCCGCCCAGCATCGCGAGCGCCGGTCGGCCGGTATTACAGACGGCGACGATATCGGTCCTGCCGCCGCCTTTCCCGACCGAGCGGCAATCGTTGAACCGGACCACCAGATCGGCGGCATCGATCGTCGCGCCAACGCCCTCGGGCACGTCACCGTTTCCCACGATCATGATGACGCGGCCGTTATGCAATAATCAATTCTCCGCCGATTCAACGATCTTCCTGAGCTCGTCAGTGCGCTTGCGTGTCAGCTCTGCGAGGCAGCCGGAAACCAGCATGGGTTCCATCGAGCCGCCTCTCGCCTCGAAGCCTGCGAGTTCGCATTGTCCGTCGCGATAGCCGATCCAGGCACGCTGGGCCTTTTTCAGGGCCTCCAGCGCTCCGACATAGGCCGCGTCGATTTCGCCAAGCTCCTTGTCGGTCGCCTGCATGGCCGCCACCGCAAGGCGGTAGGTCGTGTTCAGTTCCGCATCCGCCATCCGATGGTCCTTATCGGCGCAAATGTTGAGATCCGTCTGCGTCACCGCTTTCCGGCAATCCGGCTCAGGCTGCTGCTGAGCCGAGGCAAAAGCCGTGCAGCATAACGCCAGGCCGAGAGCAGGCGCAGCCGCCTTCATAGCTTTCCCATGACCTGCTGGCGGAAACCGAAAACCTCGCGTTTTCCCGAAAGCGGGATGAGCGTCACCTGCCGCGTTTGCCCCGGCTCGAAGCGAACGGCCGTACCCGCAGGAATATCGAGCCGCTTGCCGCGCGCTGCATCTCGGTCAAAGAGCAGACCCGGGTTGGCCTCGGCGAAATGATAGTGGCTGCCGACCTGTACCGGCCGGTCGCCGGAATTGGCAACTTCGATGGTGACGGTCTCGAGACCGGCATTCAACTCGATCTCACCGGCGGCGGTGATGATTTCACCCGGGATCATCGTCTTCTCCTCAAGCAGCTTGCCGAGGCGCACAGCCCCCGGGCTTCAAGACGCGCTCCGTCGATGCCGGATATTTCTTCAGCATTGCCGCAGGGCGCAACGGGCGCCGGACCAACTCGCCGCCGCAATTCGGGCAGGCCCCGCCAAGCTTCGCCTCGGCGCAGTCGGTGCAAAAACTGCATTCGAAGGTGCAGATCATCGCATCGCGGCTGTCGGGCGGCAGGTCCCGATCGCAACATTCGCAGTTCGGACGCAGGCTCAGCATCGTGGCCTCCCATCATCTAACGGATCGGCTCGTGAACCGTGACGAGCTTCGTTCCATCAGGAAACGTCGCCTCGATCTGGATGTCGTGGATCATCTCCGCAATGCCCTCCATGACCTGATCGCGCGTAAGGACATGGGCACCGGCCTCCATCAACTCGGCGACGGAGCGGCCGTCACGCGCACCCTCGACGACGAAATCCGTGATGAGGGCGATCGCCTCCGGATGGTTGAGCTTCACGCCCCGTTCGAGCCGCCGGCGCGCGACCATCGCCGCCATTGAAATCAGCAGCTTATCCTTTTCGCGCGGGGTGAGATTCATGCGTCGCCATCCAATTGTTCGCGGATTCAGAGAGTCCAGACTCTCGGCACAGATGCGCCTTTACGCAAGTGCGAAATCAGTGGGATCAGAATTTTTCTGAGCGCGAACCCGTCGGCCGCAACCACGCGGGCGACGATCTTGTCGCGCCCGTTAACGGCAAAATGGCTGACGCCCGAGAGGGCATGTTCCGCAAGCGATGTCCGCAATCTCGGGAGCAGGGCCTCGCAATCAGGGGCGACATAGACGAGGGTTGCAAAGGCGACCGCGCCGTCGAGCACGGCTCGCCGCGACCCTAGCGCCGCGATATCGCCGGCTAATGCAAGATTTTCCGCGTGGACCAGCGCTCCACCGCTGCGAATGCGCCAATGATCGCGGAAGAGGCCGGACCGCACCGTCTCTCCCATGGCCTTCCGGCCGATCAGAACCGCCTCCAGCGCAAGAAAGGACGCATCAGGAGCGAGATCGACCTCCAAAGAGCGTGACAGGGCCGACCGATCAAACAGGATTGACTCCTGCGGCAGCCAGTCGACGTGGCCGCGGGCAGCGACCGAAATGCGCGTCGCAACCACGGCCGTGTCCACACTCGCCTTGTAAACCTTCTCGCAGGCCTGTGTCGTCAGCGTGAGGTTGGTGCCCTCGCCCGCCTCGAACTCCCAAGCGAGCCGGTCGCCACCGGTCACGCCGCCCGACGAATTGATGAGCACGGCCTCCATCGATGCGTCGAAGGTCCTTGGCAAGCGGATCTTGGCGCAACCTTCCTGATAGAGACCGGCGATGCGCGTGCGCGCCCCTCCGGTCTTGGCGACGAGCCGTCCTTTTCCCCATGCCCGCTGAGGGGCAATCGCCGCTGCCGCTTCCATCAGATCTTCGCCGAAGTGTTCCTGCCGATACGACTATCGTCCGAAACCACAAGGGCAAAGTCAAATCGTAGCTTTCATGAGGTCGGCCAACGCACCCGAAAGTCACGCCACTCGGTCCGGCGGCGCCAGGCCGGCGAAGAAAGCCGTGACGTTGTCGACCACCTTCATTCCCATTGCCGTGCGCGTCTCCTCCGTGGCGCTTCCGAGATGCGGTAGCAGCACGACGTTTTCAAGCGCGCTCAGACGGGCCGGTACGTCCGGCTCTGCCGCATAGACGTCGAGACCGGCGCCGCGGATCACGCCCTTCTCGAGGGCCTCGATCAACGCGGCTTCATCGACGACATCGCCGCGCGCCGTGTTGATGAGGTAGGCGCCGGGCTTCATCGCCGCCAGACGCTCCGCGTCGATCAGATTCCGGTTCTCGCCGCCGCCCGGGCAATGCAGCGACACGAAATCTGCTGCCTTGAGTACGTTCTCGACCGTGCGGAACTGTCGTGCCCCGAATCGAGCCGCTTCCTCCGGTGCGATTCTCGATCGATTGTAGAAGACGACATCCATGTCGAAGCCGAAATGGCAGCGCTTCGCCATGGCCTTGCCGATGCGCCCGAATCCGATGATGCCGAGTGTCTTTCCGGTTACCTTCGTCCCGATCATATGGGTCGGCCGCCAGCCAGTCCAAGTGCCGGTCCTCACCTGCCGCTCGCCCTCGCCCGCGCGCCGCGCGACCGCAAGCAGCAGCGATACCGCGAGGTCTGCGGTGCAGTCGGTCAGAACGCCTGGCGTGTTCGTCACCACGATACCTGCAGCCTTGGCAGCCTCGATGTCGATATGATTGTAGCCCACCCCGAAATTGCCGAGAATCCGGGCGCGAAGCCCCTCGCCCGCGAAAACATCCTCCGGCAGGCGGTCGGAGACGGTCGGCAGCACCGCATCGAAATTGCGCAGCGCATCCGCGAGGGCACTTCTGTCGAGCGGCCTGTCCTCCTCGTTGAGAACTGTCTCGAACCTTTCGGCCAAGACCTGTTCGACGGCTCGCGGCCAGCGGCGAGTGACAAGAATACGGAATCTCGTAGTCACAATGCTACCTCCATAAAAAACACCAGCGCTAAGGTTTACATAAGTAATAAGTTTGTCTATTACCTGAACGCAAGTTCTACCAAGAAATTGCAAAATGTCAAGTATGAAAAAGCTAGTAGCAATGAAAGAACGAACATGAAAAAGAACGAAATTATACTTTCGCAAAGAGAGGTGTACCGGACAAAGATGCGCAAGGGTGGCGTTAGATCTACCGTCGAAGCAGAGAATACACTGGTGTTCGAACTTCGCCGCGGCGCGATTACGAATAACGGCGCCACACCATGGTGGGTTTCCGCCACTGTTGGGACGAGCACCGTACCGCAGACTTTCAAGTTCATGATGGACACCGGAACAACCAACACATGGGTTACGGCGAAGAGCTGCTCCACCAGTGAATGCACACAGCACGATTCCTTCGACGAAACCGCGTCCTCGACCTTCGTCTGGCAAGACCAGTCACTGACACCCATCGACTTCAGCGGTTGGGGGAACATGGACGTCAACCTCGGAAATGACGTATGGGTTCTGTCTGACAAGAACGCCATCGACCAGGACGTCACCGTCGACTTCTGGCTCAGCCAGTCCTATTCCGGGGCCCGTTTTGGCGAACTTATCCAGGATGGGTTCATCGCCTGCGGTCCCTACGGTGACAATTCCCGGTCGAATTTGATTTTCGACGCGCTGTGGTACTCGGGTGCACTGGCTTCGCCGTGGATGTCCTATTGGGTCGATTACACGATCGACGGTGCAGCAGTCGACAGCGGCGAGATGATTTTTGGCGGCAGCAATGCCGACAAATACGACCCGGACACTGTTATCTCCCTCGATATCGTACCGGGAATCTGGACTCACATGGGCGATTCGATCGTCGTTGACGGTGCCGAGATATTTACGTCTCCCGCACTGCTGATCGACACGGGTGCCTCTGAAATCAAAGGAGAGCAGGCGGAGATCGATAAATTGATTGCCGCAGTAACGCTGGACGGGCAGCTGCCGCTTTCTCCCGACAACCCGGATCACTATGCCTATCCCGACCTGGTCTTCAATCTTGGAAAGACCAGCGACGGCAGCACCGGGCAGTTGGTCTTCCCGCCCCGCGCCTATTTCAACTATATCGAGGCAGGCACAGACCAAGGAAAATGGCAGATTGCGATGACCGTTCTTGAAGACCTTGGAGAAAACTCCCTGATCTTCGGCCGCAATCTTCTCGATCGGCTGTATTCGGAGTGGGAATACGACACCTCGGGCACGTCGGTCGCCGGGAAAACCATCCGGCTGGCACAACGGGTCTAGTTTAACCAGGCGCCGGGAGGACATGTCCTCCCGGCGCGCCCAAAACGATGGAAGGCCCGGCGCTTGGCGCCGGGCCTTCTGGATTACCTTCGAAAAGAACTATTCGTTCTGGAAGTAGCTGAACTTGCCGTCGTCACCCTTCTTCCAGGTGTACATGACGTAGTCCGGACGGGTGATGTCGCCCTTTTCGTCGAAGCCGAGTTCGCCGATCGCGGTCTTAAACGGGCCTTTGGCCTTGATCGCTTCGGCGACGGCCTGCGGATCGCTATTGCCGGCAGCCTTGGCACCTTCTGCAATGACCTGAAGGGCCGCATAAGCATAGAGCGTGTAGGCTTCCGGCTCAAAGCCCGCAGTGCGGAACTTCTCGACGAGATCCTTGGCAGCCGGGCTCTTGCGCGGATCCGGTGCGAAGGTCATCAGCGTACCGTCAACGGCGTCGCCGGCGATCGAGGCCAGTTCGTTCGAGACGATGCCGTCGCCCGACATCAGCGTCGCCTTCAGGCCCTGGTCCTTCATCTGACGCATGATCAGGCCGGCTTCCGTGTGCAGACCGCCGTAATAGACGATCGAAACGCCAGCCTGCTTCATCTTGGCAATAAGGGCGGAGAAGTCCTTGTCGCCGGTGTTGATGCCTTCATAGAGGGCCTCGGTGACGCCGGCTTCGTTCATCGACTTCTTGGTTTCGTCGGCAAGGCCCTGACCATAGGGCGTCTTGTCGTGAATGACGGCGACCTTCGCATCCTTGAAATTGGCCGCGATATAGGCGCCGGCAACAGCGCCCTGCTGGTCGTCCCGGCCGCAGGTGCGGAAGGTATTCCACAGGCCGCGTTCGGTGAACTGCGGGTTGGTCGAGGCAGGCGTGACCTGCAGGAGGCCGTTTTCGGCGTAGATTTCCGATGCAGGGATCGACACACCCGAGTTGAAGTGACCAACGACAAACTTCACGCCGTCGGCGACGAATTTCTGGGCAACGGAAACACCCTGTTTAGGGTCCGAAACGTCATCGCCCAGCACAATCCTGATCTGTTCCCCATTGATGCCGCCTGCAGCATTGATGTCTTCGGCGGCCTGCTCTGCACCTTTCTGAATCTGCGCGCCGAATGCGGCGTTCGGACCGGTTAGCGGAGCTCCGACGCCGACCAGGATCTCAGCCCATGCGGTGCCGCTGAAGGCGAGCATTGCTGTCAGCGCAACGGCCGACAGAAGAGACTTTCTCATCTTGTTACTCCCAATTATCCGAGCGGGTCTCGTTTCATAAGCCTGCGCAATGCCCACCATCATAGCGCCGGTGTTTTTTCGCACCGGCCGCGCGGGCCGGCACGCGCTGTTCCTTATTTCGCCTTCCAGGAAAACGGCGAGGTTTTTTCATAGAGCCAGTAGTACATGCTAGCCATTTGCTTGGTCCGATAGTAGCGGAAGCCAGCGGTAGCAAACAACAAAAGTACGAGCGTGTCCACGATATAGTATTGGAGCGTGAACATCGTTCCGTTGAACAGCGCACGATGGATGAAGCGGATGCCCCAACCCAAAAGCGCGACATAGAGGACGAGCCGCGGAACGTCACCCCAGCTCTCCGCGACGCTCTTGCCGGTCCGCCACGCGGTCCAGCCTCCCAGAACACAGGTGATGAAAAAAAACTGCCAGACCGATGGTTCTTCGTAGAGAATTCCCTGCATCTCACTCAACTCCAGGCGCGGCGGATCAATGGCGGCCGCCTTCCAGATAGGCTGCGCGGACCTCCGGATTGGCGAGGAGGTCCTTGCCCGTCCCGCTCATCGTCACACGGCCGTTGACCATTACATAGCCGCGATCGGAGAGCTTGAGCGCTCCGAAGGCGTTCTGTTCGACGAGGAACACGGTGAGGCCCTCGCTCTTGTTGAGCACCTTGATCGCTTCGAAGATGCCTTTGATGATCAGCGGCGCAAGCCCGAGCGACGGCTCGTCGAGCAGCAGGAGCTTCGGCCGGGCCATCAGCGCACGGCCGATCGACAACATCTGCTGCTCGCCCCCCGACAGAGTACCCCCGCGCTGAGACTGCCGTTCCTTGAGTCGCGGGAACAGCGTGAAGACCTTCTCCACGTCTTCCTTGAAATGCTTCAGAGCGTCGAGGCTGGCGCCCATCTGGAGGTTTTCGAGCACTGTCATGCGCGGGAAAATCCGGCGCCCTTCGGGCGACTGGGCGATCCTGAGACGCGCGATCTCATGCGTCGGCAGACGCGTGATGTCCTGGCCGTCAAAGTGGACCGAGCCGATGCGCGCCTGCGGACTGCCGCAGATCGTCATCATGAGCGTCGATTTCCCGGCACCGTTGGCGCCGATCAGCGCAACGATTTCGCCGCGATGGACCTCCATGTCGACGCCGTTCAGCGCCCGGATATTGCCGTAATAGGTCTCGACGCCTCTCACATGCAGCAGGGGCGCCGTCATTGCCTGGTCCCCCCATGCTCGCCTTCGATTTCCTCGATCTCTCCAATCACCTCGTCAACCTCTTCATCCTCGACGCCCAGATAGGCCGCAATGACCTTTGGATCGTTCTTCACGAAATCCGGGGTGCCGTCGGAAATCTTCTGACCGTATTCGAGAACCACGACGTGATCGGATATCTCCATCACCACGGACATGTCGTGCTCGATCAACAGGATGGAGGTGCCGGTATCGCGGCGAATCTCCTGCAGCAGTTCATTCAGCGCGAGCGACTCGCGCGGGTTGAGGCCCGCGGCGGGCTCGTCCAGGCAGAGAAGCTCCGGTCCGGTGCACATTGCGCGGGCGATCTCCAGCCGCCGCTGAGCACCATAGGGAAGGTCGCCGGCCGGATCGTCGGCCCGCTCGATCAGCGAAGCTTTTTCCAACCAGTGCCTGGCGAGTTCGATTGATTCCCTTGACGCCTCGCGATAGGTCGGGAAGCCCAAAAGGCCGAGAATGGTATAGCCGGATGCCCGCATCAGCTTGTTATGTTGCGCGACGAGCAGGTTTTCCAGAACCGTCAGGCCCGAGAACATGCGGATGTTCTGGAAGGTGCGTGCCACCTTCGCCTTCTTGGTGATTTCGAAATCCGGCAGCCGCTCCAGAAGGAACTCGTCGCCGGAATTCTGCCGCAGGGTGATCATGCCCATCGTCGGCTTGTAGAAGCCGGTGATGCAGTTGAACACCGTTGTCTTGCCTGCTCCGTTCGGGCCGATCAGCGCCGTGATCTCGCCGCGTTCCGCCTCGAAGGAGAAGTCGTTGATGGCCATCAGACCGCCGAAGCGCATCGACAGACGCTCAACCTTCAGGATGGGGTCTTTTTTCATTGCCTCTGTCCCGATCGCCATCAGCCGTGCCCCTCTTTGGTGAAGCTGCCGGAGACTGCCCTGCGTTGGCGCAGGAACGCGGTCGGCTCTCGTGATCCGACGAAGCCACGCGGCTTCCAGACCATGACCGTCACCATGGCCAGGCCGAAGATCAGCATGCGATAGAGTTCGGGTGTGAAGGCCGGTCCGAAGATCATCTTGAGGAACGTCAGCTCACGCAGGATTTCGGTGCCGCCGATCATAACGACGGCGGCAATGGCGATACCGGTCAGCGAGCCCATGCCGCCAAGAACGACGATGGCAAGGATGACGGCCGATTCCAGGAAGACGAAGGATTCCGGCGAGACGAAGCCCTGACGCACGGCAAAAAAGGAGCCTGCAAACCCGCCGAACATCGCACCCGTCGCAAAGGCCGTCAGCTTGGTGGTGACAGTGTTGATGCCGAGCGAACGGCAGGCGATCTCGTCTTCGCGCAACGCCTCCCATGCGCGCCCGATCGGCATTCGGCGCAGCCGGATCGTTACGAAGGCGGTCAGAAGGGCGAGCGCGAGGATCAGATAGAACAGGAAGATCTTGTAATAGGCCGAAGAGAGAGGCAAGTCGAAGAGCGCCGCAAAACCATCCTTCGAAGCATCGAACTTGATGCCGAAAAGCGTCGCCTTGGCGATGCCGGAGACGCCGAATGTCCCCTTGGTAACCTCGGTCCAGTTGATCAGCACGAGGCGGATGATCTCTCCGAAAGCGAGCGTGACGATCGCCAGATAGTCACCCCTGAGGCGCAGCACCGGGAAGCCGAGAACGATGCCCCAGAGGGCGGCGAGAAGTCCGGCGACAGGCAGCAGCACCCAGAAGGAAAGTCCGAAATAACTGGAGAGAAGCGCGTAGGAATAGGCGCCCACGGCATAGAAGGCCACATAGCCGAGATCGAGCAACCCGGCGAGACCGACGACGATGTTGAGGCCCCAGGCAAGCATCACGTAGATCAGGATCTGAATGCCGAAATTGTCGACCCATTTCAGCGACCCCTGGACGCCCACGAACGAGACGATGACCGGGGGGTAAAGCAGCAGCATGACGACCGCGATCTTCGGCCATTGGCGGGTGAAAAAGGTGTCCTTCTTCACCACGTCGGGCGCGGCCGCCTTTGCCGCCTTCCGTTTGGCGAACCGCGGCTGCACATAGACAACGATGAGGAAACGGCCAACCATGGCAACCGCCACGAATATCGCAAGCAGTCCCCAGCGCTGGGTGAGAATGAGTTCGTTGCGGATGTTCTGGTCGGACTTGAGCCCGACGAAGAGCACGAACAGTCCAAGCGTGATGAGGCCCGCAAAAACAGCCTCGCGAAGCGCCCGCGCCGTCAGTTCGCTGCCGGCGCTTGCGGTGGTGGATGCGACATTTGCCATGAAACTATACCTTCTCGACTTCCGGTCGTCCGAGAATACCCGACGGCTTGAAGATCAGGACGATCGCGAGAATGGAAAAGGTTGCGACGTCCTTGTAGTCGATGGTGAAATAGGCGGACCAAAGCGACTCGATAAGGCCGATCAGCAACCCGCCGAGCACGGCACCGGGCAGCGAGCCGATGCCACCGAGGACTGCAGCGGTAAAGGCCTTGACCCCCGGAGCGAACCCGTCGGTGAACACGACCACGCCGTAATACATCAGATACATCGTACCCGCGACGGCGGCGAGCGCGGCCCCCATGATGAAGGTCACAGAGATCGTGCGGTCGACATCGACACCGAGCAAGGCAGCCATCTTACGATCCTGCTCGGTAGCGCGCTGGGCACGTCCGAGCGGCGTTCGATTGACGATATACCAGAAGACCGAGAGCAGGATCGCGGTGATGACGACGATAACGATCTGCTTCAGCGAGACGGTGATGCCGAAGATCTCATAAACCGAGGATACCAGCGGCGGGATCGGCTTGTTTCGCGGGCCTTGCGTCACCTGAATGAAGTTCGACAGGACGATCGACATGCCGATCGCCGTGATCAGCGGCGCCAGACGGAACGAACCGCGCAACGGACGATAGGCCACGCGCTCGATGGTCCAGTTCCAAAGCGCAGCCGTCAACATACCGACGATCATCATGATCAAAAGCGCCAGTACAACCGGCACACCGCCAATGAATGTCGTGAGAATCAAGAATACAATCAAAGCGGCAAAGCCGCCAAGCATGAAAATATCGCCATGGGCGAAGTTGATCATGCCGATGATGCCGTAGACCATGGTATAACCGATCGCGATCATACCATAAATAGACCCAAGCGTCAGCCCATTGACGAGCTGCTGGATAAAATACTCCATCAATCTTCCCCTGGACCGGATCCTGTCGGTCCGATCTCTTGTTTTTAATACTCGTTTTCGAGCATGCTCTAAGCTCGATTTCATACCGCTTTCAAATGAAAATGAAAGCTAAAAAATGCGCCACCGCCAAATTCTACCGCGATAAAATCGATTTGACACTTTCGAAGCCAGGAAAATGAAAACTTGAGCAGCATTCGCCCGCGAAATAACCAACTTCGGCAGCAAAGCCGTCAAAGGCGATGAAATGAAAAACGGTTGCTGGAGTGGGCTCCACAATACATCGCCGCTATGGGAGCGGCTCCGTCTCCCATTCCTCGATGGCTTGGCTCCGCCGCCTTCGGCCGCACTAAGAAGCGCAGGTTCAAAGTGCTACAGTGACCTTTCCACGTCTGATAAGACGCGAGCGCCCGATGCGAATCGCTGCGACGCCAAAGAACAGGAAACAATGCTCGAAATACTGGAAGCCTCGGCGCTCGCCGCCGGACAAGCAATTATGGAGATCTATCTTGCCGGCCCCTCGGTCACCTACAAGCGGGACGCCTCGCCGGTAACCGATGCGGACCATCGTGCCGAGCGGATCATTCTTGCCGACCTGGCGGCCGCCTTTCCAGATATCCCCGTCGTAGCGGAAGAGGAGGTCGCAGCAGGCCGCGTTCCCGATATCGCCGGCAAGCGGTTCTTCCTCGTCGATCCGCTGGACGGCACGAAGGAATTCGTCAAGCGCAACAGCCATTTTACCGTCAATATCGGGCTCATCGAAAATGGCGAGCCGGTGACTGGCGTCGTCTATGCGCCGGCGCTCGGCCTGATCTATTCGGCAGCCGCTGGCAGGGCGAAGAAGGCGCTGGTGGAGAATGGCAAGCCTGCCGGTCAATGGACGACGATCGGCTGCCGCCGATGCGGCGACCGCCCCATGGCGTTGACCAGCCGCTGGCACAACAGCCCCGAAACCGTATCCTTCCTTACCGATCAGGGCATAGAGGACAGCGAGGCAGTCGGGTCGTCGCTGAAATTTTGCCTCCTGGCGGAAGGCACGGCCGATATCTATCCGCGATTCAGCCGGACGATGGAGTGGGACACCGCGGCCGGCGACGCGATTCTGAGGGCAGCGGGCGGAGAGACGTTGACGACGGCGGGCATTTCACTTGCCTACGGCAAGCGCAATCAACCGGACGACAGCGACTTCGCCAATCCATGGTTCATCTCACGCGGGCGAGCGTGACCCGAAGGCAACTGCTCGCCTTCGCGCGTATCATCGGCGCTGCAGACGTTCACACGTCCCGTGGATTGGCAGCAGTGGCAATGAGACTGCTCAGCGTTCCCTCGCTGAATGGCTTGTCGATCCTCGGGACGTCGCGAAGATGGCTCGGAAGAGCCAGGAGTTCTCCATAGCCACTGGTAAAGCCAAACCTGACGCCGCGTGTCATCAGCGCATCGGCAACGGCGAAGCTGGTATCGTCCCCGAGATTGATGTCGAGAATGGCAAAATCGAGCCTCTGTTCGACGATAAGCTCCATCGCCTTCGCCTTGGTGGTGGCAACATGGACGCTTGTCACGCCAAGCGAGACGAGCATCTCCTCCATGTCCAGGGCGATCAGGAAATTATCCTCGAGGACGAGGACTGACTCGATCGCCGGCGGCACGTCACTGACTGGCATTTATCTGCATCCTCGGTCTCTCCTCGTTTGCCGAGGCCTGAAAAAGGGGCTGGAGCGAGATGGGAACACCGCTCACGGTTTTTTTGCGTGGATCCCTCTGGCGTACTCGATCACGTTCATCATTTTGGAGGAATAGGGCTTAAGACCATCGTCGTCTAGTAAACACCCGGAAACTCCGGCGCATTTAAAAAAGACATGTTGTACGAAATTTGATGGTGCCGCCCAATCAGATCAGCGGCCTCTTCGGTTCGCACAATCCGTCCCAGCCCGCAACCGCAAGCAAGCCGTCGATGTCATGGACGTCGCAGCCCTTCTCGGCCCAGCGCAGCAGACCTCTGGCGGCCAGCTTCTTCAGCGTCTTGTTGGTGTGGACGAGCGAGAGCCCCAGCGTGTCGGCCACATGTTGCTGTGTGATGGGAATGACGCTCCAGCCGCTGCGAAAGAGTTCAAGGCTCGCAGCCCTCTGGTACAGGAAGGCAATGAGATAGGCGGCCCTTTCCAGAGCGGATCGGCGGCCGATGCTCAGCAGATTTTCGTCCAGCATACGCTCCTCGCGCGCTGCGATCCAGGTCAGGTCGTAGGCCAGTTCCGGATGGCACCTGTAAAGCTCGGCGAGCTTGCTGCGCTGAAAAACGCAGAGCACCACGGGCGAAAGCGACTCGATCGAATGCTGCATCTCGCCCATCAGGGTGCCCTGCAGCCCCACAATGTCGCCGGGCATGACATAGTTCATGATCTGCCGCCGCCCGTCATCCAGCATCTTGTAGCGAAACCCCCAACCGGAAAGCACGGTAAAGAGGTGTTCGCTCTCCTCTCCCTCAGCGAGAATCATCGCATTTGAGTCAAAGACGAGTTCGCCGATCTTGAAACGGGAGACGAATGCAATTTCTTCGGCCTCGAAGGACCGGAACAGCGGCAGCGGGCGCAAGGGACACTCTTTGCAGGGCGTGCCTTTGCTAAACTTTCCTTCGGTTATCATGAAGTATCTCGAGGCCCGGCGCACCGGTGCGGATGGTCAGACCCGATACAGTAGCATGGCGCAGAAGAACGACAAGGCCGAAGACGAAGCCGTGAAGGCGGCCGGGACTGGGCATGGCGCGTGCGGTTCCCGTCAACTCCGTTCCAAGTCCTTATAATTGATTGCATTTGCGATTTTAGATCGAACCGGCCTAAAATCGTCGTGATCTCGTCCGCGTCATGGACTCGCCGGTGCCCGGACCCTATGTCTGCCTGATCCGTTCCAAGCAGGATTGAAGCCATGATGTCCTACTCCGCCATAGCCAAGAACAACGTCGCCGTCGTTACCGGCGCCGCCTCCGGCATCGGCCTTGCCTCGGCGCGTCGCTTCGCCAGTCTTGGAATGAAAGTCGTCCTGGCCGACCTCGGTGGCGAGAAGTTGCAGGCAGCCGCAGCCGAGGTGTCGAAGGCAGCTCCTGAGGGCTCCGGCGATATCGCCGCAATCGCGACCGACGTGTCCCGTGCGGACGACCTCGTGGGGCTGGCACGTGCGACGCGCGAACGGTTCGGGCACGTGCACGTCCTCATGAACAATGCCGGAACTCAACCGGGTAGTTCCATTTTCGGACCGCTTGAAAACTGGGAAGCGGTGATCGGCGTCAATCTGTGGGGGGTCATAAACGGCTCGCGCATCTTCACGCCGGCGATGATTGCCCATGGCGAGCCAGCGCTCGTTATCAACACCGGTTCGAAACAAGGTATCACCACACCCCCCGGCGACCCCGCATACAACCTTTCGAAAGCCGGCGTGAAGGTCTTCACCGAGGCTCTGCAGCACGAATTGCGCAACACCGAAAACTGTCAGGTCAATGCACATCTCCTGATCCCCGGCTTCGTCCACACCTCCCTCACCGCACATGGGCGTACGGAGAAACCCGCCGGCGCCTGGACTCCGGAACAAACAGTGGATTTCATGATGGAGAGCCTGGCGCGCGGCGACTTCTACATTCTCTGCCCCGACAACGAAGTCGCACGTCCGACGGATGAAAAGCGCATCCTCTGGGCAGCCGGAGACATCGTCGAGAACCGGCAGCCGCTTTCACGCTGGCATTCGGACTATGGCGACGCTTTCCAGGCGTTTCTTGCCGAAACGAAGAACTGAGTACATTGCAAACGGTGCCGTCAGTAACGGCAGGAAGGGCTAAACCGTGACGAGCGGCATCCACCACATCACCCTGATCGCCCGCAAGGTGCAGGCCAATGTCGATTTCTATGTGGGGTTCCTCGGACTTCACCTCGTAAAGCGGACCGGCGGCTACGAAGATCCAAACCAACTGCATCTCTTCTATGGCGACGCCTCGGGGTCGCCGGGGTCGCTGGTCAGTTTCTTGATCTGGGAAGATGGCTCTCCAGGCCGGGTCGGCCACGGTAAGCCGAGCGAGATCGCCTTCGCCATTCCGCCCGAAAGCATAGGCTACTGGATGACGCGAGCGCTGCAGTTCCATATCCAGGCGACAGGTCCAGCGCAGGAATTCGGCGAACCGGTCCTCCGCCTGAAGGACCCGGACGGCGTAATCGTCAAGCTGGTGGGGACGAACGCCCTTGCCGAGCCCGCGCCTTGGGCCGGCCGCGATATTCCCGAAACGGACGCCATTCGCCGCCTGCGCGGCGCAACGGTACTCACCGAGAAATCCGAAGACACGGCACGTTTCCTCCAAAACCACTTCGGCTACGCCGAGACGGGCGCGACAGAGAGCATCCGGCGGCTGACCTCCAGGTCGGGGGATGTCATCGACGTGCGCGATGCCGGCGGGTTCTGGAGTGCCGCGCCCGGAACCGGAACGATCGACCACATCGCCTTCCGTGCGCCGGATGAGGCGACGGTGCTGGCAGTGAGGGCGGACCTCGAACAGGAGCAGGCCGGCGCCACGAATGCGCATGACCGGAAGTACTTCTTTTCGCTTTATGTGCGCGAGCCGGGTGGATCGCTCTGCGAGCTCGCCACGGATGGTCCCGGCTTCACCGTCGACGAGGCTCCCGATGCCCTCGGCACGACGCTCTTCCTGCCGCCGCATCTGGCGGGCGACCTCACCGCAACACTGGTCCGGCTGCCGCAATTCGCAATGCCCGGCGAGCCTAGGGTGCCGCAGCGCGACTTGCCGTTCATCCATCGCTTTTACCGACCGGAGAAGGCGAACGATCGCACATTCGTGCTGCTGCACGGCAGCGGCGGCAACGAGATCGATATGCTGCCCTTCGGCCATCAACTCGACCCCCGCGCGACTCTCCTCGGCGTGCGCGGCCGCAGCACCGAGGAAGGCTTCCCGCGCTGGTTCCGGCGCTTCTCGATGACGAAATTCGATCAACAGGACATTCGCGCTGAGGCGGAAGCCTTCGTCGCCTTCGTCGCGGGCACGCGGGAGGGCTATGGGCTCGATCTGGAAAAGACCGTGTTCATCGGCTACTCGAACGGTGCCAACCTGCTCGCCGCCGTCTTGCTGCTCCATCCCGGTTCCATCAGAAACGTCGTGCTGATGCGCGCAATGGCGGCGCTCGACGATACGCCGGAACCGGACCTTACCGGCACCAAAGTGCTGATGCTCACCGGAAAGGACGACCCGTACGGCAAGCACGCGCCGGAGCTGAAGTCGGCACTCGGCGACAGCGGCGCGAATTTCGAGGCGATCGACCTCGATATCGGCCACGGAATAGGGGTCGAGGATATAGCCGTGATCCGGCCGTGGCTCACCGAATCCGGTCTCTGACTATGCCTTCGTCGCGACGTGGTCGGCAAAGGCTTTGATGAAACCGCCTAGCCGCTCGCGTGTCTGCTCGTCTTTCAGCCGTCCCGCGTCATCGAAAAGCGTGTCGGCCTTCGGCACCATCAGCCGCTTGCCCGACCAGATTTCGGCGCCGAGCGTCCGCATCACCGCCAACCAGGCGTTCTGGCTGAGAATGGTCCCGAAGCTTCCGGAAGAACCGCCGGCAAGTGCGAACGGCCGGCCGCCGAAGACCTTCTTTATATCGGCTGGCGGGCGGCTCAGCCAGTCGATCGCATTCTTGAAAACGCCCGGGACCGAGTTGTTGTATTCCGGCGTAAAAAGGATGACGCCATCGGCCGCGACGATCTTACGCTTGAGCGCCTCTGCGGCGGCCGGGACGCCGCTTTCTGCCTCCAGGTCTCCATCATAAAGAGGGATGCCATGCAATGTCGCGGTCTCGAACGTCACCCCGTCCGGCGCCACTGTTTGTGCGGCTCTGAGCAATGCGGTGTTGTAGGAGGCCTTCCGCAGGCTGCCCGATATGCCGAGAAGCTTCGTCATGGGTAACCATCCTTCGCTCGCGACGCCATTATTCAACTCAGCGAATGATTTAGGGGCATCTGCGCAAAAGGAAAGCCGGATCGTCCCGGCTTTCCGTATCGGATCTACTCCAAAGGCTTCAGCCCAGCCTCGATCTGCGCGCGCTTCGGCTCGAGGAACGGCGGCAGCGACAGGCTTTCGCCAAGCGATTCCAGGGACTCGTCGACGGCAAAGCCAGGCCCGTCAGTGGCGATCTCGAAAAGGATCCCGTTGGGCTCGCGGAAATAGAGAGACCGGAAGTAGAAGCGCTCGACCTCGCCGCTCGACGGGAGGCGGAATTCACTCAGCCGCTCCGTCCATTGATGCAGCGTTTCGACATCCGGCGCCCGGAAGGCGACGTGGTGGACGCCCCCGGCCCCCTGGCGCGCGGTCGGCAGATCGGGCTGGACTGCAACATGCAGTTCGGCCGCCGGCCCGCCCTGGCCCATGGAGAAGACATGTACCTCCCCGGTGCCTTCGGGCGAAGGATAGCGGCGCAGCTCGGCCATGTTCATCACTTCAGTCAGCACGAGCGCGGTATTGGTGATATCAGGCACGCTGATGGTGATCGGCCCAAGGCCCTTGATCTGATGCTCGGAAGGTACCGGGCTCCTTTCCCAGGGGTGGGATGGTGACGATCCGCCATCATCGACGAGTCTGAAACGCTGGCCCTCTCCATCTTCGAATTCGAGGGAGATGCGGCCATCGATTTCGGCAATTTCACCGGAAGCGACCTTCAACTCCTCGAATCGGCGCTTCCACCATCCTACAGTCTCGGCGCTGCCGACCCGGAGCCCCGTTCGCGAGATGCTGTGCGTGCCGCGCCCTTCGCGCCCGACCGGCCAGTCGAAGAAGGTCAGGTCGGTGCCCGGGCTCGCCAGTCCGTCGGCGTAAAAGAGATGATAGGCTGTGGTGTCGTCCTGATTGACGGTCTTCTTGACCAGACGCAAACCCAGCGTCCTCGTATAAAAGCGCAGGTTTTCGGGCGCGTTCGCGGTGATCGCGGTCAGATGGTGGATTCCAGTCAGTTGCAAGCTCATGATTGCCTCCTTGTCGCTATGCGGCAGCGCCACCTGCGTCAGACGCCCGGCGCTGTAGAGCGGGCACTTCGGTTGAGCAGAATATCGACCCGGCCAGGCGTTTCCGAAAGAGGGCACAACGCGAACGGATTGTCCTCCATTTAAGAACGATGCGGCAGATCAGTCGCGTTGCAAGTCATTGAGATAAGTATTCTCCGCCCGGGAAATGGCAAATGCCTGCGGGTCGATTTCGGCGAAAATCAGGGTCTCATCCGTGGAGCCGCTCTTTGCCATGACCTGGCCATCCGGTGACGCAATACGCGACATTCCCGCAAAGGAGAACATATCGTCCGAGCCGCAGTGGTTGGCGTAAGCGACGAAAACCTGATTCTCGAAAGCCCTCGTCTGGATCATGTGCTCGGCGATGAAGGTGCCGGACCAGCCGGCCGGAAGAGCGGTCGGCACCAGCACCGCATCGGCGCCCGCGAGCGCCAGCCGGCGGACGTTTTCAGGAAATTCCACGTCGTAGCATATCAGCATGCCGCAGGTGACGCCCCGATGTTCGAAGAGGCGCGTCGACGGCTCGGCCGGGCTGAACAGCGAACGCTCGTAATCGCCGTAGAGATGCGACTTCCGGTAGACGGTCGGTGCCGTATCGCCGTCGACATGAACGGCGCTGTTGTAGACGGTGTGCCCGCTTTGCTCTGCGAAACCGGCGATGATGGCGGTGCCGGTCTGCCGTGAGATGCGTCGCAATTCCTGAACGATCGGCCCATCCGGCGGCTCGGCAAGTTCGACGATCGCTTCCCCCGCGCCATAGCCGGTGATTGCGAGTTCGGGCGCGACGAGCAGGGTCGCGCCCTTGCCGGAAGCGTCGATCGCCGCCCGCCCGATGCGGGCGAGATTGGCGGCAACGTCGCCGCCGGTGCTCTTCATCTGCAGAACGGCGAGCTTCATCTACTTTCCGTCCGATGACATGGCGCCGAGCAGCTTCGGCAGATCTCCGAAGCGGGCGACGAGGCTGAAGATCACCGCAGCCGTCACGACGAAAAGGACCGTCACGGAGGCCATGGTCGGCGTATAGCCGTACCGAAGCGCGTTGAAGATCTTGATCGGCAGCGTCTCCATGGTGAAGCCGACGGTCATGTAAGCAACGATATATTCGTTGAGCGAGAGCACGAAAGCGAATGCGTAGCCGGAGACGATGTAAGGCAGGATAAGCGGCAGAACGATGGTGCGAAAGATCGTGCGGTCATCCGCGCCCATCGTAGAGGCCGCTTCGACCAGCGACCGATCGATCGAGGTGAAGCCAAGCGACAGCGTCACCAGCGGCAGCGTGACAAAAAAGATCGCATGGCTGACGACGGCGGTCCAGGGCTGCCCATAGAAGCCTGCGGTCGCCCAGAAGGTGAGCAGGCCGAGCGCCGTAATGACCGGAGGCAGGGTGAAGGGCGCGACGCCCAGAAGCTGGAAGATGTTCGCCCAGGGCGCCACGCGGCGCCACAGAAACCAGGCGAGCGGCAGCGCGATCGCGACCGCAAGTGCGGCCGAAAGAAGCGCCAGCGTCACCGAGGCGAAAAGTGCGCTGCGCCATTCCGGGTTCAGGAAGATCTCGCCATACCATGAGGTGGAGAAGCCCTGGGGGGGGGAAGGCGAGCGTCTGCTTCGCATTGACCGAGACACCGGCAACGACGATCAGCGGCAGCGCGAGAAAAAGGCCGATCAGGAAGAAATAGAGCGTGCGGAAAGCAGACGTCATGCCGCTTCTCCCCTTCGTCCGGCAAGCACCGTAAGCGCCACCAGCCCCAGCGTCACCAGCACGAGGAACACTGCCATCGCCGCGGCGAACGGCATGTTGGACTGGTAGATTGCCTGATCGGTGATGAGCACCGAGAGCGTCCAGTGCTGCGGCCGCCCGAGCAGCTGCGGCAAGAGATAGGAACCGAGCGCGAAGATGAAGACCATGATCAGCGTGGCCGTGATCGTGTTCCGCAGCGCTGGAACCACCACGGTGAAGAACGCCCTGAGCGGGGACGCGCCGAGCGTGCGTGCCGCTTCGGTCAGCGTCGGATCAAGGCGCACGAGCGCAGGGAAAAGCACGAGCACCGTGTAGGGAAATGCTTGATAGACCATGCCCGTCAGCACAGCGGCGAAGCTCGGAGTAAGCGCCTTCGCCTCACCCATGAGCCCGAGCGCAACAAGGATGTTGGTGATGCCGGCAGTGCGCGAGAAAAGGGTCGACCACGCAAAGCCGATAATGACTTCGGAGAGAGAAAGCACGGAGAGCAGAGCCACGAGCCAGACCACCTGGACCCGGCGCGACATGCGCGTGAGCAGATAGGTGAAGGGCAGCGCCAACACGACGCAGCACAGGGCGACCGTGATCGCCAACATCAGCGAAAAGCCAAGCACACCGCCGAAGAAGGCCGAGAGGAAGCGGGCATAATTGTCGTAAACGAAGGCCGGCGTATAGAAGCCGCCCTGCTGGCGCTGAAAGAAACTGACGGCGATCATCGTGCCGAAGGGTACCACGAAGAAAATCGTGAGCATGCCCGCGGGGAAGAAAAGCGGCAGATAGTCGGCGAGGGTCCGGGGCGGTTCGCGTCTCATTTGGCGAGCACCACGCAAACATCAGGCGTGAGACCAATGCCGACCTGCTGCCCTACCGTGACCTCCGGCCGCGCACGCGGCGTGGAGACGGCGACGATCTGCCGGCCGGCGACGTCGACGAATGTCTCGATCGTACCGCCGAGATCGCGCACGAAAGTCACCGTGCCGGTAAGCGCCCCCGCACCCGGCGCGGTCAGGTGCACGTCCTCGGGACGGATTGAAAGCATTGCCTTCGCCGCGCCGGCGGGCAGGTCGAGACCTGGAACCGGCTGACCGAACACCGTCACACGGCCGGACCTGTCCGTTTCTGCCTCGACCAGATTGGTCTGGCCTATGAAGTCGGCGACGAAGCTGTCGGCCGGCCGGCGGTAGATCTCGATCGGCGAGGCGGCCTGCCGGATCTCGCCGCCATTCATGACGACGACCGTGTCGGCCATGGTCATCGCCTCACGCTGGTCATGGGTGACGACGATGGTGGTGATGCCGAGCTTCTGCTGCAACTGCCTGAGTTCGACCTGCATCGCTTCGCGCAGCTTGGCATCGAGCGCCGACAGCGGTTCGTCGAGCAGGAAGAGCTTCGGCGATATAGCCAACGCCCGGGCAATTGCCACACGCTGGCGCTGGCCGCCGGACAGCTTCGAAACCGGCCGGTCGGCATAGCCCGACAGGTGGATCATCGACAGGAGTTCGTCCACCCGCTTTCTCTGGTCTTCCTTCGGCGCGCCGCGAATGCGCAGGGGATAGGCAATGTTCTCGCCGACGGTCAGATGTGGAAACAGCGCAAGCGACTGAAAGACCATGCCGAGATTGCGCTTATGCGTCGGAACACGGGTGATGTCCTCGCCGTCGAGCCCTATGGCACCCGAGGTCGGCAGGTCGAGACCGGCAATCATGCGCAGGAGCGTGGTCTTGCCGCAACCCGACGGCCCGAGCATGCAGACGAACGTTCCGTGCGGCACCGTCAGGTCGACATCGTTGACGGCCCTGAACGATCCGAATTCCTTGACGACGTTTTGAAGGGCAAGTCCCGACATAATTTCCCCGTTTCTGGCCTCATACGCGGCTGTCACCGGCCACGTCAGAGGCGCTGCCGCGGTGACATTTTGAAAGATTCCACATCAGCTTATCCCTAAACCGCTCCCGGTTTAAGGTCCGTGCGTCCAATGCGCCGCCCCGGTAAGACCGAGGCGGCGTCGCCGTGTCAGGTCTCAGCCGACGATCAGCTCCGTCCATTTCTGGTTCAGCCAATCCGACTTCGTCTGGTAGAGGTCGTAGCGCGGAACGATCGGCTCGATGTCCGAGGAAACGCCGGCAAACTCCTTGTCCGTCAGATCGGTGGACTCGCGCTTGACCGTCGGCGAGGTGCCAACCTTGCGCGAGAGCGTTGCCTGAACCGCGGGCTGGCACATGTAATCGATGAAGATATGCGCTTCTTCGACCTTCTGAGAGGCACGCGACACGGCCCAGCAGCCGGAATCCTGGATGCCGCCCTCCTTCGGGAAGGTGGAACGGACCGGGTGACCGTCGGCCGCCGCGAGGCCCGTGACGTCATGATAATATTGTCCCATCGGGATTTCGCCCGATTTCAGCGCCTGCTCGAACTGCGCTTCGTCGCGGTACCAGAGGCGGACGTTCGGCTTCACCTCGGCCAGCTTCTCGAATGCCTTGAGAATCCCTTCTTCCGTGTCCAACGCATTGGTGCCGCCCATGAAGGTCTTGGCGGTTACTTCGAGCAGGAAGGAATTGGAAACCAGCGCCAGGAGACCGAGCTTGTCGGCATTCGCCGGATCCCAGAACGCCTCCCATGAGGTCGGCGCCTCCTTGTAGCTGTCGGTGTTGGTCACGAGCGTGATGTACCAGGAGACGGCTCCGATACCGGCGATGCGGCCGTCCGGATACTTGTTGACGAATCGCTCGATCAGGTTCGAGCCGTTCTTGATCTTCGCCATGTCGATCGGGGTCCAGAGATCAGTCGCCTGCCCTTTCAGCATCGCCACCTGCGACATCATGGAAACGTCCGCGGGCGCCTGTCCGGCACGGGCGGCCTGTTCGAGCTGGACGAGCCACGCCTCGCCGGTAGGCTCGGCGACGGATTCGATCGCGATGCCCGATGCCTTGGTGAATTCGGGGAAGATGTTTTTGTCGAACGAGTCCTTGAAGTAGCCGCCATAGACGCCGACTTTCAGCGACCTGTCTTGCGCCCGCAGCACCGAGGGCATCGCCAGCACCGAGGCGCCGGCAAGCCCCGCACCGAGCAGCGTGCGCCGCTTGATGGAATTGATGATCATCGCATGTCTCCTTTGTTCTTTGGCGGCTGTTGGCCGCGTTCCCTTGTTCTAGTTGATTCTTTGCGCTTTTGGTCCCCGCCGCGCATCAGCGGAATGTCAACCGTCGTCCTTCAGATTACCGTGATCCGCCCCTGCCCGCCACGAGCAACGGCACCGGATCATTCTTCAATGCATCAGCCTTTGGCTGTAACGGACGGACTGAAGACCATCAGGCTCAGTATCTCGAAGAGCACCTGGGCGCCGGCGTGAGCGGTATTGGTGGTCGCGTCGTATTGCGGCGCCACTTCGACGACATCGCCACCGACGAGATTGACGCCCTTCAGCCCACGGATCAACTCCAGGACCTCACGGGTGGTCAGGCCCCCGACTTCGGGCGTACCGGTGCCAGGCGCGAAGCTCGGATCAAGGCTGTCGATATCGAAGGAAAGATAGGTCGGGCCATCGCCGACGATCTTCTTTGCCTTCTCGATGATCGCGGGAATGCCCCGCCCACCGACCTCCTCCGCATGAATGACCGTCATGCCGGACTCGTAGGAGAACTCCCACAGATATTCGGCAGAACCACGGATGCCGATCTGGACGACGCGGGTCGGATCGAGCACACCGTCGAGAACGGCGTTGCGGAACGGGCCGCCGTGGTGGAACTTGGTGAGATCGAAAGCGCCGCCGGTATCGCAATGCGCGTCGATATGGATCATGCCGACCGGCTGCTTCCTGCCGACGGCCTTGAGGATCGGATGCGTGATCGAATGGTCGCCGCCGACCGAGAGCGGCACGACACCCGCATCGACGATCTGGTGGATCCGCGTTTCGATGTCCTCGTGGCTGATTTCAAGCCGGTAGCGGCTGCGGAAGGGAACATCACCGATATCGGCGACCCGAAGATCATGCACGGGAGCACAGCCGAGCACGTGGTTATAGGGGCCGATGCGCTCGATCGCGCGAAGCGCCCGCGGCCCGAAGCGCGCACCCGGACGATTGGTGACGCCGAGGTCCATGGGAACGCCGATCATCGCCACCTGAAGGTTTCCGAAATCCGGATTCTCGGCCTCAACAGGCATCTGGGGAGCGGTCAGGAACGTCGGTATGCCGGAATAGGGTGCCAGCCGCGTGCCGCTCTTCGTGAAGATCTTGTCCGCAACCTTGCGAAAGGTCGGATCAAAGAGCTCTCCGCCATGGCTTTCGCCATATTTCGCCTTCAGTTCGTTGAGTTTCTGTTCATCCCAAGCCATGCGGCGGACCTCCGTTTCGTTCGGCCGGGGGCTCGCAC
The DNA here is from genome assembly GCF_007827695.1 of Sinorhizobium medicae. Taxonomy (GTDB): domain Bacteria; phylum Pseudomonadota; class Alphaproteobacteria; order Rhizobiales; family Rhizobiaceae; genus Sinorhizobium; species Sinorhizobium medicae. The sequence goes on along the minus strand of NZ_VITA01000006.1, from coordinate 98,972 downwards.
ATGATGCTCCGCAAGCCAAGTCTTGCGCATTGCCGATCCGAAGCGGCGCGATCAGGTTCCCCGGCTTCTTGTGCCTTGTTGCGCATATTAGGAGACAAATCTTCTGGAAAATCAATTGACATTGTTATAGCATTTAGTGTGAGAAAAATTCACATGCTCATCGCCTCTCCCGGAGTTGTTTCTTGTCGAGCCGCCTGCCCCCGCTGAACCCGCTTCGCGCCTTCGAGGCAACGGCCCGGCGCGGCTCCGTTTCCGCCGCGGCGCGTGAGCTCAACGTCACCCACGGGGCCGTCAGTCACCAGATCCGCGCGCTCGAAGCTTCCTTCAACGCGCCCCTTTTCGAGCGTGGGGGCAAGAGATTGAAGCTGACGCCGCAGGGTGCATTGCTTCTGCCGGCGGTCACGCATGCCTTCGCCGAAATCGCAGCCGCGACAGCGGCGATGACGCGGCCTGCGACCAGCGGCGAGCTTACCGTCACCTGCGTCCCGGCATTGCTCTCCTTCTGGATGATCCCCCGTCTGCACCTCTTCACCGAGCAGTTCCCCGATGTCCAGTTGAGGCTGATCGCCTCCAATGACGAGGCTCACCTCGATTCCCCCGACGTCGATGTCTGCCTTCTCTATGGGGACGGCAACTGGCAGGATTGCTGGGCAAGGCTCTGGAGCCGGCTCGCGCTTTTTCCGGTCGTCAGCCCGACGCTTCTCAATATGAGACCGCTGCGCTCCATCCGGGACTTGCGGGACCACGTGATGCTGCATGGCGACGACGGCCGCGAATGGAACACCTGGCTCGCTGCAGCCGACGCGACCGACCTGCAGCGCGGCCGCCAGCATTTCATGAGCGATGCACGCCTTTCGACCGAGGCGGCGCTCCACAATCAGGGCGTTGCGCTCGGCGACACAATCACCGCCGGCAGCCTGATCGCCCGCGGCGAGTTGATCGCCCCCTTCGACCTGACGGTTCCGGCCAATGACGCCTTCTTCATTGCCTGCCGCAACGAGGTGCGCGCCGCGCCGATCGTGCGCGTTTTCATCGACTGGCTTTTTGCCGCACTCGAAAGCGACCCAATGCCGGAGTTGCAGATATCCGCCCGCACGGTTATCCGCAGCCGTGTACCCAAGCCGGAGAGTATTCAACACGTTTCCTCGCCGCGCAGCCAGCGCATCGAACGGCCGCAAAAGCGCAGGTTGAAGTCATGATACCGGACGGGCGACGACCCTCGCGCCCCCGCACATTACCAGCAACAGGAAATCCGCCATGCCGCATTTCAATCCCCTTGTCGAAAAGCTCTCGCCACCGCCGGTGCCTTCGGTGCTCGCATGGGGGAAAGCCTATGACAGGGCAAAGGGGCCGCTGATCGATCTCTCGCAGGCCGTGCCAGGATATCCCGCTCATCCCGATCTGCTGAAATGGCTGGGCGAAGCCGCGGCATCGGCGGCCTATACCGGCTATGGCGCGATCGAGGGTGAAGCGGAACTGCGGCACGCCTATGCCGAGCACGTGGCGGCGCTTTATGGCGCGGCGGTCACCGCCGGCAATATCCACATCACCTCGGGCTGCAACCAGGCCTTCATCGCAGCCGCGATGGCCGTCGCCGGAGCGGGCGATACGGTGCTGATGACCAATCCCTATTACTTCAACCAGGAGACGACGCTGGCGATGTTGGGGATCAATGTCGAGCTTGCGCCGCTGGACGCGGGCGCCGGTTTCCTGCCCGAGGTCGAAACCATTGCCTCGGCCTTGCGGCCGGGAATCCGGGCGCTCGCGCTCGTTTCGCCCAACAATCCCACAGGAGCGGTTTATCCTCCCGAACTGCTGCAGCGCCTCTACGAACTCTGCCGCGCCAACGGCACGTGGCTCATTCTGGACGAAACCTATCGCGACTTCCTGCCGGATGCGGCCGCCGCGCCGCACGGCCTGCTTCGAACGCCGGGCTGGGAGGACGGCTTCATCGGCCTCTACAGCTTCTCCAAATCCTTCTGCATTCCGGGGCATCGTCTGGGCGCGATCACCACCGGAAAGCGGGTCGTGGAGCAGGTCGCCAAGATCATGGACAATCTTCAGATCTGCGCGCCGCGCGCCCCCCAGGCGGCCGTCGCCAGGGCACTGCCGGCGCTCGCCGACTGGCGGCTCGCCAATCGCGGCGAGATCGCCGGCCGCGCCGAGGCGCTGAGGGGGATCATGACCCGACTACCGCAATGGAAGCTGCAAGCGGTAGGCGCCTATTTCGCCTATATCCGCCACCCCTTCCCCGACATCGAATCGCACTTCGTCGCTGAGAAGCTGGCCAAACTTGCAGGCGTCCTCTGCCTTCCAGGTGACTATTTCGGCGAGGGTCAGGAAAACTACCTCCGCTTCGCCTTCGCCAATGCCGACGTGGCGACAATCGTGAAGCTTGAAGAGCGCCTCGCGGGATTCGAGTTGCCCGGAATCTGAGTGGTTCCAAAATCGAGAGCAGGATGCGTTGAGTTGCTCCCTCTTGTTTTCCTCAATTCCGGATGGAAGCCGTTGTGCACTCTTCCCGGAATCAACCGCGCCGGGCGATCAGGATTCCGGCCAGCACGATCGCCCCGCCGATCGCCTGCATGATGCCCACCGGTTCGCTCAGCAGGACCCAGGCGAGCAGCGCAGCCACGACCGGCTGCAGAAGCAGCGTCAGCGAAGAAAAGGCCGGCGGCAGAAAAGCGAGGGCGTAGGTGATCGCCACCTGGCCGCCGGCGTGGCTGACAAAGGCAAGACCGAAGAGCATGGCCCAGCCGAAGGCGGTCAGCGGGAGGAGCGCCTGCTCCGTGAGCAAGGCCATCGGCAGCATGCAGACGGCTGCCGATGCGGTGCTCCAGATCATGATCCGGTTGGTGCTGAAACGGCTTCGCAGGCGTCCGATGGCGAGAATGTATCCGGCGTAGAAGGCGGCCGCGACGATGGCGATGCCATCGCCGGCGAGATCGCCGCCGCCGAGTGCAGCCGGACCGCCCTTCAGGACGACAACGCCGGCGATAGCCGTGGCGAGGCCAGCCACGAAGATGCCGCTGACGGCGGAGCGAAACAGCGCCCACCCCGCCAGCGTCAGGAAGACCGGCGCCAGATTGGCAAGCAACGTCGCATTGGCAACCGAGGTCATGGTCAGCGCGAGGTGCCAGGCACCGAGATCGACGGCGAGAAACACACCCGGCAGGGCGAGCGCGATGAAATCGGACAAGCCCTTGGGGGACCTGTCGCCGGCCGTTCCGTTGCGAAGTTGAGACCAGGCGACCAGCGGGATCAACGCCAACGCCACGCGCCAGAAAGCTGTCGCCATCGGCCCCGCTTCCGAGAGCCGCACGAAGATCGGCGACCCGCCGATCGCCGCGCCGCCGAGAATGAGCGCGGCCATGGCTAGTCGGTTATGGGAAGCGGCGGAACTGACGGCTTGGGTCACGGCGATGTCCGGTGGATGGGGCAGCGCCACAGAAACGATGACGCGGCAAGCGAGCTAGCAGAACAACGCCTCGAACGACAGTCGAATTCGGCCGGTAGGCGAAAAACGGCTACACGGGCCGTTTCTGCCGGCACCGCGAAACACGCTGCACGACAGGTCCTTAACGCCTCGCCGCTGCGATATCGCCCCGTCCCTCCCCAACTCCGTCATTCCTGTGCTCGTCACAGGAGTCCCGGCCAGTCCAAGCCGCTGGAATGAAAAGTCTTTCCCGGGCCGCAGACGCGGCGCTGCTGGGTCCTGTACCAGGCTGACGCAGTCAGGCTGCGTCGGGCAGGTGAACCGTTTTCACCTCCAGGAAATCCTCCAGCCCGAACATCCCGCCCTCGCGGCCGTTGCCCGACTGCTTGTAGCCGCCGAAGGGACTTCCGTAACGGTGCGGACCGCCGTTGATGTGCACCATTCCGGCGCGCAGGCGGGATGCCACCCGCTCCGCCCTTTCGCGGTCGCGCGTCTGGACATAGGCGGCGAGACCGTAATTGGTGTCGTTGGCGACCGCGACCGCCTCCTCTTCGGTATCGAATGGCATGATCGAAAGGACCGGGCCGAACACTTCCTCGCGCGCGATCCGCATGGAATTATCGACATTGGCGAAGATTGTCGGCCGGACGAAATAGCCGGACTCGAAACCTTCGGGTTTGCCCGGGCCGCCGGCGAGGAGCGTCGCGCCTTCAGCAACACCGGCTTCGATCAGCGTCTGCACGCGCTCATACTGAATATGGCTGACCAGCGGGCCAATGTGAGCGCCTTCCTTCGTCGGATCGCCGACCCTCGCCTCCATGCCGACACGCCGGGCGATCTCCACGACTTCGTCATAGACACTGCGCTCGACGAGCATGCGTGTCGGCGCGTCGCAGGACTGGCCGGAATTGTTGAAGCACTCGAGAATGCTTGCAGTCACCCGTTCCTCGATATCCGCATCGGCGAAGACGATGTTCGGCGACTTGCCGCCGAGTTCGAGAGTCACGCGTTTGACCGTGTCGGCGGCATCCTTGCTGACCGCGATACCGGCGCGCGTCGATCCGGTGAAGGACATCATGTCGATGTCCCTGTGCTTGGAGAGTGCCGCTCCCGCATGGATACCGTCACCATTGACGAGGTTGAAAACGCCCGCCGGGAAACCCGCCTCCTCGATCATCTCGGCGTAGAGCATCGCGTTCAGCGGCGTGAACTCGCTTGGCTTCAGGATGCAGGTGCAGCCTGTCGCAAGTGCCGGCACGACCTTGAGCGCGATCTGATTCACAGGCCAGTTCCAAGGCGTGATAAGACCGCAGACGCCGATCGGCTCGCGCAGGAGCGTGTCTCCGTTCGGCAGCTTCTCCCTAAGCTTCAAGCGCTTCAGCGCATCGATGAAACCCTGCAGGTGACCGACACCCACCTCGGCCTGCTGCTCTCTGCTCATCGTCTTGGGAGCACCGAGTTCGGCGGTGATCGTGTCGGCCATTTCGTCGTAGCGGCGCTTGTAAATCGCGAGCAGCTTTTCGAGCAGTGCCAGCCGCTCCTCGACGCTGGTCCGGCTATAGCTCGCGAAGGCTTTCTTTGCAGCCGCGACGGCGCGGTCGATATCGACGGCGGTGCCGAGCGAGATGACCGCGATCGGCTTTTCGGTCGCCGGGTTGAGTACGAAAAGATCGTTCTGCGTGGCCGGCTCGACCCATTCACCACCGATATAGAATTGCCGCTTGTCGAGCATTCGCTTCTCCTTCCCGTCTCTAAAGTTGCGGCAAGGCTACGACGGCGGCTGCGCGCGGACAAGGGCGGAAAGGCGAGAAAGGAGCGAGAAGAAACGGCACCAGGTGAACGGCTGCAGATGCATGGACACCTGCAGCCTTTACTGTTCAGAGCGCGCCGATGAGGAGCGCTGAAACGAAAGTGAAAGCAGCAGCCACTGCGACGGCGTGTGTAAGGCGCCTGGCTGTCGGGTGCCTGTCGCGCCGAGCACTGCAGACGGTATAACGGGATTGGGTCATCGCCTTGGTCGCGTTCATTCTGTCTCTCCGCTGTTGGGGCGTTGGCCTGTTGCCGATGTTCTCCTATATTCTCCATTGATTTTCTAGATAATATTTTCCCGGTGATCAAACGAGAAATGAAAAATTCGTTTAACCAGGCGCCATGAAGTGCGGAATAGTGCGGTTTCGCACTGAAAACTTGCCGTGAAAAGACCGGCGGCTCGCGCTTAGCGAACCAGCTACCAGCCGACTGCGTCCTTGAACATGTACCACCACGACCCGAGCGTCGAATATTGCGCCCGTAACATGCGCCCGCCGGGGAACGGGTACCACGGCATTTTCTCGAAGGCATCGAAGCGTGAGGCGTCGCCGTTTATCGCTTCGGCAAGGATGCGGCCGAACAGGTGGGAGCCTGTCACGCCGTGACCGCTATAGCCATGGGCGAAATAGGTGTTGCTGCCGATCCGGCCCATTTGCGGCACGCGCGTGAAGGAGAGCGCGAAATTGCCGCTCCAGGCATAGTCGATCTTCACGCCCTTCAGGCGCGGAAAGACCTTTTCGAGGTTGGGCCTGAGTTTTGCGACGACGTCCGCCGGGTCTGTGCCGCCATAGACGGTGCCGCCGCCGAAAATCATCCGCTTGTCGGCAGACAGCCGGAAATAGTCGAGGATGTAGCGGACATCCTCCACGCACATGTCGCTCGGAATCAGCGAATGGGCGCGTTCCTCACCGAGCTGCTCGGTGGTGATCATCTGGGTCGAAACGGGCATGACGCGGGTGGCGAGCTTCGGCACTGCATCGCCGAGATAAGCGTTGCCGCAAAGCACGACGATGCGGGCGGAAACCTCACCGCCTTTCGTGTGCACGACCGGCCGCGCCGCCTCGTGTTCGACGCGGGTCACCGGCGACATTTCGTAGATCACACCGCCGAGGCTCTCGAAAGCGCGTGCCTCTCCGAGCACTAGATTGAGCGGATGCATGTGGCCGCCGGTCATGTCGAGCATGCCGCCGCAATAGGCATCCGAAACCACGAACCTGCGCAGCGCTTCACGGTCGAGAAGCTGATGATCGTCCATCCCATATTTGCGCCAGAGCGCCTGTTTGGCCTCCAGCTCCTTCATATGCGCTCCGGTATAGGCGGCATAGATGTTGCCGGGCTTCAGATCGCAATCGATCTGATACCGCTCGACAAGCCGGCGGATGATCCGCCCGCCCTCCTGCACCAGACCGCCGATGAAGCGGGCGGCATCCTCGCCGTAGCGGCGCTCGATCGTCGACAAACCCGCATTGAGGCCGTTGACGATTTGACCGCCATTTCGTCCGGACGCGCCCCAGCCCACCTGCGCCCCCTCCACCACGGTGACCTTGTAGCCCTTCTCGGCGAGATGGATGGCGGTGGACAGGCCCGAATAGCCCGCTCCGACGATGCAGATGTCGGTCTCGATCCGGCCTTCCAGACGCACCGGGTTGCGGATGATATTGCGCGAGGCGGCGTAATAGCTCGTCGGATAGCTGCCGTTCCCTGCATAGGATGTCTGCTTCTCTGCCATTAGACGATTTCCAGATAGGCGCTAAACTCGTAGTCCGTGACCTGCTCGGCGAAGCCGGCGATCTCCTGGCGCTTGCAGGCGATCAGCATGGAGCGAAGCACGGGATCGAATATCTCGGCGGCGATCGGGCCGGCCTCGAAGGCGTCGACCGCCTGCCCCAGTCGGCAGGTATCTTGGGCAGCCGCTCGGTCGCATAGGCACGCCCCTCGACCGGCACCGGCGGTTTCCACTTGTTGCGGATGCCGACTAGCGCCGCTCCAAGGATAGCGGCAATGACGAGATAGGGGTTGGCGTCCGCACCGGCGACGCGGTGTTCGATCCGCCGCGCCGCCGGATTGCCCCCCGGGATGCGGATTGCCGAGGTGCGGTTCTCGTAGCCCCAGGAAATCGAGGTCGGCGCATGCGTGTCGGGCCGCAGCCGCCGGTAGGAATTGAAATGCGGGGCGAACATCAGCGTCGTCTCGGCCATTCCGCGCAGGAGGCCGGCCACCGCATGTTTGAGCACGGCCGCCCCCTCGTCGCTGCCATCATCGAAGACGTTGTTGCCCTCCTCGTCGAGCAGGCTGAAATGAATGTGCATGCCGTTGCCGGAGCGGGTGCCGTAGGGCTTCGCCATGAAGGTGGCGGCGAGACCGTGCTTGCGGGCGACGCCCTTGACGATACGCTTGAAGAAGATCGCATCGTCCGCCGCCTTCAGGGGATCGTCGCTGTGCAGCAGATTGATCTCGAACTGGCCGATGCCGTTCTCCGCGATCGCCGCATCCGCCGGAACGTTCTGCCGCGCGCACTCCCTGTAGACGTCGGAGAAGAACTCGCCGAAGTCGTCGAGCTCGTCGATCGAAAGGATAGCGTCGGAATCGAGCCGCTTGCCGGTATAAGGCGAGATCGGCGGGACGGCGCTGTCCGGCTCCGGATCTATGAGGTAAAATTCAAGCTCCGTCGCCACCACCGGGCGAAGGCCCAGTTCGCGATATTCGCGCACGATTGCCGCGAGGGCCTGCCGCGGGTCGGCGAGAAAGGGTCTGCCGTCCTCTACGAAGAGCCATAGCGGAACCAGCGCGCTCGGCCGCGACGTCCAGTTGACCGGCAGGGCCCCTCGCCCGGTCACACCGCAGATGCCGTCGCGATCGCCGGTCGCAAAGACCTGTTCGCTGCCGATGATGTCCTCGCCCCAAACGTCGACGCCGACGATCGAAAGCGGCATGCGGATACCGCCGCCGAGCACCTTCGCGGCCTGCTCCACCGGCACGCGCTTGCCGCGCATGATCCCGTTCAGGTCGCAAATGACCGCCTGAATACTCTCTATCGGGCCGTTCTGATCGATCCAGGCCTGAAAGGCTTCCGTGTCGTCCACATCAAATGACATATCGAATTTCTTTTTGTGATCACATTTATCAGAAATTGACATCTTTGATGATTTAGAGTCAAGCTGAAGCGAGCCGACAGGATCGGCTGGATCCAACGACCGGGTGCCGGAGTCGTCGCCTTGAAGACCCTTGTCCTGCCCGCCCTTGATCGTCCGGAAGGCATCACGACTCACGACTATGCCTTCTCGCGCCTCAGGCAGGCAATCATGGTCGGCGCCTTTCGTCCCGGCACCTCCGTCACCATACGCGGCCTCGCGGATGCGCTGGAGAGCAGCCCGACGCCCGTGCGCGAAGCCCTGCGGCAGCTGACCTCGATCGGCGCCCTGCAATTTCTCCAGAACAGGCGCATCGTCGTGCCGCGGATATCGCCCGCGCGCTTCGAGGAGCTCATCTCTCTCCGCATCGTGCTTGAAAGCCACGCCGCCCGCAGGGCCGTTGCTCATCTTTCCGACCGGCAGATCGACCGCATCGCGGTGCTGGACGATGGAATCGAGGCCGCGATTCTCTCCGGACAGAAAGCGCAGGCGCTGATCGCCAATCAGGAATTTCACCGGCAGATCTATTCGGCCAATCCTGATCAGGTTGCTGTCCCGCTCATCGAGAGCCTCTGGCTGCAGCTCGGCCCGATCCTCGGCATCGCCATGGAACACGTCAACGAATTCTACGTCGTCGATCGTCACCGCGAGGCCATCGATGCCCTGAGGCGGCGCGATGAGAACGCCGTAGCGGAAGCCATCGCCGCCGATATCCGCGAGGGAATAGGCGGCTTCGATCAGCAGGCGATCGGCAAGCTGCTCGCGCTTGCGGGATAAACGAGCTCTGGGTTTGCTCAGTCGGTTACCACCCTGGTTTGCCCCTCACCGCACGTCCCTTGCGGCCCCTTTCGCGGCACCATTTCATCAATGAGGACCGAGGCTCTCTTGACCCTCTTTCCGATCCCCTGCATATTGCTCAGATGTCAGACCAATTCCGGTCTTGGGAGAATCGGATGCGCCTGCAGGATAAAGCGATGCTCCTGCCCCTGCCGCCTGCGGATCGAGCGCAGCAGGTGATATCCGCACTTGCCGAATACATTCAAAGATCGGGGCTGAACCCGGGGGACCGGCTGCCGGCCGAGCGGGAACTAATGGCGGCGCTTGCCGTCGGCCGCTCCACCATTCGCGAGGTGCTGAGCCATTTTCAGGCGCTCGGTGTCGTTGAGGCGCGCAAGGGCAGCGGTACCTATCTCCTGCGCACCATTTCTCCCGGGACCATCCACATGCCGCTTGCACTCGATACCCGGCACCTGCGAGACGCCCTGCTGCAGACGCTTGAAGTGCGGCGCGGCATCGAGGTCGAGGCCGGCATGGTCGCCTCCAGACGCCGCACGGAAGCCGACCTCGTCAACATCGAGACGAAGCTCGACGAAATGGAACGGGTCCATCTCGCCAAGGGAACGTCGGGCCCGGAGGACCTCGCCTTTCATCTCGCGATCTACGACGCGACCCATAATCCGCTGTTCAAGCAACTGCTCGAACAGATGCGCGAAGCTTTCGAGCGCTTCTGGGACGAGCCCTTCAACCGGTCGGACTTTGCCCGGCGCTCCTTTCCCTTTCACAGGACGCTGTTCAACGCGATCGCGGCTAAGGACGCCGAGGCCGCGCGGGCGGAAACGCTGAAAATCCTCGCAGTCGTCGAGGAAGACATCAAGGAAATGTCCAAATGAGCAACGGTCTCGATCCGTTCGAGAGAGCCTCCCTGATTGTCGCGCATGACGAGAGCAACGCTTTCGATGCCGTCGTTCCCCCGATCGTCCAGACCTCGCTCTTCACCTTCAAGGATTATGACGAGATGCTCTCCTCCTATCGAGGCGAGCGCGTGCGGCCGATCTACACCCGCGGCCTCAATCCGACGGTCAGGCATTTCGAGGAGATGCTGGCAAAGCTCGAAGGCGCCGAGGATGCGATCGGCTTCGCCAGCGGCATGTCGGCGATCTCATCGAGCGTCCTCTCCTTCGTGGAGCCGGGCGACCGCATCGTCTCCGTGAAGCATGTGTATCCCGATGCGTTCCGCCTCTTCGGCACCCATCTGAAGCGCATGCGCATCGAAGTCACCTATGTCGACGGACGAGACGAGGAGGCGGTGGCGAGAGCACTTCCCGGCGCCAGGCTCTTCTACATGGAAAGCCCGACCAGCTGGGTCATGGACACGCATGATGTCGCATCGCTTGCGGCTCTTGCACGAGAGCAAGGGATCGTCACGGTCATCGACAACAGCTGGGCGAGCCCGGTATTTCAGCAGCCGATCTCGCTTGGCGTCGACCTCGTCATTCACTCGGCCTCGAAATATCTGAGCGGCCATAGCGATGTCGTCGCCGGGGTGGTCGCCGGGTCGAGCGCGTTGATCGGCCGCATCCGTTCGGAAGCCTATCCCTATCTCGGTGGCAAGCTTTCACCATTCGATGCCTGGCTCCTGATCCGCGGCTTGCGCACCCTGCCGATCCGGATGAAGGCACATGAGCGCTCGGCGCTTGCAGTCGCCCGTCGCCTGGCGGAGCATCCGCTGGTCGAAACCGTTTGCCATCCCGGCCTCGGCAATCATCTTCCGCCGGGTCTCTCCGGCACCTCCGGCCTCTTCTCCTTCATCTTCCGCGAAGGCGTCGACGTGCGGCGCTTCGCCGATCATCTGAAACTGTTCAAGCTCGGCGTCTCCTGGGGCGGCCACGAAAGCCTGATCGTGCCGGGCGAAATCGTCCTCCGACAGAAAGCCGAGCCCAATTCCGCGGCAGCCTTCGGCATTTCACCGCGGTCGGTACGGCTCCATGTCGGCCTGGAGGGAACGGAGGCCCTCTGGAGCGACCTCGAAGCGGCGATGACAGCCGCTTCATCAGGCTGACGAACACGCAACCAGCGAGAACAAAGGGAACAAAAATGAGGAAACTGATCACAGCCGCCCTGCTTGCCACCCTGATGGCCGGCAGCGCCCTTGCAGATACGAAGCTGAAGCTCGTGGAGGTCATAACCAGCCCCGAGCGCACCGAAACGCTGAAGTCGATCGTCGCCAAGTTCGAAGAGGCGAACCCCGGCACGACCGTCGAGATCATTTCGCTGCCCTGGGGCGAAGCCTTCCAGAAATTCGCCACCATGGTATCGGCCGGCGAAATCCCCGATGTCATGGAAATGCCCGACACCTGGCTGTCGCTCTATGCCAATAACGGCATGCTCGAAAGCCTCGAGCCCTATCTCGCAAAATGGGAGCACACGCCAGGCCTCACCGAGCGCGCGCTCGAACTCGGCCGGGACGTCAACGACACAGCTTACATGTTGCCTTACGGCTTCTATCTCCGGGCGATGTTCTACAACAAGAAGCTGCTCTCCGAAGCGGGTGTCGCCGAACCGCCGAAGACGATGGACGACTTCGTCAAGGCTTCCGAGGCGGTCTCCAAGCTGCCGGGCAAATCCGGTTACTGCCTGCGCGGCGGTCCGGGCGGGCTCAACGGCTGGGTGATGTTCGGCGCGACCATGGCCGGCGACAACAAGTTCTTCAACGAGGACGGCACTTCCACGATGAACAGCGAAGGCTGGATCAAAGGCCTCACCTGGGTCATCGACCTCTACAAGAAGGGTCTGGCGCCGAAGGATAGCGTCAACTGGGGCTTCAACGAGATCGTCGCGGGCTTCTACAGCGGCACCTGCGCCTTTCTCGACCAGGACCCGGATGCCTTGATCGCTATTGCCCAGCGCATGAAGCCGGAGGATTTCGGCGTGACCACCATGCCGAAGGGGCCGAGCGGCAAGGCCTTCACCACGATCGGCTTCGCCGGCTGGTCGATCCTTGCCGCCAGCCAGAACAAGGATCTCTCCTGGAAGCTGATCGAAACGCTGGAAGGCCCGGAAGGCAATATCGAGTGGAATAAGCGCACCGGCGCGCTGCCCGTTCACAAGTCGGCCGAAAAGGACCCCTTTTATGCGAGCGCGCAGTTCAAGGGCTGGTTCGACGAACTCGCCGACAAGGACGTCGTGCTGACGGTCATGCCGACCTATCTCGAAGAATTCGCCTTCTTCAAAGATTCGCTCGCCATCAAGACGACCCAGGAAGCTCTCCTCGGCGACATCACGCCGGAAGAACTTGCCAACCAGTGGGCCGACTACCTGACCAAGGCTCAGCAGAAATATCTCGCGAACAAGAAATAGCCTGGGCACCGGCGGCGGTTCAGCCGCCGCCGGCCGTCTCGCCTGATGACAAGAAGGCACGCCGGTCCATAACGGCGGTCAAAAAAGGGGAAATTTCGATCGATGGCCTATGCCGCACGCCATGAAGGCCTGCCCGCAATCCGTCCGCCGCTGATGAAGCGGATCGCCGACGCATCTGCGCCTTATCTCTACACCGCCCCGGCGCTCATCCTTATCGTCACGGTCATGCTGGTGCCTCTGGTGCTCGGCATCTCCTACGCTTTCCGCGACATCCAGCTGCTCAACCCCTTCTCCGGCGGTTTCGTCGGCCTCGATCATTTTCGCGCGCTCGCGCAGGACCAGGCTTTCTTCCGCTCGCTGCGAAACACGCTCTGGTGGACCGGCGCCTCGGTCTTCCTGCAGTTCGCCTTCGGCCTCATCCTGGCGCTTCTGCTCGACAAGCCCTTTCATGGCCGTGCGGTCGCGCAGGCGCTCGTCTTCCTGCCCTGGGCGGTGCCGAGTTTCCTCGCAGGCCTCAACTGGGCGTGGCTCTTCAACCCCGTCGTCGGTCCGCTGCCGCACTGGCTCTTTGCGATGGGCATCATGAGCCAGCCGACCAACATCCTGTCCGATCCCCAGCTTGCCATGTGGGGACCGATCGTCGCCAATATCTGGTGGGGCATTCCCTTCTTCGCGATCACGCTTCTGGCGGCACTCCAGGCCATCCCGCGCGATCTTTACGAGGCGGCGAGCATCGATGGCGCCGGCCCGCTGCAGCGTTTCCTTTCGATCACGCTTCCCTTCCTGGCGCCGACGATCGCGATCACCATTCTGCTGCGCACGGTCTGGATCTCCAATTTTGCCGATCTCATCATCGTCATGACAAATGGCGGCCCGGCGGACCGCACCCAGATCGTCGCGAGCTACATCTTCACCCAGGCGTTCAAGCGGCTCGACTTCGGCTATGCCTCGGCGATCGCGCTGGTGCTGCTGGCACTGCTCCTCGCCTATTCATTGCTGATCGTGATCCTGCGGCAGTGGCTCCTGAGCAAGGATTGAGAACATGCGCGCCAACAAAGCATTTCTGATCATTGCGCATCGTCTGGCGATCCTCGCCTATATCGCCTTCGCGCTGTTCCCTCTCTTCTGGCTGCTCAAGGTCGCGGTCACCCCGAATGATCTGCTCTATTCGGAGGGCATCCGCCTCTGGCCGTCGCGGGCGAGCCTCGAGCACTTCGATTTCGTGCTCCGGCACAGCGCCTTTCCGGTCTTCTTCCGAAACAGCCTGATCGTTTCCGGCTCGACCGCCGTCATCGTCACCATCCTCGCCTCGCTCTCGGGCTACGCGCTCTCGCGCTTCCGGTTCCGCGGCAAATACTGGCTGGTGACGCTGATGCTGCTGACGCAGATGTTTCCATTGGTCATGCTGGTCGCGCCGATCTTCAAGATCCTCTCGCCGCTGGGGCTGACCAACAGTCTCACCGGGCTCGTGGTCGTCTACACCGCCTTCAACGTTCCCTTCGCCACGTTCCTGATGCAGTCCTTCTTCGACGGCATTCCCAAGGACCTGGAAGAAGCCGCGATGATCGACGGCGCGACGCAGTTCGTCGCCTTCCGCCAGATCATCCTGCCGCTGACGCTGCCTGGGATCGCCGCGACGCTCGGCTTCGTCTTCACCGCCGCCTGGAGCGAACTGCTCTTCTCGCTGATGCTGATCTCCGGCAATGCGCAGGCGACCTTCCCGGTCGGGCTTTTGTCCTTCGTCTCGAAATTCTCGGTGGACTTCGGCCAGATGATGGCCGCCGGCGTGCTGGCGCTGATCCCGGCCTGCCTCTTCTTCCTCCTCATTCAACGCTATCTCGTGCAAGGCCTCACGGCCGGCGCGGTGAAAGGCTGATACCCATGGCTTCCATCGACATCGCCAACATCAAGAAGTCCTACGGTACCCACCCGGTACTGCATGACGTCGACCTCAAAATCAGCGACGGCGAATTCGTCGTGCTCGTCGGCCCCTCCGGCTGCGGCAAGTCGACCCTTCTGCGCATGATTGCCGGGCTCGAAAGCGTGACCGGCGGGGAGATCCGCATCGCCGGCCGGCGGGTCAACGACCTGGCCCCGAAGGACCGCGACATCGCCATGGTGTTCCAGTCCTATGCGCTCTACCCGCATATGTCGGTCGCGAAGAACATGAGCTACAGTCTGAGGCTTCGAAAAACCGCCAAGGACAGGATCGCGACCGTCGTAGCCGGCGCCGCTGCCAAGCTCGGTCTCGACCCGCTTCTCGAGCGCCGTCCGAGGGCGCTCTCCGGCGGCCAGCGCCAGCGCGTGGCCATGGGCCGCGCCATCGTGCGCCAGCCGAAGGCATTTCTCTTCGACGAGCCGCTTTCCAATCTCGATGCGCGCCTGCGCGAGCAGATGCGCGCCGAGATCAAGAAGCTGCACAAGGATCTCGGAGCCACGTCCATCTACGTGACGCACGACCAGATCGAGGCGATGACGCTTGCCGACCGGATCGTCGCCATGAATGGCGGCGTGGTCCAGCAGGTCGGAAGCCCGCTCGATCTTTACGACCGCCCGGCCAATCTTTTCGTTGCCGGTTTCATAGGCTCGCCGGGCATGAACTTCTTCGAAGGCAACTATCAGGCGGGTGAAGTGCAGCGCTTCGAGATGGAGGACGGAAACAGCATCCCGCTCGACGCGCCCCCCCTTTCGAACAACGCGAGGGTGACGCTCGGCATCCGCCCCGAACATGTCGTACTTGCCGGCCACGGGCCGGAAACTCTGCTTGCCACGGTTGATCTGGTCGAGCCGACCGGTTTCGGCATTATCCTGCATCTTTCGCTCGGAGGGGCGAGCTTCAAGGCATTTACCAACGACCGCTCGTTCCTGACCGCGTCCGGCACGATCCCCGTCCGCTTTCCGGCCCATTACCTGCATTTCTTCGACGCAGAGGGAAGGCGCGTCTGACGAGAGCCGTGACAGCCCCTCGAAGGAACAATTGACTTCTCTCCGGCAAGGACTAGCTTCTTTCCTGTCGCACGTATCAACCGCCCCGGCGCGCCATTCCTGAAGTGAAGCAAGCACCGCCAAGCAGATTGACGATGGCCTTCCTTGCCCCGCGCCGGGCGAAATTGAGGAAGTATCATGCGAATTGCATTTGCTGCCCTGTATTTTTCGGCGTCTTTTTCAGCACTTTCGCTCTGTCCCACCGCCGCGCTCGCCCAGGAGGGCGATGCCGAGGCCGGCGCTACTGTCTTCAAGAGATGCGCCACCTGCCATGTCATCGACGAGGACCAGAACAAGGTCGGCCCTTCGCTGAAGGGCATCATGGGCAGGACGGCCGGCACCCACCCGGATTTCAAGTATTCGCAAGCCATGGTCGATGCGGGCAAGGGTGGCCTCGTCTGGGACGAAGCGACTCTGGCCGACTATCTCCGCAATCCGAGGGCCAAGGTCAAAGGCACCAAAATGGTTTTCCCCGGCCTGAAGAAGGACGAGGAGCTTGCCAACGTTATCGCCTACCTGAAGCAGCATTCCCAATAGGAATACTTGCGGAAGAGAGAAGTCGATCTCTTGCCGATGAATTGCCAGTATTTTCCGTTCGTGTAATAATTGTGATCGGAACTCTGCGGATTGCGTATTCGTCTCACGGCCGATGACGGCGGGGAGGACAGGAAATGGCCGTGGTAGTGATTCTGGTTCTGCTGGCCGTCGGCTCAGTGTTGTTCCATTTGCTCAGTCCTTGGTGGTGGACTCCAATCGCCTCCAATTGGATTTACATCGACAATACGATCACCATCACCTTCTGGATCACCGGCATCGCCTTCACCGCCGTCGTCCTGTTCATGGCCTATTGTGTCCTGCGATTCCGCCACCGTCCGGGCAATATTGCCGCTTATGAGCCCGAGAACAGAAGGCTCGAAGGCTGGCTGGCGACCGGTACCACCTTCGGTGTCGCGGCAATGCTGGCTCCGGGCCTCTTCGTTTGGAACCAGTTCGTCACCGTCCCGCAGGATGCATCCGAAGTGGAGGTGATCGGCCAGCAATGGCTGTGGAGCTTCCGGCTGCCCGGGGCGGACGGGAAGCTCGGCACCACCGAAACGCGCAATATCGTGCCGGAAAATTCGCTCGGGCTGAATACGAACGATGCCGCCGGACAGGACGACCTCATCATCGAAGGCGGCGAGCTTCACCTGCCTGTCGGCAAACCGGTCAAGATGCTGCTGCGGTCGGTCGACGTCCTGCATGATTTCTACGTCCCCGAATTCCGCGCCAAGATGGATATGGTGCCCGGCATGATCACCTATTTCTGGTTCACGCCGACGCGGACCGGAACTTTCGAGATACTCTGCGCCGAACTCTGCGGCGTCGGTCACCCGCAGATGCGCGGCACCGTCGTGGTGGACACCGAAGAGGATTACCAGGTCTGGCTCGCCGAGCAGCAGAGTTTTTCGCAACTCTCCGCATCGACGGAAACAAGAGCAATTCCAGGAAAAGTATGTAGCGGTGTTCCGTCCGGAGTTGCGACTGAACAAGGAACTGGAGCATTCACGCTTTTCGAAGAAGAGCGTGAATGCTCCAGCCCCACGGCGACAGCGGTCGCCGCCTCAGCGGCGCAGTAGGAGGCGCCGTGCAGTAGCCCCTGGGAGGAGATATGATGGTCGACGTCCGGTCCGGTATTGGCGAGGCACTCCCGCCTCCCGAAGTCGAGGATGTTGAGCTTTACCATCCGCATAGCTGGTGGACGCGCTATGTCTTCAGCCAGGATGCGAAAATCATCGCCATTCAGTACGGAACGACCGCAATCGCCATCGGAATGGTTGCGCTTGCACTCTCCTGGCTGATCCGGCTGCAACTCGGTTTTCCCGGCACGTTCGAGCTGATCGATGCCGAGCGCTATTATCAGTTCATCACCATGCACGGCATGATCATGGTAATCTATCTGCTCACCGCACTCTTCCTCGGCGGCTTCGGCAACTATCTGATCCCGCTGATGGTCGGCGCGCGCGACATGGTGTTTCCCTACGCCAACATGCTGAGCTATTGGATTTATCTGCTCGCCGTGCTCGTCCTGGCCGCCAGTTTCTTCACGCCCGGCGGACCGACGGGCGCCGGCTGGACGCTCTATCCGCCCCAGGCCGTTCTTTCCGGCACACCCGGCGGCAGGGACTGGGGCATCATCATGATGCTGTCGTCCCTGATCATCTTCATCATCGGCTTCACCATGGGTGGCCTCAACTATGTCGTAACCGTTCTCCAGGGCCGTGCGCGTGGTATGACTCTGATGCGGCTGCCGCTGACCGTCTGGGGTATTTTCACCGCGACCGTGATGGCGCTCCTTGCCTTCCCTGCCCTTTTCGTCGCCTGCGTCATGATGCTCTTCGACCGGCTGCTCGGCACGAGTTTCTTCATGCCGGCCATTGTCGAAATGGGCGAGCAGCTGCAGCATGGCGGCGGCAGCCCGATCCTCTTCCAGCACCTGTTCTGGTTTTTCGGCCATCCCGAAGTCTACATCGTCGCGCTTCCCGCCTTCGGCATCGTTTCCGATCTCATCAGCACCCACGCGCGCAAGAACATCTTCGGCTATCGCATGATGGTCTGGGCAATCGTCGTCATCGGCGGGCTGTCTTTCATCGTCTGGGCGCACCATATGTATGTCAGCGGCATGAACCCCTATTTCGGCTTCTTCTTCGCCACCACGACGCTGATCATTGCGGTGCCGACGGCGATCAAGGTCTATAACTGGGTGCTCACCCTCTGGCGCGGCAACATCCATCTGACGCTGCCGATGCTCTTTGCGCTCGCCTTCATCGTCACCTTCGTCAATGGCGGACTGACGGGCCTCTTCCTCGGCAATGTCGTCGTCGACGTTCCGCTCTCCGACACCATGTTCGTCGTCGCGCATTTCCACATGGTCATGGGCGTTGCCCCGATCATGGTCATCTTCGGCGCCATCTATCACTGGTATCCGAAGATCACCGGGCGCATGCTCAACGAAGCGATGGGCCAGATCCATTTCTGGATCAGCTTCATCGGCGCCTATGCGATCTTCTTCCCGATGCACTATCTCGGCCTCATCGGCGTTCCGCGCCGCTATCACGAACTCGGCGAGGCCTCGTTCGTCTCGACATCGATCGCCGAGCTCAACGCCTTCATCAGCGTCATGGCGCTGCTCGTCGGCGCGGCGCAGATCCTGTTTCTCTTCAATCTCGTCTGGAGCCTTCGCCACGGCAGGGAAGCCGGTGGCAATCCATGGCGTGCGACCACGCTCGAATGGCAGACACCGGAGACGCCGCCGGCTCACGGCAACTGGGGCAAGGAACTGCCCGTCGTCTACCGTTGGGCCTACGATTACAGTGTTCCCGGGGCGCCCGAAGATTTCATTCCGCAGAACCAGCCGACGCCAGGCCGCTTGAGCCATGAGGCTGCCTCATGAGCGTCGTCCTTTTCTTTCTGGCGGCGATCGCTGCCATCGTCGTCTGGTGGCTTGCCGGACAGCGCCTGACGTCGAGGCCATGGCTCGAGATCGGGCACCTCCACGACCGCCGGGGCCCTGCCCGAATTCCACCGGCCAAAATCGGTCTCGGCGTATTTCTGGCCGTCGTCGGTGCGCTTTTTTCGCTTTCGGTCAGCGCCTATTTCATGCGCATGGCCTCTTCGGACTGGGGCGCACTGCCTCTGCCCGGCCTTCTGTGGTTCAATACGGGTATCCTCGCAGCCGGCAGCATCACCTTGCAATGGGCCAGGGCCGAGGCAGGGCGACAGCACGACGAGGCGGCGAGAACCGGCCTTCTCGCAGCGCTCGCCTCGGGCCTCGCCTTCCTCGTCGGCCAACTGTTTGCGTGGCGCGCGCTGTCGGGCGCGGGTTATTTCCTCGCAGAGAACCCGGCGAACAGCTTCTTCTATCTGCTTACCGGAATGCACGGACTGCACATTCTCGGGGGGCTTATTGTTCTTGGCCGTGTGACCGCACATGCCGCGCAAGCCCCGATCGACAGCAGAACGCGCCTGTCGATCGAGCTGTGCGCGATTTACTGGCATTTCATGCTGATCGTCTGGGTGGTTCTCTTCGCTCTCTTTGCGGGATGGGCCAGCGGCGTCATCGATTTCTGCCGCCAACTGCTGACATAGGAACCCTTGAACATGTCCGCACCGATCAAGAACCCCGCAGCAGAAACGGTCCCGCGCCAGCCCGGTCTGGCGGGGCTCGCAGCCGACTGGGCCTCCGACCAGCGCACGTTCAAGGACGTCTCCTGGGGCAAGGCCATGATGTGGATCTTTCTCCTCAGCGACACCTTCGTCTTCGGCTGCTTCCTGATCGCCTACATGGCGGCACGAATGTCTACCGCCGTTCCCTGGCCGAACCCGAGCGAGGTTTTCGCACTCGAGATCGGCGGAACACATATGCCGCTGATCCTGATCGCGATCATGACATTCGTCCTCATCTCCTCGAGCGGCACCATGGCCATGGCCGTCAACTACGGTTATCGCCGGGACCGGCGGAAGACCGCGGCACTCATGCTGCTGACGGCGCTATTCGGCGCCGCCTTCGTCGGCATGCAGGCGTTCGAATGGTCGAAACTGATTGCCGAGGGCGTAAGACCGTGGGCCAATCCCTGGGGAGCCGCACAATTCGGCTCTTCCTTCTTCATGATCACCGGCTTTCACGGGACCCACGTCACCTTCGGCGTGATTTTCCTGCTGATCATCGCCCGAAAAGTCTGGCGCGGCGACTTCGAAACGGAGCGGCCCGGTTTCTTCACCAGCCGCAAGGGCCGCTACGAGATCGTCGAGATCACCGGCCTCTATTGGCACTTCGTCGACCTGGTCTGGGTCTTCATCTTCGCATTCTTTTATCTGTGGTGAGGGAGGGCATTCATGGCTCACGCGCAGACCCATGCGCCGCAACACGCGGCCCATACGGAGCACCGGCAGCACCCGATCAAGCTTTACCTCGTGGTCTGGGGCTTGCTCTTCGTCCTCAGTGCCCTCTCCTATCTTGTCGATTTCTTCGGCCTTGAAGGCTATCTTCGCTGGTCGCTGATCCTCATCTTCATGATGCTGAAGGCGGGCCTGATCGTTGCCGTGTTCATGCATATGGCCTGGGAGCGCCTGGCCCTGATCTACGCGGTTATTCTGCCGCCGCTTCTGGTGCTCGTCTTCGTGGCTCTGATGGTGTCGGAATCCAACTATATCCTCTTCACGCGGCTTACCTTCTTCGGCGGCGGCGAGTAAAAAACGGCTGCCGAATGGTCGCGTTCCGGCGGCGGATCCACCTGCCGCCTTCCTGTTCCAAGAAATGCTTGCTCCCCGCCGCCCTGCAGGGTGTATTTTCTCGCGATATCAGCTAGATGAGCATCCCTGCGGACGCGGCTTTCCCCGCCCCCTCCTCCGCAACATTCTGGTCGTGCAGCACGATGATTATGTCGTAGACAGGCTCAAGTCGCGGCGCTGCAGGCTCTAATATCCGGCTTCAAAATTAACCAGGGTCGCATCAATGGCAGAGTTTCCGGAAAAGGCGAAGGTCGTAATCGTAGGACTGGGCGGCATCGTCGGCGCATCGATCGCCCACCACCTCATCGAGCGTGGCTGGGACGATATCGTCGGCATCGACAAGTCGGGCATCCCGACCGATATCGGTTCGACGGCCCATGCCTCGGACTTCTGTTATACGACGAGCCACGACTATCTTTCGGTCTGGACGACGCAATACTCGATCGACTTTTTCGACAGGATGGGCCACTACTCCCGCATCGGCGGCCTGGAAGTCGCACGCACCGGCGACGACGTCTGGATGGAAGAGATCAAGCGCAAGCTTTCCTCCGCCAAGGCTTTCGGCACGCGCGCACATTACGTCTCGCCGGCCGAAATCAAGAAGCTGTTCCCGCTGATCGAGGAAGATCAGGTCATGGGCGGCATGTTCGATCCGGATGCCGGTCTTGTCGTTCCGCGCTCGCAGACTGTCGCCGGCAAGCTGGTCGATGCGGCGGAAAAGTCCGGCAAGCTGCGGGTCTTCGGCAATACGCCGGCAACCGCGCTTCTAGTCGAAAATGGACGCATCAAAGGTGTCGTCACACATCGCGGCACGATTCTCGCGGACCATGTCGTCGTCTGCGCCGGCATTTGGGGCCGCCTGATCGCCGAAATGGTCGGCGAAGACCTGCCCGTCATGCCGGTCGATCATCCGCTCACCTTCTTCGGCCCCTACAACGAATTCGAAGGCACCGGCAAGGAAATCGGCTTCCCGCTGCTGCGCGACCAGGGCAACTCGGCCTATATGCGCGACACCGGCGATCCGAAGACCACCGAGGGCGGTCAGATCGAGTGGGGCTATTACGAGACCACCAATCCGCGCCTCTGCCATCCGCGCGACATTCTCGAAAAACATCAGGCACGCCTGTCGCCGTCGCAGCGCGACCTCGAGATGGAGCAGATCATCGAGCCGCTCGAGCGCGCAATGGAATTGACGCCGATCCTCGGCGAGCTCGGCTATAATGAGAGCCACTCCTTCAACGGCCTGCTGCAGGTATCGGCCGCCGGCGGGCCCTCCTGCGGCGAGAGTCAGAAGGTGCGCGGCCTCTGGTACTGCGTCGCTATCTGGGTGAAAGATGGCCCGGGCTACGGCAAGCTGATCGCAGACTGGATGACGGACGGCCGCACCGAGATCGACCATGCGTCGATTGATTACGCCCGCTTCTATCCGCACCAGCTCGAAGAGACGTTCATCGAGCAGCGCTGCTTCGAGGCTGCGCAGAAGATCTACTTCCCGGCCGTGCACCCGCGCGAGCCCTATGCGGGCGGCCGCAACGTCAAGCGCTCGCCCTTCTACGAGCGCGAAAAGGAACTCGGCGGCTACTTCATGGAGCTCGGCGGCTGGGAGCGCGCGCACGGTTATGCCGCCAACGAGCACCTGCTCGAGAAATACGGCGACCGTGTTCCGGTGCGCGAGAACGAGTGGGACAGCCGCCACTTCTGGCGCGTTTCCAACGCCGAACATCTGGCGATGAGCGAGGATTGCGGCATCGTCAACCTCTCCCACTTCCACATGGTAGACATTGAAGGTCCTGACCACGTGGAGCTTCTTGAGTGGCTCTGCGCCGCCAAGATCGGCGGCGACGGCAATATCGGCAAGGGCATCTACACGCATTTCCTCGACGACGAGGGCATGGTTCGGGCCGATTTCACGGTTTTCCGCATGGCCGATCGCTGCCGTCTCGTGAACGGCGCCGATGCCGGGCCGCGCGACTTCCACTACATGCGCCGCGTCGCGGAAGACCGGGGCCTGGACGTCCGTATCACAGACGTTTCGGAGAGATTCACCACGATTGGTATCTGGGGGCCGAATGCCCGCGAAACGCTGAAAAGGGTGGTGGCAGATCCGGCCGGTCTCGATCCCGAGAATTTCCCCTTCGCCGCAATCCGGCAGATGGAGATCGCCGGCAAGCCGGTCTCCGCCTTCCGCATCTCCTATGTCGGCGAACAAGGCTGGGAACTGCATATGAAATACGAGGACGGGCTTGCCGTCTGGGACGCGCTGCGCGCCACGGGGGTCATGGCCTTCGGCGTCGAGACCTATGCCAACTCGCGCCGCATGGAAAAGAGCCTGCGCCTGCAGAACGCAGACCTTCTCACCCAATATAACCTTATCGAAGCCGATCTTGCCCGTCCGAAAGTCAAGGAAGCGGACTTCCGGGGCAAGGCGAAGCACCTGGAATACAAGGCGCGCGAGCACCAGCCCGCCATGCTTTGCACGCTCGTGATGACGGAGAACACCGACGGGAACGGCGTGAGGCGCTACCCGGTCGGCAACCTGCCGGTCATGGACCCGGAGACCGGCGATGTTCTGGTCGACGAACTCGGCCGCCGCTCCTACACCACTTCGATCGCATACGGTCCGACGATCGGCAAGAATATCGCGCTTGCCTATCTGCCCTGGTCCTACTGCCAGGTCGGACGAAGGCTCCATGTCGAGTATTTCGCCGAGACCTATCCCGTCGAAGTGGCCGGCGTCGGTTACAAGCCTCTCTACGACCCGGAGAACCTGAAGCCGCGGACGTAAGTTCCGCTGGAGACGGAGACAGGCCGCCTATGGCGCGACCAGCGCCCTTTGGAGCGTTTCGGTGTTCCTTGAAGCACTGAAACGTTTCTGCCAGCGTTATCCGATCAAACGTATCATGCTTACCGGCGCGGTCGACGATGGGTCGCCCGGTTCAAGCGCGCGAGGTCATCCAGACGCCCAGCAGTGTCACTGCCAGTCCGATGAACATCGCTAAGGTCAGAGGCTCGGAAAACAATACCCATGCCCACAGCATGGTGACCGGCGGGCTGAGATAGATCACCGCGCTGACCTTCGCCACCGGGAAAAGGCGCAGACTGCTATAGTAGACGGAATAGGCGGCGAAGGTTGCAATCAATACCAGCCATACCATTCCCACGGCGAAATTGCGTGTCATCGGCGGGACAACACCGCCCTGCATCATGGCGCAAAATCCGAACAGCAAAGCACCTGTGAGCGTATGAATGCAAAGGCTCTGGTGAAGCGGCATGTGCGAAGTCCGTTGCCGTTTATGCAGCACGGAGGCGAGCGCAAAGACCAGCATCGAGCCGGCTGTCAGCGCATAGGCCCACAAAGGAGCTACGCCGAGGCTCAGGCTGTCGAACGAGACGATGAGCACACCCAGCACCGCGATCGACGTTCCCAGCCACTGCCGCGCGCTTAGTCGCTCGCCCAGGACAGACTGCGACAGGGCCGCTATCGCCAAAGGCAGGAGGTCCGAAATCAATGCGACCAGGCCTGTCGGCACCCGTTGCTCGATCGCCAATGCGAAGCCGCCCAGATAGAGAAACACCGACATCACACCGAAGAGCATCTGCTCCAGCACCCCGCGCAGCCGCATTCGCGGCCCGATGGCAAAGGCGAAGGGCAGCAGGATCACGCCTGACAACAGCGTCCGCCAGAACAGCACCAGTACGACGGTGGCTTCTTCGCTCGCATAGCGGATACCGACGAAGCCCGAACTCCAGCCGATCACCAGCAGTGTTGCCATTAAAGGCCAGAGGAAGTGGCGGCCAGCGGCTGGCCAGGACGACGGCAGGTCGGTCATGAAGGTCTCGATAGGGGTCAAGTGGTGCTCCATGAATAGGATGCACCTGTTGCGCTTGCACATGACAAATATCGATGAAAGCATGACAGTGCAGTCATCAATGTAATGCCCATTTGCAACACGGCCCGGGTGTGATTATGCAAACGGGAAAGGTCACTCAATCAGGTTCGACATGGCCGAGTTCAACAGCCGGCGTCTGGAAATCGACGCGCTTCGCGCCCTATGGGCAATACGCCATCACGGTGGGATCACCCGCGCGGCTGAAGCGTTGGGTCTGTCACAATCGGCCGTCAGCCATAAGATCAAACGGCTGGAGACGAGCCTCGACTGCGACCTCCTCAGCCGCAGGTCCGGGGGTCCGGTCTTTACCTCGGCCGGCGAGGACTTGCTGGATTATGCCGGGCGCATCCTCGGCCTGCATGACGAGGCACTGCTGAGCCTGTCGAAGACACAACTCGCGGGGCGTATCGCGCTCGGCCTGACCGAAGACACGACGTGCACGGACCTTGCCCGCATTCTCGGGCGGTTCCGCCGCCTGCATCCGCATGTCTCTGTCCGCATCAAGGTCCGCATGAGCTTGGTCCTGCGAGCGATGCTGGAACGCGGGGAACTCGACGCGGCAATCGTGCAGGTTTTTTCCCATGAAGTCCGCCCCACCGACGTTGTTCTGTTTCGGGAGAACCTTCATTGGGTCAAGCACCCTGATCTATGCCTGCCGCAGAATGGACCTATACCCTTCCTGTCCTTCGACGACGAATGCTTCTACCGTAAATGGGCGCTCGACGTCGGACAGGACGGAGGAACGATCCTCGAAACCGTATTCGAATGTGCGAGCGCGGCAGGGATTGTCGCTGCGGTCAAGTCGGCGCTGGGCGTGGCACTTTTGAGCGAGCGACATCTGCGCGCCGAGATGCAGATCGTGACCGACCGCCTGCCTGCCCCGCCTGCCCTGGTTTACGTGGTTCGTCGCGCCAGAAAGGCCAGGATTCCCGCGCTCGATACTCTGATTGCCGAAATCGAACATGAAACCAGCCGGTATGGAGGGTTGATCCTGACAGGCTGAGCCTGCCGCCGGTTGAAGCCTTCCAAACTTGCGGATTCAAATATAAAGCTTCGTGAAGTCGGCTCGTGCGGACGAAGGGTGTCTTTCTAGACGAGATCTAGCTCCGCCTGCCGGTGGGTCCCGTCATCGGCCCCGGGATTTCCCGTGGCGTGTTCCATCGGGTCTCCCGTGTCGGAAAGCGTCGATCAGCCGTTTGCAGGCTGGCCCGAGGCCGCTTCCGCGCTGCTGAATGATGCTGACGGCGCAGCTTCCGCCTTCATACGCGCTGTTCAGAACCAGCTCGACAGCTCCCGCACGGGCTCACCGGCAATATCACCGATTGACATATACCGACCGTACGGTATGTATTATCAATGTCCAGACCCACCAAGCATTCCCCCGAACGCGGCAGCGCGCGCATCAGGCTCCTTGAGGCAGCGCGGGACGTTATCCGAAGCAATGGCTTTGCTGCGACCTCGGTGGATGACCTCTGCCGCGCAGCCGACGTCACGAAGGGGGCGTTTTTCCATCACTTCGGGAGCAAGGAAGCGCTCGGCGTGGCCGTGGCCGAGTTCTGGACCGAAACGAACACCGGCTTTTTCGAGGCCGCCCCCTACCATGATCCGGCCGATCCCTTGGCGCGCGTCTTGGCCTATGTCGCGTTCCGGAGGGCGATCATCACCGGCGGCATAGCGGAGTTCACCTGCCTGGTCGGAACCATGGCGCAGGAGGTCTATGCCAGTTCGCCCGACATTCGCGATGCGTGCGGCCGCAGTATCTTCGGCCATGCGGCGACGCTCGAGGCCGATATCGAAGCTGCACGACGCGATCACGGCGTTTCCGGCGGCTGGACGGCGGAAAGTCTCGCGCGGCATACGCAGGCCGTCATTCAGGGCGCCTTCGTCCTGGCCAAGGCCGGGAACGACGCGGATCTGGCGCGGGAAAGCCTTGATCATTTAAGCCGCTACATCCGGCACCTGTTTCACGTCACCGAGGAGGACGATGCATGAGCGAGACCACGAAAATCAGTTGTGCCTGCGGAAGCACGTGCCTGAGGCTGAAAGGAACGCCGATCCTTGTTTCCGAGTGCCTGTGCAACAGTTGCCGGACCGCAGCCGACAGACTGGCCAGCCTTCCCGGCGCGAAAGATATTCTCACTTCCTACGGTGCAACTCCCACCGCGGAATATCGCAAGGATCACGTGCGTATTCTGTCCGGCGCCGAGCATTTACGAGAGTTCCGGCTGTCGGTCGGCGCGGGCACTCGGCGTGTCGTCGCGACCTGCTGCAATACGCCGATCTACCTGGAAATGAAGGGCGGGCACTGGCTCAGCATCTATCTCCACCTCTGGCCGAAAGAGTCGCGGCCGAAACCGCGGATGCGGACGATGGTCGGCGACCTGTTTGACGCGAGCAGCCTGCCGAAAGACATCCCCAACCTGAAAAGCCACACGGTGTCGTTTTACGCCAAACTTCTCTGGGCATGGATCGCGATGGGATTTCGCAATCCACGGATGGAAGTGGCGGGAAAGATCGATGCCTGACGAAAAATCGTGAACGCCGCCAGTGAGACGAGCCGCCGATCATGCATGCGCAGACCCCGGCATGACGTCCGCCGGAATGGGACAGACATAGGCTTTGCCGCCGGTCTTCTCCAACCATTCCGCCTTAGCGGCGGCAACCAGCTCCGGAGACGTGACCAGTGACAGACCCGTCGTTGCAAGTGTCTTGGCGGCATGCGCCATGGCCTTGTGGGCGATGGGGCTCTTGCCCTGCGCAACGACCTGCCAGGTATGCGGGTTCGTGCCGATCGCCCAAGCCGGCGTCCAGCACTGCGCCGTCGGCGTAACCCAGCTGACATCGCCGACATCGGTCGAGCCCGCACGGAAGTGCGAATGGCCTTCAAATTCGCGCAGGCCGAGGTGCAGTGGTGTCGACGCGCCGGCGCCGGCATTGGAAAATACGTCGCCCTTGATCTGGTAGAGACGGATGCTGCTTTTGATTGCCTCTTCCGTGAAGGTCTCCTGAATGGATCTGGCGAAAGCCAGATCGGACGTGTCGAAGGCGACAGGGCCGAGCGCCACCATATTCTCGTGCATGGCCGTCTCGAGTGTGATGTTCGGCAAGAGGTTGGTGGAGGCCGTCTCGAAGACGATTTCCACTTCGGTCTCGGTCATCATGGCTGCACCACGGGCGACCTTCTCGACCCGTTTGGCGAGGTTGAGCGCCTCCGGCATTCCCGGTGCGCGGATCAGGTAAAGCACTTCGGCGCTCGCCTGCACGACGTTCGCCGCCCTGCCGCCTGCATCGGTGATCGCGTAATGCACACGGCAATCCTGTGGCATGTGCTCGCGCAGAAAGTTGACGCCGACATTCATGAGCTCGACGGCATCGAGCGCCGAACGACCGAGATGGGCAGCATTTGAGGCGTGCGCGGCGACACCCTTGAAGCGATAGAAATATTCGAGAACCGCAAGGTTGTTTGTCGAGCGCACGCCGTTGAACGGTGCCGGGTGCCAGGTGAGCGCCGTGTCGACATCGTCGAACAGACCGGCGCGCACCATGAAGGTCTTGCCCGAACCGCCCTCCTCGCCCGGGCAGCCGTAATAGCGAACAGTACCGGACAGATTGTTGGCCTCCAGATGCCGGGCGAGCGCGATCGCCGCCATCAGGGAACCGACGCCCAGCAGGTTATGGCCGCAGCCATGGCCGCTTGCCCCGTCGACAAGCGGCTTCGCCTCGGCGACCCCGGCTGCCTGGCTCATGCCCGCCAGCGCATCGAATTCGCCCAGGAAAGCGATCACCGGCTTGCCGCTGCCGCACTCGCCGATGAAGGCCGTGTCCATGCCTGCGATGCCGCGCCGAACGGAGAAGCCATTGTCTTCGAGCCTCGCGGCAAGCAAGCCGGACGAACGCCACTCATCGAATTTGAGCTCGGCGAAATCCCAGATGCTGTCGCTCAAGCTGACGAAATCCGGCTTCATCGATTCGATTGCTGCGGCAATCGACATCACGTCATCCCGGTTCATGGGCCATGTCCTCGCATTGCGATGCACCCTCTCGAAAGGCGCAGGAGACCGCCCGGCGTGCCGGAGCGAATCTATGAATGATGGAAGGGCCGGCGTCGGGGATCGCCGCCGGCCCGGCTGTGATGGATCAATCGTCGACTGACACTTCCCAAAGGCGGGCGTTCGACTGCCAGACGGGCTGGCCCTTCAATTTCCTGGTCGCGCCCCAGACATCGACCATGTCGTAGAGGAATATCCCCGGCATTTCCTTCAGCATGAGCTCCGTGAAACTCATCGAATATCTTCTGGCGTCTGGCCTGGTCAGCCTCGGCATAGGCTGCGTTCATCAGCTCGATCGCCTTCGGATCGTCCCACATCAGGGAAGCGTTCTTGTCCTTGTCGCCGACATAGAAGGAATACATGAGGGCCGGGTCGAGACGCGGCGCCACCGACTGGGAAATCACCTGGTAATTGCCGGACCGACGGCGGTCGACCTGCGTCGCGTAGTCCAGCACCTCGATCTGAACGTTGAGGCCGGCCTGCTGCATCATGGCCTGCGCCATGACCGCAGCCGGGAAGCTCGGCACGTTGCCGCGCTTATTGGCTATGATCGAGATCGGCTCGCCATTGTAGCCGGCATCCGCCAGCTCCTTTTTGGCGGCTTCGACGTCATAGGGCAGACGCTTCTTCTGCGTGTCGCTGAAAAAGACCGAATCCTGCGACACCATCGAGCCGTTCGCCTCACCCGTACCGTTTGAGGCGGCGGCAACGAGCTCATCCAGATCGAGCGCCATCGCCATGGCGCGGCGCACGCCCGGATTGCTCAGGACCTTGTCCCGAGTCTGGATGTAAAAGAGGTTCTTGCCGTTATTGCGCGCGACAATCAGTTGCATCGTCTCGCTTGCCTGGAATTCGGGAATGAGATCCGGCGAGATTTCAGCCGTGTCCAGCACGCCGGATTCCAGACCTGCCTTCACGGTCGAAGCGTCCGGAATGACCATGAACTTGACGCCGTCGGCAAGCGGCCGCTTCGAACCGACCATGCCATCCGGCTTTCCTTCGTTTTCCGGCGAGACATAGTCGGCAAATTTCTTGAGATGGACGTATTCGCCCTTCTTCCATTCGTCCCACATGAAGGGGCCGGTCCCGATCGGCTGAACGAAGCTGCCGTCCGCACCGAGGGATTCGCTCGAGATGATGCCGGTGAAGCCGCATTCGGGACGCGACATCATGCCGAGGAAGACAGCCGACGGCTTCGCCAGCGTGATCTCGACGGTCGAGGCGTCGATTGCCTTGACGCCTGTCACAGGCGCGGCCCCGCCTTCCACGAAATCTTTCAGGCAGGTCCATTTCGTCTCTGGCTTCAGGTAGCGCGTCCAGTTCCACACCACGTCGTCGGCCGTCATCGCTTTGCCGTTGTGAAATTTCACGTCGCTGCGCAGCTTGAACGTATAGGTCAGCCCATCGGCAGACATCTCGAAGCTCTCGGCGAGCAGCGGCTTCACTTCGCCGACATTGTTGTAGCCGACGAGTCCCTCGACGATGTGCAGGATGACGCTATCGGTATTGCCGTCGCGATTGACGCCCGGATTATTGCTGCGCAGGTCAGAACTTTGCGCGACGGTGATGTCGCGTGCCGTTGCGATACCGGTCATGGCAAGCAGGGCGGTGCCCGCAAGAAGAAGCGTTTTCATTTGTTCTACCCTCTTATTGATCGTTATGACTGAATCCGTCCCAGCAGGCCCGCGAGAGCCTGCCGATGGTCTCGAGCGCCACCGTGTAACCCGGCGTGCCGTCCGGCATGACCTGCGGCACGTCATCGGTATAGGCGCAGATGATGTAGAAGGGAGCGCCGTCGCGATAGACGATGCCGGCATTCATGCGGCCGCGCTTGCCCGTGCCGCCCTTATGCGCCACCACCGTGCCGAAAGGCAGGCGCGACGGAATTGCGTAGCGCAGGATCTGGTTCTTGAGAGTCTGCAGGGCATAGGCGCAGAGCTCCGGTGACGTGCCGAGCTTTGCGGCCGCTTCGGGAGAGGCCTGCGCGTCCAGGATCGTCTGCAGCAGAAAGGCCTGGTCGCGGGCAGTCGTGGTCGTCACCGAGGTCAGCGCATGATCCGGCGGCAGAGCCAAGGGCGGAATGAGAAAGCGATGATGCGTGCCTTTCATGCCGATCGACTTGCAGTAGCAGTCGACCTCCTCCAGCGTCAGCCGCTCGAACACCATCCTGGTGCAGACATTGTCGCTCAGCACCATCATTCCGGTAATCGCATCGCGCAACGAAATCACGATTCCGGGCGTGAGGTAGCGGAACATGCCGCTTGCCACTTCCTCGGCAAAGCGGGCTTCGTAGGTGATCGGCTCTTCGAGGTCGAGCCGCCGCTCGTGCACCGCCTTCAGCGCCGCCATCATGATGGAGGTCTTACGGGTGCTGGCGGAAGGCGTTTCCTCCTCCGCGCCGCGTTCGATCGTCTCGCCCGTCTTGAGATTGCGGACGAGGAAACGCGTCACGAAAGGCTGCGCATCGCAGATTTCCGCAAGTCTCTCTTTTACCGAGCCGGAATTGCCTAGCCTATCCACATCAATTCTCCAGACGCCATTTGAGAGTCACGCCGCCGTTTTCATTCTGGTCGAGGGCGGGAATCGCCGAAAGAAGCCGGCGCGTATAGGCCTCCTTCGGGCTGTCGAAAATCGAATCCCGGGCCCCCTCCTCGATGATCCGACCGTCCTGCATGACAACGACGCGATCTGCGACCTGTTCGACGACGCCGAGGTCGTGACTGATGAACAGGCAGGAAAAGCCGTAGCGTTTCTGCAGATCCGAGAAGAGATCGAGAACCTGCGCCCTGACCGTTACGTCGAGCGCGGAAACCGGTTCGTCCGCGATCAGGAAGCGCGGCCGGCGCGCGATCGCACGCGCAATGGCAACGCGCTGGCGTTGGCCTCCGGAAAGCTCGTGCGGGTAGCGGCCGGCATACTCCATGCCGAGGCCGACCTCCTCCAGCGTCTCCAGGGAACGCTTACGTTTGGCGTTACCGTCGAGGCCCGGCACCAGTCTCAGCGCCTCCTCGACCAGCGCCTGGATGGTCATGCGCGGATCGAGTGATGAATAGGGATCCTGAAAAACCATCTGGCAATTGAGGCGATAATCGGCCCAGTTTTCGGTGCGCAGCCGTCCCTGGAACTGGATGCGGCCCTCGTCTTCCTTGACGAGGCCGGCAATGGTGCGGCCGAGCGTCGTCTTGCCGGAGCCGGAACCGCCGACGAGTGCAACGACCTCGCCTTCGTATATGTCGATGCTGACGCCATGCAGCGCCCGCTTCGGCTTGTTCTTTCTGAACAGGGACTTCCGGCCGGCATAGTCGACGATGATTTCGCGAGCCGAGATCATGGGCGCCTTGCTCGTGTCGATCCGGCGTGGCTCGCCGCGAAAGGGCAGCGACGAGAGGAGCTTCCGCGTATAGGGATGCTGCGGTGCTGTGAGCAGGTCTTCGGTGCGGCCCTGTTCGACGATCGCACCCTTTTCCATCACGACGATGCGGCTCGTGTAGCGCGCCACCATCGGCAGATCGTGGCTGATCAGCAGCACGGCCGTCCCTTCCGCGCGCGTCAGTTCCACCATCAGTTCCATCACGTCGCGCTGGATCACGGCGTCGAGCGCGGTGGTCGGTTCATCGGCGATCAGCAGCGCCGGCTTCAAAAGCATGACGGAGGCGAGCATGATGCGCTGGCGCATGCCTCCCGAAAACTCGTGCGGATAGGAGGCAAGCGCCCCCTCCGGATCGCGGATGCCCACCCGCTTCAACATGTCGAGGATGCGCAAGCGTCGCTCCTGCGCCGGGGCCTTGGTGTGCAGGACCAGCCCCTCCTCCAGCTGCCGGCCGATCGTCATCGACGGATTGAGCGAGGTCATCGGCTCCTGGAAGACCACGCCGATCTCTGCACCGCGCAGATGACGTAGCTCTTTTTCCTTCAGCTTCAGCACGTCGCGGCCCTTGTAGGTCACCGATCCGCCGGTGACCGTGATGTTCGGTGGCAGCAGCGAGATCAGCGATCTGGTCGCCAGCGTCTTGCCGGAGCCGCTTTCGCCGACGATCCCGAAGATCTCGCCCGGCGCGAGGTCGAAGGAAACCGACTTGACCACCTGATGGCCGGATCCCGCAACTTCAAGCGAAAGGCCGCAGACGGTGAGAAGTTTGTCCGTCGTCATTTCAGACCTCTCATGCGCGGGTCGAGCTTGTCGCGAAGCGCATCGCCCAGAAGGTTGATGCCGAGCAGCGTCAGCGCGATGCACAGGCCCGGGAACAGGCCGAGCCATGCGGCCTGCTGGAGGAATGGCCGGCCGGCGGCCAGCATGTTCCCCCAGGTCGGCGC
This sequence comes from Sinorhizobium medicae, assembly GCF_007827695.1. Taxonomy (GTDB): domain Bacteria; phylum Pseudomonadota; class Alphaproteobacteria; order Rhizobiales; family Rhizobiaceae; genus Sinorhizobium; species Sinorhizobium medicae. The sequence goes on along the minus strand of NZ_VITA01000006.1, from coordinate 65,953 downwards.
CGGCGGCGGCACTCCGAGGCCGAGAAAGGAGAGCGCGCTCTCCGACAATATGGCCCAGCCGAACATGGAGGTGGCGAGAACGGTGATCGGCGCAAGGCAGTTCGGCAGGATATGGCGCAACATCGTATAAAGCTCGCCATTGCCCATCACCCGCGAGGCCTCGATGAACTCCCGCTCCCGCAGCGAGAGAACCGCACCGCGCACGACGCGCGCCATGGACGGCGTATAGGCGATGCCGAGCGCGAAGATGATGCCGTACTGGTTCGCACCGAAAACGGCGAGCAGGCCGAGCGCCAGCAGGATGCCGGGAAAGGCGAGAAGCGCATTGTTGACCGCCATGATGACGCCGTCCACCCAGCCGCGCGCATAGCCGCTGATGAGGCCGATGAGCGTCCCGCAGATAACGGCGAAACCGACGGTGAGCGCCCCGATCCAGACGCTGGCGCGCGCGCCGACCATCAGGCGGCTCAATACGTCGCGGCCGAATTCGTCAGTGCCGAGCAGGTGCGCCGCGCCGGGCGCTGCGAGCCGCGCGGTGAAGGAGAGCTTCATCGGATCGAAGGGCGTCCAGAAGAGACCGACAGCAGCGGTGACGAGCAGGACAGCGATCAGGATGCCACCGATCAGTCCGTTGAGGGTGAGCTTTTTCATTCGGCGACAACACGCGGATCGAAGAGAGGATAAAGAAGGTCGATGACGAGGTTGACCAGCACATAGGAGAGCGCGACGAACAGAAGGCATCCCTGGATGACCGGGTAGTCACGCGCGAAAATACTGTCCACCATCAGACGCCCGAGCCCCGGTATGGTGAAGACCGTTTCGATGACGGCGATGCCCCCGAGCAGATTGCCGAGGATGAGGCCGATCATCGTCCAGGTCGGACCGAAGGCGTTCTTGAAGGCATGGCGCCAGAGCACGGCGCCTTCCGAGAGCCCTTTGGCGCGGGCGTGGGTGATGTAATCGAGACGCAGCACCTCCAGCGTGGAGGCACGCGCCATACGGATCAGGACACCCGCTTCATGGATGACCAGCGTCACGACAGGCAGAACGAGATAAAGCAAACCGTCCACCAGATTGTCGCTGATCGAGACATAGCCGAGAACCGGCAGCCATCCGAGTTTGAGCCCGAAAAGCAGGAGCAGGAGCAGGCCGAGCCAGAAGGTGGGGATGGAAAGGAGAACGGTTGCCGTTCCGACCAGAGCCAGATCCGTCAGGCTGTTTTGACGCCAGGCGGCGATTACGCCGGCCGGTACGGCAATCAGGCTTGCCAGTAAGACCGCGACGACGACGATTTCCGCGCTTACCAGAAAGCGGGAAACGACCAGCGGCAGCACCGCCTCGTCATTGACGATCGAGCGGCCGAAGTCGCCGCGCAGCACATCACCGGCCCAGATCAGGAACTGCTGCGGCATGGACCTGTCGAGGCCGAGTTCCACCCGCATCGCGGCGATCTGATCGGGCTGAGCCATATCACCCAGCATCAGCGCGGCGGGATCACCGGGAATGAACCGGATCAGTGCAAAGACCGTCACGGAGACGAGGACGACCGTCGGGATCGCCATCGCCAGACGGCTCAGGATGAAACGTAGCATTGCTTCCCCACGATTGAGAGCCGACTGGAGATTGGCCTCACCGGTTTCGTTGGTCCAAACTATGAGGGAATGGAGATTGGCGCGCAATATTATGCATATTCGTCATAGCTCTATGCAGCGGGGAGCTGTGAGCCGCAACGTTCGGGATGACCAGAATCCTGGTCTATTGTTCCCTTTGAGAAAGCTGAATCTGCTTCTTCAGGGCTCCGCTGAGCGCTTGCGCAGCGATGGAGAGTGGAACTCCGGCGGCGCGCACCAGTCCGAATTCCTGTGTCGCGCGCGGAACGAACGGTCGATGCACGACTGGAAGATGCCGGTACAGATTCGCGTAGAAGCTGCTGATGATCGTGACGCCCAGTCCATGCGCGACATAGGAGCAGGCCGAGCTGTTGGTATGAGTCTCGATCTTGACCATCTGCTTTACCCCTGCCCGCTTGAAGGCCTGATCGAGAGCCATGCGGTTCGGCCGCTGGCGGCCGATCAGGATCAGCGGTACGTTTCGCAGATGCGTGATGTTGATCTCGGGCAGTTCAGCTAGCGGATGGTTCTCCGGGACGACACAGACGCTCTCGCCGCTCGCAACCGTGTCGATTGCAATGGACGGCCCCGTCTCGCCCTCGATGCGCAGAAAACCGAGGTCGATGACGCGTTCCTCGACCAGCTTGGTGATGGCGGTCGTCGTCTCGAAGAAGGTCTCGATGCGCACGCCGGGAAAATCCCGAACATAGTCGATCAACATGGCAGGTGCGAAATTCTCCCACATGCTGCTCGGCAGCCCGATGCGCACGATTTCCGGTCCGGCAGCACCGTTGCGGAGATCCTCCGCATGGCCGGACATGCGCTCGATCGCGAGCAGCACATTCTGAGCGTCGCGGCCGAGAACCGTGGCCTCCGGGGTCGGGATCAGGCGGCCCTTGTCCCGGACGAAAAGTGTGATGGACAAGTCGCTCTCGAGCTGCTGCAACATGCGGCTCACACCCGACTGGCTAAGGCCCATGGCCTTGGCGCTCGCGACCGTCGATCCGGTTGCAAGCAGCGTCCGCAGGACTTCCAGTTGCTTGATGTTCATGGCTCGGCACCTTCGAAGCAGCGTGTTCGTCGCGGCAGCCGGCGGTGCCCTCAGGCGAAGGCCGCCGGTCTCCGGCAGAGGATGCTTTTCGCCGCCAACAGGCAATAGGTGACCGGCAGCTAATTTTGCAAGTTCCGGATTTGGTACTTTTTTCTGCGCCGCGTCGGCCTGCGCCTTCCGGCAGGCCCACGCCGGAGCGCGGTGCGGGCGGAAACCGCACCCGCTTTCCTCGTCCCGCTCTAAACGCGTGTCATGCTGCGACGGCGCCACTGATCGAAGATCACGACGACCACGATGACGATGCCCTGCGCGATGCGCTGCCAGAACGGACTCACATCGAGCAGGTTGAGACCGTTGCCGAGCACGCCGATGATGGCCGCGCCGATGATCGATCCCCATACTCCGCCTTCGCCGCCGAAGAGATTGGTGCCCCCGATCACGACGGAAGCGATGGAGCGCAGTTCTTCGCCCTCCGCCATCAAAGCATTGGCCGAATTGAGGCGCCCGACGAGGATGATGCCGGCGATCGCGGCCAGCAGGCCCGATATCGCATAGGTCATGATCTTGGTCCGCGAAATACTGATGCCGGAGGAATGGGCGGCCGCACGGTTACCGCCGACGGCATAGATCGCCCGCCCGAGCGCGGTGTAGCGAAGCACGTACCAGCCGGCGGCCGCGCAGAGCAGCGCGATGAGCGCGCTCACCGGAACGCCGAAGAGCTGACCGCCGCCGACCCAGATCAGCGTTTCGGGAAGTTGCCGGCCGGCGTTGAACGAGGGGACCGGCAGGCCATCGGTGACCAGCAGCGCGGCGCCGCGAAAGGCCGTCATCGTGCCGAGTGTCGCGATGAAGTCCGGGATCTTGAATTTGGAAATCAGCCAGCCGTTGATTGCACCGGCAGCCACCCCGATGAAAAGCCCTATGAGGACGGCCACCGGCGGCGGCACGAAACCGAAATCGACCCCGAAGAGCACGAGCGGCTGCGTGAGCAGGACGGCGGTTATCGATGCGGCAAGTGCGGCGATGGCAGCCACTGACAGGTCGATGCCGCCGGTCAGGATGACGAATGTCTGCCCGACCGCGATAATGGCAACGAAGGCGGACTGGCGCGCCACGTTGGAAAGGTTGTCGAACGTCAGGAAGTTGGATGTCGCAAAAGCGAGGTAAGCCATCAACAGGACAAGGGCGATCAGCGGCCCGGCCTGAAAGACGATCGCCTTCAATTTCGTTTTACGCCCACCAGCCGCACCGGCCTTGGTGTCCGGTTTCTTTTCCGCACGCATATGCATTCCCACTCCCTGGATCACGATGATTTTAGGTCGGATCGACCTGAAATCATCGTGATCGTTTCCAACAGGTTGGAGCGGGATGCTGGCGGAAAACCGCGCACACTTTTCTTCATCCCGCTCTAGCTCTAACCCCTTATTTTGCCGCAATTCCGGACGGAAAACCGCTACGCACTCTCCCTGGAATTGCTCTAGCTCGCATATCGCAGCAGGTTCTGCTGCGATATCTCTTTCCTTGGCAATTCCGCCGAGAGCCGCCCGCCCCGCATCACCAGCGCGCGGTCCGCCATACCGATCAGTTCGTTGAGTTCCGAGGAAATCATCAGGATCGACGCACCTTCCGATACCAGGCGGCTCATCACCGCAAACACTTCCGCTTTGGCGCCGACATCAATGCCGCGGGTCGGCTCGTCGAAAATCAGAATTCGCGCGCCGCTCGACATCCATCGCGCCAGAATGACCTTCTGCTGGTTGCCGCCGCTGAAGAAGAAGAGTTTGTGCGTGGTGGAAGCCGGCCGGATGCGCAGATCGGAAATGTAGCGACTGCCCTCCTCGCGCTCGCGCGTGAGATCGAGCCGCGACAGAAGCGACTTGCCGGCAAGCCAGGACAGGCTGAGATTGGGGCCGACCGGTTGCATCGGCACGAGGCTCTGGCGGCGGTCGCGCGAGATCAGACCGAGGCCCGCCGCAATCGCATCCGAGGAGTGCCGGAAATTCGCGCGCTTGCCCTCGACCTCGACAGAACCGGCATTGACCGCCTGCAGACCGAAAAGAGCGCTGGCTATCTCCGCCTGGCCGGCGCCCATCAAGCCGTATACTCCAAGGATTTCACCGCGACGGAGCGTGAAGGAGAGATCCTTCAGCGTGGTTCCGGAGGCGAGATTTTCAACGACGAGTACAGGCGTCCCGAGCTCAACCTTTTCCTTGGGGAACTGTTCTTCCAGCCTGCGGCCGACCATCAAGCCGATCACCGTCTCCTCATCCGCCTGGTCGGCGGGCAGCGTCTTTACGACGATACCATCACGCAACACCGTAACGCGGTCGGCGATCAATGGAATTTCCGAGAGGTGATGCGAGATGTAAATGATGCCGTGGCCGCGCTGTTTCAGAAGGCGGATGACATCGAAGAGACGGCTGCGCTCGCCGTCGGACAGCGCCGAAGTCGGCTCATCGAGCAGAAGGATGCGCGGGCCGCGCTCCAGGACACGCGTAATCTCGACCAATTGCTGCTCGGCAACTTCGAGCGTGCGCACCTCGGCGGCCGGGTCGATGAAAACGCCGAGCGCTTCCAGCGCGTGTCGGGCATCCGCATGCGCCTTGCTCCAGTTTATCTTGCCGAATGCGTTGCGCGGCATCCGGCCGAGAAAAATGTTCTCGGTGACGCTGAGCGCCGGGATAAGGCTCAGTTCCTGATGCACGAGGCCGATGCCGAGTTCCGTGGCGAGCGTCGGAGTGAGCGCCGGAACCTTCCGGCCGCCCACCACGATAGTCCCGTCCGTCGGCGGGTGCTCGCCGGCAAGAATCTTCATCAGCGTCGACTTGCCGGCACCATTCTCGCCGAGAAGCACCTGCACCTCTCCGGCGCGCACCTCGAGCGAGATCGACTTCAACGCCACGACGCCGGGAAAGCGTTTCTCGATATTCTCGAGCTTCAGAAGGATTTCGTGCTGGTTCATCGCCCACAACTGCTGTTCGGAACGGGCACTGAACGTGCCCTTTCAATCCCTGGAGCATTTCCGCTTTTCACCGAATCGCAGAACTGCTTCGATCTCTGACTTTCCGCAATTCCGGACGGAAAACCGCCAGGCAGTTTTCTGGAATTGCGCCGGTACCGCCTGTCTGCACCCAGAGAGCGGCGCGGAGCACCTTCATAGCGAAGATGCCCCGCGGTCCTACTGCATGTTTCCTTTAATCGGATCCGATTAAAGGACAAAAACATGCAGCAGATCAAAGTGCTACAGCGACCTGTGTGCGTCTGATAAGACACACGGCGCTGTAGAGGAGACTCAGTCGGCTTTCTTGCAGTTCGCCCGGATGGCCTTCCAGTCGATCGACTCAAGCTTCGGTTCCGGATAGAAGTTGCGCGCATTCGCCTCGTAGACGCTGCGCGGGCGGATATCGAAGGTCTTCGGCACTTCCAGGCCGCAGGCGAGCTCGACGGCAAACTTGGTGCCGAACCATCCCCAATCGGCAAAGCCGTGGGTTGTTTCGGCAATCATCTTGCCCTCGGCGATGCGGTCGACCGATTCCGGGGTAACGTCATTGGTGAAGATGGCCACCTTCTTGTTGCCGATCTCGGCGCCGTCCTGCGTGGTTTCGAGACGGTTCTGCGCCCCCGCCACGAGCATCGCACCGAGTCCCATCTCGTTCGACGCCGCCCAGATGAAGTCGAGATCATCCTGATTGCCCTGAAGGATATCCTCCGCGCAACGGGTGCCCTTCTCGCGGTTCCAGTCGCCCGCGCAAGTGCCGCCGACGATCTCGATGCCCGGGAACTGCTCGAGCACCTTGCGGAAACCGTTGAGGCGAGCCGTGGAGAAAAAGCCGCCGGCAACGCCCTCGATGATGGCGCCGCGGGCCTTGATCTTTGCCTTGTCCTCCGCCGAGAGCTTGGAAGCGAGATCCTCCCAGAACTTCAGATCGAGATAGGTGCCAGGCTCGACATCGACCTTTTCGCCGGTGCCGAGCACACCCGGACCCCCGAAATAGTCCACGACCGAATAGGCGCTCACTTCCGCGCCCTGCGTGTTGTCGAATCCGATATAGGACGAGACGTCGACGCGTCGATCGGCTCCAGCAGATTGACGACGACGACCGGAATGCCGGCTTGCGTAGCGCGCACCAGGGCCGGCTTGACTGTCGCGACCTCAGCCGGCGAAACGGCGATCAGGTCGACCTTGCGCTGGATCATGTCCTCGATGATGCTGACCTGCTCGGCGAAAGCCGTGGGGCTGGTCGGCGACTTCGTCAGGATCTTGACGTTAAAACCATTCTTGTTGGCGTCCTGGGCAGCCAGTTCGAAGAAGTTGGTGGCCGTCTTGAATACGCCGGTGATATCAGGCGGTACCCAGCCTATGGTGATATCGATATCCTCGCCTTCCTGCGCGACGGCCGGCGCAGCGCCCAGCATCGGCAAGAGTGCGATAGCGCTGACTGCGGCTGCCAACGACGCTTGTGCTAGTTTTTTGAGCAAAGCTCCCCTCCCTTTGTAAATCCCTCGCGTTGCGGGCGCCGATCGGCACTTCCACACCTCACGCAGCACGAATGCTAGATGGTAACATTTCGTAATTCAACTACATTTTTCTCTAAGAGCCATATAAAACGCAGTGGCGCAGGAGGATGTCAACAGCAGAGATTGCGAGAATCAGCGCAATTTCTTGCCTTCTCCACGTCGCGGCTATACTCGCAGGCTCTGGTTAATGTAGCTAAACTACAGATCGACAAAGCACTTCTGGCACCACGCACTCTGGCTGGCGCGGGACGTTATCATGTTGTACGTATAGCATGTCAGGATAATAATTCAAGGTTGAGCACTGCTCGCCGACGTGGTTGCACACTCACGAGAGGTGCTGCCCTCGACCGCATTCGAAACGCGGACGAGGGCTTCTCGGCTACCAGCAAGTGTAGCCGGCATCCGCGGAAACGATCGATCCCGTCATGAGGCTGGAGGCGTCGGACGCAAGGAACAGCACGACCGAGGCAATCTCCTCCGGCTGGCCGAGCCGATGCATCGGCGTCATGTCCAGCCATTGCTCGTACATCGGCTTGTCTTCCTTGGCGAAAGTCAGAAGCGGCGTATCGATATAGGTCGGCGCGACGGAATTCACCCGCACGCCGCGGGTCGCCCACTCGGCTGCGAGCGAGCGCGTCAGGTGGTGGACGCCCGCCTTGGCCACATTGTAGTGAACCTGCTGCTGCGGCCGGTTGACGATCGTGCCGGACATGGAACCGATCGTGACGATCGATCCCTTGCCCCTGGCGAGCATGTGCCTGCCGAAGGCCCGGCAAGATCGGAAGGCGCCGCTGAGATTGTTGCCGATCATCCGGTCCCAATCGGCGTCCGAAAGCTCTTCGGCCGGAACGCCGGCATGGGCGATACCGGCATTTGCGACGAGGATGTCCGCCGCCCTGCCGCTATCTGCCAGCCGGTCCGCCACCGCATTGATGGAGGCGCTGTCGCCGATGTCGATACGGTCGATCTCGACCGTATATCCTTTGGCGGCGAGTGCCGCCCGGCCGGCCTCGCAGCGCTCCGTGCTGATATCGGTCAGCAGGACCGCCGCACCGGCTTCGCAAAGCGCTTCCGCGCAGGCAAGCCCGATGCCCTGCCCCGCCCCCGTGACCACCGCCACGCGGCCGGACAGATCGAATTTCTTTAGATACATACCATTCCTTTCCGACCGGGCGCCGCCGGTCCGTCGCTGTCATCTCAACCGTGCTGGATATAGACCGCCTGGGTTTCCATGTATTCGTAAAAGCCGTGCTTGCCATCTGCACCGCCGATGCCGGATTTCTTGCGACCGGCATGAAAGCCTTGATACGCCTCGCCGTTTTCGCGGTTGATGTAGGTCTCGCCGAACTGCAGGCGCCGCGTCACGCGCATGGCCTTGTTGAGGTCCTGCGTGTAGAGCGACGACGTCAGGCCGTATTCGGTGTCGTTGGCGTAGTGAACAGCCTCGTCGGCGTCTTCGACCACGGCGATCGGCGCGACGGGTCCGAATATCTCCTTGCGCATGATCTCCATGTCGGGCGTGCAGCCCGTGAGCACGGTCGGTTCATAATGGTGGCCGCAATTGCGCTCGGCGCGCTTTCCGCCCAGCGCCACCGATGCCCCAGCCTCCCTTGCCCGTTCGACCATGGCCTCGACCTTGTCCAATTGGAGCGCATTGACGAGCGGCCCCATGTCGACGGTCGGCTCGGCGATCGGGTCTCCGTAGGTGACGGCGGCCATCCGCTTGACGAAGCGGTCGGTGAATTCGTCGGCCACCTGGCGTTCGACGAAAATGCGTTCCGCGCAGTTGCAGACCTGGCCGGTGTTGATGACGCGCGAGGCCGTGATGGCTTCGACCGCCAGGTCGAGGTCGGCATCCTTGAGGACGATTGCGGGCGCCTTGCCGCCGAGTTCGAGATTGACCCGCGTGAGGTTCTTCGCCGCTGCCTCCATGATGGCGACACCGGTCGGCACGCTGCCAGTGAAGCTTACGAGATCGATGCCGGGATGGCCCGACAGGGCGGCGCCCGTCGTGCGGCCACGTCCTGAAACCATGTTGAACACGCCCTTCGGCAGCCCGACCTCGTCCGCCAGTTCGGCGAAGAGAAATGCATTGAGCGGCGTTTCCTCGCTCGGTTTGATGACGATCGTGTTGCCGGCGACGAGCGCCGGGGCGAGTTTGCGTCCGATCAGGTAGAACGGAAAGTTCCAGGGCAGTATGCCGGCAACCACGCCGATCGGCACCCGGTTCAGATAGATCGTCTCGCCTTTCCGGTCGCTGGCGATGATCTCGCCCTCGATGCGGCGCGCCCACTCGGCCATGTAGTCCATAAGCCCGGCCATGCCGAGCACTTCGCCGCGCGCAAGCGACACGACCTTGCCCTGCTCGCGGGAGATCGTTTCGGCCAGAATGTCGACCTTCGCGCGAATCTTCTCGGCAATCGCCTTGACATAGCCGGCGCGTTCGATGGGCGGCAACTCCGACCAGGCGGGTTGCGCCTTGCGTGCCGCATCGACGGCCGCGTCGACGACCTCGGCAGGACCATCCGGGATCTCGGCGATCTGCTCCTCGCTTGCGGGATTGTAGACCGCGATGCGGCCTGAGATGCGATCCTCGACAAACCGGCCGTCAATATAATGCGTGTTCGTGGACATGCTCTTCCTCCCCGTTGGGTTGTTCTCGTCAGGCATCCGAAGCAATGCGGGCGACGATCTTGCCCGTCACGTCCCGGCGCCGCAGCCGCCGCAGGGCGTCCGGTATGTCTCCGAGCGCCACGATCTCCTCGACCATCGGATCGAGCTTGCCTGCCGCAAGGCGCGCCATCATGTCATCGCCGATACGGGCGAAATCGCGCTGGGTCGGCAGGTGGCCGGCATGATAGGCGCCGCCAAGCGCCACCTCGTGGATCGAGGCGGCATAGGTGTAGGACGGCACCTCTGTCATGACCGGCAGCGGGTCGATGGATACGAGATGCCCGTTATAGTGAAGGAAGGCGAGCGACTTGCGGGCGTCGCCGGGATTGACGACTTCGAGCATGACATCGACGCCGTCCCCGCCTTCCGTTTCCGCCCGCACCTTATGCAGCAGATCCGCGTCCCGGTAATCGAAGACGATATCGGCACCGAACCCGCGTACGGCGGCGAAATGCTCAGGCCGCGCCAGCGCGATGACCGTGGCCCCGGCCTGATGGGCAAGTTGCGTGGCAAATCCGCCGACACCGCCATTGGCGCCCTGAATGAGTATGGTCTGCCCCGCCTCAAGCCTCGCCTTGCGGAAGAGCGCCTGATAGGCCGTATAGCCGGCACAGGGGATGGCGGCCGCATCGGTGAAGTTCACGCTGCCGGGCAGCCGCGATGTCGCGTGCGCCGGCGCAAGGCAATATTCGGCGAAGACGCCGGGCTTCCAGAGATTGTTGTGAACGACCGCCCTGTCGCCGGCTTTCCAGCCCTCGACGCCCCGGCCGACCGCATCGATCACACCGGCAGCGTCGAGCCCCAGCACATGCGGGTAGGTCCATTCCGGTTTGTGATCGAAGGTCAGCTTCCAGTCCACGGGATTGATGGAAACGGCGATGACCTTGATTCGCAGTTCGCCCGGCCCGGGCTCCGGGGTCGGCAGGTCGGTCAGTGTCACGTTGTCAATTTGCGCCTGCGGTCCGGGGAGAACAATGGCTTTCATATCGTGCCTCACATGATCAGATAGCCGCCATCGATGACCAGCACGCTGCCGGTAACGAAGCTTGCAAGCGGCGAGGACAGATAAAGAACGCCACCGGCGACTTCCGCCGGCTCTCCCCAGCGATTGAGCGGCGTGCGGCCGAGAATGGCCGCGTTGCGCTCCGGGCTCTCCCGTAGCGCCTTCGTCAGGGGTGTCGCGATCCAACCCGGCGCGATGGCATTCACCCGGATTGCATCGGCCGCATAGGCGATCGCCAGCGATTTGGTGAGCTGGGCGATGCCGCCCTTCGATGCGGAATAGCCGGGCACCAGGCCACCGCCGAAGAACGACAGCATGGAGGCGGTATTGACGATCGTGCCGCCGGTTTCCGCAAGCCGTGGACGGGCTGCCGCGCAGACGCGCATGGAGCCGTTGAGATTGATATCGACGACGTCGGCGAACACATCCGGCTCGAGTTCGTCATTGCGGCGGATCACGCCGGCGCAGTTCACCACGTGGTCCAGCCGCGGCAGGCCGGCGACCAGAGCATCCACGGCAGACCTGTCGCGCACGTCGAGCGTGGCGAACTGCACGTCCTGAAGTCCGGGCCGGCTTCCGGCGGCGGCAATCTCCGCCTCGGTGATGCCCGTTGCGAGGACATCGGCCCCGAGCGCGGCGAAGGCCTCGCAGATCGCAGCGCCGATACCTGAGGTCCCGCCGCTCACCAGCACCTGCCGCCCTTCGAAAAGGCCGGGGCGCAGGAAGGCGGCGGGACTGCCGGTCGCGCGGGTCCGCCCGTCAGCGGATGAACTGGTCGACATAATCCGCCCCCAGTCCGACCGCTTCGTAATGCGCGCGACACATATCGATCTTGGTGAAGACGTCCTCGAAGCCGAGCGGCTCGCCGAAGGCGTCGACATAATACATGATGCCGTTCACCTGAAAGAAGGTGATCATCTCCTCCACGTCGTCGGGCACGACGAGCGTGTGGGTCTCGCCCGGCGGCTCGAAGACATAACCGCCCTCCTCCGCCACCCAGTCATGCTCCAGATAGTGCCAGCGGCCCTTCAGCACGAAGCCATGCACGGCCTGGGGATGGCGGTGACGACTGAGCACGCCGGACTTGCGCACTTTCAGGAGGTTCATCCAGTAGCCTGCGGACCGGTTGAGACAGAGTGGACGAAACCAGACATTCTGCCCCTGCGGCACCCAGACCCTGTCGTCGGCGGGGATGGCGTCCGGAATGACGATGTCGGGCAACGCCTCCGTCGGCATCGGATACTGGTAGGGCATGCGCGGATTGGGATCGGTCTTCATGGGAGGCATGGCTGCATCCTAGGCTATCTGGCGGTTGGTCGGATTGCTGCGCGGGGCGAGCCCCGCAGGCTGACGGCGCTTGCCGCCGGTGATGAATTCGACCGCCTTGTCGGCGACGACCAGAACGGCAGCATTGGTGTTGCCCGAGATGATGGTGGGAATCGCGGATGCATCGATGACCCGGAGCCCTCGCACCCCGCGTACCCGCATGTCTGCGCCGAGCACCCCGCCCGCGTCACCGTCTCGAGCCATGCGGCAGGTGCCGACGGGATGGTATACAGTCTTGACGAACCGTCGGGCGTGTTCGGCGAGGTCCGCATCGGAAAGCTTGTCCGGACCAGGGAAGACCTCGCGCGCTATCATCGATTGCAGCGGCTCCTGACGGAGGATTTCACGCGCGCGGCGCACGCCACCGATCGACAGGCGCAGGTCCTCCGGATCGGCGAGATAGTTCGGATCGACCAGCGGCTGGTCCTTCGGATCGGCGGAGGCGAGCTTTACCGACCCGCGCGAGCGCGGCCGGGCAACGCAGGAATTCAAGGTAAGCCCGTGACTCGCCTGCTGGTCGGTGTGATCTTTGTCCAGATAGACCGTCGGCACGCAAAACTGCTGGATCTTCGGATCCCGGTCGAGGTCGTCGGGATCGAAGAAGGCGCCTGCCTCGACGCCGTTCGACGTCACCGGACCGCTGCGGTTGAGAAGATATTCGAGGCCGTTTCGTATTTGCTTCCAGCCGCGGTCATGGCCGTAATAACCGTAGGGACCATTGCACAGCGCCACGACCGGCGTTTCGGTATGATCCTGGAGATTGGCGCCGACGCCCGGCAGGTCGACGAAGGCCGCAATACCATGGGATTTCAGGTGATCCGCAGGCCCGATGCCTGAAAGCATCAGCAGCTTCGGCGTCGCAATGGCGCCAGCGGCAAGCAGCACCTCGCCATCACAGCGGACTTCCTCGACAGTCTGGCCGCCACCCTCCTGCGAATAACGCACGCCGACCGCGCGGCCATTGTCGATGATCAGCGAGTGAACGAGACAGGAGGTTTTCACCTCCACTCGGCCGCTTGCAATGGCGGGGCGCAGAAAGGCATCGACTGCCGAGCAACGGCGGCCGTTGCGCGTCGTCACCTGGTAGGCGCCGACGCCGCGCTGGCTTCGGCCGTTGAAATCGGCGTTATGCGGCAGGCCGATACTCTGGGCGGCCAGTACGAAGGCGCGCGAGAGTTCGCACATGTGCTCGAGATCGGACACTTTCCACGGGCCGCCGACGCCGTGATAATTGTCGTTCAGCCTCGCATTGTCCTCCATCGCGATGAAGTAGGGCAGCAGCGCATCATAAGACCATTGCTCGTCGCCGATTGCGTCCGCCCAGCCGTCGTAATCGGCTGGCTGGCCCCGCATATAGACCATCGCATTGACCGAGGAGCCGCCGCCGAGCACGCGGCCCTGCGGGACGATAGGCATGCGGCCGCCAAGACGTGCCTGCGCGACGGACTTGTAGAACCACATGTATTTCTCGACGCCGAGCAGCTTGACGAAGCCGGCGGGCATGCGGATCAGCGGATTGCGGTCATCCGGCCCGGCCTCTAGCACCAGCACGCGCGCACCGTGCTCTCCCGCCAGCTTGCCGGCTGCAAGGCAACCCGCCGTTCCGCCGCCGACGACGATGTGCTCGTAGCTCATGCGACGAGACTCTCGATCTTGCCCGCCTGCGAACGCGGGAACAGCAGCAGATGCTCCGGATCGATCGAGACGCGCACCGCCTCGCCGCGCCTGGGTGTGACGGACGGATGGGCGACCAGGGTAAAGCGCGTATCACCGACGTCGACGAAGATCAGGTTTTGATCCTGCAACTCCTCCGTGATGAAGACCTTGCCGTCGACGTGCAACGGGCCGTCGCCGCCGATCGACAGGAAGTGCGGCCGGATCGCCGCAAGGCCGCCGTCTCCGATCGCCTGTGCGGCGGCATGAAGCCGTTCGGGAAGGGCCAGCTTTCGGCCTTCGAACTCGATCCCCCAGCCGCCATTCGCCGCCGCCACCCGGCAGTCGAAGAAATTGATCGGCGGCTCGCCGACGAAGCCGGCAACGAAGGCGTTCCTCGGGCGGGCATAGACCTCGTCCGGCACCGCCATCTGTTGGATTTCGCCGTCGCTCATCACCATGACCCGGTCTGCAAGCGCCAGGGCCTCCTCCTGGTCGTGGGTGACATAGATCATCGTGTAGTCGAACTTTTGGTGGAGGCTTTTGATGAAGCGGCGCATGCGATAGCGCTGGCGCGTATCGAGATGCGAGATCGGTTCGTCGAGAAGGAAAACCGCGGGGTTGCGCACCAGGGCCCGCGCCAGGCCGACGCGCTGTGCCTGTCCCGAGGAAAGCCCCTTCGGCTTGAGGTCGAGGAGCGGCGTCAGTTCCATTTTTTCTGCGATGTCGCGGACCTGCCGATCGATCTCCCTGTTGTCGACATTGGCCGAACGCAACGGGAAGGCGATGTTCTCGTAGATGGAGATCGTCGGATAGAGCGCGTAGGACTCGAAGGACATCGCGACATTACGGTCGCGGGCGCGCACATCGTTGACGCGCTTGCCGTCAAAATAGATCGCCCCTTCCGTGAGCGTCTCCAGGCCGGCGATCATCCGCATCGTCGAAGACTTTCCGCAGCCCGACGGACCGAGGATGGCGACGAACTCGCCATCGGCGATCTCGAAGTCGATGCCGTGTACGGCCTGGAAGGCGCCGTAACGCTTGACGAGTTTTTCAGCTCTGATGGAGGCCATGGATCAAACTCCTGCGGAAGGCGTGGCGTGCGTGACCGCCCTGGCGTTCTGGAACAAATGAATGGCGTCGCGCGGGAAGGCGATGGCGACCGTCTCGCCGACGCCGAGGGGCGTCCCGGCCGGAACCGAAACGGAAATCTGGTCGCCCCCTATGCCGACAAGGGCGATTTTCATGTAACCGAGGTTCTCGATGACATCGACCCGGCCGCGAAGAGCATTGGAATCGCCCTCCTGCGCGATCCGCACCTCGTTGGAGCGAAAGCCGACCTGCACCCTCGAGCCGGGCTCGTCATTGAGGTCAAGGACCGCCTCGGCCGCGAGCGAGGCAACCGGCATGCCGTCCGCCGTTACGAAATCGACCCGGCCGTCGTTGCGCCGCGGTTGCACCGAAATGAAGCTCATCGGCGGGTCGCCGACGAAGGATGCGACAAAGGCGTTGGCTGGCCGGTGGTAGAGATCGGCGGGTTTTCCGACCTGCTCCAACCTGCCGGCATTGAGTACGGCAATACGGTCGCCGAGTGCCAGCGCCTCGCGCGACGATGTGGTGGTGAAGACGACCGTCGCGGCAAGGTCCTCGGCCAGCGCCTTCAGTTCGGCGCGGATCCTGTGGCGCAGCTTCGCGTCGAGATGGCCGACCGGCTCATCGAGAAGATAGATGTCGGCCGGGCGGATGATTGCGCGGCCGAGCGCCACGCGCTGCCGCTGGCCGCCCGAAAGGAAGCCCGGCCGCCGTTCGAGAAGATGGCCTATGCCGAGAATGCCGGAAATCCGTTTGACCCGCGCCTCGATCTCGGCCCGGTCGAAACCGCGGGCCTTCAGCGGAAAGGCGAGGTTCTCGCCGACCGAAAGGTGGGAATAGAGCGCATAATTCTCGAAAGCCATGGCCGCGTCGCGCTTTTCCGGCGGCACCCGCAGAATGGAGCTGCCGTTGCGCAGGACATCGCCGCTGGTCGGCTTGGATATTCCGGCAAGAATGTTGAGAAGCGTGCTCTTGCCCGCGCCGGCCGGTCCGTAGATCACCAGGAACTCCCGGTCGCGCACGGTAAGGTCGATCTTGCGCAGCGCGACCTTGGCCAACCCGTAGCGTTTGTGGACGGATTTCAGTTCGTACATCAGACGTCCTCCTGCATCAGGGCGGCAACTTCCGCCTCGGCCTGGCGGCGCTCGGCGATGAAGCGGTGACGCGCGCGGACCACGAAAGCCGCTGAAATCGCGACTGCAACCATGTTCATGACGATGACGGACACCGACCGGCTGGCGAAATACGGCTCGATCATGCCGAGCCAGACGAAGACGATGCCGACATAGATGAGGATGACGCGGAAGCCGGTATCCCAGCCTTGACTGAAGCTCATGATCTTATCCTCTCACAGCGCCGAAGGTCAGGCCGCGGACCATGTAGCGTTGCATGGCCAGAACGAAGACCAGCATCGGCAGGACGCTGATGGTGGCGGCAGCCGCAACGGGCCCCCAGAGAATGCCCTGCAGGGTGAAGAAGGACTCGACGCCTACGGTCACGGTGCTCGCGGCCTTGCGGGTCAGGATGTAGGCGAAGAGGAACTCGTTCCAGCTGAAGATCAGCGTGAAAACGCCGGTGACCGCGATGCCCGGGGCGGCCAGCGGGCACACGACCTTTGCCAGGACCTTCAGGCGCGACAGGCCATCGAGGCGGGCGGAGTGTTCGAGTTCGCGCGGAATGTCCTGGAAGAAGGACACCAGGAGCCAGATCGCGAAGGGCAGGTTGAACACCGTGTAGGAAATGATCAGCGCGCCTGGCCGGTCGAGGCCTATGCCCAGGAAACTGCCGATGCCGGTCTTGCCGACTTCCCGGAAGATCAGGAAGTAGGGCAGGATCACCGCGATCGCCGGAAACATCTTGGTCGACAGGATGAAGAAGAGCAGGTGGCCGTCGCCGACATTGTAGCGGGCGAAACTATAGGCGGCGAGCGATCCCGTGACGACGACGATGATCGTCGAGGCGACGGAGATGAAGAGCGTATTCTTTATGTAGAAAAGGAAGTTCTTGTCATAGATCGCGTGAACGTAGTTCTCGAGCGTCGGGGTGAACAGGAAGCGCGGCGGCGACACCATGATCGCATCGGCCGGTTTGAACGAGGTGATGATCATCCAGGCGATCGGGAAGACGATGAAGCCGAGGACGAGCACGATCAGGCCGTAGCGGAGCGCTTCCTTGGCGAAACTTGATTCACGTTGCAGCATGGCGCTCTCCTCAGCCTTCCGATGCACGGGACGAAAATTGGGTGAGCAGCGGACGGAGCGCGAAGAGGCTTGCGACCAGCATGGCGTAGAGGAAGAAGATCGCCATGGTGGACGCATAATCCATCCGGAACAGCTTCAGGCCGGTGCGGTAGAGATAGAAGGTCATGGTTTCGGTCACCGTGCCCGGGCCTCCGCGCGTGAGCACCGCGACCGCATCGTACAACCGGACGCTGTCTATGGTGCGCAACACGAGGACGAGGAACAGCACCGGTTTCAGCATTGGGAAGGTCAGCGTGCGAAGCACCCGAAATGTGCTGGCGCCATCGAGTTCGGCCGCCTCGAAAGGCTCCTTGGGCAAGGCCTGGAGTCCGGCGAGCGCGATTAGCGCGACGAAGGGTGTCCACTGCCAGACATCGAACAGGATGACCGACCAGAGGGCGATCGTGTAATCGCCGAGCCAGTTGGGCTCCGGCAGGCCGACGAGACCGAGGAAATGGTTTATCAATCCGAACTGGGTGTCGTAGAGATAGCGCCAGAACAGGCCCGTCACCGCCGCCGAGGTGGCAAGCGGCAGGATCATCAGGCTGCGGATGATGCCCTTGCCGGCGGTTGCGCCGTGGATCAGGAAGGCAATCGCGATGCCGAGCACCATTTCGAGGGTGACAGCCGTCAGCGTGAACTTGAGCGTGACCCCGACCGAACTCCAGAAGGCTCTGTCATGCAGTACCGCCCGATAGTTGTCGAGGCCGACGAAGTCCCCGATCCGGCCTCGGGTCAGGTCGGCAAACCGAAATGACACGTCGAGCGCATAGGCGAGCGGCAACAGCGCGAAGACAAGAATGACCAGCATCGCAGGCACGATAAGAAGGATCGAGAACCAGCGATCGGACATGGCAGTCGGGCTGGCCGCTCCCCTTTCCTGTGACGCCGGCACGGATAACGACTGCGACATCAAACTCCTCCAGAAGATTGCGCGGGACCGCCCGCGCCTTTCGGTCAAGCGCATGGCGGGCAGAGCGCCCGCCATGCAAGGCTTTGAGCGACGTGTCCGATCACTTGCCGATCGGGCACGGGCCGCCGCAAATCTTCTCGACTTCGACGGCAAGCCGTTCGGCGGCCTGGCGCGCCGAAATCTGACCGGCAGCGGCCGATTGCAGCGGGATCTGCATCGTGTTGTAGATCTTCGCGCCGAACGGCGTATCGAACAGGTTCGAGCGGAAACCCTTCATCGAGTCGAAGATCTCCAGGAGCGTTGAAAAGTGGCCGGTCTTCCCGCGGCTTTCCGGCGCGGCAAAGGCCGGATCGGAAAGAACGCTCATCAGCGTCGAGGTACCGCCGGCCTTGGCGAACTCCATCTGCGCATCATGTCCGCCGATGTGGGCGACGAAGTCCATCGCCTCCTTCGGGTGGGCGGAGGATGCGGAAACCGCCAGCAGGAAGCCGCCGATATAGGCCTTCTTCTCCGGCGCCTCGGCGACGCCCATCTTGGCGCCGGCCACGCTGGTTTCGGTCTGCACTGCATTCGGCCATTGGTCGAGGAAGAAGGAATAGGTCTGGGCGATCTGCCCGTCCTTCATCTGGTTCATGACGCCGTCATAGGTAACGGTGAGCGCGGCGGGCGGCGCATACTTGACCAGTTCCAGATAGTCGTTCATCGCCTTTTCGACGGCATCGACCGGCACCTTGCCCTCGTCGGTGAGCCAGTCCGCGCCTTGCGACCAGAGCACGCCGGACATCTCGTCCTGGATTTCCGGGAAAGGACCGGCCATCAGGCCGACGCCGTAAAAGTCCTTGGTGAGCTTTTCGCCCTTCAGCGTCTCACCGGCCTTACGCGTGAAGAACTCGGCGATATCGCGGTGCTGCGCCCAGGTGGTCGGCACGGCCAGGTCGTAGTTGAAGCGCTTCTTGAAGGCCTCCTTTTCCGTGGGATCGTCGAACAGGTCGGCACGATAGATATATCCGGCCGTATAGGTGTAATAAGGCAGACCCCAGACATCATCCTTGTACTGCGTCGTCAGAGCAGCGAGCGTCGGCGCGACGTCGTCGAGCTGCGCCTTCTTGTCCGCGAAATATTCGGTCATCGGCAGGATGAAACCGTTCTCTGCGAATTCCGCCTTCTCCGAGGTTTCGAGGGTCACGACATCATAGGCACCGGTCTGGCCGACCATCTCGATGACCTGCTTGTTGTAGAGCTGTGAGTTGTCTATGTTGACGACATTGACCTTCACGCAATGGCCTGCCTCGAAGCCCGATACCAGCTCTGCCATCGCATCGGTGTAGAAGCCGGCAATCGTCGACCAGGTGATCGGCACGCGATCCGCATCCGCGCATTCCTGCGCCATGGCCGCAGGCGCGGTCGAGGCCATCAGCGCCGCGGCGAGCAAGCCCTTTTTCAGCATTGATTTCATATTGTTCCCTCCCTGTTGTTGGCCGGAGACTCCCTGCCCCGGCACGGCTATGAGACTAGTTCTCCCCGGCATTTCCGGCCGGTGCGGCCGGGCTCCGCGACAGGCCGAGGAAGGCCGCGGTATCGGGATCGATCGGAATGCCGTTCTGTCTGCGCGCGGCTTCGACACGCCACTCGCGGTCGCCGGGCGCCAGCACTTCGCAACCCTCCTGCGCCGGCGCGCTCCGCAGGGCCTCCAGATAGGCAGACATGCCCTCGTCGAAGACGCCGCGTCCGCCAAAGCGGTCGGGATCGATGGCAAGCAGGAAATGACCCATTTCGCGCGGCGTCGAATAATCGTCGGTGCCGACCATGGGCATGAGCGCATGATCGAGGGTCATGCCCTGCAGAATGGCCGACAGCAGCGTCGCCACGCCGGCAAGTGCCGCGCCCTTGAAGGAAAAATCCACGCCGCCGAGCGGCAGGAGCGTCCTGCCCTCGAAAGGCTCGGTCGTGGGCTGCCCCGCCTCGTCCACCGCCACTCCCGCCGGCAAAGACATCCCGAGCGATTTGCAGAGAAGCAACCGGTTCAACGGTATGGACGAGGTCGCCATATCGAGCAGCCAGGGCCGCGCACCGCCGCTCGGCGCGGCGAAGGCCAGCGGGTTGGTGCCGTGAAAGGGCTCGCGGCCCTGAAACGGTGCCACGACCTTGTCGGAATTCGTGGTGGCGAAGCCGATCATGCCCGCCTCGGCCGCGACCCGCGCGTAAGCGCCGGCTGCGCCGAAATGCGAGGACCGGATGACGCCGACCGCACCTATGCCGCTTTCGCGTGCCAGTTCGATCGCCTTGTCCATTGCGACATATGCCGCATGATGGCCGAGCGCATTATCCCCGTCCACGACCGCAGTGGCTGCCGCCGTCCGCCGGACCGACAGATTCGGCGTGCCGTTGACCCGGCCGCCCCGCAGCACCCGGTCATAATGCACCACCAGCCGAACGCCGTGACTATCTACCCCGATGAGTGAGGCATGCATCATCGCCCGGACCGCCGCGGCGGCGGAACCCTGCGCCGCACCGGCATTGCGCAATGCGTTTTCGACTCGCGCTTCGAGCAAATCAGGGGCAACTAGTGTCTGAAGGGACATATCAAGCCTACCAGGAGATTGCGGGCGACGTAAATTGGCGTATCAAATCTGATATCTCAGTGTAAAGAGCAGGCGATTTCGGCATGCCTGCTGCTTTGCGACGTTTGAATGGAAGGGAGACCTCATGAGTACACTTGACCGCGGCCCGTCGCTGACCGATCAGGCAGTGCAGCAAATCCGCGACCGCATCGTGCGCGGCGAGTTCCAGCTTGGCGAACCGCTCTCGGAAATCGCGCTCGCCACCGAGCTCGGCGTTTCCAAGACGCCGGTGCGCGAGGCGCTGATGGTGCTTAAGCGTCAGGGCCTCATCGAAGTGCATCCGCAGCGAGGGTCGTTCGTCTTCGACATGGATGCGAAACAGGTCCGGAAGCTTTCCGAGCTGCGCGAAGTGCTCGAACTGGCGGCCATGCGGATGGCACTTGCCAACGACCGGCAGGCACTCGCCCGGCAATGGACCGATGTTGTCGGGAAGATGCGCAAGGCGCTCGATGCCGACGACGCGGAGCTCTACCGCACGCTTGACGGCGGCTTCCATATGGTCCTCTTCGAACTTGCCGACAATGCCTACCTTCTGGAAGCCTACGAGTTGATCGCCTTTCGCGTTCAGGCCCTGCGCAACCGACTCTCGCTCGCTCCTTCGCTCAACGCCTCTTCGTTCGAAGACCATCTGCGCCTTGCCGAACTGATCGCCGGAGGCAAGGACGGCGACGCAATCGACCTCATGGGTAGGCACATCGCCACGACGCGGGAGCACTATCTGGCTGCGGCGAAGGCGCGGGACGCCGAAGGGACGGCGCCGACCAAAGGACGGCGACGCGCGACCCGTCGCTGAAACCCTTTCCTCGCCTGGCCGAAAACGGCATTGACACAGAACGCCCATGCAATAGCCCTCCCGTAGCTTAACTACATTTGCCGAATTCGCTATGCGAGCAATCGCGCTCGTGATGGCGGAATTCGGCACCTCCCGTCCCTGAGCCTTAGATTTTCGGATTGACACTCGATTGTCAAGGTAATTAAACTACATTTTGAGGCGTGGGATGAGCGCCGGCAGGGAGGGAAAAGTGTACGCTGAACTTTTCAGACTGAATGGGCGCACCGCCTTGGTAACCGGCGGCAGCCGCGGAATCGGCTTCGCCTGCGCCGAGGCGCTTGGCGAAGCCGGTGCCCGCATTGCCGTCTCGGCCCGCTCACTCGACGAAGGCGAAAAGGCTGTGGGGCAGCTGAGGCAGAAAGGGATAGAGGCGATCTATCTGCCCGCTGACATTTCCAATGAGGCCGAAGCGCAGCAGGTCGTCAAAGAGGCGGCAGCAGAATTGGGCGGGCTCGACATCCTCGTGAACAATGCCGGAATCGCGCGACATTGCGACAGCCTGAAACTCAAGCCGGAGACCTGGGACGAGGTGATCAACACCAATCTGACCGGCCTTTTCTGGTGCTGTCGCGCCGCGATCGAGACCATGGCCACAGCCGGGCGCGGTTCGATCGTCAATATCGGGTCGATCTCGGGTTACATCAGCAACCTGCCGCAGAATCAGGTCGCCTACAACGCCAGCAAGGCCGGCGTGCATATGCTCACGAAATCGCTCGCGGGCGAATTCGCCAGGAGCAACATACGCATCAACGCCGTCGCCCCCGGCTACATCGAAACGGCCATGACACAGGGCGGTCTGGATGATCCCGAATGGTCCAAGATCTGGCTCGGCATGACGCCCCTGGGCCGCGCCGGCAAGTCGAGCGAAGTGGCGGCAGCGGTGCTGTTCCTCGTTTCGGACGCCGCCAGTTACATCACCGGATCGGTGCTCACCATCGACGGCGGCTACACCATCCATTGACCTTCGCACACTCAAGCAAAGATATGGGAGTATTCGAATGGCACGGGCATTCGGCGGTCCAAACAAATACATTCAGCGCGCAGGCGAGATCGACAAGCTGGCGGACTATCTGGCACCGCTCGGCAAGCGCGCGCTCGTGCTGATCGACCGCGTGCTGTTCGAAAAGCTCAGTGAACGTATTGCCAAAAACTGCGACGACAAGCTCGACCTCCACTTCGAGCGGTTCGGCGGCGAATGCTGCACCTCGGAGATCGAGCGTGTGCGCGCGGCCGCAGCCGAGCACCGCAGCGATATCCTCGTGGGTGTGGGCGGCGGCAAGACCGCCGACACCGCCAAGATCGTCGCCATCGACACGGATGCGCGCATCGTCATCGCACCGACCATCGCCTCCACCGATGCGCCCTGCAGCGCGATTGCGGTGCGCTATTCCGAGCATGGCGTCTATGAGGAATCGCTCCGCCTGCCCCGCAACCCGGACGTGGTCGTCGTCGACTCCGCGCTGGTGGCAGCCGCGCCTGCACGCTTCCTGGTCGCCGGTATCGGCGATGCGCTTTCGACCTGGTTCGAGGCCCGCTCCAATATAGAGTCACGCACAGACAACTATGTCGCTGGCGGGTTTCCGGCAACCGAGGCCGGCATGGCTATCGCGCGGCATTGCCAGGAGGTGCTGATGCGCGACGCCGTAAAGGCCAAGGTCGCCGTCGAGGCCGGTCTGCTCACCCGCGCTGTGGAGAATATCATCGAGGCGAACACGCTGCTGTCGGGCCTCGGCTTCGAGAATTGCGGCTGCTCGGCGGCGCACGGCATCCATGACGGCTTGACCGTGCTCGAAGAGGTCCATGGTTTATTCCACGGCGAGAAGGTCGCTTTCGGCACGCTCTGCCTGCTGATGCTGGAAAACCGCGACCGGGGCGAAATCGAGGCGATGATACGCTTCTGCCGCAGCGTGGGTCTGCCGACCAGACTGGCGGACCTAGGCATCGTGGATGACGTGCCCGCCAAGATCGGGCGCGTGGCGGATGCCGCCTGCCGGCCCGGCAACATCATCTATGCCACGCCGGTTGCCGTCACCGCTCCCGCGGTGCGCGACGCGATCCTGGCGCTCGATGCGCTGTCGCGCAGCATCGATTGAGCAGCGGGAGGAAAAGCATGGCCGATAGAAAGCCGCTCGTCATGATCACCGGCGCAAGCGCCGGTATCGGGCAGGAGACTGCGCGCGTCTTTTCGGCCGCGGGCTATCCCCTGCTCCTGATTGCCCGGCGGCCCGAACTGATCGAGGCGATGGGACTCCAGAACGCGCTGGCGGTCGCAGCCGACGTCCGTGACTATGATGCGCTCGCGGGGGCGATCAGGCAGGGTGAGGCACGGTTCGGCCCCGTCGACTGCCTCATCAACAATGCCGGCATTTCCCGTCTCGCGCGGCTCGACGAACAGGATCCCGCGCAATGGCGCGATCTCGTGGACATCAACTGCCTCGGCGTTCTCAACGGCATGCATGCGGTCGCTCCAGGCATGAAGGAGCGCCGCCACGGCACTATCATCAACGTTTCCTCGATCGCCGGCCGCAAGGTCTATCCGCACCATGACGTCTATGGCGGCACGAAGCATTTCGTTCATGCCGTCAGCGAAGGCATGCGCCAGACCATGTCGGCCTATCGAGTTCGCGTCATGGTTATCTCGCCCGGGGTTGCGAAGTCTGAAATCGACAAGACCATCACCCACCAGAACGCTTACGACTTCTGGGACGGCGGCCGCAAGCTGCTGGATGGAGGGCTCGACGCCAACGACATCGCGCGGACCATGCTCTTCGCCTATCAGCTGCCGCAGAACGTCAATCTCCAGGAAATGACGATCACCCATACAGGCCAGGAATTCTGACATGACGGAAACCCCTTCCTACGACGACCTGCTCGATTTCGCCGGGAAGACGGTCGTCATCACGGGCGCCGCCACCGGCATCGGCCGGGCGGTTGCGGAAGCCTTCGCCGCGAAGAATGCGCGTGTCGCGCTGCTCGACCGGGATGCGGCCGTCTCCGGCGTTGCCGCCTCGCTCGGTTCAGGTCACATCGCCCATGTGGTGGACGTGACGGACGAGCGGGGCGTCGGCCAGGTCGTAGAGGCCGTGACCCAAGCCTTCGGCCGGATCGATATTCTGATCAACAATGCCGGCATAGGACCCCTTGCCCCTGCGGAAAGCTATGCGACTGCCGACTGGGACCGGACGCTCACCGTCAACCTCAAGGGTGCCTTCCTTATGGCGCGCGCGGTCGCCCCGGGAATGCTGGAGCGCAGGTCCGGCCGCATCGTCAACATGGCCTCCCAGGCCGCGATCATCGGAATCGAGGGTCATGTCGCCTACTGCGCCAGCAAGGCGGGCATCGTCGGTATGACGAACTGCATGGCGCTGGAATGGGGGCCGCGCGGCGTGACCGTCAATGCTCTCTCGCCGACCGTGGTGGAAACTGAGCTCGGCTTGTCCGGCTGGGCCGGAGAGAAAGGCGACCGCGCCCGGGCCGCGATCCCGACGCGGCGCTTCGCCAAGCCATGGGAGATCGCCGCATCGGTGCTCTACCTCGCCAGCGGCGCGGCTGCGATGGTGAACGGCGCGAACCTTAAGATCGACGGCGGTTACACCATCGCCTGATACCAAAAGCGACACATACGAGGAACCACTTTGACAAAGCTATTCGAGCCCGCAGCGTGCCAGGTCGACCTTCGGACCGGAGCCATGAGCGCTGCGACCGGCGCTTACCAGAAACGCTTCCGCGATCTTGCCGGCCTCTATGCGGATGAGGCGGCTTTCTCTGCAATGCGGGAAAACTGGAACGACACGGTTGTCTACGAGGTTTCGGAGTTCCGCCCCAACGAACGCTCCGGAGACCTCATCTTCGGTACGACGCGTATGCTGCCCGGCAAGGTGGGCGATGAGTATTTCGTCACCCGCGGCCACATCCATAGACAGTCGGACCGGCCGGAAATCTATTACGGGCAAAAGGGCAGCGGCCTGATGCTCCTGGAATCGCCGGAGGGCGAAGTGCGTATCGTGGCCATCGACGCCCGGACGGTCTGCTACGTCCCGCCTTACTGGATCCACCGTTCGGTGAACATCGGAGGCGAGGAGCTGGTGATGCTCTTCTGTTATCCGGCCGATTCCGGCCAGGACTACGATTGCATCGCCAAGGCCGGCGGCATGCGGGTCCGCATCGTCGATGACGGCGAAGGCGGCTGGAAACAGGTGGATAACAGCAGCTGGCGAAAGCGCGATGCGGCAACCATCGCCGCCCTTTACGGCCTGGAGAAGAAGGAGAAATCCGCATGAATGCCCCATTCGATCACGCCGCGAAGCTTGGCATCGTTCCCGTGATTGCGATCGAGCGCGCGTCCGACGCCATCGCTCTGGCTGACGCGCTTCTCGAAGGCGGGTTGCCGCTGGCAGAGATTACCTTCCGCACAGTAGCCGCCGCCGAGGTCATTGCGATCATGGCCGAGAAGCGGCCGGAACTGCTGGTTGGCGCCGGGACGATTCTGACACCCGAAGCACTGGCAGCAGCGATCGGTGCGGGCGCGCGCTTCGGGCTCGCGCCCGGCTTCGACGCCGAGATCGTCGCGGCCGCGAAGACCAGGAATTTTCCCTTTGCCCCCGGCATCATGACGCCGTCGGACCTGACGGCCGTGTCGCGTAAAGGCCTCAAGCTTGCAAAGTTCTTTCCCGCAAAGGCGGCCGGCGGCCCGGCCATGCTGGAGGCGATAAGTGCGCCTTTCGCCCATCTCGGCACACGCTTCGTACCGACGGGCGGCGTCAGCATCGACAACATGCATGAATGGCTGAAGCTCGGCGCGGTGGCCGCCGTCGGCGGCACCTGGATCGCGACGAAGGCCGATATAGGCGAAGGCCGCTGGACCGACATCACGGCAAAGGCGCGCGCAGCAGTCGCACGGGCCAGGGACGTACGCGAGGCGAACCGATGAGCCGCTACCAGCCCGCAACCCAGCCAAGCTTTTATTTCATCGGCGTGACGACGGCGAAAAGCTCGATCATGCGGGTCTTCCCCGCCTGGGCGCGCCATCTCGGTCTGAGGGACGCCGTCCTGAAAGGCATCGACTTTCCGCTCCACGCCGATCCGTCGGCCTACCGCGAGGCCGTTTCCTTCATCAAATCGGACCCGCTGTCGCTCGGCGCGCTGGTCACGACCCACAAGATCGACCTTTTCAACGCAGCACGCGATCTCTTCGACGTGATCGACCCCCATGCACTGCTGATGCACGAGACGAGCTGCCTCTCCAAACGCGACGGCAAGCTCGTCTGCCACGCCAAGGACCCCATCTCTTCAGGCCTAGCCATGGACGGCTTCCTGCCCGCCGGTCATTTCGCCGAAACGGGCGCGGAGCTTCTGTCGATGGGAGCCGGGGGTTCGACCATCGCAATAACCTGGCACCTCATGCAGGAAAAGCGAGGGAGTGACGTGCCTTCGCGGATCGTCGTGACGAACCGGTCGCAGCCGCGCCTGGACGAATTGAAGCGGATTCACGAGGCAATGGGCGCCCGCGTCAAGGTCGACTATATCCTTGCCGACCGGCCGGAGCTGAACGATGCGGCCATGGCCTCGCTGAAACCCGGCTCCATGGTGATCAACGCGACCGGTCTCGGCAAGGACGCTCCTGGCTCGCCGATCACCGATGCCGGCCTCTTCCCCGAGCGGGCCGTCGCCTGGGACCTCAACTATCGCGGCGATCTCGTTTTTCTCGACCAGGCGCGACGGCAGCAGGTCATGCGTGGTTTGCAGGTGGAGGATGGGTGGACCTATTTCCTCCACGGCTGGACGCAGGTCATCGCGGAAGTGTTCGACATCGCCATTCCGACTTCGGGACCGCCCTTCGACGACATCTCGCGGATCGCCATAGAGGCAGCAAGGGAGTAAGGCCGTGAAGCGCATTCTCGTCACGCCCCGCTCCCTCTCGCTCGACCCGCCTCCGGAGCTAGAGCCGCTTCGGCAGGCCGGCTTCGAGCTCGTATTCCCCACGCCGGGCCGCATGCCGAGCGAGGCTGAACTGATCGGCCTCGTGCCGGGCTGTATCGGCTGGCTGGCAGGCGTCGAGCCCGTCTCGGACAAAGTCATCGCCGCCGCCGACAGCCTGCGGGCGATCAGCCGCAACGGCACCGGCATCGACAATCTGCCGCTCCCCCTGCTGAAGGAGCGGGGCATCGGCATTCTCAAGGCCGAAGGAGCCAACGCAGTCGGCGTGGCGGAACTCTCGGTCGGACTTATGCTGGCTGCCCTGCGTCACATTCCGGCCGAAACGGCAGGCATCCGCGCCGGCGGCTGGCCCCGGTCGCGCGGCAGGGAAATTGCCGAACGCACGGTAGGGATCATCGGGTGCGGCGCAATCGGAAAGCGTGTCGCGCGCGCCGTCTCGGCGATGCGGGCCAGCGTCATCGCGTGCGATCCGTTCCGGCCGAACGTAGAGGTGTACGGGCCGTTCAAATGGGCGAGCCTGGACGAGGTTTTCGCAGGGGCGGACATCGTTTCGTTGCATTGCCCGGCACCGGCCGACGGCAAGCCGATCGTCGATGCGCCGCGTCTGGCGACCGTGCCGCCGCACGCTATTCTTATCAACACCGCGCGCGCAACGCTGGTGGATGAGGACGCGGTGCGCGCCGCGCTCGACGAAGGCAGGCTGCAGGCTTACGCGACCGATGTCTTCACCACGGAGCCGCCGGCGCCCGGCTCACTTGCAAGCCATCCCCGCGTCATTGCGACCAGTCATATCGGCGGCCTGACCGACGAGAGCGTCGGCAAGGCGAC
This sequence comes from Sinorhizobium medicae, assembly GCF_007827695.1. Lineage (GTDB taxonomy): Bacteria > Pseudomonadota > Alphaproteobacteria > Rhizobiales > Rhizobiaceae > Sinorhizobium > Sinorhizobium medicae. The sequence continues at coordinate 37,656 of NZ_VITA01000006.1, read as the reverse complement.
GAAGATTGCCGTTGCGAACCTTCTCTCGGCCCTTGTGGAGGAGACCGCGTGACCCCGCCCTCATCCATGCCGTTTTTGGAATCGCCGTTTTCAGAACCGCTCGCCGAGCGGCTGAGGGCGGCAGCCCGCGGCGTTCGGCTCTACTGGCTGGGGCAGGCGGGATTCGTCATCCTGACGAGCCGCTTCCGCATCGCTATCGACCCCTATCTCTCCGACAGTCTGGCGGAAAAATACAAAGGCAAGCGCTTCGAGCACGACCGCATGATGCCGGCACCGATCGCACCATCCGAGCTCGGCCCGGTCGACCTCGTTCTCGTGACCCATCAGCACACCGACCATATGGATCCGCAAACCCTCGTGCCGATCGCCGAAGCCAATCCGGATTGCCGCTTCCTCCTGCCCCGCGCCGCGCTGGGAGCTGCGCAGGAACGCATCGGCGTTCAGTCGGAGCGGCTGGTTCCCATCGATGCGGGTGAGAGCGTCGAGCCTCTGCCCGGCTTCACCGTTAGCGCTATTCGTGCGGCCCATGAAACGCTCGAACGCACTCCCGAGGGCTGGCACCGGTTCCTGGGTTACGTGGTCGCAACCGATGGGGTGCGACTATACCATTCCGGCGACACGATCCCCCACGAAGGGCTTGTGGAGGAAGTGGCTCCCTTTCGGGTCGACCTCGCGCTGCTGCCGGTCAACGGCCGCCGCGCCGAGCTGACGGAGGCCGGCATTGCCGGCAATCTGACGCTGGATGAAGCATGCCTGCTGGCCGATCGGATCGGCGCACCCGACATGATCGCCCATCATTACGGCATGTTTGCCTTCAACACCGAATGCCCTGAAGCGATCGACACCAAATCGGAATCCGCCGATTGCAGGGTGAGGCTCCATCGGGCAAAGCTGTCGGTCGAATACCGACTGTCTCGAGCAGGATGAGGAAAAACGTGTACGGTTGCCCTCCCCCATCCCGCTCTCGCTTATTGGAACCGATCGCGATGATTTCAGGTCAGCGCCACCTGAAACCAGCGCGATCTTCGTGAACCGGGGGTCTACATGTCAACCAACGCGCTCCAGCCCAAATCGATCGGCGGCAACAACAATATCCTGGAAGTCATTCGGCTGAGGCGCGCGGATCTGCGCAAATCGGACCGCAAGGTCGCAGAGCTCGTTCTGGCCGATCCCAAGCGCGTGATCAATGCAACGATCGCCGAGGCGGCGGAATGGGCGGGGGTAAGCCAGCCGACGGTTATCCGTTTCTGCGCCTCGATCGGATGCCAGGGATACCAGGATTTCAAGCTCCGCCTCGCTCAGAGCCTCGCGCTCGGCATGTCGGCGACACACTCGGTCATCGACGCGAGCGACACGCCGGCCCAGGTCTCGGCGAAGATCTTCGATTATACGATCACCAGTCTGGACTGGGTCCGCAACCATCTCGACCCGGTCCAGGTCAGCCGGGCCATAGACGCGCTCTCCAAGGCCAGCCGCATCGAATTCTTCGGTTTCGGCGCATCCGGCATCGTTGCACGTGACGCCCAGCAGAAGTTTCCTCTCTTCGGCGTGCCCTGCGGCGCCGAAACGGACGCCCACCAGCAGATCATGGTCGTATCCATGCTGAAACCGGGCGACGTCGCAGTCGTCATCTCCAATACCGGCGCGACGCTTGCGATCATTGAAACCGCGCGCCGGGCGCGCGAAAGCGGCTGTCAGGTCATCGGCATCGTTGGCTCGGACGGTCCGCTCGTCGAGTTCTGCGACATAGTGCTGATGGTCGAGACCCTAGAGAACACCAATATCTATACCCCGACGATCTCCCGAATTGCCGCGCTGACCGTTATCGACATCCTTTCCACCAGCGTCGCACTGCGACGCGGCGCCGAACATGTCGACCTTTTCACGGGCATGAAGCGCAACCTTCGTTATCTGCGCATGAGCAACGAGACATAGAGATGAACGACAATCGCCACCGCTCCAAACCGCCGGCATCGCTCGCTCCCCGCGACCTCGCCGCCCTGATCGATATCAGCGCCGTCCAGGCCTTCCACACGGAAGCGGACGTTCGGGAGCTGGCGGAAATCGCGGTTGCAGAGGGGTTCATCGCCGCGCATGCGTTGCCGAATTTCGTGCCGCTGCTGCGAAGCCTCGTACCCCCGGGCGGCCCGACGCTCGTCGGCGGACCGGTGGGCTTCCCCTCGGGCGGGCACACAACCCGCATGAAGATCGCAGAGGCCTCGGAGCTTGCCGAAGGCGGAGCCCAGGAACTCGACATGATGATCAATGTCGGCCGCCTCAAATCCGGCGACATCGGCTATGTCCGGAGCGAGATCCGCGCCGTCGTGGAGGCGATCGCCCCGGTGCCGCTCAAGGTCATTTTGGAGCTCGCCCATCTCACGGACGAGGAGATCCGCACGGCTTCTGCCATCGTTGCCGAAAGCGGAGCTGCCTTCGTGAAGACCGGCACCGGCTGGACGCCGAGCGCCACGACGTTGGAGAGGCTGAAGCTCATCGCCGTCACTGTCGAGGGCGCGGTGGAGATCAAGGCCGCCGGCGGCATCCGTTCACTAGACGCCATCGCCGAAATGTTGCGGCTGGGGGTAACCCGCTTCGGCATCAATACGCAGGTCGCCGTCGACCTCGTGCGCCAATGCGCCGCCCTGCCCGGCAGCCGCCTCGATATAGCCGGCAAGGCGGATTGACGCCATGGGCGACACTGTTGCAGCATTCGACCTCGGAACCGGAGGCGTCAAGGCGGCGATCTTCCGTCCGGACGGGGTCTGCCTTGCGGAAGAGGTCGTCTCCTATCGAACCTTTTATCCTTCATCCTCCTATCACGAGCAGCGCCCCGAAGACTGGTGGGACGCGGTTTGCGCCAGTCTGCGAACCCTGCTCGGCAACCCAGCGGTGCTGGCCGACGAGATCCGCGCCGTCGCCATTTCCGGTCACAGCCTCGGCTGCCTTCCACTCGACGAAGACGGCGTATTGCTGCAGGAATCCGTTCCGATCTGGTCCGACGGGCGGGCCGTCGCAGAATCGGAGGATTTCTTCACGCGGGTCGACCCGGACGGCTGGTACAGGAAAACCGGCAACGGCTTTCCGGCCCCGCTTTACACGGTGTTCAAGGCGATGTGGCTGCGCCGGAACGCGCCCGACATCTTCGTGCGGACACGGACGATCATCGGCACTAAGGATTACATCAATCTGCGGCTGACGGGCCGCATCGCCACCGATCCGTCCTATGCCTCGGGCACCGGCGTATACGATCTCCGGGCCGGGAGTTATGCACCCGACCTGATCGAAGCAGCGGGACTGAGCGCGGGCCTGTTTGCGCCGATCGTCGCCTCCACCGATATCATCGGCGAGATCCTTCCCGAGATCGCTGACAGTCTCGGTCTCCCTCGAAGGGTGAAGGTCGTAGCCGGTGGCGTGGACAACAGTTGCATGGCGCTCGGCGGCCGCACCTTCCTGGAAGGCGATGCCTATGCCTCGATGGGCTCGTCGAGCTGGATCACCGTTTCCGCTTCGCAGCCGCTGCTCGACGACCGGGTCCGTCCCTTCGTTTTCGCCCATGTGGCGCCCGGCAAGTTTATTTCGGCGACGTCAATCTTCTCCTCCGGCACCAGCGTGAACTGGGTTGCCGACACGTTGCTGCCGGACGTCAAGCAGGCGGCCAGAGCCTCCGGTCTCGACGTTCATGACGCGCTGTTCCAGCTTGCCGGCGAGGCTCCGGCGGGCGCGCGCGGGCTGATGTTCGTGCCGACGCTCGGCGGCGGCACCAGCTTCGAAGGCGGCCCAGCCGTGCGCGGCGGCTTCGTCGGCCTCGATCTGCAGCATGGCCGAGCGGATATATTCCGCGCGACGCTCGAAGGTGTGGCCCTCGGGCTTCGCGTCGCATTGGACGAGCTGCGCCGCATGACGCCGATCGGCCCGGAAATGATCATCGTCGGTGGCGGCGCGCGCAGCCCATTCTGGCGGCAGGTTTTCGCCGATGTCTTCGACTGCACGATCGTCAAGACAGGGATCGATCAGCAGGCGGCCGCCCTCGGCGCCGCGGCACTGGCCTTCGTCGGCATGGGCCTGTGGCAGGATTTCCTGCCGATCCGGGTGCTGCACGTCGCAGAGGGACGCAATGAACCCGCGCCGGAAGCGCGCGCGGTCTATCGGGCCGCACTTGCTGCCTATCGCATTGCCGCTGAGCAGCAACGCGAGCTGTCCGGCGCACTCGTTACCTTGAGGGAGGCCGCAACATGACCGGGGAACTCTTTCTCGCAATCGACGTCGGCACCGGCAGCGTCCGGGCGGCGCTCATCGATGTCAGAGGAAAGATCGTCGAAATCGCAGCGCGCGAGCACGACCAGATCGTGCCGCAGTTCGGCTGGGCGGAGCAGCGGCCGCTCGATTGGTGGGAGGGCGCCTGCCTTGCCATACGCAGCGTGCTCGACAAGACGGAAGGCGCGCGCGAACGCATCTCCATGATCGCCGTTTGCGGCCAGATGCACGGCCTTGTCCTGCTCGACGACAGCGGGCAGTTGACGCGTGACACGGCGCCGCTCTGGAACGACAAGCGTACGCTGGACCTCGTGCGCCGTTTCGAGGCCGGAAACGCGCCCGACAGCTATCTCCGCGAAAGCGGCAACACGCCGACGCCGGCCTGGCCGGGATTCAAACTGCAATGGGTGCGCGATGCCGACCCTGAGGCCTACCGGCGCAGTGCAGTCGCCATGATGCCGAAGGACTACATCAACTTCCGGCTGACGGGCGAGATCGCGATGGATACGGGCGACGCCTCTTGCAGTTTCCTGATGAACCCCGCAAACTTCGCCTGGTCGCCGGCGATGATCGAGCGCATGGGGCTTGATGCCCGTCTCCTCCCGCCCATCCGCAATCCGCTGGACATAATCGGCCGCATCACGGAACAGGCGGCCCAGGCGACGGGATTGAGCGCCGGCACGCCGGTCATGGTCGGCGGGGCCGATTATCCGGTGGCGCTGCTCGGCTCGGGCGCCTGCCGGCCCGGCATGGGTTCGGACAGCACCGGCACAGGTGCCATCGTTACGATGATTGCCGAAAAGCCCTTGCTGGATCCGGAAATTTCCAACGTCGCGACCATTGAAGGCAACTGGGCACCCTTCGTCCTTCTCGAGACGGGAGGCGACGGCATGCGCTGGGCCCGGCGCGCCTTTCATGACGGCGCGCTGAGCTACGGAGACATCGTCGCGCGCGCGGAAGAAGCGCCGCCCGGCTGCGATGCCCTGCTGTTCATGCCGTTTCTCACCGGTGAGCGGCTGGGCCGGCACCGCAATTCACGGGCGCAATTTTTCGGTCTCGGCGCGGGGCACGGCATGGAACATCTGCACCGGGCCATCCTCGAAGGCATCGCCTTCGCCATGGCACGCCATATCCGCATCATGGAGCACAGCTCCGGCAAGCGCCTGGAGCGTATGATCGCGGCCGGAGGTGGCGCCCGCACGAAGCTTTGGCTGAAGATCAAAGCAAGCGTCTTCAATACACCGGTTCTGGTGCCGCGCGAGCCCGAATGCGGGCTCATGGGCTGCGCCGCCATGGCGGCGACCGCGACCGGCCGCTTCTCCCGCCCGGAGGAAGCTGCGGATGCCTATGTCCGCTATGCGGACGAAATCGCCCCGGACTCGGCCTGGGCCGAAATCTACGGCCATGTCCAGCCGGTTTTCGACCGGCTCTACCATCACAGCACGGCGCTCTATGACGACATGGATGCGCTTTCCGCCCGGATTCGCCAAGCCAGCGCCGGGACCTGAACCACGACGATCATGCCTGAGGAGGAATTCATGAAAGAGATCATCGATACGTTTCGTCCAGACCTGTTTGCCGGCAGGGATATTCTGATTACCGGCGGTTCGTCCGGCATCGGCCTTGCCATCGCGCAGGGTTTTGCCCGGCTCGGCGGCACGGTCATCGCGCTGGGCAGCTCTGAATCCAAGCTCAAGGCCGCCGCGGCCGATCCGGAAAACAAGGGCATCCGCTTCGAGCGCGTCGACGTGCGCGATCCGGAAATGATCAACGCATTCGCCAAGACTCTCGGCAAGCTCGACGTTCTCATCAACGGCGCAGGCATCGCCCGGCCCGAGGCGGAATTCGAGGACGCGACCTACATGGAGGTGATGGACGTCAACCTGAACAGCCAGATGCGCTTCGCCATGGCCGTCCTGCCGCTCCTGAAAGCCTCGCGCGGCGTCATCCTCAACACCGCCTCCATGCTGAGCTATGTCAGCGATCCGCTCGTGCCGGCCTATGGCGCCAGCAAATCGGGCGTGCTCGGCCTCACTCGCCATCTCGCCCACGCCTTCGGCCCGGATGGCATCCGCGTCAACGCCATCTCTCCCGGCTATCACAAGACGGACATGACCAGGGGTCTGTGGACCGACCCGGTGCCGGCCGAGAAAATCGCCCAGCGTTCAGCGCTCAAGCGCTGGGGTACGGTGGATGACCTTGTTGGAACCGCGCTCTTCCTGGCCTCGCCGGCCGCGGAATTCATTACCGGCGCCGACCTGCCGGTCGATGGCGGTTTCGTGGTCGGCAGCTTCTGAGACATCGGCTTTCGCGGAATGCGGGCGGAAACCCTACACGGCTTTCTGCCCGCATTCCGCTTTGACTTAGATTGTTAGGTCGATCCGAACTAACGCATTGTGATCTAACGTCGTGACCGAGCGGTGACGAACTGTATGAGCATCGCCAGGATGATGATCAGGCCGAGATAGACGTTCTGGTGATATCCCGGTACGCCGGCAAGATTCATGATGTTGGTAATGATGCCGAGGATCAGCGCGCCGAGCAGCGTGTTGAACATGCCGCCGCGCCCGCCCATGAGGCTGGCCCCGCCGATGACCACGGCCGCGATGACGTCAAGTTCCGCGCCGACACCGACCTGCGGCGTGCCTATGCCCGTGCGTCCCGCGGCGACTATGCCGGCGACCGCCGCGAGCGCGCCGCTGATGACGTAGACGGACAACACATAACGCTCGACCGGCACGCCGGAGAGCCGAACCGCCTCCTCGTTGGAGCCGATGGCGGTGACGATGCGGCCGAAGCTCGTATAGGCCAGCACCACGCCCCCCACGGCATAGATGGCCAGCATCAGGATCGCCGGCTGCGGAATGCCGAAAAGGAAGCCGCTGCCGAAATCGACGAGCGGCGCGCCGGGCGAACCCATGGTGATGGGGCGACCCGCACTGATGATCAGCGAGATGCCGCGGGCGATCGCCATCATCGCCAGCGAGATGACAAAAGACGGCAGCCGCATATAGGCGACGAAGAAGCCGGTGACCACGCCGCAGGCTGCCCCGCTCACGATCACGAGCAGGATCGCCATCGGAACGCCGTAGCCCTGTACTGCCACGAGATGGGCGCAGAGCACCGATCCAACGGCGGCGATGGAACCCACCGAGAGGTCTATGCCGCGGGTAAGCACGACGAAGAGCATTCCGATGGCCATGATGCCGGCACCGGAGGCGACCTGGCGCACCACGTTCATCAGGTTGCGCTCCGTCAGGAATGCATCAGACCAGAGCGAGGCGACCAGTACCAAGACCAGGAAGATGCCGAGCGTACCGTAGTGGCGGACCGCCTCCAGAATACGGGGCGTGAACGGTGACGGCGCGGCTGCGCTTTCGGACGTAGTGCTCATTGGCTTGCGTTATCCCTTTCCCTGGTCGACCCGGTCATCGCCAGCGTCAGCAAGTGCTGCTCCGTGAACTCGCTTTCGGTGAGTTCGCCAGCAACCGCCCCCTCCGCCATGACGAGAATGCGGTCGCACAATCCGAACAGTTCCTGATGTTCGGACGAAATGACGAGGACCGCCTTTCCGGCCCTAGCCAGATCGTTGATCAAAGTATAGATTTCGCCTTTCGCTCCCACATCGACACCGCGCGTCGGCTCATCAAGAATGAGCAGGTCGCAATCGGCGTGGAACCATTTGGCAAGGGCGACCTTCTGCTGGTTGCCGCCCGACAGACTCGAGACCGCCGCATCGACGCTTTCCGCCTTGAGGTGCATTTCCGCCCCGAGTGAGGCGGCGACCCGCCGCTCCTTGTCCACGTCGAGGAAGCCGAAGCGGGCCACGCTTCGCATCTTGGCGAGCGTCGTGTTGATACGGATCGGCGAGTCGAGAATGACGCCATGTTCCTTACGATCTTCCGGAACGAGGCCGATGCGCGCCCGAACGGCCTTGCGCGGAGAGGAAAGGTGGAGCGGCTTGCCGTTCAGCTCCACCGTGCCGGCATCCATTCTGTCGGCGCCGAAAACGAGACGGGCGACTTCCGTGCGGCCCGAGCCGACAAGTCCGCCGAGACCGACGACTTCCCCCGCGCGGACCGAGAAACTGACGTCGCGGACTTTCTGACCGCGCGATATGTTGCGAACCTCTACGACTACCCTGCCCGGCGCGCGGCCGTCCCTGGGCGGAAAGAGCGTCGACATACGGCGTCCGACCATGCTTGCTATCACCTCGTCGACATCGGCGGCGGAAGTTTGCCGCGTTTCGACATGCGCGCCGTCCTTCATGATCGTGATGCGGTCGGAAAGCTCGAAGACCTCGTTGAGGCGGTGAGAAATGTAGACCACGCCGGTGCCGCCCGCCCGCAGTTCGCGGATGATGGCAAGCAGCCGCTCGGCATCGCTGTTTGCAAGAACCGCAGTCGGCTCGTCGAAGACGATGATGCGCGCGTTGTTGGAAAGCGCCTTGGCGATCTCGACGACTTGCTGGTGGGCGACCGTAAGCCGCCCGGCCTGAATGGCGGGGTCGATCGCGAAGCCGAGACGGCCGAGGATTTCGCTCGCCGCCTTGCGCAGCCGGCGGTGGTTGATGATGCGCGGCAGACGCCCCAGAAAGATATTCTCGGCAACCGTCAGATCGGGCGCCAAAGCCAGTTCCTGATGGATCAGCGAAATGCCTCGGCGCGTCGCATCCCGCGGACCGGAGAACTGCACTGTCCTGCCGTAGAGCCTGACCGTGCCGGAGGTCGGTGCCGTCTCGCCGCCGAGCACGCGCATCAGCGTGGATTTGCCCGCGCCATTTTCTCCGATCAGCGCATGCACTTCGCCGGCCTTCAGATCGAAGTCCACGCCCTTCAGGGCTTGGACGCCGGCATAATTCTTCCGGATACCGGATAGGCTGACAAGTTCGGTCATTGGGGTTCCAGAGAATGCACCGGAAAACCGGTGCATCCTTTGTTCGATGTGAGCGGAAAACGGATATGGTCAGAAGACTGATTGCGGGTTGTGGTATTTGTCCACGTTTTCCTGAGCGATGACGTCCGCCGGCGTCAGGTAGAGCTTCGGAAAGTCCTCCGGAAGCTCGCCCTTGAAAGCCTTATAGCCGATGTCGAAGGCGGTGCGCCCGACCAGGTCCGGATCGTTCAGGCCCGTCGCGCCGTAGCTCCCTTCCTTGATCATCTCGAGCGCCTCGCGCTGACCGTCGGCCGCCGCAGCGAACAGGATGCCCTCGAGGCCGGCGGCCTTGGCTGCCTGTACCGCGCCAAGAACCATGGAGTCGTTCTCGCCGACGACGAGGTTGGCATCCGGATGGGCCTGGAACAGGTCTTCGGCGGCCTTCAGGCCCCCATCCGTCGACCAATCCCCCCAGCCCTGGCCGAGAATCTGCAGGTTGACGGCGCCTTCGTTGACGAGTTGGCCCTCGACGATACCCTTGATGACGCCCATGCGGCGCTCGAGACCACCGGGATTGCCCTGATTGCCCGAGAGAAGCAGCATCTTGATCGGCTTGCCCTTCATCTTCTTGGCGATCCAGTCGCCGACGAGGCGGCCGTTCTCATCGTTCGACGAACGGACCTGGGTGACGGCGTTGGCCTTCGGATTCAGCGTGGAGTCCATCACGACGACCTTCACGCCGGCCGCGGTTGCCGCGTTGGCTACCGGAACGAGCGCCTCCTGGTCACGCGGGTTGAGTATGAGGATGTCGATCCCCTTGGCGATCATATCCTCGACATCGTTGATCTGCTTGGAGAAGTCATTCTGGCTGTCGGCCGTGGTGATTTCGCATCCCTTGTCCTTCGCGGCCTTCTCGACGGCAGCGACCTGCGCGGCGAAATAGGGGGCGTTCAGCGAGGGCATGGTAAGGCCCACCTTGCAGTCCTCGGCCATGGCGGCAGAGGTCAGGCAGAACAGGGCGACGGACCCTGCCAAAAGTGTTTTGATGCGGGACATTGCAACTCCTCCTTTTATTGACTGCTTTTCTTAGGTTCGGAAAACACGACGAAGTGCGCACCCGGTGCGGGATACGGTCACCAGAGCGTGTATCCTCCATCCACGAGTACGACCGATCCGGTCATCAGGCTTGCCGCCTGAGAGGACAGGAAGAGGATCACGCTTGCGACCTCGTGGTCCTTGCCCATGCGCGCCATCGGCGTTGAATCGAGCCAGCGGTCGAGCATCGGCCTGTCGTTCTCGACCAGCGCGTTGAGCGGTGTTTCGATGTAGGTGGGCGCGACCGCGTTGACCCGTACGCCGCGCGACGCCCATTCAGCGGCGAGCGAGCGGGTCAGTTGATGGACCGCTGCCTTCGAGGCGTTGTAATGAGCCTGCGGCTGCGGCCGATTGACGATGAAACCGGACATGGAGCCGACATTGACGATGGAGCCTCGGCCCATCGACAGCATGTGCCGGCCGAAAGCACGGCTGCACCAGTAGACCCCGTTCAGGTTGACGTCGATGACCTTGAGCCAGCGTTCGTCCTCCATGTTCTCGGCAGGGATATCACTGAGCGCGATGCCGGCATTGTTGACGAGGATGGAGGCGCCGCCTTTCGCCGCCAGTTCGTCCGCAATTGCCTGCATCCGCGCGGCGTCGGTAACGTCGCCCTCGTGCACCGAGACGTCGTAGCCCTTGTCCTGAAGGACGGCGCGTGCCTCCTCGAGGAGGTCCGGATCGCGCTCGATAAGGGCAAGACGCGCACCGGCTTCGCCGAGCGCATCGGCGCTTGCAAGTCCGATGCCGCGCCCTCCTCCGGTGACGACTGCCAGTTCGCCGTCAAGCTTGAAGCGTTCGAGATACACTCTGCCCCCTGTTCATGCCGCAGTCGGCCCAGCCCTGAGCCCGGTTTGAGAGCTCAGCGCGATATGCTATATCAGCGTCTGCGCTTATTATGTTGTACGGACATCGTAATCAGATCAGATTTGAGGTGTCAACGTCTCGTGAACGAGTTCTGGCGCATTTTGCGATGTCGGCTTGTCAGGTGACGGGAACAACGGGCAGAGTCACGCCGCGGGTAACGGAAGGCAGAGATTCGCATGGGCATCGAGCGCAATTCACCAATCCCCCTCTATTTCCAGCTCGGCGAGACGTTGCGGGCCGCGATCGAGTCCGGAGCGTACCCTCCCGGCAGCAAGCTGCCGACCGAAAGCGAGCTATGTCACCAGTACGACGTCTCGCGAAGCGTCGTCCGGCAGGCTCTCCAGTCGCTTGCTCATGACAACCTCATCGGGACGGAGCGCGGAAGGGGCGCTTTCGTGCTCGACCGCAAGGTGCCTATCGCGCTCGTCCAGCAGCTCGATCCACTGCTTGAAAGCATGGCCAAGGCCGGCTTCAAACTGACGACCCGGGTGTTGAAACAGGAACGGATAAAGCCGCCCGCCCATGTCGCGGAACAGATCGGCGAAAATGATGCGGTGTTTCTGGAACGCCTGCGCTATGCGGACGGCGTGGTGTTCCTCGTCGTGCGCAACTACCTGCCCTATTTACGCTTTCCCGACCTGCTCCAGTCGAAAGAGCTCGAGGAAGTCTCGCTGTACCAGTATCTTGCCAAACGCTATGACGCGGTGGCGACGACCGGCAAACGGCAGGTCGAGCTCGCGCGCATAAACGAAGAGGCTATCGCCGCGCAGCTGCATGTGGAAATGAACAGCTACGTTCTGTTCAACCGCGAAGTCACCTACGACCAGAATAAACAGGTGCTCGAATATTACGAGTCCTGGCACCATCCTGATCGCACACGGCTGACCATCGACCTGCACCGGACCTATTGAGCGCCAGATCACGATGTTTTCAGGTCGGCCTGACCTGAAAACATCGTGATCTACTCCAAGGAGCCGAGGCGTGGGATGCGGGCGGAGAACCGCCCGCACTCTTCCTCATCCCGCTCCAGGCAGAGGTCTCAGATGTGCCTCAAGCCACGATAGGTGGCGCGAAAACGCGACAGAAGGACGTCCAGCCCGTCGAAGGGGCGGGGTTCGACCGGCGCAGCCGGGTCCTGCGGGAAAGGAATGTCCTCGACGCCCCGCCAATGACCGGCCGCCATGCCGCCCAGATAGGCGGCACCGATCGTGGCATTGCCGAGCTCGTGCGCCGGCACGAGCGGCACCTGAAGAATATCCGCAAGCATCTGCTGCCAGCGCGGGTCCGTGCTGCCGCCGCCGGTCAAGAGCATCCGATCGGCCGAAAGGCCTATGCCGCGCAAGGCATCCCAACTATCGCGTACGGCGAGCGCAACGCCTTCGAAGACCGATCGGATGAGCTGGCTGCGGGTGCAACCGAGGCGCAGATAGGCCCAGGCGGCGGAGGCGTTCGGATCGAGCAGCGGTGCGCGCTCTCCCGTCACATAGGGCAGGAAGACCGCGCCGCCATTTCCTTCGCTCTCGTCGAAGCCGGCGCGGTACATCTCAGGCCAGGAAGCGCCAAGCACCATGCGCGCCCACTCGAACACCGTGCCCCCGTTCTGCAGAGCGGCCATCGAATAAAGGCTGCGGCCAATGCCGCGATAGCTGTTGTAAAAGGGCTGGACCTGCGGCTCGATGCCTTCGGCCACGGACATGATCTGGATGCCGGACCCCACCTGCAGGATCGTGGAGCCGGGCTTCGTCTGGCCCATGCCGAACAGGCAGGATGCCGTGTCGGAAAGGCCTGCGGCCACGGGCGTCCCCGCAGGAAGACCCAGTTCAGCCGCCGCGGCTGCGCTCAGCCTGCCGGCTACCGAATGGGACTCGACGACGGGTGCCAGGATCGCAGGGTCGATCGACAAGGCGCTCAGGAAATCCCCTGCCCAGCGGCCGGTCCCGACATCATAGAGCAGCGTCATCGACGCATCGGCGGGCTCCGTTGCGACCTCGCCGGTCATCATGAGCCTCAACCAGTCCTTAGGGGAGAGGATACGACGGGTCGCGGCGTAGGTGGCGGGCTCGTTCCGCCGCAGCCAAAGCAGGGAGAGGCCGGCCATCCCGCTGACGACCGGGTTGGCGAGCGGAAGCCGTATCGCTTCCGGAAGGGCAAGCACTGCCTCCATTTCGGCCGTGGCACGCTGGTCGGCCCACAAAATGGCCGGGCGCAACGGTTTTGCCTCTACCCCTATAACGACAAGACCATGAGCCTGGCCGGAGAGACCGACGCCGCGAACGGCACCGCCGCGCCCCTCGCAGCAGGCCCGCACGGCCCCCACCGTTTGTGCCCACCAATCCGCAGGTGCCGTTTCGGCATAGCCAGGCACCGGCGAGGAGACGGGATAGGCCCGCGATGCCTCACCGACAGCCCTTCCGTCATCGTCGATCAGAAGTGCTTTGACCGAACCGGTGCCAAGGTCGATACCGAGATACATGCTTCCCCCGTCGTCTGGCAGTCATCGCGTCAGCGCAAGAGTTGACTGGCCTCGGACACGATCCGCTCGGCCGTCAGGTTCATGACGCGATAGATCTCCGGTCCGGGCGCTGATTCGCCGAAACGATCCACACCGACCACCGTACCCGGTCCCTTGAGGAACTGGTACCAATAAAGCGGCGATGCAGCCTCCACGAAAACCGTCGGCGTGCCGAAAGCCAGGACGCTTTCCTGATAGCCGCGGTCCTGCCGTGCGAAGAGATTGCCGTTGGGAATGGAAGCCAGCCGCACCGCTTTGCCTTGCTCCTCCAGTACTGCCGCCGCTTCGAGGATGAGGCCGATCTCCGATCCGGTCGCAGCAAGGACGATGTCCGGTTTGGCGCCGGAATCCTTCAGCACGTACCCGCCGCGGCGGATGCCGTCGATGTCGCTGCTTTCGTGCGCAAACACCCCACCTTCCTGGCGCGCGGCGACGATCACGCTAGGCCCCTCGCGCTTCAAAGCGGATTCCCAGGCAACAAGCGCTTCCAGCTCGCTGCCCGGCCGCCACAGCGACATGTTGGGAACAGCGCGGAGCGCCACGAGCTGCTCGCAGGGCTGGTGCGTCGGTCCGTCCTCGCCGACACCGACCGAATCATGCGTGTAGAGAAAGATCGCCTTGAGACCCATCAGGGCCGAAAGGCGCACGGCATTGCGGCTATAGTCGCTGAAGACGAGATAACAGGCACCGTAGGGAATGAGACCGCCATGGGCGGCCATACCGTTCATCATGGCGGACATGCCGAACTCCCGCACGCCGTAATGCACGAAATTCCCTGAAAAATCGTCCGGCGTGATGGAGCGGGCTGCACTGGTCCATGCCAGCGTCGACACGGAAACATCGGCGGAACCACCGATCACTTCCGGGAGGCCTTCAAGCAAATTGCCGAGGACGCGGTTCGAAGCCTTGCGGATCGGCTGCCTGATCGGCTCGCCGCCAAGAATGCGATCGGCCTCGCGCGCAAAGGCCGCGTCGAAACCGTCCGGAAGCCGCCCGGCGCTACGGCGTTCCAGTTCGGCCGCAAGATCCGGATGCTTTGTTCTGTAACGCTCGAAAAGGGTCCTCCATTCGGCTTCCGCTTTTTCGCCGCGCGGACGGGCATCCCAGGCCTGCATCACGGCGTCCGGCACGATGAAAGCCTCATGAGCCCAGCCGAGGTGCTCGCGGGTGCGCGCCACTTCTTCCACGCCGAGCGGTGCGCCATGCACCTCTTCCTTGCCCTGCTTGTTCGGCGAGCCATAACCGATCACCGTCTTGCAGCAGATCATGGTCGGCCTGTCCTGCGACTGGCGGGCAGCGGCAAATGCCGCGGCGATGGCGCCGGCATCATGGCCGTCCACATCCGCAATGACGTTCCAGCCGAGCGCACGGAAACGAGCGGCGCTATCGTCGGCGAACCAGCCGGGCGTCTCGCCGTCGATGGAGATCTTGTTGTCGTCATAGACAGCGACCAGCTTGTTGAGCTTCAAAGTACCGGCAAGCGAGGCTGCCTCCTGCGCGACCCCCTCCATGAGGCAGCCGTCCCCAACGAAAACGTAAGTGAAGTGATTGACTATGGGGAAACCGGCGCGGTTGAACTCCTGCGCCAGCTTCTTTTCCGCCAGAGCCATTCCGACCGCCGTGGCGAAGCCCTGGCCAAGCGGACCGGTGGTCGTCTCGACTCCGGCCGTCACGCCGTATTCCGGATGGCCCGGCGTCTTCGAATGCAGCTTTCGATGATCTTTCAAATCCTGAATCGTCACCCCGTAGCCGGAGAGATGCAGCAGCGAATAGGTCAGCATCGAACCATGCCCGTTCGACTGAACGAAACGGTCACGGTTGATCCATCTCGGATTGACCGGATTGTGCCTGAGA
Source organism: Sinorhizobium medicae (assembly GCF_007827695.1). GTDB lineage: Bacteria > Pseudomonadota > Alphaproteobacteria > Rhizobiales > Rhizobiaceae > Sinorhizobium > Sinorhizobium medicae. The sequence goes on along the minus strand of NZ_VITA01000006.1, from coordinate 22,199 downwards.
AAATCGTTCCAAAGCACCTCGGCAATATCCGCCATGCCCATTGCGGTCCCGGGATGGCCGGAATTGGCCTTCTGCACGACGTCGACAGTCAGGAAACGAATTGCGTTCGCCAGTTCACGGCGGTGGAACATGTACAAGCCTCCAGATTCTCTCTTCACCCTATAATGTTGTCATTACAACATGACAAGAACGATTTCTGAAGACACGAGAAGTCGTCTATGCCGGTCGCTCCAATGAAGAAAACCCGCGGCCGTGTGGCCGCGGGTTTCGAAGGGGTCGAACAAAGCCGCTTATTCAGATCCGGCTTTTACTGTTACTTGCGGATCTCTTCCAGCTTGGCGAGAATAGCGTCGACCACGTCGGCACCGATCGCAGCCTTGTGTTTCTCATAGACGACCTTTGATTTTTCGCGAATGCGCGCCTGTTCCTCAGCAGACAGGACGTTCACTTCAAGCCCGGCTTCCTTGATCTTTTCCAGCGACTTCTTGTTGAGGTCCTGGATCACCTTGCGCTCTTCGTCGCGGCCGACGATTGCGCATTCACGCAGGGCTGCCTGCTCTTCCGGCGTATAGCTGTCGAAGATCGGCTTCGAGAACAGGAAGAGGAAGGGCGTGTAGGCGTGGTTCGTCTCGGTCACATATTTCTGCACTTCGAAGAACTTCGAGGTATCGATCGTCACATAGGGGTTTTCCTGAGCGTCGATCGCCTTGGTTTCAAGCGCCGAGAACACTTCGCCGAAGGCCATCGGAGTGGCGTTGGCGCCGAGGTTCTGGAAGGTGTCGAGGAAGATGTTGTTCTGCATTACGCGAACCTTCATTCCTTCGAAGTCTTCCCATTTCGTGACCGGACGAACCGAGTTCGACAGGTTGCGGAAGCCGTTTTCCCAATAGGCGAGGTTGACCAGACCGGCCGCCTCCAGCTTCTCGTTCATCATGTCGCCGAAATCGCCATCGAGCACCGTATAGGCTTCCTGTGCGCTGGCGAAGAGGAACGGCAGGTCGAAGACGCCGAGTGCCGGGATGATGCCGACGAGCGGCGATGACGAGGTGACGACGGCTTCCTGTACGCCCGAACGAAGGGCCTGCGTTGCCTGAAGGTCGCCACCGAGCGCCCCGCCCCAGAAGGCGGTGAGCTTCAGCTTGCCGCCCGACTTTTCATCGAGGCAGGCCTGCATCGCCTTGATGCCGTTGCCGACGGGATGATCTTCGTTGATGCCGTTCGAAACCCGGATGTTGCGTTCGTTGAACTCGGCGAAGGCCGGCGCTGCGGACGAAAGACCGAGAGCGATGGCAGTCGTGGCTAGTAGCAGTTTTCTCATGATGTCCTCCCTTGGACTTATTGATGAGGGGTTGAGGATCAGTTGAGCCAGCGTGCGGGCACGATGACGATGTCCGGAAAAAGGACCAGAAGGAAAAGCACCAGTATCTGGGCGACCAGGAATGGGGTCACGCCGACAATGACCTTTCCGAGCGGAACCCGGCCGACGCCGCTGACGACGTTCAAAACGACGCCGACAGGCGGGGTCAGCAGCCCTATGCAGGTATTCATGATGAATAGAACGCCGAAATAGACAGGATCGATTCCAGCCTGCTTGATAATCGGCATGAGCACCGGTGTCAGGATCAGGATCGTGGGGGTAAGGTCCAATGCGGTGCCAACAACCAATACGACCAGCATGATGACGAACATCAGAAGCGTCGGGCGGTCGATCAGCGGAGAGATGAATCCGGTGATTTCCGCTGGAATGTTCGCCGCGGTTATCAGCCACGAGGAAACGAGCGCAGCGCAGACGAGGAACATGATGACAGCGGTGGTCTTCGCGGCCTGCAGGATGACGCCTGGCAGGTCACGTGGCTTGAGCTCGCGATAAATGACCATGCCGACGAAGAGGGCATAGAATGCGGCTACCACGGCGGCCTCGGTCGGCGTCACGACGCCGGCCTTGATGCCGCCCAGGATGATGACCGGCATACCGAGGGCCCAAAGCGCCCGCCCGGTGACGCGGAGACGCTCTTTCAAAGGCGTACGTGGAAGTGGCTGGATATCATCCTTCCGCACGACCAGCAGCCAGGTTGCGACAAGGGCAAGACCCATGAGGAGGCCGGGCACGATGCCTGCCATGAAGAGCTGGGTAATGGAAACGTTCGCCGCCACCCCGAACACGATGAAGGCCATGGATGGCGGGATGACGGGGGCGATAACGCCACCTGCGGCGATCAGGCCGGCAGATCGGGGGACGTTGTAGCCGGCCTTCGCCATCATCGGTATGAGGATCGCGGCAAGTGCCGCGGTGTCGGCTGCCGCCGAACCGGAGATGCTCGCCATGATCACAGCCGCCATGATGGCAACGATGCCGAGGCCGCCGCGAATATGACCGACACAGGCGATTGCGAAGTCGATGATGCGGCGCGAAAGCCCGCCCGCGTTCATCAATTCACCGGCGAGAATGAAGAACGGAATGGCGAGGAGCGTGAAGGTATCGGCACCCGCGATCATGTTTTGAGCAATGATCTGGGTGTTGAACATACCCATGTACCACATGAGTATGACGCCGCAGAACATCAGGGAGAAGGCGACCGGCACGCCGATTGCCATGGCACCGAGTAGCGAAACGATGAAGACGACAAGGGTCATTATGTGCGCTCCGCCAGGTGTTCGAGAGACATGTTTTCACCGGCGAAGGCGGCGATTTCTTCTTCCGTTACGCGCCCGGTCAACAAGCGGAAAAGGCGTTCGAGCGCGATCAGGACGACGCCCGCACCGGTGAAGAACCCGATCCCGTAGACCCACAGCATCGAGATGCCGGTAACGGGCGCAGCCATCGAGGCGTTGATCGGCGACTGTTTCCAGGTGCCCCAGAAGAAGATCGCCGACACTGCGATGACGACGATGTTGGAAAGGATCATGCAGATGATGCGGCCCTTGCGGCCGAACAGCGTGACCAGGGTCTCGACGCCGACATGCGAGTTTTCCCGGAAGGTGACGACGGCACCGATGAAGGTCAGCCATACGAAGAAGTACCGCGACATCTCGTCCGAGATGTTGATCCCGGAGTTGAAGCCGTAGCGCAGCACCACGTTCAGGAACACCATCAAGGCCATGCCTGCGAGCAGCATGATCAGCAGCAGCCCGAGAAGTCTGTAGAAAATATCGATCGCTTTTTGCATCTGCCCCTCCCGTTCCGCCTACAAGAGCCCGCGCGCGGCAAGATTCTTCATCAGAGCGCCGATGCCGAAACTCCATTTCGGGCAGCGGTCGCTGTGATCGACCCAGTTTACGAGTCGCCCGAGATGCGGGGTCGAAATCTCGACCCTGTCTCCGATTTCATGCGTGAAACCAAGTCCCGCGCCTCGACGATCCTTCACCGGCGCAAACATGGTCCCGAGGAAGAAAACGACCCCGTCAGGATACTGATGGTTGTCATTCAGAAGCTGCGAAACCAGATCTTCAGGGCTGCGGCTGATCGCAGACATCGGACTGACGCCGGTCATCCTGAACCCTTCCCTGCCGTCGACGACGAGGGAGACCTCCGCCTGCTTTACGTCCTCAATCGTGAAATCGCCGTAGAAGAGCCGGATGAAAGGGCCGATCGAGCAGGACGCATTATTGTCCTTGGCCTTGCTGAGGAGCAGTGCGGAACGTCCTTCGAAATCGCGAAGATTGACGTCATTGCCGAGTGTGGCGCCGACGATCTTGCCCTTCGACGTGACGGCCAGGACCACCTCCGGCTCGGGATTGTTCCAGTCGGATTTGGGGTGGATGCCGATATCCGCACCACAGCCGACCGAAGACATAGGCTGCGCCTTGGTGAAGATTTCGGCGTCGGGACCGATACCCACTTCGAGGTATTGCGACCAAAGACCGAGTTCCTGGAGCAGTTTCTTGACCTCGGCGGCCTTCTGCGAACCGGCGACGAGGCCCTTGAGATTGTCGCCGAGGACGGGCGCCAGCCGGCCGCGGATCTCCTGCGCACGCAGCGGATCGCCCTTGGCCTGTTCCTCGATCACGCGCTCCAGCATGCTGTCCGCAAAGGTGACGCCAGCCGCCTTGACGGCCTGCAGATCGGCTGGCGCGAGAAGATCGCCCGCCTCGCCCGTGAGGAACGCGTCGAGAGAGCCGAGACTCGCAAAGCGCGTGGAATCGCGCAAAGCGTCCGCCAGCCCGTCGATCTCGAGAAGCGCCGAGATCGTTGCCGCTATCGGGGTCAGGTCGAACACCTCTCCGCCCTTGATCAGGACCGGACAGGGTCCGCCGGCGGTTTTGGACCAGACGCGCCCGACGAGCATCGCGCTGGATGCGTCGGCGGGCTGAATATATTCGGCGCTCAGCGCCCGTTCGAAACTCACCAGAAATCCTCCGCTCATCTCGTACCTCGAAGGTACGCGCCTCTCATTGTCAGGATGTCTGACAATGAGATGACCTGCTTCTAGTATGACTTTTGGGCCATGTCTAGGCCGTGGGTAAGTGAAGCCTGATATTCTCCCAGGAGCGAGCGGGGGCGGCGCCAGCCGAGCAAAGCTTCAACGCCTAGAAGCTTTCGATCGTCAGGTCCAGACGGGCCGCCGCCCCGTTCAGATGATGGCGCATTGCTTCCCCCGCTTTGATCGGGTCCCGCGCCGCCACGCCATCTCGAATGGACACGTGTTCCGCGATCGTGACTTCAACGATCTCCTCCAGTATCGCAGCGGCGCGTGCCGCATTGATCGCCAGGCTGATCCGCTCGGCGATGAAACCTATGAATAGCAGGAAATAGTCGTTGTGGGTTGCGGCCGCGATCGCGCGGTGAAAAGCGAGGTCGGCGACGATCCCCTGGCCCGTCCATTTATCCGTGCCGGTCATCTGCAGCAAAGCCTCGTCGATCCTGCCCAATTCCTCCGGTGTATGATGGATCGCCGCAAGCCGCGCCGCCTCCACTTCCAGCGGGATACGAAGCTGAAAGAGATCACGGAAACTTCCCCGGTTGGCAAGGTCTCCCTGCTCTATCCGAAGAGATTGCCGGCGCTCGATTTCCGTAGCGAAGGCGCCGACGCCCTGGCGGGTTTCCACCAGCCCTTCATTGCGCAATTGCGCTATCGCCTCCCGCACCACCGAACGGCTGACCCCGAAGGTCGTGGCGAGCAGATTTTCGGTCGGCAGTTTCTCTCCGGGCGCGATACGTCCTTCGGTGATCTCCCTGCCGATCTTGGCCGCGATGCGCGCAGGCAAGTGCTCGCTCCTGCTGATCTGTCCGAAATCCGTTGCCATCAAGATTGCTTCTCCCGCTTCGAGCAGATTGAGGAAAGTCCGCTCTCATCCCGCCCCATCTATTAGAATAGATCACGTTCGTATCTAGAATCGCAGCTGGCAACCAGGATTCATGATCAACTCCGGATCAACGGCATGCTTGAGCGCCGTCAACAGCTTTCGGCTGGTCTCGGGCAACCTGGCATCGAAGTCCGGACGCTTCAGGCGCCCGATGCCGTGCTCGGCGCTGATGCTTCCCGCATATCGGTCGAGCACCTCGTTCACGACCGACTTGGCCTTGTAGATCAACTGGATGCGCTCCTCTGGTGTACTGCCTGACGGCGGCAGGACGTTGAGGTGCACATTGCCGTCGCCGACATGGCCATAGGAAACGCTGACGGCACCCGGAAGTGCCTCGGAGACCGCCCTTTCGGCCTCATCCACGAAAGATGCGAGCTGTGAGAGCGGCACGGAAATATCGGTGCGCATATGGGCGCCGCGCTTTGCCTGGCCTTCGTTTATCCCTTCGCGAATCAGCCAGAGATTGCGCGCCTGCGTCTGCGAGGCGGCGATCGTTCCGTCGAGAACCAGCCCTTCCTCCAATACACCTTCAAGGAAGCGCTGCATCAGATCGTCGACATCGACGAGGCCGGAGCCGGAGATTTCCATCAGCACATAGGCCGGATATTCCGTCGAGATTGGGATCGGCAGGTCGGAAATCGCCTCCTGTGCCAAGGTGAAAGCGAGCGGCGGCATAAATTCAAAGGCCGACATCAGGTCGCAGCAGTCCCGGCGAGCCCGGCGATAGAGCTTGATGGCATCTTCCAGGGAGGCAAGGCCGAGGAGCGCGGTCGCTGCCTGATCCGGATAGGGCGTCAGCTTGATTGACACGGCGGTGATGATGCCGAGCGTGCCTTCCGCACCGATAAAGAGCTGCTTCAGATCGATACCGCGATTGTCCTTCCTCAGCGTCGAAAGACCTTCGAGGATGCTGCCATCCGGAAGGACCACTTCAAGCCCAAGCACCAGTTCACGCGTCATGCCGTAGCGGAGCACGTTGACGCCTCCGGCATTCGTCGAAACATTGCCCCCGATCCGGCAACTCCCCTGCGCGCCGAGTGCAAGCGGAAAGAACATGCCCTTTTCCGAGACCGCATCCTTGAGCTCGGAAAGAATGCAGCCAGCCTCGACAACAGCCGAAAAGTCGTCCGCATCGATCTTACGGATGCGGTTCATGCGCTCGAGAGAAAGTACGACCTGCCGTTCCGGGGCATCGGGAATGGCGCCGAGTACCAGCCCGGTATTGCCGCCCTGCGGCACGATCGAAAACCCGAGCGCCCGGCAGGCCTTCACGGCTGCCGCCACCTGATCGGTCGAGCGAGGGCGAATCACCGCCACTGCGGAGCTGACCGCATCGCCATGCCAATCGCGGCAGTAGGGAAGCATCTTCTCCCTTTCGATCAGCACGATATCGTCGCCGAGCATTCGGCGCAGTACCGCAGCGCCGCTCGGCTCCTCTACCGCGCCCGTCATTCCGCTCGTCATAATTCCTGCCTTCCTCCGCGGCTGCCTGGGGAAACGCCACGTGCTCGCTCGTAACCGGGATTATTCCGCGAACCGCAAAATCCTGTTTTCAAGCAGAGCATATAAGGTTATCAGACAACCCTACAATAGATATTTTCCACTCCGCATGAAAGGCTCACGCGCATGCGGCCTCACTTAAGGAGGAGACATCCATGCATATCCTGATCATCGGCGCCGCCGGCATGGTCGGCCGCAAGCTCACGCAACGCCTCGTCAAGGACGGCGCGCTCGGCGGAAAGCCGGTCGAGAAGCTGACACTTGTGGACGTGGTGACGCCGGAGACGCCGCAGGGCTATGCCGGGACCGTTGTTGCGCGCGAAGGCGACCTTTCCGCTGCCGGCGAGGCCGAGAAACTGATCGAGAGCCGCCCGGATGTGATCTTCCACCTGGCGGCAATCGTCTCAGGTGAGGCCGAACTGGATTTTGAAAAGGGCTATCGCATCAATCTCGACGGCACGCGCTATCTCTTCGATGCAATCCGCATCGCTCACGACAAGGACGGCTACAAGCCCCGAATTGTCTTCACCTCTTCGATCGCCGTCGTCGGGGCGCCTCTCCCCTTCCCCATTCCCGACGACTATCACCTGACTCCGCTCACGAGCTACGGCACCCAGAAAGCCATCTGCGAGCTGCTGCTCTCCGATTACAGCCGCCGCGGCTACTTCGACGGGATCGGCATTCGACTGCCGACGATCTGCATCCGTCCCGGCAAGCCCAACAAGGCCGCCTCCGGCTTTTTCTCCAATATCCTGCGCGAGCCGCTGGTCGGTCAGGAGGCCGTGCTGCCCGTTTCGGAGGATGTCCGGCACTGGCATACTTCGCCGCGCTCGGCGGTCGGCTTCCTCATCCATGGCGCAACCATCGATCTTGAAAAGGTCGGCCCCCGGCGAAACCTTTCCATGCCGGGTCTCAGTGCCACCGTGGGCGAGCAGATCGAGGCGTTGCGCCGCGTTGCCGGCGAAAAAGCTGTGAAACTCATCCGCCGTGAGCCCGACGAGATGATCATGAAGATGGTCGCCGGCTGGGCGCCGGGCTTCGAGGCGAAGCGCGCCATCGAACTCGGCTTCACCGCCGAAAAGAGCTTCGACGAGATCATTCGCGTACACGTCGAGGATGAACTGGGAGGAACGCTGTGAGCGGAAAGCCGATGATTGCGTTTCTCGGCACCGGCTTGATGGGCGCGCCGATGGCTCGGCGCCTGAGCCGTGCCGGTTTTCCGGTTACGGTATGGAACCGCGACGCCGCCAAGGCCACACCGCTGGCCGCCGACGGCGCTAAGATTGCTGCCTCGCCGGCCGATGCCGTTGCCGGAGCCAGGGTCGTCTTCACCATGCTGACCAATGGCGATGCCGTATCGGACGTCCTGTTCGAACGCGGCGTCGCCGATGCCTTGCCCGAAGGCGCGGTCGTGGTGGATTGCAGCTCGATCGCCCCGCCGATCGCCCGCGAGCATGCGCTGAAACTGGCGGAACGTGGCATCCGTCACCTCGACGCACCGGTTTCAGGTGGCGTCGTGGGCGCCACAGCCGGAACGCTCGCCATCATGGCCGGCGGCGATGGCGCCGTAGTGGAAAGTCTGAAGGATGTCTTTGCGGCGCTTGGCCGCGTGACCCATGTGGGCCCGAGCGGTGCCGGCCAGATCTGCAAGCTTGCCAACCAGCAGATCGTCGCCGTCACCATCGGCGCCGTAGCCGAAGCGATGATCCTGGTGGAAGCAGGCGGTGCTTCGCGGGCGGCTTTCCGGGACGCGATCCGCGGCGGCTTCGCCGAAAGCCGGATCCTGGAATTGCACGGCGACCGCATGGTGAAGCGCGACTTCGAGCCCGGCGGAGCTTCGAGCAACCAGCTCAAGGATCTGGACGCCGTCATGGCGATGATGGAAGAACTTTCCCTCGACCTTCCCCTGACGAAACAGGTACGGAAGGAGTTTGCCGCTTTCGTCGAGTCCGGCGGTGCCGGACGCGACCACAGCGGATTGCTTCTGCATCTCGAAAAGCTCAACCGGAGAAACTAGGTTCCGCCATGGCTGACAAACTCCAGCGCCGCTTGCGCTCGCAGGACTGGTTCGACAATCCGGACCATATCGATCTTACGGCACTCTATCTCGAGCGCTTCATGAACTACGGCGTAACGCCGGAGGAGTTGCGTTCCGGCAAGCCCGTCATCGGCATTGCCCAGAGCGGCAGCGATCTCACCCCATGCAATCGGGTCCACATGGATCTGGCGAAGCGTGTTCGCGACGGCATCCGCGATGCAGGCGGCATTCCGATCGAATTCCCGACGCACCCGATCTTCGAGAACTGCAAGCGTCCGACCGCCGCCCTCGACCGCAACCTCGCCTATCTGGGCCTGGTGGAAATTCTCTACGGCTATCCGCTGGATGGCGTGGTGCTGACCACCGGCTGCGACAAGACCACGCCGTCCGCCCTGATGGCGGCTTCGACGGTCGATATTCCGGCGATCGTGCTCTCCGGCGGACCCATGCTCGATGGCTGGCACGAAGGCGACCTCGTCGGCTCGGGCACGGTGATCTGGCGCATGCGCCGCAAACTGGCGGCAGGCGAGATCGATCGCGAGGAATTCATGCAGGCCGCGCTCGATTCGGCGCCTTCGGTCGGCCATTGCAACACCATGGGCACGGCTTCGACTATGAACGCCATGGCCGAAGCGCTCGGCATGTCGCTCACCGGCTGCGGCGCCATCCCCGCTGCCTATCGCGAGCGTGGGCAGATGGCCTATCGTACCGGACGCCGCGCCGTGGAACTCGTCATGGAGGACCTGAAGCCCTCCGACATCCTGACCCGCGAAGCCTTTCTCAACGCTATCCGAGTCAACTCGGCGATCGGCGGGTCGACCAATGCCCAGCCACATCTTGCGGCCATGGCGAAGCATGCGGGCGTGGAACTTTATCCGGACGACTGGCAGGTTCATGGCTTCGATATCCCGCTGCTCGCCAACATCCAGCCGGCGGGTGCCTATCTCGGCGAACGCTACCACCGCGCGGGCGGCACACCCGCCATCATGTGGGAACTGCTGCAGGCCGGAAAGCTCGACGGTAGCTGTCGCACCGTCACGGGAAAATCCATGGCCGAGAACCTCGAGGGACGCGAATCGACGGACCGTGAGGTCATCAGGCGCTTTGAGGAGCCGCTCAGGGAAAAGGCGGGCTTCCTGGTGCTGAAGGGCAATCTCTTCGACTTCGCGATCATGAAGATGAGCGTGGTCTCAGACGATTTCAGGAAGCGGTATCTTCAGGAGCCGGGGCGCGAGGGTGTTTTCGAAGGCAAGGCCGTGGTCTTCGATGGTTCGGAAGACTATCACAAGCGCATCAACGACCCCCAACTCGACATCGATGAAGACACCATCCTGGTGATCCGCGGTGCGGGGCCGCTCGGCTGGCCGGGATCGGCGGAAGTCGTGAACATGCAGCCGCCGGATCACCTCCTGAAGCGTGGCATCAAGAGCCTGCCCACCATCGGTGACGGTCGCCAGTCCGGCACGGCGGACAGCCCCTCCATCCTGAACGCCTCGCCGGAGAGTGCGGCCGGCGGCGGTCTCGCCTGGTTGCGGAACGGCGATGTGATCCGGATCGATTTCAACCTGGGCCTTTGCGACATGCTGGTTTCCGACGGCGAGATCGAAAGGCGAAAGGCGGATGGCATACCGGCCGTGCCGTCCGACGCCACGCCCTGGCAGCGTATCTATCGCAAATCCGTCACCCAGCTTTCCGATGGAGCGGTGCTCGAGGGTGCCGCAGACTTCCGGCAAATCGCCAAAAACATGCCGCGCCACAATCACTAGCGGGATGAGGAAAATGTGCGCGGCTTCCGCCGCGGTCCCGCGTCTCAACTCGTTTGAATAAATCACGTTCATGGTTTTAGGTCCGTGCGACCTAAAACCATCGTGGTCCAATGGGTAAAATCTCCTCGGGCCTGTGGCCGACGCAGCCGCCCCACATCCGCATCGCCAACTCTTCGCGTTCGGACGTGAATTAGAAACGCAAAGAGATCCTCGCAGGATTTTTGATTGAACTTAGCGCGGCGCCCACCTCCATCTATAGTTGCGTATCATCGCCGCCATTCAATGCTCCACAAGCGCTTCTTGTTACCGATGACCGCAGCGGACTATTTCGTACGGGACGTAGACTCATTTTACCTCACGAAATTCGTTTATGTGGCGCTCCGGTGTCCAATCTCTGGTTGCGGGTGTATTCGAGGAAAGCACGCATGGCGGCGCTCGTATGCCGCCGGCTTGGATAATACAGATACCAGCTCGGCAGCTTCTGCTTCCAGTCGCAGAGCAATTCGATAAGCCGGCCTCTTTCGACATCATCACGGACATAGTCTTCGAACAGGTGAGCGATTCCCGATCCCGCAAGTGCGGCCTGGAGCTCTTGATGCGCTGAACTCAGCGTCAACCGACCTTTCGGGGTGATTTCCACTTCATCGTCGCCCTTCTCGAATTTCCACGTCACCATGGTTCCGCCCGGGAAACGGCGACGAATACAAGGCGACACCGGCCTTATGGCGCATGCTCGTCGAGGCGGGATGGCAAGGTACGCCAGAACTTAAAATGCTGTGCGGTGGCGAGGCGCTCAACAGTGCCTTGGCGGCAGATCTTCTCACGCGTGGCGGCGAACTCTGGAATCTCTACGGCCCGACCGAGACGACGATCTGGTCAGCAGCACTTCGCGTTGAGCCGTCGCTTCTCGATCCCCCAAGCGTGCCAGTGGGCGGCCCGATCTCGAACACGCAGATCTACATTCTGGACGCACACGGCGCTCCGGTCCCGATCGGCGTTACCGGCGAGCTTTACATAAGCGGAGCCGGCGTCGCGCGTGGCTATCTGAACCGCCCGAAAGGCAGCAAGCCTTTCTCGGCATTGCGCAGATCGGCCCGCCAAGCTATTTTAACATGAACGAAAATCTCATATTTGGATTCTTCATGCGCTTTGTTGTGTTGGCTTTACTAGGCATCATGCTGTCTTCTCCTGTTTTCGCTCAATGTGACGGTAGGCTTATCGCCGAAGGGGCGTTCCTCCACCCACCGCTGTGCGCTCCCAAGGAGCCGAAACGGATCATATCTCTAGTCCCGACGTTCAGTCTTGGCATAGCGTTGGAGCTTGGCCTACCTGTCGTTGGCGCTCCGCTTTTCGGGATGAGCGATGAGGATCTGAAGTCGAAAGCTGAGGCGGCGGGTGTGGTGGATCTCGGTTCTTTCTTGGAGCCCAGCATCGAGAAGATCGTCGCGCTTCAGCCCGATCTCATCATCGGCAGCAGCTTCCTGGGCGAGGAAGCATACCAGATGGCATCGCGATTGGCTCCCACCGCGCTGCTCACCGGAGCGAACTGGAAAGAATTCTATCGGACGCTGGCAAATATCGCTGGCGTCGACGATGGAATTGAAGGTCGCTTCGCTGAATACGAGAAGCGGGTTGCGGCAGTTCGCGAGCGGGTTCCCAAGGATTTGCGAGTATCGGTGGTCCGCATCACGCCCTGGGAATTCCAGGTCTTTCTCGATGAACCCAATGCATGGGCGCCGTTCGACGTGCTGCGCAAGGCGGGTGTCAGGCGTACAGATTTCGAGACATCCGAAACGAATGTCGGAACGAAACGCATCGATTTCGAGGGACTGGCCGGCCTGGATGGGGATATCCTGCTCTACATCGTCGGCGGTTCCAACGATTCAGCCACCAGCGGCAGGCATGAGGCCGTGCTGACGAACCCATTGTGGAAAATGCTGCCGGCCGTCAAAGCGGGCCGCGTTTATCGAGTAGACGCAGGCACCTGGATAGAGTTCAACGGTCTGGCGTCGGCCAATAAGATTCTCGATGACATCGAGACTTACATCATCCCGAGGCCGTGAAATGGTGGTCATAGAGTCGGCGCGGCGCAACACCCCCGCGACGCGGATCTTTGCTTTTGGCCTGTTTGCGCTGCTGCTCGCTCTGCTGAGCCTGTGGTCACTTACGATCGGCACCACTGCGATACCACTGGGTGATGCCTTGCGCGCGATAATATCGGAGGGAACCAGCCATCAGGACGTAGTTATTTCCACTATCAGGTTACCACGAGTTCTCACCGCCATCATCGTAGGTTCGACATTGGGCGTTGCCGGAGCCTTGATGCAGGCGGTCACAAACAATCCGCTGGCTTCGCCTGATCTGCTTGGCATAAGCGCCGGGGCGGCTTTTGCGGTCGTTATATCCATCGTCTTCTTCGACGCGCAATCTCCGCTGGTGTTCCTGTGGTTCGCCTTTGGCGGCGCCGCAGTAGCAGGGATCCTCGTTTATATGGTCGCGTCAACCGGCGTGTCCGGTGTGACCCCGGTGAAGCTCGCCCTGTCAGGCGCGGTGTTGAGCGTTTTCCTCGGCTCGGTGTCCGCATCGCTGCTCATCTTCGACATGAAAGCCATCGACATTATCAGGTTGTGGTCCGTTGGTTCATTGACGGGAAAGGATATGGCTGCCGTGGCAGCCGTGGCGCCTTTTGCCCTGGCAGGAGTTGCTGCCACTCTGCTGCTGGCAAGAGAGGTGAGCACACTCAGTCTCGGGGCGGATGTCGCGCAGGCCGTCGGTCAGAATGTCCTTTTATGGAGACTCGTTTCGGGAGCCCTCATGGTCCTGATGGCGGGAAGTTCGGTTGCGCTGGCAGGTCCTATCGGGTTTGTCGGACTTGTGGTGCCACACATCGTGCGCTTGAGCCTCGGCACTGACTACCGCTGGATTCTTCCCTTCTGTGCAATTTCGGGAGCGTTATTGGTTGTCATGGCAGACGGTCTGCAAAGAAGTTTGACGGGAATCGACGTTCCGGTTGGCGTGACGCTTGCCCTGGTGGGGGCTCCATTCTTCATCTGGCTGGCGCGGTTGCGCGCCGGTGGGATTGGTTGATGCGAAGCGTTCTCATCCTATCGGGCTTTTCGGTCGTCATACTGTTCTTGGCGCTTGCGATTGGTGACCACCATGTCAGCATCGCACAAATCCTTGCAGTCCTCACCGACAGCCCGGCGGCGGATGCACAGTCCATACAGATTATCCGCGATATTCGTCTTCCAAGGGTTATTTTGGGCTTCCTTGTTGGCGCATCGCTTGCCACTGCGGGTATGATTGCCCAGTCGGTGTTGCGAAATCCATTGGCGGAACCGGGTCTGATCGGTGTCAATGCCGGCGCTGCCCTTGCAGCGGTCATTGTCATCGTCAGGTTCGAGGTGCCTCCCACACACCTGCTTTCGTGGCTGGCATTTGCCGGAGCCCTCACAATGTCCCTCGCGATCTATGCCTTGTCATGGAACAGCGGCAGTTCTTCGCTGCGCATCATTCTCATCGGCATCGGCCTCAGTTCGCTAGCCGGGGCCGGCGCAAACTTCATCTCCACCTTCGGAAACCCCCAGGCCGTGCAGCGAGCGATGGTCTGGCTTTCCGGCAGCATCTACAACAGCACCTGGGATAAAATCCGTACCCTCGCGACATGGCTCACGATAGGCATAGCGGGCAGTGCCCTGATCGCGCGGGAAATGGACCTGCTTATCCTGGGGGACGAGACCGCAAGGGCGCGGGGGCAACCAGTAGAACTGATCCGAGCCGTCATGTTCGTCCTTTGCGCTGTCCTGTCTGGCGCCGCAGTCGCTGCGGCAGGTCTGGTGGCATTCGTTGGTCTGATCGCACCGCACATTGCTCGCGCGCTCGTAGGGCATTCCCACGGTCTCATGCTGCCGGTCACCGCGCTTGCCGGCGGACTTCTGGTGGTCGGAGCCGACCTTGCGGCGCGCACGTTGTTTACGCCAGCGCCGCTGCCCGTCGGATTGATGACGGCTATTCTGGGCGCGCCATTCTTTGCTTACCTCATGTGGCGGAAGAAAAATGCCTGAACAGCTTGCCCTTCCTATCCTTGAAACCCGCGCTGCCTCGATCGGATATGGCGCCAGGCTTATCCTGCGAGATCTCGACTTATCCGTTCCAGAAGCTTCCTTCACTGTGCTGCTTGGTCCGAATGGCTGCGGAAAATCGACCCTACTCAGGGCACTTGCCGGCCTGATCCGGCCGCAACAGGGCACCGTGCTGATCAACGGATACTCGATTTCGATGTTTCCGCGGAAGGAACTGGCGCAACGTATCGGACTTCTCTCGCAAAATCAGTCGGCGCCTGAAGGCATGACGGTCATGGATCTGGTCAGGCAGGGCCGTTACCCTCACCGTACCCTGTTTGGCCGATGGACGAAGGAGGACGACGAAGCCTGCGAGGAGGCGCTTGCGGTCACCGACACGGCGGATCTCGCTGGCGAGAAATTTGATACGCTTTCCGGCGGACAGCGACAGCGCGCCTGGATCGCCATGACCCTGGCGCAACGAACCAGCGTTCTCCTGCTCGACGAGCCAACAACCTTTCTCGACCTTTCCCATCAGATCGATACCCTGCGTCTCGCCCGAAAGCTTGTTCGCGAACGCGGCGTAACCATCGTCGCAGTATTGCACGACCTCAATCAGGCTGCACGTTATGCTGACAATCTGGTTCTTTTAAAACACGGTGCGATCGTGTCCGAAGGTTCCCCGGCCGATGTCTTGACATCAGATATCGTCAAGCGCGTCTTCGATGTCGATGTGACGATCATCACCGAACCGCGAACGCAGGCTCCGATCTGTGTTCCGGTGGAAGACGCTGACCTATAGAACGAAAACCCGCCGGGCTGAAAAACCTGGCGGGTTTGAAGAAGCCTGAATGGCTTGTCAGATTAATCAGAAGGTGGCGTTGACGCGTACGCCGAACGAGCGCCCGTCGCCGATGGTCGCCAGGTTGCCATTGCTCGAAATCGAGGTCAGGTATTCCTCGTCGAACAGATTCCTGGCAAACGCAGTGATCTTCAAGTTGTCTTTTTCGTAGCCGATATTCGCATTTACAACAGTAAACGAATCCAGGGCACGAACATTCTTCACGTCGCCTTTGCTGTAGTAGCCGTCCGTGAAGGACACGTCGCCGCCTGCGAAGAAACCGCTTTCATGCTTGTAGACGCCACCGAAAGAGGCGGTGAGCGATGGCGCTTCGGGAAATTCCTTGCCCTTGAAGTCGCCCTTATCAAACTTCGACTTCATGAGGCCGAGCCCAGAGAAGAGCTCTAGGCCAGAATCGAAGCCGTAACGAACTTCGATTTCGGCACCATAGGAATGAGATTCGGCTGCATTGAGACTGATCGTCTGGGCTGGGAAGCGAGGATCGAATTCGATTGGAACCTGCTGGTTCGTGTAATCGTAGTAGAAGACGTTCCCGTTCACCTGCAGACGGTCCTCCAGCCACTTGGAACGATAAGCAAGTTCATAGGCCCAGAGAGATTCCGGCCTGACCGTATTGATGTCGGTCGTGCCGATAATGAGTTCCGAATAGCCCGGGCGGTAGCCTTTACTGATGGTAGCGGCGAGATTCTGGTTCTCGTCGAGTTCAAAGGCAAGGCCGATCTTGGGCAGGAATTCGGTGTTTGAGACCGAATTGTTCTCCGTAAGCGGAACATATCCGAAGGTGGAGGCGTCCAGCAGGCTGCCCGTGTAGTTGGCCGAGACCTTGTCATGGACCAGCCGACCGCCGGCCAGCAGCGTCCATCGATCGACAAACTCGTAGCGGGTGTCCGCGTACAGAGCGGTCGTCTCGCTCTTGTTCTTCGCCTGTAGCTGCTGGAACGGCAAGATGAACGGGGTGACTGGATCTGCCACCACCCGGATGTTCGAGTCGAGATCGAAGGTGGATCGGCCTGCGAAAAGACCGAAGACGCCCGAAAATTGAGACTCCGCCGATCCGTAAGTGAGACGGATATCCTGGGAGAAGTCTCCGCCCTCGCGTGTGTCATCACGGATGAGTTGGAACTGTTGAAGCGTCGGCGTTTGAGGAGAAGTAATCTCCACGTCCGTGTCTACGAACGACGTAATCGACTGAATCTTCCAGTCCTCGTTGATCTCGTAGGTCAGGTCGGCGATGTAGCGGTTAACGTAAGTATCGCGCCGTTCTGCAGTCGTATCATCGAATCGTCTGGCGAAGAAATCGGGACCGCTCACCAGAGCCCATGCCGGTTTGTCATGCGTACGGCTAACGGTAAACAGCCCCCGGAGGCCCGGTATTTCTGCAGGCTCCCAGAGCAGCTTGCCGCGAATTTCCTCGAACTCCTCTTCGCCCACGTCCGAAATGGACGGATCGACATAGTCGATGTCGTTGTCCCGGCGAAAGATTTGCCCGGAGATACGAAATGCCAGCTCGTCTTCGACGATCGGCGCCGAAACGGCAAAGGCGCCGGATTTGTACTCGTCGGTTCCGATCAGGCCTTCAATACTGGCTTCGGGGGTATAAGTCGGATCTTTCGTCTTGATGATGACGGATCCCGCGAGCGCGTTGCGTCCCTGAAGCGTAGATTGCGGACCACGCAATACTTCGACCTGCTCGACGTCCCAGAGGCCTCGCGTCCCGCGCCGGGTTGCCTCGACACCCTGTTCTGCGCCGTCCACGACCACCGAAATCACCGGGTTCGAGCGGCTCGGAGCCGTTACACCCTCCGAGCTCAAACCGCGGATGACAATGTCGGAATTACCTCTGCCACTCATGAAGGCACGGATGTTGGGTGAGCTGTTCAGCGCATCATTGAGTGTCGGTCGGACGAGATCGTGAAGTTCTCCGCCTGTGAAAACCTCGACACTGGTGAAGGTGGTGAACTGATCACGGCCGAATTTCTCGCCAGTGATGATAATCGGCGCCAGCGTCGTCGCGGCATCCTCATCGCTCGGCGTCGCGTCCTGAGCCATCGCAATGCGCGTGCCTGGCCCGATCGATACTGCCGTTGCGACGATTGCGATTGCCGTGCAGCCAAGAAACGGCTGCAATCTCTTAGAAAATGTCATTATCCCCTCACATTGGTAACCCCTAGCAAAAGGACAATTATGGACAAAAGATGAGTAGATCAATCCACTTTTCGCAATCTGATTTGACTATCCGCGGTGGTTGCAGTTTTGCACCACATCACAACTCTTCTCTGAAACAGAACAAGGGAATTAACGAGACCAGTAGGATGCCACACGCATCTCCGCCCTTTGAATGCCGCGAGCAACCAAAATATTCCGAGCCTCATTGACCTCGGATCGCTCGCTCGCAATCCAGACAAAACGATCGACGTCCGGAATTCGAAGCTTTTTCAATTCGTCGAGCAGCGATATGCCATCGCCGCGCACCAGCCATCGGACGGCCACGCTACTTGTCGTGTTGAGGTGCTGCACATCACCCGCGTCAGATATGAGGATAGTCGCTACACCACTGGTCTCCTCGGGAAGGCTTTCCAATATGCGGGCGATTGCCGGCAGCGCGGTCTCATCGCCAAACAATGCAATCCATCGCGCGTCTGGCAGCCACTCTCCTCCCGGCCCCATGATGGCCGCGTCCATTCCCGGATGCAACGTCTTGCACCATTCGGTTACGCGCCCTCCTTCATGCGCGAAGACGTCAAAGTCGAGGGTGCCTTTTTCCAGATTGACACTGCGGGTCGTATAGACCGGCCGATGCCATTCACTTATGCCGCCGGGCCATTCCACGCGCCCGCTTTCCGAAATGACCGGCCATTGACCAATATGGTTTTCGGATGGGAACAGCAGCCGGAAATGCAGACCATCACGAGAGAAACGTTCAAGTGAAGCTCCGGAAAGTCGCACCCGATAGTAGGACGGACGGACGCGCTCACAGGACTCCACTATCGCGAAGGTCAAATTCGGCGGAACAAGCCCTAGCTTGGTCAGCGACCATCGGCGGTCAAGGGCAACAGCCGCTTCGTCGAGACGGTGATCGACCGCTTCCTGGAGGAGGTGTAGCTTCATGTGATCACTTGCATGAAGCGTCAGTCGCAAGCCGCCATTTTCCCCGAAAGCGTGAATTTGACCCAGCGGCAAATGTATGATCAGTCCATCGGACTTCTCAACGAACGGCAACGAACGTTCGACTACTCGGGCCTTGATCATCTGCAAGCCAAGATCCGAGTGCACCTCGATCAATGTAGTCGTTTTCATTGTAATCCTGTGACGTGCGATTAGACTTTTTAAATTCTTGCATAGGCGATCGAACGGGTCACGACAATCTGAGGCGTTCGGCTTGTCGGAGGCATTTTCGAGAAACTTAGGTCATGTTGACAAAGTGGGCAGCCATATCTTCGCCGCGACAATCGCGAGTGACCTTGCCCCGTTGAAATAATCCATTTTGAAGTAAGCTCTGGACCGTTGAGAGGACCAGAGAATGAAGAGCAACCGTTTCACAGACGAACAAATCATCACCATTTGGAAGGAGCACGAGGCTGGCACGCCCGTCTCGGAGCGTTGCCGCAAGCACGGCGTCAGCGATGCCAGCATCTATAAATGGAAGGCCAAGTTCGGCGGCATGGACGTATCCGAAGCCAAGCGGCTGAAGACGCTGGAAGACGAGAACACGAAGCTGAAACGGCTTCTGGCAGAAGCGATGCTCGACAATGCGGCGGCGTGTAAAGCCATCGGCTTTTGCCGGATGACGATCCGTTATGAAACCAGGCGCAGCGATGACCATAGCCTTCGCGAGCGGATGAAGGCGCTGGCGCATGAACGCCGCCGCTTTGGATATCGACGCCTTCATGTGCTGCTCAGGCGTGAGGGTCATGCAGCGCGACAACCAAGATGAGACGCGTATTGCCTCACCCAAGAGTGTTCCCAGAGAATAATGCCGTTGCCTCACTCGGATGTTCTCGAATGCCTCACGGGTTGTTCCGATCGTGTCCCCGCACCTGGTGCAGGTGACGGAGGTAGCGAAGCCGCTCGCGAGCGCGCCCTCAATAGCGCTGTAGCGAGCGGGCGGCTTCGCGGGCGGTCATCATGTTTTGCGTAGGGTCGGGTTGTCGAAGGCCAACCTGGCGGTATGAGCGCGGATGCCGAACCGGTATTGGTCGGTAACGATCTCACTGCACGACCTCTACGATTTGCGTCTGCCGCGCGACATCGGCGAATGGCCCGAACACCAGCGCATTGGCCTGTGTACTGCGCCAGATCTTCATTCGACGCTGCACGGTCCGAATGAGGCGGTCGGGATACACGCCGGGGTATTTGACCTGCAAGCGTTCAAGCAACTCTCGCGAAGTTCGCCAAGGCTCCGCCTCGAACCATTCCTCGAGTTCGGCAGTGACGGCGAGTAGAGGATCGGGCCTCCGCCGCTCTCGCTTGGCCGCTGGCTTGGAGCGGGCAGTCGGTTTCACTTCACCACCACGCCAAGCAATCCGTAAGCCAGACAGAAAGTCTTCGAGCGGTAATGCCTCGCCGTCGGTGGCAGGCGAACCATCAGGCTTGTCAGCAATTTCGACCAATCTCGTTTGTGCCAGGCGTATGTCGCGGAGCAGCCGGACCGGATCGAGTGTCAGGTACATCGCCTTGAGCCGAAGGCATGTATCCTCCGGCGTGCGTGGGTCGTCAAGCAGCCGCTGATAGGGCGTGGCGGGACGATGATAGCGCTTGACCACCTTGGCTCCGTCACGGTGCTTTTCTTTCAGCTTGAATGATGGCTGAAAGAAATTCACGAACAACCGCATTGACGAATAAAGCTTGGCCAGTTCCCGAGTGGCTCGCAGCCCCTCGAAGCGTCGGTATCCAACGATCTTGCGCACGATCGCGCCATTCTTCTGCTCGACAAATGCCTGATCATTCTTTCGGTAGGGGCGGCAACGGGTGAGCTCGATATTATCGCGCAAGCAATACTCATGAACACTCTCGTTCATGAATACACTGTCGTTGTCGGTGTCGAAGCCCAGCAGCGGGAACGGCAGCAACTTGCGCAGTTCGGCCAACGCAGTGATCAGTACCGTTTGCTCGCGAACCAGCAGCGGCGCGCATTCCGTCCAGCCCGTGGCTATATCGGTCAACACCAGCGTTTGAGAGAAGGCACCCCTCGCGTACGGGCCGGAATGAGAAACGAGATCAGCCTCGACAAAGCCGGGTGCGGGGTCATCCCAATCCGAGAAGGTTCGAACGGGAACACTACGCCGTATCGCTGTTGACCCTTTCCGGCGCCGCGGACCCGTGGCGCTCGCTTTGATCTCCTTGAGGACCCGATCAATCGTCGCTGGGCTCATCGCCAAGAGTTGCCGGCGCGTCTCGCAATTCATATCGCCGTGTCCATGACGTTCCATCGCTTCGATCAGTGTTGGCAACAGGGGGTGTAGTCGCTTGCCGCAAATTCGATCCGACGCCTCCCAAACACCGACGAGCGCTGCCCGCACGTCATCGCCGTAAACCCGGCGCCCTGGCCGAGGACCACCCTTCGCCGGTTCGCGGTCTCCTCGCAGCAGTCGCATCGCATGCTTGCGGTGAAAGCCCGTGAGCGCCACGAACTCGTCTAACATCCTCGCCTTCTCGGCCCGCCCACCTAATACATAGCGACAACTGATCGCCGCAACCAATTCCGCACGTGTCGCCATGCTTACCTTCCTCATCACAGCTCCCGAGGTTGATTCGTCGGGAGCAATTTAGATGAGGCAATAACCCATTCTCAGGGAGCAGTTCAGGCGAGGCAATGCGGATCTCAGCCAGATTGTCGCTCTACAGGGTCACCTTGTGAACCACACACTGCTCTTTCGGCTCTACCGTGAAGAGAAGCTGACGGGTGCGCAAGCGCGGCGGCCGGAAACGAGCGATAGGCACACGTGCACCGATGCTGATCCCGCTTGCCGCCAATGATCGTTGGTCACTGGACTTCGTGTCGGATCAACTCACCGATGGTCGAAGGTTCCGGGTACTTACGGTCGTTGACGATTGCACCAGGGAGTGCCTGCCACTCGTCGCCGATACGTCCCTTTCCGGCCTGCGGGTTGCCCGTGAGCTGGACCGGATGATCGAGAAACGAGGCAAGCCGAAGATGATCGTCAGCGACAATGCAGTGAGTTCACCAGCAACGCGATCCTGCAATTGACCGATCGGACCAAGGTGGAATGGCACTACATCGCACCGGGCAAACCGATCCAGAACGCCTTCGTCGAAAGCTTCAATGGGCGGCTGCGAGACGAGTTCCTGAATGAAACGCTCTTCTCGTCCCTGACCCATGCTCGATCAGCGCTTTCAAACTGGCGCAGCGATTACAACGATCATCGACCACACTCCGGACTCGGCTGGATGACACCTGCCGAGTTCGCTCAGACAATCAACCCGCGACGGGATGCGGTGCTGCAGCCGGAATGGCTCCGCACCGCATCCCGTCGCTACCGCCCGAATACAGCAACCCAAAACCGCTCGAGCGAACTCAAAACTGGATAAAACTTGGGGGCAAGGTCAGAACGCTTCGGACGCGCTCACTACCGAGATTGAGGATGGATCAGAAGCGCAAAAAGCCCCCGTATGGGGGCTTTTTTGCTTGGCGTTTGTTTTTGATTTGG